>NZ_JBVJRV010000001.1:160241-1140492 GCF_055607265.1 Streptomyces sp. NPDC037013 | reverse complement strand
ACCGGCAAGATGCTCGACGAGCGCCTGGGCAAGATCACCTTCTGGACGCTCTTCATCGGCTTCCACGGCACCTTCCTCGTCCAGCACTGGCTGGGCACGGGCGGAATGCTCCGCCGGGTCCCCGACTATCTGGCGGTGGAGGGCTTCACCACGCTCAACACGGTCTCGACGATCTTCTCCTTCCTCCTCGGCCTCTCCTTCCTGCCGTTCTTCTACAACATCTGGAAGACCGCCAAGTACGGCAAGAAGATCGAGGTCGACGACCCGTGGGGTTACGGCCGTTCACTGGAGTGGGCGACCTCCTGCCCACCACCCCGCCACAACTTCGAGTCCCTGCCGCGCATCCGCTCGGAATCGCCGGCGTTCGACCTGCACCACCCCGAGATCGCGGCGGCCGAGCAGCGGGCCCTGCGATGACGGCGATGGACGATCACGCCCTGGACGTACGGGACTTCATCAACGACGTCGAGGGCCATCTCCTCGTCGAGGCCGCCCGTGCCGAGGGCCGCACGGCGGCCGAGCGCTTCTCGCGCCGACTCCCCTGGCTGACCGACACGCAGCGCGCCGAAGTGGAGCGGCTCTACACCGAGGACCACCTGTCGCTGACCCGGCACGGCTGGCAGCACATCGCCCGCCGCGGGCACCAGTTGCGCGCCGAGTACGAGGACGCGTACCGCGCCCTGCGCCGACGGCTCCTCGCCCGGACCCTGCTGTGCGTCGCGCTCGCCCTGACGGTCGTGGTCCCGGTCGTGGTCGTGGTGCTGGCCACAGGCCGCGTCGTCCTGTAGCGGCCGGTTTCGCCGTACGCCCCGGACGACCTGTCAGACGTCCGTCACGTGCACTCGTTCGCCTTGTTGCCCGTAGATGGCGATGGCCTCTGCGGGCAGGTCGTCCCTGGCGTTGCCGATCCAGTGCGGGACGTCGGTGGCGAACTCCGCCGCTTCGCCGGCCGTCAGGTCCGTGCGGGTGCCGGTCAGGACGAGTTGGACGGCCCCGCGCAGCACGTACAGCCACTCCCGGCCGGGATGCGTGTGGAACCGCGGCGGCGGCAGCTGCGAGAGCGGAGGGTAGATCACCTTGTACGCGCGCATGCCGCCCGTCTTCATTCCCAGCGGCACGAAGGTGAGCCCGTCCTTGTGGAAGGGGCGGAGGTGGACCCGCGGGTCGCCGGTCGGCGGTGCGGCGACGAGGTCGTCGAGCGGCACGGCGTAGGCACGCGCGAGCGGCAGGAGTTGTTCCAGCGTCGGGCGGACGTGGCCGCGTTCGAGCCTGGAGATCGTGCTCTGGGTGAGGCCTGTCCGCTCCGACAGGGCGGCGAGGGTCAGGCCGAGCGCCTTGCGGAAGCCCCGCAGCCGCGGCCCGACGTTCTGCAGTACCGCTTGGTCTTCCGTCACTGGGCCGGCCCTTTCTCTCGGAACCGCTCGAAACTCCTCGAACCCCGTCCGGGCCGGTCAGTCGGGCACCTTTTTGCAACCCTGCAAAAAGGTGTGAGGTTCCGCAAGAGCCCGCCTCAAGATCGCACCATGACAGTGACGCGAAGCAACGAACACGAACACCCGCGCCGCCGACGTCTGCTTCTCGGAGCGGGCGCCCTGACCGTCTCGCTGGCCGTGGGCAGCACGGTGGGAGGGGCCGCGCTCGACGGAAGCGCGGTGGCGGCGCCTCCCGCCGCCCGTATAGCCGCAGCCAAGGCGGCCGGCCCTGGGACTTCGGCGTACGACGCGGCGACGAAGCACGACCGGGAGTTCAACGCGACGTTCGAGCACAGGTTCGCGACGGTTCGCGGCGTGCGCATGCATTACGTGACGGGCGGCAAGGGCCCCGCACTGGTACTGCTGCACGGGTGGCCGCAGACCTGGTACGAGTGGCGGAAGATCATGCCGGCCCTCGCCGAGCACCACACCGTGTACGCGCTCGACCTTCCCGGCCTCGGCGACAGCCAGGGAAGCCCGACCGGTTACGACAAGAAGACGCTGGCCCGCTACGTCCACGGCCTGCTGCGCAACCGCATCGGGGTCGACCGCTTCGACCTGGTGGCCCACGACCTCGGCGCCGGAGTGGGGGCCCAGTACGTCTCGCAGTTCCCGGGCCAGGTGAACTCCTACGTGCACATGGACTATCCGCTCCCCGGGCGCACGCTTCCCGCCGACCGGTACCGGACCTTCTCCTGGCACATGGCCTTCAACAGCCAGCCGGCCATTCCCGAGAAACTCGTCGACGACCGGAACGACGTGCGCGAGTACGTCACGGAGTTCTCCACACAGGTCGCCTACGGCGGTGCGGCCTTCGGCGGTACGCGGACCGAGCCTCCCTTCACCGACGCGGAGACCAAGGAGTACGTCCGCACTTACAGTCGTCCGGACGTCCTGCACGCGGGATTCGAGCTCTACCGGAACCTGGACGAGGACGAGCGCGACAACGACGCGGCGACGCCCGCGCGCACCCCGACGCTGCTCCTGACGGCGAAGGGTTCCCTCGCCGCCACCCGGCCGACCCTGACGCCGATGCTGCCCAACGTCACGCGTGCCGTCGAGATCCCCGACTCGGGGCACTGGCTGGCGGAGGAGAACCCCGGGGCCGTGACGCGCGAGATCCTCACGTTCACCGGCAAGTGACGGCACCGAGGCCCTGCATAGGCGGGAGGCTTCGCCCGTCTCAGGATCAGACCAGTGCGGGCTGCGGTTCCGGTGGCTGGGCCAGCGGGGACTTCGGCTCCCACAGCCTGGTGGTGCGTACGTAGCCGTAGATCACCGAGGCCATCGCCAGCAGGAGAAGGGGGCCGAACGCCCACGGATGCCGGGCCATCTCCATCGGCAGGTAGCGGTAGGAGACAAGGAGTGCGGCGAAGACCGTCGTGCCGTAGGCGACCAGTTGGATCCCCGAGCGGTCCCAGCCGCGGTCGAACGCGCGCAGACCCGCCTCGATCGTGAGGGCGAACACGACTCCGGCGATGAGGTCGACGCCGTAGTGGTAGCCGAAGCCCAGCGTCGCGCCGAGCGTGGCGGCCAGCCAGAACGTCCCCGCGTACCGCAGAAGCCTCGGGCCCTTGCGGGAGTGGATGAAGATCGCGGTGGCCCAGGCGGTGTGCAGGCTGGGCACGCAGTTGCGGGGTGTGATGCCGTCGTACGGGACGGGGTGCGGGAGGCCGAGCGGCGGTGGTGTGTGCGGCCACAGGTCGGCCACCGCCCACTCCACGCCGCCGGTGCCGGAGGTGCCGGGGCCGTAGGCGAAGATCGGCCCGACCGCCGGGAAGATCATGTAGATGCCGGGCCCGAGGAGGCCTATGACCAGGAAGGTGCGCACCAGGTGGTGGCGCGGGAAGCGGCGTTCGGCCGCCACGTTGCGCAGCTGGTAGAGCGCGACGATGATCGCGGCCACGGCGAGTTGGGCGTAGACGAGGTCGAGGAGGTGCGTGCCGATCGGGTCGGTGGCCCTGAGTATCCGGCCCGCCACCCAGGATGGGTTGCCGAGGGCGTGGTCGGCGGTCGCCACGTACGGGTCGAGGACCGTCGGGTGGGTCTTCGCCGTGATGAGCAGCCAGGTGTCGCCGGCCTTGCGGCCGGCCACCAGCAGCAGACCGAGGCCGACGCCCTTCAGCAGCAGGACGCGTTCCGCGCCGGTGCGGCGCGTGAGCGCGATGATCCCGCAGCCCAGCATCACCCACAGGGCGCCGTTGCCGAAGAAGTGGTCCTCCGGGACCTCGGCCCCGACGGCCCACCGCACCAGGACGAAGGCGGCGTCGATGCCGATCGCGGCGCCGGCCGCGATGAAGCGTTGCCGCCAGGTGAGTACCACCATCGTCAATGCCAGGCCGCCGTAGAGCGGTCCTGGTTTGGGCGGGAAAATCACCTCTCGCGCCTGGTTGGCGATCGGCCCCGGCTCGCCGCCGTAGTGACGCGCGGCGATCTCCAGCGCGATGAGGAACCCGAGGGCCACCACGGTCGCCACGGTCCACAGGAGTACCCGTGACCGGCGGCCCGTGGCGGAATTGGCGCTGGAGTCTATTCGCGAAAACACCCGCGAGGCTTTGGATATCAATTACTTTGACCGATTTGTTAGTTATGTGGATGGTGGTGGAGGCCGAACTCGTCGAGATCCGATCATGCCACCGCCGCCGCGGCGGGCGCGGGGCGACCTCGGACATCCACACACATCCCCGGCGCGACCGGCCGGTGGAGCGCACAGCCTCAGCCGGGCATCAAGTCGGCGGCGTGCGCCGCGGCGAAGTCGGCGAACGAGGTGGGCGCGCGGCCGGTGACCCGGTGAACGGCAGGGCTCGTGCGGTCCTCCGCGCCCGCCGCGATCGCCTCGTCCATCCCCGCGAGGAGTTCGGCGAAGGCCGGTGGCATGCCCGTGGCGGTCAGGCGGTCCGCCATCGCCGCCCGGGAGACCGGGCGGTGCCGGACCGTACGGCCTGTGACGCGGGAGAGCACCCCGGCGACGTCGGCGTAGCTCAGCGCCTCGGGGCCGGTGATCAGGTGCGCGGTGTTGTGCGGACGCTCATCCGTCAGGGCCCGCACGCCGACCTCGGCGATGTCGTCGGCGTCGACGAACGCGACGCGACCGTCGCCCGTGGCTGTGACGATCTCGCCGTTCCGGCAGATGCTGTCGGCGTGCGGGTGGTCGCCGGTGAAGTTCTGCATGAACCAGGACGGCCTGAGCACCGCCCACTGCGGGAGGCGGGCACGCACCGCGCGGTAGACCTCCCCCAGCCCGTCGTCGGTCTCCGCGATGGCCGACGCCCCCAGCAGCACCACCCGCTCGACCCCGGCACGGAGCGCCCGGTCCAGGAACGGGAGCAGGTACGCGGCGGGGTCGGGGGCGGCGGTGGGCGGTACGAGGTAGACCCCGCGCACGCCGTCGAGGGCCGGGCCGTGGGTCGCGGGATCGTCCCAGTCGAAGCGGACCGCCTCGCGGCCGGGGCCGGGGCCGGGACCGGGCTTCGGGTGCCGGCTGGCCGCACGGACCGGCCGGCCCGCCGCGACCAGGCGCTCGGCGACGCGGCTGCCGGTCTTGCCGGTGCCCCCTGTCACGAGAATCGTCCCTCCACTGCCGGTCATTCGGCGCCTCCTGCGAACGGGGCGTCGGCGTCTCCCCTGAACGAAGCGTTGGCGCGTCCCGTGAACGGGGCGTCGGTTCCTTCGGCGATCTCCAGCGCGGTCAGCGGGTTCCAGTAGTCGCGGTAGTGGGTGATCAGCCCGTCCCGGACGGTGACGACGGCGACGTACGACATCTCGAACTCCCGCCCCGTGCTCACCGACCGCCCCTCGGAACACATCTCGACGATGACGACGTCGGGGTCTCGGGTGTGGTGGATCTCGACGTGCGGGATCGCGACGAGATCCAGGACGTCGGGGTACGCGGCCATATAGGCGCGGACCGCCTGCTTGCCGTCGAGGCGGCGCGGGGCGCCGGGCGGGGCGAAGGGGAACTCGAAGACGCCGTCGTCGGCCCAGAGTTCGACCCAGCCGTCGAAGTCCCCCGCCAGAAGCAGGTCCACGCTCCGGCGGAAGACTTCTTCGGGTGTGGCCGGAGCGGCGTTCCGGGTGGTCGCGGTCGACATGGTGGTGCCCTTCCACGGCTATGGTCCGGCCCGCGCTAATATGCGGACCGGCGGTCCGCATCAACGATACGGACTAGCGGTCCGATTTTCCAGTCGGCCGTTCCCGCAGCCGTTCCGTACACCAGTGGAGGCACCGTGGCACCACCCCCGCGCAAGGAGCGGGCCGACGCCCAGCGCAACCGAGAAGCCGTACTGACCGCCGCCGAGCGGCTGTTCGTCGAGCGCGGCGATCCCGAGCGGGTGTCGATGGACGACATCGCGGCCGCCGCCGGGGTCGGCAAGGGCACCCTCTTCCGCCGCTTCGGCGACCGCGTCGGGCTGGTCAAGGCGCTGGTGGAGCGCCGCACCGAACAGCTGCGGGCCGACGTCGTCTCCGGGCCACCGCCCCTCGGCCCCGGCGCCCCCGCCGACGAGCGTGCCCTCGCCCTCCTCGACGCCCTGCTCGGCCTGAAACTGGAGACCCGGCCGCTCATGCTGGCCCTGGAGAACGCGGGCAGCGGCAGCCCCTATCACAACGACACCTACGCGCTGTGGCACACCGAGCTCACCGCGCTGCTCACGGAGGCCCGCGGCGAGCGGGACGCCGACTTCCTCGCGCACGCCCTGCTGGCCGCCGT
Source organism: Streptomyces sp. NPDC037013 (assembly GCF_055607265.1). Classification (NCBI taxonomy): domain Bacteria; kingdom Bacillati; phylum Actinomycetota; class Actinomycetes; order Kitasatosporales; family Streptomycetaceae; genus Streptomyces; species Streptomyces sp. NPDC037013. Next base: position 1,134,312 of record NZ_JBVJRV010000001.1, on the reverse strand, counting down.
GCGCAGCGACCTCATCGAGCATCTGCGCACGAACGGGACCCCGCCGCGACAGATCCACGACGGGGTGGCCGCCCTCGCACGAGCGATCCTGAGGGGCGATGGCGACACCACGACGCGGAGGCACGGCAGGGGCTGAGGGGGAGGCAAGCGGGTACCGGGGGGGGGAGCTGGGGGGGTGCCCACCTACGAGGCATCCCGCCAGCGCACGATCTCGGTGATCCAGGTGGGCGCGAACGGGGACGTGCATCCCGGAGGCGTCGGGTAGTTCTTGAGCACCTCCAGGCGCTCGCCGATGTCGATGGCGCGGGCGCGGTGCCCGGCGTCCTCGATGCCGATCTGCGCCAGGCAGTGGTTCATCGCCCACTGCAGGCGGTCCGGTGCGTCCTTCATCTCCGCCTCGATGACGTCGAGAAGCGCCGTGTGGTCGAGACCGTCCGGGCTCTTCGCCACGCGGTCGGCGGTCAGCGCCCAGCCGGCGCTCGCGACCACGGGATCCGGATCCGCGGACCAGGCCAGGCGCAGCTCTTCGCGGTGCGGGCTCTTCTTCGCCACGTGGTTCACGAGCCAGTCGTGCACTTTGGGTGCGCGCGCCTCGCGCACCATGCGGTCCAGCTCGTCACGCTCGAACGCCTTGGGCCGGCAGATCAGCGTCGCCAGGAGTCTCGCGGCCGTGTCGCCCGTCTCCCAGAGGCGGCACGCGAGCTCGTGCTGTGTCTTCAGGCGCTTCGCGAGCGCGCGCAGCTTGCCGAGGTTCACGCCGTGATCGTCGCCGCGCTTCTCGTTCGCCCGGCGGATCTTCGGGTCCTCGAACCCGGCCAGCTCGGCCATGACCTCGGCCACCGTCATCTGGTCGGTCATCCCGGCCTCCTGTTCACTGGAGCGCACCCGCCACGCTATCGCGGGTGAGCCGGGTCGCCCGGTCATGCGCCCTGGGCCGCCGGTGCACCATGAAGTACGTCGCCGTCGTCGCGAGGGAGAGTTCTGGTCATGGTGGATGCGCCCGGTCTGCTGGCGGTCTTCGCCCACCCGGACGACGAGTCCCTGTCCGCCGGCGGCGTGCTCGCCCGGCACGCGGACGCGGGCGACCGCACCGCCGTGGTCACAGCGACCTGGGCCGAGGGCACCCACCGCGCCGGAGAGCTGGCCGAGGCACTGCGCATCCTCGGCGCGGGCGCGCCCCGGCTGCTCGGCTACGCCGACGCGCGCGTCCCGGAGTCGGCCCCCGGTGAGCCGCGGCTGTGTGACGCGCCCCTCGACGAGGCGGTACGGCGGCTGGTCGCGCACATCCGGGAGTTCCGCCCGCGGATCGTGGTCACCCACGACGCGTACGGCGGGCCGACCGGCCACCCGGACCACGTGCACACCCACCGGATCACCGCGCTCGCCACCCACGCGGCCGGACTCGGGCAGCTCTACCCGGACGCCGGAGCGCCCTGGCGGCCCAGCGCCCTCTACCTCGCCGCGTACCCGGATTCGGCCGTGGCCGCGCTCGGGGATCTGGCCGGCGCGCACAAGGCGGTGTACCGCGTCCCCGACGAATGGGTCACCGCGACGGTCGACGTCCGTGCCTGGCTGGAGCGGAAGGTCGCCGCCGTGCTGGCTCACCGCAGCGAGGTGGAGCGGGGTGCCCTGCCCGGCCTGGTGGCGGGTCTTCCCCCGGAGGTCAGGGAGCGGTTGTTCGGCACGGAGTGGTACATCCGTCACGACACCCGCCCGGTGCCGGGGCCGCAGGGGGAACTCACCGCCTGAGCAGGCCGTACGGCGCCGTCGCACGGGGCAGGGGCGCCCGCGGGACAACGGTCCCGGGGCCCCCGCGTACATCACCGCATGCCGCGTCCGTCACCAGATCCGGACGCGCTCCGCCGGGTCGAGCCAGAGGCCGTCGCCCTCCGCCGTGCCGAACGCCTCGTGGAACTCGTCGAGGTTGCGGACGATGTTGGCGCGGAACTCCGGCGGCGAGTGCGGGTCGATCGTGAGGTACTGCTGCTCCTGCTCCTTGCGCCGCTTGGTGCGCCAGCAGTAGGCCCAGTTCATGAAGAGCCGCTGCGAGCCGGTCAGGCCGTCCTTCTCGGGCATCGGCGCCCCGTCGAGCGAGATCAGGTACGCGGTGTGCCCGATGGTCAGACCGCCCAGGTCGCCGATGTTCTCGCCGACCGTGAGCGAGCCGTTGACGAACTCTCCGGGGAGGTTGCGGGGCGAGAAGGCGTCGTACTGCTTGATGAGCGACTTCGACTTCGCCTCGAACGCGGTCTTGTCGGCGGCGGTCCACCAGTCGTTGAGGTTGCCCTTGCCGTCGTACTGGGCGCCCTGGTCGTCGAAGCCGTGGCCGATCTCGTGACCGATGACCGAGCCGATGCCGCCGTAGTTCTCCGCCGGGTCGGCGTCGGGGGCGAAGAACGGCTTCTGCAGGATGCCCGCCGGGAAGCAGATCTCGTTGGTCCCCGGGTTGTAGTACGCGTTGACCGTCTGCGGCAGCATCAGCCACTCGTCGCGGTCGACGGGCGAGCCGATCTTGGCGACCTGCCGGTCGGTCTCGAACGCGGCCGCCGCCCAGGCGTTGGCGAGCAGGTCGTCGGCGGACACCTCTAGCGCGGAGTAGTCGCGGAAGGTGTCGGGGTAGCCGATCTTGGGGCGGAACGTGGCGAGCTTCTCGTAGGCCCGTTCCTTCGTCTCGTCGGTCATCCAGTCCAGGCGGGCGATCGACTGGCGGTAGGCCTCGAGGAGGTTGGCGACGAGGTCGTCCATCTTCGCCTTGGAGGACGGCGGGAAGTGGCGCGCCACGTACTCCTTGCCGACGGCCTCGCCCATGGCTCCCTCGACGAAGGCCACGGCGCGCTTCCAGCGGACGCGCAGCTCCGGGGTGCCGTTGAGGGTGCGGCCGTAGAATTCGAAGTTGTTCCGCACGAACTCGTCCGACAGGTACGGCGCGCAGGCGCGCAGCACGCGCGTCAGCGCCCAGTCGCGCCACTGCTCGATCGGCACCTCGGCGAGGATCCCGGAGAGGTGGCTGAGGTAGGAGGGCTGGCGGACGCAGGTCTCCGCGATGGTGGCGTCCGAGCCGCCGAGGCCCGCGATGAAGCCGCGCCAGTCGAACTCCGGTGCCAGTCCGGTCAATTCGTCGAGCGTGGTGAGGTTGTACGTCTTCTGGACGTCACGGGTCTCGGCCCGCTCCCAGTGCCCGGCCGCGAGCTTCGTCTCCAGGGCGAGGACGGTCCGCGCGGCACCGGCGGCGTCCGCGTGCTTGCCGAGAGTGAGGAGCTCGGTGAGGTGGGCGAGGTACTTCTCGCGGATCTCGGCGAACTTCTCCTCGCGGTAGTACGACTCGTCGGGCAGCCCCAGGCCGCCCTGGAGGATGTTGAAGAGGTAGCGGTCGGAGTCACGGTCGTCCGAGTCGATGTACGAGCCGAAGAGGCCGGAGCCGCCGACCCGCTCGAAGCGGCCGAGGAAGGAGGCGAGCTCCCGGGTGTCCCGCAGGCCCGCGACCTCGTCGATCAAGGGCTGCGCCGGGGCGAGGCCACGGGCGGCGATGGTCTCCTCGTCCATGAAGGAGGCGTACAGGGCGGCGATCTTCCGGGCGTCCTCGGAGGCCGCGCCCGGGTCGGCCGCGGCCTTCTCCGCCAGCTCCTGGATGATCGTCTTGACCTGCTGCTCCGCGGTGTCGGCCAGCTGCACGAAGGGACCCCAGCTGGAGCGGTCCTCGGGGATCTTCTCGGTGTCCAGCCAGGCGCCGTTGACGTGGCCGAAGAGGTCGTCCTGCGGTCGGATCTCGGGGTTCATGCCCGGTCGGGCGTCATCCAGAATGCTCATCCGGGCAGCCTATGCGAGCGGCCGTCTCCGCACGACGGGTGGCGCGGACGGGGGGGGGCGGCCCGAGCAGGGCGGACCCGCCCGGGAGGCTCCGGTGGGCCTCCCGGGGCGCGAAGGATCACGGTGCACGTCCCGGGGGTCGGGCGGTCGGGCAGCCGGACGGCGGCACCTCAACTCTCGCGCAAAACATCCCATTAGGAGCGATAAAGTATCGCGTCAACCTTCGTACGCCCGTGACACCCAGGAGATCATCCGTGATCGTCGCCTTCTCCCCGTCCGAGGACGCCACCGCCTCCGAGGCGGCCGCCGCGCCCGAGGAGGCCATGTGGTCCCCCGAACCCGAGTGGTCCGCGGCGCCCGAGTGGTCCCCGGAGTCCACACCGTCCGCGGAGTCCACACCGTCCCCGGAGGCGCCCGCAGCCTCCGAGGTGACCCCGCCCGCGTCCGACGCCGACGCGGCGGCCCTGGTCGCCACGGACGCCCGCGATTTCGGGGCCTACGCCCGCACCGGTGGCTGGGCCTTCGGCCTCAAGGTCGCCCGCAGCGTGCGGCCGGGCGGGCAGAGCGCCGGCGAGACGTCGAAGGTGTCGGCCAAGGCGTTCGCGGAGATGGCCGGCTGCTCGGCCGACCGCGTCATGCGCTACTACAAGGCCTGGGACAAGGCCGCCGACGACGGCATGGTGCCGCACTTCGAGGCCCTCTCCCCCGGCATGGAGGTCGAACTCCCCGACGCCGACGTCTGGTTGTCGTACTACACCGCCCGCTCCAGCGCCCTCAGCCGGCGCGGCGAGGCGATCTCCGAGGCGGCCGAGGCCGAGGGCATCCGCCCCACGAAGGCCCTGGAGGTCGCCGAGAACCCCACCGCGCTGCGGGCCGCGATCCTCGCCGACCCCGGCACCGCGGAGGCGGCGCGCAAGGCGCTGATGGACCGCCTCGGCGAGGATCCGGCGCTGCGCACCGAGCTGGTCCGTGACATCGTGCGGGCCGACGACCTGAAGAAGGCCGTGGCGGCCGAGGCGAAGGCGGGCGACCGGGTCGGATACGTCCGCCAGATCGTGGAGAACGGCCAGGTCAAAACGGCTGCCGGGCAGGTGATCGAGGCGCCTGCGGAGCTGCGCGAGGAGGCCGAGCGGCACCTGTCCCTCATCGACGAGCTGGACGACGGCGAGGAGTCCGGCGAGTGGGCGCGCGAGGCGTACGACACGGTGCGGGACATGGTCGCGCAGACCGTCCAGAGCGACCCAGAGCTCCGGGTGCAGGAGCGGCGCGCGAAGTTCTACAGCAGCCTGCAGAAGGCGACGAAGGTCTTCGAGGAGCTGACGTTCGACGACGTGGACGACCTCGACGACATCTACGAGGACGACATGGTGCGGCGCCTCGAAGACCTGCAACAGGCCATCGGCGCCTGCCTCGCCACCCTGAAGGCGGCCACCGCCCAGCAGGAGCGGCCCGCCTCCTGACGGCCGCGCGCACCTCTCTTCCCGGTTCGTCCCGTACGTCTCGAGGTTGATCACGAGCCCCGTCGGTAGCACTCGAGTCGTACGCGATGACCCGCACCGGGAGGGATTCGCCGCCCCGGGCCCGGCTCATAGCTTCTTGATCACGTGATGTCGGCGAACGATCGAGAGGCCGCGGATCCATGTACGTCAAGGCATTCGCCCCGGAGTACCAGGGTGAGCTGGGCTCGGAGCTGACCGTGAATTCCTCCTACGAAGAGGTGCGCGCCACGGCGGGGCGCGCGCTCTCCCGGGCGGACGGCGCGGCCGAGCGGGCCCGCGCCGCCCTCGCGCTCGCCGAGGCGAACCGCCGGCTCGGCCGGGTCGACGACGCGGGCACCGCCTGGCGCCAGAGCTACCGCAGCGCCCGCGCCGCCGACGACCCCGGCGCCATGGCCTGGGCGCTGTGGAGCGGCGGCACGCTGGCACGCCAGTGCGGGGCGCTGCGGCTCGCCCGGCGGCTGCTCGCGCACTCGGTGCGGCTCGCCGCGGGCAGCGGCGACCGTCTCGCGCACGGGTACGCGCTGGCGGGCCTCGCCGAGACCGGGCGCATCCAAGGCGATTACGCGGCCGTCGCCGCGCTCCACGAGGAACTCCTCGAGCAGGGGCGGGCCCACGGCGAGGCACGGCACATGGTCTGGGCGATGACGGGGATCGCGCAGATGCACCGCAACCGCGGGGACCACGCGAAGGCTCTGGAGCTGTTCGATGAGGCGGCGCGGATCTCCACCGCCGCGGATGACGCGCGGGGCCGCGCCTGGTCGCTCCGTGGCGTGGCGGACGTACTGTCCCTGCGCGGCGAGACCGACCGAGCGCTGGCCCTGCTCTCCGAGGCGGAGGAAGTGTGCGAGGCGATGGATCTGGCGAGCGCACTGGCCTACAACCACAAGATGCGCGGCAACGTCCTGTTCCGCGCCGGGCGCCTCGCGGCGGCGGAGCGGACGTACGCGCTCGCCCTGGCGGAGTTCGACGCGATGGGCGAGCCGCGGGGTGCCGCCCTGTCCCGACTCGGCCTGGCCAAGTGCCGGGCGCGTCTCGGGTCCGTCGCACGGGAGGCCACGTTCGCCGAACTGGCCCTGCTGGACGCGGATTTCGAGCGGATGGGGCTGCGGCACGCCCGTGACGCGGTCGCCGCTTTCCGTGACGAGATGGAGCCCGCCCTCAGCGTGTGAGGGTGATACGGACCCCGACCGTGCCCTTCGGACCACGGCGGATCCTGCTGCCGAGCAGGGTGCCGGGGGGGGCGGGCGGCCCGAGGACGTGGCCGGGGCCGGGGCGTGACGCGGGTCACGCGGTAAGGGTGACAGGGGGCTGTCGCGGACGACTGCGACCGTGGGCGGCATGACGATCACAGATGACCTCACCGACACGGACTGTCTCGCCGAAACCCTCGCGTTCAACGAGCGGTTCGAGGCAGCGGCCGCGAGCAGACCCGCTCGGGACGAGAGGCAGGACGCGGCCCGCATGGCCGCGCTGCGGCGCAACCGGCTGGGCGGTGACACGCCCCCGGTGAGGCTGCCGCACGGCAGGGACCGCCGGATCGAGGGCGGGACGAAGGGAACCCGGGGCGGGGCGAGAGAGGTCGAGAACGGCGTGAAGGTACGCGTTTTCGTGCCGGACCGGGTGGACGGCGTGTACCTGCACTTCCACGGCGGCGGCTGGTCCTTCGGTTCCGCGGACGGTCAGGACGAGAGGCTCTGGCTGCTCGCCGAGCAGACACGGCTGGCCGTGGTGAGCGTGGACTACCGTCTCGCGCCCGAACACCCCTATCCCGCGGGCCCCGACGACTGCGAGACGGCCGCGCGGTGGCTGGTGGAGCACGCCGTCGCCGAGTTCGGTACGGAACGGCTGCTGATCGGCGGCGAGTCGGCGGGCGCGCACCTCGCGGTGGTGGCGCTGCTGCGGCTGCGCGACCGGTACGGCATCTCCGGTGCGTTCCGGGCGGCCCAACTGCTCTTCGGCCCCTACGACCTGTCGATGACGCCGAGCCAACGAGCGTTCGGCGCCAGGCCTCTCCTGAGCAACACCGAGACGCTGCGGCGCACGTACGAGCTGTTCACTCCGGGCATGGGGGCGGAGCGGCGCCGGGACCCCGACCTCTCGCCGCTCTTCGCCGACCTCACCGGTCTGCCGCCGGCCCGGATCGTGGTCGGCACGGAGGATCCGCTCATGGACGACTCCCTGTTCCTGGCCCAGCGGTGGCGGGCGGCGGGCGCGCCCGTGCGGCTGGGGGTCGTCGCCGGAGCCATGCACGGGTTCACCTTGTTCCCGCTGACCGTCACGGAGCGGGAGAAGCGGCGCGAGCGGGAGTTCCTCTCGACGGCGGGGACGGCGTCACCGGCATGAACCGCACGGCTCGGCTCTACGCCCTGGTGGAGGAGTTGCGCGCGGCTGCGCCGCGACCGCTGACAGTGGGCGCGCTCGCGGCGCGGTTCGAGGTCAGTACGCGGACGGTGCAGCGTGATCTCCAGGCCCTGTTGGAGACCGAGGTGCCCGTGCGCACCTCGCCAGGTCGGGGCGGGGGCTGGTCGATCGACCCGGCGATGACCCTGCCCCCGATCCGCTTCACCGCGGCGGAGGCCGCCGCGCTTGCGGTCGCCCTCGCCGCGGTCGACGCGGCCACGCCGTACGCCGGTGCGGCCCGTACGGCGGCGCAGAAGATCGCGGCCGCGATGCCAGGGCCCGCCACGGCAGCGGCACGGGAACTGGCCACCCGGATCGTCGCGCTGCCGTCGCCCGCCGACTCCTCGGTCCGCGCCGCTGTGGAACAGGCCCTCGCGGCCCACACGGTGCTACGTCTGTCCTACGTCGACGCGGCAGGAGGCGAGAGTGAACGCGAGGTCGAGCCGGCCGGTCTCCTGACGGCCGGCGGCCGTTGGTACGTCATCGCCTGGTGCCGCGGACGGCAGGCCGGGCGGGGCTTCCGCCTCGACCGTATCCGGGCGGCGACCGCGACCACCGAGCCGGCCCGGCCGCACGACCTGACCGAACTCCTGCGCGGCTCCAGGGCGGCGGAGGCGGGGGCGCCCCCGACGCTGGCGTCACTGGCGGCGCGGCCCTGAACAACGGACCGGGGCGATCCTGAGACACCTCAGACAGGGCAGACACCGCAGACGTCCCAGACATCCCAGACGCCTCAGACGCACCCTGAACGGCCGGGCCGCCACCCGCCCATCATTCCGTGGCGTTCGTCGCCGCCCCCAGGTCGACCTCTCTGACACCGTCCATCCGTGCGAGCTCCGCCACCAGACGGTTGGCCTCCGCCGTGCCCTCCAGCCTGAGCCGTGCCGACGCCCGGCCCTGCGACGTCTCGTCGCGTGCCACGCTCACCGCGTCCACCCGGAAGCCCGAGCTGGTCGTCAACTCCAGTACCCGACCCAGAAGTCCGTGGGAGGTCTCGTACTCGACGGTGAGGTCCAGCGCCCTGGGCCGGGGCTTGAGGGGCAGGCGGTCCATCAGGTGCGGGAAGCCGCGCACCACGAGGAAGTGCACGGCGGTGGCCCCGGCGGCGAGCAGCGGAAGCCCACCGCCGCACGCCATGCCGACGCCACAGGCGAGCCAGATGGTCGCCGCCGTGGTGAGCCCCTGCACGGCATCGCGCTTGACGAAGATCAGTCCGCCGCCGATGAAGCCGATGCCGGAGACGATCTGGGCGGCCACCCGGGACGGATCGAGCGAGACCCCCGAGAGGCCCTCGGCGGCGCCGAAGCCGTGGATGGAGACTTCCATGAACAGCGCGCTGCCCACGCCGACCAAGGTGTGCGTACGCATGCCGGCACTCTTCTGCCGCGCCTCACGCTCCACTCCGATGAGCAACGACAGCACGAGGGCGAGCCCGAGCTCGGTGAATTGGCGGGCCCCCTGCCCCGCGCCGGTATCGAAGAGGGGGGCGGTACTCATCTGCAAGGCATGACCGGTGGACAACATGCCCCAATTGTTCCACTCCGGTCGGCTGTTACCTGGTTAGGGGCCGGGTGTTCCGCCGTCAGATCAGCAGGTTCGAGGCCATCGACCCAACACCGCCCCCAGCCCCTCCTGCAGGTCCTTGACGAAATACTCCGGGACCTCCAGTGACGGGAAGTGTCCGCCCGTTTCGGCAGAGTTCCAGCGGACGATCTTGCGGTAGCGCTCCTGGGCCCAGCCGCGCGGACACTTCTCGATGTCTCGGGGGTACATCGTGATCGCCGACGGGACGTCCACCCGGAGTTCCGGGTCGAGAGAGTTGTGGCTCTCGTAATAGATGCGGGCCGCCGACGCGCCGGTGCGCGTCAGCCAGTAAAGGGTGACGTCGTCCAGGATGCGGTCCATCGGGATCGCCTCGAACGGGCTGTCCTCCGTGTCCGTCCACTCGGCGAACTTGTCGAGGATCCAGGCCAGTAGCCCCACCGGCGAGTCGACGAGCGAGTAGCCGATGGTCTGCGGGCGGGTCGCCTGCTGCTTCGCGTACGCCGCGCGGTTCTGCCAGAAATCGCGGGTCTCCTCGGTCCACCTGCGCTCGGTCGGCGTCAGGCCGTCCGTCGTCAGGCCGGGCGGCGCCTCCGCGAACGTCGAGTGGATGCCGAGGACGTGCGCAGGGAACCTGCCGCCGAGGACCGTGGTGATGTTCCCGCCCCAGTCGCCGCCGTGGGCCAGGAACTTGCCGTAGCCGAGCCTTCGCATCAGCTCCACCCATGCGGCGGCGATCTTCTCGGTTCCCCATCCGGTGGTGGCCGGCTTGTCGCCGTAGCCGAAGCCCGGCAGCGAAGGGGCCACGACGTGGAAGGCGGGCGCGTCCGCGTCCGCGGGGTCCGCCAGCTCGTCCACCACGTCGGTGAACTCGGCGACGCTTCCCGGCCAGCCGTGGGTCATGAGCAGAGGAGTGGCATCCGCGCGGGTGGATCGGCGGTGCAGGAAGTGGATTCCCAGAGCATCGATGGTCGTACGGAACTGGCCGATCCGGTGAAGGCGCGCCTCGAACGTCCGCCAGTCGTACTCCGTCCGCCAGTACTCCACGACGTCGGCGAGGTCGGCGAGAGGAACGCCCTGCGCCCAACGGCCGGGGCCGGGCGCGGCGTGCTGGACCGTCTCGGCTTCCGGTAGCCGGGCCGCGGCCAGCCGGGCGCGCAGATCGTCGAGTTCGGCGTCAGTTGCGTGGGCTTCAAACGCTTGCACGTCACCGGACATGAGGCCTCCTGGACATCGTGGAGCGGCACGGCACGGCACGGCACGGCACGGCTCGGCGCAGCACGGCTCGGCCGCTCGCGAACCGTCTTAGACGGTTCTAACGCGTCCCGACGCCCGGGCGCAACCGGCTAAGGTGGTTCCATGCATGCCCGGTTCCCTGAATTCCGCCTCGGCAAGGTGCTGGCGACCAGCTTCACGGCGACCCTGACGGAGCGTTGCGGCGACGCCGTGGAGCGCATCCCGACGCCGCAGCGACTCGTCGACTGGCTGGCGGTGAACGGTCTCGCCACAGAGTCCTGCACACCCGCCCAGCTCGAACTCGCCCGGCAACTGCGGGAATCGATGCATGCCGCCCTGACGGCGGCCGCGATCCAAGACCCTCTTCCGGCGTCCGCTGTCCAGGTCATCAATGACCGCAGCGTTCAGGGACGGGCGGCGGCCGTCCTGACGCCCGAGGGCACGCGGCAATGGCGGCTCAGCTCGCCGACGTGCGTGGAAGACGCCCTGAGCGTCATCGCCGCCGACGCGATCGACATCATCGCCGGCGAGCGGGACGGAAAGCTGGCCTTGTGCACCTCGCCGACCTGCCGGGCCGCGTTCTTCGACACCAGCCAGAGCCGTACTCGCAAATGGTGCGACATGAACACATGCGGAAATCGTCAGAAAAAGGCACGCTTCCATGCCAACAAGAGCAAGAGCCTGAAGAAATCGGGAGAGTGATCGGAGCTCGCGGCGGCACGGCCAGGTGCGCTGCGGCCGCTGTTACTCAGAGGCCTCGTCCACGCCGAGATCGCCGCGCATCGAACCCCGCAAGTCGGACAGGAGCGCCCACGACATGTCCGTCTCGTGTTCCACGGCGTCGAGTCGGTCGTCATCCGGATGACCGCTTGCCAGCAGGCGTTTCAGCAACCCGTACGTGTTGTTGAGCTGATGGTTCGCCGCGCCGGCGTCCGTCAGCACGGCGGCGGGCACGATCATCTGGGCTTCCGCGTAGCTGTCGCGCAGGGCCAGGCGTCGCTCTTCGAGCTGCTCGACACAGACCTGGATCTCCGCTTGGTCCCGGGCCCGCAGCGCGTGCAGCAGGTTGATCTGCGCGGTCTGATATTGGCGTGCCGTGGTGTTGAGGGAGATGTAACAGGACCGTCGGAGGTCGGTCAGTTCACGATGGGCCGCGGCGCGCGTTTCCGTCCGCCTCACCTGTTCGGCATGGGCCCTGTCCTCACGCTGCTGGCGGGCCATCGCCTCGAGTTCGTGGCGCTTGAGACGGTCGGCCCTGCTCTGCGTCACCAGGGCCGCGCCCAACGTGCCGACCACACCGACGACCGCCACCGCCAGCGCACCCCAGGTCTGCCCCACAGCCCCGCCTCCCGTCGAACAGCGCGACGCCCGACAGACCGCAGTCCGCGCCCGCACACATCCCGGCGATCATAGAAGCCCCTCCCCCGCCGCGAGGCCCGGCGGACCACCTGGATCGCGGGCGGGCACGGTCGGTCCGGTCAGGCAGTAGGTCCGGTCAGGCGGTCGGCCAGGGAACGACCTCCGTCACCGCGTCCACGGGCAACGGGCCGTAGATGTGCGGGAATTCAGCACCTCCCGGCTCCACGGACTCGAAGCGCACCGGTGCGGTCAGACGCTCGCTGTCGATGGCGAGGACCACCAGTTCGGCGGGGCCCTCGTACTCCCCGTACAGGAAATCGGCGACGCCCTGAAGCTGCTCCGCAAGCGAGCAGTGGATGAAGCCCACGTCCTCCAGGGTCTTTCCGCGGGTCGACATCTCGTACGTCCCGGCCTCCCTCGCGGCGTCCCACAGGGCGCGCTCGGTGATGTGCAGCAGTCGAGTCATGACTCAACGGTACGCCTCGCCAACTGCGCTGACGTACGAAGGCAGGCCAGGTCGGGCCGTCAGGGCTGTGCCGCCTCCAGGGCTTCGGCGACGGCGGTGAGGAAGCGTGCGTGCTCCTGCGCGCTGGGCGGCAGTTCGGGGTTCCACGGGAGGACGGGGACACCCGGTCCGAAGACTTCACCCAACGGGGCGGCGTTGCCGCGCACGTCGGTGAGGACCAGGTCCGGCTCAAGCGCGGCCGCCTCGCTCCAGTCGGTGGTGGACCAGTTGGCGCCCTTCCCTGGCGCCGGATCCACGAGGCCGACGCCGAAGCCGGCGAGCGCGGCGAGGTCGGGCCAGGCGTACGGCCTCGCCAGGTGGACGGAGTCCGACCCGGCCGGGGAGAGGGCGAGCACGCGGGGCCGCGCGGACCCGGCGGCCGCGGCACTCAACCGCGCCTCTGCGGCGGCGAGTTCGGCGTCCGCTTCGGGACGCGCGGCCGCACCCAGGCTCCGGGCGAGCTCGGTGAGGCGTTCCCGGATCCCGGCGAGGCTGCGGCCGCCGCCGACGTCGAGGACGACGAGGGGGACCTGCTCCTCCAGGTGTTTGGCCGCCTCGGGGTCGATGCCGTAGACCTGACCGCCGCCGTAGGTGAGTGCCACGACCAGGTCGGGGCCGGCGGCGACGAGGGCGTCCAGGTCGAGCGCGGAGCCGGCACCGAAGTAGGGGATGTCCGTCAGGGGGAGGGTGCCCGCCTTGGCCGGGTCCGGCAGGGCCGGGTCGTCGTGTGCGGAGCCGAAGAGCCCTGCGGGACGTATGCCGTGGTCATGGAGTGCCGCGCCCGTGGGCACGTAGGCGACCAGCCGGGACGGGCGGTGCGCGGTCCTCACCGAGTGGCCCCGGTCGTCGGTGAACTCCCAGCCCCCGTACATGTCTTGTGCCATGATGTCCGACCCCTCCTGACGTCCCGTCCCGTGCCATGGCCTGTTCCCTGCCGTGGCCGTCCCGCTGCTACCTGCCCGGGCGCGCCCCTCGGTACACGGGGGCTTGCGCTCGCCCGCGGGCGGGTTTCACTCGGCTCCGCTCGCGGCGCCGACCGTGACGGGACGGCGGACCTCAGAGCCACCGTCTGGCCGCCTCGACGGTGTCCCCGCCGCTCGTGTTGAACGCGATGGCCGCCTGCGGGGCATGACGGCGGATCAGGTTCACGAGCTGCTCGAAGAGGGGGAGCAGCGGCTCGGCCTTGCGGATCCCCCCACCGATCACCACGACGTCCCACGGGCGTTCCGTCAGTGACGTCACGAGGGTGGACTCGGCCGATTCATCGAACACGACCAGGGTCATGGCCGCTTCGATGCCGTACTCCCCGAACCTGGCCATTTCCGCGTCGAGTGCCGCGCGCAGCGCATCCCCGTCGACGCCGGGTATCGCATGTGGGTCGTAACCGACAAGAAGCACGGAAGACATAGCGGGATCCCCTCAGTTGAAGCGGTCGTGATCGGCCAGGACGGCGTCGATGATGCGGCGGTTGCGCTCGGCCCGTCTCTCGTCGGAATCGATGGACTCGGAGAGCACCAGCAGCGCCTTCCAGAGCGCCCAGCCCCTGGCACGTGCCCAGGTTCCCTCGTCCTGGCCGACGGCCCTGCGGAATTCCTCGCGGCTCTCGCCGTCGAACAGCACCCAAGCCGCCACCAGGTCGCAGGCCGGGTCGCCCACGCCCGACGTGCCGAAGTCGATGACAGCGGTCAGCTTGCCGCCCTCCACCAGGAGATTGCCTTCGGCGATGTCACCGTGGAACCACACGGGCGCCCCGCGCCATTCGGCCGCCAGCGCGGCCTCCCACACGGCGGCGGCCCGGTCGGTGTCGACGCGGCCTTCCAGAGCGGTGAGGCAGCGGCGGGTCTCGGCGTCGTAATGGGCGGGCGGCGCGCCGCGGAACCAACTGTGCTCCCCGGCGAGCGGGGCGCCCGTGGTGTCACAGCGCTGGAGCGCCAGCAGGAAGTCGGCCACCGATACGGCGAACTGCCGCATGTCGTCGACACGTTCATGCGTCACCGTCTCCCCGGGCAGCCAGCCGCGCACCGACCACGGATGGGGATACCCCTCCCCCGGCTCGCCCTTGGCGAGCACCGTCGGCACCGCGACGGGCAGGGCGGGCGCGAGGCGCGGCAGCCAGTCGTTCTCCTTGTCCACGGCGGGCACGTATCCGGCGGCCGTGGGGAGCCGGACCGTCTTGTCGTCGCCGAGGCGGTAGGTCCGGTTGTCCCAGCCGTCGACCTCGACCGGCGTCACGGGCAGGTGGCTCCACTGCGGGAACTGGGCGGCGAGGAGACGCGTGACGAGAGCCGCGTCGATGCCGGCGCGGCCGTCCGGTGCGGGTGTCGGGACCATTCGTAGATCATCACGTCCGGCGGGAACGCAGGGCAACGAAATTCTCGTCACACCCTCACGCCGTCGCTCCGTCAGTTATGCCGTTGCTCCGTCACGCACTCACGCCGTCACCGGTGAGGCGTCGGCGCGCGAGCCATGTGACCGTCTCCGGGTCGTGGTGGTCGAAGAACTGCGGTTCGCCGGTGTCGAGCGTGGTGATCTGGGCCATCTGGTGGTCGGAGAGCTCGAAGTCGAAGATGTCGATGTTCTCCGCCATGCGTTCGGCGCGGACCGACTTGGGGGTCGCGACGATGCTGCGCTGGGTCAGCCAGCGCAGCACGATCTGCGGCACCGACTTCCCGTACTGTCTGGCGATCTCGCTCAGCAGCGGCTCGGAGAAGAGCTCGTCCCTGCCCTCGGCGAAGCCGCCCCACGACTGGGGCTGTACGCCGTGCTGCCGCATGACCTCCAGGTCGGCGGCGCGCTGGAAGAAGGGGTGGGTCTCGATCTGGTTGACCGCGGGCGTGATGTCGTTGTTGACGACGAGGTCGACCAGCCGGTCTGGGTAGAAGTTGGCGACGCCGATCGCGCCGACGCGCCCCTCGCGGTAGAGGGTCTCCATGGCGCGCCACTGCCCGTACACGTCCCCGTAGGGCTGGTGCATCAGGTACAGGTCGAGGTGGTCCAGGCCCAGCCTGGTCAGCGACGCCTCGAAGGCGCGCCGGGTGTTCTCCTCGGCGGGGGCTCCCTGGACCCAGAGCTTCGTGGTGATGAACAGGTCCTCGCGCGGAATGCCACTGTTCTTGATCGCACGCCCCGCGGCCTCCTCGTTGCCGTAGGCGGCAGCGGTGTCGAGCAGCCGGTAGCCGGCCGCGAGGGCCTCGGAGACGGCCTTCTCGGTCTCCTCCGGCGGGAGATAGACGCCGAAACCGAGAATCGGCATCTCGATACCGTTGTTCAGGGTGACGTGCTCCATGGCGTTTCCTTACGCGTGCTTCCTTTTTTCTGCCAGGTCAGGGCCGTTCGGGTGATCTTCGGGAGAGCGGAGGGGGCGGGGGCGTGTACCGGGGGTGGACGTCCAGGTCGCCCCGGGGGGCGGGGCCACTCCTGAGCCCGCCGATCCGCTGGGCCATCGGCCTACCGCTGCGCTTGACGTCAGCCGGGTACGGTCGGCGGTGGGCCTCGCTCTTCCTCACGCTGGTCGCCGTGGCGCATTTCGCTCCCTCGGGTGCTCTCGTACATCGGTAGATCCACTGTGGCCCGCGCTCCGGTACGGCGCCTGCCGGGCGGACGCGGAGGCGGCCTCGGTAGTGACACGAGTCCGGTTCGGGGCCGGTTCGGGGCCGGTTCGCGATCGGCTCACGGTCGTTTCGCGGTCGGTCGCCCCGAGCCTGGTGCCGCGCCGTGCGTGCGAGACTCACCCGATGGACTCGATCAAGGATTCCGCGCCCATCACCCTCCGCCACGCCTCCGCCGAACTGAGGCCGGTCGTCGAGCGATTGGCGCAGCTGTACCGTCACGACATGTCGGAGTTCCTGGGCCATCTCCCTTCGGCCGACGGAACGTTCGGGTTCAGCAGGCTGCCCCTGTTCTTCGAGGAACCGGGGCGAGAGGCCCTGCTGATCCAGCACGGCACGGTGCCCGGCGGGTTCGTCCTGACCCGTCCGATGCCCGATGGGGCGACCTCCATCGCCGCGTTCTTCGTCGTACGGGCGCTGCGCAGGCGCGGCGTCGGCCGACTGGCCGCTCTCGAACTGCTGCGCTCCCGGCCCGGCGCCTGGGCCATCGCCTTCCAGGAGGCGAACGCGGGAGCCGCTCGTTTCTGGCGCGGCATCGCCACTGCGGCCGTGGGGTCCGCCTGGCACGAGGAAACCCGCCCGGTCCCACCACCGGCCCCCGCCGACCTGCCACACGACCAGTGGATCTTCCTCGACACAGCGGCGGGGGGCCGCGCAGAGGGACACGCCCTCGTATGAACGTCTTGGGCCTGGCGGCCAAGACGTCCCCACGCGGTCCAGGCGCCGGTATTGCGCTTCACCTGCCTTTGATCGCGCCGCGTACAAGCACCGAACAATGAGATCGAGTGCCTGATCAACAGATGCTGTCGCAGCCGTCAGAGCTGCGGCAGTCGGTCTGCGACCGTGGGAGAGCGTCGCTCCTCGAGCCAGAAGAGATACACGCGGAGGTGCGCCTCCAGAGCGCCGTCGAGGTAGGCGGCATACTCCAGGGTGCTTGCGGCCACACCCTGTTCCGCCTTCGCATCGTCGGCCTCCCAATCGGCTCGCCGATCCGCCAAGTACTCCCTGATCCGCCCTCTGTCCCGCCACCATTCTCGGACCGCTTCCGGCGTCCAGTGGAGGTCGCCGTCACAGCCGTAGCCGGAGAAGGCCTCGGCTTCTGCCGCGTCGACCAGCCGCTGGAGTTCTTCCGGCGTCCGGGGCTGCCGATACACGTATTCGGTGAGGTGGTCGGCCTCGTAGAGCACGAGCCCGGGGGCGTGTATACGGCCCGTGCCGCAGTTGTCGGTCCCGGCCCCGTAGAACGGCCCGGGCACGTTGAGCCACTTCCGCTCCGACCACCGCCCCATGAACGCTCCACGCCCTTGGTCGAGCAGAGGGACGGGGTCGAAGTAGAGGTCCACGCGGGAAGGTTAGCGGCGGGGCGTGTCGCCGCTGCCCAGCACTCAGGGCCTGGCCGGCACAGGCTCTCACCAGCGCAGGGCGGTGAAGTCCACGGGGCGGGGTCGCAGCGTCGCCGTTCGGGTCGTCAACGCCCGCATGCGCCGCGCCATTTCGGCGGCGGGCAGGTGCTTCCGGTCGCCGTGGCCGGGCAGCAGCCACGTGAAGCGGAGCCGTTCGGCCGTGCGGGCCAGTGAGGCGGCCAGTTCCTCGATGGAGTACCACGTCACGCTGTCGGCCACCTCGATGTCACCCGTCGACCGCGACCAGTAGAAGCTGTCCCCGCTGAAGCAGTACCGCTCGTCGGCGACATACAGGACGCTGCCTTTGGTGTGGCCGGGCAGCGGGTGGGCGGTGACGCCGTCGGCGACCTCGACGGCGTCCGTGCCGCGCAGGACGCGGTCGGCGTCGGGCGATGCGTCCAAATCGCCTTCGTGGATCCACAGCCGGGCCCCGAAGCGGTCGGCGTACCTCTGGCCGTGCGCCGCGTGATCCCGGTGGGTGAGGAGCACGTCGGTGACGGGCCCGATCGCCTCGTACCGCGCGGCCAGCGATGTACTCCAGCGGGGCGTGTCCACCATCAGCAGGTTCCCCGAGGGACGGCGCAGCAGATAGGCGTTGGCACCCGCGGTGCGCTGGGAGTTGTGCCCGCAGAACAGGACGGTGTCGTCCACGGGCAAGGGAAAGGGGTCGCGCGTCTCGTCCAGGCGCCCGGAGGCGGGCCGGATGGAGCGGGTATGGCAGGCGAACGCAGCGGCGTACAGCCGGCGTTCCTCCGCGGCGTCGCGGGGCTGGCGCACGACCTCCGAACGGTGCCCGACCTCGCGGACCAGGTCGGGCGCGAGTTGCCGGGCGACGTCGCAGTTGGTGCAGCGGTCGTCCACGGACCAGCCGGTGGTCAAGGGCAGGGGGGTCGGGTCGTTCACGTCGGACTCGCCTTCTGCGGGGGGTCTCATCTCTCTTCAGGAGTAACCCGGGCCCGGTCAGAAGGAGAAGGGGGGCCGGCACTTGTTTCTGGGGGGTGGAGGGTCTCTGCCAGACATGTATATTTCGTGATGCGTACATGTCAAACATGTGATGTACGGCAATCTCCGTACGCCGATCTCCACCGGCGCATCGAGCACGACTACCACGAGCTCAAACACGACATGGGGCTGAACCAGACCCCTAGTCCCCCCGCCAGGCAGGGTTCAGCCGGATCTCGATCTCGTCGGACGTCGCCTCCGGCGCCGGATCGGCGGTCACGCGGACCCGCATCGCACGGCCGGTGCCGGTCTCGACGAACGACAGGGGCGGACGGCCGTCCTGCAGGTGCTTGTCACCCCACTGCATCAGCGACAGAAACACCGGCAGCAGATCCTCCCCGGCCTCGGTCAACCGGTACTCGTCCCGGGCTCGCCTGCCCGGTTCCCGATAGGGGACGCGCGCGACGACCCGTGCGGACTCCAGCTGTTTGAGCGCCCGCGACACCGCGGGTGCGGAGCTCCCGATCCGCGCCACGAAGTCCTCGAACCTGGTTGTGCCGTAGAAGCATTCGCGGACCACCAGGAACACCGTCTTGGTGCTCAGCAGGTCCAATACCCGCTCCGCCGAGCACCCGTCACCGATCGACCAGGCATCCCGGTCGCGCAGCCGCTCCTCGAACTCCATCGCCATGCCGCCATTGTAACTAACGCTTGCGTTACTCAGTGGCGGCGTGCTTCTATCTCGCTAACGACATCGTTACTCAGGTTTCAAGTGGAGGGGTGCTGTGGTTGCAGTAGCGGGCAAA
Organism: Streptomyces sp. NPDC037013; assembly: GCF_055607265.1. Taxonomy (NCBI): domain Bacteria; kingdom Bacillati; phylum Actinomycetota; class Actinomycetes; order Kitasatosporales; family Streptomycetaceae; genus Streptomyces; species Streptomyces sp. NPDC037013. The sequence continues at coordinate 1,115,205 of NZ_JBVJRV010000001.1, read as the reverse complement.
GTGGCCGTGGTGACGGGCGGGCGACGGGGGCTCGGCGCGGCGCTGGTGGACGAGCTGCTGGCGCGCGGGGCGCGAAAGGTGTACTCCACCGCGCGCTCGGCATATGCCGACGATCGCCCGGAGGTGGTCACCGCCGAGCTCGAGGTCCGCTCGACGGAGTCGGTCGCCGCCCTCGCGGAGGTCGCCGGCGACGCCGAGATCGTGTTCAACAACGCCGGCGTCCTGCTGCCGGCCGCATTGCTGACGGGTGACGTCGAGAACGCCACCGAGACATTCGACGTCAACGTCTTCGGGCCTCTGCGGGTGGCGCGAGCTTTCGCGCCGATCCTGGCCGCCAACGGCGGGGGCGCACTCGTGAACATGCACTCCGTGCTGTCCTGGCTGGCCGGCAGCGGCGCCTACGGGGCGTCCAAGGCCGCGGCGTGGTCTGTCACGAACTCACTCCGACTCGAACTGGTGCCCCAGAACACCCAGGTCGTCGGCGTGCACGCCGGATTCATCGACACCGACATGGTCTCCGCCCTCGAACGGCCGAAGGCCACACCCACCGAGATCGCCGCGCGAATCGTCGACGGCCTCGAGGCCGGGGACACGGAAGTGCTCGCCGACGACGTCACCGTCGCCGTCAAAGCAGCGCTCTCCGGCCCCGTGGAGCACCTGACCTTCTCCGCCGCCGGCTGACATCTCGTCCCATCACCCAAGGAGTACGAACCGCCATGCCACTGTGGTCCATTCACCACACCCCCGGAATATTCACCGACGACGAAAAGCACCAACTAGCCTCCCGCATCGCCGACCACTACGAAAAGGTCGGGCTGCCCCGGTTCTACGTGGTCACGCTGTTCCACGAAACCCGCCCCGAGGACTTCTACGTCGGCGGGGTACCCACCCCGGTCGGGGTCCGGATCGCCATCGACCACATCGCCCGGCGCAATCCCGACCAGGAGACCCGCCGCAGGACCGCCCAGTGGATCAAGGGCATGTTGCAGCCCCACCTCGAAGAGCACGCGGGGTTGCACTGGGAGTTCCATGTCGATGAGACCAGCGAGGACCTCTGGATGATCAACGGAATCGTGCCGCCGCCAGGAGGCTCCGACGCCGAGAAGAAGTGGGCCGAGCAGAACTCGGCGTCCACCTACTGACCGGACCGGCAGCGGCGCGTCCCTCGGCGGCGTCAGCGCCCGCGCAGCCGTGCAGGCTTCCGGGCCCGCTTCATTTCGGGTGGTGCGGCAGGCACGAGCGAACGCACCTGGGCTGTCTCACGGTCGATGCCGGATCGACGTCGATCCGGCATCGACCGCTCACCGGCGGGCCCGCCCACCTCTCATGGACGACGCTCCGCCCGCCTCCTCCGGTGGTGACGGCGCGCCGCCATCACAAGCAAGACCAATCCCGCGAAGCCGACCAAGAGGATTGTCCACTCGGGCAGATGAGCGGCCCGCAAGAGGCCGGCGACGCCGAAGCTCGTATCCCAACCGGCCTCCGTGATGGCCGAGCCGAAACCCTGGATGACGAGGATGGCGCCGAACAACCACAACAGTCCCTGATCTGAGCTGCTGTTGGACCTCTTGAGCTGATTCGCCATGCCGAGCTTCCCTCCCGATGTCCGCGCATCGTTCCGATGCACTCGCATCACATCGTGCAGGCGTCTCCGATATGATGCAAGTGCATCGGAATCCGGGAAGGGGTGTACCGTGCCCAGGCAGGTCGACTACGAGACCCGGCGCCGACAGATCGCCGACGCGGTCTGCACGCTGATCGCGCGCTCGGGCATGGAGGCAGTCAGCCTCCGTGACGTCGCCGCCCAGGCCAACGTCTCCATGGGGGCTGTCCAGCGGTGCTTCCGCACCAAGGAGGACATGCTGCTCTTCGCGCTGGAGCACATCTCCCAACAGGTCGGCTCACGCGCCAACCAGCGCATCGCCGCCACCTCCACCCCCCAAGCGGCGTCGACCCTGCTGTCCCACACCTTGGCCGGAATCGCCCTGCTGGATGAGGCGTCGAAGACACAGGCCCACGTCTGGCTGGCCTTCGTCGCCCACGCCCCTGTCAGCGAGAAACTGGCCGCCGTCCTGCACGACACGTATGCCAAGGTTCACGACCTCATCACGTGGCTCATCCGCTACGGCCAGGACACCGAGGAATTTCCTCAGCACCTCGACCCCGAGCGCGAAGCACACACGCTCCTCGCCCTGGCCGACGGCCTCACGGTCCACGTCGTGGCGGGCCACCACTCACCGGACACCGCTCTGGCCACCCTGCAACGACACATCGACCACCTGCTGGACGACAGGACCGACCGCAATTGACCCTCGGCTCCAGTCGCGTCGGCCCCGTCCCCGCCGCTGCCTGATCCGGTCAGCTCTGGGCTGTCGGGCGTACGACGATCTCGTTGACGTCGACGTCGGCGGGCTGCTCGACGGCGAATGCGATGGCCCGTGCGATCGAAGCCGGGGGAATGGCGATTCCATCACGCATCCGCGCGATGTCCGCGCGGACCCTTTCGTTGCTCGACGCGTCGGCGAAGCCGGTGTGCGTCACGCCTGGCGAGACGGTGGTCACCCGCAGCGCGGACCCGGCCTCCTGGCGCAGCCCCTCGCAGATGGCCCGGACCGCGACCTTCGTCCCCGCGTACACGGCCATCGTCGGTACGACGCGGTACGCCGCGGTGGACGCGGTCACGACGAACTGGCCGCCGCCCTGGGCACGGAAGACCGGCAGCGCCGCGCCGATGCCGTGCAGCAGGCCCTTGATGTTGACGTCGACCATGTGGTCCCACTCGTCGGTCCGCAGGTCGTCGAGGGGCGAGACGGTGCCCACCCCCGCATTGCTCACCAGGACGTCGAGGCGACCGAATCGTTCCTTGGCGAGCGCGACCAGGGCGTGCAGATCGTCGCCACGGGTCACGTCCGTACGCAGGTGGACGGCTTCGCCGCCCGCGTCCACGATCCGCCCGGCCAGTTCCTCGAGGCGTTCGGTGCGGCGGGCGCCGAGGACGAGCCGCGCGCCCCGTTCCGCCAGGAGTAGTGCGGTCGCCTCGCCGATGCCGCTGCCGGCTCCCGTGATGGCCACGACCTTGCCCGTGATGCCTGTCATGCGTCGCGCTCCTCGGTGGTGTCGTTCTTCGCCCTGCTTCACCGCCAGTCTGGAGCGTGCTTAACCTGGTATCCAGAGCGCATTTATTCTGGAATCAGAGGTGGTACTCATGGCAGGGACGCCGGAGCCGGAGAGGCGTTCGGAGCTGGGAGCGTTCCTGCGCAGCCGCCGGGAGCGGATCACGCCTCGCGAGGTGGGTCTGCCGTCGACGCGGCGGCGCCGGACGCCCGGGCTGCGGCGGGAGGAGCTGGCCCTGCTCGCCGGAGTGAGCGCGACCTGGTACACGTATCTCGAACAGGGGCGGGACATCCGGGTATCGGACCAGGTCCTCGACGCGATCGCCGTCGCCCTGCGCCTTGCCCCGCACGAGCACGACCACTTGCTACGGCTCGCCGGACGCGCCCCCGCGGCCGGGGCGCCCGAGCCGGAATCGCTCTCCGCCGAAGTCGCGGCCGTCCCCCTGCTGCTTCAGCCGCATCCCGCGTACGTCATCGACGGCACCTACGACGTACTCAGTCACAACCGCGCCGCCGAAGAGGTGTTCCCGCGCCTGAACACCGGCGCGGACCGGCCGCCCAACTTCGCCCGCTGGGTCTTCCTCGAACCCGTGGCCCGGGAGGTCCTGGTCGACTGGGAATCCGAGGCGCAGGGGCTGCTCGCCCGGGTCCGCACCCTCGCCGGCGCCCATCCGGGCGACCCCCGGTACGCACGGCTGGTCGAGGAACTTCACCTCGGCAGCCCCGAAGTGCGGGCGTGGTGGCCGCGGTTCGATGTCGAACAGCGCAGGGGCGGACACAAGCGGCTGCGACCGCCGGGGCGCGGCGTGGTCACGTATGCCTACACCGCCTTCCACGTGGCCGGGCAGCCGGAGCAGACGCTGGTCATCTACGCGGAGTCGGACGGCGGGACCGGCGGGCCCGGCGGGCCCGGCGGGCCCGGCCGGGCCCAGGGAGAAGTGCGGGGCGCGGCCGGCGGCGGCTGAGCCCGGGGCGCCGCGACGCCCCGGCAGCCGGCCCGAGCGACCGGGCTGCCGGGGTGTGGCTCCGCCGTCGGCCGGGTCCGGAAGGATCGATCAACACTGATCGACACCGATCGACCTGAGCGGTCCTGTCAGTTGTCGTCGCTGGACTGCTCAGCGCCGTCGCCGCCAGGTTGGGCCCGAAGCTCTCTCACTTCTTCGCGCACAAGGCGGTGTCGATGAGCTGGTCCGTCCGGTCGTCGCGGTCTTCGGTCGCGAGGTTGGTCGACCGCATCACGATGACTCCCTTCTTGCCCTTGTCGACGAAGCCGTTGGCGTTGAGGTGGCCGAGGGTCGTCCCGCCGTGGCCCCAGTAGCCGCCCCCGCAGCTGAGTCGGGTCCAGAAGATGCCGAGGCCCATCTCACGGTCCATCTTGTCGCCCTCCAGGTGGGCCGGCACCGTCTTGAGCATCTGCGCCATCTCCTTCGGTCCGAGCAGCTTGCCGCCGAGGAGGCCCTGCCAGAAACGCGAGAGGTCGTTCGAGGTGGTGATGAGGTCGCCCGCCGAATCACCCCACGTCATGCTGACGTCCGTGCTGTCGACCAGGCGCCCGCCGGGCTTGAACTGCTGGTATGCCTTGGCGTGCGGCCGGGGCAGACCGGTGCGCTCGCCCGCCGAGAACGTGTGCCGGAGACCGAGGGGTTCGATGATCCGGTCCTGGACCTCGTCGCTCCAGTGCCGTCCCGTCACCTTCTCGATGATCATTCCGGCCAGGATGTAGCCGGTGTTGGAGTAGCTCCAGCCCTTGCCGGGCTCGAAGAGCGGCGGGTTCTTGAGGGCCAGGTCGACCAGGTCGCGCGGCTCGTAGCGGTCGAAGCGGTGTTTCCTGAACCCGGCCTCGTCGTTGATGGGCAGGCTGTCGTCGTAGTCCGGCAGGCCGCTGGTGTGCTGGAGGAGCTGCCGTACGGTGATGCGCCTGCCGTCGTTCCCGTTGCCCTCGACCACACCGGGCAGCCACCGGTCGACGGAGTCGTCGAGGCGTATGCGGCCTTCGGCCACCAGTTGCAGGACGACGGTGGAGACGAAGGTCTTCGTGTTGCTGCCCATCCGGAAGTACCCCTGGCCCGGCATCGGTCGGCCGGTGCCCAGCTCGGCGGTTCCGCTCCGCGCGGAGGTGCGGTGCTCTCCGTTCACGAGCGTGGCCTGCGTGCCGACCACGTGGTCCTTGCGGACGATGTCGTCCAGGTCGCGCTGGAGTTCCGCTCTCCCGTAGCCGGCCGCGCCGCGGTCGGGCTGCGCCGCCCACGCGGCCGAGGCCGGAGCGGCCAGTGTCACGACGGTCGCCAAGGCGACCGCCGCCATGGAGCCGAGGGCGGCCTTTCGGCGGGGCGTGGAGGTGGAGCGGGTCCGCGCGCCGGCCGGGCCCACGCCGGCTTCGATCTCGGCTTCGGTTTTGATTTCGGCTTCGGCTTCACATACGGAATTTCGCAGCTGTGTCATGGCAGTGACCTTCCATCGCACGAATGGCTTCGGTGGTGCTCAACGCTCAACTCGCACACAAACAGCAAGAGTTAAGGCTCCGAAGAGGCAGCAGGGCAACAGTGCCTCCTCAAGATCATTGACCCATGGGAGGGTGCCTCTCGGCCATGGAGGAGCCCCCCTGACGGAAGATGCAGAGAACCCCACCACCGCACGCTTCAACCCCACGCTTCCACCGCACGCCTCAACCACCCGCGCGGGGCAGCGGTCCGGCCCCCACCCGTGGAGGGTGAGGGCCGGAGGGGACTAGCGGGCAGCCGCGGCCGACGGCGCCGCCGCGTACCCGGCGGGCCGGGTCGTGAAGGAACCCCTGCCCCGCGTCCGGCTGCGCAACGACGTCGCGTACCCGAAGAGTTCGGCCAGCGGCACCGTCGCGGTGACCACCGCCGTGCCGCCCCGCGCGGTCGAACCGGTCACCCGACCACGCCGGGCGGCCAGGTCACCCAGCACCCCGCCCACGGCGTCGTCCGGCACGGTGGCCGTGACCTCGGCCACCGGTTCGAGCAGCGCCATCGTGCAGGCGCGCAGGGCGTCACGCAGCGCGAACCGGCCGGCCGTGCGGAACGCCATCTCCGACGAGTCCTTCGGGTGCGTCGAACCGTCGGTGAGCGTGACCCGCACCCCGGTCACCGGGTGTCCGGCGAGCGGACCGTCCGCCAGGGCGTCCCGGCATCCGGCCTCGACCGCCCGGACGTACTCCCGGGGCACCCGGCCCCCGACGACGGACGACGCGAAGACGAAGTCCGTCGCACGGGCGGCCTCGCGGCCGTCCGACGCCTCGTCGGCACCCAGCGGTGCCACGTCGATGACCACGTGGGCGAACTGCCCTGCGCCACCGTCCTGTTTGACGTGCCGGTACGTGAAACCGGTCAGGCCGCGCACGAGTGTCTCCCGATACGCCACCTGGGGCCGGCCCACGTCGACCGCGACACCGGTGGCCAGGCGGATCTTCTCCATGGCCACCTCCAGATGCAGTTCGCCCATGCCGGACACGACCGTCTGGCCGGTCTCGGCATCGGTCCTGACCGTCAGCGACGGGTCCTCCTCGACCAGCCGGGCCAGCGCCGTGACCAGGCGACCGGTGTCGGAGTTGCGCCTCGCCTCGACCGCCACCGAGACCACGGGTACCGCCGCCGTGGGTGGTTCGAGCACCAGCGGAGCCGAGGGCGCGCACAGCGTGGTGCCGGCCCGGGTGTGCTTCGGGCCGATCACCGCGACGATGTCGCCGGCCAGCGCCAGCTCCATGTCGCTCTGCCGGTCGGCCTGCACCCGCAGGATCCGCCCGACGCGTTCGCCGCGCCGCGCGCCCGCATCCCATACCGTCTCCCCCTTCCGGAGCGTCCCGGAGTAGATCCGCAAATACGTCAGACGTCCCGTGGCGGTCGAGCTGACCTTGAACGCCAGGGCCGCGAACGGCGCTTGCGGGTCGGCGGGCCGTTCCTGTTCCGCACCGTCCGCGGTGCCTCGTACGGCGGGCACGTCCAGCGGCGACGGAAGGTACGCCACCACTGCCTCCAGCAACGGTTCGATGCCACGGTTGCGGTAGGCCGACCCGCAGAGCACCACGACGCCCTCACCCGTACGCGTCAGGTCGCGCAGGGCCGCCGAGAGGGTCTCCGCCGACAGGGCCGCGCCCGCGCAGAACTCGTCGAAGGCCGCCGGATGCAGCTCCGCCACGGTCTCGTCGAGCAGTCGCCGGCGTCGCCGCGCCTCCTCGCGCAGCTCCGCGGGGACCGGACCCTCCGTGGCGCCGTCGCCGTCGCCGGTCCAGGTGAGCGCGCGCATGCGCAGCAGGTCCACCACTCCGATGAAGCCGTCCTCCTGCCCGATCGGCAACTGGACGACCAGCGGTACGGCGTGCAGCCGGTCCCGGATCGACGCGACCGCCGCGTCGAGATCGGCGCCCGCCCGGTCCAGCTTGTTGACGAAGGCGATGCGCGGGACGCCGTGCCGGTCGGCCTGCCGCCACACCGACTCGCTCTGCGGCTCGACTCCGGCGACGCCGTCGAACACGGCGATGGCGCCGTCGAGCACCCGCAGGGAGCGTTCGACCTCGTCGGAGAAGTCGACGTGGCCGGGGGTGTCGATCAGGTTGATCCGGTGGCCGTCCCAGGTGCAGCTGACGGCCGCGGCGAAGATGGTGATGCCACGGTCGCGTTCCTGGGCGTCGAAGTCGGTGACGGTCGTACCGTCGTGGACCTCGCCCCGTTTGTGGGTGGTGCCCGTCAGATACAGGATGCGCTCGGTGACGGTGGTCTTGCCGGCGTCGACGTGGGCGAGGATGCCCAGGTTGCGGACGGCGGTCAGGGTGGTGGTGGGGCGACGGTGCAGGTGCGTACGCACGGCCTCGGCCTTTCCGGGTGATACGGAATCGGGTCGGCGCGATGCCCGACGACAGAGCGGGAGCGGGCCGTCACGGCCCGCACACCGGCACGGAAAACCCGTGCGGGGGGGCGGTGGACGGACGCGCCCGAGTCAGCAACTCCGGGCAGGAAGCCGCCACTTGGGTGCGGAAAACGGCCGCTCTGGTGTCGTCAGGAAGTCCGGGGCCGGCCGCGCAGCCGGCGCCCGGGGCGGGAAGACACCAGGATCACCTCGAACCGTGACGGAGGAACGACATCAGCGCTGCGGTGCCGCACGGCCGTTCCCCTCTCTCATCGCTCTTACTCGTCACGGTGCACGTCCCAACCGGCCGCGCCGAGGCGGCCGTTGCCCCTGGGGGCGGAACTTCCTTGAGCTTATTGAATCCGGCGCAGGTGAGCACGGGATTTTCCTCGTCGCGCACGGCTACGACACAGTGACGCCGAGGGTCCGTTCGAGTCCGTCGGCGCCCGCGGCGGTCAGGCGTACGACCCGTGGGCTCGGCCCCCACCGCACCCAGTCCAGCGCGAACAGCCGGGCGGTGAGCACCGCCCCGAGCCCTCCGGCGAGATGGTGCTGGTGCTCGCTCCAGTCGACGCAGTAGCGGATCGCGGGGCGGCGCGGCGGGAGGCGGTCACAGTCGACGCCGAGTCCGGCGAGGGTCGTGCGGCCCGTGGACGTGAGTCGGTACCGGACGTCGTGCCCGTACGACGACGGCCGGTCACGCACGGCTTCGGCGGCCCGGTGGATGCCGTCGTGTCCGATGAGTACGCCACGCTCCAACAGGCCGCGCATGATGGCCACGCCGAGCTGCCCGGCGAGGTGGTCGTAGCAGGAGCGGGCCCGGCGCAGGGCGCCGGCCCGGTTGCTCTGTTTGAGCGAAGTGACGGGCAGGGGCGGCGCGATCACGGCAAGGCACTCCAGGGCGGCGCTCACATCCGGCCCGGTGAGCCGGTAGTAACGGTGCCTTCCCCGTCGTTCGACGGCGAGGAGTCCGCCCTCGACGAGCTTGGCCAGGTGCGCGCTCGCGGTGGCGGCGCCGATCGCCGCCTCGCCCGCCAGGGCGCTCGCGGGCAGGGCGCGGCCGTCGCCCAGGCACTTGAGGATGCGGGCCCGTGACGGGTCGGCGATGAGGGCCGCCGCGCGGGCGATGTCGGCCTGGTGCTTGAGCGGCTCCCCGTCACCGTGGGCCCACTTGTCGTCGCTCGTCGTTCTCCCGCCACCCGGACGGCTCGCGCTCTGCATGGACCCACCCCAGAACCCTGTGACAACCACACTTCGTCGGACAGCGAAGTGTCCGGCATGGATGATCTTCTCATCGCCACCGAACCACCGCAACACCGAACCACCACCCCACCGCCCCTCCGCAGCCCCAGAGATGGACGACTGACATGACGACACAGCAGCGCGGCCCCGAGATCCTCCGCTACACCGCCTTCTCCGCCGACCCCGCGGGCGGCAACCCCGCCGGAGTCGTCCTCGACGCCACGGGGCTCACCGACGACGAGCAGCTGGCGATCGCCGCCGAGCTCGGGTACAGCGAGACCGCCTTCCTCACCGCGCCTCCGGCGGAGCTCGCCGGCCGGGAGCGCGCCTACACCGTCCGCTACTTCTCGCCCAAGGCCGAGGTCTCCTTCTGCGGGCATGCCACGATCGCCACCGCCGTCGCCCACGCGGAGCGGCACGGGGCCGGCGACCTGGTCCTCGCCACCCGGGCCGGGACCGTCCCGGTGTCGGTGACCGAGGCCCCGGACGGCACCCTGCTCGCGACGCTCACCAGCGTCGAGCCCGCGGTCCTCGACGTGTCCGCCGAGGACGTCGACGAGGCGCTCGCGGCACTCGGCTGGTCGGCGGCCGACCTGGACCCGGCCTTTCCGCCGCGGATCGGCTACGCCGGGGCCCGCCATCTGATCGTGGCCGCCTCGACGCGCTCACGCCTTGCCGACCTCTCCTACGACTTCGAGCGGCTGAGGAAGTTCATGACCGCTCTGGACCTCACCACGGTGCAGCTGGTGTGGCGCGAGTCGGCGACGGTCTTCCACGTCCGCGATCCCTTCCCCGTCGGAGGGGTGGTCGAGGATCCGGCCACGGGAGCGGCGGCCGCCGCGTTCGGCGCGTACCTGCGGGAACTGGGGCTGGTCGCCGAGGACGCCGACCTCGTCCTGCACCAGGGCGCGGACATGGGCCGTCCGGGCGTCCTGCACGTCGGGTTGCGCGCCGGTGACGCGCGCGTCCGGGTGAGCGGTACGGGGGCCCGGATCCCGGCGGCCGACGGCCGGTAGCGCGGCCACGGGCGCGTGCGCGTGCCCGGTGATGTTTCACGGGTGACGATCAAGGGGACTGGAGGTCTCTCTGCCGCTTACCCCTGTGGAACCGATGAAAGGAGTCACCGTGCGCGCTCTGGCACTCGTCTGCACCCTGTCCCCCTCCCCCTCCGAGTCGAGCAGCGAGAAGCTGGCGGGGCAGGTCCTGGCCGAGCTGGCGAAGCGGAAGGTGACCGTGGAGACCGTACGGGTCGCCGACCACGACGTGAAGCCCGGTATCGAGGTCGACATGGGTGACGGCGACGCGTGGCCGGCGCTGCGGGAGAAGGTCCTCGGGGCCGACATCCTGCTGGTGGCCACCCCGATCTGGCTCGGCCACCCGTCGAGCGTCTGCCAGCGTGTCCTCGAGCGCCTGAACGCCGACTCCTCCGAGACCGACGACCAGGGACGCCCGTTGTACTACGGGAAGGTGGCGGCCGTGGCGGTGGTGGGCAACGAGGACGGCGCCCACAAGGTGAGCGCCGACGTCTTCCAGGGCCTCAACGACGTCGGCTTCTCCCTCGCGCCGGGCGCCGTGACCTACTGGGTGGGCGAGGCCATGCAGGGCACCGACTACCAGGACCTCGACGAGACGCCCGACGCCGTCGCGTCCACCACGCGGACCCTCGTGGCGAACACGGTGCATCTGGCCCGCCTGCTGCAGGACGCCCCCTACCAGGTCCCCGCCCAGTAGGGACGGCGTACGACGGCCCCGTGCCGCACCGGTCGCGATCGGTGCGGCACGGGGCCGGGATGTCGTCTCAGTTCAGTGCGCTGTGCAGCGCCTCGACCGCGGACGACGCGACCTGCTGGGCCACGCTGGAATCCTTTCCGATCAGGATGTCGTTGGACTGGCTCAGGCCCTGCTGGAGGGTCTTGCCCAGCGGGGGGTTGGCCTCGCCCGCGACGGCGGGGGTGGCGAGCGCCACGGGCGCGGTGAGGAGCGATACGGCGACGAGAGCACGCTTCATGGAGTTCATACGCTGCAAACGATCACGTCGGCGCGCCGTCACGCCGCCCGCGGGGCCCCCTCGGACCACCGCCCGTACAGCCCCTTCGTGGCACTGCCCGGCTCAGTAGTCTCCCGTGCGGATGTTGTCGTGGATGTACCGGAAGTAGGGGTCCGACACCGCCGCGTTGAGGGTCAGTTGCTCGAAGCGTGCCTCGATCCTCGACGGGGTGGTCGGCGTCGCCGGCACGTCGTGCCGGGCGAACTTGTTGAACCAGTCGGAGACGATCTGTGCCTGGCCCTCGGTGGTGAAGCCGCTCGCGTAGTCGGGGCCCGCCGGGCCGTACCGGTACGAGTCCTTGCCCTGCAGGACGGCGGAGAGGGAGTTCACCAGCAGCGAGACCTCCATGCCGCTGTGGGCGATCTGCCAGGCGTGCGTGAGTTCGTGGACGAGGGTCCCGTACGGGATGGTGGCGACCTGGGTGGCGCCGACGCCGCCCACCTGGAAGTTGACCGGGTCCTGGTAGCCGGCCTCGCCCATGTTGACCAGGATCATGCCGTCCTTGGGGGCGGGCATGGTGAACGGCCGGCCCTCCGCCCCGATCACGTTGGTCAGGCGGAGCTTGTCGTGTCCCGGGAGCGTGCCGCCGAAGACGTGCGTGTTGACGAGGTCGTACGTGTCCTTCGGCAACTCCCTTTCCTTGTAGGCGAACTCGACGATCGCCGCTGCGCCCAGCGCGAGCAGGGAGTTGGCGGGGCCCGCCATCCACAGCACGTCCTGCATGACGACCGCGCCGCCCGCCAGTGAACCCGTGGAGATGATCGAGCCGATCTCCACGCCCAGGAAGACGACGACGCCGGTCGGTCCGGTCAGGTCCCCGACGAACCATTTCAGCGCGAACGAGACCAGGCCCTCCAGCGTCTGGCCGATGTGGCTGGTGTACTGCATGTTCATGTGGTCCTGGGCGCCGAGGAACTCGGAGAGCGCCGCCAGGACGTAGGTGTTGGGCGGGTGGATCTCCTCCCACCACGTGTCGTCGTGGCTCGGCGAGACGTCCCCGTCGTGGGAGACGGCGATCATCCGCTTCTCGCCCTTGACGTAGAACGCGACGCCGAAGTCGTAGCCGTCGATGTCGCTGCTGTCGTGCGCGTGCCCGTACCACTGGACGCTGCCGTCGACGCAGATGTTCACCCCGGCCCAGCCGCCGAGCGCCGCGAGGCCGCCGCTCTCGATGCGCTGCTGGAACCGCACCACGGGGACGGGGACCCGGTACCAGCGGCGCCAGTTCTGGAGCCACATGGCGGTGTGGATGCCGGCGTCCGTGCCGACCCCGAAGAGTTCCATGGTGGTCAGGTTCAGGGGCGGTCCCGTCAGGTGGCGGACCACTGGTGCCAGCGGGGCGGCCTGCGGGAACGTGTCGCGGTCCTCGCCCAGTCGGAACCAGTGGCGCGGCTCGGCGCCCTCGACGGGGTGGATCCAGTTGTCGCCGTCGAACCAGGCGAGCCACACGTGTCCGTCGGCGCCGACCCCGTACACCTCCAGATGGGAACCGTCGTGGCGGCTGAGCCCGGTGAGCGGGGTGCCCGGCGGGAAGTTCATGCCGGGGATGGTGTACCAGTCGTGCCATCCGTCGTCCCACCAGTTCCCCCACACGGCGCCGTGTTCGTCGAGGACCCAGATCTCCAGCTTGTCGCTGTCCCGTGAGGCGGCGGCGATCCGGCTGCCGACGGGGAAGGCGCGGTCCCCGATCCGGGTCCAGTTACGGGTGTCCCAGTCGCCGTTCCACCCGATGCCCCAGACCGCGCCGTGCACGTCGATGCCCCAGACGTCCATGTGGTCGTCGTCGCGGGTGAGCGCGGTGATGGGGGCGCGCTGCGGGAACACCGGGCCGGGCAGGGTGTACCAGTTCTTCCACTCGCCGTTCCACCACACGCCGTTGAGCACGCCGTCGGCGCCGACCAGCCACACGTCCATGAGGTCGGAGTTGCGGCTCAGCGCGGTCGCCGGGGTGAGGGCGGGGAAGACGCCGCCGCCCCGGATCGGCGGCCACTCCGTCCGCCATCCGCCGTCCGCCGACCACCAGGCGTTGCACAGCCGCCCGTCGCCGTCCACGGTGAACACGTCCATGTAGTCGGTGTCGCGGGCCACCGCGCAGACCGTGGTGCCCGGCGGGAAGGTCTTCGAGCCGAGCGTGAAGTAGTCCTGCCAGAGGTGGTTCCACCACACGCTCCACACCCGTCCGTCCTCGCCCACCGCGAACGCGTCGAGGTGCTCGACGTGGCGCGAGACGACGGAGAGCGCGGTGCGCGGCGGGAAGCGGACGTCCTGCCCGGCGAGGCTGCGCTCGCCGTTGCGGGCGGCCTTGTCGGCGTCGGCGCGCACGGCCGCCGCGGCGGCGCGCCGCCCGGCCCGTTCCAGCCGGTCGGCCCAGATGCCCATCGCCCACACGAGGTCGCGGTTGAGACCCAGGTTGTACGGGTCCCGGTGCGCGGCCCTGCGGTAGAGGCCGATGGCGTACTCGGTGGCCTGGAGCATCTCCTCCTCCGGCAGGTACTGCGCCACCATCAGCACGCGCCGCCCGTATCCGGCGAGGTTCCCCGCCACGGCGGGGTCCTCGACGACGGTCTTGGTGAGGGTGATCGCCTCGCGGGCGGACACCGCCGCGGGATCGGTCCGGCCCAGTGCCGCCTGGCGGGGTGCCAGCCGGCCCGCAAGCACGTCCGCGAGCGCGTCCTTGCGCCGCAGGTCGCCTGGCTCGACGTCGGCGAGCCGCCGGAACACGCCGACGGCGGTCTCGATCGCGGGGACGGCCTCGGCGTCCGGGAGGTAGCGGGCGACCTCGGCGATCAGCCGGGCGTGCCCGTCCGCGTTCGGCGGCAGGGTGGGCGCCGCAAGGAACCGCCGGGTGATCGCCACGGCTTCGCGCGCGGAGGCCGCCGCGGCGGCGGTCTGTCCCGCCGCCGCCTGACGGGGGGCGAGCCGGCCGGCCAGCGCCCAGGAGAGCCAGGCGAGTTGCTCGGTGTCGTCGGGGTGGGCGTCGGACAGCTCCCGGTACACCGCGACGGAGGCCTCGGTGGCCGTCACCGCCTCGGCGGCCGGCAGGTACCCTGCGGCCTCCGCGATCCGCTTGGCGAAGCCCTGGCGCGACTGCGGGAAGGCGTTCTCCGCCAGCAGCTCCCGGGTGATCCCGATGCCCTCACGGGCGGCGGCCGCGGCGTCGTCGGGGCGAATCGGCCTGAGCAGCGGAGCCAGCCGGTCGCACAGTGCCCACGCCAGCGCGTTGCGCCAGGCGTTCCGCTCGGGGGACTGCGGGTTGTCGCGCAGCAGGTCGCGGTACTTCTGCACCTCTTGCTGCGCGTCGGTCAGCGGATCGGCCATCGGTGTTCTCCGTCCCCGTGCCCACGCGTCCGCCGTGGACGTCGTCCGGGTACGTTCCCACCGCCCGCCGCGCACCACACGCGCCACTTCCCGCCATTCGTCCGCTCCGGTTGCGCGGCCGGGCGCCGTGCTCCGGCGCGCGCCGCGGATGCGCCGGAGCTGCGCCGGGGCACCAGTGGGGGCCCGTCTCGTCCCCTTCTCTTGATAGGCAAGTCGTTACTTGCCTATCGTGGGGACGTGACCGATGATGTCTTCAAGGCCCTGGCCGACCCCACCCGCCGGCGCATCCTCGACGAGCTGGCGGAACGGGACGGCCAGACGCTGTTCGAGATCTGCGCGCGACTGGTGAGCAAGCACGGTGTGAGCCTGTCCCGCCAGGCGATCAGCCAGCATCTGGCCGTACTGGAATCAGCGGGCCTGGTCCGCTCGCGGCGCGAGGGCCGCTGCAAATTCCACGATCTGACCACCGAACCCCTCGAACACATCGTGACCCGCTGGCTCAGGCCCACGCCCGCGCCACGTCCCGACATATCCGAGGAAATCGCCGAGAAGGCGCCGGAGGACACCCCATGAAGATCAACCTGACCAGCGTCTTCGTCGACGACCAGGAGAAGGCCCTGCGCTTCTACACGGACGTGCTGGGCTTCCAGAAGAAGCAGGAGGTCCCGATGGGCGAGGACCGCTGGCTGACCGTCGTGTCACCGGAGGACCCCGACGGGACCGAGCTGCTCTTGGAGCCGGACGGCCACCCCGCGGTGAAGCCGTACAAGACGGCGCTCGTCGAGGACGGCATCCCGGCCGCCGCCTTCACCGTGGACGACGTGCAGGCCGAGTTCGACCGGCTGCGCGGTCTCGGTGTGCGCTTCACCCAGGAACCGGCGCAGATGGACTCGGTCACCGTCGCGGTCCTCGACGACACCTGCGGCAACCTGATCCAGATCATGGACAGCTAGGAGACCTCTCCCCGCCGGGCCGCACGCGGGCGCCGCTCAGCGTCGCAGCCAGTGGCCCGCGCCCCACACCCAATCGGTGAACAGCGCCTCGTCGCCCAGGACTTCGATGCCGTCGGCGGGGGTCGGCGTGCGGCGCTGGTACAGCAGCAGGAGGAGGTCGGTGAGGGAGCCGCGTACGGCGGTGGTCGCCTTCTTGTGTGCGTGGGTCCAGGTGATCGGGGCCTCGGTGAGGTCGATCAGCCACTCCCCCGTCCCTTCCGGGGCGTCCGTCGCGTGCACATGGAGCGTACGGCCGGGGCCGAGCAGCGCGCGGTGCGCGGCCTCGGACTCGTAGGCCTGGGGCAGGGTGCTGAACTCCATCCACTCGTCGAGACCGTCCAGGGCGACGTCCGCGGCCAGGGTGTAGGTCCCGCCGACCGCCGCTGTCGCGTCGAAGCGGTGGACGACGGTCTCGTACGTCATGCGGCGGGCCCAGAAGAGAGGCGTGCCGCCCGGGGCCACCGTCCACACCGCGACGTCCGGGCCCGCCTCGCGCAGCGTGGCCGCGAACCGGGCGGCCCCTTCCGTGAGCCAGGCGGAGAGCCCGGGGATGTCGTCGTCCGCCTCGGGCGTGACGTCGTTGACCTGCTCGTCGGGGACCGGCCCGGTGGCCCGGGTGCTGACCACCGTCTCGGCCCAGCGGTGCGTACCGCCGACGTGGCGCAGCAGGTGGGCGAGGGTCCAGCCGGGGCATCCCGGCACCGGCGCGCCGGCCGCGGCGCCGGCGACGACGGCGGTCAACTGGGCCGTCTGGTCGATGATTCGGTCGGCATAGCGGTCGTGGACCGCTCTGGGGTTCGGACGCGTCATGTCGTCACGGTAGACCACGGACCGCAGCGAACTGGGCACGAACCAGGGGCTGGTGAGAACGGAAGGGGTCGCCGTGCGCGCAGGCCCGGACCATCGGCGGGCGGGTTCCGGGGTGCTTGCGGGCCGGGGGGCCTCCGCGCCGCCGGTCATGCCGGGGTCGCCAGGAACTGGGTCGCCGCCAGCTCTCCGTACAGCGGGTCCGCGGCCACCAGTTCGGTGTGCGTACCCACCGCCCGTACCCTTCCCGCGTCCATCACCACGATCCGGTCCGCCAGGGTCACCGTCGACAGGCGGTGGGCGACCACGAGGACGGTGACCTCGCGGGACACCTCGGCGACCACGTCCCGCAGCGCGAGTTCGTTGACCGCGTCCAGTTGGGAGGTCGCCTCGTCGAGGAGGAGCAGGCGCGGTTTCCTCAGCAGCGCCCTGGCGATCGCCACCCGTTGCCGCTCGCCGCCGGAGAGTTTGGAGCCGCGGTGTCCGACGACCGTCTCCAGGCCCTCCGGCAACCGCTCGACCACGGCGTCGAGGCGGGCGCGCACCAGCACGTCGTGGAGTTCCGCGTCGGTGGCGTCCGGCGCCGCGAAGCGAAGGTTCTCGCGCAGGGTGCCCGCGAGGACGGGGGCGTCCTGCTCCACATAGCCGATGGCGGCGCGCAGTTCGGCCAGCGGCCACTCCTGTACGTCCCTGCCGTCGACGAGGATCCGGCCGCCCGTCGCCTCGTAGAACCGCTCGATCAGGCCGAACACGGTGGTCTTGCCCGCTCCCGACGGCCCGACGAACGCCGTCATGCCCGGTCCCGGCACGTCGAAGGTCACACCGTGGTGGACGTACGGGAGGTCGTCGCGGTAGCGGAACGTCACGGCATCGAAGGTCACGGAGGCCGGACCGCCGCCGGGCTCGGCCCTCACCGTCTCCCGCTCCCCGTCGCTCGCTTCCGTCTGCTCCGTCTCTTCCGTCTCCAGGCGTTCCGCCTGCACGATCCGGGCGATCGCCGCCGAGCCCACCTGGTACTGCGAAGCCGCCTCGACCAGGCGCGACACCGGGTCGATCAGATAGAAGAGGAAGAGCAGGAAGGCCACCAGCGTCGAGACGGATATCGCCCCCGACGCGACGCGCGCGCCACCGATCCCGAGCACCGCGAGGAACGACACCTGCACCGCGAGGCCGACCGAACTCCAGGCGATGGACTGCCACTTCGCCGAGCGCACCCCGTGCCGCCACGCATCCTTCGCGGCCGCCTCCACCGCAGCGGCCTCACGCTGCTCGGCGCCGGAGGCCTTCACCGTCCTGAAGGCGCCGAACGCCCGCTCCAGAGCGGTCGATATGGTGCCCACCGCCTCCTGCGCCCGCTGCGTCGCCCGCGAGATCCTGGGCATGACGAGCCCCACCGCGCCGCCGATCAACACGATCACGCCCAGCGTCACGCCGAGCAGCACCGGGTCCATCAGCCCCATCATCACGATCGTCGCGAGGAAGGTGAGGCCGCCGGAGGCGGCGGACACCACGGACTGGGTGGTGACGGCCCGCAGCAGTGTCGTGTCCGAGGTGACGCGGGACATCAGGTCGCCCGGCTGGGTCCGCTCCACCTCCGCGAGGCGCAGCCGCAGCAGCCGGCCGATCAGGGTGCGCCGCGCCGCGAGCACCACGGACTCGGCGGTGCGTTCCAGGACGTACGCGCCGACGGACTCGATCGCGGTGCCGAGCACCACCAGGGCGGTCAGGAGCACCAGGACGCCCGTGATGGAGTCGTCTCCACCGAGCCGGTCCACGAGCGACTTGGCGGCGAGCGGCTGCGCGAGCCCGGTGGCCGAGCCGATCAGTGTGAGGAACGCGCCCAGCGCGACGGCTCCGCGATGCGGCCGGAAGTGCCGGTACAGGGCGCGCCAGGTCTCCTTGGCGGGCAGCCGTTCGGGCTTCCCTGCGCCCTTCGGCGCGGGCCCGATGGCGGGTTCCGTTCTGCCGCGCGAGAGGCCCGGCTCGGGTCCCGGGGCGGGGCTCGGGGCGGATCCTGATGGGGGTCCTGCGGGGCGTGCTGCTTCGGTCACGTCTGGCAGGACGCGGTGGGCGGTGATCCACCTGACTGGGCGCGCCGGTCCGTCGTCCGTCTCTGGCCGCTTGCTTGGAGTGCACTCCAGGGCCATAGCGTCCAAACAGCCGGGCCCAACACCCAATGCGTGTCGGCGCACCATCCCGCACGACCAACCGAAAAAGGCGGCAAGTGGCAGACAACCGATTCACCACGCACGCGGAACTCTTCGATCTGCGCGGAAAGCGCGCGCTCGTCACCGGCGGTACCCGAGGCATCGGAATGATGATCGCGCGTGGCCTTCTCCAGGCGGGCGTCCGCGTGGTCATCAGCTCACGCGACGCGGAAGCGTGTGCTCAGGCGCAGGAACAGCTGTCCCCATTCGGTGAGGTGCGGGCCATCCCCGCCGACCTGTCCCGCCACGACGAGTGTCGGCGCCTGTCCGACCTGGTCACCGCCGACTCGGAGCGGCTCGACATCCTCGTCAACAACGCGGGCGCCATGTGGGACGAGCCGCTGGAGACGTTCCCGGACGCGGCCTGGGACACGGTCGTCGACCTCAACCTGAAGGCGCCGTTCTGGCTGGTCCAGGCGTTGCTGCCCGCACTGCGCGGGGCAGGCACCACCGACGACCCCGCGCGGATCATCAACATCGGCAGCATCGCCGCCATCCACATCCCCCAGCGGCCCAACTACTCGTACTCCAGCAGCAAGGCCGCCTTGCATCAGCTCACCAGGGTGCTCGCCAAGGAACTGGGACCGCAGCACGTCACCGTGAACGCCGTGGCGCCGGGACCGTTCCCGTCGATGATGATGGCCGCGACCCTCGACGAGTACGGCGAGGCGATCGCGGCGTCGGCCCCACTCCGCCGGATCGGCCGCGACGACGACATGGCGGGTGTGGCCGTCTTCCTCGCCGGCCGGGCCGGCGCGTACGTCACGGGCGCCGTGATCCCCGTCGACGGCGGCATCGCCACCACCGCGTAGGTCGTCCACCTCCAGGTCCCGTCCTCAGCCGGTCAGGTCTCACCCGTACTGGATAGCGAGGAGTCGCTGCCCCGCATGATTCGTCCGGCGCTTCACTACCCCGGGCGCCGCGGCGGAGTTGAACGGTCCGTCGAGTTCGGTGCAGTGACGATTCTGCGGAGGGCCGGCGCCGTAGGGCGGGCAGAGGCTCGCGGCGGTGGAGGACGCGAGCGGAAGTGGATGGGTGTGCGAGGACGAGGTCGCGGCGAGGACGCGGGACGGCCGCAGTGGTCGGGGCGAGGTGCCGGTGGCCTGATCGGGCGGGCCGGGGAGCTGGCGGCGCTCCGCAGGATGCTCGCCCAGGGCAGGCTGGTCACGGTCGTCGGCGGTGCGGGGGTCGGCAAGAGCCTGCTCGCCGAGCACGCGGCCGCCGCGGTGGGCGGTTCGCTGCCGGACGGTGTCGTGCGGGCTCGCTGGTGGGACGCCTCCCCCGTGCGGCGGCGGTCGGTCGCGGAGACGGTGGCCGAGGCGATGGACGACGGGAACGGGGACGAGGCGTGCGACGCGGTGGGCACGGGGCGCGCCGGGGCGTGCGGGGCGGCCGTCGGGGTCGCGGCGCTGGTCGAGCGGCTTGGACCACGGCGGCTGCTGCTGGTCCTCGACGACGTCGACCCGGTGCGCGCGGAGTGTGTCCGGCTCGTACGGGCGCTGCTCGACGCGGCCCCGGGGGTGCGGGTCCTGACCACGGGGCGGCACCCCCTGGGCCTCGGCGACGAGGCGGTGCTGCGGCTCGGTCCGCTGGAGGTCACGGCAGACGACGGCGGCGTCCGGCCCGGAACCGATGTGCCGTGCGGCACCGGGGTTCACATGGGCGCCGACGACGGCCCGGGGTCCGCCACGGCACCTGCCGTGACGCTGTTCCTGGAGCGGGCTCGTGCCGCCCGGCTCCGCGCGGGAATCCACGGCGACGACTGCGCCCCGCCCGGGCGTCGCGCCGGTGCGCACGGCCACCACCCCGAGGAGCTGCGGCTGGCCGGCACCATCTGCCGGCGGCTCGAAGGCGTACCGCTGGCCGTCGAGCTCGCCGCCGCGCAGGCGGCGAAGTATCCGCTGGCACAGTTGGCCCGGATGCTGGAGTCCGCGCAGGGCTGGCTGGGCGCGGCGGACGCGTCGCTGCGCCGGCACCGTTCGCTGCGTGCGGCCATCGGCGCGGGGTACGCCCTGTGCGGTACGGCGGAGCGCACCGTGTGGGCCCGACTGAGCGTGTTCAGCGGGGAGTTCGACGAGGACGCGGCCGCCTACGTGTGCTCCGGCGGCGGGCTCGGCCCCCAGGACGTGCCGCCCGCGCTGGTCCGTCTCGCCCTCGCCTCGGTCCTGGAGCCGGTGCGCGATCCCGGCGGGGTGCTCGCCCCGCGCTACCGGCTGCCTGCCGCGGCCCGCGGGTTCGGCGCCGAGCGGCTCCAGTCCGCCGGGGAGACCGCGTCGGCCGTCAGCCGCCACCTGTACTGGTACGCCCATGTCGCCTCCACCGCCCACCACTTGTGGAGCACCGGGATGCACAAGCGGGCCGTCGCGCTCGTCCGCGACGAGGAGACCGACCTGCGTGCCGCCCTGGCCCGGGAGCCGGTCGGCACCGGCCAGTCGTCGCTGGCGCTCGCCGTCGACCTGTGGTTCTGGTGGGCGCTCTGCGGCCGTGCCGAGGAGGGGCGCGCGGTGCTCGGCCGGCTGCTGCCGCTCGTCCGCTCCGACACCCGCGTGCGCGCGCAGGCGCTGTGGCTGGCCGGGTGGCTCGCGGTGGCGACCGGCGCCCCGGACGCCCTCGAACTCCTCGGCCGCGCATGGCGCGTGGGCGTGCTCACGGGCGATGACGCCACCGTCGGGCGGGTCTCGCACGTGCTGGGGGCGCTCGCCCTGGAGGACGGCAGGACGGAGCGGGCCATCGCCCATCTGCGGGAGGCCGCCGAGACCGTCCCTGTACACGCCGAGCACGGTCCGGCCGCGGCCGCCAGCTGGGCGCTGCTGGCCGTGGCGCAGGCCCGGGTCCGGCCTGCGGACGCCCGGCGCAGTGTGCGGCGGGCGTCGGCGGGCCCGCAGCCACGTCACGATCTCTGGACCCGCTCCATGACGCAGTACGCGCAGGCGCTCGTCGACCATGCGCGCGGACGCCGCAGCCGGGCCTGGCGGCGGGCCCACAAGGCCCTCGCCGGTGCTCTCGGGGTGGCGGGGGCCGCGCGGGGTGCGAGAGCGGTGGTGGCGGAGGGGGGCGGCGCGTTCGGTGGTGGCGTCCCGGAGACGGGCCCGGCCGTGGCGGTGCCGCCCGGCGTCTCGCTGATCCACCGGCTGATCGCGGACATCGAGGCGGGCCCGGCCGGGCTCACCCCACAGGCCAGGCCGCCGCGCCAGGGCGGTGACCGGGACGGCGTGGCCCCGCCCTGAGGCCCGGCCCTGAGGCCTCGGCCGGTGGGCCACGCCCGACGTGCGCCGACCGGCCCGCTCGGCCGACGGCCCTACCGCCGTCCGCGGCCGTACGGGCAGGTCGTACGCTCGCCGTACGAGATCGGGCGTCACGGGGAGGGCGAGTGAAGATCGTGCTGCCGGGAGGGACCGGCCAGGTGGGCGGTGTGCTCCGCCGTGCGCTGACCGCCGCGGGCCACGAGGTCGTGGTGCTGACCAGGCGCCCGGCGCGCGACGGCGAAGTCGCCTGGGACGGCCGGACGCTCGGCCCCTGGGCCGAGGTGATCGACGGCAGTGACGTCGTCGTCAATCTCGCGGGCCGCAGTGTCAGCTGCCGCTACACCGACGAGAACCTCCGCGCCATGATGGACTCGCGCGTGGACTCCGCACGCGTCGTGGGCGAGGCGATCGGCGCCGCCGGGAAGCCGCCCCGGATCTGGCTCCAGATGAGCACCGCCACCGTCTACGCCCACCGTTTCGACGCGCCGAACGACGAGACCACCGGCGTGATCGGCGGAGAGGAGCCGGGAGTCCCCGGCTACTGGGCCTACAGCGTCGAGATCGCCAAAAACTGGGAGCGGGAGCAGGAGCGGGCCGCGACGCCGCGGACGCGGAAGGTGGCCCTGCGGTCGGCCATGGTGATGAGCCCCGACCGCGGCGGCGTCTTCGACCACCTGCTGTGGCTGACGCGGCTCGGCCTCGGCGGACCGGTCGCGGGCGGCGCCCAGTACGTGTCCTGGATCCACGACCGTGACTTCGTCCGTGCCGTGGAGTTCCTGATCGCGCGGGACGACATCGCCGGGGCCGTCAACCTCGCGGCTCCCGGGCCGCTGCCGCACCGGGAGTTCATGCGGGTGCTGCGCGGCGTCCAGGGCATGCCGGTCGGGCTGCCCGCGACGCGGTGGATGGCCGAAGTCGGCGCCTACGTTCTCCGCTCCGACACCGAACTGCTCCTGAAGAGCCGCCGGGTGGTGCCCGGGCGGCTGCGGGACGCCGGGTTCACCTTCGAGCAGGGCGCCTGGCCGCCGGCGGCGGCCGACCTCGTACGACGGGTTCGCGGCGAGCGGTCCCGTTCCCGACGGACGTCGGCCCGTTCCTGAGCGCGTCCGTCTCCGCCTCGCGCGCGGTTCCGGTGTCCGGCCGGCCCGTTCAGCGCGCCCCACGCCCCTCAAGCACCACCTGCCAGTCCGGCACCGCCGGTGTCGAGGCCTCCGTGCGGGGCGGGGCCGTGCGGCGGCGGCCGCCGCGGGTGAAGAAGTCGGCGAGGGGCAGCGTCGCGGCGCCCACGGTGACGGCGTCCGGGCCGAGTTGGCCGAGGGTGACGGTGGCGCGGGCGGCCGGGTGGCGGAGCGCGTACGCGTCGGCGTACTCCCGGATGGCGGGCAGCAGGTGCGGGCCCAGCTGGAGGCCCGCCCAGCCGCCGACGAGGACCCTCTCGGGGCCGAAGAGGTTGACGAGGTCCGAGATGCCCGCGCCGAGGTACTCGGCGGTCTCGTCGAGCACGGCCGCGGCCACCGGGTCCGGCGCGGCGCCGTCCCCTGGGTGGGCGGCCGCAAGCAGCGCGCTGACACCGGTCTCCTCGTCCGCGCCGGGCGGCAGCAGGCCGCCCTCCTCCTGCCAGCGCGCCAGGAGCGCCTCGGCACCCGCGTACGCCTCCAGGCAGCCGCGCGCGCCGCAACGGCAGCGTCTGCCGCGGACGCGCACGGTCAGGTGGCCCCACTCGGCGGGCGCGCCGGACGCGCCGCCGTGGATGACGCCGCCCGTGACGACGCAGGCGCCGACCCCGGAGCCGATCAGCACGATCGCCGCGTCCCGCGCGCCGCGGCCACCGCCGAACCACATCTCGGCCTGACCCAGGGCGCGGGCGCCGTTGTCGACGAAGTAGGCGGTGTCCGGGGGGAGTTCGACGGTGTCGCGGAGCATGCGTTCGAGGGGGACCGCGTCCCAGCCGATGGTCTGGCCGTGCACCACCGTGCCGTCCGAACCCTCGCGGTCGACGATGCCGGGGACGCCCACGCCCACGCCGATGAGAGAGCCGTACGCGGCGTCCGGTTCGATGCCGGCTTCCGCCACCACCTCGGCCACGCCTTCCCCGATGTGGCGGACGATCGTCTGCACGTCGTAGCCGGAATCCGTCAACGGCCTTTCGGTGCGGGCCAGTTCGGTCAGCGCCAGGTCGAAGGCCTCCACGCGGACGCGGGTCTCCCCCACATCCACTCCGATGAGGCGGCCGCTCGACGGCGCGACGCGCAGCAGGGTGCGCGGGCGGCCGCCGTCTGATTCGACGCTGCCCGCCTCCTCAAGGAGGCCGTCCGCGGTGAGTTCGGCGACGACGTTGCTCACGGAACCCGAACTGAGTCCGGTCGCGGGTCCGAGCGCCTGCCGGCTCATCGGGCCGCCGAAATACAACCGTTGCAGTACCGAGGCGCGGTTGCCCACGCGCAGGTCGCGCACCGTTCTGCTGCTCCGCTCGGCCATGTGGCTCCTCTCCGCTCGGCAACATACCGGTGCGCCACCTCTTGACGCGACTATCTCTCAGGTTTTAACTCACGTCCTAAATTAAGTCGTGAATTCGTTCAGACGCCGAACTCGGCGCGCTCTCATGCCTGTTCTCACTCCCTGTGCCATCAACCACGAAGGGGACGGATCCGCCATGCGCAGACTCCGAGCCGTGGCAGCACTTGCCACCGTGACCGCTCTCACCGGTGCCACCCTGACGGCCTGCGGCGGCGGGACCGCCGGCGGCGAGGGCAGCAACGCCTCGCCCAAGACGCTGACGTACTGGGCGTCCAACCAGGGGCCGAGCGTCTCGGCGGACAAGAAGATCCTCGCTCCCGAGCTGAAGAAGTTCGAGGAGCGGACGGGGATCAAGGTCAAGCTGGAGGTGGTCCCCTGGTCCGACCTGCTCAACCGGATCCTGGCGGCGACCACTTCGGGCCAGGGCCCCGACGTCCTCAACATCGGCAACACCTGGTCGTCCTCGCTCCAGGCCACCGGCGCCCTGCTGCCCTGGGACGCGAAGAACTTCGCGGCGATCGGGGGCAAGGACCGCTTCGTGGACGCCGCGCTCGGCTCCACCGGCGCCGCGGGCAAGGACCCGGCGGCCGTACCGCTGTACTCGCTGTCGTACGCCCTCTACTACAACAAGGCGATGTTCAAGGCAGCGGGGGTCAGTAAACCCCCGGCCACCTGGGCGGAGTTGGTCGCCGCGGGCAAGAAGATCTCCAAGGGCGGCAAGTGGGCGCTGGGGGCCGAGGGTTCGAACCTGGTCAACAACATCCACCAGGCCTTCGCCCTCGGCAAGCAGCACGGCGCGGACTTCTTCGACGCGCAGGGCAGGCCGACCTTCACCTCGCACGGCGCGGTGGCGGCCGTGAAGCAGTACGTCGACTTCATGGCCAAGGACAAGATCATCGCGCCGGGGAACGCCGAGTACGCGCAGAACCAGTCGCTGCGGGACTTCGCGCAGGGCAAGACCGCGATGGTGCTGTGGCAGGCCGCCGCGACGACGTTCGAGGCCCAGGGCATGAAGCCCGACGAGTGGGGCGTCGCCCCGGTCCCCGTGCCGTCCGGTGAGCCGGGCGCGGACCGCCAGGTCAACTCGATGGTGGCGGGCATCAACATGGCCGTGTTCAAGAACACCGACAACCTCGACGGCGCGCGCAAGTTCGTGAAGTTCATGACGAGCGACGCCGAACAGACCCTGCTCAACAAGGCGTACGGGGCGATCCCGCCGGTCAAGGCCGCGCAGCGGGACCCCGCCTTCGACCGCGCCGACACGGCCGTGCTGCGCGACACGCTCCGCAAGAGCGCCGCCCCCCTGCCACAGGTCCCCGACGAGTCGCAGTTCGAGACGTCGGTCGGCACGGCCATCAAGAACCTCTTCGCAGACGCCGCGGCCGGCAGGCCGGTCTCCACGGCATCCGTGAGGGCAGAACTGTCCAAGGCACAACAGCAGATGCCGAAGAGCTGAGAGCCGTCCCATGACCACGCTCACCACCCCACCGCCGCCCAAGGAGCTGGCCGCGCCGCCCGGAGACGGGCGCGCGCCGCGGCTGCGGCTGCCCGCCCGGCTGCGCCGCGTCTCGCTCCCCTACCTCCTGCTGCTTCCCGCCCTGCTCCTCGAACTCGTCGTCCATCTCGTGCCGATGGCCGTCGGCATCGCGATGAGCTTCAAGGAGCTCACCCAGTTCTTCATCCGCGACTGGGGGGCCGCGCCCTGGAACGGCATGGACAACTACGAGCTGGCGGTGGACTTCGACGCCCCGGTCGGCGAGGCGCTGCTGCACTCGTTCCTCGTCACCGTCGTGTTCACCGTCCTCTCCGTGGGCCTGTGCTGGCTGATCGGCACGGCGGCCGCCGTCTTCC
Source organism: Streptomyces sp. NPDC037013 (assembly GCF_055607265.1). Classification (NCBI taxonomy): domain Bacteria; kingdom Bacillati; phylum Actinomycetota; class Actinomycetes; order Kitasatosporales; family Streptomycetaceae; genus Streptomyces; species Streptomyces sp. NPDC037013. Next base: position 1,089,000 of record NZ_JBVJRV010000001.1, on the reverse strand, counting down.
TCCAGGAGAACTTCCGCGGCCGCGGCCTGCTGCGCGCCGTCTTCCTGGTGCCGTACGCGCTGCCGGTGTACGCCGCCGTCATCACCTGGTCGTTCATGTTCCAGCGCGACACGGGACTGATCAACCACGTCGTCCACGACCAACTGGGGCTCACCGACAGCCCGCCGTTCTGGCTGATCGGCGACAACAGCTTCATCGCGCTGCTGACCGTCTCGGTGTGGAAGGGCTGGCCGTTCGCCTTCCTGATCGTCATGGCCGGGCTGCAGAACATTCCCAAGGAGCTGTACGAGGCTGCGTCGATCGACGGCGCCGGCGTGTGGCAGCAGGTGCGGCGCATCACGCTGCCGTCGCTGCGCCCGGTGAACCAAGTCCTCGTCCTGGTGCTGTTCCTGTGGACGTTCAACGACTTCAACACGCCGTACGTCCTGTTCGGCAAGTCGGCGCCCGAGGCGGCGGACCTCATCTCCATCCACATCTACCAGTCGTCGTTCGTCACCTGGAACTTCGGCACGGGCTCCGCCATGTCGGTCCTGCTGCTGCTCTTCCTGCTCCTGGTGACGGCCGGCTATCTGCTGGTCACCTCGCGGGGAAGGATGACCGCCGATGTCTGAGACCCTGGCCGCGGGCGCCCCGTCCCGCCCGGCGTCCCGCCCCGCCCGCTCGCCGGGCGCGCCCCCGCGCTCCTTCCTGTGGGCGCGGCGCGTCTTCCTGACCCTGCTGACCGGCTTCGTCCTGCTGCCCGTGTACGTCATGGTCAGCAGTTCGCTGAAGCCGCTGCAGGATGTCTCCGGGTCCTTCCGCTGGATGCCGAGCGGGTTCACCGTCCGCCCGTACCTCGACATCTGGAAGACGGTGCCGCTGGCGGACTACTTCATGAACTCGCTGATCGTGGCGGGCGCGGCGACGCTCTGTTCGGTGGTCATCGCGGTGTTCGCGGCGTACGCGGTCAGCCGGTACCGCTTCCGCGGCAAGCGGGTGTTCACCGTGACCGTCCTGTCGACGCAGATGTTCCCGGGCATCCTCTTCCTGCTGCCGCTCTTCCTCATCTACGTCAACGTGGGCAACGCGACGGGCATCGCGCTGTTCGGCTCGCGGGCCGGGCTCATCCTCACCTACCTGACGTTCTCGCTGCCCTTCTCCATCTGGATGCTGATCGGCTACTTCGACTCGGTGCCGCGGGAGCTGGACGAGGCGGCGCTGGTCGACGGCTGCGGCCCGCTGGGCGCGCTGTTCCGTGTCGTGGTGCCCGCCGCGATACCCGGCATCGTCGCGGTCGCCGTCTACGCCTTCATGACCGCCTGGGGAGAAGTGCTCTTCGCCTCCGTCATGACCAACGAGACAACCCGCACCCTCGCCGTGGGCCTGCAGGGCTACGCGACCCAGAACGACGTGTACTGGAACCAGGTCATGGCCGCCTCGCTCGTCGTGAGCGTCCCCGTCGTCGCCGGGTTCCTGCTCCTGCAGCGCTATCTCGTCGCCGGACTCACCGCGGGAGCCGTCAAGTGACCCTCCCCGCACCTGCCGAAAGGATCTCCGTGTCCGACCCCTCCGCCCTGACCGACCCCTCGTCCCCGGACCTCGCCGCGCTGCCGCGGGACTTCGCGTGGGGTGTGGCCACCTCGGCGTACCAGATCGAGGGCGCCGTCGCCGAGGACGGCCGCGCGCCCTCGATCTGGGACACCTTCGCGCGGGTCCCCGGCGCGGTCGACGGCGGCGACACCGGTGACGTGGCCTGCGACCACTACCACCGCTGGCCCGAGGACATCGCGCTGATGCGGGAGCTGGGCGTCGACGCCTACCGCTTCTCGCTCGCCTGGCCGCGTATCGTGCCGGGCGGTGACGGGCCGGTCAACGCGGCGGGGCTCGACTTCTACGACCGGCTCGTCGACGCGCTCCTGGCGGCGGGCATCACGCCGAGCGCGACGGTGTACCACTGGGATCTGCCGCAGGCGCTGCAGGACCGCGGGGGCTGGCCCCGGCGCGAGACCGCCGAGCACTTCGCGGCGTACGCCTCCGTGGTGGCCGAGCGGCTCGGCGACCGGGTCACGCACTGGGCCACGCTCAACGAGCCGCTGTGCTCCGCCTGGATCGGCCACCTGGAGGGCCGCATGGCGCCGGGTCTGCGGGACCTCACGGCCGCCGTCCGCGCCTCCTACCACCTGCTGCTCGGCCACGGCCTTGCCACGCAGGCGATCCGCACGGCGGCGCCCGGCGCGCAGGTCGGCATCGTCAACAACCTCTCCCCGGTGCGGCCGGCCTCCGACCGGACACAGGACATCGCCGCGGCCCGGCGCGCGGACGGGCACACCAACCGCTGGTGGCTCGACCCGCTGCACGGGCTCGGCTTCCCCGCCGACATGCGGGAGGTGTACGGCGTCGACCTGCCGGAGCGGGCCGGCGACCCGGCGACGATCGCACAGCCGCTGGACTGGCTGGGGCTCAACTACTACTTCCCTGCGGTCGTCGCCGACGATCCGGCGGGCCCGGCGCCGTTCGCCCGGCAGGTGTACAGGCCCGAGGTGCCGCACACCGGCATGGGCTGGGAGATCGACGCGGGCGGCCTGGAGAGTCTGCTGATGCGGCTGACCGAGGAGTACGGGGCGCGCAGGCTGTACGTCACCGAGAACGGCTCGGCCTACCCCGACGTGGTCCGCGCCGACGGCACGGTCGACGACGCGGAGCGCACCCGGTACCTGCGCGAGCACCTGGCGGCGTGCGCCCGCGCCGTCCGCCGGGGCGCCCCGCTGGCCGGGTACTTCGCGTGGTCGCTCCTGGACAACTTCGAGTGGGCGTACGGCTACGACAAGCGCTTCGGTCTGGTGCACGTCGACTACGCCACCCAGCGCCGCACGGTGAAGAGCAGTGGCCGCCACTACGCGGACCTGGTCCGCGCCCACCGCCACCGGGCCGCCCGGGCCGCCTGAGCGGCGGCCCGTCGTACGCGACCGCTGCCCGGCCTCAGCGCCGCAGGCCGGGCAGCATGCGCACCTCCGCTATGCGCAGCAGCCGGGCGAGGGCGAGATAACCCGCGACCATCGTGAGCCCGCCGGCCAGCAGTGCCAGGGCGGTCGCCGCCGTCCCCGCCTGCGTCAGCTGGGCACCCCCGCGGGCGGCGGCCCAGCCGAGCGCGCCGGCCAGGGCGGAGGCGAGGATCAACTTGCCGTAGGTGCGGACCAGTCGGCGCCCGTCGATGCGGCCGCCGAGCCGGCGGCGCAGCAGCCGTGCGGTGAGCAGCAGCCCGACCGCGTACGAGAGGGTGTAGGCGGCGGCCATGCCGGTGACGGCCCAGCGTGCGGGCAGCAGCAGGTGGCAGGCGCCCGCCAGGGCGATGTTGACGCCGGCCACCCAGAGCGCCATCCAGAACGGGGTGCGGGTGTCCTCATGGGCGTAGAAACCGCGGAGCAGGAGGTACTGCGCGGAGAAGGGGATGAGGCCGAGGCCGAACGCCTGCAGCATGTGGCCGAGGGGCCGGGTGGCGGCGGCGTCGGACGCGCCGTGCGCGAAGAGCAGTTCGGCGGTCTGCGGCCCGAAGGCGAGGAAGAAGAACCCGGCGGGCACGATCACCGTGCCGGTGACGCGCAGGGCGCGGGAGAGTTCCTCGCGCAGGTCGGCCGTGCGGCCCTCCGCGGCGGCCCGGCTCATCCGGGGCAGCAGCGCGGTCACCAGTGAGACGGTGACGATGGACTGCGGCAGCAGCCAGATGGTCTGGGCGTACGTGTACGCCGTGTAGCCGACGCCTTCCTTCGGCAGGCTGCGGTCGGCGGCGTTGGCGAAGTTGGTGACGACGGTCAGCGCGACCTGGTTGGCGAGGACGAGCAGCAGGGTCCAGCGGGCGGCCCGGGCGCTCTTGCCGAGGCCGGTGCCGCGCCAGTCGAAGCGCGGGCGGAAGCGCACCCCGGCGGCGTGCACGTACGGCAGGAGGGCGAGGGACTGCAGGGCGATGCCGATGGTGGTGCCGATGCCGAGGAGCCGGACCTGGGCGGCGGTGATGTCGTGCACGTCGCCGGGGACCGTCATCAGCCCGAGGTAGGCGCCGAACATGGTGACGAGCACGACGTTGTTGAGGACCGGGGTCCACATCATCGCGCCGAACTTCTCGCGGGCGTTCAGGACCTGTCCGAGGATGCCGAAGAGCCCGTAGAAGAAGATCTGCGGCAGCAGGAACCGGGCGAAGACCACGGTGAGTCGGAACGCCTCGTGGTTCTGTGCGGTGTCCCGCATGTAGAGGGCGACGATCTGTGGGGCCGCCCACACGGCGAGGGCGGTGCCGATGCCGAGGACGCAGACGACCAGGGTGATCAGGCGCTGTTCGAAGGCTTTCCCGCCGTCGTCGTCGGTGGCGCGGGCGCGGACCAGCTGGGGCACCAGGACGGCGTTCAGGGCGCCGCCGATCAGCAGGGTGTAGAGGCTGGTGGGCACGGTGTTGGCGGTGTTGTACGTGCCGGCGAGGAGGCCGGTGCCCAGGGCGGCGCCCTGGAGGACCTGCCGGATCAGGCCGGTGGCGCGGGAGATCACGGTGCCGAAGGCCATCAGGAGGGAGGAGCGTGCGAGCGTCGCCATGTCAGCAGCACCTCACGTGGGGTTCGGCGCGGGTGAAGTCGCCTTCGCGCAGGGCGCTTTCGGGTATGAGGAAGTACAGGGTGCCGGCGTCGCCCCACCCCCAGCCGAGCTCCTCGTCGCCCTGGAGTTGCAGCAGGTGCACGTACGGCTCGTCACCGGCGTCCGTCAGGACGGGGGTCGCGTGGGACAGCCCGGGCCAGCCGAAGGCCTGGTGGCCGCCGGAGTTGTTGCCGTCGATTCCGTCGAACACGTCAAGGAGCAGCGCGGCGGCTCCCCAGTGGGCGTCCTTGTCGTACGCGATGGCGTGGCCCGGCACGTCCCAGCAGTCGGGCAGCGTGGTGACGGGCGCGGCGTGCAGGGCGCGTGCCGGGTAGCTCCTTGCGGGGTGCGGGGCGGGGCGGTCGACCGCTCGCGCGGGGTCGGCGGGGACGACCCGGCAGGCGGCGGGGGCCGAGGTGTCCAGGCTCCGCAGGCGCTCGTACGGCAGGTCAGGGTCGAGGTGGAAGAAGTTGAGCAGACCGGGCGGGCGTCCGGGCGGTCCGGCGTCCGGCCAGGGCGAGGGTGCGCCGGTGCCGATGGCGGCGCGCACGTCGATGACGGCGTACAGGGAGAGCGGGACGCCCTCGAACTCGGGCCAGGCAGCGCCCGGTTCAAGGAGGTCCGGGCCACCGAGACGGCAGCGGCCCGTCGCTCTTCTGCCGCCCCTGAGTGCTTCGAGGCGGAAGCCGGGGCGGGCGAGGGCCGCCAGATCGGTGCCCGCGCGCTCCCCCAACCGCTCGACGCAGAGCCGCCGCACGTCGACGTCGGGTTCGAATTCCATGCATTTGATCTTCGCACGCTCCCGTGACGAGGAGTTCGGCCGCCGGCGCGTGGACAGCCGGGCCCTTGCCTTGCAGTGCGCTCCAAGTGCGAGCATCTGGGCGCCGCCGGCTCCCCGGTGGTCTTCGTGGGAGGGGATCGACTTGCGTTACCGCACCATGGGCTCTCGCCGTGTATCCGTCCTGTGCCTCGGCACGCTGCCGTTCGGCACGGCGGTGGACGACGCCACGTCCTTCGCGCTGCTCGACCGGTTCGTCGAGCGGGGCGGCACCTTCATCGACACGGCCAACTGCTACTGCTTCTGGCGCGACGGCAGCGACGGCGGGGACAGCGAGCGGCTGGTGGGCCGCTGGCTCGCCGAGCGGGGCATCGGCGACGAGGTGACGGTCGCCACCAAGATCGGTGCCCTGCCCGCGGGCCCCGGCGAGTGGCCCGCCAACCGGGAAGGCCTGTCACAGCGGGCCGTCCGCACGGCGGTCGAAGGAAGCCTGGGCCGCCTCGGCCGCGACAAGCTCGACCTCCTGTACGGGCACATCGACGATCCGGCAACCCCCTTGGAGGAGAGCGTCGGAGCCTTCGCGCAGCTGGTGACCGACGGTGTGGTGGGGCAGATCGGCATGAGCAATCAGGGCGTACGGCGCCTCGAACGGGCCCGGGACATCGCCCGCGAGGCGAACCTGCCGGCCTTCACTGCCCTCCAGCAGCGGCACACCTACCTGAACCCGGCGCCCGACGCGGACTTCGACTACCAGGTCGCCCTGGACGAGCCGATGTCCGGCTACGCCGCCGGCCAGCCGGACCTGACCGTCCTGGCCTACAGCGCGCTCCTCAACGGCGCCTACGCGGGCGGCAAACCGGTCCCGGAGGAGTACCGGCACGCCGGCACGGACTCCGCGCTCAAGGTGCTGGGGGATGTCGCGGCCGAGAGCGGGGCCACTCCCGGACAAGTGGTCTACGCCTGGATGCTGCAGGGCTCCCCCCGGATCATTCCGCTGGTCGGCGTGAGCGGGACGGCCCAGCTGGACGAGGCCCTGGAGGCAGTGGAGCTGGAACTGAGCGTGGAACAGATCGCGCGGCTCGACGCCGCACGGTCGGTCCCCGCCGTTCTCTGACGAAGGTTCGCACGGTCCTGAGAAGATCACCCCATGGCACCCGAGAAGCAGCAACCGACCCTGGCGGCGTTCGGCGTGATCGAGGTGCCGGACGCCGTCCGCGCGGCGGCGCTGCGGTCGCTCGGGGCCGACACCGCCCTGCACGCGGAGTGGTTGGCCGGCCTCGCCGTGAACAGCGCGGCACCGGACGACGTACTGCGGCGCCTGTTCACGCTCGACGCGCCGCCCGGAGCCGAATTCTGGCTGCGCTACCACCAGTTGCCCCCGGCGGCGGTACGGGCGGCTCTCCGGCATCCGAGCCCGCGGGTCCGCGAGATCCTCGCCGAGAATCCATGCCTGTCTCCGGCCGACCTCGCCGTGCTCGCCGAGGACCCGGACCCCAAGGTGCGGCGGGTCGCGGTGGTGATGGCCGGCGAGTACGACCGTGAACTGCCGGCCGAGGTGTCGGTACGGCTCGCCACCGGCCCCGACGCCCGGCTGCGCCGTCTCGCCGCCGGGCTGCGCGGTCTGCCGGCCAGGACGCGGCTCGCGCTGGCGGAGGACCCGGAGCCCCGCGTCCGGGCGGTCGCCGTCAACGCCTGGAGCTGGCCCAGGCTGCGCCCCGATGTCCGGGCCGCGATTGAGGCCGACCCCGCCCCGGAGGTGCGGGCCGCCGTCGCACGCGCCACCTTCGTCGAACCGCCGCTGCCGACGACGATCGAGGAGTTCCAGGCCGAGACGGACGAGCGGCGGCGGCGCGATGCCGCGTCCACCTCGCCGGTGGACGCGGAACTCGCCGCGTTCCTGGTCGCCCACCAGGAGACGTCCCTCCGGCACGGGGCCGCCGTGAATCCCCGCGTTCCCACCGGGCTCGCCCTCTCCTTGGCCGCCGATCCCGAGCCCTCGGTGCGGCTGGCCGTCTCCCTGCGCGCGGACGTCACCGAGGAGCAGCGGGCCGCGATCGACTACACCGTGCCTCCGGGCCGCTTTCCGGTACCGGACTGGGTGCGCGAACGCTTCGACGACCTTGAGGCGTTGAAGGAGATCGCCGCCTCCAGCCATGTGCTGCTGCGCCGAGGTGTCACGCAAGCGCCCGAGCTGCCCGCCGAGGTGATCGAGCGCCTGGCGGGCGACGACGACTACTTCGTCAGGCTGATGCTGTGCGAGAACGACCACGCCCCACACGAGCTGCTCGTGGAGATGTTCGCCGACTGGGACGGGCTGAGCTGGGGCGCCCTGGCCCACCGGCGCAACTTCGCGCGCCCCGGCCTCGCCCGGTTCGCCGACGACCCGAACCCCCGGCTGCGCTACGCGGCCCTCTTCGACCCGACGGCCACGCCGGAACTCGTCGACCGGCTCACCCGCGACCCGGACGACATGGTGCGCCGCCGCGCGGCGGAGGACCCCAGGCTGCCCGTCCCGCGCGTCGTGGAACTGCTCGGCGTCACCGCCCTGGCGCGAGCGGCCGCCCACCATCCGGCGCTGCCCGCCGAGCTCATGCACCGGCTCCTCGACCTCGCGGGCGTCGACCGCTGAGCCGGACAGCTACGGAGCGGGCCTCAAGGCCCCGCCTCAGCGCGTGATCGCCCCGAGCAGGGCCTTGGCACACAAATCCCGCACCTGCTCCCTCGACAGGTCCGGCTCCTCCAGCCACTCAAGGCAGACCGCCACCATGAACGCGAGCCAGCCCCGCACGGCCAGGCGCAGCGCGGGCAGGTCCTGGGTGATGTCCGCGCCGCCCGGATCCGCGGCGAGGGCCGCCAGGATCTGCCGCTCCTGGGCGGCGAGGCCGTTGCGGTAGACCTCGCGGACCAGCGGGTCTCCCGCGGCCTCGGCGCGGTGGAAGGCGCGGAAGCCCTGCGCGTGGCTCTCGACGTAGCCGAGGAACGCGTCGAGTCCGGTGCTGATCTGCTCCCGTACCGGCAGGCCCGGTTCGGCCGCCGTCAGCCGCAGCATGCGCTCGCTCTCGCGGCGCACGACAGCGGCGAAGAAGTCCCGTTTGGTCGGGAAGTAGTGGTACAGGAGACCCCGCGAGACGCCGGCGATCTCCGCGACCCGCTCGATCCACACGTCGTCGTAGGGCTTCTGCGCGAAGAGCCGCGCCCCGACCGAAAGCAGCTGCTCACGCCGCTCTTCGGTGCTCAGTCTGCGGCGGGTGCGCTCCTGGGGATTCGCGGCCATGCAGGCACCTTACTTGACGCGAATTCAATAGCGGTACCAGACTGGGAACTCCTGTTGAATCCACGTACAACAGGCCCAACGGGCCCGTCGGACAAGGGAGATGGGCACATGGCGCAGACGACGAGGTCAGCGGCGGCAAAGAAGCCGGAGGACCGGGGCGGGTCCGGGCAGGACGGGCCGCTCCGGAAGGGGTTCCGCAGCGCCGAGCTCGGCTGGCCCGAGCTGCACCGGATACCCCACCCTCCGCACCGGCTGCCGCTGCTGGGCGACATCCTGGGCGCCAACATCCGCACCCCGCTGCAGGATTCGATGAAGATGGCGGCCAGGCTCGGCCCCATCTTCCGGCGCAAGGCGTTCGGCAAGGAGTTCGTCTTCGTGTGGGGCGCCGGGCTCGCCGCGGACCTGGCCGACGAGTCGCGGTTCGCCAAACACGTGGGCCTCGGCGTCGCCAACCTCCGGCCGGTGGCGGGCGACGGGCTCTTCACGGCGTACAACCACGAGCCCAACTGGCAGCTGGCGCACGACATCCTCGCCCCCGGTTTCAGCCGCGAGGCGATGGCGGGCTACCACCCGCTGATGCTGGACGTGGCACGGCAGTTGACGGCCCGCTGGGACGACCGGGAGGCCGCGGGCCGGGCCGTGGACGTGCCGGGCGACATGACGAAGCTGACCCTTGAGACGATCGCCCGCACCGGCTTCGGCCACGACTTCGGCTCCTTCGAGCGCTCCGCGCCCCACCCCTTCGTCTCGGCGATGGTCGGCACGCTCTCCCACGCGCAGCGGCGCAACGTCGTACCGCCCCTGCTCTCCCCGCTGCTGCTGCGCGGCGCCGACCGGCGCAACGACGCCGACATGGCCTACCTCAACCGCACCGTCGACGCGGTGGTCGCCGCCCGCCGCGCCGCGTCCGGGCCCGGCGGCGGCGACCTGCTCGACCGCATGCTGGAGGTGGCCCACCCCGAGACCGGCGAACGGCTCACTCCGGAGAACATCCGCCGCCAGGTCATCACGTTCCTGGTCGCCGGGCACGAGACGACCTCCGGTGCCCTGTCGTTCGCGCTGCACTACTTGTCGCGCCACCCGGATGTGCTCGCCCGCGCGCGGGCGGAGGTCGACGAGGTCTGGGGCGCCGAGACAGAGCCCGCCTACGAGCAGGTGGCCAAGTTGCGTTACGTGCGCCGGGTGCTCGACGAATCGCTGCGGTTGTGGCCGACGGCACCCGGGTTCGCCCGCGAGGCCCGCGAGGACACCGTTCTCGGGGGTGTGCATCCGATGCGCCGGGGCGCCTGGGCGCTGGTCCTCGCGACCATGCTGCACCGCGATCCGGCGGCGTGGGGGGAGCGTCCGGAGGAGTTCGACCCCGACCGGTTCGCCCCTTCGGCGGTACGCGCCCGCCCCGCCCACGTCTTCAAGCCGTTCGGCACCGGCGCGCGGGCGTGTATCGGACGTCAGTTCGCGCTGCACGAGGCGACCTTGGTGCTCGGCCTGCTGCTGCGCCGCTACGACCTGCACGCCGACCCCGCCTACCGGCTGCGCATAGCCGAGCGGCTCACCCTGATGCCGGACGGCCTCACGCTGCGGCTCACCCGCCGCGCCCGGACCGCCTAGGGCGCCGTTGTCAGACCCGTGCGCGAGAGTGGAGGGTGGCATCGCGATGCCGTACACGCCACTCAGCGCAGAGGAGTCGCTCTCAATGACCGGCACGACGTCCGAGGAACTGCTCGCCGCCCAGGCCTGCTTGCGTCTGCTGCACACGGCACGCGCCGCGCTCTCCGACTCCGCGTCGGTCTCCCCCGCGGCCGCGGCGACGCTGCTCGCGGGGCCGATCGCGGAGGCCGACGAAGCGCTGCGCCGCGCGGGCCTCGCGGGCAATGAGGCGGTGCTCATCGACCGCATCTACGACCTCGCGCCGCCCCCTGGAGGCGGCGGGCACGGCCGTTCCGAGCGGGTGCCGGTGAGCCGGTCCTGCGCGCGAGAAGGGAGCCAGTCATGAGCGCGGAAGAAGGAAACGCCTCGTACGGCCACAAGGAGTTCAAGCGTTCCAAGAGCCACTTCGCGGACCGCATCACCAAGGACGGCGCGGACGGCTGGCCCGTCGAGGCGGGCCGGTACCGCCTGGTGGTGAGCCGGGCCTGCCCGTGGGCGGGCCGTGCCCTGGTGTCCCGGCGGCTCCTCGGCCTGGAGAGCGCCATCTCCCTGGCCGTCACCGACCCCATCCAGGACGACCGGAGCTGGCGGTTCACGCTGGACGCCGACGACCGCGACCCGGTCCTCGGCATCCGCTTCCTCAGTGAGGCGTACGAGGCGCGTGAGACCGGCTATCCCGGTGGCGTCAGCGTCCCGGCGATCGTGGACGTGCCGAGCGGCAAGCTGGTGACGAACGACTTCCAGCAGATCACCCTGGACTTCGCCACGGAGTGGACGGGCCTGCACCGCGAGGGCGCCCCCGACCTGTATCCCGAACCGCTGCGCGACGAGATCGACGCGGTGATGGAGGGCATCTTCCGCGACGTCAACAACGGCGTGTACCGCGCGGGCTTCGCCCCGGACCAGGCCACGTACGAGACGGCGTACGGGGACGTGTTCCGCCGCCTGGAGCTGACCTCCGAGCGCCTCGCGAGCCGGCGCTATCTCGTCGGCGACACCCTCACGGAGGCGGACATCCGCCTCTTCAGCACGCTGGTGCGGTTCGACGCCGTCTACCACGGCCACTTCAAGTGCAACCGCAGGAAGCTGACCGAGGACCGGGTGCTGTGGGCGTACGCCCGGGATCTGTTCCAGACCCCGGGGTTCGGCGACACCATCGACTTCGACCACATCAAGCGGCACTACTACCAGGTGCACACGGGCATCAACCCGACGGCGATCGTGCCGCTGGGCCCCGACCTCTCCGAGTGGCTGACACCGCATCACCGCGAGGAGCTGGGCGGCCGGCCCTTCGGCGACGGCACACCGCCGGGGCCGGTGCCCTCCGGGGAGGAGGTCCCGACCACCGGGCGGGCCTGATCACCCGCGGCCCGCCGGTCAGCCCACAGGTCAGCCCGTCCGTCAGCCCGTCGCGCCACCCGGGTCGGCGAGCGGCCCCTGGGCCGGATCCACGAACCGCTCCCCGGCCCGCTCCGGCCACGGCTCCTTCTCCGGCTGCCAGGTGAACTTGTCACCGCCGACCCACCGCACCGCGTCCGGGTCGTCGAGGTCGTGCACGGTGATGCCCGCCATCGCGGCCGCGTCCAGGACGTCGGTGACGGTCTTCGCCTTGCCGACGACCTCGCCGTCGATCTCCACGATGCGGAACGGCGGATGCCCGGGTTGTACGCCGAGGACCGTGATCCGGGGGTTTGCCATGTACAGGTACGCTTCGGTCATGCCTGGAACTCTTCCACGCTGACCGGCGGGGCCGCCTCGCCAGTCGGCCGCTCGGGCTACGCGGGCGCGTCGCCTTCCCGCCGGGCGAGCGCCACGCGCGTACTCAACCCGTCGAGCGAGGCGAGAAGTTCACGGGCGGAGAACGTTACAGCAGCCGTTCGATCGCCTTCAGCACCTCGCCCGGACCGTCCTCCGCGGCCAGGGTGCGGGCGAGGTGCGCGGCGGTTCGCCCGTACGCCGGTTCGTGGACCGCGCGGCCGAGCGCCTCCGCCAGACGAGGGGCGGTGAGGTCCTTGAACGGGACGGGGTCGGTCGCCGCGCCGAGGGCGGCGAGGCGGGCGGCCCAGAACGGCTGGTCCGCGGTGACCGGTACGGGGACGGCGGGGACCCCCGCGCGCAGCGCCGCCGCCGAGGTTCCGGCGCCCGCGTGGTGCACCACGGCCGCCACCCGGGGAAAGAGCAGGGCGTGCGGCACTTCGCCGACCGTCAGGACGTCGTCACCGGAGGCGGCGAGGCCGGCCCGCCCCGCCTGGAACACGCCCCGCAGCCCGGCCGCGCGCAGCGCCGTCACCGCGATCTCGCCGAGCCGTTCGCCGTCGCCGGCCGCCATGCTGCCGAAGCCGATGAAGACGGGGCGCGGGCCGGCCCGCAGGAAGTCGTCGAGATCGGGCGGCAGAGCGGCGGCGGGCTCGTGGAAGGGCCACCAGTAGCCGACGACGTCGAGCCCCTCGCGCCAGTCCGCGGGCCTCGGCACCACGGCCGGGCTGAATCCGTGCGCCACCGGCCACCCGGCCCGCTCCTGCCGGGCGCGGACCTCGCCCGGTGTCGCGGCGGGCAGCGAGAGGCGGATACGCAGGTCGCGTACGGCGTCGGCGTAGACGCGGTCGACCATGCGCAGGGAGAAACGGCCGAGCGCGCGGTTGCCGAAGCCGCCGAGTGACCGCGTGGTGCCGACGACGGGCGGGAAGGCGCGGGTGGGGTGCGTGGGTTGGAGGTAAGCGCCGAGAGCCGGGATGCTCATGGCCTCGGCCACCTGCCAGCCGAGCGGTGCGGTGGTGGTGGAGAGGACGAGCAGATCGGCGCCGCGTACGGCCGCGTCGACGAGGCCGCCTCCCAGCTCGCGCACGAAGGCCGCGGCCGTCCGCATGAGCTCCTTGCGTCCACCTGTACGCGGCCGGGCCTCCGTATCGGCGGGCAGTTCACGGAAGCGCAGGCCGGCTGCCTCGACGAGCGGCGCGAAGGGGGCATGGGTGGCGAGGGCGACGTCGAGTCCGGCCTCGCGGAGCCGGTGTCCGAGGCCGGTGTAGGGGGCGACATCGCCGTATGAGCCGGCCGCGGCGATCAGGATGCGCGTCACCGGGTCCCCTCGGGGGCCGTGCGGGGTGCGGTCCGCGGGGCCGGGCCGTTCTCGGCGGCCGGGTAGGTGCCGGGCCCCGGATCGACGTCACCCTCAACCTCAGGTTCAGCGTGAGGGTCGACCTCAGGCTCACGTCGAGCCCCGGAGCCCGCCCCGGTCCGGTGCCCCGCGTTGGCCCGTACCGCCGTCCGCAGATATGCGGCTAGCCCCGGCCGCTGCTGAGACGGCGGCACTACGAGGGCGAAGGCGCGCGGGTCGTCGACGAAGTCGTCCGCGATGCGCAGGTGCATCTCGGGCGGGCACGGGGTGAACCAGCGGGCGATGTACCGACGGTGCTCCTCCGCCAGCTCCCTCGCCCGCTCGCCCTGCGGTGGTTCTCCGGCGTCGAAGGCGGCGAGCAGTTCGTCCCGCCACCGGGCGGCCTCCTCCATGAGCCGCGCCCAGTCCTCCTTGGAGTGCGCTGCGGCGCTCTCCATGGCCGTCCGGTGGCCCACGCTGTCCTGCCATTTGAGTTCGGCCTCGGTGGCGTAGCTCAGGTCGAAGGTGATCTCGCCGAACACCTCGAACCGTTCCCGGGGGCTGAGGTCGACCCCGGTCTGCTGCACCTCCATGGCCCGCTCGGCGACCTCCACCAACCGCTCCAGCCTGTCGATCTGCTCGCGCAGCGCCCGGCGTCTGGCCTTCAGCCGGCCGAGGGCGTCGGCCTGCGGGTCGGCCAGGATCTCGGCTATCTCGTCGAGGGCGAAGCCGAGCTCGCGGTAGAAGAGGATCTGCTGCAGCCGGGCCAGATCGGCGTCGTCGTACAGGCGGTAGCCGCTGGGGCTGCGCCCGCCGGGCGTGAGCAGCCCCGCGCGGTCGTAGTGGTGGAGGGTGCGCACGGTGATTCCCGCGAAGCCGGCGACCTGACCGACGGTGTAACTCATGGACCTACCTCGCCTTTCGTCGAGGCACAGCCTGCGCCCTGACGTGACGTGAGGGTCAACGCGGTGCGCGTCCGTGCGGCGTCAGGTCAGCTGGCGCAGCAGGTGGGCGCAGGCGGCCGCCTCGTCCGTATGCCGCGCGAGGGGGTGGTGCGCGCCCCGTTCGTACGTGCCGACCTCCCACGCCCCGTCGCCGGTACCGCGCAGGTAGACGAAGTCGGTGGGCGTGGGGGCCGGTTCGTGGACGCCCTCGATCCAGTAGTAGCCGTCGGCCACGTGGGCGGCGCGCAGGGCCGCCGCCGCTTCCCGGATGTCCAAGGGGTACGTCCTCTCCGCCTCTTCAGGTCGGCCCCTCCCCGCGTCCGCTCTCGACGACAACGACCGGCAGGAGAGGCCGGTCCGCTAGTGGTTCGCCGGCTTCAGGTAGCCGTGGTCCAGCAGCCATTTCACGTTGAGCCGCTGCCCCTCGCCCGGGTTCAGGAAGCCCGGGTCCAGCTTGATCTGCTGCCCGCCGCCGGGCTGCTCGAACCACGGGGCGATGCCGCCCTGCCAGACGCGGAAGGACTTGCTGACCTTGTAGACGCGGTAGTCACAGGCGAAGGCGGCGTCCCGGGTGTTGAGGTTCTGCGGGGGCAGGGCGCGCTTGGCGTAGGCGTCGCCGACGGGCGCGAGGTACCCGCCGTACTCCGAGCCGAAGCGGTCCAGCTCCTCGCCCCGCTCCAGCAGTTCCGGATGCTTGTCGACCTTGCCCTTGACGGTGCGGAAGCCGTCGTTGGGCGGGTACTTCCAGCTGCCGGTGTCGGCCGGGCCCTCCCAGTACTTCTTCAGGAAGGCCTTGGGCGACAGCTTGCCCGTCCGCTTCCAGTTCTTCAGGAGCGGTCCGACGGGCCGCTGCCACTTCCCGGGGAGCCAGGCCGGGCCGAGGCGGGCGTCACCGTGGAACTCTCCCGTGCACGGTTCGTGGGCCGCGGCGGCGCCCACCGGGGGTGCGGGTGCGGCGGAGGCCGCGGTGCTCGCGGCGGGGGCGGCCGCCATCGCGCCGGCGACGCCGAGCGCGGCCAGGACGGTACGGATCCGGATCACACGGCTGTGGTCCACTCAGCAACTCCTCATGCGTGTGCGGGCGATCGGCACATCCGTACCGGCCGTCCCGCATTTCTCGTGACTTCCTGCGGCCTCCGCGACCCACATCGGCCGCTCGCACACCGTATAAGGAGCGTCGCTCTCGGTGGTCGACGCTTCGCGCGAACTGCCCTCGGTTGGCTGAAAACAGGCGCGCCGAAGCCACGCGCGGGTGACGGGTCGGGAAGCCGGGACCCATGCCGGTGGCGCGCCCTCCCGCCGTGCGCCGCGCCGGTACGGGCACCTCTTGTCCGTTCCCTCGAAGACGAGGCACTGTGGCTGCCACATCCGTCATCACCGACGCACGAGGTGCAGGCATGAACAGCGGAGCACAGCCGGCCACGGGTTCCGGGGGCGCCGCTGGGCGGCGGCGGTTCATCGGCACGCTCGCGGGGGCGGCCGTCGCGGGCGTGGTCTCCTCGGCCTGCTCCTCGCCGGGCCGACAGGAGCCGGAGCGCACCGACCGCCCCCGGCGGAGCGCCGTCTCCTCCGCCGCCGAACGCCCGCGCCGCGAACGGCGCCTGTTCCTCGGGACGTACACCTCGCAGGAGGGCGGCGGCCGGGGCATCGGCATGGCGACGTACGACGAGGAGACGGGGCACATCACGGGGACCGGCACGATCACCGGTGTCCCCGACCCGTCCTACCTGGCGCTGCACCCCTCCGGCCGCACGCTCTTCGCCGTCGACGAACGCGCGAAGGGAGGCGTCACCGCCGTCGCCCTCTCCCCCGACGGGGGACACAAGGTCCTCGGCACCCGTAGCACCGGGGGCGCAGGGCCCTGCCACCTCTCCGTGCATCCCGGCGGGCGCTGGCTGCTCAGCGCGAACTACCTCTCCGGCAGCGTGGCCGTCCACCCCATCGGCGACTCCGGCGCGCTGGGCGAGCGGACCGATCTGGTCACCCACTCCGCGCCGCCACCGGGACCCGGCCAGGAAGGTCCGCACGCCCACCAGATCAGCACGGCCCCGGACGGCCGCCACATCCTCGCCGTCGACCTCGGCAACGACACCGTCTACACCTACCGCCTCGACGAGAAGGCGGGCACCCTCCGCCGCGTCGCGCAGGCCCGCCTGCGGCCGGGCGCGGGCCCCCGCCACCTCACCTTCCACCCGTCGGGGCGGTACGCGTACCTCGCCGACGAGTTGGACGACACCGTCGTCGTCTGCGCGTACGACCCGGCCACCGGCCGCCTCACGCCGGGCAGGCCGCAGTCGACGGGCACCGGCGGTGGCACCAGCTACCCGGCGCAGATCGTGGTGACGCGCGAAGGACGCTTCGCCTTCCTGGCCAACCGCGGCCACAACAGCATCACCCGGTACGCGATCGAGGGCGGCGGCGCCCGGCTGCGGCTCCTGAACACGGTTCCGGTCGGCGGCGACTTCCCCCGGCAGCTCGCCTTCTCACCCTCGCAGCGGCTGCTGTTCACCGCCAACCAGAAGTCGAGCTCGGTGAGCGCCTTCCGGGTCGACGGGGACAGCGGTGAACTCCGGCGCGTGGGCGAGCCGTTCGCGGCGCCCGTCGCGGTGTGCGCGCTGCCGCTCTGACCGCACCCGTCGTCCGCCGACCGGCCGGGCGTCCGTCAGTTGGAGGTCAGTCCGCCGTCCACCGCCAGCGCCGTACCCGTCGAGAACGAGGCACGGTCGCTGCAGAGCCACAGCGCCGCCTGGGCGACCTCGACCGGCTCCGCCATGCGCTTCTGCATCTGGCGGGCGACGAAGGCCTGCTCCAGCTCCGGGCGCGCCTCCACCACCTGGCTGATCATCTCCGTGCGGGTGGTCCCGACGACGAGGGTGTTGATGCGGATGTCGTGTGCCGCGTACTCGGCCGCGGCCGCCCTGGTCATGCCGAGCACGGCGTGCTTCGCGGCGACGTAGGGCACCGGCGCGCCGGTCGCCACCATGGCGGCGGTGCTCGCCGTGTTGACGATGGCGCCCTTCCCGGCCTTCAGCATCACGGGGATCTGGGAGCGCAGGCAGTTCCAGGTACCGCGGACGTTCACGTCCATCGTGCGGTCGAAGACCGTCTGGTCGAGCTCGTGCAGGGGCGCCAGTTGGTCGCCCGCGTAACCCGCGTTGTTGAACGCCGCGTCCAGGGCGCCGAAGTGCTCGCGCGTCGCGTCGACGGCGCGCTGCACGTCCTCGGCGACCGACACGTCGCCCACGCTGATCGCCGCTTTGCCGCCCGATTCGTTGATCTCCCGGGCGAGTTGGTCGAGCCTGTCCGCGCGGCGGGCCATCAGCAGGACCGCCGCCCCCTCCGCGGCGAACAGGCGGGCGGCCGCCTCACCGATCCCGCTCGACGCACCCGTGATCATGACGGCCTTGCCGGCCAGCAGTCCATTCGTTTCGGTCATGGCGTGAGTAAAGCCCCTGCGGCCGCGGTCCGCACCCCTCCGTGATCATGAGATCTCCCACAGTGCGGGAGTGCGACGACGGGGAGGCACGCGAACGGTCTCTCGGTATCCTGCGCGGCATGATCACTTCCTCCGCGGGAGCGGACGACACAGAGGTCGCGATAGCCGCGGCGCTCGCGGGCGCGGACGTGGTGCGCGGCCTGTACGGGCAGACGCTCGGCCGGATCGACAAGGGCGGCGGTGACTTCGCGACCGCCGCCGACGTGGCGGCCGAGAAGGCGATCCTCGACGTCATCCGTGCCGCACGCCCCGATGACGCGGTGCTCGGTGAGGAGGGCGGACGGAGCGGGGCCGCCGGTGCCGCGCGCCAGTGGCTGGTGGACCCGTTGTGCGGCACCCTCAACTACGCCGTGGGGAACATGCTGGTGGCCGTCAACGTCGCGCTGCGGGACGGACCGGCCGCGGTGGCCGACCCGTTCGGCGGGGAGGTCTTCCACACGGACGGCGTGAGCGCCCGGGTGCGGCGGAACGGGGTCGACGCCGTGGCGGTCCCCACGCCCGCCACCGCTCTCGTGGACGTCAATCTGGATCCGCCGTTCCCGGGCGCGCCCGGCTTCCGCGGCGTGGAGCTGCTGGCCCATCCCCTGTTCGTCGAGCGGTTCCGGCCCCGGGTGGTGTCCACGACGCTGGCCCTCGCCTGGGTCGCGGCCGGCAAGCGGGCCGCGTACGTCACCGATGGCGGGGACCTGTCCGGCAGTGTGCACTTCGCCGCGGGCATCGCCCTGTGCAGGGCCGCGGGGTGTGTGGTCACCGGGATCGACGGCGCCCCGGTCGGCGAGGGTGGCCGGGGACTCGTGGCGGCGGCGGACGCCGGGACGCACGACCTCCTGATGTCGGTGATCCGCGACCTCGGGCAGTGACGGCCGCGCGCCACGACGGCTCCGGCATGCGCCGGGCAGGGGTGCGGACTCGGATGCCCTGAGCACCGCACGTACCGTGACATCCGGACCAAGGGGGGCGGGGAATGGGCGACGAGGGACTCGACGCGCGGCTCGTGGCGGCGGTGCGGGCGGGGGACGCGGGGGCGGTGCGTGCCCTGCTGGGCTCGGGCGCCGATCCGGACGCGCTGGACGCGGCGGGCCTGCCGGTGCTGTGCGCCGCGGTGGCCGCGTACGACGCGGTGGTCGCCGAAGCGCTGGTGGAGGGCGGGGCCGACCCCGACCGGCCGCTCCCGGACGGCACCACACCGCTGTGGCGGGCCATCGACGGCGGCTCGCCCGCCGTCTTCACCGCCGTGCTGGGCGACGAGCCCCGGCTGCGCCTGCCCCAGGACGCCCGCGAGCGGCTCGTCGCGCTGGCCCGCGGCTGGTACGAGACGGGCGCCGCCGAGGAGTTGCGGCGCAGGACCGGCGCGACGGGCCCGGCGGTCACGTGCCGCGTCGTGGACGACACGTACGACTGGGTCGAGCAGGTCTCGCTCGGCGGACTCGTCGTACGGGCCGGGCACGGCGCCATCCTGACGACGCTGGAGTGGGCCTTCCGCATCCTGACGCCCGTCGACGAGCTGATCGCCCGCGCCGTACGGGAGCCCGACGACGAACATGTCGACTGGCAGGCCGTCGGCTGGACCCTCGCCAGGCGCCCCAGCGACGAGACCTGGTCCGCCGTGGTGGCCCACCGCCACCACCCGGAGCCGGCGCACCGCCGGTTCGTCGCGGACTACTTGCGCCTGCGGTCGTTCGTCGACCCCGGCCGCCCCTCCTATGGCGAGAAGGAGGGCGAGCTGCTGGTCACCTGGGCCACCGAGGAGACGGACAGCGGGCTGCTCGCCAAGGTCCTCGCCTCCCTCACCGAGTACGACCATCCCGGCCAGGAGGCCGTCGGCCTCCGCCACGTCGGCCATCCCGACCCGCGTGTACGCCGCGAGGTACCCGACACCTTCCTCGCCGACGGGCTGCGCTCGACGACGGTCAGGCAGGCCGTACTCACCCTCATGCGTGACCCGGACTCCGAGGTCCGGGTCCGGGCCTGCGAGGTCGCTGTCCACGACGACGTACTGCTCCCGGAGCTCACCCGGGCCACGCTGGCGCTCCTCGAAAGTCCCGACGCCGCCGAGCGGCGCCGGGCGACCGTCATACTGGCGGGCTCCCGTGACCACTCCCCCGCCGTGTCGGACGCGCTGTGGGCGATGCTCGACGAGGACGACCAGCTCGTGCGCCTGGAGGCCGCCTGGGGCCTTGCCCGGCGCGACGACCCCGGGACGGAGGCAGCGTACGAGCGTGTCGGGGAGCTCGGTCCGGGGTTCGAGGAGGACCACCGGCTCAACGCGCTGTGGCGCTGGAGGTGGCGCCGGGAAGAGGCCGGCGCCGGCACGCCGTCAGAGGAGTCGGCGGACCTCTCCCGGGATCCGGCGGCCGCTACGGACGCGTGAAGCCCACGTCGGCCGCCCTGGCGACGATCTCCACGGTGTCGCCGAGGGCCCACTCCGCCACCCGCGAGACCGTCGCCGCCGGCACCACGTCGCTGATGCCCTCGGCGGCGGGAATGTCGTACGTGGCGTGCGCGTCGTGCGGCAGGACGACGCGGAAGCCCAGCTCCAGCGCGGTGCGCGCCGTGGCGCTCACGCACATCTCCGACATCACGCCGCAGACGGCGAGCGCCTTCACGCCGGCGTCGCGCAGGAGTTCCTCGAGCCCGGTCTCCTCGAAGCCGTCGTCCACGGTCTTGCGCAGGACGACCTCGCCGCGGCCGGTGTCGACGGGCAGGTGAAGCCGCCATCCGGGGGTGCCCGGCTCGTCGGGAGTGCCGGGGTCCCCGTCATTCTGCAACTGGACGACGAGCGCGCCGTGCTCGCGCGCCCGGGACAGCAGCCCTTCCACCGCGTCCAGGAGCCGCCGGTCCTCTGGTACGGCACCGTCACCGGTGACGAAGGCGGACTGCACGTCGACGACGATCAGCGCCTGGACGGGCTCGACGGACGGGTGGGGCGGGGTGTGCCCTGCGGGTATCGACTGCGTCATCCCGCCATCATGCCTGCGGGACGCCGGGCGCCGAATTGATTAACGTACAGGGGTATGAACACGGACCTGACCGCACTGCTCGTCGGCGCCGCCGTGCTGGTCGCCGCGACGCTCGCCGTCGCGGTCGTCCTGCTCGTACGGCTCGTCCGGACCCGGCGCGACCTGCGCAGAGCCGGGCTTCCCGTCGAGCGGCAGTGGGTGTTCTGGGCGGCGGTCGCCTACCTGGTGCTCCCCACCGACCTGCTGCCGGATCCGGTCTTCCTCGACGACATCGGGGTGCTGGTGCTGGCCCTCAGATCGATGCGGTCAGCCTCCGACGGGCCGTCCGCGCCGCACGGTTGAGAGACGGGCCTTCATCAGAAGTGCGTGCATGCACTCCGTCACCTGCGTGACGTCCTCGACGAGCTGGTGGAACGGGAGGCGGACGTCGGCCTGGCCGCGGGCGCGTTCGAGCCGCAGCGAGATCCCGTGCCGGTCGACGGCGAGCGGGCGGACCCGCACCACGCCCTGGAGGCTTTCCGGGCTGATGAGGCGGGTGAGCTGCTCGACGGCGTCGGGGTGGGCGTCGGCGAGGTGGGTGAGCAGGCGCGACTCCGCCTCGGCGAGCGGATCGGGCACGGTCAGGGCGAGTTCGTCGAGCTCGACGCCCTGGCGCTCCCCTGTGGAGTCCTGCAGCACGGCGCAGGTCGGCTCGAAGATGAGGTCGTCGCCGTCGTACGTCAGTGAGCCGGAGAGCCAGAGCCGGGCGCGGATCCGGTCCCTGAGCGGTACGGGCGCGACGTCCGCGAACTCGATCAGGGTGGACGGCTCGCCGCGGGGCGCGCAGATGAGAGCCGCGGCCAGCGCGCTGTCGTCGGGCGGCGAGAGCCGGAGCCTGCCGTCCTCGGTGACGCTGTGCGCGCCCACGAGTTCGTCCCTGCCGATCTCGGTGGTCACCGCGCAGGACCATGCGGTGGCGAGCACCGAACGGGCGCGTGCCGCCGCTGTGGGCACGATCGTGCTGCTCTGACGGACAGCCATCCTCAACCTCCATTAGGTAAGCCTTGCCTAACTTATCTGAGATTGCGGAACGGGGCCAGTACGCCTCATGGCCCCGCGCGGCGGACCACGCGAGGCCATGAGGAGTACGCCGTCACCTGCGTCGGCCGGTCGGCACAGAGCGGTCAGTGCCCCCTGGCGATCCACTCCTCCAGGTGCGGCGCCTCGGCACCGACCGTGGTGCTGTCGCCGTGCCCGGTGCGCACCACCGTCGCCGGCGGCAGCGTCAACAGCCGCTCCCTGATGGACTCCACGATCGTCGGGAAGTCGCTGAAGGAACGGCCCGTCGCGCCGGGCCCGCCGGCGAAGAGGGTGTCGCCGGTGAAGACGGTGCCGAGCGCGGGGGCGTGCAGGCTGACCGCGCCGTGGCAGTGGCCGGGCGTGTGCAGCACCTTCAGGACGGCGCCCGCGACGGCGAGTTCCTGACCGTCCGCGAGCTCGCCGTCCGGGGCGCGGTCGGGGTGCGTCCGCTTCCACAGCTCCGCGTCGGCGGGATGCAGCAGGATCGGCGCGCCCGTGCGGTCGGCGAGGGCGGGCGCCGCGTCGATGTGGTCGTCGTGGGCGTGCGTGCAGATGATCGCGACGAGCCGGCGCTCCCCCACCGCGGCCGCGATGGCGTCGGCGTCGTGCGCGGCGTCGATGACGACGCACTCGCTGTCGTCGCCGACGATCCATACGTTGTTGTCGACCTCCCAGGTGCCGCCGTCCAGGGAGAACGTCCCGGACGTGACGAGGTGGTCGATACGCGTCCCCCGCGCGTCCGGCGTGGCCTCGGCCGCCATCAGAACATCACCACCGAACGGAGCACGTCGCCGTGGTGCATGCGCTCGAACGCCTTCTCCACGTCCTGAAGGGCGATGGTCTCCGTGACGAACGCGTCCAGGTCCAGGCGCCCCTGCCGGTAGAGGTCGATGAGCATCGGGAAGTCGCGGGAGGGCAGACAGTCCCCGTACCAGCTCGACTTGAGCGCGCCGCCGCGCCCGAAGACGTCGAGCAGCGGCAGCTCGATCTTCATCTCCGGGGTGGGGACGCCGACGAGGACGACCGTGCCCGCCAGGTCGCGGGCGTAGAAGGCCTGCTCGTACGTCTCCGGGCGGCCGACCGCCTCGATGACGACGTCGGCCCCATGGCCGCCGGTCAGCTCGCGCACCGCCTCGACGGGGTCGGCGGAGCGGGAGTTGACCGTGTGCGTGGCGCCGAGGCCCTTCGCCGTCTCCAGCTTCTTGTCGTCGATGTCGACGGCGATGATCCGCGCGGCGCCCGCCAGGCGGGCCCCCACCACCGCGGCGTTGCCGACGCCGCCGCAGCCGATGACCGCGACGGAGTCGCCCCGGCCGACGCCGCCGGTGTTGATGGCGGCGCCGATGCCCGCCATCACTCCGCAGCCCAGGAGCCCGGCCGCGGCGGGCGAGGCCTCCGGGTCCACCTTGGTGCACTGTCCGGCGGCGACGAGTGTCTTCTCCGCGAAGGCGCCGATGCCGAGCGCGGGCGAGAGCTCGGTGCCGTCGGCGAGGGTCATCTTCTGCCGCGCGTTGTGCGTGTCGAAGCAGTACTGGGGGCGGCCGCGCAGACACGCGCGGCACTGGCCGCACACCGCACGCCAGTTGAGGATCACGAAGTCGCCGGGCGCGACCTCGGTGACGCCGTCGCCGACCGACTCCACGACGCCCGCCGCCTCGTGACCGAGCAGGAACGGGAAGTCGTCGTTGATCCCGCCCTCGCGGTAGTGCAGGTCGGTGTGGCAGACCCCGCACGCCTGGATCTTCACCACGGCCTCCCCCGGCCCCGGATCAGGGACGGTGATCGTCTCGATCCGCACCGGCTCGCCCTTCGCGCGTGCGATCACGCCCTGCACCTGCTGCGCCATGACTTCAGCCCTTCTTTCGCTGCACGTCTTACCCACCCCATCGTTACAGGTCGGGCACCCCGGCACGGCGGTCCCCTCTCCGCCACGAGCAGAGCACGGACACCGGCGCTTCCTCCACCCCTTCGCGGAACCGGATGGCGGCGGGACGCGCCGGGGAACGTGGCCCGGGCGTGCCGGACCGGCGGGCCGCGCGATCTAGGGTGTGCCCGTGCTCAACCTCGCCGCCCAGGCCCTCCTGCCGGTCAACACCGCGCTCGCCGTGGCGCTGCTCGCGCTGCTGCTCATCGCCGCGGCAGCGGCGGCCGTCTGCCGGCTCACCCCCGACGGCTCGCGCGGCAGGGCGCGCGAGATCCTGGTCGCCGGAGTGCGCGCCACCGCTCAACTGGCCGTCGTCTCCCTGGTGATCGGCTGGGTCGTGCACCACCTGCCGGCCATGTTCGGGTTCCTGCTCCTGATGGTCGCCGTGGCCGTGCGCACCGCGGGCCGGCGCGTCACGCCCAACGGCACCTGGTGGTGGACGGTGCTGCCGATCGCGGGCCCGGTCGTACCGGTGGTGACCGGGCTGGCCCTCGCCGGCCTTCTGCCCGTACGGGGCGTGGCGATGATCCCGGTGGCGGGCATCCTCATCGGCGGGGCGCTGACCGCCACGGTCCTCGCGGGCCGTCGCGGTCTGGACGAACTCCAGACCCGGTTCGGCGAGTTCGAGGCGGGCATCGCCCTGGGCCTCGCCGACCGCGACGCCCGTCTGGAGGTGATCCGCCCGGCCGCGTCGGACGCGCTGCTGCCCGGTCTCGACCAGACCCGCACGGTGGGTCTCGTCACGCTTCCCGGCGCGTTCGTCGGCATGCTCCTCGGCGGCGCCTCCCCCGTGCTCGCCGGCGCCGTGCAGCTCTTCGTGCTGATCGCCCTGATGGCGGTCCAGGCGGTCGCGGTGGCCCTCACCGTGGAACTGGTCGCCCGGGGCAGACTGCACCGCGAGGCGTGAGCCGGGCACGGCGTAGGCTCGGGGACCATGTCTGTCCACGAAGTAGAAATCGGCTCCCTGCGCGGCGGCCCCGCCGACCTGCGCCAGTACGAGGGCAAGGCCGTCCTCGTCGTCAACGTCGCCTCCAAGTGCGGTCTCACCCCGCAGTACGCGGGCCTTGAGCGCCTCCACGAGCAGTACGCGTCCCGCGGGTTCAGCGTCCTCGGCGTGCCCTGCAACCAGTTCATGGGCCAGGAGCCCGGCACCTCCGAGGAGATCGCCGAGTTCTGTTCGGCGACGTACGGCGTGACCTTCCCGATGACGGAAAAGGTCGAGGTCAACGGCGCCGGCCGGCACCCGCTGTACGAGAGGCTCGTCGGTACGGCGGACGCGGAGGGCCACACCGGCGACATCCGCTGGAACTTCGAGAAGTTCCTGATCGACCCCGCGGGCAACGTCGTGGCCCGCTTCTCGCCGCAGACCGAGCCCGACGCCCCCGAGCTCGTGGCCGCCGTGGAGAAGCACCTGCCGGCCTGACCTCGGCGGCCCGGCATCCGGAAGTCGGGGCCCGCGGCGACTTCGGTCCGCCGCGGGCCGACTTTCGGGCGATCCGCGGGCGGGGCCGTGCCGCCTGGCGTCGGAGCATGGCTTCCACCGGACGGTTCGGCCCCGCTCTCGCGCTCTTCTTGCTGGCGCCGTTCGTCGGCGAGTTCCTGCTGGGCAACCTCACGGTCGCCGAGTTCGGTCCGGGCGTCGTGCTCGCACCGCTGTACGGGTGGCCTGCCGCTCCTCGACGGTCGACCTGGTGAGCAACGCGGTGTGCGCGGTGATCGCGCTGGCGGTACTCGTCGTGTGCGGGCGCCGCACTGGCGTGCTGCCTGACGTTTACGCCGGCACGTACGGATGGACGGAGCGGGAGACATGTCGACGTATCTACTGGTCCACGGTGCCTGGCACAGCGGGCGGTGCTGGGACCGCGTGGTTCCCTTCCTGGAGGCCGCCGGGCACCGGGTGATCGCGCCGTCGCTGACCGGCTACGGCGACAAGAAGCATCTGCTGAGCCCCGAAGTGGGACTCGACACGCACGTCGACGACATCGTCGGGCTCATCACCGGGCAGGACCTCACCGACGTCGTGCTCGTGGGGCACAGTTACGCCGGACTGGTCGTCTCGGCCGCGGCCAACCGCCTCCCCGACCGCATCGCCCATCTGGTCTACGTGGACGCGATGGTCCCGCGGGACGGCGAGACCGCGGTCGACGTCATCCCGCTCAGCCAGGTCCTGATCGATCTGGGCACGCGGTCCGAGAGCGGCTGGCGCATTCCCCCGCCCCCGGAGCTGCCGCCGCCCGCCGGCCTCTTCGGGGTCACCGATCCGGCGGACATCGCCCGGCTGCGGACGATGCTGTCGGATCAGCCGGTGCGCTGTCTCACGCAGCCGGTACGGCTCGACGACCCGGCCCTGGACGCGGTGCCCCGGACGCACATCCACTGCGTCGTCGGCGTTCCGGAGGGCATCACGCAGCGTCCCGTCCCCGCGGTCCAGCCCAACGGCGACCCGGCCCAGGTGTGGGAGCTGCCGACCGGCCACGACTGCA
This sequence comes from Streptomyces sp. NPDC037013, assembly GCF_055607265.1. Lineage (NCBI taxonomy): Bacteria > Bacillati > Actinomycetota > Actinomycetes > Kitasatosporales > Streptomycetaceae > Streptomyces > Streptomyces sp. NPDC037013. Next base: position 1,062,742 of record NZ_JBVJRV010000001.1, on the reverse strand, counting down.
TGATCACCATGCCCGCCGAGCTCGCCGGGCTCCTCCTCGAGGTCGGCTGACCCCCGCGCCCCGAACTCCCGGCCCCGTTCGAGCCCGCCTCGGAGGCCGGGACCAGTCCCCGTACACGCCATAGACGGCAGGCGAAGTGACGAGGTGAAACCTGCGTCCGACCCCGGCACGACCCTTGCCCCGCACGGGGACACCACCAGCCGGACCAAGCCGATCTGCGGACCTCCAGCAGCGCTCATACGGTGACTGAATGGTCATCAGGTACCTTTCGCGCCCCTTCTCCGTACGCACGGCCGCCCTCGCGCTCGGGACTCTGGTCCTCCTGTCCTCACCCGCCGCGGCCACCGAGGTGCCGGCCGAGCCCGCTCCGCCGCGGCCCGTGCCCGTCTACTCGTCCGCCCTCCTCGACCGCCCCGGCGTCCAGGTCAGGCCCGGCCCCAACGCTCCCGGCCTGCCCGCCGGGGTGTCGGCCCTCGCCTGGGTGGTGGCGGACGCCGGTACGGGGGAGGTGCTCGCCGCGCGGGACGCGCACCGGCAGCTGCCGCCCGCCTCGACCCTCAAATCCCTCTTCGCCCTGACGGCGCTCCCCCACCTGGACGCCGACATGCGCCACGTCGTCGCCGATCACGAGCTGGACGAGGTCGGGGAGGGCAGCAGCATGGTCGGGGTGGCCACCGGCCGCGCCTACCGGGTCGCCGACCTGTGGCGCGGCGTCTTCCTCAGCTCCGGCAACGACGCCGTGCACGTGCTCGCGGGGCTCAACGGCGGCCTGGAGAAGACCGTGCAGGAGATGCGCGCGAAGGCCCGCGAGCTCGGCGCCAGGGACACCCACGTCGTCTCGCCCGACGGCTACGACGCCCCCGGTCAGGTCTCGTCCGCGTACGACCTGGCCGTCTTCGGCAGGGCGGGACTCGCCGACCCTCAGTTCGCCCGTTACTGCTCCACGCGTGTCGCGCGGTTCCCCGCGGGCGGCTGGTCGTACCCGATCCAGAACACCAACCGGCTGCTGACCGGCGCCGACGGCGTCTCGCCCTATCCGGGCCTGCTGGGCGTCAAGAACGGCTACACCAGCCACGCGGGTTCCACCCTGATCAGTGCCGCCCAGCGCGATGGGCGCACCCTCGTCGTGACGGTGATGAACCCCCAGGGGGGCGGCGGGCGCGCCGTGTACGAGGAGGCGAGGTCCCTGCTGGACTGGGGCTTCGCGGCGGCCGGCAAGGTGCGGCCGGTCGGCTCGCTGCTGCCGCCGAAGGAGGACCGCGCGGCGCCCGAGCCCGCGCACGCGGGCGGGAAGGCCGCGCCGAGCGCGGACTCCGGCGGCTCCGAGTGGCCCGCGATGCTGTTGGTCGCCTCCGGCGCGGTCGTCCTGCTCACGGGCGGCGTCCTGGTGATCCGCCGGCGCCGGGCGGCTACGGTGGCCCGGCGCACAGGCGCGGGGGACGGCGTCGACTGAGCGGATACCGGGAGGGTGAAGAGTGGACGGTCTGCTGGGGGTGGCGGTACTCGGCGCGGGTCACATGGGCGCCCACCACGTACGGAGGATCGGCGGGACCGTGGGCGGCGCCCGCGTCGTCGCAGTCGCGGACCCCGACGCGGGGCGGGCCGAGGCGGCGGCCGGGCGCGACGGCATCTTCGTGCACCGGGATCCTCTGGCGGCACTGAACGCTCCCGGCGTGGAAGCGGTCCTGGTGGCCTCGCCGGAGGACGCGCACGAAGAGGCTCTGCTCGCGGCGTGCGAGCGCGGTCTGCCGGTGCTCTGCGAGAAGCCGCTCACCCCCGACCCGGTCTCGGCCCTCAGGGTGGTGGAGGCGGAGGCGCGGCTGGGGCGCAGGCTGATCCAGGTGGGCTTCATGCGGCGGTACGACCCCGAGTACGCGGCCCTGAAGTCCCTCCTCGACACCGGAGACCTGGGGCGTCCGCTGCTCCTGCACTGCCGCCACCGCAACGTTTCCTCTCCCCCGCACTTCACCTCCCCGATGCTGATCAGCAGCTCCGTCTCGCACGAGATCGACGCGGCGCGCTGGCTGCTCGGCCAGGAGATCACCGCGGTGACGGTGATCCGGCCGACGCCGTCGGCGGACGCACCGCCGGGCCTGCTCGACCCACAGCTGGTCCTCTTCGAGACGTCCGGGGGCGCCGTCGTCGACGTGGAGGTCTTCGTCAACTGCGGCTTCGGCTACGAGGTGGGATGCGAGGCCGTCTGCGAGCGCGGCAGCGCCCGGCTGGGCGACGCGCACACGATGGTCGTGCGGTCAGGGGGCCGGGCCCACGAGCAAGTCGCCCAGGACTATTTGGTGCGGTTCGCCGACGCGTACGACCGTGAGGTACGGGCCTGGGTGGCCGCAGCCAGGGAGGGCCGGGTCACCGGTCCGAGCGCGTGGGACGGGTACGCGGCGGCGGCCGTCGCCGAGGCCGGCGTCGCGGCGCTGGACAGCGGGACGCGGACCACGGTGGAAATGGCCGACCGGCCGGCGCTGTACCGGGCCGGATGACCGTCACGGTCTCCCGCACGCCGGGAGGTGGCTCATACGCCGCCGAGCAGGCGCGAGAGCCCGGTGTCCAGATCCAGACCCTCGCCCTCGTCGTCGGCGGGCACCACGCCGTACGACCGGACCAGGAAGCGGCGCAACACGATCGTGTCGAACTGCACCAGGGCGAGCCCCTGGTGCGAGTGGAACTCCATGACCGTCCGGGCCCGGCCGCACGGCCAGATGTGCACGTCACCGCTGCCCGCCGGACTGCCGAGTCCCTCCTCGAGGAGCTGGCGGGCGAAGATCCAGGTGACCTCGGCACCGTCGAGCGACGCCTCCGAGGGGAAGGTCATCTGGATGGCCAGCGGGTCCTCCGTCGAGTAGCGCAGGACCACGGCCAGGGCACGCTCACGACCCTCGGGGGTGACGAGACGGGCGCGGGTGGGCTCTTCGAGGGTGACGGCCATGGTCGGGCTCCACTTCTGATGTTGCAGTACTCGGCGTTCCGCTTCCGGGGACTCCTGTGCCCTTACGACCCGGGCCAAAGGGGTGTCATTACGCCAACACGCCAATAGATCGATGTGACCTGCATCACTCACCTTCCGTGAGTCGGACCGCGCCCGACGTCCCCGCCGACGTCCCATCCGACATGGCCGCGGCTCCGCCGGGCCTCCCGGCGGAGCCGCGGATCCGACCGCCATGCCCGTCCGGGTGCCCACCACGAGCGAATACACGCGTGTCGTCGAGCAACAACAGCCACACCTGTTGGCGTACGCCCGCGCACTCACCGCCAACGCCAGGGTCGCCGAGGACCTCGTTGTCGCGGCCCACTTCCGCGTCTGACGGCACCTGTCCGGGGGCGTGAGACCGAGAACGTACCCGCGTATCTGGTGACCACCGTGCGTCACCTGGCGGCGACGGTCGGTCGGCGCCCCGAGGGCCGGGAGACGCCGCCCGACCCCGGCTTCCGGTTCCGTTTGGGTACCCGGCGCCGCCGGCGCACTCTTCGGCGATCTGCCGAAGCAGCTGCTGCGGAGCTCGGCCTAAGGTCCTAGGTCTCCGTCGGCCGCGCCTCGGCCCGTGGGTCCGCCGGAGATCAGTCGTCGGCCCGATGCCGCCTCCCGTGCCCGCGAGACACGATGCCCGTGCAGGTCCGCCCCGGCACACAGAGCCGACCGGCGGAGACCCACCGAAGGAGCGCGTCATGTCCTACCCGCCTCGCCTCTCGTACCCCGAGCCCCGCTACCACGGCACCGGGGGTGAGGTGAACGCGTCCTTCCGGCCGGCCGACACCCCGCCGGAGATCTCCTCGCCCGGCGGAGCCACCCATTACCTCGCCACCCACGAGTCGACAGGCGGTGAATTCGGCCTGTACAAGTCGGAGTTGGCGCCCCGGTCCGCAGGCGCCAAGACGCACTTCCACAGGGCGATGTCCGAGTCCTTCTACATCCTCTCCGGCGAACTGGAGCTCTACAACGGGGAGAAGTGGGTGACCGGGCGAGCGGGTGATTTCCTGTACGTCCCGGTGGGCGGACTGCATGCTTTCAAGAACGTGACCGACGAACCCACGTTTATGCTCATGCTCTTCTCCCCGGGCGCGCCGCGCGAGGAGTACTTCGAGCAGGTGGCGGAGGTGGCGCAGCGCGGTCCCGAGGAGCTCAAGGAGTTCCGGATCCGGCACGACAGTTACTTCACCGAGGACTTCACGCCCGAGGCGGGGTGAGGACCGAGAGTGCGGACGAGAGGGAGGACGACACATCGCAGCGCGAGGACAGGATGCCCGGCCCATGATCTTCCGTCCCGCGGTCGAGTCGGACCTCGACCGTTTCCTCCCCCTCATCGCCGCCGACCCGGCCTGTGACCTCACGGCGGACACGTACCGGTCCCGGCTCGCCGACGGCCAGTACCGGCCCGAGTGGACGTGGCTGGCCGAGGACGCCGACGACGGTGCGGTGCGCGCGGTCGGCGTGTGGTGGGGAAGTCCCGGAGCGGCCGGCCCCGGCGCGCTGGATGGTCTCTTCGTGCACGACTCGGTCGGAGCGGGCGAGGGGCGGGCCGCGGTGGCCGCCGGGTTGCTCACCGCCGCGCACACGCGGTTCGCGGCCGAGGGGCTCGCCGCGCCGCCGGAGCACCACGTCTTCCTGCCCGTGGACTGGCGCGAGCGCCCCGACATCGCCGCGGCCCTGGGCTGGCGCCGGGAGGCGGCGCGGCGGGCCGGGCTCGGCGTGGAGGTGGAACGGGCGCGTTACGAGTGGACGCCGCGGCCCGGTCTGCCCGGAGCGGGGGTCCCGGCGGCCTCGGAGCGTGTGCGCTGCCGCGCGGAACCGGACGACGAGGTCTTCGTCGACCTGTTCCGGCGCGTGCTCGCGGGCACGTTGGACGTCTCCTCCCGCAAGGAGGCGGCACGGATCGGGGCCGAGGCGCAGGCGCGGGGCGACGTCGCCTTCTACCGGGACGACATGCCCGGGGAACGCTCCTGGTGGCGGGTGGCCCGGACGCCACAGGGCGAGATCGTGGGTTTCGTGCTGCCCTCGCGCAACGAGACCTGCCCGGTGATCGGATACCTCGGCGTACTCCCCGAGCAACGCGGTCACGGGTACGCGGACGACCTCCTCGCCGAGGCCACCCGCCTCCTGGTCACCGAGACGGACGCACCTCTGATCCGCGCCGACACCGATCTGGCCAACACGCCGATGGCCGCCGCCTTCGAACGCGCCGGATACCGTGCCCGCGGCCGCCGTCTCGTCCTGTCCGCCACCTGAGGCGCCGCGTCCCCGGCCCCGCCCGGGTCGGCGCGCCCCCGTCCGCCCATGCGTCGCGCCCGGCCCCGGTGCAGGATGGGCTCATGTTGCTCGCCCGGCTCGCACACGTCTCCAAAGAAGTGGCCGCCACCTCCGCGCGGTCCAAGAAGATCGCGCTGCTCGCCGAGTTGTTCCGGGCGGCCGAGCCCGACGACGTGCCCGTCGCCATCCCCTATCTGGCGGGCCGGCTGCCCCAGGGGCGGCTCGGCATCGGCTGGAGCACGCTGAAGGAGGCGGGGCCACCGGCCGACGAACCGACGCTGACCGTGCGCGGAGTGGACGAGGCGCTCACGGCGATCGGCGCGGTCTCCGGCCCCGGGTCGCAGGCCGAACGGAAGCGCCTGGTCGGCGAGTTGATGGGGGCCGCCACCGCCGACGAGCAGCGGTTCCTCTTCGGGCTGCTCACCGGCGAGGTGCGGCAGGGCGCGCTGGACGCGGTGGCCGTCGAGGGACTCGCGCTCGCGACGGAGACCCCGGCGGACGCCGTACGGCGCTCGGTGATGCTCGCGGGTTCGGTGAGCCCCGTCGCCCAGGCGCTGCTGGCGCGCGGCGCGCAGGCGCTGGACGACTTCCGGCTCACGGTGGGCAGTCCCGTCCAGCCGATGCTGGCGCACAGCGCCGCGTCGGTGGCGGAGGGCATCGACAAGCTGGGCCCGTGCGCGGTCGAGGAGAAGCTCGACGGCATCCGGGTGCAGGTCCACAGGAACGGCGACGACGTCCGCGTCTACACCCGCACCCTCGACGACATCACCGACCGGCTGCCCGAGCTGACCGAGGCGGCGCTCGGTCTCGACGGGACTCATTTCATCCTGGACGGCGAGGTGATCGCGCTGGACGGCGACGGGCGGCCGCGCCCGTTCCAGGAGATCGCCGGCCGTGTCGGGTCCCGCGTCGACGTGTCCGCGGCCGCGACCGGGCTGCCCCTGTCCCCCGTCTTCTTCGACGCCCTGTCCGTGGCCGGCCGTGACCTGCTCGACCTGCCGTTCGGCGACCGCCACGCCGAGCTGGCGGCCCTGGTTCCCGAGCCGATGCGCGTCCGGCGGGCCCTGGTGCCGGATCCGGAGGACGAGCGGCAGCGCGGCGAGGCGCAGGAGTTCTTCGAGGCGACGCTGGGGCGCGGCCACGAGGGTGTCGTCCTGAAGGCGCTCGACGCGCCCTACAAGGCGGGCCGCCGGGGTGCCTCCTGGCTGAAGGTCAAGCCCGTGCACACCCTGGACCTGGTGGTCCTGGCGGCCGAATGGGGTCACGGCCGCCGCACCGGCAAGCTCTCCAACCTGCACCTGGGCGCGCGGCGGCCCGACGGCACGTTCGCCATGCTGGGCAAGACCTTCAAGGGGATGACGGACGCGATGCTCGCCTGGCAGACCGAGCGCCTTCAGGAACTGGCGGTCGACAGCAGCGGTTACGTCGTGACGGTGCGCCCCGAGCTCGTCGTGGAGATCGCCTACGACGGCCTCCAGAAGTCCACCCGCTATCCGGCGGGCGTCACGCTCCGGTTCGCGCGGGTGGTGCGCTACCGCGAGGACAAGTCTCCCGAGGAGGCGGACACGGTCGAGACGGTCCTGCGGGGCGGGCCGGGCCCGGCGTAACTCTTGATCTTGTGTCGCGTTGGTCCGCGCGGGGTCGCGCGGAGGTCGCCACGGCGGCGGACCGCCGGCCCGCAGGACACCAACCGACAGGATCCGCTGCCCGTCACGGGTCCGTGAAGAAGAGTCGAGGGTCGCTCGCCATGCAGGACATCACCAGGAAGTTCGCCGCGGGAATCGGCGCGGTCGCCGCCGCGCTCGGCTGTCTCGTCGCCACGGGCCCCTCGGCGGTGGCCGACGGCAAGTGGTGCAACCACTCGGTCTGTATCGAGACCTACGACTCCGGGACCTATCTGGGCCGGGTCGAGGTGTCGGTCGTCAACACCAACCAGCCCAACCGCATCAGCGCCCGCGTGTGGACCACCACCGGCTGGAGCGCCCACACGAAGGTCGAGGATGTCGCCAAGTTCAGGACGTACCGGGATCAGGCGTACCCGCAGCGGCACTTCCCCGCGGGCACCCGGCTCTGCGCCGAGGGCTTCCGCGGCGGGGCGAGCGTCGGGCTTCCGTGCGTCACCCTCACCGACTGACCGTCCGACGACCGTCCGTTCCGCACGCCACGTGGCGGGGATTTTGCCAATCCTTGGCCCCGATAGGGTGACACCCGGGGGAAAACACCTATCGCGCAAGGGGAGAAGCTGTGCCCGCATCACGCCTCAGCCGTACGCCGCTTCCAGGCATCGGCATCCGGTACGACCTGACCACCCGAGAACAGCAACGCCTCTCGGTGGTCGCGCACCGGGACGGGGCCAGGACGCTGAGCGCCTACCGGTCCGACGACCCGGACGCCTGCGCGCTGTCGATGCGGTTGAGTTCGGGCGAGGCGGACGCGCTGATCGACGCGCTGATGCCGTCGCACCACAGCCCGAACCTGCTGCACACCACCGACCTGGGACTGGTCGCCGAGCGCATCCTGCTGTCGGCCACGTCGCACTGGAACGGGCGGCAGCTCGGCGAGACCCGGATGCGGACCGAGACGGGCGTCTCGATCGTGGCGGTGCTCCGCAGGGCCGACGCCATTCCGTCGCCCACCCCGGACTTCCGCCTCGCGGGCGGGGACACCCTCATCGTGATCGGGACGCGCGAAGGCGTGGAGACGGCCGCGACGATACTCGGGCGGGAGTGACCGCGTGCATTCAGCTGTCTTCCTCATCGAGTTCGGCGCGATCATCCTCGCGCTCGGACTGCTCGGCCGTTTCGCGGGCCGGTTCCAGTTCTCGCCGATCCCGCTCTACCTCCTCGCCGGACTCGCGTTCGGCGAGGGCGGACTGCTGCCGCTCGGGGCGAGCGAGGAGTTCGTCGCCATCGGCGCGGAGATCGGCGTCATCCTGCTGCTGCTGATGCTCGGGCTCGAGTACACGGCGAGCGACCTCGTCGGCAACCTCAAGACGCAGTACCCGGCCGGCCTGGTCGACTGCACCCTCAACGCCCTGCCCGGCGCCCTCGCCGCGCTCCTGATGGGCTGGGGTCCGGTCGCCGCCGTCGTACTCGCCGGTGTCACCTGGATCTCGTCGTCCGGCGTCATCGCCAAGGTCCTTGGCGACCTCGGACGGCTCGGCAACCGCGAGACGCCGGTCATCCTCAGCATCCTGGTGCTCGAGGATCTCGCGATGGCCGTCTACCTGCCCATCATCACCGCGCTGCTGGCCGGGGTCGGCTGGGCGGCGGGCAGCCTCACGCTCGCCATCGCGCTCGGCGCCGCGGGCCTCGTCCTCTTCATCGCCGTGCGGTACGGGCGGCTCATCTCGCGGTTCGTCTCCAGCGACGACCCGGAGAAGCTGCTCCTGGTGGTGCTCGGGCTGACCATCCTGGTCGCGGGCATCGCCCAGCAACTACAGGTCTCCGCGGCCGTGGGCGCCTTCCTGGTCGGCATCGCACTCTCCGGTGAGGTCGCCGAGGGCGCGCACACGCTGCTGGCGCCCCTGCGGGACCTGTTCGCGGCCGTCTTCTTCGTCTTCTTCGGACTGCACACCGATCCGGCGAGCATTCCTCCGGTGCTGCTGCCCGCCCTCGCGCTCGCCGTCGTCACCGCATTGACGAAGATCGCGACCGGTTACTGGGCGGCCCGGCGGGCGGGCATATCGGTCAAGGGCCGCTGGCGGGCGGGCGGCGCGCTGGTGGCGCGCGGCGAGTTCTCCATCGTCATCGCCGGGCTCGCGGTCGCCGCGGGCATCGAACCGTCGCTCGGACCGCTGGCCACGGCGTACGTCCTGATCCTCGTGATCGTCGGCCCGCTGACCGCCCGTTACGCGCAGCCCGTCGCGGCGTACGTGGGCGGGCTGGCCGGACGGAACGGCACGGCCGCCGGGGCCGGCACCGCGCAGGTGCCGGTACCCCAGGAGACGATCGAACCGGTCGAACCGGCCGAGCCCCTCGGCGGACGGGACGTCGCCGACCGCTCGTGAGGCGGCCCTTCGCCCTCGCCTCGTAATGATCACGATGATCACGCCTCGGTGCGCCGGCTCAGCGGCCGGCGCACCGGGGCTCGAAGTCCGGGTCCGCGGGGCCCTTGCGGCCCAGCGCGTTCAGGACCCACTGGGCGACGACCGGGTCCTTCGTCGCCTGGTCGTGCAGGAACGGGTCGAAGGGGCAGCGGTCCTGCACGACGACGTTGGTGGCGTACTCCTTCGGGCCCTTCAACAGGGCGCTGGTGTACGGGATCACGATCTCGTCGTGCCGCGTCGTGAGGACCGTGTAGTCGGGTCCGGCGGGCGTCTCGGTCCCGTCGTTGAGCTTCTTCAGCAGGGCGGAGTCCGTCATCTGGTCGGTGCAGGCCGGGCAGGCGATGTCGCCCAGCGGTCCGGCCAGGGGGTTGGCGGTGCCGTGGTTGGACGGCACGATGCCGACCAGGTCGTCGACCTTTCCGGCGCCGCCGAGGAACTTCACGTAGTAGCGGGGCATCATCCCGCCCTGGCTGTGCCCCACGAGGTCGACCTTCGCCGCCCCCGTGGCGCCGCGCACCGCCTCGACGAAGTCCGCCAGTTCGGCGGCCGACCGCGGGACCGGGGCGGTCGCCAGCTTGCCGTAGTTGAACGCGAAGACGCAGTAGCCCGCTCTCTTCAGCCTCGGTGAGAGCGTGGCCCAGTTCTCGGCCATCAGCTTGAACGTGCCGTTGACCAGGACCACCGGCTGCGGGTGTGCCGCATCCGGCTTGCACGACCAGTCGTTGGCGCCTCGGGGCGGTATGTCCAGGGCCGACATCGGCGCGGAGCCGGCGGCGGAGGCATGGGCGGGCGCGGCGAGGCCCACGACTCCGAGGGTGAGGACGGCCGCGGCGGTCAGCCAGGACCGCACGGTGTGACGCAGGTGCATGGTGGTTCCCCAATGTTGGGCGACTTGTTCCGCGAACACGAACACGAACGCAAACACGAATACGAACGCGGTTCGGCAATGCCGACCGCTGGATGAGATCGTTTTCGCTGTGCACACAGCGCGTCAAGGGGATGCCACCTCCGCCTTCGTCACATGACGCGCTAGGCAGGGGCACATTCGGGGCAGTGCGGTGCATTTCGGGCATCTCGCGGACTCGCCGCCCCCGCCACCGACGCCGCCTGGCACGATGCTCCCCATGACCTCAGGGCCCGCGTTCCGCCTCGCACGAGCCGCGATGTTCGCGGCCGTCTGCGTGGTGACGACGGCCCTGGGGCACGCGCTCATGTCCGGTGCGGCACTGCCCTGGTGGGCGGTCGGGTACGCGTTCGGCGCCACGACCGCCGCGGCCTGGTGGCTGACCGGACGCGAGCGCGGGGCGGCGGCCGTCACGGGCGCCACCGTCGCGGCACAGCTGGGCCTGCACGAACTGTTCGCGCTGGCGCAGCGGATGGGTGTACCGCCGGGCCGAGGCGGGCCTCCGCACGCCTCCGTGACGCCGCGTCACGGCGGTGACGGCATGAGCCACATGGACCACATGTCTCATATGGACCACCTGTCCGGCGGTTCGCCGCACTCCGCGGGCATGCCGGACGAGGGTGCCTCCCACTGGATCATGTCCGTCTTCGGGCACAGCGGCACCGGCATGTTCCTCGCCCACGTCGTCGCCGCGCTGATCTGCGCGCTGTGGCTGTGGCGCGGCGAGGCCGCCGCCTTCCGTACCGGACGGGCCCTGGCCGCGGCCGTGTTCGTGCCGCTGCGGCTCGTCCTCGCGGTCCTGGTCACCGCCCTGCCCCCCACTCCGCCGCACGTCGGCGCGCTCGTACCCGTGCCGCGACTGCGCGGGGTCCTCCTCCAGTACGCCGTATCACGCAGAGGTCCGCCGGTCCTGCCGGCCTGTTCCTGACACCGCCCGCACCCCCTCGGTGCCGGGCGGATCTTCGGCGTTCGCGTACGCGGGGCACCACCCCGCCGCGCGCCCGCGCCGTTCCTCGAACTCCTTTCACCGAAGGACCTTCTGCGATGACCCCTGCCCTGACCCCCGCCTTTCCGCGCTCACGGCCCGGCGGAGACCCGGACCGCGACGAACTCATCACCCGCTGGGCGCTCGCGGCCCGCGACGGTGACGCCCAGGCGCTGGAACAGTTCGTGCAAGCCACCCGGCGCGACGTCTGGCGGTTCGTGGCCCACCTCAGCGGCGATCTGCACGGCGCCGACGACCTCACCCAGGAGACGTACCTGCGGGCCCTCACCTCGCTGCACGGCTACGCCGCCCGCTCCGCGGCCCGCACCTGGCTGCTCGCCATCGCGCGGCGCACCGTCGCCGACCGATTCCGCTCGGCGGCGGCCCGGCCGCGGATCGCCGACACCGGTGACTGGCAGGCGGCCGCCGAGCGGGCCCAGCCGCGCGGCCTGCCCGGTTTCGAGGAGGGCGTGGTCCTGCGCGACCTCCTGGAGCGCCTCGACGCGCCGCGCCGCGAGGCGTTCGTCCTGACCCAGCTCGCCGGACTGCCGTACGCGGACGCGGCCGACGCGGCGGGCTGCCCGGTCGGCACCGTGCGTTCGCGGGTGGCCCGCGCCCGCGCGCGGGTGAGCGAGCAGCTGCTCGCCGCGGACCGGGCCGGATAGCTGGTCCCCGGCCGCTCCGGGGCCTCTCGCGGGGCCCCGGAGCGGGGGCGGGGGGATCCCCGGTCGCGTCACCCGATCAGTGCGTTTAGCGTGGGGCGGGGGTGTCTGGAGGCCACCATGGACCGTGAAGCCATGCCCACGTCAGAGGGTGTGTCCGCGCCGGATCCCGCCCGCGAGACGGGCTCTCCGGCGACCGTCGCGCACACCGGAGGCGGACGTCACGAACACCGCTGGCTGATCCTCGCGGTGATCGGCATCGCCCAGCTCATGGTGGTGCTCGACGCGACGATCGTGAACATCGCGCTGCCCTCGGCCCAGCGCGACCTCGGCTTCACCGACGGCAACCGCCAGTGGGTCGTCACCGCGTACGCGCTCGCCTTCGGCTCCCTGCTGCTGCTCGGCGGCCGCATCGCCGACCTGGTGGGGCGCAAGGTCGTCTTCCTCGCGGGTCTGGCCGGCTTCGCGGTCGCCTCCGCGATCGGCGGCGCGGCGAACAGCTTCTCGATGCTGGTGGCGGCCCGCGCGCTGCAGGGCGTCTTCGGCGCGCTCCTCGCGCCCGCCGCGCTCTCCCTGCTCACGACCACCTTCACCGACCCCCGCGAGCGCGCCAAGGCCTTCGGCATCTACGGCGCGATCGCGGGCGCGGGCGGCGCGGTGGGCCTGCTGCTCGGCGGCGTGCTGACCGAGTATCTGAACTGGCGCTGGTGCCTGTACGTGAACCTCGCCTTCGCCGTGGCCGCGATGATCGGCGGCGCGCGCCTGCTGCACCCCGGCGCTCCCCCGGACCGGCCCAAGCTGGACGTGCCCGGCACCGTCCTGGTGTCGGCCGGCCTCTTCTGCATCGTCTACGGCTTCTCCAACGCCGAGACGCACGCCTGGGGTTCGGTGCTGACCTGGGGCTTCCTGGTGGCCGGCGCGGTCCTTGTCTCGGCGTTCGGATGGTGGCAGTCCCGCGCGGCGCATCCGCTGCTGCCCCCGCGGGTCGTCCTCGACCGGGACCGCGCGGCCTCGTTCCTCGCGATGTTCATCTCGGGCGCGGGCATGTTCGGGGTGTTCCTGTTCCTCACGTACTACCTCCAGCAGATCCTGGAGTACACGCCGGTCAAGACCGGGCTCGCCTTCCTTCCGATGGTCGCGGTGATGGTGGTGGCCTCGGTGGTGACCACCAACAACCTGGTGCCCCGGGTTGGTGCGAAGCCCGTCGTGCCGCTGGGCATGGGGCTCGCGGCCGCCGGCATGGCCTGGCTCACGGCGCTCGACGTGAGCAGTGGGTACGCGGCCCACGTGCTGCCGCCGCTGCTCGTCGCCGGCCTCGGTCTGGGTCTCGTCTTCGCCCCGGCGATGAGCATGGCGACGGCCGGTGTCGCGGCCCATGACGCGGGCGTGGCCTCCGCGATGGTCAACACCAGCCAGCAGGTGGGCGGTTCGATCGGCACGGCCCTGCTCAACACGCTGGCCACCACGGCGGCCTCCAACTACCTGGTGGGCCGGAAGCCGACGCCCCGGGTGCGGGCCGACGCGGCGATGCAGTCGTACTCGACCGCGTACTGGTGGTCGGCGCTCTTCTTCGTGGTCGGCCTGCTAGTTACCGTGATCCTCTATCGCAGAGGTGCGCCGGTGCCCAGGGACACGGACAGCGGCGCGGTCCACATGTAGGGGGTGGGACGGTGACGTCGAGCCGGGTTCCGGCACCGGGCGAGGCCCGGGCGGCGGGCGGCGAAGGCGGTGTCGCGCTCGCCTCGGCCCGCGGCCGCTGGATCCTGGCGTGCGCGGTGCTCGCCTCGGGCATGGCGCTGCTCGACGGGACCGTCGTCAACGTCGCCCTGCCGACGCTCGGCAGGGACCTCGGGACGTCGATCTCCGCCCTGCAGTGGGTCGTCAACGCCTACATGCTCACTCTCTCGGCGCTGCTCCTGCTCGGCGGGGCGCTCGGCGACCGCGTCGGACGGCGCCGCACCCTCGTCATCGGCGTGGTCTGGTTCGCGGCGGCGTCCGCGCTCTGCGGGCTCGCGCAGGACGCCGGGACACTGATCGCGGCCCGGGCGCTGCAGGGCATCGGGGGCGCGCTGCTCACCCCCGGTTCCCTGGCGCTCGTGCGCGCCTCGTACCGCCCCGCCGACCAGGCGCGCGCGGTGGGCGCGTGGTCGGGGCTCGGCGGTGTGGCCGGTGCGGTGGGGCCGTTCCTCGGCGGCTGGCTGATCGACGGGCCGGGCTGGCGGTGGATCTTCCTGATCAACGTCCCGCTGGCCGCGCTGGTGCTGTTCGCGGTGCGTCACGTGCCGGAGAGCCGCGACGAGGCCGCGTCCCGGCAGCCGTTCGACGTGCGCGGAGCGTGTCTGGCCGCGCTGTTCCTCGCGGGCGTCAGCTTCGCGCTCATCGGCGCGTCCGGCGACGCCTCACCGGCCGGCACGCTCCTGCCGGGTCTTCTCGGCCTTGCGGCGGGTGTCGTCTTCGTCCTGGTCGAGCGCCGGGGAGAACACCCGATGCTGCCCCTCGAACTGTTCCGCTCGCGCCTGTTCACCGCGGCCAACGTGATGACGCTGTGCCTGTACTCGGCCATCGGCGGCATCCTGTTCATGCTGCCGGTGCAGTTGCAGACGACCCTCGGGTACGACGCGCTGGAGGCGGGCACGGCGACGCTGCCGATCACCGTCCTGATGCTGCTCCTCTCCGCGTCCGCCGGTGATCTGGCGCGGCGCCTCGGCCCGCGGCTGCCGCTCGTGGCGGGGCCGCTGGTGGCGGCCGCCGGAGTGCTGCTGATGCTGCGGGTCCGCCCGGGTGCCGCGTACGTCACCGAGGTGCTGCCCGCGGTGGTCGTCCTGGGCGTCGGCATGAGTCTGTTCGTGGCACCGCTCACGGCGACCGTGCTCGCCTCGGTGGACGCGAGTCGCGCGGGGCTCGCCAGCGGCGTCAACAACACGGCGGCGCGGATCGCGCAGTTGCTCGTCGTGGCGGGGCTTCCCCTCGCGGTCGGCCTGTCCGGCTCCGCGTACGCGGACGCGGGCGCGCTCGACACGGCGTTCGGGAAGGCCGCCGTGGGCTGCGCGGGCCTCTTCGTCCTCGCGTCGGCGGCGGCCGCGGTGTTCGTGCGGCCGACTCCGGCGGCCTGGCACGGTGACCACGGCAACGAACCGCGGTGCAGGACCTGTCTGGGCGTGGAGTCGCCGCCGCTGGAGCCGGGCGGGCGCGCCGGGGAGTGAGGGCGGCGCCGACCCGGCACGGAAGCGCTACCCGGGTGTCTCGCGCACGAAGAGGGTCACCGACACGGTCTCCTCGAAGCCGTTGCGCCGCATCAGCGCGGCCGACGCGGTGTTACGTGACTCGACGTCGGTCACCACGGCGCTCGCCCCGGCTTCCGTGAGCGTGGCGCAGCAGGCCTTCACGAGGCGGCTAGCGATGCCCTGTCCCTGGTACTCGGGGGCGCTCGCGATCCATTCCAGGTTGCCCCAGTCGGGGCGCTGGTCGAAGCCCATCGAGCCGAGCACGAATCCGGCCAGGCGCCGGTCGCCGTCCAGCGCGACCCAGCAGGCGGAGGCCTCGCTGTCCATGTGCCGGGCGATGGCCGAGAGCGACCAAGACGTGTACGGCTTCACGGACGTGTCGTAGACCCGCCGGCCCAGGGCGAGGACGTCGGCCAGATGGGTGGCCGTCATCGGTTCGGGGACGATCGACGTGGGACGGTCCGGCGTGGCGGGGGTGGACATGGGGCCTCCCAGAGGGCGGGCGCGGCGCCGGGCCGCGGCCGCGTGCGTCTCACGCTATGAGGCGGCCGTTGGTCCCGCATGCCGGGGAACGGCGCTCCCGCGGGCCGGGGGGCCGCCCCGGCGGCGGTCGTCCGCCGCGCGCCGGTCCGGCCGCCCGCGCGCGCCCTGACCGCCCGGCGGCACCAACTCGCAAGTTGCTGTGGTGTTTTGATCTGTTGGACGCCTGTCCGGCGCACCCCTGTGAAGCCCTTATCGTGGAGCGCATGTCCGTTCCTGAGCTCATCCGCATCGTCTCCCGCTCCTCCCCCATGGCGCTCGCCCAGGTGGAGCGCGTCCGCGCCGAACTCGCCGCGCTGCATCCCGGCATCCGCACCGAGGTCGTGCCGGTCACCACCTCGGGGGACCGCTGGATGGGCGACCTCGCGGCGCTCGGCGGCAAGGGGGCCTTCACCAAGGAGGTCGACGCCGCGCTGCTCGCCGGTGACGCGGACCTCGCGGTGCACTGCGTCAAGGACGTGCCCGCGGACCGGCCGCTCCCCGCGGGCACCACGTTCGCCGCGTTCCTCAAGCGGGACGACATCAGGGACGCGCTCATCCACCCCGGCGGGCTGACCCTCGACGAGCTGCCCCCGGGCACCCGTATCGGCACCTCATCCGTCCGCCGTGTCGCCCAACTGGCGGCATCCCACCCTGATCTGGAGTGCGTGCCGATGCGCGGCAACGCGGGCCGGCGGCTGGAGAAGCTCGCCGCCGGTGACGCCGACGCGCTGCTGCTCGCCCAGTCGGGCCTGGACCGGATCGGCCGCCCCGAGCTGGCCAGCGAGATCCTGTCGGTGGAGACGATGTGCCCGCCGATCGGGGCGGGCATCCTCGCCCTGCAGTGCCGCGAGGACGACACCGCGACGATCGACGCCGTGACGGATCTCGGCGACACGGACGCGTGGCGGGAGGCGACCGCCGAGCGCATGTTCCTGCACGTCCTGCAGGGGCACTGCAATTCGCCGATCGCCGGGTACGCGCGTTCGGAGCGGGGCGGCGACCTGTCGCTGCGGGCCTGTGTGTTCACCCCCGACGGAAAGACGGTGCTCAACGCCCACGAGTGGGCGGGCCCGCTCGACCCCGCCACGCTCGGCACCTCCGTGGCCGTCGCGCTGCTGCGCCAGGGGGCCAGGGACCTGATCGACGGCATCGCCCACTGACCCGTACGCCTTTACGTACATCCCGCTGCGGCCGTTCCGCGCCGGGCAGCGCCCTTGCGTGACCGTGCCGCTCGCCGCGTGTGACGGGAGCTCTCCCGCTCCGTGATGAAACGATGACAGAGCCCCTGACCTGCGGCTTCAGGGGCTCTGCTGGAGGGCATGAACAGTGAGAACACCCCCTCCCCGAGCCACCGGCACCCCTCCCGGCGGCGCACCGCCGCCCTCGCCCTCCTCGCGACGATCGGCCTCGTCGGCCTGACGGCGTGCGGTGGCGGCGGCAAGTCCGGCTCCGACGCCGAGAAGTCCCCCGGCAAGAGCGACAAGAACATCGACACGCCCACGGTCCTGTGGATGGGCGACTCCATCGCCGGCGCCGAGGCCCCGGCGCTCGGCGCGGCCCTGAAGGCCGGCGGCGCGTCCTTCACGTCGATGGCCGCCGACGGGGGCGGCGGCGTCATCGGTGAGATCGCGAAAACCACCTGGGAGCAGCTCCCCGGAAAACTCAAGTCCGTCAAGCCGGACGTCGTGGCGTACCAGATCACCACGTACGACTGGGGCAAGCCGGCCGAGCAGCGCGCCGCCTACGAGAAGCTCGCCGAGACCGTCGAGGACGCGGGCGCCGAACTCGTCATCGTCACGCCGCCGCCCTTCAAGATCGACGACTTCTACAAGCCGCACGAGGCGGAGATCAAGACGGCCCCGGAGTCGGCCCGGAAGGTCGCCGCCGACCATGCGGACAAGGTCCACCTCCTGGACTCCGCCGCCCTGTGGGGGACCGACAGCACCGCGAAGAAGGCGCAGCGCAGCAAGGACGGCATCCACTCCTGCCAGCAGGGTTCGGCCGCCTTCGCGCAGTGGCTGACCAAGGAGCTGGGCCGGATGTACTCCTTCACGCCCGCCCCGGCCGACCAGTGGGCCACCGGCGCCTGGACCGGTGACAAGGTCTACGGTCCGCTGGGCTGCAAGTAGCCCATGTCCACGACCCCATCGTGCGCGCCCGCCCCGGTCGGGCGCCGTATCGCACCCCTGGACGGCCTGCGCGGCCTGGCCGTCCTGGGTGTGCTGTTCTTCCACGCGGGCCGGTTCGGCGGCGGCTTCCTCGGGGTGGACCTCTTCTTCGTCCTGTCCGGGTTCCTGATCACCGGCCTGCTCCTGAAGGAGGCGGCCCGGGACGGCCGCGTCGACCTGGTCGCCTTCTGGGGCCGGCGCGCCCGCCGCCTGCTGCCCGCGCTCGCCGTGGCGGTCGCCGGGACCCTGCTGCTGGTGTGGGGCCTCGGCTCGGCGACCCTGCTGCGGTTCGGCCTCGACGACACCCCCTGGGTGCTTGGCAACCTCGTGAACTGGCACTTCATCGCCGATCAGGTCGGCTACTGGGACGCCGCCGACACCAGGGTGTTCAGCCACTTGTGGAGCATCGCGGTGGAGGAGCAGTTCTACCTCGTCTGGCCGCCGGTGCTGTGCCTGCTCACCTGGGGCCGGCGCCGGCGCGGCGGGGGCGGCGGGCGGGTCGCCGTCGTGGCCGCCGTCGGGGCGCTGGTCTCGCTGGGGCTCATGATCGCCCTGACCGATCCCGTCGACACCACGCGGGTGTACGAGGGCACGGACACGCCCGCCCTCTCGCTGCTGCTCGGCGCGCTGATGGCCACCGGGCCGGCGACCCGCCTCCTGGAGCGGTGGGGCACCCGGGTCGCGTCCCGGGCGGCGGTGGTGGCGGCGTGCGCCATCGCGGCCTACTGGATCCTGGCCGACGGCCAGGAGGCCCCCTCCCTCTTCCGCGGCGGACTGTTCCTGCACGCGCTGGCCGCCGCCCTGCTCATCGGCTGCCTAGCCCAGGCCCCGGACGGCCCCGTCGGGCGTGTCCTCGGCTGGGCGCCGCTGCGCTGGTTCGGCGCGATCTCCTACAGCCTCTACCTGTGGCACTGGCCCGTCTACGTACTGCTGGGCGAGGAGCGCCTCGGGCGGACGGGCTGGGACCGTACCGCGCTCGTCATCGCCGTCTCCGTGGCGGCCGCGGCGCTCTCCAAGTACCTGGTGGAGGATCCCGTCCGCTTCCGCGCCCGCTGGGCACACGGCCGCCGCGGCGCCCTCGCGCTCGTGGCCGTGTTCGCCGCGCTGGCCGCCCTGTGGGCCGCCGTCCCCGAGCCCCGGACAGGGGTCGGATCGGTGGACGTCACACAGCTCGACGCCGGTGGCTGAGCGCGGACCGGGACGGCACGAGGAACGACAAACATCCAGAAAGTGGGCGAAGATCAAAAATCACGGTGCCCGAAGAGAGGGACGAAGAGGACGGGGAGCGACGAGACGGCCCGACGCCGGTCCCCGCCGGCCCCGACACCTACCCGGAGAAAGCACATCGCCATGGCACGAGTTCTGCTGATCGAGGACGATCCCGCGGTGCAGAAAGGGGTGTCGCCGGCGTTGCGTCGGCGGGGTCACGAGCCGGAGGTGGCGGCGAGCGGTGAGACCGGCCTGCTCACCCTCGAGCGGTTCCGCCCCGATCTCGTCCTGCTCGACCTGATGCTGCCGGGCATGTCCGGCCTGGAGGTGTGCCGCCGCATCCGGGAGACCCGGCAGCTGCCGATCATCATCCTCTCCGCGCGGGGCGACGACATCGATCTGGTCGTGGGCCTGGAGGCGGGCGCGGACGACTACACCGACGCGGTCGACGTCTACCTCCCGGTGACCGTCAAGGATCTCCAGGTCCCCGCCGTCAGTCAGCTCGCCAGCACCGCCGCCCACGCCGACGTGCCGGGCGCGGGGCCGCCCACCACCGTGCAGATCCGCTTCCACGAGAACCTCGTCCGCTCCGACCGCCCGTGGACCGTGCACTGCGACAACGACGGCAACGCGCAGCCGCTCGGTACGGCGTGACGCGGGAGGGGCACCGGGGCGGGAGCCGGGCCGGACAGGACTCCGTACGAGAGGAGCCGGGACGGAACGCCGTACGAGATGTGAATTCGGGCCTTTGGTCCCGAATCCCTCCGGGCACCCGGGGCACCCGACTCCTGTGCCGGTTACTCCGGTCGCCGCCTTCGTCTGGCGGCGCCCCGGCGTGTGCTCATGCTGAAGAGGGGTACCGGAGCGTT
Organism: Streptomyces sp. NPDC037013; assembly: GCF_055607265.1. Classification (NCBI taxonomy): domain Bacteria; kingdom Bacillati; phylum Actinomycetota; class Actinomycetes; order Kitasatosporales; family Streptomycetaceae; genus Streptomyces; species Streptomyces sp. NPDC037013. Next base: position 1,042,897 of record NZ_JBVJRV010000001.1, on the reverse strand, counting down.
CGATCGACTTCGAACGGGCACTGCGGCCATCGCACCGCACCAAAACACGGCACAGCACGGCACAGCACCAGAGGAAAGGCACCGTCATGGCGGAGAACACACTGAACGGCCACCGCGTTCTGGCGATCGTCACCAACTACGGAGTCGAGCAGGACGAGCTGGTGGTGCCGGTGGAACACCTGCGGGAGCGGGGCGCGCACGTCGACGTGGCCGCCGTCTCGGGTGAGGAGATCCGCACCCTCGTCGGCGACAAGGACCCGGGCAAGACCGTGCAGCCCGACCTCAAGCTCGCCGACGCCGACGCGTCCTCGTACGACCTGCTGCTGGTACCGGGAGGCACGGTCAACGCCGACTCCCTGCGGCTGGAGGAGACCGCCGTATCGATGGTCCGCTCCTTCGCGGAGTCCGGCCGCACGATCGCCGCGATCTGCCACGGACCGTGGCTGCTGGTGGAGGCCGACGTCCTGGAGGGCAAGACCCTCACCTCGTACGCCTCGGTCGCCACGGACATCCGCAACGCCAAGGGCACCTGGGTCGACAAGTCCGTGATGCACTGCGGCGCCAACGACTGGGACCTCATCACTTCCCGCAACCCCGGCGACCTGGACGACTTCCTCCGCGAGATCGGCACGACGCTCGCCGCGGCAGGCTGACGGACCGCGGCGCCTTCCTGCGTCGCTTGGCGGCCCGGCGCAGGTAGCGACGGTGGCCGGGAGACTCCGTGTCTCCCGGCCACCGTCGCGTTCACCGCAGCAGCCGCTACGGCCCGCCGTCCGCGATCACCCGCAGGGCGAGCCGGTACGCGGCCTCCGCCGTTCCGAGGTCCAGGAACGCAGGGATCTCCAGACAGTGACGGGCCAGCGCGAGCGCCCCGTCGTCATCTCCTGACCCACCCGCCCCTGGTGGCACACCCTGGCGGAGGCTCCAGAGGTGCATCAGCATGCCGCCGAAGACCGCGAGCGGCCCCGGCGCCGGGCCCTCGCGCCGAGGCCAGCGCGCCGCGATGGCACCGCCGACGGACGGAATCCGCTCGATGCCGCGCCACATGGGGTCGGGCGCCGCGTACAGCACGGTGCCGACGTGGGCGTGGAGGAGGGCGCCGCTGCACAGGAGGCAGGGTTCCAGCGTGGTGAGGAGCCGGTGGTCCGCGTACCGCCTCCCGCTCGGCAGTTGGGCCAGGACGTTGACCTCGGCGTGCGCGATGGCGGCCCCGGCGAGCTGTCCCGGCGGGGCGGTCGGCTCCTGGCTGCGGTTGCGCCCGCGCGCCACCATCCTGCCGCGGGCGTCGAGCAACACGGCGCCGACGGGGCGGCTGCCCACCCTGAACGTTTCCCAGGCCAGCTCGAAGGGCTCCCGCCAGAGCGCCGGGAGCGCGGGGGTGTCTTTCCCTGTCACGGCTCGTCCCCCTTTGCGCCGCGGCTGGGCGGGCGGCCCTCGCCGGCGGTATAGCGCGGCACTCATCCCAGTATTCAACTCCCCTGCGGGGTCAGGGGTGTTAGGGGGGCCGGTGAGACGTACGCCCACGGCGTTTCCGCAACACCGAACGCGGCGCGCGCCGTTATGCTCTCGCTCCGTGGACGAAGTCGTGGTGGTGCGCGTCGGCTCGGGGCCGGAGGTCCTGCTCGTGCACGGGGGCGCCGGCCCGCGAACGACGTGGGACGCTCTGTCCGCGCTGGCCGACCGCTGGACGCTGGCGTACGTCCATCGGCGCGGCTATCCGCCGAGTCCGACGCCCCGGGCAGGTCAGGACCACGAGGTGGACGCCCTGGACCTGGCACCGCTGCTCGCCGGCCGTCCGCACGTCGTCGCCCACTCCTACGGCACCCTCGGGGCGTTGGCCGCGGTGGCGGCCACACCGGACAGCGTGCGTTCGCTCACCCTGATCGAGCCGCCCCTCACCTTCCTCGTCCCGGACGATCCCGACGTGGTGCGGCTCGAACGCCTCGGCGACGCGGTCCTCACCCACGGAATGGGCACGGACCCCGCCGAACTGCGGGAGTTCCTGCGCCTCGCGGGCGCCCCCGTCGACGACGGCCCGCTGCCGCCTCATGTGGCCGCCGGCGTCGACCGGGCGCACGGAGCCCGGCTCCCCAGCCGGGCTCGTCCACGGCTCGACCTCATCCGCCGGGCCCGCGTCCCGGTGCTCGTCGCGTCGGGGGACCACGCGGCCGCCCACGAGCGGATCTGCGACGCCGTCGCGGTCGCACTCGACGGCGAGCGTGCCGTATGCCCGGGCGCCGGACACTTCGTCGCCGCGGCGCCCGGTTTCATCGACCGGCTCGACACCTTTCTTCGCGCGGCTTCGTGAGGCGTACCAACGCACACGCGGGTCGCCGGCGGTGCGCGCCCCGAAGACGCGATGTCCTTCGGGGCGCGCGGCAGGGGCTCGGGTTCAGGCGTTGTAGCCGCCGTGGGCGTCCAGCACCGCGCCCGTGACGTACGACGCGGCGGGGCTCGCCAGGAAGGCGATCGCGGCGGCGATTTCGTCGGGGTGCCCCATGCGTTGCAGGGACAGCGAGCTGAGCAGGGCCTTGAGGGTCTCGGGGTCCGGCGGCTGCATGGCGCTGTCCATCAGCCCGGCTTCCACGACGTTGGCCGTGATGTCGCGGGGCCCGAGGTCCCGTGCGACCCCCATGGTGTACCTCTCGATGCCTGACTTGGTCGCCGCGTAGTCGGCGACTCCCGGGACGCCGACCCGGGAGCCCAGTCCGGAACTCACCGTGATGATGCGGCCGCCCGCGCGCAGCACTCGGGAGGCGGCCCGGATGACGGCGATCACGCCGAGGTAGTTGGTGGCGTGCATCCGGTCCAGTGCGGCGGTGTCGGCGTCCGGGTCGTCCACCGTGCGGCCCTGCTCCACCGAGATCGCCGCGTTGTTGACGAGGATGTCCAGGCCGCCGAAGTGTGCGACCACGTCGTCGATCAGCGCCGGCGCCCGGCTCGTGTCCGCCTGGTCGGACCGGAAGGCGACCGCCTTGGCTCCCGTGCCGTGCACCTCGTCGACGACGGCCTGCGCCTGCTTCTCGGAGCTGACGTAGGTGAAGGCGACGTCAGCGCCCTGCTGGGCCAGCAGCCGTACGGTCGCGGCTCCCAGTCCGCGCGATCCCCCGGTGACCAGGGCGACCTTGCCCGTGAGTGGCTTGCTCATTCTTCTCACCTCGTTGATTGACCCTTTCCGGCTGTCGCAACATTAATTGTTACGACAGACGGATGCAACCTCTGCTGTTACGACTGCCGTATCATGAAGCGTCGTGGTCGAGAGGAGGAGCCCATGAGCGCCAACAGCAGGCTGACCATCGCCGCCCACGCGCTGGCCTGGATCGGTCTCTATCAGCGCCAGGGCCATGAGGTCGCCACCTCCGAGCAGATCGCGACGAGCGCGAACACCAATCCCGTGGTGATCAGGCGGTTGCTCGGCGAGCTGCGCAGGGCCGGGCTCGTAGAGTCCCGGCGGGGCGTGGGCGCGGGCTGGTCGCTGGCGCGCGAGCTGGAGTCGATGACCCTGCTCGACGTGTACGAGGCAGTGGAACCCGGCCCGCTGTTCGCCATGCACCGCGCCACCCCGGACCAGGGCTGCGTGGTGGGTCACGGCATCCAGCCGGCCATGCAGAGCATCTACGAGGGCATCGAGGAGACCGTGCGACACGAGCTGGCCCGCGTCACGCTCGAGAACGTACTCCGGGACGTACTCGCGGCACCTCGCTAGCCTCTCCGTGACGCCCTGACATCACCAAGATCCCCCTCTGAGCCCAACGCGGCCGGTGAACCCCACTGGTTCCGCGCGTGCGTGGACGGCGCCCACATCCGGGGGCCGTCCACGCCGCTGCCTCGCCTCACTCCTCGGTGACAAGCACCGGATCCTTGGCGGGTCGGTCGGTGTCGGCGACGGGGCGGAGCCGCCGTAGCGCGAGGAGACCGCCGATGCCGGGAATGACGGCAACGGCTTTGGTGGCGCCCGTGGCCGACGACAGGCGCCAGGTCGCGATCACGACGAACAGGTAGGCGCAGCCGTGGGTGGGGCCCATCACGGAGGAGAACGGCTTGAGGTGGGCGGTGGCGAGATTGCCCAACATGACGATGAGCGAGATGAGTTCGACGTGCGCCGCGATGCGCAGGGGGCGTGGGTGCATGGTCAGGCTCCCGTGGTGGATCCGGGGCGGACGATCATCAGGACGGTGACGGTCGCCCACAGCAGGTTGAAGACGCCGGTGAGCATGGCGAGCCGGGCGGCGGGGTGGCCGTCGGGGCGGGGGTCGGGGGCCTGAGCTGCGGTGAGGGCGCTCTCCTGGGCGGGCAGGATCAGCAGGCCGAGGACGGCGGCGGCCAGGGCGGTCAGGACGATCGAGGTGATCAGCCATCCGCTGCCCAGGACGTCCAGGCTGCTGGCCGTGGCGAATCCGAAGAGAGGAACCGCGATGCCGATGCCGGCGTAGACGCGGCAGATGCGGTGCAAGGTGCGCAGGTCGACGAGGGCCTCGGGCCCGCCGTGGACGCTGTGCGCGCGGCGCAGCGCCTTGGGGAACATGCTCGCGGCGACCGTGACCGGCCCGATGGCCAGTACGGCCGCCAGGACGTGCAGGGAGAGGAGAAGTTTCGTCATCGTCAGTGGCCCGCGACCGCCGGGACGGCACGGCGTCGGCCGGCGTTCAGTACTTCATCGGGGGCGATGACGTCGAGCGGGTCGAAGTCGACGTACGAAATGAGCTGGGCATGCACGGAGAAGGTCCTTCGCGGGTGGTGTCATCCGGCCCGTGCCGGAGTCGTTCCCGACGCTAGGCGGGCGCCACCCCACCCCCAAGTGGCATTGGTGCCACCTTCCAACGAAATAACGCCAGGCAGACCGACAGGCTTCTGACCTGCTGTAAGCGTGGAAACAGCACCCCCGAGGCCCTTAAAGAGAAGCCGGAGGACAGACACCTTCCTGCCATGCACACCGTCGCCATCCTGACTCTGGACCAGGTGATCCCCTTCGACATCCGCGTCTGCGCCGAGCGGCCGGAGATCGATGCCGGCACCTTCACGATGCGCGTGCCCTGGGGACTGGACGGTCTCGGTCCCGCGGACACGATCATCGTTCCCGGCACCGCCGACATCACGGCCCCGCTCGCCGATGCCGTCCGCGACGCGCTCTGCCGCCGGCACCACCGCAAGGTCGGCACCAAACCGCGCCGCACGTGATGAGCAACCGGATCCGCTGTCAGAGCCTCTCCATAAGCTGCCGCCCATGAGCATGAACGGCGAGTACCTGCGCGTCACACCCGAAGAACTGACCCGAGCCTTGAAGGATCCCGAGTGGGCTCTGGACCTCGCCGAGGAGATCCAGGACGCCCAGGAAGAAAGGGAGACGACACCGGCCGAGGCTCGTCACTTCACCACGCACAAGACCTGGCACCTGCTGGATTTCCTGCTGAAGCGTTCGGTGTTCCCGGTGGACATCGTGCATGGGGAGGAGCCCTTCGCCGCGGCCGATGACTGGGGCTACGGGCCGCCGCGATACGTGACTGCTGACCGTGTACGGCTGGCCGCCGACACACTGGCACAGATGACCTACGACCAGCTGATCCAAGGCGTCGATCACTCCGAACTCGCCGCAGCCGAGATCTACCCCCAGATCTGGGACTCGCCGGCATCGCTGGGCTGGGCCCGAGATCTGTTCACCCCTCTGACGGAGTTCTTCCACGCCGCGGCCTCTGATGGCCACGCCATGATGATCTGGCTCGACTGAGGACCGTCCCGCCTGCCCGGACGTTAAACGGCGAGCTGACAAACGGTCATGGACGAGCGACACCAACCAGCTTGGCGCTACTTGCGGTTGAGTCGGCCGTGCTCCCCCGCCCCCAGCCCCGAAAAGGGCTCCGTCGGCAGTGGCTTGGGGGGATAGCTGCGGAGTACGAGGGAGGTGGTGACCGGACCGTAGCGGGCCAGGGAGTCCACCACCTGCTCGAGGCGTTCGGCGTGGGGGCAGTGCACGTCGAAGAGCAGGCAGTCCTCGCCCGTCACTCGGAGGGTGGAGACCACCTCGGGGATGCGGGCTGCGAGGGCGAGCGCTCCGGACAGCTGCGCGTGGCTGGTGCGCAGGCGGATGACGGCGTGGATGTTGAGCCCGATCGCGGCAGGGGCGACGACCGCGCGGTACCCGGTGATGATCCCGCTCTTCTCCAGGCGCTGGATGCGCGCACCGGCGGCCGACTGTGAGAGCCCGACACGGCGGCCCACCTCGGCCCCGGAGAGCCGGCCGTCCGCCTGGAGCAGCTCCACTATCACCCGGTCGATGTCGTCGAGTGATTCCATCGTCGTCGCCCCCACTTTCCTTGAGATCACTTGCTGGGCCCGGCCGTGCCCACTGGTCCATCGAGAATCGCCCCAGGGCCGGCCCGCGGACGGGGAGGGCCACGATTGGAAGGACGGTAGGTGATGGTCGCGTACGTCGTCACCCCTGGGATCGGCGGGTCCAACGAGGGGCACTGGCAGAGCCGGTGGGAGAAGCGGTGGGGCATGTCGGCGGTCCGGATCGCGCCCGCGTCGTGGGAACGGCCCGACCTGCCGGACTGGGTGGCGGCCGTGCAGTCCGCGTACGAGACGGCCTCCCGGCGGGACGCACGAGTGGTGCTGGTGGCGCACAGCCTCGGCTGCTGGGCGGCGGCCGAGTGGCTGGAGCGGACGCGTCCGCTCCCCGGGGCCGTGGCGGCCTTTCTGGTGGCGCCGCCGGACCCCGGGGGTACGGCCTTCCCCCGGCAGGCGGCCCCCACCTTCACGGATCTGTCGGCGCGGGCCCTGCCGTGCCCGGCCCTGGTGGTGGCGAGCGACGACGACCCGTACTGCGACACAGCGACCTCCGTCGCCTTCGCCCACGCGTGGGGCGCGTCCCACCATCCCATCGGGAGCCACGGCCACCTCAATACGGAGAGCGGCCTGGGCGACTGGCCCGAGGGCACGGAACTGCTCCGTCCGCTCGTGGATGGCTGAGGCGGGCGCGGGCGGCGGTCTGCCGGACGGTCCCCAGGGTTCCAGGGGCTGCACGCTGATGGACCAGGGGCCCTGTACCTGACCCGTCGGCCTGCGGAAGACGGCATTGCCGTCGCCGGAAACGCCTCGGCGACCCGACCGCCTCAGCAGACGTCGCGGTACGGCATGTCCGGGATGTATGTCTTCCAGGCGGTGCGGGACAGGCCGCCGCGGGCCCGTTCGCAGACGGTGTCGGTGGCGTGGTCGGGGTCGATGGCGTACGAGCTGAGGGGCACATGTTTCCCGGCCACGAGAACGTTCCCGTCCTTGCTGAAAGCGACCGCCGTGACGGCGTCGTCGGCGGTGGGCAGCGGGCCGCCCAGGGGGCGGCCGGAGGCGGTGTCCCAGAGACGGACGGTGCCCTCGTCGCCGCCGACGGCGAGGGTCCTGCCATCGTGGGAGTAGGCCAGGGCATCCGCGGATTCCAACCCGCTGTCCAGCCCCGAAAGCGTCCCGGCGAGAGAAGCCACACGCCGCATGTCGTCGTCGTACAGGGTCACCCGGCCGGTACTTTCACCCACTGCGAGCCGCTCGCCGTCGGGCGGGTAGGCCAGGGCTACGCCGGTACTCAGGGACGCACTGGCGTCCTCGGTCATGCGACCTGAGGGCAGGGCGAATACGGTGCCGAAGGTGGTGGCGAGGCGTAGTCCGTCCGGCCGCGTCGCCATGACGCCGCTCCCGGGGCTCGTGAGGATACGAGCCACGACCTCAAAGGCGTCGTCGCCCCACACCGGCCGAACCGCCTTGCTGCCGTCCCGTACGTCCCAGGTCACCAGGGCGGGCTCGGGGTCCTGGCGCAACGCGAGCAGGGACGTGCCGTCGGGATTCAGCGCGATCGACTGGGCGGCCTGTCCCTTCGCACCGAAGGTGAGCTCCGCGCGCCTGCGGTTCGCCCGCAGGTCCCACACTCTTATCCGCTGGGGGCGCAGAAGGAGGTGCTCGTCCTCCGCGTCCAGGGCGGCGGCACCGTATGCCAGCGTCCGGCCGTCGCCGCTGAAAGCCAACAGGACCCAGCACAAGGAGGTCCCGCTCGTGTCGCAGTCGGCCGGCGGAAGCGCCACAGGCCGTCCACCGCCGGCGGTGGGCCGCACCTCGAATCGCACGCGCCCGCCGTTCTCGCGAGCTGTGACGATCTTCCTGCCGTCCGGGCTGAAGGCTGTCCCCAGAGAGGGTGTTCGCTCCCAGTCGGCGGCTGTCTCGCCCAGGGACAGCGTCCGCACGGCCGCGTTCGCACCACGGTCTTCCTCCAGATAGCGGATCACCCGGTGTCCGGGGTCCAGCCGCAGATTCCCGACAGACTCGCCGGAGAGGCGGTACCGGTGCACGATCTCGTATCTGTCCGCCAGGACCCGCCACAGGGTGATCGCCTCGCTGTCGACGGTGGCGGCGAGGCGCCCGTCCGAGCTGAACGCGAGATCGCTCAGCGTTCGCTTGTGCTCGACGTCGAGCACCTTCCTGCCTGTGGCGAGGTCGTAGCCGCGTATGTCCTCTCCCACCAGCAGCAGCCTGTCGTTCTCCGGACCGAAGCGCAGTTCCGACTCGCCACCGCAGGCGGCACGGGACAGTGCCGCCGTACGCAGGGTGCGCAGTCGGCGCCGTGAGCCGATGTCCCACACCTCCAGTGAGTCCCCGTCACACAGGGCCAGGTAGCGGTCGTCTCCGCTGACGGTCACGTATTGGAGGTCGTCGCCTTCGTGCAGGAATGCCCTGCGTCCTCGCCGCAGGTCCCACAGCTCCACCCGTGTGCTGTCCTCCGCCAGCGCCGTGCGTCCACTGGGGGTGGAGGAGAAGAGCGCTCTCTCGCGGGAGGGAGCCATGGGCCCACCCATCGGCTTGCCGGACGCCAGATCACGGACGCGCAGTCCATGGTCCCCCTGCATCAACACCCGCCGTCCGTCCGGGGTGAGCCCCACCGGCATCTCCCCCTCGGACAGGCGGAAGCCGCCGGTGCGCCGGTGGCTGTCCACGTCCCAGCCCCTCACCCGGTCTCCGGTTCGCGAGGTCGCGATCATCGTCTGTCCGTCCCCGCTGAGCAGGACCATGTCGTCGGGCCGCCCGCCCGGGACGGCGAACGCGTCCTGCTCGCGCTGCGCCGTCGCCCCCAGCACCGCTGCTCTCGCCTCATCCGTGGGCTTGATGCGCCACGCCGCCGCGCTCAACCGCAGGGCCGTCCGGGGGTCGGTGGCACGCATGTTCTCCGCCAGCGACGCCAGGCGGCGGGAGGCGGCCTCCGCATGACGCTGGTCGCCCGCACGGTTCTGCTGCCAGGCCACCACACCCGCCACCAAGGCCAGCACCACAAGTACGGCCAGGACGGCCGCCGAGCTCCGCCGACGCCGGTGTTCGCGCGCACGCGCGGCCCGCCCGGCCGCCAGGAACGCGGCCTCCGCGGAGGTGAGTTCGGCTTCCGCCGTTCCGGGCCCGAACGCCTCCTCCGCCTCGGCCAGCCGCACGCCTCGGTACAGGGACCCGGAGTCGCGGCCCAGCTCCTGCCACGTCTGTGTGTCCTGCCGGAGGCGACCGTGCAGGAGCAGCCGTTCCCGGTCCTCGTCAAGCCAGCCGCGCAGCCGGGGCCAGGCCGTGATCAGAGCCTCATGGGCGAGATCGACGGTCTCCTCGTCGAGCGTGATCAACCGAGCGCGCGCCAGCCGGTCCAGGACCGTGCGGGTCTCGTCCCCGTCGACGCCCGGCCTCTCCAGGGCGGAGCGGTTCACCGGGCAGCGAGTGTCCGGCACCCCCTGTCCCGGGGTGATCAGTCGCAACAGGATCCTGCGGGCGACGACGCGCTGATCCGACGAGAGCGCGGCGTACAGGTCCTCCGCGGTCTGGGCGATGGCGCCGTGCAGCCCTCCCGCGGCCTCGTAGGCGCTCATCGTCAGGGTGCGGCCGCGGCGTCGGCGCCAAGTCTCCAGCAGGACGTGGGAAAGCAGTGGCAGACCGCCCGGCTCGTCGGTGACCTCCTCGACGAGCCGGGCGGTCAACGCCCGCTCCACGATCAGACCCTGTGTGGCGGCGGGCTTGACGACCGTTTCCCGCAGTTCCTGCGGGCTCATCGGGCCGATCGGCACGCTCGCCCGGCGCAACACAGGTACGAGGCCGGGGTGCTGGAGACACCGGCCGTAGAAGTCGGCGCGGATACCCAGGACCACGCGCAGCCGGCTCTCCGGGGCATCCGCGCTCAGCAGCAGCTCCATGAAGGCGGCGCGCTCATCGGAGTCCTGGCAGAGGGTGAACACCTCCTCGAACTGGTCGACGACCAGCCACGTGTCGCCGCTCCCCGACGCGGGCGCGAGCACCTCGCCGTGGGTGCGTACGGGATGTTCGCCGGGCGTGAGAACACGCAGTGCGGCGGGGCGCAGGAGAGGGTCCGTCGTCCGCTGGAGGTGGGGGATCAGTCCGGCACGCAGCAGAGAGGACTTGCCGCTCCCGGAGGGGCCCACGAGCGCGGCGCACCGATGCGTGCGGAGCACGTCACTCAGATCGTCCACGAGCCGCTTCCGGCCGAAGAACCGCTCGTGATCGGAGGCCTCGAAGCGCATCAGGCCCTGGTACGGCCCTTGCCCCTCCTCAGCCGACGGGAGCCGCTCGGCATCCGCGCACTCGGCCTCCTTCCAACGCCGCTCCCACGAAGCCGTGTCGGCGCCACAGGCGGTCACGTACGCGAGGAGGACCGGGAGCGACGGCAGCCGCTCCCCGGCCGCCGCCTGGGAGAGCACGGTGACCGAATACCCGGTGCGCCGGGCCATCGCACGGTACGACAACCCACCGGCTTCCTGCCGCAGTCGGCGCAGCTCGCACGCGAATCGCTGGACCGGCCCCGCCTCCGGGTCCACCGGTTTCTCCCTGCGCCCCACCGCCCCATCCCCCTCATGATCTACGGGCTCAACCTACGGAACCCCACCACGGACGAGAAGGCGGGTCTCGGCCAAGGGACGCCGTCCGCCCGCCACAAGCGGGCCCGAGCGCCCCGCCGACAGGATTGTTCAGCACCTCGGACCAGGGCTGACGAACAATCCGAAGGCCGGTGGAATCGGTCACGGGACGCCCCGAGGGGCCTCCGTGACCGAACATCCGTGATCGAGCACCAGAAGGAGAGCCACTGTGCTCACTCGTACGAAGCTCACCACCACGCTCGCGGCGAGCGTCCTCGCCGCCGGGATCCTCGGCGGGGCCGCGACAGCCGCACCGTCCGAGGACTCGACCGCCGCGTCGGCGGGACATGCGTCGGTCGCCTCATCCTGCCTGAACGGCGATTGGTCGTACGACGGCTACAACTACGCGCCCCAGGGCGACGGTTACTACGTGACCACCAACCGGTGTACGGACATCCAGGTCAAGCCGGACCGGGACACGAAGATGAAGCTGTGCTACCTCAAGAATCGAAACCCCGACAACAAGGTCTGCAAGGGCTGGGTCACGGCGAAGGCCGCCAAGTGGACCGTCCTGGGCACAGACTTCAACGACGGTGTCTACTTCTACCTGGACTTCCCCAACTCCAGCGCCCTCAAGACAGGGTGGGTCGCAGCCTGACAGCTGCTTCACGGCTGTCCCCGCCGCCCTGGCGGGGACAGCCCCCAGGGCGGCCTAGGGCGCGAGGTCCGGGCGGAGTCGGTGCCAGACCGGGTGGCGCAGCAGGCCGGCCCGGGTGAGGGCGGTGTAGCGGACCTCGGCGACCAGGCGCGGCAGGACCCAGCGCGCGCCGGGCACCGCGGGGGCGGGGGTGAAGGGGCACTCGTCCATCGCCGCGATGCCCAACAGGTGGGCGAGTTCGGCGCGTTCGCGCTCGTTCCACCCCGTGCCGACGCTGCCGCGGTACGCCAGGACTCCGTCCTGGGTCTGCCCGACGAGGACCGCGCCCGGCAGTCCGGTGAGACGTCCCTGGCCGGGCAGCCAGCCGCCGATGACCACGTCCAGGGTGCGGACGTTCCTGATCTTGATCCAGTGCGGTGACCGCCGGCCGGGTTCGTACACCGAATCGAGCCGTTTGAGCACGATGCCTTCCAGGCCGTGTTCGCGGGCGAATTCCAGGGTCTGCCGGCCGTGTCCGGTGACCGCGCCGGGAACCGACCAGCGTGGTCCTGCCGCCACCAGCTCCTCCAGAGTGCTCCGGCGCCGGGTGTACGGGAGGCGGGTCAGGTCCCGGCCGGCCAGGAACACCACGTCGAACAGGACCAGATGCACCGGGTCCCGGGCCGCGAGGCGGCCCGCCTTCGCCGGGGAGCCGGCCAGCCCCATCCTCGGCTGGAGCCGTTCGAAGTCCGGGCGCCCCGCCTCGTCGAGGACGACGATCTCCCCGTCGAGCACGGCCGGTACGTCACCGATGACCTCCGCCAGACCGTGGAGTTCGGGGTACGCGGCGGTGATGTCCGCGCCCGAGCGCGAGCGGATGACCATGGTCCGGTCGCCGGGCAGGTACACCAGCGCGCGCTGCCCGTCGTACTTGGTCTCCGCGCTCCACAGCTGTTCGGTGCGTACGGGCGGCAGCGAGCCCGGGGTGGCGAGCATGGGGGCGAGGCGCGGCAGAGTGGCCATGGTTGTCAGCCCTCGCCCCAAACGGGGGCGTTCATGCGCGGTGGCCGCCCATCTCGCCCGGTCGGCCCCACACACTCGGCGGAGGGGCTTGGCCCGGGCCGGGCCCCTCGGGCGATGGCCGCCGTGCCCTCAGGTGACGATCTGGTCCCCGTCGGGGACGTCCTCGACCGTCACCAGGGTCTGCGGCAGGCCGAGCCCCCGCGCGACCTGCCGGGCGAGACCGTCCACGTCCGGGCCCTGCGGGACAGGCACCTGCTCACCCTCCCCGTAACCCTCGATCGCCTTGGTGAAGTAGCTCGGGTGCCAGGCGCCCACCGCCCCCTTGACCTCGACCGCGCTCACGGGACGGCTTGCGACGAGCCTCTTCAGCGCGGCCAGGATCTGATCGGACCGCAGTTCACCGGGGACCTGGAAGAGGCTGGCGTGCGCACCCACCAAACCGCCGTCCCGCAGCCGTACGGTGACGGTCAGGCAGCTGGTGACGCTCGGATAGGTGAGGACACCGCCCGCCGCCACCTCCTTGACCTGCCCTTCCGAGACCGTCGCCGCGGCGGGCGCGGTGACGCCTTGCCCGGTGTGCGACGCGGCGCTGTGGGCGGGTTCGGCGGCGCGGGCGGCGGAGGCGGGGCCGAATTGCGGTGCGCCGAGCGCGAGCGCGGCCGCCAGGACCGTGGCGCACACGGCCGTGCCCCTCCACCCAGACGCGGGGGCGTCCGGACGCGTGGGGCGGGCAACATGCTGAGGCGCTGACACGGGGTGCACTCCTGGGAAGAAGACCGGGCCGGTCACCCGCCGGCCGGGTCGGCGACGGAGGAACACGGCTGACTGCTTGATTCCATGATCGCTTCACCGAGCGGCAGGCTCCTCAGTGGGTCCCGTCTTCGACGAAGGCCGCTATCAGGCCGTGCGGCGCGTCGTCGCCGAAGAGGAGCTCATGAAGGCGCGTGCCGTCGGCCGCGGCCTCTCCGCCGCGGGGGAACATCGCCTGCTCGTACTCGTCGAGAGCGGCCTCGACGTCGTCGGGGTGTCCGGCGACGGCCTTGCCGAGCTCGGCGCCGTCGAGCATGGCCAGGTTGGCGCCTTCGCCGTTCGGGACCGCCAGGTGCGCGGCATCACCGAGCAGCGTCACCCCCGGCACCCGGTCCCAGCGGTGGCCGACCGGCAGCACGTGGTGGAGGCGCAGGACCGGCGCGGTGTCGCTGTCGGTGATCAGGGCGGTGAGTTCGGGCGCCCAGCCGTCGAACTCCCGCGCGATCCGCCGGGTGGCCGCGTCGGCGTCGGTGAAGTCGATGGCGGCGAACCACTCCCGGGTCCCGGTCAGCGCCACGTAGGTGTGCAGGGTGTCGCCGCGTTCCCGGTGGGCCTGGATGCCCTTGCCGGGGGCCAGCGCGAACATCGCCCCGCCGCCGACCGCCTTCGCGGTGACCGGATGCCGGGTGTCGCCGTCGAACAGGTACGTCTCGACGAACGCCCTGCCGGTGTACTCGGGCACCGCGTCGCTGAGCAGTGGACGCACCCGGGACCATGCCCCGTCGGCGCCGACCAGCAGATCGGTGGTGACGGTGGCGCCGTCGGCGAAGGCCACCTCGTGGCGCCCGCCGCCCAGGGCGCGGGCGCCACTGACCTTGTGACCCCAGCGAACCGTGCCGGGCGGAAGCGAGTCGAGCAGGAGTCGTCGCAGCTCGCCGCGCTGTACTTCCGGGCGCCCGCCGGTCCCGTCGTCGGGCACGTCGAACAGGACGGCTCCGTCCCGGTCGAGGACCCGCATCGCCTGGCGGCCCTCCAGGATGAGACCGTGGAACTCGTCCATCAATCCTGCTGCACGCAGGGCCAGTTGGCCGTTGTAGTCGTGGATGTCGAGCATTCCGCCCTGGGCGCGGGCCGCCGGGGAGGCTTCCGCCTCGTAGACCGTGGCGGAGATGCCGTGGACGTGCAGGACGCGGGCGAGAATCAGGCCGCCGAGTCCGGCGCCGACGATCGTGACGTCTGTGATCATGGTGCTTCCCTCGTTCTGGGGGTTCCGTGTCTCCCGGACCTGCGTCCCTGGGGCGTGCGGGGTCCTGTGTGGGCCGTACGTCCGTCTGCCGGGCGGACGACCCGACCGGACTTCTGGAAAGGTGCCAGGCCCCGCCGACAGGAGGCCGACACGGAGCCGACAGCGGGCCGACAGAGGCTGTGGGCGACCGACGCACCGACGCACCGACACATCACGCACTGGCCGCGCGCCTGCCGGACGGGGGCGGGGCCGAGGCCGAGGACCGGCTCCGCGCCGCTCCTAGGGCTGCCGCGGAGCCACCGCCGTCAGACCCAGTTCCACCAGCCCCGCCGCCCCGGCCGCCGCGTGGTCGGCTCCCGCGAGCAGCAGCGTGCGGGCCGACTGGTAGGGGGAGCCCGCCGCCTCGAAGGCCTTCGCGGTGGCGAGGAGTCGGGGCAGGTCACCGTCGAGGAGTGCCTCGGCCCGGTCGACCTGCGCGGTGACGACCGGGTTCCCCGCGACCACCTCCCGCGCGGCGGCGATCCGGTCCCGGGCCGAGGCGTGGCCGGTGAGGACCGCCGCCTCCGCGCGGAGCCCCACGTACCAGTGCAGCCAGATCCAGCACACCCACTTCCACACCTCGTCCGGCGCCGGCGCGACCCGCTCGAAGGCCGCCTCGGCGTCGCCCTGGTGGAGCAGGACCGTGGCGTCGAACACCGCGCCGTAACCGTGCCGGTGTTCCGGGACGCCGTCCGCCCTGTCGACGGTCACGAGCCAGGCGGCCCGCGCCTCGTGGTCCCCGCGCAGGCCGTGGACCATGGCGACGGACGCGGCGGCGGCGCCGAGGGAGAGCGACCGCTGGCGGCCGCTCCGCTCCCACGCGTCGAGGAACCGCACACTGCGGTTGAGTACGTCGTCGGCGCGGCCCGCGAAGGCATCCGCGGCCAGCACCCAGGCCGTGGCGTGGTGGCCCGCCTCGGCCAGCAGCGGATGGTCGGCGAGCTGCTCGCCCCACCGCCGGGCGGCGGGCAGTTCGCCCACGCCGAGCGCGGTGCCGGCCGCCATCGCGAGGGCGTCCGCCACCTCGTGCGTACCGGCGGGAGTGGACGGCACCGATGCCAGGACGTCGACGCGGCGCCGGGCGGCGTCCGCCACGGCGAAGGCGTCACCGGCCCAACTCCGCGCGCCGGAGAGCCCGTCGAGGGCGGCGGACTCCGCCACCGGGTCGGCCGCGAGCCGGGCGAGCCGGACGGCGTGTTCGGCTCTCTCGACGGTTTCCTGGACGGTGTTGTCGGCGTCTCCCTGGATCGCGCCGAACGCGTCGCTGATCACGGCGGCCTCGGCCAGCGCGACGGCCGCCACGGCCGCGGGGTCGTCCCCCGCCAGTTCCCGTGCCCGTACGAGCAGGGCGGCCACCTCGTCCACCGGCGGTATCCGCGCGAGGGAGGTGGAGAAGCGGTACGCGACGGTCGCGGCGGTCGCCAGGTCGCGGCCGGCACCCGCGTCGTCCCCGGCCCGGCGGGCGGCCTTTGCCGCCGCCCGGTGCAGGCGGAACATGTCGTCGCCCAGTCTCCGGCAACCCGCCACGCCGGCGGCATGGCGCAGCGCCCGCGCTTCGGCCGCCGCGTCCTCGGCGACTCCGGCCGCCTGCTCGTACCGCTGCTGTGCCTCGCCCAGCAGGTTGCGGGTGAAGGTCAGTCCGGCGAGGGCGAGGGCGAGCCGGTGGGCGTCCGCGCGCCGCTCGGGGCGGTCGGCCGCCCAGCCGAGGGCGGCGCGGAAGTCCTCCGCCACCGCGTCGAACCGTTCGCGCCAGTCGGCTCCGCCCGCGGCGGCGAGGTGGGCCGCGCCGGTCAGGCACCAGCTCACGTGCCGGGCGCGGACGTCCGCCGTCTCGTCGGCCTCGGCGAGCCGCTCCGTCCCGTACTGGCGGATGGTCTCCAGGGCGTGGTAGCGGGTGCCGGTCGCCGAAGGGGTCACGGCGAGCAGGCTCTGTTCGGCGAGTCTGCCCAGCCCGTCGGCGACGGCGGCCGGTTCGAGCGTCGCGAACCCGGCCACCTCGGCCGCCGCCTCCGCGGTGAACGGCGCCATGAACACCGAGAGCCGGCGCAGCAGCACCCGGTCCCGCGGTTCGAGCAGGTCGTGGCTCCAGTCGAGGACCGCCCGCACCGAACGGTGCCTGCCGTCCGCCCGGGGGCCGCCCGCCAGGATCCGCAGCTGGTCGGAGAGGCCGGCCGTCAGGCCGTCCAGGCCGAGGGTGGACCACCGCGCGGCGGCGAGTTCGATGGCGAGCGCCATGCCGTCGAGCCGTTCGCACAGGGCGGCGACCTGCTCGCGTTCGGCCGCAACGGGTGCCCGGCCGACCGCCGCCGCGCGCTCCATGAACAGCGCGACCGCCTCCGATGAGCCGCCGCCGACCCGCGAGAGCGGCGGGACCGGGAAGACCCATTCGAACGGCACCATCAGCCGGGCCCTGCTGGTCGCCAGCACCCGAACCCCGGGGCAGGCCACGAGAAGACGCTCCAGGAACGGCGCCACACCGTCGAGCACGTGCTCGCAGTTGTCGAGGATCAGCAGGGCGCGATGGCCCGCCAGCGCGGCCACCACCGCGTCGTCGATGCCGCGTCCGGGCTGCTCGCCCACGCCGACGGCCGCCGCGACCGCCGCCCCGACCCGCCCCGGATCGGTGACCGGGACCAGGTCGACGAACCACACCCCGTCGGCGAAGTCCGCTGCCGCCTCCTCCGCGACCGCGAGGGCGAGCCGCGACTTGCCCACCCCGCCCAGGCCCACCGCCGTCACCAGCCGACGCTCCGTCACCGCCGCGGCGAGTTCGGCGCGTTCCCGCACCCGGCCGACGAAGGCCGTCAGGGGCGCGGGCAGCGCGGGGGCCGGGCGCGTCCGTCCGGCCCCCGTACGGGCGCGCTCGGAGGCGTGCCGGGAGAGCGCCCGCCGGTCCGGCATCCCCGACTTGCGCAGCAGCGCGGAGACGTGCGACTCGACCGTCCGTACGGAGATGAACAGCCGGGCGGCGATCTCCGCGTTGCTGAGGTGCTCCCCGAGCAAGGCGAGCACTTCGGCTTCCCGGGACGAGATCTCTGGTGTGGACACCGACTCATTATCCGTAGTGCCCTCCGTACTGCTCTCCGTGGTGCGTTCCGTGGTGAGCACGGAGGCGGTCCGTACCCCCGCTGGGAGAGGCTTCGACCACAGCGAACGAACAGCGCGAACACACCACAAGACACCAGGAGATGACCATGTCAGGGTCCGCCACCCAGGGAATCAAGACCGTGCTGCACCCCGTCTCCGACCTCGCCCGGGCCAAGGCGGTCTATGCCGCGCTGCTCGGTGTCCCGCCGCAGGTCGACGACACCTACTACGTCGGGTTCGAGGCGGCCGGCCAGCACATCGGCCTCCTGCCGGGCGGCGGGCCGCAGGGACTGACCTCGCCGCTGGCCCACTGGCACGTGGCCGACATCGCGGCGAAAGTCGCCGAGATGACGGCCGCCGGAGCCACGGTGAAGGACTCCCCGAGCGACGTCGGCGGCGGTCGCCTGGTCGCCACCCTCATCGACCCCGACGGCAACCTCATCGGGCTCCTCCAGGACCGCTGAGAACAACGGGAGAAGCGACCGTGGAGACGATGGCAGAACCCCGAACCCGTGACCGGCGCCGTGCGGACACCGAGCGGCGGCTGACCGAGGACGTCGACGCCTGGGTGGCCACGGCGTCGGCGGACGGCACGCCCTATCTGGTGCCGCTCTCCTTCGACTGGGACGGCGAGACCCTCCTGGTGGCCACGCCTGCCGACAGCCCGACGGGCCGGAACCTCACCGCCACGCGCAGGGCCCGGCTCGCCCTCGGCCCCACCCGTGACGTCACGATGATCGACGGCGACGTCACGTCGCTGCCCATCGACGCGTTGCCGGCCCGGACCGTCCGCCGCTTCGTCGAGCGCACCGGCTTCGACCCGACGGCGCTGACCACGTCGTACCGCTGGTTCCGCATCACCCCTGATCGCGTCCAGGCCTGGCGCGAGGTCAACGAATTGCGCGACCGCGACCTGATGCGTGACGGCCGCTGGCGTACGTGACATCGGGCCGGACGCACCAGACACCCCGAGCCCACCCCGACCAGACCCCGAGCCCACCCGAAGGAGCATGAACCCATGACCAGCACCAGCACCAGCACCAGCACCAACACCAACACAAGCACCAGCACCAGCCCCGACTCCGCCCGCGCCCCGCACGAGGGCTTCTCGTCAGCCGAACGGGCCGCGATGAAGGACCACGCCCAGGAGCTCAAGAAGGCGGCGCGCCGCACGTCCCGCGAGGAGAAGGCGGCGGAGGCGGTGCGGGACGTCCTCGCGAAGATCGCCGAGATGCAGGAGTCGGACCGCGTCATGGCCGAACGCATCCACGCCGTGATCACCGAGAACGCCCCCGTCCTCGCGCCGAAGCTCTGGTACGGGATGCCCGCCTACGCCCTCGACGGCAAGGTCGTCTGCTTCTTCCAGAGTGCCGAGAAGTTCAAGGCGCGCTACGCGACGCTCGGCTTCAGCGACCAGGCCAAGCTGGACGACGGCCCGATGTGGGCGGCCGGTTTCGCCCTGACCGAGGTGACACCGGAGGTGGAGGCGCGGATCGCCGCGCTCGTCGAGCGGGCGGTGGGCTGAGCGGCGTGGCGGCCGGGGTCGCGTGACTCTCCTCCGTGCCGTGGCCGGTGTGGGGGAAAACCCCCAGTACAGACGGAGGAAAGCCACGTTCCGGCGGGATGCGCCCGCGCCCTAGCGTGAAGCCGGTGACCATGTCCGGCGCACGTCAGGGAGTTGTGATGATCGAGGCCCTAGGGCTCACCAAGCGGTACGGGACCCATGTCGCCGTCGACGCACTGAGCTTCGACGTGCTGCCGGGGGCCGTGACCGGCTTCCTCGGACCGAACGGGTCGGGGAAGTCGACCACGATGCGCATGATCATGGGCCTGGACCGGCCGGACGCCGGTCACGCCCGCATCCACGGGGTGCCTTACGCCGGGCTGCGCTGGCCCGCCCGCGAGGTCGGCGCCCTCCTGGAGGCCCGTACGTTCCACCCCGGCCGCACGGGCGCCCAGCACCTGACGATGCTGGCCGCCGCCGGGGGCATCCCGCGCACCCGCGTCGACGAGGTCCTCGGGTCCGTCGGGCTCGGCCACGTCGCGGGCCGGCGGGCGGGGACGTACTCGCTGGGGATGGCACAGCGGCTCGGCGTCGCCGCGGCGCTGCTCGGCGATCCGGGTGTGCTGCTCTTCGACGAGCCGGTCAACGGCCTGGACCCGGAGGGGGTGCGCTGGATCAGGGAGTTGATGAAGTCCCTGGCGGCGGAGGGCCGCACCGTGCTGCTCTCCAGCCATCTGATCGCGGAAATGGCGCTCACCGCAGACCACTTGGTGGTGATCGGGCAGGGCAGGCTGCTCGCCGACTCGTCCGTGCGTGAACTCACCGCACAGGGGCGCTCCTTGGAGGAGGCCTTCTTCGCCCTCACCGCCACCTCCCACACCTCCCAGGAAGGGGTGTCCCGATGAGTACGGCGAGCCCTGCGCCCGGCCCTGCGCCCGTCTGGCGGCGCGACGCGCGGATTCCTGCCGGACGGTACGGCTTCACGCACGCGGCCCGCATGGAGTGGATCAAGCTGCGGAGTCTGCGGTCCACGCTCTGGTCCCTGCTGCTCGTGATCGGCGCCATGGTGGCGATCGGCATGGTGACGATGGCCAACACGAAGGCGCCGGGCCCCGGCAAGGCCGACGCCTTCGACCCGACGAACAACGTGCTCGCCGGGGTGGCCGTCGGACAACTGGTGATCGGTGTCCTCGGCGTCCTGGTCGTCACCGGCGAGTACGCGTCCGGCTCGATCCGGGCCACGCTCGCCGCCGTCCCCGACCGGCGCCTGGTCCTGACCGCCAAGGCGGCCGTGTACGGCGGGATCGCCCTGGTGGTCGGGGAGGTGGTCGCCTTCGTGACGTTCCTGGCGGGGCGGGCGGCACTCGGCGCGGGGGTGCCGCGACCGGCGCTCGGTGACGCCGGGGTGCTGCGGGCGGCGCTGATGTCCGGCGCGTACCTCGCCATGATCGGGCTCATCGGTATCGGTCTGGGCGCCATCACCCGGCACACCGCGAGCGCCGTGGCGGTGCTCGTCGGGGTCACGTTCGTGCTGCCCGCGGTGATCGGCGGCGTCTCGGGGACGACGGTCGCCAAGTTCTTCCCGACCATCATCGCGGCGAACTCGCTCGCCGTCGCCAAACCGGTGGCCGGTGTCCTCTCGCCGTGGGCCGGGTTCGCCCTGCTGTGCCTCTACACGGCGGGCGTACTCGCGGTGGGCGGGCATCTGCTGGCCCGCAGGGACGCATGACAGGACACTGACACCATGCATGAGCAGGAGATTCTTCACCCGGCCGCCCGCCGGCCGCGGGGCGGCACGGAACTGATCCGCGCCCTCGCCGCCACCCCGTTCACCCGGCGGGCATGGGCGGAAACCGCGTACTGCCTGATCGGTTTTCCGCTGGGCCTCGCGGGCGGGACGGTCCTCGCGGTCGTCCTGCTGCTCGGCGCCGGTCTCACCGCCTCGCTGGTCCTCGCGGTGGTGGGGGCGCTGCTGCTCATCGGGGGGCTCGGACTCGCCCGCGCGCTGGGCTCCCTGCACCGCGGGCTGGCCGCCACGTTCCTCGGGGAACGGACGGCCGTACCGCCGCCGGTGCCGAAGGGCGAGGGCTTCGTGGGGCGTCTCGACGCGCGGCTGCGGGACGGCACCGGTTGGCGGGCGGCAGGTTATGTCCTGGCGAAGTTGCCGGTGGGAGCGCTCGGCGCGTACGCCGTCCTGTGGTGGGTGACCGGCCTGGTCAATCTCATCGCACCGCTGCGGTGGGGCGTCTTCGGGCAGCGGCCCGCGGCCGGTGACGCCGAGGGCATGCCGGTGCTGACGCCGATCCCCTTCGGCGGGCTGCACGCGGACACCTTCGCGGAGACCTGGCTCGTCGCCCTCATCGGTGTCGCCACCCTGCTGTGCGCGCCCTGGGTGACGCACCTCGTCGCCGAGGGCGACCGCGGGCTCGTCCGGGCGCTGCTCGGTCCTGGCCGGCTGGCGGTGCGCGTACGCGACCTGGAGGAGACGCGCGCGCTGGCCGTCGACGACTCGGTGGCGCTGCTGCGCCGGGTCGAGCGCGATCTGCACGACGGGGCGCAGGTCCGGCTGGTCGCCGTGGCCATGGGCCTGGACATGATCAAGGAGCGGCTCGACGACGACGGGCAGCCGCTGGACACGGCTCGTCTGCGCCAGCTCGTCGAGGGCGCGCACCGCAATGCCACAGAGGCGCTCACCGAACTCCGCGACCTGGCGCGCGGCATCCATCCGCCCGCCCTCGACGAGGGCCTGCCCGACGCGCTCGCCACGCTCACCGCCCGCAGCACGGTGCCGGTCGAGCTGTCGGCGGACGTGCCGGTGCGCCCCACCCCGGCGATCGAGACCATCGCGTACTTCTGCGCCGCCGAGCTGCTGACGAACGTCATCAAGCACAGCGGGGCGAGCCGGGCCACGATGGGCGTGACGCAGCGGGACGGGTTGCTGAGGCTGCGGGTGACCGACGACGGCCGCGGCGGTGCCCAGGCCGGGGCGGGCAGCGGTCTGACGGGGCTCGCCCAGCGCGTCCGCACGGTCGACGGTCGCATCGACGTCCGCAGTCCGGAGGGCGGTCCGACGGCGGTCACCGTCGAGCTGCCGCTGCGTGCGTGAGAGCATGCGCCCATGCGTGTCGTGATCGCCGAGGATGCCGCCGTACTGCGGGAATTGCTGGCCCAGATGCTCGCCGAGCGCGGCCATGAGATCTGTGCCGCCGTGGGCGACGCGGACGCCCTGCGCGCGGCGGTCGCCACGCACCGCCCCGACGTCACGGTGGTCGACATCCGGATGCCGCCGACCCACACGGACGAGGGGCTGCGCGCCGCCATCGACATCCGCGGCGCCCATCCCGGCACCGGCGTGCTGCTCTTCTCGCAGTACGTGGAGACGAAGTACGCCACGCGGTTGCTGGCGGCGGGCTCCGCGGGCGTCGGGTATCTGCTCAAGGACCGGGTGGCGAACGTCGCGGAGTTCACGGACGCGCTGGAGCGGGTGGCGGCGGGCGGCACCGCGCTCGACCCGGAGGTGGTCACGCAGCTGGCGGGGGCGGGGCACCGCGCGGCCGAACTGGCGCCGCTCACCGGGCGGGAGCGCGAGGTGCTCTCGCTGATGGCGGAGGGCCGCTCGAACGCCGCCATCGCCCAGGCGCTCTTCGTCTCGCCGGGCACGGTGGAGAAGCATGTGGCGGCGGTCTTCGACAAGCTCGGTCTGCCCGCCTCGCACGACCACAACCGCCGGGTCCTCGCGGTCATCCACTACCTGCGGTCCTGAAGCGGCGCCTGCACTCCACCAAGGTGTTCAGGGGCCAATTCCCGCCGTTCTGCCGGGAGTTGCGGGCCCGCACGCGGCAGGGAACCCGTGCGGGAACATGCCCCCGAGGCCGCGGACCGGCGCCGCCCCGGGGCCTCTCACCCCGGCGTGGAGCACGCGGCCGTCACCCGCCCCCGCTTCCCCCACCGGAGCACCACGTTCCGCCCGTAATCCGCACGAACTCTTCACCACCTCACACTGGACTTCCGGCCCCCGTCCACGTATCCGCAGGACATAGGCATATGCCGTAAGCACCACCGCATCGGGTGTTGCCAAATCCCTTACGGGCCACGGCGCGCTGTGCGAAAGTCGTTAGCGGTCCACCACCCGCCAAGCTGGTCGCACCGCACCTCCACCGGAGCACCTCATGCCGCCCCATGTCTTCGCGGACCACGCAGCCGCCCAGCCGCCCGAGCGCGGCACGGTCGACGCGCTGATCTCGCAGACGCGCCGGCTCCGCGGCGAGGTCGACGCCGTACGGCGCGAAGCCGTCACCGAGCACGGCGACCCCGAGGGGCGCTGGCAGCGAGCCCTCTGCGACCTGGCGGTGCATCAGCTCAACGACCTCGACGAGCACCTGGCACAGTTGCGGGACGGCCCGCCGCGGGCCGGCGGGGAGCCCGCGGCACCTACCGCCCCGGAAATCACGGAGCCGCGTCGCGGATCACTCCTGAGCCGCGTCGGCAGCGCGGAGTGGAACCTCCTCACCGACGAGGCCACCTGGTCCGCCGAGCTCTACCAGATCCTCGGCCGCGACCCGGCCGCTCCCCCGCTCTCCCTCGACGAACTCCCCTCCCTGGTGCACCCCGAGGACCAGCCCTTGCTGACCGCGATGGTCACGGACTGCCTCGTCGACGGAAAGCCAATCGACGGCGAGTTCCGCATCGTGCGGCACGACGGGCAGGTGCGCCAGGTGCACATGATGGGGGAGCCGGTCCTCGCCACCGACGGCTCCACGTCCTCCATGTGGGCCGTCGTGCGGGACGTCAGCGAACTGCGCCGCAGCCAGCGCGTCGTGCGCGAGAGCCGGGAGAGCCTGCGGCGCCGGCGCGACATCGCACAGACCGAGCAGCGCCTCGCGATCGAATTACAGGAGGCGGTCCTGCCGCCCTGGCGCAGCTCACTGCGGTTCCCGCACGCCGGCCCCGGCCGGCTCGACCTCGCCGCCCACTACCTCCCCTCCTCCACCAGCACGCTCATCGGCGGCGACTGGTACGACGCGATGGAACTGCCCGAGGGCCAGGCCCTGTTGAGCGTCGGCGACCTCACCGGCCACGGCGTCACCGTCACCTCCGGCATGGCCATGCTGCTCGGCGCGCTGCGCGGCATGGCGGTCGCCGGCGCCCCGCCCGGCCGTCTCATGGGCTGGCTCAACCAGTTACTGGACGCCACCGTCCAGCCCGCCCTGGGCAGCGCCATCTGCTGCCGCTACGACCCCGCCACGCGCCGGCTCAGCTGGGCGCAGGCCGGCCACCCCGCCCCTCTGCTGTTCCGCGACGGGACGGGACGCGCGCTGACACCACCCCACGGCGTACTCCTCGGTGCCACCTCCGGGGCGACCTACGAGCAGGCCGACGAGCAGCTACGCCCCGGAGACCTGCTGCTGCTCCACACCGACGGCCTGGTGCCACGGCGCGACAGGGACACGGCGACGGGCCTGCTGCTCTCCCTCGCCTCCCGGTTCACCGGAGCGTGTACAGCGCAGGAGTGCGTGCGGGCCGTCGTCGAGGTGGTCGGCGAGGCCCCGCGCGAGGACGACGCCTGCCTGTTGGTGGCGCGGATCTGACTGGCTACGCCCTCGCCGTCCTTCCCGCCCCCCTGCGGCTCTTCGGCAGGGCCAGCTTGATCTCCTCACGGAGATCCTGGATCTTCGGGTAACCGGCGTACTGCGCCGTCAGCCGGTACATCTCGCGCAGCCGGTCCCAGGTGCGGTGTGAGGAGTTGGCCCGCATCGACACCAGCGCCAACCGGGCGTACCTGTCGGCCTGTTCGGGGTCGTCGGCGATGAAGCAGGCGGAGGCGAGCGAGATGTAGTCGAAGATCTGCGACCGGTCGCGGTTCTTGGCCCGCAGCTCGATCGCCTCCTTCGCGTGCCGCTGCGCGACGTTCGCCGCGGACGAGTCGTGGTCGGCGAGGGTGCGGTAGGCCAGGGCCTGCATGCCGTGCAGATCCGCCTCGTCGAACATCTGCATCCAGCTCGGTGGCGGCACATCCCCCTTGTCCGACACGAAGAGGTCCTCGGCGATGCCGAGCGTGCGCCGCATCGCCTGGCCGCGCCCCATCGACGCGTGCGCCCACGCCTCGATGGTGTACAGCATCGCCCGGGTGCGGGGCAGCGCCTCGTCGCCCGCGCCCGACTGGGCGAGCTTCATCAGGTCGAGGGCGTCGTCCGGCTTGCCGAGGTGCACCATCTGGCGCGCCGCCCGGGAGAGCGCCTCCCCGGCCCGGGGGCGGTCGCCGCCCTCACGGGCCGCGTGCGCGGCGATGACGAAGTACTTCTGCGCCGTGGGCTCCAGGCCGACGTCGTGCGACATCCACCCGGCGAGCACCGCGAGGTTGGCGGCGACGCCCCACAGGCGCCGCTGGAGATGGTCGGGGTGACGGTAGGCGAGCATGCCGCCCACTTCGTTGAGCTGGCCCACCACGGCCTTGCGCTGCAGCCCGCCGCCGCGGGCCGCGTCCCACGCGCGGAACACTTCGACGGAGCGCTCCAGTTCCTCGATCTCCTGGGACCCGATGGGGGCGGCCTCATAGCGGTCGAACCCGGCGGGGTCGGCGTGCAGGGGATCCTCGATGTGGGGGGCGTCGGCCGCCAGGGCCGGATCGGTGTGCAGCCAGTCGTGCATGGCGCTGCTGAGTGCGGAGCCTGCGGCAAGCGCAGCGCCCGCGCCCACCAAGCCGCGTCGGTTGAGCATGAGGTCCATTCCCGTGAATTCGGTGAGGACCGCGGCCGTCCGCTCGGGCGCCCATGGCACGCCGTCGGGGTGCTCCACACTCCCGTCGCCACGCCGCTTCCCTGCGCGCCCGTGCCGGACCAGACCTAGATCCTCAGTGGTCACGACACGGCCGAGACGCTCGGTGAACAGAACAGCCAGCACCCGAGGCACCGGATCGCGCGGGATCTCTCCCATGTCGATCCACCGCCGCACCCGCGAGGTGTCCGTGGCCAGTTGGGGGTGGCCCATGGCCGCCGCCTGCCGGTTCACCAGTCTCGCGAGCTCCCCCTTGGACCAGCCGGCCAGGCCGAACAGGTCCGACAGGCGGGTGTTGGGTTGTCCGTTCACGTCAAGCCCCCAGGTTCTCGGCTGAGTTGACAGTAACCGCCTGTCAGTTGCTGAGCGACTATTCGCCAGGGTTCGCCAGGGTGCGCCACATGGTGTGCCAGGGGAGAACGGGTGTCAGGTAGGAATGCGCCACCCCGACCCGGTCGCCGCAAGGCACTCCCCAGGGTGCTCCCGAAGCGGTCGGGCCGGGAGGCGCACGCAATTCACAGGCACACGAAGGGATCTGTATCGCCCATGTACGCAGCATCGTCCTCCGTGTCCGCCCCGCCCCGGCCGCTGCGCCCGCGCCCCCCGGTCCACCGGAGCCGCGAGATGCCCCCCTCCGCGGGGAACGGCCCCTACCTGGAGCCGGTGCGTCCCGCCGGCACACCGCTGGGCGCAGGCCGCGTGCCCCGCGTCGCGGGTGCCGGCGCGCAACCGCTCAGCGGGAGACTCGACTTGTCCGGCCCCCAGGGGGCGCAACTGCGCACCGCGATTGCTTCGGTGCACCGGATCTGCCCCGAGTTCAACCCGGTGCAGGTGCTCCGCAGGAGCGGCCGCACCGTACTGCTCATCGGCACGGCGGGGCGTGGCACCGCCGTCGCCAAGTGCCTGCTCGATCACTCACCGGTGTGGGCCGAGCGGATCCGGCACGAAATAGCGGCCTACCGCTCGTTCGTCCGGCACCGGCCGCCTGTGCGGGCGCCGCGGCTCATCGCGGCCGACCCCGACGACTGCACGCTGGTGATCGAACGGATGCCGGGACGGGTGGCTGCCCTGCTCAGGCACCCCATCGAGTCCCCGCCCCGGGCTGACCTCCGGGCTGCGCTGGGCTCCGTCTGCCGCCTCAACCAGTGGCGGCCGCCCGCCGAGATGTTCGGCAAGCCACTGGACTACGGACGGCGGATCTCCCGCTTCCACGAGCTGGGCCTGCTGACGGACCGTGACATGGGTGACCTGCAGAAGCTGCTGCACGGCATCGCCCACTCGGCCGGGCACCAGGGCGGCGGCTCCCAGGCGATGTGGCAGTTCTGCCACGGCGACGCCCTGCTGTCGAACATCCTCCTCTCGCCCGCCGGTCCCGTACTGGTCGACTGGGAGCACGCGGGCTGGTACCTGCCGGGGTACGACCTGGCGACGCTCTGGGCGGTCCTCGGTGACGCCCCGGTGGCCCGGCGCGAGATCAGCCAGCTGGCGCAGGCCGCGGGTCCGGCGGCGCGCGACGCGTTCCTGGTGAACCTGATGCTGGTCCTGACCCGCGAGATCCGCACGTACGAATCGGCCGTGCAGCGTTCGATGCACGACTCGGCCCCGACGGCACTGGGCCCGGCCCATCCCGGTGTCGCGCCGTCCGGCGAGGAACAGCGGCTGCTGCTGCGGCGGCTGCACGACGACTGCCAGATGGCCCGCCGGGCCGTCCGGGCGGCGGTCGGCACTCGCTGAGGGGAAAGAAGTCCGCGGTGCGCTTTGGACAGGGGCGCACCGCGGACTTCCGTATGCCTCTGGCGACTTCCCGGGGACTATGACGGCGGGAGTATGACACCGGCGCTCCTGAGCGCGCCGCCGATCAGCGTCGTCACCGATTCCAGGTGCTCGGGCGGGGGCGTGCTGTCCGTGGTGAGGGCGAGGACGGCGTGCGGGGGGATCTGGACGTGGAGGAGGGCGGGGGCCGGGTTCGGCGGGGCGAGGTGCAGATCTGCTCGGGTGCAGCCGAGGACCGGCGGGACGTGCTTGGCCACCACCCCAACGACACCGTCCGCGGTGGTGGCCGTGCCGAGCTCCGCGATGAGCGCGTGCAGGCGGTCGAGTCTGGTGTGGACGGCGGCCAGTGAGCTGGTGAGCGCGTGGCGGTCCTCGGTGGCGCGGAAGCGGAGCGTGCGCTCGCGGTCCAGGGCGTTGACCCGCTCCTTGAGCGTCAGGAAGCGGTCGCCGGGGTCGATGCGGACGGCCCGCAGGTGGACGGTGGGGGCGGCCAGCCACTGCGCGCGGGCGCCGAAGCAGCGGCAGCGCACCCGCAACCCGTCGTAGCCGTGCAGGGTGAGGCCGGCCGGTGTCGGGTGGCCGGTCCGCAGCCACTGCCGGATGCGTGCGTCGACCTCGGCGGCGGACTCGGAGACCAGGGAGCTCAGGGACGGCCCGTCCTCGACGCCGGGGAGCAGCCGGGCCGCCGCGGGGTTCGCCGCCAAGGTCCGGGCGTCGGCGGAGACGAGCAGCACCGGCTCCGTGAGCAGGCCGGTGATCTTCCGGAAGAGGATCAGTGCTTCGTCGCGGGTCACTGCAGGTCGCCGTAGTACTCACGGCCCGTGCTCTGGTCCGCGTCGCGGGGCGGGCGGAGGTGGACGACGACCCGGCAGCCCACGTCCCACCGCGCGATGGTCCTGTCCAGCTCCACGCGGGCGTAGCCGAGGTTCTCCGCGGCGATGGTCCCGAAGATGTTCGACGTCATCATGCACATCGAGGGCCGGCCGACGACCTTCTCGCCGAAGGGGCAGACGCGGTTGCCGAGGACGATGCGGTGGTCGTTCTCCTCCAGGACGAAGAAGTCGCCGCCGAGTCGTCCCTTGAGGTCGACCATGACCTGGGCGACCTGCGCCCGGTCGAGCCGGTCGACGGAGAGCGCCTTTGCGTACTGGCGGTTGAGGTCACCGCCGATGGTCTGGCTGACGAGGCTGACGTATCCCGCCGCCTCCTCGAGGCCGACCACGTCCTCGAGCACGCGGGCCAGTTCGCGGATGAGACTCCGCATGAACACATCGCGGTCGAGGACGATGTCTGCTTCTGATGGTTCCACGGGGAGCCCTCTCGCGGTGCGACCGACCGACGCACGGCCTCACCTTGTGTCACCTCATGATTGCGTGCCGTGATAGGTCTTGTCGACCGGTTTGGCCAGGGTGGCGCCGCCGGGACGGGTTCCCGGACGCATGCCCCGCTGCCGTCCCCCTGGAGTCGGGGGTGACTGTCATCTGTCCTCGTCGATGGCGGGCATCGGTGCCCCGCCCGGGTGCCAGGCGTCGAGGAAGGCGGCCTGCCTGCTGATGTCGACGAGTTCGACGCGTGCCCCGATGCTGTCCATGCGGTGATAGGCGAACGGGCGGCCGTAGGGGCAGCCGGAGAAGTCGGCGGGCAGGCCCTCGTCCTCCAGGCGCCGGGAACCTCGCCGGACATCGCCGGACCAGAAGCCCATGTGGTCGAAGCGGGCCCCCTGTGTCGCGTCCCAGGGGCTGCCCGCGGGCCCCTCGATGAGTTCGATGAACGGCGGCCCGCCGGCGCTGAAGACGATGCGGTAGTCCCATCCGCCGAGCCGGTCGGCGACCGGTTCGCTCCACTCGACCCCGGCGGACCGCCGGAAGTCCCGCATCGCCTGCTCGATGTCGGGGACGACGAAGCAGACGTGGTAGAAGGCAGTCATCCCCCCATGATCGAACACGGCGCCCGGGAGGGACAGGGTGCCGGAGGTGGGACCGGTGCCGGCAGCCGTCGGGAGCCTCCGGCGCTCGTCTCCACCGTGCCCGGGCGGCCTCTGACCTCTGCGTCTGTAAGGATGGACCGTATGGATGTACGAAGCAGGAACCACGTCACGGTGACCGGGCGAGCCGACGGACCCGTGCTGATGCTCGCGCACGGGTTCGGATGCGACCAGAACATGTGGCGCCTGGTCGTGCCGGTCCTGGAACGCGACTTCCGGGTCGTCGTCTTCGATTACGTGGGCGCGGGGCGTTCGGATCTGGCGGCGTGGAGCCGGGAGCGCTACTCCTCCCTCGACGGGTACGTCGACGATGTCCTGGAGATCTGCGACGAGTTGGCGCTCGGACCCGTGACGTTCGTCGGCCATTCGGTGAGCGCCATGGTGGGAGTGCTTGCCGCGGCGAGGAAACCGGAACTTTTCGCCGGGCTGGTGCTGCTCGCGCCCTCCCCGTGCTTCATCGACGATCCGTCCACCGGCTACCGGGGCGGTTTCAGCGCCGAGGACATCGATGAGCTCCTTGACTCCCTGGAGGCGAACTACCTGGGCTGGTCGGGTGCCATGGCACCGGTCATCATGGGCAATCCGGAACGCCCCGAGCTGGGCGAGGAGCTCACCAACAGCTTCTGCCGCACCGACCCGGACATCGCGCGTGTCTTCGCGCGCGTGACCTTTCTCTCCGACAACCGCGCGGACCTCGCCCGGGTCCCCGTGCCGACGCTGGTCGCCCAGTGCTCCAGTGACGCGATCGCTCCGCCCGAGGTCGGCGCGTTCGTGCAGGCCCAGATCCCCGGCAGCCGGCTGGTGACCCTGAACGCGACGGGCCACT
Source organism: Streptomyces sp. NPDC037013 (assembly GCF_055607265.1). Lineage (NCBI taxonomy): Bacteria > Bacillati > Actinomycetota > Actinomycetes > Kitasatosporales > Streptomycetaceae > Streptomyces > Streptomyces sp. NPDC037013. Next base: position 1,012,377 of record NZ_JBVJRV010000001.1, on the reverse strand, counting down.
GCCCCCAGCTCTCCGCGCCGGAGGAGACCGCCGCGGTCATCGCCGCGTTCGCGGGTGCCGCCAGATGATGTGCGAGACCGGCGAGGAGGCGGACGGCCAGGACCCGGACCGGGACCCCAAGCGAGACCGGGAGCGGGACCCGGAGCGGGAGCGGGACCGTCAACAGGCGCAGTTCTCCGCGCTGTTGGAGGACAGTGCGGAGGACCTGTACGAGCACGCCCCGTGCGGTTACCTGTCCACCCTGCTGGACGGCCAGATCGCCAAGGTCAACGCCACGCTGCTGGACTGGCTCGGGTACGAGCGCGACGACCTGGTGGGCCGCAAGCACTTCTCCGACCTGCTGACCGTCGGCGGACGGCTGTACCACGAGACCCACTTCGCGCCGCTGCTGCGCATGCAGGGCGAGATCAGCGGGATCGCCCTGGAACTCAAGGCCGTCGACGGCACCCGCCTTCCCGTCCTGGTCACCTCCGTGGTGAAGACGGGCAGCGACGGCCAGCCGCTGCTGATCCGTACCACCGTCTTCGACGCCCGCGACCGCCGCACCTACGAGAAGGAGCTGCTGCGCGCCCGCCAGGAGGCCGAGCGGGAGCGGGAACGCCTGCAGCGCCTCAATGCCACGCTGCAGCGGACGCTGCTGCCGCCGACCCTGGCGAACGTGCCCGGCCTGGACGTCGCCGCGTACTACCACGTCGCTTCGGCCGATGAGGTCGGCGGAGACTTCTACGACCTGTTCCCGCTGGCCGCCGGCACATGGGGGCTCTTCCTCGGCGACGTCTGCGGCAAGGGCGCCGCCGCTGCCGCCATCACCTCGCTCGCCCGCTACACCCTGCGGGCGGCCGCGGTCTACGACCCGGATCCGGCGGCCGTGCTGAGCAATCTCAACACCGTCCTCAACCACGAGTACAACGGGACCGACCCGCGTTACTGCACCGTCATCTTCGGTCTCATGACCCCGGAGGGCGACGACGGCGCGTTCCGCGTGACGCTGGCCAGCGGCGGGCATCCGGCCGCGGTACTGCTGCGGGCCGACGGCACCGCCGACTACCTGCCGACGCCCGGGGGCCAGCTCATCGGTGTCCTGCCGAACGCGCACATCGCCACCACGACGGTCCGTCTTGAGGCCGGCGACACTCTGCTGCTGTACACCGACGGCCTCACCGAGGCCCACACCGCGCGCACCCGCGCCGGCGAGCGTTCGGGCGAGCGCTACGGCGACGAAGCCCTCCTCGACTTCGCCCGCGCGCAGGCACCCGCCACCGCCACGGAGACGATCGCCGCCGTCCGCGAACTCCTCGACTCCTTCGGCACCGGGGTGGACGACGACACCGCCGTCCTCGCCATCAACGTGCCCGTCCCCGCCCCCTCCCCCGACCCCGGAGCGACGCCGGTGAGACCCACCAGTGAAGAGCAGCAGTGACCCGGCTACTCACCGTCCACATCCGTGACACCCCGGCCGGCCCGGTCATGGCGCTCACCGGCGAGCTGGACCACCGCACCGCCCCGGACGCGCGGGCCTCACTCCGCGGGCTCGACCTGCGTCCCGGCCGGCGACTCGTCCTCGATCTCGGCGGTCTCACGTTCTGCGACTCGACCGGCATCACCGTCCTGATCGCCGCCCGCAACCACGCCCTGGCCGCGGACGCGGCCATCGTGCTTGCCGCGGTGCCCGACCGCGTCCACCGCGTCTTGCGCATCGCGGGCCTGGAGGAGGTCTTCCCCGCGTACCCCACGGTCGAGGCCGCGGAGGCCACCTGGAATCCGGCGACGGACTGACATATCGCGCCCAGGCCGGAATGGACGGGACTCGTCGTGATGTTGCAGCTGACATGACGAATGATCAGCGCACGATCACCAATCCGACCGCCCTCCACGACCCGACCCCGTTCGGTTACAGCCACGCCGTCTCGGCCTCCGGTGAACTCGTCTTCATCGCCGGGCAGTACGCGTCCGACGCCACCGGAAGCCCGGTGGCGGGTCCCTTCGCCGACCAAGTGGAGCTGGCCTTCGACCGGTTGGGGTCCGCGCTCGAAGCGGTGGGGCTCGGTTTCGAGCACGTGGTGCGGCTCGGGACGTTCATCGTCGACCACGACATGGCGAAGCTGGAGGAGTTGGGCAAGGTCGTGCACGCCCGCTTCGGCGAGCGGCTTCCGGCGCAGACCCTGAGCGGTGTGGCCTCGCTCGCGCTTCCGGGCATGCTGTTCGAGGTGGACGCGGTGGCCGTCCGCCCGTAGGGCCTACGCCGCGGTGCGTACGTGTGTCCGACCCCGTTGCCCGGTGCCGTGCCGGGGTCGGACACAATGCGCCCATGAACCTCCCTACCCAGCTCACCGCGGTACCCGGCGCCGAAGGACTGCATCTGTGGGCGCCCGAGGGCACCGGCCTCTGGGGCTACGCGAATTGTCTGTGGATCATCTCCGGCCCCGACGCGGCCGTCATCGACACCCCGTACGACGGGCCGCTGACCGAGGCGATGATCGCCGCGGCCCGCCCCCATCTCGGCGAACGCACCGTGGGAACCGTGGTCAATACGCACGCGAACGGCGACCACACCTTCGGCAACTATCTGTTCCCCGACGCCGAGATCATCGCCACGCGTGCCGGGTACGACCATCTCCACCACGAGCCGACGCCGCAGGAGATGCACGCGCTGGTGCACCAGGCGCCCGCCGACGCCCCGTTGGGCCGGTATCTGCGCGAGCACTTCGGCGTCTTCGACTTCGCGTCGGCCCGGCTGGCCCCGCCGACGCGGACGTTCTCCGGCCGGCACACGTTCGCCGTGGGCGACCTGGAGGTCGAGCTGCACGAAGTGGGGCCGGCCCACCACGTCGGGGACCTGGTGGCCCGCGTCGGGGACGTCGTCTGCACCGGCGACATCTTCTTCCACGGCGACCACCCGCCGCACTGGGCCGGTCCGCTGCAGAACATCATCGACGCCTGCGAACTCGTCCTCGGCTTCGATCCGCGGGTCGTCATCCCCGGCCACGGCCGCCCGACGGACCAGGCGGGGCTCGAGGAGCACCTGGTCTACCTGCGGACGGTGCAGCGCGAGGTACGGCTGCGGTTCGAGGCCGGGATGTCCGCGGAGAAGGCGATGGACGACTTGATCCAGCGGGACTTCTACCCCCATCTGGGCCTGCCCGAGCGCCTCTTGATAGTGATCGCGGTCGAGTACGGCCACCTCGGCGGCACCACCGCTCCCACCGTGCTCGAACTCGCCGGTCAGGCGGCGGCCTGGACGTACCGCTAGCACCCGCCGGGGGGTCAGTGGGCGACCGTGGGGGCGGGTGGGGTCCAACGGCGGGTGCGGGCGGCCGTGTCGGGGACGCCGTACTCCTTCTTGAGCTGCTCGGGGATGGCGTAGTGCATGACGCGGCCGCGGGTGAGGGAGGAGAGTTCGAGGATCGCGGTCAGATGTCCGAGCCGGTCCAGGACCCGGGCGCCGAGGGGTGAGCGGTCCTCGATGGTCTCCAGGACGCCGAGCAGGTGGGGCACGGCCTTGACGACGGTGTCCCAGGGGGTGCGGGGGACGTGGAGCCAGTCGGCGCAGGTGTCGCCGGTCAGGTGGCGGATGAGCGCGGAGACGAGGGGGTCGAGGAAGGTGCCGGGCACGACCTCTTCGTAGAGGTCGATCAGTTGCCGGGTCAGCTCCACGCCCTCCGCCGAGGGGCCCATGTGCCGCAGCATGTACAGGTCCAGGAAGTGGCGGGCCTCGTCGAGCGTTTCGGGCACGGCCTCCTGGTCGACGCCGAGCATGGCGCCGACCACGCGCCAGGCGTAGTAGTACGCCTCCGCGCCCTCCGTCGACATGTGGATGCCGAGGCGGTGCAGGCTGTCGAGGACCAGCAGGGAGAAGAACATCTGGCCGCCGATCATGTCCTCCTGACAGATCGGCGTCCCGAGTGCTTCGGTGTCCCAGCGTTTCTCCCGCTTCAGATGGTGGCGGATCGAGGCGTGCAGCAGCCGCACCTTCTGGGCTGCGGGGATGAACCGGCCGCCGGCCTCGAAGGCGTCCGGCCGCATGAGGTAGACGGTGAACTGGCCGGTCTCCGCCATCCGTTTGGAGGGGTACCGCAGTCCGTGGGTGGTCGAAAGGAGCTTCGCCACGTGCGGGACGACGTAGCAGGCGGGCATGGAGGCGAAGGACAGGGCGGTGGAGATGTGCACGTTGTTGTCGATGAAGAACAGCCGGGCCTTCTCCATCTCCTCCCAGTCGACCCAGGCCGGGGGGACGCTCGTGGCCCGCAGGTACTCCCGGGCGACGTCGGGCAGCCCGTCCGGCAGGGGCGCGCCCGCCGTGGAGACGTACCGCATCAGGGTGTTGAACTTGCCGACCTCTCCGCGTGCGAAGAGCGTGGCGACGGTGGCGTCGGCGAGTTCATCCCCGGCTCCCCTGAGCGCGTCCATCGACGCGTCGGTGTAGGTCATGGCGGAGTTCCTTGTCTTTCACGGGGGTGGTGTACGTGGCGGGCGGGTCACCCGGGACGCGTCTTCGGGTGGGTCAGGAGTGGCGGGCGGCCGCCGAGTGCGCCAGCTCGGTCAGGGCAGCGGCGGCGGGCGGTGGGACGTTCAACTCGTGCAGGGCGTCGAGCGCTTCGCCGACGCGCGCGGTGATCATGCCCTCGACGCGGTCGGGCGTCTTCAGCCGGCGCATCACCTCGCGCACCGCGCGCAGACCGTCGGCGTCCAGGTCGCGGCGGCCCAGGAGGCCACGGAGCCGGAGCCGGTCGTCGTCTCCGGCGAGGCGCCAGGTCTCCGCCAGCAGAGCGGTGGGCCGGTGGCCGCATACGTCGTCGGCGTTGGCCTTCCCGGTGCGCTCCGGGTCTCCGAACAGGCCGAGCAGGTCGTCCCGCAGCTGGAACGCCTCGCCCAGCGGCAGACCGTAGGCGGAGTACCCCTCGCGCAGCCGTCCGCAGGCTCCCGCCAAGGCGCCGCCGATGAGCAGGGGTTGCTCGACGGTGTACTTGGCGGTCTTGTACCGGATCACCTTCAGTGAGGCCGCGGTGTCCGGCTCGGCCCCGGTGCGGAGGATCTCCAGGCACTCCCCCGCGATCAACTCCCGTGCCAGCACGGACCAGAGCGGGCGGGCGCGGGCCAGATACGCGGCCGGCAGACCACTGGTCGTGAAGAGCTGCCCGGCAAGCCCCACCAGCAGGTCCCCCACCAGCATCGCCAACGACCGGGCGGCGGCGACGGCGCGCGGTCGGCCGCGGACGGCACCGCGCAGGGCGACATGCGCGGTCGGGCGGCCGTGCCGCAGCGCGCTGTCGTCGATGAGGTCGTCGTGCACGACGGCGGCGGCGTGCACCAGCTCCATGGCGGCCGCGGCCCGCACCAGCACGTCGCTGTCCGGTTGCCCCACGGCCCGCCAGCCCCAGTAGCAGAACGCCGCGCGCAGGCGTTTGCCGTCCGCGACCGCGGCGGTCAGCTGCCCGGCCACCGGCAGGAGCGCCTCGTCGATCTCCGCGAACCGGTCCGCTTCCTCGGCGACGAACGGCTGCAACACCCCGTCGACGCGCGCCTTGAACGCGGCCGGCTCCCACCGGTCAGTGGTCATCGCGGGCCCGCCGGGCCAGGGCCTGTCGGGCGAGGACTTCCAGGTGGGCCGGGGGCGCGGCGGCGTACCGGTCGAGCGCCAGGCGTCCGCGCGCCAGCAATTCGTGCTCTGCGTCCGACACCATCTCGGCGGCGTCCGAGCGGCGAAGCAGCCCCCGCACCGTCCCGAGCACCGCACCCAGCGTGCTCACCGCCAGGTCGGCCATCCCCGCCACCAGCAGGACGGCACGCTCGTCCGGGCCCCCGCCGCGACCGGTCTCTTGCGTCATGGCACTCCCCCACCCACACCACTCCAGGGCGACGCCGGTGAGCGCCGTCCTCCCCAGGATCACCGCGCGCGGGACCACAGAGAGGAGGAAGTCACGATCGAGTGATCACCTCGCTTGGTTGTACGGATCACGGGCGCGGATGTGCTCGCCGCCGCCTTTTCCCCCGCCGGTGGGTGAACGGAGCCGCATCCAGGGCGCAGGTGGCTCAGCCGCGCATGCGGAGGTACGTCTCCAGCTCGGCGGCCCCGGCCAGCATGGCCCGCCCGCGGGCCGAGAGCCGTTTGTGCCAGTCGCTCAGCGCCTCCTCCAACGGTTCGAGCCCGCCCGCCGCCCGCACGTGTGCGATCAGCGGGGCGATCTGCTCCAACAGGTATCCGCCGCGCCTGAGTTGGTGGGCGAGCCGGGCGTCGCGCACGTCGGACTCGTCGTAGACGCGGTAGCCGGTGCGCGGGTCGCGTCGGGGGCTCACCAGCCCGGCGCGCTCCCATTTGCGCAGGGTGGCGGGGCGGATGCCGAGTCTGCGCGCCAGGGGACCGATGAACGCGGGGTCGGCTCCCGGCGCGGCGGCGGGCCCGGGGCGTGTGCCCGGCCGGTCGTGCGTCGTGTCGGGCGCCAGGTCGCGGAGGGCGTCTTCCACGGCTCGCAGGGTGTGCCGGTCGTCGAGGAGTTGGGCGTGGCTCTCGTCGATGTGGCGGAACGCCTCGTCCACCTCGCCCCGGTTGACCGCTCGCATGATCGACGTCGCCGTCCGGTGGCCGTGGCCCGGCACGAGGGCGAGGAAGGCGCGCAGGGCGCCGGCGTGCAGGGGGGTGTAGGCGCGGTAGCCGTGGGGGGTGCGGTCGGCGTCCGGGAGGATGCCGGCCTCCTCATAATTCCTGATCGCCTGCGTGGACAGACCGTGCTCGCGCGCCAGGTCGACGGGTCTCAGCCGCTCCCGGCTTTGAAGGTTTTTCCCCATGGAGGCGACCGTATCGCGGCAAAGTCTCCACAGAGGGTTCAACGATAGCGTCGAAGGCATGGCTACCGACCTCAAGCAGATCACCCGTACCGTCGACGCCGCCGCCGTCATGGAGCTGTTTCCCGCGCGGCCCCGGCTCCTCGCCCTGGGCGAGCCGACCCACGGCGAGGACGCCCTGCTCGAACTCCGCAACGAACTCTTCCGGCAGCTCGTGGAGGAGGAGGGGTACCGGACGATCGCGATCGAGAGCGACTGCCTCATGGGGATGAGGGTCGACGACTACGTCACCTCGGGCACCGGCACCCTCGACGACGTCATGGAGCGGGGGATCAGCCACGGCTGGGGCGCCTCCACCGCCAACCGCGAGCTGGTGCGCTGGATGCGCGCGTACAACGTCCGCGCCGACCGGGCCGGCCGGCCCGCCCCCGAGCGGCTCCGCTTCGCCGGCTTCGACGGCCCCCTGGAGATCACCCACGCGGCGAGCCCCCGACAAGCCCTCACCGCACTCCACGGTTTCCTCGCGGACCGGGTGGACGCGGAGCTGCTCCCGTGCGCCGCGGAGACCCTCGACGGACTGCTCGGCGCCGACGAACGGTGGACCGACCCCGCCGTGATGATGGATCCGTCGCGGTCCGTGGGGCGGTCCGCCGAGGCCGGCCGGTTGCGGCTGCTCGCCGACGACCTGGTGGCACTGCTCGACCAGCAGGCGCCGCACCTGAGGGCGGTGTCCTCGCGGGACGACTGGGACCGCGCGCGCCTGTACGGGCGCACCGCGACCGGTCTGCTGCGCTACCACCACTGGATGGCCGACACCTCACCGGCGCGCATGGCGCGGCTGGTCGGCGCGCGGGACCAGATGATGGCCCACAACATCCTCGCCCTCGCCGACCGGGGACCGGCGCTCGTCCACGCCCAGAACGCCCACCTCCAGCGGTCGAAGAGCGCGATGCGGATGGGTGGGGATCCGGTCGAGTGGTGGGGTGCCGGGGCGCTGGTGAGCGGCCGGCTCGGCGACGCGTACGCCTTCGTGGCCACGGCGCTCGGCACGATTCGGCACCAGGGGGTGGGCACGCCCCCGCCGGACACCGTCGAAGGCCTCCTGTACGCGCTCCCCGAGGACCGCTGCGTCCTTGGTGGCACGGAGTTGGCCGCGGTCTCGGAGGAGACGCGGCCCGCGCTCCGCGTCTCCCCCTGGTTCGGCTACGCGCCACTGGATCCGGCCCGCCTGGCGGAGTGCGACGGCGTCGTCTTCGTCAAGGACGTCACGCGGAGGTAACCGGGCCGTGCCGGAGGTCGAGAGGGCATACGTCTGCGCTGCCGCGACCAGCAGCGGGGTGAACTCCACGACGCTGTGCGAGGCGACACCCTTGAGGACATACGGATCGGTGGAGAGCAGCCGGTCAAGTTCTTCGGCGGGCATCCGGGGGGCGAGGTAGACACCACCGACCAGAGGCACCTGGCGCCCGGCCACCAGAAGCAACTGTCGGGATATGAGCTGCTTCAACCACTCGCCGTGGGCTGGCGATCACATTTCATGGTCCCGGAGACAGGCTCTAGTAACTGTCGTAACTGGGCTTGCCGCTGGGCCGGTAGACGCCTAGGACGGTGCCGCCCTTCGTCGTCGAGACGCTTACCGGCTCCAGCGCGGTGGGGATCGCCCCGTCGGCGAAGAGCCGCTTGCCGGTGCCGATGATCACCGGGTGGATGGTCAGCCGGTACTCGTCGACGAGGTCGTGCCGGATGAGGGTCTGGGCGAGATCCCCGCTGCCGACGACGGTGATGTCGCCGCCGTCGGATGCCTTCAGCTCGCGCAGGGCTTCGCTGATGTCGCCCTCAAGCAGCGTGGAGTTCTGCCACGCGAGGGACGTCAGCGTCCGGGACGCCACGTACTTGCGGGTGCTGTTCATCCGCTCGGTGAAGGGGTTGGCGGGATCGGCGGTCGGCCAGTACGACGCGAAGATCTCGTACGTCTTGCGGCCGAGCAGCATCGCGTCCGAGTGCTGGTACCAGCCCGCGATGGCCGCGCCGACCTCGTCGTCGGTCACCGCTTTCTGCCAGCCCCCGTGCTCGAAGCCGCTCGCCGTGTCCTCGTCCGGACCGCCCGGTGCCTGCATGACGCCGTCGAGCGTCAGGAACGTACAAACGATGATCTTGCGCATGGTGTGCTCCCTTCGTTGACGGGTAGACCACGCGGCGGCCGGAAACTCATCGGCGGACCCTCTCACCCGGGGAGGTTCACGTGGCGATGGTTGCCAGGCCCGCGATGCCGATCACGTAGACGACGACGGCGGCGACGCTGTCGATGCCCATGCGCGCGTACAGGCGGCGGGGGCGGAAGATGAGCCCCGCCATGTAGATGACGGTGAGGACGATGCCGAGCGCGGTCAGGTAGATGTCGGTGTCGTGCGCGGCCGGCAGGACGGGCTCGCCGGAGATGACGGTGGCCAGGAGGAACAGGACGGGCAGGAAGGCGTTGCCGCCGAAGATGTCGCTGATGGCGAGCTGGTAGTCGCCCAGCTTCGTGGAGGTCAGTCCGGTGCTGACCTCGGGCAGGGAGGTGGCCGCGGCCAGGACGGTCGCGCCGAACAGCACACCGCTCAGCCCTTGCCGGGCGAAGAACTCCTCGCCGCTGCGTTCGATGACCACACCCGCCACCAGCGTCGCCAGCGCCGCCGCCGCGAAGACGAGTGCGGCACCGCGGGTGCCGACCCCCTGGTCGGTGGCGGCCTTTTCCTTCTTCCCGCGGGAGTGGCCGCGCGGCTCGGGCTGGGTGTCCGGGGCGTCACCGCCCTCCCGCCAGGGCAGGCCCCGGCCCGCCCGGTTCAGCAGCACCAGGCCGATCGCCCACAGCGCGGCGATCGCCACCGACGCCGGGGCCAGACGCGCGGCGTGCAGGCCGGGCGAGAGCTGGGTGCCCATGACGACCACGGCCAGGATCACCACCACGAGCGCGCCTTCGAGCACCAGCTGCAGGCTGGCGGCCAGGCGGGTCAGCGACGCGCGGGGACGGACCCCGGCCGCGTCCAGGACGGCAAGGACGACGGTCTGGATGGCGATGCCGCCGAGTATGTTGCCGACGGCGACGTCCAGCTGGCCGGCCATCGCGGCCGAGACGGTGATGGCGATCTCCGGCAGGTTGGTCGCGATCGCCAACAGGATGAGCCCGCCGAGGGCACCCCCCAGATGGAGACGTTCCGCCAGGACATCGGTGGTGTCGGACAGCTTGATGCCCGCGTACCAGATGACGGCCGCACTGGCCATGAACAACATCAGCAGCACCGGCGAACTCAAAGATCCCATGGGGCGCCGTCTACCCGAAGGAGGTAGTGAGCCGGCATAGGCCGGCCCATGGAATGGTCAAACGGTGCTGCTGACAGGCGCCGCGGCGCACACCGGCGCGCCCGGCTCAGTCCGCCGCGTACACGCGCTGCCCTCCGACGAAGGTCTGCTCCACCCTCGTGGCCGCGATCTCGTCCGTCGGCGCGGCGAACGGATCGCGGTCAAGCACCGCGAAGTCGGCGAGGTATCCGGGCGCGATCGTGCCGGTCACCGCGTCCAGGTGGTTCACGTGGGCGCTGCCCGCCGTGTACGCGGCCAGCGCGGCGCCCAGGTCGATCCGCTGCCCGGGCAGGAACGCCTCGGTGCCCTCCGGCGCGTCGGGCAGCACCCGGTTGACGGCGACATGGATGCCCTGGAGCGGGTCGGGGCTCGACACCGGCCAGTCGCTGCCCGCCGCGAGGGTGGCCCCCGCGCGCAGCAGCGCCCCGAACGGGTACTGCCACCCGCTGCGCTCCGGCCCCAGGAACGGGATCGTCAGGTCGTCCATCTGCGGCTCGTGCGCCGCCCACAGCGGCTGCATGTTGGCGCTCGCCCCCAACTGCCGGAAGCGGCCGATGTCTTCGGGATGCACCACTTGCAGGTGGGCCAGGTGCGGCCGGGTGTCGGTGAAGCCGTTGGCGTTCCGTGCCGCCTCGACCGCGTCGAGGGCTTCACGGACGGCCCGGTCGCCGAGCGCGTGGAAGTGCACCTGGAAGCCGTGCGCGTCGAGCTCGGTGACGTACCGTTTCAGCGCCTCGGGCGGTACGAAGCTGATGCCGCTGTTGTCCGACGCGCAGCCGCAGCCGTCCAGGTAGGGGCCGAGCAGCGCCGCCGTGCCGTTCTCCGCCACCCCGTCCTGCATGATCTTGACGCTGGGGCAGGTGAGCCGGCCCCGGCTGCCCGCCGCACGCCTGGCGACCAGTTCCTCGATCTGCTCGGTGCCGCGTGCCCGGTCCCACCACAGGGCGCCGACCACCCGCGCGGTCAGCCGTCCGTCGTCCGCCGTCGCGAGATAGGCATCGGTAGCGTCGGTCAGATTGGCGTGCTCGCCGAGCAGGGCGTCCTGCCAGGCCGTGACGCCGAGCGAGTGCAGGTAGGCCTGGGCGCGCAGCAGGCCGGTGATCTTCTCCTCCAGGGTGACCGGCGGGAGCAGGCGGCCGACCAGGTTGGCCGCGCCCTCCTGGAGCATGCCCGTGGGCGCGCCGTCCGCCTCGCGTTCTATGCGGCCGTCCGCCGGGTCGGGTGTCCCGGCGTCGATGCCCGCTCGTTCCAGGGCAAGGGAGTTGACCCAGGCGCCGTGATGGTCGCGATTGACCAGGTAGACGGGGCGGTCGGGCACCAGCGCGTCGAGTTCCGTCGCGGTGGGCAGGCCGCCGGGAAACGCCTCCATGGCCCAGCCGCCACCGGTGATCCATTCGGCTTCCGGGTGGGCGCGGGCGTAATCGTCGATCAGTCGCCGATACTCCGTCAGGGACGTCGTGCCGCTCAGATCGCACTGGCCCATTTCCAGGCCGCCCCCGACCGGGTGCACGTGCGCGTCCTGAAAGCCGGGTACCAGCAACTTGCCTTCTAGGTTGACGACTTCGGTGCGCGGGCCGATGAGCTCGCGCACCTCGTCGTGGCCGACGGCGACGATGCGCTCGCCGCGCACGGCGACCGAGGTGGCGCGGTGCCGTGCGGGGGACGTGGTGTGGACCGGACCGCCGGTGAGGACGAGGTCGGCGGGGGCGGCGTCGGGCATGGAACGGCTCCTTGCGGTTTCGGGGGTCTGTCGGGGGGGGCTGGGTCGAGCGGTGGCGTCACACGGTTTCGGGTGCGGTCCGCCCGGCCGTGCTCTGCGGGGTCCTGTCGGACGCGAAGTAGGGCGAGCGGCGCCCGTACTTCGCCCACGCCGCCATCACCAGGCCGGAGACGACGATGGCCGTGGGCACCGCCAGCATGAACCAGCCGTTGTCCGGGCTGAGTTCGAAGTGGTCGCTCATGGTCAGGTAGGAGTAGCCGAGGTAGCCGCCCATGCCGAGCAGGACGAGTCCGGCCGCGGTGGGGGCGACGACGGCGTGCAGCGCCTGCGCGGGGCGGGTCCGCAGCAGGGCGCGGAAGCGCACCGCGCAGGCGAGTGCCGTCAGGCCGTAGTAGAGGGCCACGATCAGGCCGATGGAGTTGACGGCGGTGAGGATCATCTCGTTCAGCCTGGGGATGGCGAGGGCGAGCACCGCGACCGCGGCGGCGATCACGGTGACGAGGACCGTGCCGATCGCCGGGGAGCCGAAGCGGGGGCTGATCCGGCTCCACACCGGCCCCATCGTCCGGTCCCGTCCCATGGCGAGCAGGCCGCGGGCGGTGGGGATGACGGTGGACTGGAGGGACGCCACCGCGGAGCACATGAGGGCGAGCAGCGGCAGGCTCGCCCACGGCTCGTCCGCCAGTTTCCCGCCGAGGTGGGTCAGTCCCTGCGGCCCCTCGGCGATCAGCTCCGGGAGGCTCAACTCCCGCTGGAAGGCGACCGATCCGTACAGGAAGAGCGCGAGCATCGAGAACAGCGCGATGAACCCGCCGCGGCCCACATCCCGTACGTCCTTCGTCTCCTCGGCGACGCTGAACGCCGCGTCCCAGCCCCAGAAGAAGAACACCGCGAGCACCAGCCCCTGGGCGAACGCCGTGCCGTCGGCGATGGCGAAGGGGTTCAGCCACGACCACTGGAAGGCGTGATCCCCCTGGGTGAGGGCCAGGCCGCAGAAGATCAGGAGCACCGCGTACTCGAAGACGAGGAGTCCGGTCTGGAAGCGCGTCGCCTTGCGCACACCGGTCACTGCGGTGACGGTGACGGCCGCCAGGACGAGCAGGCCGACGGCGGTGCTGAAACCCGTCGAGTTGGGGTCCAGACGGATGCCGAGCACTTCGCGCAGCCCGGCCTTCCGGCCGAACTGGAGCACCACGGAGCCGGTCACCGCGCTGGTGTACGCCATGAAGATGACGGTGCCGACCAGCGTGACCCAGCCGGTGAGGAACCCGAGCCACGGCCCGAGCGACTTGCCGACCCAGGTGTAGCCGGAGCCCATGTCGGGCTCGTCCCGGCTCAACCGGGCGTACGCGGCGGCGATGCCCAGCATCGGCACGAACGCGACGAGCAGGATCGCCGGCGCCTGGGCGCCCACGGTCGCCGCGAGCGTGCCCATGCCGATGCCGAGACTGGTGGTCGCCGCGGTGTTGGAGGCGGCGAGCGCGACGCCGTCGATGACGCCGAGCGAGCGTGGCAGAGCCGGGGGACCGCTCTTCGCTGAGGCACTCATGGGCATGCTCCTGTGACCGTGGGAGGGCGAGGGAGGCATGAGCAAACCTGCTTGCCAATTTTAAGTCAATGGTGTTGTCATAAGGGCGAGCGAGGGCCGGGAACGAGGGCGACGGACCGCCAGTGTCAGGCGGGAAGGGCGGCGGACATGGCCGAGACCGGCAGGGTTCCTGCGGAGCGACGACGGCGCAGACCCACCAGATCCGGAGTGGTGCTCTCGGAGAAACTGATCGTCGACTGCGCCCTGCGCCTGGTCGGACAGCAGGGCCCCAACGCGCTCAGCGTGCGCCGCCTCGGCGCGGCGCTCGACTGCGACCCGAGCGCCATCTACCGCTACTTCCACCACACGGACGACCTGCTCCTGGCCATCGCCGATCAGCTCATCGGCGAGGCGATGGCGGGCTTCGAGCCGGGCGACGACTGGGTGGCGGGGCTTCGCGAGATGGGCCGCCGCATCCACCGCGGCTATCGCGCGCACCCCCGGATCGCGACGATGGCCGCCTACCGGGTGACCCGCCGGATCAACGAATTCCGGGCCGTGAACACCGGCATCGGCCTGCTGCTCGGCGCCGGCTTCGACAAAGCGGAAGCGGTACGGCACTACGCCGCGTTCGTGGACACCGCGTTGGGGCACGCGGCGCTCGACGCCGCGCATCTGGCGCTGGCGCCGCAGCAGCGGGCGGCGGACGAGGCGGCGTGGACGGACGCCTATCAGTCACTGGACGCGGACGAGTACCCCCATCTGGCGTCCGTGCAGCGGGAGTTGCCCCTGATGCAGGGCAGTTCCTTCGAACGGGCGCTGGATCTCCTGCTGATGGCGCTGGAAGCGGAGGCGACGGGGCGGACGAGGGCGCGTACGGTCGACTGACCTCGGCGCACGCATGCGCTGCCGCCCCTCCCCCTCACTCCCACGTGACCAGGAGCCCCCGGTGCCGTACGCATCCGCCGTCGGCGTGCAGCATCGGCTCCCCCGTGTACCAGTTGGGCCGGAACGACAGCGTGATGTCGTGGTCTTCCGTCGTCGTCCGGATGCCGGGCAGACCTGCCCCGGGCCGCCCCTGCTCCGGGGCCGGTATGTCCTTCACCGTCAGCCCCTTCGCCGACCAGTCCTTGCGGAGCGTCTCGAGCGCCGCGTCGTACGCGGCACGGTTCGCGAAGTCGGGCGCCCAGGTGACGCTCGGCTGATCACGGGTGACGCCTTCGGAGTCGGTCCCGAAGTCGTCCACGCAGGACGAGTTGGCCATCTCGTGTTCGTCCACGATGGCGTCGGGGTCCATGTGCAGGGTCCGTACCGCGCTCTCGCCCGCCTCTTCCGTGAACCTCAGGTGCTCGCGGAACTCCGTCTCCGACATCACCGGCCCGGCCGCACAGCCCTGGGTGAGGGCCGAGACCAGCACCACCGCGCCACCGGCGAGCAGCGCCCTGGTGTGGCGTCGGCGGAGCCTCGCGCGGACCGGGGGGTGCGGGGCGGGAGCGTGCGTCGTCGTCATGGGCCCATCCCAGCAGGCGGCCCGCACCGGGCGACACCGCTCTCGTACTCAGTCGGCGGGTGAGTACCCGGCGTCGCAGGGGGTACGTCGATGGTCCGGAGGGACGCGCCGAGCGAGGCGGAACGGAGCAGCAGGGAAGCCTGGAAGCAGAGGAAGCCCGGGAGGGAGGGGGCGCCGCCGTGCGAGAGGTGGCCGACGGACCTTGCCGGCGCGCGATCCGATCGACGACCCGCCCGCCGGACATACCCGCCGAAGACATGGATCAGGCGAAGACATGGATCAGGCCGGACGACGTGATACGTCTGCGGTACAGCCCCGAGGAGACCAGGACCTGTGAACAACCGCTCCCCCGCCGCCTGCGGACAGCCCGGCCCCGGCGACCGGACCACCGTCGCCGACGGCGCCTGGCTCGCGGTCGCCTGCCAGCTCGCCACCGACTGCCCGCCCTCCGGGACGGAGTTCAGCGCGGGCGCGGTCGTCGTCGCCGAGGACGGCACCGAACTCGCGCGTGGCCACGCCCGGGAGACCGACCCGCATCACCACGCCGAGGAGGTCGTCCTCGCCAAACTCGCCCCGGACGACCCTCGTCTGGCCACGGCCACGCTCTACAGCTCCCTGGAACCGTGCGCGGAGCGCGCCTCCCGGCCCCGCCCCTGTGCCGAGCTGGTCCGGCGGTCCGGCATCCGGCGGCTGGTCACCGCCTGGCGCGAGCCCGACGCCGCGGTTCGCGGCACGGACGGCAGCACCGATGCCCGCGACAACGGGTGCCTGGGGGACGACATCACCGTCGTAGAGCTGCCCGAGTACGCCGACGCGGCGAAGGCGCCCAACGCCCATCTGCTGTAGGCGGAGACGCCCGCCGCTAACCTGCCTGCTACGGCCGATGACCGTCAGCGCGGCGAGGTCGTACCCGTCGTGCCCTCGCTCTCCGGAGCGGTCAGGTCGCTCACCGCCGTCCGCGCCGCGTCCACGAAAGCGGCGATCGCCGGATGCGTACCGCCGCCCGCCCGGAAAGCGACCTTCGAGCGGCGGAAGAGCGGCAGCTTGGTCAGGACCGCCCCCGCGAACCGGGGCTCGGTGGCCATCTCCGGCACCAGCCCGGCGCCCTGTCCCGCAGCGGCCAGGGCGAGCACCGTGCGGAAGTCGTTGACCTGGTGGCGGATCCTCGGCTGGAACCCGGCCGCCTGGCATGCGCGTACCGCCATCGCGTGACCCGTCGTGCCCTCCCGCGCCGTGGTCCATGGCGCCTCGGCGTACGGGCCGAGCAGCTCCGCCAGCGTGTCGCCGCCACCGGGGTCCGTGATCTCCGGGTGGGTGACGAGGTACATCGGCTCTTCCAGCAGAGGCACCTCGTCCACGGTGGTGTCCGGTGAGGCGGGAACGAAGTCGTAGTCGTGGACGAGCGCCACGTCGAGCTCGCCGGCCCGCAGGCCGTCGGAGACGCGGGCGGAGTCGATCTCCTGCACCATCGGCTCCAGTGCGGGATGCCGCCGGGCCAGCTCGGCCAGTGCGGCGGGCACGATGCTGTGACCGCCCGAGGGGTAGGTCCCGATGCGCAGCGGGCCGCCGATGCCCTCCCGCGCTCCGGCCAGTTCGGCGACGGCCAGCTCCAGGCGTTGGAGCACGGCGTCGGCGTGTACGACGAGGGAGCGCCCGGCGGGCGTGAGGACCACCCGCCTGCCGCTGCGTTCCAACAGCGGAACGCCCGCTTCCCGTTCCAGTACGCCGAGCTGCTGGGAGACGGCGGACGCGGTGAAGGACAGCGCCTCGGCCACGGCCGCGATCGTGCCCCGCCGGTCGAGCTCGCGGAGCAGGGAGAGACGACGAACATCAATCATTAGTTCAGCTTAGGCATGAGGGTAGAAATCAGAAATGGATCTACCGGGTCCCCTGCGCCAGGGTGGGAGCATGAAGCCCAGCCCGAAGCCCAGCCCGATCGACCCCGCCCCGATCTTCGAGCCCGACGCGGCCTTCGACATCGACACCGACCCGCTCTTCGGGCCCGGCCCGGCCCCCTGGCCCGGTCCGACCTTCGACGGTCTCTACGTCCCCCTGGTGACGCCGTTCACGGACGACCTGCGCCTGGCCCCCGACGCGCTGGCCCGGCTCGCCGACGAGGCCCTGTCGGCCGGGGCCGCCGGCCTCGTCGCCCTCGGCACCACCGCGGAGACGGCCACGCTCACCGCGGAGGAGCAGCGGACGGTGGTACGCGTCTGCGCGGCCGCCTGCCGCGCGCACGGGGCGCCGCTGATCGTCGGGGTCGGCACCAATGACACCGTCGCCGCCATCGAGTCGCTGCGGGAGCTCGCGGCCGGCGGTGACGTGGCAGCGGCGCTGGTTCCCGCGCCGCCGTACATCCGGCCCGGCGAGGCGGGGACGCTGGCGCACTTCGCCGCGCTGGACGAGCACGGTGGCGTACCTCTGATCGTGTACGACATCCCGTACCGCACGGGGCAGACGCTCGGCATCGAGGCGATCAAGGCGCTCGCCCGCATACCGGGGGTCGTCGGGATCAAGCACGCGACGGGCGCGATCGACGCGACGACGGTGGAGCTGCTCGCCTCTCCCCCGCCCGGTTTCGCCGTGCTCGGCGGCGACGACGTCGTCATCTCGCCCCTCGTCGCGGCGGGCGCCCACGGCGGAATCATCGCCTCGGCCAATCTGCGTACGGCCGACTACGCCGAACTGATCGCGTTGTGGCGCGACGGCTCCGGCGTCCCGGCCCGCAGACTCGGCGCCGAGCTGTCCCGGCTGTCCTCGGCCCTCTTCACCGAACCGAACCCGACGGTGATCAAGGGGGTGCTGCACGCGCAGGGGCGCATCCCCAGCCCGGCCGTCCGGATGCCACTGCTGGCGGCCTCGCCCGACGCGGTCCGAGGGGCGACGCTCCTCGCCGACGGGGGTGTACGGGAGGGAGCTTCGGTCTGAGGGGGGCGGAGGGGGAGGGAGGCCGGCGGGGGAGGGAGGCCGGCCCGCGAACCTGGATGCGGGGCGGTACCGGAGGGCCGACGTTGACATTGGAGCCGGGGCCTCGCCTGCTGAGGCGGGTCATGCGGGGCGCGCGCACGGCTCGGCCGGTGGATACGGAGGCCGCGCGTCCAAACCGGCCGGTGGGCACGGAGGCCGCGCGTCCGGCTCGGCCGGTGGGTACGGTGCTCGGGTGACCACTGTCAACGTCAATGGCGTCGCCCTGGGCATCGAGTCCTTCGGCGACGACGACGCGCCACTCGTCCTGCTCGCCGGCGGGACCACCATGCTCTCCTGGCCCGACGCGCTCTGCGAACGTCTCGCGGCCGGCGGGCGCCGCGCGGTCCGCTACGACCTCCGTGACAGCGGCGAGTCGACGACGGTGGACCCGGAGGCGCCCGGCTACACCCTGCGCGACCTCGCCGCCGACGCGGCCGCCCTGGCCCGCGCACTCGGTTCCGGACCCGCGCACCTCGCGGGGATCGGCGTCGGCGGGATGGTCGCCCAGGCGGCCGCGCTCGACCACCCGGGAACGTTCTCGGCACTCACCCTGGCGGGCACCCGCCCGGTCGCGCCAGGACCCCCCGACGACGACCTGCCCGACCACGACCAGGCGACGATGGGCAGGCTGTTCTCACATCCGATGCCCGACTGGGCCAGCCGTGCGGCCGTGGTGGAATTCGCCGCAACCGGGGCGGAGATCCTCGGCGACGACCCCGCCGCCGCGCGTACGAGGGCCGCGCGAATCTGGGACCGTACGCCCGGCACCTCCCCCGCGATCCAGATGGCCAACCAGCGGGGCATGGTCTTCTCCAGGATCGACTGCGCACCGCGGTGGCGTGAGCGGCTGCCCGAGATCGACGTCCCCACGCTCGTCGTCCACGGCCGCCACGACCGGTTCTTCCCTGTCGGCAACGGCGAGGCGATCGCGCGGGAGATCCCCGGGGCGCGGCTGCTGATCCTCGAAGAGGCCGCGACCGCGATGCCCGACGCGGCGGCGGGCGAGGTCGCGGAGGCGATGCTCGCGCTCGGCTAGCGCGCGGAGCCCGGCCCTCCGACTCGGTCCGAGGGCTACGGGCTACGGGCTACGGACTACGGTCGGGTCAGCCGGGCCGGCGGGGTCGACCTTGTGGACGATGGTGTCGTCCGGGTCCACCCGGCGTCCGTCGGCGGACAGGACTTCCAGGGGGCGCAGGGGGTCTCCCTGCCGCCGGTCGACCAGTTCCGAGTGCGGTTCGCCGGGCGCGAAGAAGTTCTGCTCGCCCCACTGCCGGAGGGCCACGATGACCGGGAAGAGGGCTTTGCCCTTCGGGGTCAGTACGTACTCGCGGTAGGCACTGCCGTCCGATGCGGGGACGGACTCGAGGACACCGCCCGCGACCAGATTCCGCAGTCGCGTGGTGAGGATGTTCTTCGCGACGCCGAGGCTGCGCTGGAACTCCCCGAAGCGCCGACTGCCGTCGAAGGCGTCCCGCACGATCAGCAGGGACCACCAGTCACCGATCGCGTCCACCGAGCGCGCGACAGGACAGTCACTGTCGTCGAAACGCGTCCTCGTCACCATGGCGCAGCCCCTCACTTCCCCTGACACCCACAAGCACTGGTTGCAACATGCTACCAACACGGACTACCGTCACGCCGACAGCCTGGTGGCAAGTTGCAACCAACCTGCTTACGGAACCACATGATCGGAGGGGTGCCCATGTCCGGCGACGGTGAGGCCGTGACGCGACCAGCGGAAGTGATCGGAGGAGGGGCCGGAGGAGTGGTCGAAGGAGGACCCGGGGCCGGAGGAGTGGTCGAAGGAGGACCCGGGGCCGGAGGAGTGGTCGAAGGAGGACCCGGGGCCGATCACGGGAAGGAAGACCTCCCCGGCCTCTCCCGGGGCGTCGTCCTCCTGTTTGCCGTCGCCTGCGGTGCCGCGGTGGCGAACGTCTATTTCTCACAGCCGCTGCTGGTGACGATCGGCCGGGATCTCGCGCTGAGCCCGGCACTCCTCGGCAGCGTGGTCACACTCACGCAGGTCGGATACGGCCTGGGGCTCTTCTTCCTCGTCCCGCTGGGCGACGTGGTCGACCGCCGACGGCTCATCGTGGGTCAGCTGCTGCTCCTGGTGGTGGCACTGACCGTCGTGGCCACCGCCCGCACCGCGGTGATGCTGCTCGCGGGCATGGCGGCGACGGGGCTCCTCGCGGTCGTCACCCAGACCCTGGTGGCCTTCGCCGCGTCGCTGGCGCCGGCGGCGGGGCGCGGGAGGGTCGTCGGCCTGGTGACCAGCGGGGTGGTGGTCGGAATCCTGCTCGCCCGGACGGTCTCCGGCCTCCTGGCCGACCTCGCGGGCTGGCGCTCCGTGTACGTCGCCTCCGCGTCGCTGACCGCGCTGCTCGCCCTGATCCTCCACCGCGTACTGCCGCGCCCCGAGGCCGCGCCCGCCAACACCCTCCGCTACGGCCAGCTCCTGCGGTCCACGGTCACCCTGTTCGCACAGGAGCGGCTGTTGCGGCTCAGGGCCCTGTTCGGTCTGCTGATCTTCGCCGCGTTCAGCACCTTGTGGAGCAGCGTCGCGCTGCCGCTCAGCGAAGCCCCGTACTTCTTCTCCCACAGCGCGATCGGCGCGCTGGGACTGATCGGCGCCGTCGGCGCGCTGGCCGCCACCCTGGCGGGCCGCCTGAACGACCGAGGACTCTCCCGCAGGACGACGGGCATCGCCCTGGCCCTGCTCACGGCGTCATGGCTCCCGTTGGCCTTCACCCGCAGCTCCCT
The DNA here is from genome assembly GCF_055607265.1 of Streptomyces sp. NPDC037013. Classification (NCBI taxonomy): domain Bacteria; kingdom Bacillati; phylum Actinomycetota; class Actinomycetes; order Kitasatosporales; family Streptomycetaceae; genus Streptomyces; species Streptomyces sp. NPDC037013. The sequence goes on along the minus strand of NZ_JBVJRV010000001.1, from coordinate 991,767 downwards.
CTGGGCCCTGATCGTCGGAGTGATCCTCCTCGACCTCGCGGTGCAAGCGGTCCATGTCACCAACCAGACCCTGATCTACGCACTGCACCCGGCCGCGGGCAGCCGGCTGATCGGCGGCTACATGGTCTTCTACTCACTCGGCAGCGCCACCGGCGCCCTCGCCGCAACCACCCTGTACACACTGGCCGGTTGGCCCGCCGTATGCACCCTGGGAGCCACATTCAGCTGCCTGGCCCTCACCCTATGGACCCGCACCCGCCACACACCCACGACGCCGACGCCGGCCTCGAAATGATGCCCCAGCGGGGGCAGCGTGCCGCCAGGATCGCCCCATGGGCGACTGGTGCAGGCAAGCAGGGTATGGGGTGCGGTTTGAGTGGGGGGTCGTCGGGGGCGAGGTGGTCGCGGGGGGTGTGGGGTGTCTTGTGGTCGTGGATGTGTTGTCCTTCACCACCGCGGTGACCGTGGCCGTCGAGGCCGGGACGTGTGTCTTTCCCTATCGGTGGCGTGATGAGAGTGCCGCGGAGTTCGCACGGCAGAAGGGGGCCGAGCTGGCCGTGGGGCGCAGGATGGTCGGCCGGACCTCGCCATGGTCGCTGTCACCCGCCGCCTTGCGCCGCGCGCCCCGTATTCCCCGCTTGGTGCTCCCCTCGCCCAACGGTTCGACGATCGCCGCGTCCGCAGGTGGGGCATCGGTGATGGCGGCGGCTCTGCGCAATGCAACTACCGTGGCGCAGTGGCTCGTTGCGCGTGGATACGGTACGCCCGCGCATCCCGTCGCTGTGATCGCCGCCGGGGAGCGCTGGCCCGACGGAAGTCTGCGGCCCGCTCTGGAGGACCTGCTCGGCGCCGGGGCCGTCATCTCCGCGATGGAGGCGCGACTCGGTGACGACGCGCTCTCGCCGGAGGCCGCCGTCACCGCCGCCGGTTTCCGGTCGGTCGCGGACGTCGGTGGCGCCGTGCGCGCCTGCTCCTCCGGGCAGGAACTCATCTCCGGTGGCTTTCCCGAGGACGTCGCCGTGGCCACCGAACTGGACACCTGCGCCGTCGTGCCGCTGCTCGTCGACGGGGCGTTCAGCGACGTGGGGAGCGGCACGGGGAGCGGTCCGGGGGACGGTGCCGTGGCGCCGTCCCGGGCACGGCCCGATGTCAGTGGTGGCTGGGACGCTGGTGGGCATGGACAGCGATGACGAGCAGCTGCTGCGCGGCCGTGTGTACGGCCAGGATCACGAACACCCGGGTCCGCGACCGGGACAGCGGTACGTCGAACTCGTCGGCGGCCCGTTGGACGGGCTGCTGCTCGACGTCACCGGCTGGACGAGGGAAGAGATCGACACAGGTGCCACCCTGCCGACCGAACTGGGACGGTTCGGCGCCGGTGGGCGGGCGACGTATCAGCCGCGCCGGGGCGATCCGCGCCGGTTCGACTGGTCCGGCGACGTGCCGTGAAGGAGGGCGGCACTGGTAGCTGCGGAGCACCGTTGAGCCTCATCAGCAACCGCAGTCCCGGTCCCGCTCGGCGTGCTCGGGCTGCTGGACCGTGCGGCGATGGACACTCCGGTCGAGCGGTTGTCGCAGGGGCGGCCGCGGCGTCTCGGCCTGGCGTTGGCGATGGCCGGGCGGCCCGGTCTGGTCCTGCTCGACGCGTCGACCCGACCACTTGTCGCCGACGCCGGTCCACGAAGTGACGGCCGCCGTGGTCGTCGCGCCCCACGACCCGCAGCTGCTGCGCGACCTCGCCAACTGGCCCCGCATGGAGCCGGCACCCGGCACGGACGCCCAGTCGAGTGCTCTCAGCCCAATGCTCTCCGCCCAGTCCGGCCGCCACGCCAGCCTCACCCGTGCCCACTCCCCCCACCCCTCCGCCCCTCCCCCGAACAGGTGATTCCCCCGATCACCCCACCACTCATTGGTCCACTCCACTGACGCATCGCAGGCGGTGGGGCCGTCCCTGGCGAAAACCCGCCCCTGACCCGCCGGAACCCGCGCTGACATGGGAAATCCGTTGCCCTGGGCATGATTGACGGATCGTCGGCCAGCCGGTACCACTGACGCACGCCCGGCCCCGCACGCCCCGTCACACTTCATCGCTCCAGGAGTCCCAGGAGGCTGCATTGCGAGGATCCGCCACCGCCCCGACCTCGTCCGCGCGCAGACGCACCATCAGGACGGCGGGCGCCCTGGCGTCCGCGGGTCTGCTGGTGCCGCTGCTCGGCGCGGCTCCGTCGTCGGGCGTTCCCCGACCGGTTTCCGCGGCAGGGCTGCAAGGAGCCTTCGCGGCCGCCGCCACCGAGTACCACGTGCCGCAGAGCGTGCTGCTCGGCGTCTCGTACCTGCAGTCGCGCTGGGACGCCCACGGCGGCGCGCCCAGCGTCACCGGCGGCTACGGCCCCATGCACCTCACCGACGCGCGCACCGCCCTGGCCTCCGCCCCGCACCACGGCGAGGGGACAGAGGACCCGCGCGGCGACACCTCCCGTCCGGCCGCACCGCCCACCACCAAGGTGCCGGACGAGCGCCGACTCCCCGCTCGGCTCACGACGTTGCCGCGCGCGGCCGAGCTCAGCGGGCGGTCCGCCCGGGAGCTGCGCACCGATCCGGCCGCGAACATCGAGGGCGGCGCGGCGCTGCTCGCGGCGGCCCAGCGGAAGCTCGGCAAGCCGCTGAGCGCCGACCCCGCCGACTGGTACGGCGCGATCGCCCGGTTCTCCGGCGCGGACGACCAGGCCACCGCCGCCACGTACGCCAACGACGTGTTCGCCGTGATGCGTGACGGCGAGCGGCGCACCACGGACGCCGGGCAGCGTGTGACGCTCGCGCCGGTGCCGGGGCTGCGGCCCGACGCCGTTCAGCTGCGGCACATGGGCCTGCGCAAGGCCCCGGCGGGTGAGACCGAGTGCCCGAGGACCGTGTCGTGCGAGTGGATCCCGGCTCCGTACGAGGAGTTCAAGGACCCCCAGGGCAATCCGGACTACGGCAACCACGACCTGGCCGACCGGCCGAAGAGCCAGAGCATCGACTCGATCGTCATCCATGACACCGAGGGCAGGTGGGAGGGTGTCTTGAAGCTGGTGCAGGACCCCACCTACGTGTCGTGGCACTACACCCTGCGCTCCACCGACGGTCACATCGCCCAGCACGTGAAGGCGAAGGACGTCGCCTGGCACGCCGGAAACTGGTACGTGAACTCCAAGTCGATCGGCCTGGAGCACGAGGGGTTCCTCACCGCGCCGGACACCTGGTACACGGAGGCGATGTACCGCAGCTCGGCGCGGCTGGTGAAGTACCTCGCCAAGAAGTACGGCATCCCGCTGGACCGCCAGCACATCCTCGGGCACGACAACGTCCAGGGCACCGTGGCGTCGTCGATCCCCGGGATGCACACGGACCCGGGCCCGTACTGGGACTGGCAGCACTACTTCACGCTGCTCGGCAAGCCGTTCCACCCCACCGCCGACCGGAGCGGCGGGCTGGTCACGGTGGCGCCCGACTACGCCAAGAACCGGCCGGAGTACACAGGTTGCGTCAAGCCGGGCGAGAAGTGCGTGCCGCACGGCTCGGCCGCGGTGCGGGTCCACACCGAGCCGCGCGATGACGCGCCGCTGATCAAGGACATCGGCAGGCGTCCCGGTGGTCAGGACTCGACGATCGACGTGAACGACACGGGTGCGCGGCTCTCCACCGGGCAGCGGTACGCGGTCGCCGACCGCAAGGGCGACTGGACGGCCGTCTGGTACCTCGGCCAGAAGGCCTGGTTCAAGAACCCGGCCAAGCAGCCCACCGCGGTCGACGCGAGGGGCCCGGTGGTGACGCCGAAGCCCGGCGCGAGCGAGATCCCCGTGTACGGGCGCGCGTACCCGGAGAAAGAGGCCTATCCGGCGGGCGTGCCGGTGCAGGCGGTCTCCCCGCTGCCGTACAAGATCCTCGCGGGTCAGAAGTACGCGATCGGCGACAAGGTGCCGGGCGAGTACTTCTACGCCCCGACGTTCGACACCGCGCCGCACCGGGTGGTGCGCGGCAATGACATGTACTACGTGATCCAGTACGGGCACCGGATCGGTTATGTGCGGGCCGCCGACGTGAAGGTGGTGGGCTCGGCTTCGTGACGCCGGCGTGACGGTCGGGCCCGGGTCCGCTTACGGGCGGAGCCGGGCCCGACCCGTGCCGGGCTCAGTCGAAGACGTGAACGCGGCCCGCGCGCACCTTCACCGTCCGTTCGCCACCCTTGAACAGGCTGCTGCGGAGAGCCGGCCGACGATCACCCCATCGAGGTACGACGCGAAGAACTCCCGGTGATGACGGGCTTGTTCCCTGCCGTACGCGACGGTGGCGAGGCCCTGCCCGAGGTCGAGGTCGAGCGCGTCCGTTCTCCGGTGACAGCCGAGACGGACCCGCCGCGGGCCATAACCGCCACCACCCCCGGCCGGCGCGGCCGCACCACTGAGAGCCGCTGCGAGCCACGGAGAGGCTTCGGCGGGCGCCCGCCGCGGCCCTTCGGCGCTGTCAGCCCTGCTGGAAGAGCTCGGCGGGCAGCGGCTTCAGGAGCGCGTACAGGTCGTCGGTGATCGGCCGGTCCCAGGCGGCGATGGTCACCAGGACGTTGTCACTGCGGTCGAACTGCACGCAGGAGATCCGGCTCTCGGAGAGCTTGAGGCGGCGCACGATGAGGAGGTTGTCGCCCTGCATCACCGGGACGTCCTCGGTGGAGACGACGGTGATGTCCTCGTCGTTCTCCAGGGCCAGGAGCAGCTGGGCCACCTCGAAGGGGACCTCGTCGTCGGCGGTCTCGCGGGCGGGCGAGCCCTCGGGGAGGTTGCCGATGATCATCGCGGGGCCACGGCCGCCGAACAGGTCGTACCGCAGGAAGACGCCCTGGCAGCTGCCGTCGGGGGCGGGCAGCAGGCCCGCGCCGAGATTGCCGGGCCAGTCACCGGGGTCCATGGCCAGGACGTCGAAGTCCGGGCCCGCGGGAGTGGCGGAGCTGCGGCGGCGGAGGAAGGACATGCGCCCATGGTACGTGGCCCCGGGGCCGTGCCGACGCGGGGGCGGGCCACGCCGGGGGGCGCCGGGAACGGCGCGACCAGCCACAAAGCGGTCACGCCGCACCCGGGCCCGGGCGTCCCGCCGGTGCGGGGATCATGGTGACGCAAACCCTCGACGGCGGAGCTCCTCGGTGACCTCAGTGACCCCAGTGCCCCACACATCCGTACTGAACTACTGGCGCGGCGGTCTCGGACGCCTGCCGGACGAGGTGTGGGACCACCCGCGCCTGGAGGTCCTGCTCCTCCCCGACAACGCGCTCACCGACCTGCCCGGCCGCATCGGCGGGCTCAGGAACCTGCACACCCTCGATCTCGGCCACAACCGACTGCGCGAGGTCCCCGAGGAGATCGGCGAGCTCACGGGGCTCAGCCGCTTCCTCTATCTCCACGACAACGAACTCACCGAACTGCCCGCCTCCCTCGGCAGACTGAGCCGGCTCGCCTACCTCAACGTCGGCGAGAACCGCCTCACCGCGCTCCCGGACACCCTCGGTGGACTCAGCGGCCTGACAGAACTGCGCGCCCAGCACAACGAGTTGACCCGCCTGCCGGAGACGATCGGGTCACTGACCGCGCTGCGCGAACTGTGGCTGCGCGGCAACCGTCTGACCGAGTTGCCCGCGGCCGTGAGCCGCCTCACCGAGCTGCGGGAACTGGAGCTGCGCGAGAACGCCTTCGCCGCCGTGCCCCCGGCGTTGCGCGGTCTGCCGCTCCTGCGCCGCCTGGACCTGCGCGCCAACCGCATCGGTGAACTCCCCGACTGGGTAGTGGAGTTGCCCGCCCTGGAGAAGCTGGATCTGCGCTGGAACGACGTGCGGGTGGGCGAGGGTCTGCTGCGGGCCCTCGACGCGAAGGGCTGCGTGGTGCTCCGCTGACGCCCGCCCGCTCTCAGGAAGGGCCGGGCTCGGGTGGCACCACCGCCACCGGGCAGCCCGCGTGCAGCAGTACGGCGTGGGTGACGGAGCCCAGGATGCGGCCCGGTGCCAGTCGGCGCCGGTGGCGGCCCACCACCACGAGGTCGGCCGCGTGCGAGGCCTCCACGAGGAGTCGGGCAGCGTCGCCCGGCGCGACGGCCACGTCCACCGGCACGGTCGCGTACCGCTGACGGTACGGAGCGAGCAGCGCGTCGACGAGCTCTCCGTACTCCCGCTCCGTCTCCTGGTCCGCGACGGCCCGCATCACGAATTCGCCGGTCGGCGTGGAGCTGAGGACGGGCCACGGATAGGCGGCGACCACCTGGAGCCGGGCGTCGCGGCGCGCGGCCTCGGCGAAGGCGAACGCGACGGAGTGCTCGTCCGGCGCGGGCGCCGAGAGCCCGAGGACCACGCGGGGCCCCGTGTCCGGCGTCGCTGCCCCGGCAGCGCCGGGCGCCCCCGGTCCCGTACCGGCCGGTGGGCGCGGCACGACCACCACCGGGCAGGCCGCCTCCCGTGCGCAGGCCAGGCCGTTCGAGCCGAGCAGCAGGCTGGCGAAGCCGCCCCTGCCGCGCGAACCGAGGACCAGGAGGTCCGCCCCTGCGCCGAGCCGGGGCAGCTCGCGTCCCGGGCTGCCGTCCACGGTGACGAATGCGAGCTCGGGCAGGTCGGCGCGGCCGACGAGGGACGTGCGCACGCGGTCGAGCACCGGATCGTTCTCGGTGCGCTCCACCACCGAGGCGAAGGGTCCGTCGACGAGCGGGACGTCGTATCCGCGTACGTGCACGATGCGCAGCGGCACACCGCGCGACCGGGCGGCGCCGACCGCCCACTCCAGGGCGCGGTCGCTGCCCGCCGAACCGTCGACGGCCGCGACGACGGGGGCGGCCTCTGGTGCGGGCCCGGCGCCGTCCGCGGACTCGCCGTCCACCCTGCTGTCCGGTTGGCTGCTCATGACCTCAGCCTCGTGCAGTGCGTGCGGCGCGGGGAGAGTCGAAGGTCACGTGATCGACAGGGCCGAAAGACCACCGGGCGTGCGGCGGGCGCCCGACAGCACGTGGTCCGGCCGTCACCGTGGGGTGACGGCCGGACCATGTGCCGCGTCAACGCCCTGCGGGAGGGCGCCGCTCTACGTCAGGTCGAACTCGCCCGCGCGGGCGCCGTGGACGAAGGCCCCCCACTCCGCCGGGGTGAAGATCAGGGAAGGGCTCTCCGGGCGCCCGCCGTTGCGCATCGCGACGAAACCCTCGACGAAGGCGATCTCCACGTCTCCTCGCCCTTCGCTGCTGGATCGCCAGTCCGCCGTGCTGAGGTCGAGCTCCGGCTTGTTCCAGCCCGCGAGCGGGTGCTGCTGAGTGGTGCTGTCGGCCACGTCCGTGCTCCTCCCGAATGCGTCGTCCGGCGCCAGCCTAGCTTTCGCTCCGGGCGCCGGACAGGCCGCGACGGAAGGGCCGTGGGCCGGCCGGCCGGACGGGCGCCGTCAGGTGGTGGGCGGTTCGGCTCCGACCAGCCACATGGCGAAGAACTGCGAACCGCCTCCGTACGCGTGTCCGAGCGCCCGCCGCGCGCCGTCCACTTGATGTTCACCGGCCTGGCCGCGCACCTGAAGTGCCGCTTCGGCGAAGCGGATCATGCCGGACGCGCCGATGGGGTTGGTGGAGAGGACGCCGCCGGACATGTTCACCGGAAGGTCACCGTCCAGTTCCGTCACGCCGGACTCGGTGAGTTTCCACCCCTCACCCTCCGCCGCGAAGCCGAGGTTCTCCAGCCACATCGGCTCGTACCAGGAGAACGGCACGTACATCTCGACGGCGTCGATCTCCCGCCGCGGGTCCGCGATGCCGGCCTGCCGGTAGACGTCGGCCGCGCAGTCCTTGCCCGCCTGCGGGGAGACGAAGTCCTTCCCGGCGAAGAGCGTCGGTTCGCTGCGCATCGCGCCGCCGTGCATCCATGCGGGCGGCCGGGGCGAACGGGCCGCGCCCGCACGGTCGGTCAGGACCATTGCGCAGGCGCCGTCCGAGGACGGGCAGGTCTCGGAGTAGCGGATCGGGTCCCAGAGCATCGGCGACGCCTGCACCTTCTCCAGGGTGATGTCCTCCTCGTGGAGGTGCGCGAAGGGATTCTTCAGGGCGTTGCGACGGTCCTTGTACGCCACGAGCGAGCCGACCGAGTCGGGGGCGCCGGTACGCCGCATGTACGCGCGCACGTGCGGGGCGAAGAAGCCGCCCGCGCCGGCGAGCAGCGGCTGCTGGAAGGGGATGGGCAGCGACAGGCCCCACATCGCGTTCGATTCCGACTGCTTCTCGAAGGCGAGGGTCAGGACGGTGCCGTGGACGCGGCCCGCGACGAGGTTGGCGGCGACCAGCGCCGTGGAGCCGCCCACGGAGCCCGCCGTGTGGACGCGGAGCATGGGTTTGCCGACGGCGCCGAGCGCGTCGGCGAGGTACAGCTCCGGCATCATGACGCCCTCGAAGAAGTCGGGCGCCTTGCCGATGACGACGGCGTCGATGTCGGCCCAGGTCAACTCCGCGTCCGCCAGGGCGCTGTGGGCCGCCTCGCGGACCAGCCCCGCGATCGACACGTCATGCCGTGCGGCCACGTGCTTGGTCTGGCCGATCCCCACGACGGCGACCGGCTCCTTGCCCGGCGCTCGGCTCATCGGGCGTCTCCTTCCAGGACGGCCACCAGGTTCTGCTGGAGGCAGGGTCCGGACGTGGCATGGGCGACGGCCCGGTCCGACGCGCCCCGGTGGATGCGGGCGGCGGCCTCGCCGAGCCGGATGAGTCCGGCGGCCATGACCGGGTTGGCGGCGAGCGCGCCGCCGGACGGGTTCACGGTGACGTCGTCACCGAGGCGCAGGGCCTTGCGCAGGACGACCTCCTGCGAGGTGAAGGGCGCGTGCAACTCGGCCGTGTCGACGGGCCGTTCGAAGACGCCCGCGCGTTCGGCGGCCAGACGCGTGGACGGCGAGTCGGTGAGGTCGCGCACCCCGAGGGCGTGCGCCTCGATGCGGTGGTCGATGCCGCGGATCCAGGCCGGCCGTTCGCACAGCTCGCGGGCCCGCTCCCCGGCCGCGAGGATCACGGCGGCGGCGCCGTCGCCGATCGGCGGGCAGTCGCCGGTGCGCAGCGGACGTACGGCGTACTCGCCCTGCTCGACCGCTCCGCGCAGCTGCGCGTGGGGGTTGGCGGACGCGTCGGCGCGGCTGCGGCTCGCCACCCCGGCGAGGGCGGGCTCGTCGGTCTCCCCCGCGTCGATCAGCGCCTGCGCCTGGAGCGCGGCGAGCGCCACGGAGTCGGGCCAGAGCGGGGCCACGTAGTACGGGTCGAGCTGACGGGTCAGCACGTCGCGGACGGACCCCGGCGAGGACTTGCCGTAGGAGTAGACGAGCGCGGTGTCGGCCTCGCCGGTCTGCAGCTTCACCCAAGCCTCGTACAGCGCCCAGGCGCCGTCCATCTCTACGTGTGACTCGGAGATCGGCGGCCAGGCGCCCACCCCGTCGAGCGCCATCGTGAAGGAGAAGGCCCGGCCGGCGAGGTAGTCCGAGGAGCCGGAGCAGGTGAAGCCGATGTCGCTGGTCCTCAGACCGGTCGCGGCGAGGACCTCGTGCAGCACCGGCATGAGCATCTCGACCTCGGAGAGCTCGTCGGAGGTGCGGAGGTGGTCGCTCTGCCCGAAGGCGACGATGGCGACGTCGCGGGCGGGCCGCATCACGGACGGCTTGTCGGGCGCCATCTACACCAGCTCCTTGTACGTGTCGTAGTCGGCGTCGGGCTCGCCGGTGGGCCGGTAGTGGTCGGGGTAGCGGCCGCCCTCGGTCCATACGGGTTCGACGCGCAGGCCCATGCGGACCTGGTCGTAGGGGATGCCCGCGATGCGGGCGTGCAGGGCGAGGTCGGCGCCGTCGAGGGCGATGTGCGCGTAGACGTACGGGACTTCGATGTCGAGGTTCTTCGCCTTGATGTTGACGATGCAGTACGTGGTGACCGTTCCGCGCGGTCCGACCTCGACCCGGTCGGTCGTGGCGACGCCGCAGGTCGGGCAGGCGCCGCGGGGCGGTACGTACACCTTGTGGCAGGACGGGCAGCGCTCGCCGACGGTCCTGCGCTCGGAGAGGGCGTGGATGTAGGCGGACTGGGCGCGCCCGGGCGAGTAGGTGTAGTCGAGCCGCGCGGCCGCGACGATTCCGGTGACGGGCTCCGCGAACTCGCCGCGGTGCGGCTGCGGCCGGACCGTCTCGCCGCCGCCTTGGACTTGGCCCACGCCCACGCCTACGCCTTCGCCCTCGCCTTCGTACGGCTCGAAGCAGGCGATGTCCGTGATGGCGCCGACGCGTTCGGCCGCCCAGCGGATCTTGACCCGCATGCCGGTGCGCACGGCCTCCGGGCCCGGTGCGTCGAGGGCGTGGAGCAGGGCGGTGTCGGCGCCGTCGAGCCTGACAAGGACCCAGGCGAAGGGGGTCGTCAGGGGCTGGCCGCGGCGGGGCTCGTGGTTCCAGGCCCAAGTGGTGACGGTGCCGGTCGTGTCGACCTCGACCAGGTCGCATATCTCCTCGGCGGTCACCGGGTCGTACTCGACGGGCGGGACGAGCGTGCGGCCGTCGCCGGTCCTGACGCCGAGCACGGCGCGCTCGCGCAGCCCGGTGAGGAAAGCGCTCTGCACGGGCCCGAGGGAGCGGGTGAAGGGGAACTCGACGACGAGAGGCGCGCGCAGCACCTCCGGGGAGGGAGCGGATGTCATGGGCAGAACTCCGTTTCGGTAGAGACCCGGGGCGTCCGGTGGGGTGCGCGGGGCACCGTGCCGTCCGCGGCTACGCCCGGCGGAAGACAGGAGCCCGCTTCTCCGCGAAGGCTCTGGAGCCCTCCTTCGCGTCGGCCGTGTCGAACACCGGCCACCCCCGCTTCAGTTCGGCGGCCAGTCCCTCCGTCTCGGTCATCTCGGCGGTCTCGTACACGGAGGCCTTGACCGCCTCGACGGCGAGCGGTCCGCACGCGTTGATCTGCTCGGCGATGACGAGGGCCTTCTCCAGCGCGGTGCCGTCCGGGACGACGTGTCCGACGAGTCCGATGGAAGCGGCCTCGGCGGCCGAGTAGGGGCGTCCGGTGAGCAGCATTTCGAGGGCGTGGGTACGGGGGATCTGCCGGGGGAGGCGCACGGTTGAGCCGCCGATGGGGAAGAGCCCGCGCCTGACCTCGAAGAGACCGAAGGTCGCCGACTCCCCCGCCACGCGGATGTCCGTGCCCTGCAGGATCTCCGTGCCACCCGCGACGCAGTAGCCCTCGACGGCCGCGATGACGGGTTTGCGGGGGCGGTGGTGCCGCAGCATCGCCTTCCAGTGCAGGTCGGGGTCGGCCGCGAGCCGGTCCCTGTACCGCTCCCCCGCCATTCCCTTGCCCGCCAGGGCCTTGAGGTCCATGCCCGCGCAGAAGGCTCCGCCGGCGCCGGTGAGCACGATGGAGCGGATCTCGTCGTCCTCGTCGGCCGCGAGCCAGCCGTCGTAGAGGCCCACGAGCATCGTGAGGGACAGCGCGTTCTTCGCCTCGGGCCTGTTCAGCGTCAGTATCAGTGTGGCGCCTTCGCGCCGCACGGAGAGGTGTTCGGTGCCACCCATGTGCCGTGCTCCCTCCATCGACGGCCGGCGGGCGGCCGGGCTGTCGCCGCCGGACCTGGAACAGGTTGCAGTAGCCGGGGAGCCAGTTCAATAGTTTTCTGACAGTCAGTCAGTTTTGTTGGGCGGGGGCCCTTCCCACTTGGTGGCGGCTCTGCTCTGATGACCGCCAGGCCAGAGATGACTGTGGGCACCGGGGTCAGGAGGAGTGCGGTGGAGTACAACCTTGCCGACCTGTTCGAGTCGGTCGTCGACGTGGTCCCCGACCGAGAGGCGCTCGTCTACATCGACCACCCCGGTACGGGCGCGGAGCACCGCCTGACCTACGCGGAACTCGACGCGGCCGCCAACCGCATCGCCCACCACCTCATCGACAGCGGCCTGGAGCCCGGCGAACACCTGGGCCTGCACCTGTACAACGGCGTCGAATACCTGCAGACCGTCCTCGGCTGCCTCAAGGCCCGCCTGGTGCCCGTCAACGTCAACTACCGTTACGTGGAAGAGGAGTTGATCTACCTCTACCGCGACGCGGACCTCGCGGCGCTCGTCTTCGACGCCGAGTTCACCGGCCGGGTCGCCGCCGCGCTGCCGCGCACGGAGAAGCTGCGGCACCTGATACGGGTGGGGGCGCCCCCCGCGGACGCGCCCCCGCTCGACGCGGTGGCCTTCGCCGACGCGGAGGCGGCGGGTTCGCCGGAGCGGGGGTTCGGCCCGCGCTCGGGCGACGACCTGTTCATCATCTACACCGGCGGCACGACCGGCATGCCGAAAGGCGTCATGTGGCGCCAGGAGGACCTGTTCTTCGCGGGGCTCTTCGGCGGCGAGCCGACGGGAGAGCCGGTGAAGCGGCCCGAGGAGCTGGCGGAGCGTGTCGCGGCGGGCGGCCCGGGGCTGACGTTCTTCCCCACTCCCCCGCTGATGCACGGCACGTCGACGCTGACGTCGTTCATCGCCTTCAACTACGGGCAGCGGGTGGCCCTGCACCGCAAGTACGTCCCCGAAGAGGTACTGCGGACCATCGAGAAGGAGAAGGTGTCCAGCGTCTCGCTGGTCGGCGACGCGATGCTCAGGCCGCTCATCGACGCGCTGCGCGGCCCCCTCGCGGGCACCGACCTGTCCTCGCTGTTCAGCGTCTCCTCGTCCGGCGCGATCATGTCGGAGACGGTGCGCGCCCAGTTCCAGGAACTCGTGCCGAACGTCCTGCTCCTCAACAACTTCGGCTCCTCGGAGTCGGGTTCCAACGGCAGGGCGACGGACGACTCGGGCCCGGAGAAGGGCTTCCGTCTGGAGGTCAACGAGCGGACCCAGGTGGTCGATCCGGCGACGCACGAACCGGTCCCGGTGGGAGAACCCGGCCGCCTCGCCCAGCGCGGCCACGTGCCGCTCGGCTACTACAACGACCCGGCCAAGACCGCCGAGACATTCTTCCAGAGGGACGACGAACGCTGGGTGCTGCTCGGCGACATGGCGACGGTCGACGAGGACGGGATCGTCACCGTGCTCGGACGCGGCTCGCAGTGCATCAACACGGGCGGCGAGAAGGTGTACCCGGAAGAGGTCGAGCAGGCCCTCAAGTCCCACCCGGACGTCTACGACGCGCTGGTCGCCGGCGTACCGGACGAACGGTGGGGCAACCGGGTCGCCGCGGTCATCCAACTCCGCGCCGACGCATCCCCACTGGACCTCGCGGCGGTCCAGGCCCACTGCCGGGAACGCCTTGCCGGATACAAGATCCCACGCGCCGTGGTCTTCACCGACCACATCCAACGCTCACCGAGCGGCAAGGCGGACTACCGGTGGGCGAAGTCGGTGGCGGCGGGAGGGTAGCTGGCTGGGCGCGGGTCCCGGTCCTATCGCGGCTTGAACCGCTTGTAGCGGATGACCGCCATCCCGGCTCCGGGCGCCAGGAGCATGAGGGGCGCGGTCAGGGAGGCCCCGAGGGAGCCGCCCGAGAAGTAGGAGACGGCGAACCAGACGAGGTAGAGGGCGAGCAGGACGAGGAGCAGTTGGACCATCGCCCGACGAAGCCCTGGATGCCGGGCCCCGGTCATGTGAGTTCCTCGCGAGCGGCGCCCCGTACACCTTCGGCGACGACGCAACCGAACGCGTCGGCGCGGTAGAAGCAGGTCTTCCCGTCCCGGGTCATGGAGATGACTGTGCCCCGCGCTCGCGGTCGAAATCCGTGCCCACAACCTCAGTTGAGGCCGCCGCCAAGTGGTCGCGGAACCAGCGGTGGCCCGGGTCGGAGGAGTTGCGGGGGTGCCAGGCCATTCCCAGGTCGATGGGGTCCAGGTCGAGAGGGATGGGGAACGTACGCAGGCCGAGCGCCGCGATGGTGTCCTGGAGCCAGCCGTCCGGGGTGAGCGCGACCAGGTCGGTGTCCCGGGCCAGCACCATCGCACTCGTGTGGCTGGGCACGACGACGGCGGTCCGGCGCCGCAGGCCGAGCTCGGCGAGTGCGGTGTCGATGGGGCCCCGGCGTCTGCCGCGCCGGGAGATGCCGATGTGGTCGGCCGCGGCGAAGCGGCGCGCGTCGATCGGCCCGTCGAAGAGGGGATGTCCGACGCGCGCGACGGCGACGAGCGTCATCCGCATCAGCTCGCGCGTGCGGATCTCCGGGTCCAGGTGCCCGAGCGAGCCCAGCTCGACGTCGACCGAGCCCTGCCGCAGCCCGGGGCCGCCCTCCATCGTCTCCGGCAGGAAGACGACGTCCACGTGCGGGGCCTCGGCCCGTATCCGTTCCATCAGGGTCCCGGCGAGCCCCGCCAGGAGCACGTCGGTGGCCTGCACGGTGAACGTGCGGCGCAGGTGGACGGCGTCGAAACCGGCGCCGGGCCGCAGTACGTCGTCGCAGCCGCGCAGCAGCGCGCTCACCTCGCCGCGGAGTTCCAGCGCGCGCGGCGTCGGCACCATGCCCTGTCCGGCCCGGACCAGCAGCGGATCGCCGACGATGCGGCGCAGCCTGGCCAGCGTACGGCTGACGGCGGCGGGCGAGGTGCCGAGCCGCTCGGCCGCGCGGGTCACGCTGTTCTCCTGGAGCAGGGCGTCCAACACGCGCAGCAGATTGAGGTCCAGAGACAATGTCGAGCTCCTGAACTGCGATTTCACGTCCGGGGCAACGGCCGTATGCCGGAAGTTGCATTGTGGCGGAACTAGGTCGCGACGAGAGTGGAGGGGCCGGCGCCGACGCCGTGCGACACCCCCACGACCTGCCGAGAAGCCCGCCGCGCCGGCCGGGAAGGGGCCGTACACCGCCCCCACCTCAAGCCACCCAGCGCGCACGCCCCCCAACAGGTTCGGCCGAGAGGCCGTCCGCGAGCGCGGCCGCCATGCGGCGCACCGCCTCCCGCAAGGTGTCCGGCGCGACCGTGTACGGAATGCGCAGGCGCTGTTCGAAGACGCCGGGGTCCGTGGCGAAACAGGAACCGCTCTCGATCCGTACCCCGTGCCGGAGCGCCCCTTCGGCCAACGCCGACGCGACCGGCGCGCCCAGGTCCACCCAGAGCGACAGACCGCCCGGGGGCAGCCGCCACTTCCAGTCGGGGAGGTGTTCGGTCAGTGCCGCGGCGAGCGCGGCGCGGCCCGCGCGCAGCTGTTCCAGGCGGGCGGGCAGCAGGTCGTCGGCCCGGTCGAGGAGGTCCAGGGCCAGTAGCTGGTCGAGGACCGAGCCGCCCATGTCGGTGGCGACGCGCTGTCCCGCGAGTTCGGTGACGAGCCGCGCGGGGGCCCGCAGCCAGCCGATGCGCAGGCCCGCCCAGTGCGTCTTGCTCATGGAGCCCACGGTGATGAGCCGGCCCGCGTCGCCGGGGGTGGCGTGCGCGGCCATGGGCGGTGGCGCGGGCACGTCGAGAGCGAGCTCGGCGAGGGTCTCGTCGACGACGACCCAGGACCCGGACCCCCGGGCGGCGCGGAGGACCCGGCCCCGCTCGTCATCGGGCATGAGGCAGCCCGTCGGGTTGTGGAAGTCGGCGATCAGGTAGGCGAGTCGGGGCACCGACTCCCGGAAGGCGGACTCGACGATGCCGATGTCCCAGCCTTCGTCGCCGACCGGCACCGGCAGCGTGCGCAGCCGGGCGCGGCGCATGGCCTCCAAGGCGTTCGGATACGAGGGGTTCTCGGCCAGGGCACGGTCGCCCGCGGAGCAGAGAAGGCCGAGTGCGAGGGTGAGCGCGTGCTGGGCGCCGGAGGTGACGAGGATCTGCTCGGGCACGGTGGCCAGGCCCCGCCGGGTGAAGCGCTCGGCGATGGCGGCCCGGAGTTCGGGCAGGCCGTAGGGGTGGTAGCCGGGGGTGTGCGCGTGCGCCGCCAGGTGTGGGGTGATGCGGGTGAGGGCGTCGGTGAGTTCGTGCGGCGGCAGGCCGGGGGCGGCCCTGGCCAGGTCGATCGCGGTGTCCTCGGCCCCGAGGAGCCGCCGTACGCCGCTGGGGGCCCGGCCTTCGGGGAGCGCCGTCCAGGTGCCGGCGCCCTGCCTGCTGTGCGCGAATCCGTTCTCGCGCAGCAGGTCATAGACGGCGGTGACGGTGGTTCGGCTGGTGTCGAGGGCGGCGGCCAGCTCGCGTTCGGCGGGGAGCCGCACGTGCAGGGCGATGCGTCCGTCCAGGATCAGTGCGCCGATCGCCTGGGCGAGGTGGCGGTAGGCGGGCCGCATTCCGGCCGGGTCAGGCAGCATCGCGGCGAGCCGCCGGGCGCCCAGAGTCCGGTCGGTGCGTCCTGCCGCCTCGCTCACGGACCGTGAGGTGTCTGCGTCGACCACACCATTCTCCTGGGATTGGCTGTGTTTTCCGGGCCAATCGACTCTACAGAGTGGCCGCAATGGCTTTGAAGGCCTGCCCACGCGACCTCGGCTTCACCGCGCGGCGGCCTTCGAGGCGCGCGCTCGTACACCGGCACGGAGGCAGCAGTTCATGCGGCAGGACACCCCGCCCATCTCGTACATCCCTTTCCACGAGCGTCCCTTGAGACGTCTGCCGCAGCTCCTGCTCGGTCTCGCCCTCTACGGGTTCAGCCTCTCCCTCCTCGTCCGTGCCTCGCTCGGCGTGAACCCGTGGAGCGTTCTGTACGAGGGTGTCGAGCGCCGTACCCCGCTCAGTTTCGGCGCGATCAGCGCCGTTCTCGGTGTGCTCGTCCTGCTGCTGTGGATACCGCTGAAGCAGCGGCCGACGTTCGGCACCTTCGCCAACATCGTCGTCCTGGCCGCCTCGTCGGACCTCGGGCTGCTCGTCCTGCCCGAAGGGCTCGGCCTGCCCGCCCGTGCCGGCCTCCTCGCGGGCGGTGTCGTCCTCAACGGCCTCTCCGTCGCCGTCTACGTCGGCGCCCGCTTCGGCCCCGGGCCCCGCGACGGACTGATGACCGGCGCGGCCGCCGTGACCGGGTGGTCGCTGCGGCGGGTCCGCACCGTCATCGAGGTGGCGGTACTGGTCGTGGGCGGGCTCCTCGGCGGGACGGTGGGCGTCGGCACGGTGCTGTACGCCGTCGCGGTCGGCGCCGTCACCCAGTACTTCCTGCCCCGGTTCGCCTGCCGGAGCCCGCGCGACACGGCGCGGGTGTCAGTGCGCGCAGACTGACGGCAGCGCCCGGCGCAGAGCGGCGGAGTGCAGGGCGTCGAGCCGGTCCGCGTACCGCACGTGCACGGCTGCCGCCGTCAGCACTCCCCCGCAGTACGGGGCGTTCCGCGCGTCCGGCGAGGCGGCGATGGCCCGCACCAGTTCGCCGTTGACGCGGTTGATCTCCTTGCGGACCTCGCCGAGGTCGGGCCGCCGGGTCGGCGCCTGGGAAGGGTCGGCGTCCCAGCGGCGGAACAGCCCGCGCTGGACGAGCTTGTTGGCCTCGATCTGGTCGCGGAAGATGCGTACGGTCGCCGCCGGGTCGGCGCCCGCCTCGGCCGCCTGTGCGGCCACCGCCTCCAGGACCTGACGCTCGCGGGCCGGATCGTCGATGGGGCTGTCCGTGCCGTACTTGGCCGCGGCGACGAGGTCCGCGGTGGCCAGGCGCTGCGCGGAAAGGGCGACGAGGGGGCGCAGTTGGGCGTAGGGGCCCTCGGTCGCGGTGGCGTGGGCGGGCTGCGCGGGGACGGGGTGCGCGGGCGTCGCGGCGCTGGTGCCGGCTCCGGCGAGGAGGGCGGCGGTCAGCGCGCCGGTGGCGAGCAGGCGGGAGGCGGGAGTGGCGAGGCGCACGACGGTTCCCCCAAAGGTTCGATGACGGACGTCCGGTGAACGGGCACGGTCGGCGGTCATCGTACGAGCAGGACGCCGCATGCCACCTGCACCGCGCGCCGGACACTCCTCACCAACTGCGCACCGCCCGGCGGCCCGTCAGTCCTGCGCGAGGAACCCCGCCACCCGCCGCACGAACCACTCCGGGTCGTCGAGCCACGGGAAGTGGCCGCCGCCCGGCTGCACTTGGCAGACGCCGCCCGGGAACAGCTCCGCGAGCGCTGCGGCCCGGACGGGGTTGGGGCCACCGTCGTAGGCGCCCGCGAGCACGAGGACGGGAGCGGTCACGGCCGTGAGAGCGGCACGGGTCGCGGGCGGGTCGAAGGAGGCCTCGCCGTAGTACGCCTCGGAGGCCGCCGCGTTCTTCTGGGAGGCGCTCGCGTCCCGGTGGGCCTGTGCCCGCGCATCCCAACGGCCGTACAGGAGCGGGCCGATGACCTCCCAGCCCGCGCTGGGCGCGCCGCCCGCCGCGATCTCCCGCAGCGCGGTCTCCACCGCCGGGTACCAGGGCTCATCCTTGCGCAGGGCGGCCGCCTCGCTGCGGTCCTCGTCGGTGACGACGCCGCCCACGGCGAGCGTGGCGGGGGTGACGAGGACGAGGGTGCGGATCCGCTTCGGGTGGCGGGCGGCGTACAGCGTGGCGAGGTCGCCGCCCGCGGAGTGGCCGAGAACGTCGACCTGGTCGAGCCCGAGGTGTTCGCGCAGCGCCTCGACGTCGTCGACGAGCCGGTCGCAGCGGTACGTCGCCGGGTCGTCCGGCACCGCGGAGTCGCCCGTGCCGCGCAGGTCGAGCAGGATCAGGCGGCGGTGCGCGGCCAGGCCGCCGAGGTCGCCGAGGTAGACCGACGCGCGCATGGGGCCGCCCGGGAGGCAGAGCAGCGGCTCGCCCTCCCCCTTCTCGTGGTAGGCGAGCTCTGTCCCGTCGTACGCGCTGAATGTCGGCATGGCAGTGATCATCACATCCGGTCACCCGTCCCGGCAACGCCTTACGGGTGTGGCCCATGACCCTGGCCCATGCCCCTTCGCCCCAGCTGGAAGCCGCCGCGTTCGATCTCTTGACGCCCACTGCGGGGCCTGGATTACTGAGCTCGACAGAAGATCGACGACCGAATGATCGGTCGCCCGTTCAGGACGGGAGCACTCCTTATGACGCGTAGGCCGCCACTGCTCGACGCGGCGGAACGGCTCGGCCCCCGGGAGCTCGGGGCCCTGCAGCTGGAACGCCTCCAGGACACCCTGCTGCACGCGTACGAGAACGTCCCGTTCTACCGGGCGGCCTTCGACAAGGCTGGGCTGCGCCCCGACGACTGCCGCTCCCTCGGCGACCTCGCGCGCTTCCCCTTCACGACCAAGGACGACCTGCGGGCCAACTACCCGTACGGCATGTTCGCGGTGGAGCAGTCGGAGGTGCGCCGGCTGCACGCCTCCAGCGGTACGACGGGGCAGCCGACGCTCGTCGGTTATACGGAGCAGGACCTCTCCATGTGGGCGGACGTGGTGGCGCGCTCGATCCGCGCCGCGGGCGGCAGGCCCGGCGACAAGGTCCATGTGGCGTACGGGTACGGGTTGTTCACCGGCGGTCTGGGCGCGCACTACGGCGCGGAGCGCCTCGGGTGCACGGTGATCCCCGCGTCCGGTGGCATGACGGCGCGGCAGGTGCGGCTGATCCAGGACCTGCGCCCCGAGATCATCATGGTGACGCCTTCGTACATGCTCACCCTGTTGGAGGAGTTCGAGCGGCAGGGCGTGGACCCCCGTACGACGTCGCTGCGGGTCGGCATCTTCGGCGCGGAGCCGTGGTCCGAGGAGATGCGGCGGGAGATCGAGGAGCGGTGCGCGATCGACGCCGTGGACATCTATGGGCTCTCGGAGGTGATCGGTCCCGGGGTCGCGCAGGAGTGCGTGGAGACCAAGGACGGGCTGCACATCTGGGAGGACCACTTCTACCCCGAGGTGGTGGATCCGATCACGGGGGAGGCGCTGCCGGACGGTGACCACGGCGAGCTGGTCTTCACCGCGCTGACGAAGGAGGCCATGCCGCTGATCCGGTATCGCACGCGTGACCTGACGCGGCTCCTGCCCGGCACAGCACGGATCTTCCGCCGGATGGAGAAGGTGACGGGCCGCAGCGACGACATGGTGATCCTGCGCGGCGTGAATCTCTTCCCCACCCAGATCGAGGAGATCGTGCTGCGCACCCTCGGGATCGCCCCGCACTTCCAGCTGCGGCTGACGCGCGAGGGCCGTATGGACGCCCTGACGGTGCGGGCCGAGGCCCGTGCGGACACGCCGTCCACTCGGCGCGACGCGGCGGCCCGGGAGATCGCGGCGGCGGTGAAGGACGGCATCGGGGTCTCGGTGGGTGTGGAGATCGTCGATCCGGAGACGCTGGAGCGGTCGGTGGGCAAGTTCAAACGGATCGTGGATCTGCGGGACTGAGTGGGCGGTCGGGAGGACCGCCCCGGTCCGCGCGCGTCACGGCTGGGCGTCGAGCCACTCCTGGAAGGTGGGTCCGGCGAGTTTGGCGTGTGCGCTGGGCAGGAGGCAGCCCCTGGCGGCCGCCCCGACGTCGGAGTCGGCGGACTGGTCGACGGCGACGACCTCGATGTTGCGGCGGGCGCCGAGGAGTTTCGCCGCTCCGGCCAGGGTCTCCTCGCGGGGCCCGGCGATCTCGGGGAACGCCGCCCGGGGGTCCGGCTGGTCCGGCACGTCGGGGTCGGTGGCCAGGTCGACCATCGCCTCGGCCACGGTGCGGGCGGCCACGAGCTGGCTCGGCCAGGTCGGGATGTAGGCGACGTCGCCGTGCTGCCAGTCCAGGAGCTGCCCGACGAACTCGTGGAACTGCGCGGCCCGCAGGATGCGGGCGGGCAGGACGCCGCACAGATTGGCCAGCTCGTGCACCTGCTGGGCGACGCCGAACCCGACGGTGGAGCCGTCGACGCCGATGACGGACACGGCGACGACCTGGCCGACCCCGGCCTCCCGGCCCGCCTCGTGGAGGTTGCGGGTCGCGGTGCCGAAGAACTCCGTCGCCTCCTGCTGGTCGAGGGAGTGCCACGAGGCGACGTCGAGGATGATGTCGACTCCGGTGAGGGCGTCCGCCAGGCCCTTGCCGGTGATGATGTCCACGCCGTGGGCCCGGGACATCGGAACGACCTCGTGCCCCCGTTCGGTCAGGACGTCGACAACATGGCGTCCCAGACGCCCCGTTGCTCCCGCCACCGCGAACTTGCTGCTGCCCATTTTCCGTGCCCTTCTCTCCACGCCGCGCCCCTGATGAACATCAGACGTCGCCCCCCTGAACCCTGTGACAGGAGACCTGTGTGACGCGCATCACGGCGCATGTGTCACAGAACGGTGGGGCCGCGAGGTCTTGTGCATGTGGCAGCACTGGGGACGAGCAGGCGGGAGCCGGACATGAGAGCAGGCAGGGAACGAGACGCGGGTACGGCCGAGACGGTCGCCCGTGCCGACCCGCCGGGGTCCGTGGACCCCGGCACCGAGGTGTTCCTGCTCCATCGCAACCTGTTGTTCACCGTCGCCCACGAGATGCTCGGTTCGGTCACCGACGCCGAGGACGTACTGCAGGAGGCCTGGCTGCGCTGGGCCAGGGTCGAACTCGACACGGTGCGGGACAGACGCGCCTACCTGGTGCGGATCGTCACGCGCCTGGCGCTGGACCGGCTGCGCGCGCTGGGCCGCCGCAAGGAGGCCTACGTCGGGCCGTGGCTGCCGGAGCCGTCACTGGTCGCGCCCGACGTCGCCGAGGGGGTGGAGTTCACCGAGAGCGTCTCGATGGCGATGCTGCTGGTCCTCGAGACGCTGGCGCCGACCGAACGTGCGGTGTTCGTGCTGCGCGAGGTGTTCGACGTGGATTACGACGTGATCGCCGGGGCCGTCGGCAAGAACCCCGTCACCGTCCGCCAGATCGCCCACCGGGCGCGGTCCCACGTCGCCGCGCGCCGACCGTGCTCCCCCGTCACCAGGGACGAGGCCCGGATCGCCTTCCACGCCTTCCAACAGGCGGTCGCCACCGGCGACTTGCAGCGTCTGCTCGACATCCTGGCGCCGGACGTGGCCGCCCTGGAGACGGAGGGCGACGACACGCGGACGGAGCATCGCGGGAGCAGCTGTGCGGTCGGCCTCTGTCACGTGCGCCGGCCCAGGAAGCCGTCACGCGTGAAGCGCCCGGCCACGGTGGTCCGCTGACGCCGGCACGGCCCCGTCGCGGAGGCCGCCGGTCAAGGGGACGGGGGCGGCGACGGCACGGGCGCCGACCCGTTCGCCTTGGCGATCGCGGCCTCCAGTTGCTTGCGTACGCCGTCGGGCAGGGCGCCGCCGTGCACGGCGCCCACGACGTCCCGGGCCAGCAGGTGCAGCTTGGTGTTGGTGTTCTGCGAGGCCGTGACCAGGACCTCCCACGCCGCCTCGGGGCTCAGGCTGAAGGAGGACATGAGGATGCCCCGGGCGAGGTCGATGGTCGGCCGCGTCTGCATGGCCCGGCGCAACTGGGCCACCACGGTGCGCAGCCCCTGGACGGAGTCCTCGCCCGGTTCCGACGCGTCGTCCGCTTCGAGGGCGCCGGCGTGCGCATCGACGCGGGCGGCCTCGCCGTCCGGTTCCCGGGCGGCCTCGTGGGTGGCGGGGGCCTCGGCGGGGTCCTGCGGGCCCTGGTCGCGTTCCTGGCCCGGGCGCGCGAACAACCCACGGGTCCCGGTCAGCTCGAACAGCCGCTCCACCGCAGGGCTGCCGGCGGCAATGGCGATGGTCTTGCCCTGCTTCACGGCGTGGTGGCGGAGGCGGAGCAGGAGGTTGAGGCCGGAGCAGTCGCAGAAGTCCACGTCCGCCAGGTCCAGGTCGATGCCGCCGGGTGCCTGGCTGAGGGTGTCGTACAGCTCGGGGCGCAGCCGTCGGGCGGTGTCGAGGTCGAGGTCGCCCCGCAGGACGACCCTCGCCCGGGCGCGCACCGGCTCCCTGCCGCTCCGCTGCGGCGGTGGCAGGGATGGCGGAGGGGACGGCAAGGGCACTGATGTGCGGCCATGATGATCTCCGCCCCCCGTAGAGGACTCCCGAGAGAACGCGGGCTCCGGCATGACCTCTCCTCTAGTTGCGCCTATCGCCGCCCCTAGGCTGCCCGCAACCCCCCACATACGTCAACTAATACCGGAACTAACGTACGTGTTTTTGAAATCGCGTATGTCTCGTCCTAGAGTTGGCGCATGGATGGAGTGCCCGAGCCACACACCGGATGGACGTTTCTGACCAATCACGCCAGAGTGCTGGCGGCCATTGCCGACAACCACAACGCCCGGATCCGCGACATCGCAGCCCATTGCCGGCTGACGGAGCGGGCTGTCCAGAAGATCATCGCCGACCTCGAGCAGGATGGTTACCTCTCCCACACCAGGGAGGGACGTACCAACACGTACCGCATCGACCCCAGTAAGGTGCTCCGCCACCCCGCCGAGTCCGGTCTGGCCGTGGCCTCGCTGCTCTCCCTGCTGGTCCGGGACGAAGCCGACCGCGCGGAGCCGTCGGACACCGGCTCGCCCGAGAACGGCGAGCGACACCACGCCAGAGCCTGACCCCTGCCACCGGGACCGCCCCGCACGCCAGTCCGTGCCGAAGCGGTCCCGCAGCTCTCTTCCCAGGACCTCGCCATCGGCGGGGTTCTTCTCGCACCGGCGATGAGTCCGGTTTCCGCGCCGCCCCGACAGCCTCCCCGCGCACCACCGCGGTGACCAAGCGACCACGAAAGTGACCGACCGCTTGGTACGCTCAACCGCTCCTTCCCTCACTCCAGTTGGGAGGCACGATGCGCATCCGCACAAGAGGCCGGGCGGCCGCGGGAATCGCCCTATTGACGGCGGCGGCCCTGCTGCCGTCGACCGGCGCGGGAGCCGCGCCCCGGGACGCCCACCCGTCCGACGGCGGCCTGCACGCCACCATCCGCTACACCGAGTACGGCATTCCGCACATACGTGCCAAGGATTACGAGAACCTCGGCTTCGGGACCGGCTGGGCACAGGCCGCCGATCAGGTGTGCACGCTCGCCGACGGCTACGTGACCGTCCGCGGCGAACGCTCCCGCTACTTCGGCGCCGACGCCTCCCCCGGCGGGGCGCTGTCGTCCGCCTCCACCAACCTCGGCAGCGACCTGTACTTCCGCGGCGTACGAGAGGCCCGGACCGTGCAGAAGCTCCTGGCGAAACCCGCACCCGCCGGCCCCGGACGGCGGACCAAGGAACTCATGCGCGGTTTCGCGGCCGGGTACAACGCGTGGCTCAAGCAGAACCGCATCACCGACCCGGCGTGCGCGAAGGCCGCCTGGGTGCGCCCCATCACCGTGCTGGACGTGGCGAGCCAGGGTTACGCCGTGCAGGTGCTCGGCGGGCAGGGGCGCGGCATCGACGGCATCACGGCCGCCACGCCACCGGCCACGGCCACCGACCACCGCGCGCCCGACCCGCGGCGCACGGCGAAGGCGGCCCGCGAGCTGTTCTCCGCGCAGGACGCCGACATGGGGTCCAACGCCGTCGCGTTCAGCGGAGAGACCACCGCGAACGGCAGGGGGCTGCTGCTCGGCAATCCGCACTACCCCTGGCACGGCGGCCGCCGCTTCTGGCAGTCGCAGCAGACCATTCCCGGCGAACTGAACGTCTCCGGCGGCTCGTTGCTCGGCACGAGCGTCGTCAACATCGGCTTCAACGGCGATGTGGCGTGGAGCCACACGGTGGCGACCGGCGTCACCCTCAATCTGCACCAGCTCACCCTGGACCCGGCCGACCCGACCACCTATCTGGTGGACGGCGAGCGGCGGAAGATGACCAAGCGCACGGTCACGGTGCCCGTCAAGGACGGTGCCGCGGTCACCCGCACCCAGTGGTGGACTCGTTACGGCCCGGTCGTCACCGGACTCGGCCCCCAGCTCCCGCTCCCCTGGTCCTCGACCACGGCGTACGCGCTGAACGACCCCAACGCCGTGAACCTGCGCGGCAGTGACACCGATCTCGGCTTCGGCAAGGCGCGCTCCACCGCGGGCGTCCTGAAGGCCCTGCGCGACACCCAGGGACTGCCGTGGGTGAACACCGTCGCCGCCGACCGCCACGGCCACTCGCTGCTCACCCAGTCCCAGGTGCTCCCCCGGATCACCGACGACCTGGCGCAACGCTGCAGCACCGCCCTCGGCAAGGTCACCTACCCGGCGTCGGGTGTCGCCGTCCTCGACGGCTCGCGCCGGGCATGCGACCTCGGCGCGGACAAGGACGCGGTGCAGCCCGGCACCTTCGGGCCCTCCCGGATGCCCACCGTGAAGGACGCCCCCTACGCGGAGAACTCCAACGACAGCGCCTGGCTGACCAACGCCGACCGGCCGGTCACCGGTTATGAACGGGTCTTCGGCACGATCGGCACCCAGCGCTCGATGCGTACGCGCGGGGCCATCGAGGACGTGTCGGCGATGGCGGAGAAGGGCGGCCTGACCGTCCGCGACCTGCAGCGCCGGCAGTTCGCCAACCGTGTCCCCGCGGCGGACCTCGCCGCGGACGACACGGCGAAGGCCTGCGCGGCCCTGCCGGGCGGGACGGCGACGGGCAGTGACGGCAAGGCGGTCGACGTGTCCGGGGCCTGCCGGGTGCTGGCCCGCTGGGACCACAGCATGGACAGCGGGAGCCGCGGCGCCCTGCTCTTCGACCGCTTCTGGCGGAAGCTGACGGCGGCCGTCCCCAACGCGCAGCTCTGGAAGGTGCCGTTCTCGGCGGCCGACCCGGTGCGCACCCCGAACACCCTCGACACCGCGCTGCCGGGGTTCAGGACCGCGCTGGCCGACGCGGTGCGGGAGCTGACCGCGGCGAACATCGCCCTGGACGCCCCGCTGGGCGCCAACCAGTACGTGGTGCGCGGCGGCGAGCGCCTGCCCGTCTCCGGCGGCACGGAGTCCCTCGGCGTCTGGAACAAGATCGAGGCCGACTGGGACGCCGGCGAGGGCTACACCGAGGTCGTGCACGGATCGAGCCACATCCAGGCCGTCGGCTGGGACGGCGGCGCCTGCCCGGAGGCGCGCACGCTCCTGTCGTACTCCCAGTCCTCCAACCCCAACTCGGCGCACTACAGCGACCAGACGAAGCTGTACGCGAAAGAGCGGTGGGTGACATCGCGCTTCTGTGAGAAGGAGATCCTCGGCGATCCGGCGCTGAAGGTGGTGCGGGTGCGCGAGCGCCGCTGAGCGCCCGCGTCCGGCGGCGGGCACGGGGGCGTGTGACGGCTCCCGTGCCCGCCGCGACTCCCCCGGCCCCGGCTCCCCGGATGTCACACGGCGCGGTCGCGTCCCTCCCAATACGGTTCGCGCAGCCGCCGCTTGTACAGCTTGCCGTTCGGGTCGCGCGGCATCGTCCCGATGAAGTCGACGCTCTTCGGCCGCTTGTAGCCGGCGAGCCGGCGCTCGCAGTGGGCCAGGATCTCGGCGGCGAGCGCATCGTCGGCGCTCCACCCTTCGGCCACCTCGACGACGGCCTTGACCTCCTCGCCCCACTCGTCGTGCGGGATCCCGAAGGCGGCGGCGTCCGCGACGGCGGGGTGGGTGAGGAGGGCGGACTCGATCTCCGCGGGGTAGATGTTGACCCCACCGGAGATGATCATGTCTATCTTGCGGTCACGCAGGAAGAGGTACCCGTCCTCGTCGAGGAGGCCGAGGTCACCGACGGTGAAGAAGTCCCCGATGCGGTTCTTCCTCGTCTTCGTCTCGTCCTTGTGGTACGAGAATCCGCCGGTCGACATCTTCATGTAGACGGTGCCGAGCTCGCCGGGCGGCAGCCGGTTGCCGTCGTCGTCGAAGACGGCCAACTCGCTGATGGGCCAGGCCTTTCCGACCGTGCCCGGCTTCTTCAGCCACTCCTGCGCGGTGGCGAACGCGCCGCCGCCCTCGCTGGCCGCGTAGTACTCCTCGACACACTCTCCCCACCACTCGATCATGGCGCGCTTGACGTGGTCGGGGCAGGGCGCGGCGCCGTGGATGGCGTGCCGCATCGAGGAGACGTCGTAGGCGGCCTTCGTGGCGTCCGGGAGCGCGAGCAGGCGGTGGAACTGGGTCGGGACCATGTGGGTGTGCGTGCACTTGTGCGCGTCGATGAGGCGGAGCATCTCCTCGGGCGTCCACTTGTCCATGATGACCAGCGGGTGGCCGATGTGCAGGGCGGCGCCCGCGAACTGGAGCACGGCGGTGTGGTAGAGCGGTGAACACACCAGGTGGACGTTGCCGTCGAAGGGCTTGATGCCGAAGATGCCGAGGAAGCCGCCCAGGTAGGACTCCTCGGGGAGCTTGCCGGAGAGCGGGCGCCGGATGCCGCGCGGCCGCCCCGTGGTGCCCGACGTGTAGTTCATGACCCAGCCGAGCGTGCGGTCGGCGGGCACCGACTCGCTCTGCCCGTCCAGGAGTTGACGGTACGGGCGGAAGCCGTGCACGTCGCCGACGGCGTAGCGGTGGCTCGCCGGGAGGCCCGCCTCGTCGGCCGCCGCCACCGCGGCGTCGGCGTACCGCTCGTGGGCGATCAGCACCTTGGCGCCTGAGTCGGCGACGATCCAGGCGATCTCGGGCCCGACCAGGTGGTGGTTGACGGGGACGAGGTAGAAGCCGGCCTGGGAGGCGGCCAGATACGCGGTGAGGAACTCGGTGCCGTTGGGCAGCACGACGGCGAACGCGTCGCCGCGCTCCAGGCCGGCGGCGCGCAGCCCGTGCACCAGCTGGTTGACCTCACCGTGCAGCCGGCCCGCCGTCCACTCCTCACCGCCGGGCGCCACGAGGACGGTGCGGCCCGGGTCGGCCGTGGCCTGGGCCCAGAAGCCGTTGGGGGGTGTGCTCACGACTGACTTCCCCTTTCCGCGATGCGGATGACACGGTCGACGGCCTTCTCGAAGCCGCGCGTGAGATCGTCGAAGACGGCCTGGACGCTGCGTTCGCTGTTCATCCGGCCGACGATCTGTCCGACCGGGGTGCCGAGCAGCTCCGGCACCTCGTACTTCTGGATGCGCGAGACGGCCTCGGCGACAAGGAGCCCTTGCAGCGGCATCGGCAGCGGCCCTGGCCCCTGGGGGTCGTCCCAGGCGTCGGTCCACTCCGTGCGGAGCTGGCGGGCGGGTTTGCCGGTCAGGGCACGGGAGCGGACCGTGTCGCCGGAACCGGCGGCGAGCAGTTTCCGGGTGAGGGCGGCCGAGTGGAGGTCGGCCTCCGTGGTGGTGAGCCACAGGGAGCCGAGCCAGACGCCCTGGGCGCCGAGCGCGAGCGCGGCCGCGACCTGCCGGCCGCTGCCGATGCCCCCGGCGGCGAGTACCGGCAGGGGGGAGACGGCGTCGACGACTTCGGGCGTGAGCACCATGGAGGCGATCTCGCCGGTGTGGCCGCCCGCCTCGTACCCCTGGGCGACGACGACGTCGATGCCGGCCTCCGCGTGTTTGCGCGCGTGCCGGGCGCTGCCGGCGAGGGCGGCGACGAGGATGTCGTGGTCGTGGGCGCGCCGGATCACGTCGGCGGGCGGCGAGCCGAGCGCGTTGGCGAGGAGTCTGATCGGGTAGTCGAAGGCGACGTCGAGCTGGCTGCGGGCGACCTGTTCCATCCAGCCGGTGATGCGCCAGCCGGACTCCTCGCCCTCGTCGAGCTCGGGCACGCCGTGTTTGGCGAGGGTTTCCCTGACGAACTGCCGGTGCCCCTCGGGGATCATCGCCTCGACGTCGGCCTCCGTGAGCGGCTGCCCGTCCTTGGCCTCGGCCTTCTTCGCGGGCATGACGACGTCGAGCCCGTAGGGTCTGCCGTCGACGTGCTCCTGGACCCAGTCGAGGTCCGTGGCCAGCTCCTGCGGCGCCGTGTAGCGGACCGCGCCGAGCACCCCGAACCCGCCCGCCCTGCTGATGGCGGCGGCCACCGCGGGAAAGGGCGTGAAGCCGAAGATGGCGTGCTCGATCCCCAGTCTCTTGCTCAACTCCGTCTGCATGGGCGCAGGATGCCGCAGCGGCCTGTACGAGGGAAGAGACTTTCTGATGCAGTGTCAGATGGATGCCCCCATACGGCCGGGGCGTACGGCCGGTCAGGCGTCCAGTGCCGCCATCGCGGCGTTGTGGCCCGGGATGCCGCTGACGCCGCCGCCGCGCACCGCGCCCGCGCCGCACAGCAGGACGTTGGCGTGCCGGGTCTCCACGCCCCAACGCCCCGCGCCCTCCTGGGCGTGGGGGAAGGAGAGGTCGCCGTGGAAGATGTGGCCGCCCGGCAGGCGCAGGTCGCGTTCCAGGTCGAGCGGGGTCTTCGCCTCGATGCAGGGGCGGCCGTCGGAGTCGAGTGCCAGGCAGTCGGCGATCGGCTCGGCGAGGTGCGCGTCGAGCCGGGCGAGGGTGGCCTTGAGGAGTTCGGCGCGTGCGGCGTCGTTGTCCCGGGCGAAGAGCCGGGCGGGCGTGTGCAGTCCGAAGAGGGTGAGCGTCTGGTGGCCGCTCTCGACGAGGTCGGGGGCGAGGATCGTCGGGTCGGTGAGCGAGTGGCAGTAGATCTCGGAGGGCGGCGCGGCGGGCAGCGTGCCGGCGGCGGCCTGGGCGTACGCGGCCGCCAGCTCCCCGTACCCCTCGGCGATGTGGAACGTCCCGGCGAAGGCCTCGCGCGGGTCGACGGAGGTGTCGCGCAGCCTCGGCAGCCGCTTGAGCAGCATGTTGACCTTGAGCTGGGCGCCCTCGGCCGGCGGGGGCGGTGCGTCGCCGAGGAGATCGGCGAGAGCCTGCGGGGACGCGTTGACCAGGACGTGGCGGGCTGCGGCCGTCCGCTCGCCGTCCTCCGTCACGTAGGTCACCTCGGCGTGCTGCCCGTCGGTGGCGATCCGCGTCACCTCGCAGCCGGTGCGCAGCCGCGCGCCCGCCATCCGGGCCGTGTCGGCGATGGCGCCGGTGAGTGCGCCCATGCCGCCGACGGGCACGTTCCAGTCGCCGGTCCCGCCGCCGATGACGTGGTACAGGAAGCAGCGGTTCTGGCGCAGGGAGGGGTCGTGGGCGTCGGCGAACGTGCCGATGAGGGCGTCGGTGAGGACCACGCCGCGCACCAGGTCGTCGTCGAAGTGCTCCTCGATCGCGGCGCCGATCGGCTCCTCGAAGAGGGTGCGCCAGGCGGTGGCGTCGTCGACGCGGGCGCGCAGCTCGGCGCGGCTCGGCAGGGGTTCGGTGAGGGTGGGGAAGACGCGGCGGGCGACCTCCGCGGTCATGGCGTAGAAGGCGCGCCAGGACTCGTACTCGCGGTGGCCACCGGTGAGCCGCGCGAACGCCTGCCGGGTGCGGGCCTCGCCACCGCCGACGAGCAGTCCGGTGGGGCGGCCCGCCCGCTCGGCCGGGGTGTACGAGGAGACGGTGCGGGTGCGCACGCGGAAGTTCAGGTCGAGGTCCCGGACGATCTTCTTGGGCAGGAGGCTGACGAGGTACGAGTAGCGGGAGAGCCGTGCGTCGACCCCGGGGAAGGGCCTGCTGGAGACGGCGGCACCACCGGTCGCGGGGAGCCGCTCGAGGAGCAGCACGGACCGTCCGGCGCGGGCGAGATAGGCGGCGGCGACAAGACCGTTGTGGCCACCACCGACGATGACGGCATCGTACGCATCGCGATCAGGCATGGCTCTTCCTAGCACGGTGGCGCGGGGTCGAGGGGCGTGTCGGCGGCAGGCGTGGCGCCGGGGACGGCCGCTCAGGGCATGCGGCGGGCACCGCTCAGTGCCCGCCGGTGGCCCACCTCTGGCGGAGTGCCGCGACGCGGCGGTACAGCTCGACGGCCTCCGTGCCGCGCCCCAGCTGTTCCAGGCAGTGCGCCTCGTCGTTGCGGCTGGCGAGCGCGTCGGGGTGGTCGGCGCCGAGGACCTGCTCGCGGGCCGCGGCGACCCTGCGGTACTCGGCGAGCGCATCCGCCCACCGTCCGAGCCAGCCGAGGCCCACCGCGACCTCGCGGCGGCTCACCAGGGTGTCCGGGTGGTCGGGGCCCAGCACCCGCTCGCGGATGGCGCACACGTCCCGCGCCTCCGCGAGCGCCTCCTCCCAGCGGTTCTGCCGTCCGAGGTTCACGCCGAGGCCGTGCCGTGCCCGCAGCGTCTCGGGGTCGGCGGGTCCGTTGACGCGGGTGCGGTCGTCGATCAGCTCGCGGTACAGCTCCAGCGCCTCCCCGCTGCGGCCAAGCCTGCCGAGGCTGATGCCGACCTCGTAGCGGGCGGCGAGGGTGTCGGGATGGTCGGCGCCGAGGGCCCGCGTCCGCGCTTCGGCGACCTCGCGGTAGGTCTGCAGGGCCTCGTGCCAGCGCCCCAACTGACCCAGCGCGTACGCCACTTCGTACCGTGTGACGAGCGTGTCCGGATGGCTCGGGCCGAGCACCCGGGAGCGGGCCGCCGCCACCTCCTCGGCCAGCCGGTAGGAGTCCTCGAGACGGCCGAGACGGCTCAGGTTGTACGCGAGGTTGTGGCGGCAGCGCAAGGTGTCGGGGTGGTCGGGTCCCGCCGTCCGCTCCCGGGCGGCGAGCACCGAGGTGTACGTCTGGTGCGCCTCGAAGTGCCGCCCGAGCTGGCCCAGTACGTACGCCATCTCCTGGCGGGCGGCGAGCGTCTCCGGGTGCTCGGGGCCGAGCGTGCGCTCCCGCCCCTTCGCGACGCGGCCGTACTCGCGCAGCGCGTCGGCGGCGCGGCCGGTGCGGGAGAGGGTGAAGCCCACCTCGTACCGGCTGGCGAGCGTGTCCGGGTGGTCGGGGCCGAGGGCGTACTCCCGCTCGGCGGCGACGGCGCGGTGCACCTCCCCCGCCTCGGCCCAGCGGCCCAGCCGTCCCAGGCTGAGTCCGGCGTTGTGCCGGCTGGTGAGAGCGGCGACCACCTCCGGTGGTGGCACGGGGCGTTCGGCCGGGCGCTCGGCCGCGGCCCGGCGCGCGTCGGCGCGCGGTATCCACTCGCCGGTCAGGCCCGCGGCCGCGTCGGGAGGGGTGGCGCGCAGCACGGAGGCGCCGCTCGCCTTGTGTCCGGTGGTCATGCCGCGGGTCCAGGCGGGCAGGCGCGGCTCGTGGGACGGCAGTTGCCCGGGGGCCCGCAGGGGTGACGTGGCGACGGTCGGTACGTACGCGACCGAACCGCGGCCCTCGGCGACGCGGCGGCAGATCTCCCGGGCGTCGCGCGGCCTGTCGTCGGGCTCCTTGGCGAGCAGGTCGAGGATGATCCGGTCGAAGTAACCGGGGAGTTCGCCGCGGTGTCCGCGGGGCGGTTCGGGCTCGGTGTCGCGGTGTCCGACCAGGACGGCCCAGGCGTCCTCCAGGTCGAAGGGCGGGGCGCCGGTGGCGATCTCGTAGAGCACGCAGCCGAGGGAGTACAGGTCGCTGCGCTGGTCGACGGGGTCGCCGCTGATCTGCTCGGGCGACATGTAGTGCGGTGTGCCCATCGCGATGCCCGTGCCGGTCAGGCGCGAGGTGAAGCCGATGTCCGCGCCGAGGCGGGCGATGCCGAAGTCGCAGATCTTCACCGTGCCGTCGGCGAGCCACATGATGTTCGCCGGCTTCAGGTCCCGGTGCACGATGCCCTGTTCATGGGTGTACGCGAGGGCCGCGGCGACCTGGTCGGCGATCTCCACGACATCGGCGACCGGCAGGGGGTGCTGCTTGTTGTCCTCCAGGAGCTGGCTGAGATTGCGGCCTTCGAGGAGCTCCATCACCAGGTACAGCACGCCCTCGTGCTCGCCGAAGTCGTGGACGACGGTGACGCCGCGGTGCTGGAGCGCCGCCGCGACGCGCGCCTCGCGCCGGAAGCGCTCGCGCAGCACGCGCGTGAAGGACTGGTCGTGCTGGGGCCCCATCGGCTTGAGGCATTTGACGGCGACCCGGCGGCCGAGCGATTCGTCGCGCGCCCGCCACACCTCGCCCATGCCGCCACGGCCGATCAGATCCAGGAGCCGGTAACGGCCCTGGATCAGCCTGGTGTCCGCCATCTCCCGCTGTCGCCCCCGTTGCCTCGCTGCGCCCTCCCCGGCCCGTCCAGTATGGCGTCCCGTCTGTGGAGTTTGTACGGGGCCGGGCGGCTGCCGGGCCCGAGTCTGGCCATGGCGCTGAGGATGTGTTTGGGCGGAAGTTGCCAGCGCACACGCGCGGGCACGGTGCGCAGCAGGGTGCCGGTGAGGACGAGGCGGCGGGTGACGGAAGCGGGGGGTGGGGCGGGCCTGCCGTACAGCTCATGGGCGTACGGCGGCAGGGAGGCGTAGGCCAGATCGGCCACGCGCCGCCACAGCAGGGCGCGCGCCGGGACGAGGAGGGGGTGCGTCGGCGGGCGCCGCAGGAAGTCGTCGACGGCGCGGGCGTCGGCTCCGGCGGACAGCTCGGGCCGCACCTTCTCGAAGTAGGCGGCGAGTTCGGCCGTCGAAGCGGGAACGTCGGCCGGGTCGAGCCCCACCAGGCGGGCACTCTGGCGGTGTTCGTCGACGTACCGGTCGGCCTGCGCGTCGGTGAGGCGGAACCCCGAGCGGCGTACGACGTGGAGGTAGGAGTCGATCTCCGCGCAGTGCACCCACAGGAGCAGTCCGGGCTCGTCCACGCCGTAGCGCTCCCCCGTCTCCGGGTCGGTGGCCTTGAGCATCGTATGGATCTTCCGCACCCGGGCGCCCGCCTTCTCGGCCCGCTCGGTCGTGCCGTAGGTCGTGGTCCCCACGAAGTGGGCGGTACGCATGAGGCGGCCCCACGCGTCCTTGCGGAAGTCCGAATTCTCCATGACGCCGCGGACCGCGCGGGGGTGGAGGGCCTGGAGGTAGAGGGCGCGGATGCCCGCGACCCACATCATGGGGTCGGAGTGGGCCTGCCAGGTCACCGAGTCCGGCCCGAAGAGCCCGGGGTCGGGCGCGGATATGTGCTCGGGCATGGGGACCATCTCCTGGGGGCGTGGATGGGGGCCGGCTACTGGCTTTCCAGTCTGACCACGATGTGCCGTCCGACACCAGCTGCCGCCCCGCCCTCAGCCGAAGAGCTCGTAACGTTGCGGGTCGTCGGGCAGCGTGAAGTGGAAGCCCTCCTCCGCGAAGGTCAGCACGGCGATCACCGCGGCGATGACGACCACGAGCCATACGGTGGCCCTGGAGGCGATCCCGTACGTGACTCCCCTCGGGATGAGGTGCGGCGCGAAGACGAAGCTGAGCGCGCAGAACACGATGACGACGAGGAAGGTCACCAGGGCCCAGGTGTACATGTGCAGGCCGAGGACGGCGGGCCCATACCCCTTCTTGTCGTCGAGGTGCAGCATCACCTGACGTGCGGCCATGACCATGCCGGCGACGGCGGAGACGGTGGCGAGGCCGTACCCCGTCATGTAGTCGACCTTGCTGATCTCCCCCGACCGGGACCGCACCACGACGTAGGCCGCCGAGCCCGCACACAGCAGCATGGCCATGCGCTGCACCACGCAGAGCGGGCAGGGCATGTCGCCGTCGATGGTCTGGAACCCGAGGCTGGTGAGGAGGATCCCGCAGTACGCGAGGACGAAGAGGTGCGCGAGAAGGAAACCGATGCGGTTGCTCGGGCGGCCGTGGGCGGCGGTTGCGGAGGGGTTGCTGAGGTTGCTCATGACGCGGCGCCCATCAGTAGGAGTAGCCGAGCGAGTCGGTCACGTGGTGGTTGAACATCAGCAGCGCGGCCACCGTCGAGGCCAGCAGCAGCCCTACGGTCCAGCCGCGCGGCCGGTCCAAGGCGACGGAGAGCAGCCCGGCGAGGATGAGGAGCAGGATCAGCGTGTCCACGGCGGCAGATTAGAGCGACGGCCCGGGCCACTCCCCGCGGCACGCGCACCCCTCCGCCATTTGCGCCGGCGCGGAGCCGGCGGTAGGTGATGTCACGGCCCTGACCGCGCTGGGCGACACCTGCGTACCTACCGCCAGGAGTTGGAAGGCGACGACGGCGAGGCGGTTAACCAGTAGGAGAGATGACGCCGGAGCCGCCTTCGGCCTGGCACTCGAAGTCGTAGAGCAGGCAACTCGCCTCGGGCGATGGGCCCGTGCTCGGCCCGTTCGTCTTCGGGGCGTCGACCGACTCGGTCGGCCGGGCAGAAGCCGGATGGGGCGATTCGGAGTCGGGCGTGCCGCTGCCACCGAACACGGCGAGCGCGACCATGACGACGACGCCCGCGATGACGACGACAAGCACGGCACCGATTGCCAGGCCGACG
Source organism: Streptomyces sp. NPDC037013 (assembly GCF_055607265.1). NCBI lineage: Bacteria > Bacillati > Actinomycetota > Actinomycetes > Kitasatosporales > Streptomycetaceae > Streptomyces > Streptomyces sp. NPDC037013. Next base: position 956,817 of record NZ_JBVJRV010000001.1, on the reverse strand, counting down.
GAGCGGCGGGCCGGCGTGGGAGCGTTCACGGTGAGCCTTCCGTGCGGGGTGTCCGTGCGGGATGTCCGTGCGGGTCGGGGGACGCCACAGGAAGAGATACCCGGTGGCCGACCAGGCAGCATCGCTTTTCGGGCAGGCCGCAGCAGGCGGCCATGTCGCCGGATTGCGAGGCTTGTCATACTGCCCGGGTGGAGATGCGGGCCGAGGAGGCAGCGCGGCGGTGGCTGGCCGATCAGGGCGTCAGGCAGGTGCGCGACGGGTGGGTGAGCGATGAGAAGCCGGAAGTGTTGCTCACCGCGAACGAGGTGGCGCACTCCTGGGCCAGTGATGTGTTCGCCGAAAACCTGGACGCGGCCGACCAGGTGAGGTTGGCCTTTGGGCTGCTCGACCTTCTCGACGAGTACTGGGTCACGTGCGAGATCCGGTTCGCGCATGAGGACGCGCAGAGCTCCCTGCCGGCCGACGTGCTGTGGGACGGCTACCGTCGGCGACTGGAGGCGGACCGGGACGCCGAGGCCGTCACCTACTCGCTGTGGGTGGACTGGTTCGAGGACCACGCCACGTCTGCGACGGCCTTCGCCGAGGTCCTCGGTAACGACATCGACCGGGTGGTGGCCGAGCGATCGGAAGCCCTGCTGCGCCGGGCCCGTCGGGTCCTGGAGTCTTCGGGACCGGTGCGCTGGACGGTGAAGGAACCGACGTACCGCACCGCCATGCGGCTTCCTGCCCTGCACCCGGCCCTCTTCCGCGGCCTTCTGGCGAGCTTCCACGACGTCTACGGCGACCTGGAGCCGGCTGCCGCACTGACCATCCTGGAACGGCTGGATCTCCCCACGGACACCCGGCACGTCGCCGAACTGCGCCACGTACTTGCCGCCGGGCACAAGAACCACTACCGCAGCCCTGGTGCCTGGGACGACGCGCTCCGCTCCTGCGCCTGAGCCGCCCGCCTGGCGCATTGATGATCCAATCGAAGCGGCCTAGCGGCGGACGCGGGGCATTCCCAGGCCGATCCAGGAGATGATCTCGCGCTGGATCTCGTTGTTGCCGCCGCCGAACGTGAAGATCACGGCCGAGCGGTAGCCCCGCTCCAGTTCGCCGTGGAGCACCGCGCCCGCCGAGCCCTCCTTCAGGGCGCCGGCCGCGCCGACGATCTCCATGAGCCAGGCGTACGCGTCCCTGCGCGCCTCGGAGCCGTACACCTTGACGGCCGAGGCGTCCTGCGGGGTGAGGGTGCCTTCCTGGACGGCGTTCACCATCTGCCAGTTGAGGAGCTTCATCGCGTCGAGTTTCGTGTGGGTCTGCGCCAGGCGCTGCCGGACCCAGCCGAGGTCGATGACGCGACGGCCGTCGGCCAGCTTGGTGTCCATGGCCCAGCGCTGCACGTCGTGGAAGGCGCGGATCGCCATGGTGCCGTGGGCGGCGAGCGTGACGCGCTCGTGGTTGAGCTGATTGGTGATCAGGCGCCAGCCCTTGTTCTCCTCGCCGACGCGGCGCGAGACGGGGACGCGGACGTTCTCGTAGTAGCTGGCGGTGGTGTCGTGCGAGGCCAGGGTGTTGATGACGGTGCAGGAGTAGCCGGGGTCGCTCGTCGGGACCAGCAGGATGGTGATGCCCTTGTGCGGCGGGACGCCTGGTTCCGGGTCTGCGGTACGGACGGCCAGCCAGACCCAGTCCGCGGTGTCGCCGTTGGTGGTCCAGATCTTCTGCCCGTTGACCGTGTAGTGACCGGTTTCCTCGTCGCCCTCTCGGACGGCCTTCGTCTTCAGGGAGGCGAGGTCCGTACCGGCGTCGGGTTCGCTGTAGCCGATGGCGAAGTCGAGTTCGCCGGAGAGGATCCGCGGCAGGAAGTAGGCCTTCTGCTCGTCCGTCCCGAACTGCATGATCGTCGGGCCCACGGTGTTGAGCGCCATCAGGGGCAGCGGGACGCCCGCCTGCGCCGCCTCGTCGAAGAAGATGAACTGCTCCATGGGCGAGAGCCCGCGCCCCCCGTACTCCTTCGGCCAGCCCACGCCGAGCCAGCCGTCCGCGCCGAGGCGACGGACGGTCTCTCGGTAGAACCGTTTCTGGGCGGCTGGTTCGCCGTAGCGGGCGTAGGCGTTGTCCGGCACCAGCTCGGCGAAGTACGCGCGCAGCTCGGTGCGCAACTGCTGCTGCTCAGGCGTGTATTCGAGGTGCACGGCCCCTCCAGGTCTACGCACTTGGGCACTGCTCGGTCCGGTCCCGGATCCGACGGCGCACACAGTAGAACCCGTTTCAGAAATTGGGAATGGCGACGACGGCCGACGGAGACCTCCGTCCGCCGGGTCTTCACGCAGCAACTGCCCGGCGCCAAACTCCGCGCAAGGCGGAGTCGACGCCGGGCAGTTGAGGGCACAGCCGGCCGTGGCGCTGCGTTCAGGATGTGGGGAGCGTCGCGGTCACCACGACCGCCGTGTACTTCATCTTGAAGCTGCCGCCCATGGCGTCGACGGCGTCGGCAACACCCGCCAGTACCTTTTCCAGCTTCCCGGGCGGGAACTGACCGTGGTCCCCCAGCGTGGGCACCTGGTCCAGCCACTCGTCCTCGCTGTAGACGTACTCCCACTCGAACTGCCACTGCTCGGGCTCGCTGAAGACGCCGGACCGGACGATGCCTTCCGTGGTCTTGGTGAGCAGCGGGGAGTTGTTCGTCGGCGGAGGCGGCATGCTGTAGGCGCGGGTGGCCAGTGCGTCCGGCACCACCTCGGTGTAGATCTTCCCGAAGGCCTCGCGGACCTCCGCGGGGGGTTCCGAGACGTTCCAGAAGGCGGCGAACCGTCCACCGGGGCGCAGTACCGACGCCGCCTTCTCGGCTCCCACCACGGGGTCCACCCAGTGCCACGCCTGTCCCGAGATCAGGCCGTCGAAGCGACGTCCCGCCGGATCCCATTCCTCGAAGCGCGCGATTTCGATTTCGGTTCCACGGCTGCGCGCGAATTCCGCCATGCGCGCGTCCGGTTCCACGCCGAGCACCGAACACCCGGCCGCCTGGAATTGACGTGCCTCAATTCCCGTTCCTGCGCCGACATTCAAGAGGTCGACGCCGGGGCATGACGACTTGACTCGATTCACCAAATCATCTGGATAGGACGGTCGAGTCCGGTCGTAGCGTTCGGCGTCCACGCCATACGCCTCGGCCACGCTTCGCTGTTGATGGAGTTCGCCGCCGAGCTTCCCATTCACCATGGATTGACCGTAGTGGGCGCTTGCCCACTATGTCAATCAGGTCTCTCTGTCCGGTGACTCCAACCATGCGTCTTCGTCAGATGTCCTCGCGGACATTCACCAGATGACCGGCAGCGAGCGCAAACCCCTGAGGAGGGAGCCCTGGGTGTAGGAGATCTCCTCGACGCGCGTCGCCGGCCGCAGGCCCGGGAACGCCCTGAGCACGGTACCGAACGCCACTTCCAGTTCGATCTGGGCGAGCTGCGCGCCGACGCAACGGTGCATCCCGTGGCCGAACGCCAGGTGGTCCCCGGCCCCCTCGCGGGTGACGTCGAAGCGGTCCGGATCCGGGACCGCCGCCGGATCGGCGCGTACGGCCGCCAGTTGGTCCGGATGGTCCAGCAGGGCCAGGAGTCCCTTGCCGAGCATGGCCGCGGTCGCCTCATAGCCGTCCAGGAGCAGGCCGCAGCCGAGGGTGACCAACTCCTCGCCGTCGAGACGGCCTTGCGCGTCGCGGGCGGTGACCAGCGTGTGGAGCAGGCTGCCGTCGGGGTGGGCGCGCTTCTCCTCGACCGGCCCGTCCATGCAGTCGAACAGGGAGCGCAGCGCCGACATCGCCTCCTCGGGCCGTGTCCTGGGGGCGCTGACCCGGTCGGCCCAGCCGCAGAAGAGCTCCCGGCCGCAGGCTCCGGATGCGCCGGGCGCTGAACGCGCCGGCGACCAGGCGGCGCAGGCGGGTGTGCTCCGGCGGGTCCATGTCGAGGATGCCGGGTTTGGTGAAGATGACGGCGGGGCTCATCACGGCGCCGAGCCGCCGCGCTTCGACGCGGCTGAACCGCGGATCGGCGAGGACGGCGCGCACTTGTGCCACGCCCGTCACCAACCAGGCTTCGCGGCCGTCCCGGGTCGTGATCCCACCCGCTACCGGCCCGACCTCGACGTGCTCCGGACCGCGTCCACGCCGATCGTGGTGGGAGCCGGGACGGTGTCCCCCGGGCAGCTCTACCACCGGACCGCGGTGGCGCTCGCCGACCGGCTCGACACGCCTCTGGCGGCCTTTCCCGCGGGGCACACCGGCTTCCACGAACAGCCCGGGCCCTTCGCCGACGTGCTCCGCGAGGCGTTCGCGGTCAAGCACTCGCCGGAAGCGAATGCGCCCGCCTTGAAGAGCGATCCCGGTCCGTCCGTACCGACGCGCCACGAAAAAGGGAGCGACATGGAACACAAATTCAAGGCCAGCCGCCAGTGGGACCGCATCCAGAACGAGTTCATCACCGAGGACGCGGCCGTAAGAGAATCAAGCGCACCCCTCACCGCGACGTCGGCGATCCGATCATGGTGCGGTGCGAGGGCGAGACGCGATGAATGGACTACGTGCAGGCGACGTTGGAGCTCGGTTTCATCGAGCGCGAGATCGACCTGAGCGGCGCCCGGGTGCTGGACAGCCCGGAGAACAACGCCCTGGAGTCCGAGCATTTCGACCTGTGCATCAACGTGCACTCAATGACGAGATGAGCCCGGCCACCCTGCAGGCCTACCTCGACCTCATCGACAGGATCTGCTCCGCCTTCTACGTGAAGAATCCGGTGGGCAATTACATCGACAAGAGCCTGGACGGTTATGTGCAGGGCCAGGAAGCCGTGCAGATGGCGCTGGAGAACGGCCCGCTCAGGCAATTGCTGGACATCCACGACAGCGAGGCGGTGCGGGCCGGGGCGCCCGCCGTCATCGACGGCTACCGGCCGACCACCGACTGGGAGTGCGTCAGCGACAGCCACGCGGGCGGGAACGGAACCGCTGCTGCCCCTCCCTCGTGGGTTCCAAGCAACTCGCGCCGGTCTACGACAAGCCCATGATCTACTACCCGCTGTCCGTGCTCATACTGATGGGCATCGACGACGTCCTCATCATCGCCAGGCCCGCGGAACTCGGCCTGTTCCGGCCCTTGTTCGGCGACGGCAGCAGGCTGGGCATGCGCACGCGGCCGCCCTCCTCGGAGAGCAGCATTGGGGCACCCCCTCGATCGTGCGGGAGACGGACGCGACCACGCCGTGTCCCCGGGGTTCGATCAGCGGCTGGGTCCAGTGGCCGACCTCGCGGTTGCTGGCCCGTATCGAGACGGCGACGTGGTCCGGCTCGCAGCGCTGGGCCTGACGGCGAAGGAGACCGCCCGTCGGCTCGGCATCTCGAAGACCACCGTCGACGAACACCTGACCGAGGCGCGGCGACGCGTCGGTGCGACCACGAAGTCGCATCTGGTCGGCTTGGCGGTCGCCGCCGGGCTCGTCCCGCGCTGAGCCCCGGCACCCCTGCGGGAACAGCGCCCGGACGCACGCCCGACGCGGTCGGCCTGATCCGGATCGGCGCCGAACGGCCTTGAGCCGGTCGGCGCCGTTCGCGTCGAACGGTGCGGTTCCTGTCGGAGACGGTTCAGGTCGCTCTCGCGTAGTATGGGCATGCCAACCTAGTGGGCATACGCCCATTGGGCCACGGAGGCCGGCAGAGCGACGCACGAGAGGACCTGTAGTGCCGACTGGTGTGCACCTTCGCGCCGCGCGGCAGCAGCTTTTCGACGCTGCCGAACGCGTGCTCCTGCGGGACGGGCCGAACGGACTGACCAGCCGGGCCGTCACCGACGAGGCGGGCTGCGCCAAGGGCGTCCTGCACCGGCACTTCGCCGACTTCGACGCCTTCCTGACCGAGCTCGTGCTCGACCGGGCCGCGCAGCTGGAGACAGAGGCGAGCGCACTGCGCGAGTCCGCCGGTACGGGCACGGTCACCGACAACCTCACCAGCGCGCTGACCACCCTGTTCGGGCCGATCCCGGTGGCGATCATCCCGCTCATCACCTTCCGGGACGAGCTGCGCGCCCGGCTGCGGGAGGCCAGGCCCGGCGGCGGCATCGCGATCCTCGCCGAGGCCACGACCGCGATCGGCGCGTACCTGGCCGACGAGCGCGACCTCGGCCGCATCGCCGCCGACGCCGACATCGACTCCCTCACGCTCTCCCTGGTCGGCGGCGGCCATCTCCTGTTCGCCGACCGCGACCCCGGCCCACCGGAGACGGCGGTCGTCAACAAGCTGGTGACGGCGGTCATCACCAACGCCGTCCAGCGGAGCCCCGCCTAGGCACCGTCCACGACGAGGGTCGTCCTGGCCCCCGCGGCAGGCGCGCTCACCCCATGGTCGTGAGAAAGGCGTCGCACGCCTTCGCGCAGCGGCGGCAGGCTTCCGCGCAGAGGGCGGAGTCGGGGCGGGGGTCGCAGAGGGCGGCGCACTGGAGACATATGGCGCGGCACCACTCGACCTGCATACGGACCCGCTCCTCGTCCCGGTCGCCCTCTTCGGCGAGGACTCGGGACGTCGCTTCGCACACGTCCGCGCAGGCGGTGTGGAGGCGGGACTCCTCCCCCGCGTCGGCCGGCCCCTGCCACCTCAGACACACGCGTACGCACTCGTCACAGGCCTGCGCGCAGGCGAAGCGGTCCTCCAGATAGCGGACGAGTTCCTGGCGGCTGAGCTCCCGCGGCTCCGCGCCCGGGGGCCGCGGCGGATCGATGGGCGCGGTCACGTGTGCGCCGCGCGCCGCGGTCGGCCTTGCCCGCCTGGCCGACGAGGATGTCGTGGCTGCCACGGATCCCCTCCCTTCGGTCAGGCCCGGGTAGCCAGAGGGAGGCGGGGCAAACCCGTGGGGTCAAGGGAACAGGGCGGCATCGAAGCGGAGGTGTCCGGGAGAGAGGGTGCGTCCTGCGGCGGTTCGCCGGACCGCGAGGTACAACGTCGGCATGACGACTCACCGCGGAAGCCGCTCCGTACCGACCGCGGAGATCGATGACGGTCATCCGCTGTCGCTGGCGCTGATCACGCTGACGGCCGTCAGCGGGCTCGTCGACGCCGTCTGTTATCTGGGCCTCGGCCGCGTCTTCACCGCCAACATGACGGGAAACGTCGTCGTCATCGGCTTCGCCCTCGCCGGGGCGCCCGGCTTCTCGGTCGTCGGGTCCGTCGTGTCTCTGCTGGCGTTCCTCGTCGGTGCCGTGGGCGCGGGCCGGCTGGCGCGGGCGTTCCGCGACCGGCACCGCGCGCCGTGGGTCCGTACCGCCGTGGCGGCCGAGGCCGCGCTGCTCGGCATCGCCACCGTCGTGGCTTTCGTGACCGGTGGGACACCGCCGTACCCGGTGATCACCCTGGTCGCCCTCGCGATGGGACTGCGCAACGGCACCGTCGGCAAGCTGGCCGTGCCGGCCATGAGTACGACGGTCCTGACCCGCACCCTGGCCTCGCTCGCCGCCGACTCCCGCCTCGCGGGCGGCTCCGACCGGCGGGCCGTCCGCCGGATCATCGCCGTGGGCGCGATGGTCGCCGGCGCGGTTCCGGGGGCGTGGCTCGTCCTTCACCACGGGATCGGCTGGCCGCTCCTGCTGACCACGGCGGTCGTCGCCGCCACGGCCGTCGCGTACCGCGAACGCGCCTGAGCCCTCTCCCGGCCCCTCACCGCACAGCGGGCCCCGCCGCGACGGGGGAGACACGGCGGGACCCAACAAACGACTGCCCGCTGGGGCGGCGCTCACACCCATGTTCCGCACCGGGTTGTGGGAACGGCCGTCATCGGCCTCCCGCCGTGCGGCCGGAACCCCCGCCTCAGCCGAGGTTCCGCTCCCATCGAGGGGCCTCGTCATCAGGTGTGTCGGGGCTCGCGAAGTGGAAGGAGACGCCGAACCGTTCGGCGAGCGCCTCCCCCGTGCGGCGCGCCTCTTCGGCCTCGGGCCACGGCGGGACCTGACCGTTGAAGATCCTCAAGTCGGTTCCCCCGCGGAACGTGGTGAGCGGGAGATCGCGGAGCTCCGCCCCGGACCCGCCCGGAACCTCCGCCCCGGGGAAGACGGCGACGAGGTCCACCATCCAGCCCCGCGAGTCGCCGTCCCACACCGCCTCGATCACCAGGGGGCGGGCCGACTGTGCCGCGATCCGGTCCGCCAGTTCGGCGACCGTGGGCCGGGGCGGGCGCACCACGCGGTCGGCCAGTGCCGCGTAACGGGACGCGATCACCTCCTGGCACTCGTACAGACCGGGCAGCGCCCCCGGAGAGCCTCCGTCCGGCGACGCGAAGGCGTCACGCATCTCCTTGATGGCCCCTATCTCCCGGTCCGCCAGCACGAGTTCGTCCACGCGCTCGCGCACGTCCTGCGGCAGCGCGTCCCAGAGTTGTTGCTCCATCAGTGACCGTTCCGTTCCCCAGGAATCCATCCGCGGCCCAAAAGCCCACGCCCACGCCCGCGCCTGTCAGCCGATCAAGCGTACGTCCGCTCCCCCCGCCGGTACGCGATCTCGCCCAGCACGATGTCCAGGGCCAGGAAGGCCGCGAGCGGAATGCCAAGCAGCGGCATGAAGTAGCCGAGGACGGCGATCGCGGCCAGGAGCGGCGTCAGGATGCGGGCCGGTACGTGCTGCCAGGCCCCGCGCGGCAGGGGGCGGCCGAAGGAGGAGCCGCGGCCGCGCTGCCACCACATGCGGTACCCCCACACGATCGACAGGATCAGGCACAGGGCGAGGGCGGCCAGCGCGATCTGATTGGGCAGACCGAAGAGGGTGCCCATGTGCGCGTCGATGCCCCAGCGCGTCAGTTTGGCGAGGAGCGGGTAGTCGTCGAACCGCAGCACCTCGGTGACCTCGCCGTTCGCCGGGTTCACGGCGACCGAGTCCTGCTTCTCGGGCCAACTGCGCTGGATCTGCTTGACGACGTACGCGGACGATCCGGAGGTGTCGGACGGCGGAACGATCTCCACGGGGTTCGAGAGCCCCTGGTCGCGGGCGGACTTCAGGACGGCGTCCACTCCGACGTCCGCCGCGCCCTTGCCGCCCCCGGGGGCGGTGCCCGCGCCGGCACCCATGTGCTCGGAGTGGTCACCGGGGTTGCCCGCGGGCTTCGAGGCGGTCGCGGCCGCTCCCTCGGCGGGGGTAATGCTCGTAGAGACCGCGGGGGTGGTCTGGCCGATGGCCTCCCTCAGGTCCCCGATGTTCTCGCCCGCGTACGTCGACCACGTCAGCCCCGTCACCGAGAGCAGGAAGAGGCCGACGGCCGCCCACACGCCGACCGAGCCGTGCAGCGCCAGCGTGCGACGGCGCGTGCGGGCCGCCGTACCCCTGAGCTTCCGCCGTGACCTGCGCCTGCCGAACCAGAGGACGAGACCACCGCCCGTGACCACCCACAGCCAGCTGGCCGCGAGTTCGCTGTACAGGCGGCCCGGTTCGCCGAGGTGGAGATCCCGGTGGAGTCCGTCGATCCAGGCGCGCAACGGCAGCGCGCCGGACGAGCCGTACTGTTCCAACGCGCCGCGCACATCGCCGGTGTAGGGGTTCACGAAGACGGCGAGGGTGTGGTCGGCGTCCACGCCCGGCACCCCGGACAGCAGGACGCGGGTGGTGGCGCCCGCCTCCGGCGCCGGCCGGACCGCGCCGACCGTGCCCTCGGGGTGTGCCTTGCGGGCCGCGGCCACCTGGTCGGCGAGCGGCAGCTCCGTGCGGTCCGCGGGGACGGGTACGCGGAGTTCGTCGGCGTAGACGTACTTCTCGACCTCGTACGAGCCCGCGTAGAGGAGGCCCGTCACCGCGGCCACCAGCAGGAACGGGGCGATCAGCACGCCCGCCCAGAAGTGCAGGCGCAGCACCAGCGGGCGCAGCGATGCCCAGCCGGACCGCCACCCGGACGAGGGCCGGGGTTCCGTGGCTCGCGGTGGCTTCGGGGGCTCGGCGGGCGGCTGCCGGTCGCCTTCGGTGAGGGTGGGCTGGGCGGGCATGTGGTGCTCTCCTGGATCGACGGCCGCGGCCCGGCTGTGGCCGGACCGGTCCAGGAGTCGGCCCGCGACCCGCTCGGGTTCCGCGCCCCTCATGTGACGTGCGGCACCGAGGTGTTCGCCGGTCCGGACGGGAGAGCGCCGGGACCACTACGCCGGGATCGCCCTCACTGGCCGTCCTTCAGCTTGATGATCTTTCCGTTCTCGTCGAGGGTGTGCGTCTCCCAGTAGGTGTCCCACTTGTCCCCGACGTGCTCGGGGACCTTCCCCTCGGGGTAGCGGGCGTACCCCTTCGGCGGTTCCTCGCCCTTGGGTGCGCAGGCCGATCCGCTGCCGCCCACCGCCAGCACGGGGTACTCGTCGCCGCCGCACGTCGCGTCCGCCGTGGAGCAGCCGGTGAGCACCGCGGCCGTCACGCCCGCCAGCACGAGTCCCACGACGGACCGTGCGGTGCGGCCGCCGATCGCGCGCGAGACCGGGCGGATCCGGATGTTCCTGGCCACTGTTGACTCCTTGCCGTCGGGTGGTGCATCCCACCGTGTACGTCCAGCTTCCGCGAGTCGACGGCTCCCGATCATGAGTACGGGTACTCAACCGGACTGGGCCCTCACCTCAGTTCCCGGCCGTCGCCACCTTCAGGCCGAAGCCGACGAGGACGACGCCCGTCACGCGGTCAAGTGCCCTGCGCACCGCGGGCTTCTCGAAGAAGGCGCGGGCCCGGGTGAGCACCATGACGTACCCGCCGAGCCAGCCCAGCGTGAGGGCGGCGTGGAGGAGGACGAGGAGGGCCATGCCCAGGTGGGAGGGGAGGGAGCGGGGTGCGAGGGTGGGCAGCAGGCCCGTGTAGAAGACGGCGATCTTGGGGTTGAGCACATTGCTGACGAGACCGGTGGTCCACGGGTTGCCGCCGGTCTTCGCCCGGCCCTGAGCGGTTCCTGCGGCCGGCCGCCCGCTCCGGCGGCTCTTCCACAGCGCCTGCGCTCCCAGGAAGACCAGGTACGCGGCGCCGAGCAGCTTGACGACCGTATAGGCGGTGGCCGACGCGGCCAGCAGGGCGGCGAGTCCGGCGACGGTCAGCACGCCCCAGACCAGCAGCCCGGCGGTGATCCCGCCGACCGTGCGCAGCCCGTCGCGCCGTCCCGCGCCCACCGCCCGCCGCGTGACGACGGCCATGTCGGGACCGGGCACCACCGTGAGCACGGCGAGTACCCCCGCCGCTGTCATGATCTCCGCGAACATACGGTCAGTCTCGCACCCGGCCCGGCCACTTCCGCGAGGTGGGGACCGAGCGCCGGGCTCGGGCGGGGCCTCGGGCCCCGGGCCCCGCGTCAGGCCAGCGTGCGGACCACGGCGCGGACCCGGCCGGCGACGGACTCCGGCAGCGGGGCGTAGCTGAGGCGGGACAGGTCCTTCTGCCCCTCCCTGCTCGCGGTGTACGTCAGGAACGACTTGAGCGCGGGCAGGGTCTCCCGCTGGTTGCCCCTGTCGCAGACGATCTCGTACGTGACCTGGACGATCGGGTACGCGCCCGGGGTCGAGGCGCCGTAACGGAACTTCAGCGTCAGGTCGTTGCCCCGGCCCGCGACCCGGGCCTGGGCGATACCGGCCGACGCCGTCGCCGGGGTCGGTCCCACCGGGGCGGGCGCGCCCGTGTCGATGCTCACGGTCTTGATCTGCCGGGCCCGGGCGAACGACAGCTCGAAGTAGCCGATCGCGCCGACGCCCGTCGTCACCTCCGAGGAGACACCGCCGGACCCGCTCGCCGACGGACCGCCCATGCCCTGCCAGGCCTTGCCCGCCGGGTGGGGCCAGGCCTTCGGGGCGGCGCCCGCGAGGTAGGCCTGGAAGTTCTGGGTGGTGCCGGAGTCGTCCGAGCGGTGCACGGGGCGGACCGGCATGGACGGCAGGTCGGCGTCGGGGTTGAGGCGGCGGATCTCCGGGTCGTCCCAGGTGGTGATCTTCCGGTCGAAGATCCTGGCGAGGGTGGGCGCGTCGAGGACGAGGTCGTCCACGCCGGGCACGTCGTAGCCGATGGCGATGGGGCCGCCGACCATGGGCAGGTCGATGGCGCGGCCACCCGCGCAGACCTCCTTGGAACGCTCGACCTCTTCGGGTCGCAGCGCGCTGTCAGACCCGCCGAACGCGGTCGCGCCCCGCAGGAACTGCGCGCCGCCCGCACCCGATCCGATGGGGTTGTACGCGATCCGCACCCCGGGGCACGCGCTCTGGTAGTGCTTGATCCAGTACTTCATCGCGTTCTGCTGGGCGCTCGAACCGGTGCCGGGGACCCGGCCGGTGTCGGCGCAGTCGATCGCCGCGTCGGCCGCGGCCCCGGCGGGGGCCCGCCCAGCCCCGTCCCCGTCGTCGCCGCCGAGACCGGCGACCCCGCATCCCGCGAGGGAGAGCGATAGCAACGCCGTCAGCGAGACCGCCGCGCGGGCTCTCGCGCCTCGGTACGTACGTCCTGGACGTCGGTGTGGGCGTGGGCGTTGCAACGTTGTCCCCTCGGGGTACCGCGGAAGGATCTCGACCGGAGCCCAGATGCTCGCGGCCCCGGGGCGACAGCGGGTTACGTCCGGGCGAACGGCAGGCGACGTGTCGCGGTACGGAGTAATCCTTTCCGTCACGTCCGTCCCTCCCGGTAACATCGCCCCCGTAACGCGCCCGCCCCTCCCAGGAGTTGAGATGCCCGGTCGCACGAGCACGCGCTGACGTTCAGGTCGTTCGAACCGTCATCGCGTGCTGCCCGTACCTGCGGCATTCGCCGGACCCGCGGCACAGCGAGCCTTTCTCCGCTTTCCCGGCTCCTTCAAGGGGTTGTTGTGCCGTCCCTCTCGCGTGCCTCCGGCACCCTGCTCGGCGACCGTGATGTCCGTCTGCTCTGGTGGGGGCATATCACCTCCCAACTCGGGGCGCAGGCCGCCCAGGTCGTCCTGCCGCTCGTCGCCGTCCTCACCCTCGACGCCTCCACCGGCCGACTCGGCGCGCTGCGCGCGGTGGAACAGGCGCCGATCCTGCTGTTCTCCCTGTTCGCCGGGGCGTGGGTGGACCGCCGCCGCGCCCGCGACGTCATGGGCCTCTCCGATGCCGGGCGCGTGCTCGCGCTGGCCGCCGTCGTCCTCGCGTACCTCCTGGGCGTGCTGGGGCTTCCGCTGCTCTTTGTCGTCGCTTTCGCGGTCGGCGCGCTCGGCGTCTTCTTCGACGTGGCGTACCAGGCGTGTCTGGTACGGCTGGTGCGGCGCGACCAGTTGGCGCGGTGCAACAGCGCGCTGGAGGGCAGCAGGTCGGCGGCACAGATCGGCGGGCCGGCACTCGGGGGCGCGCTGGTCTCCCTGCTTTCCGCGCCGGTCGCCGCGGCGGCGAGCGCCTTCTTCCTCGCGCTGTCGGCGCTGTCGGCCGGGGGCATCCGGCGGCGTGAGGCCCTGCCCACCGTGGAGCGGTCCGCCGGTACGGGGAGGCAGATCCTGGAAGGCCTGCGCCTCGTCCGCGGGCACCCCGTGCTGCGGGCCGTGGGGCTGGCCTCGGCGGTCTTCCAGTTCTTCCTCGCGGCCCTGATGACGGTGTACCTGCTCTTCCTGCCGCGCGGGCTGCACCTCTCGGGCGCGGCCGTGGGACTCGTCCTCGCCGCGACGGGCCCGGGCGCGCTCGTCGGGTCGCTGCTCGCCGCGCGGCTCCCGGGGCGGTTCGGCCACGGCCGGGTGATGGTGGCCGCCGCGGCGCTCGGAGACGGGGTGCTCCTCCTGGTCCCGGCCCTGCACGGGTCGACGACCTCGACGGTGTGCCTGCTCATGGGCATCAACTTCGTCTTCGGCGCGTTCGGGCAACTGGTGAACGTCACCATGATGGCCGTCCGTCAGACCGCCACCCCCGCCCACCTCCAGGGCAGGGTCGTCGCCACCATCAACTTCGCGAGCATGGGGCTGACCCCGCTCGGCTCACTGCTCGGCGGCTTCCTCGCCGAGGCGTCGGGGCCGCGTCCGGCCCTGCTGGTGGCGGCCGTCGGTCTGACGCTGTCCCCGGTGTACATGGCCCTGTCGCCGCTGGCACGGCTGGGGCGGGTGCTGCCGGACCGAGCCCGGCTGCCGGCCCGCCCCGATATATGCGGCTCTCAGAGCGGTCCCGAGCCCAGCAGCTGACCGCCGTCCACGACGAGCGTCTCACCCGTGATCCAGCGAGCCCCGTCACCGGCGAGGAACGCCACGGCCTCCGCCAGGTCCTCGGGCTCGCCGATGCGGCCGAGCGGGGTGGCCGCGGCGACCCGCGTCTCGTTCTCCTGCCACAGGGCCTCGGCGAGCCTGGTGCGGACGACGCCGGGGGCGATGGCGTTGACCCGGACCTTCGGGCCGAGTTCCAGGGCGAGTTGCTTGGTGAGGTGGATGAGCGCGGCCTTGGAGACGTGGTAGATGCCGACGTCCTGAGCAACCGAAAGCCCGCCGATCGAGGCGGTGTTGACGACGGATCCGCCGTGCTCCCCCATCCACGCCTTCACGGCGAGCGACGTCCAGAGGATCGGCGCCCACAGGTTGACGTCCATCGTCTTGGCGAAGCGGCCGTGGTCCTGGTCGATGACGGGGCCGTACGCGGGGTTCGTACCGGCGTTGTTGACCAGGATGTCCAGGCGTCCGTACGTGGTCACGGTGTGCTCGACGCAGGCCCGCGCCGCTTCCTCGTCGGTGGCGTGGGCGCCGAATCCCTCGACGCCGCCGCCGAGTTCACCGGCCGCCTCCTTGGCGCGCTCCGCGCTGCGCGAGGTCACCACGACCCGGGCCCCGCGGTCGCGCAGGGCCGCGGCCGCCGCGAGGCCGATGCCCCGCGACGCACCCGTGACGACGGCGACCTTCCCTTCCAGCGAGCCGCTCGGCACCTTCCGCGGGCCGCTCATCGCGCGCTCAGCTCGGCCTCGCGGCGCCGCAGTTCGCGCACGGCGATGGTGCGCTTGTGCACCTCGTCGGGACCGTCGGCCAGACGCAGGGTGCGCAGGTGGGCGTACATGCTCGCGAGCGGGAAGTCGTCGCTGACGCCGGCGCCGCCGTGCACCTGGATCGCGCGGTCGACGACCTTGAGGGCGACCTCGGGCGCGGCGACCTTGATGGCGGCGATCTCCGTGCGGGCCTCCTTGTTGCCGACGGTGTCCATCAGGTGGGCGGCCTTGAGGGTGAGCAGGCGGGCCATGTCGATCTCGATGCGGGACTCGGCGATCCAGTCCTGGATGTTGGCCCGTTCCGAGAGGGGCGCCCCGAACGTCGTACGTGACCGGGCGCGGTCGATCATCAGGTCGAGGGCGCGCTCCGCCATGCCGATCGTGCGCATGCAGTGGTGGATGCGGCCGGGGCCGAGCCGCGCCTGGCTGATCATGAAGCCGTCGCCCTCGCCCGCGAGCAGGGCGGTGACCGGGACGCGTACGTCTTCGAAGAGCACCTCCGCGTGGCCTTCGCGGTCCTGGTAGCCGAAGACGGGCAGGCCGCGCAGGACCGTGAGGCCCGGGGTGTCGAGCGGAACGACCATCATGCTCTGCTGGCGGTGACTCGGCCCGTCCGGGTCGGTCTTGCCCATCACGATCAGCACCCGGCAGTTGCTGTGCAGGGCGTTGGAGGTCCACCACTTGCGGCCGTTGAGGACGTACTCGTCGCCGTCGCGGACCATCCGCATCTCGATGTTGCGGGCGTCGGAGCTGGCGACCGCCGGTTCGGTCATCGCGAACGCGGACGCGATCTCACCGGCGAGCAGCGGCTTGAGCCACTTCTCCTTGTGCTCCTCGGTGCCGAAGAGCGTCAGGACCTCCATGTTGCCGGTGTCCGGCGCGTTGCAGTTGGTGGCCTCGGGGGCGAGGTGGGCGCTGCGGCCCATGATCTCGGCGAGCGGCGCGTACTCCAGGTTGGTCAGGCCGGGTCCCCACTCGGGGTGCGGGTGGAAGAGGTTCCACAGACCCTGGCGCTTCGCCTCCGCCTTGAGCTCCTCAAGGACCGGGGGCTGGAAGTGCGGATCGCCCGACTCCCTCATCTGCGCCTCGTACACCGCCTCGGCGGGGTAGATGTGCTCGTCCATGAAGGCGAGCAGCCTCTCCTGGTACTCCTTGGCCCTGTCGGTCACGTCGAACACGGGTCCTCCAACGGTCTTGGTCCGGGTCTGAGTCTGGGGGCGCGGCGGCCCCCTGGATACACCGCCGCGCGGTCGGGAGCCGACGGGCGGGGTCAGCCGCCTGGGGCGCGAACGGGGCCGAGGAGCCGTGCGAGGTCCGCCGCCGTGGTGGCCGCGTCGCGGTGCACGATCCCGGCGATGCCGAGCCGCCCGGCCGCCTCGATGTTCTGCGCCAGGTCGTCGACCATGACGGTCTCCTCGGGCCGTACGCCGAGGCGCTCGCAGGCGATGGCGTAGGCCCGGCGCGAGGGTTTGCGTACGCCGATCTCCCCGGAGACCGTCACGGCGTCGAACAGGGCGGGCAGGTCGAAGCCCGTGTAGCAGTCGTCCCCGAGGGAGTTGGAGAGGAGACCGGCCCGGTATCCGTCGGCCCGTACCTTCGCCACCAGGGCGATCGTGTCGGGATCCGGGGCCAGCTTTACCTGGAGCCGGCGCACCAGACCGCGCCCCTCGACGGCCACCCCGTGCGCGCGCAGCCGGGCGGCGAGGCCGTCCTCGAACTCCCCCTCGTCGATGCGCCCTTCCTCATGGGCCACGAGCAGCGCACTGCCCTCGGCGTCCTGGGAGAGCAGCCGGAGCAGCAGCCTCGGATCGTCGGCCAGTTCCCTGCCCAGCTCCTCGAAGGCGGCGACGACGCTCGTGGTCAGCACCCCGCCGAAGTCGAACAGGACCGCACCGCGCGCACGCACGTCACTCATGGCACCGCACCTTCACTCGTCCGGACCCCGTCAACGTATTTGAATCCGGGTTCAGGTTCAAGAGGCGGCGCGGCCGGTGGTCGCCCCTGTATGTTTGAACCCAACGTCAAGTTCAGTACCTGGAAAACCACCTCCAGCCAGACGAGTTGCACACTCCACCCCGGCCCCCACAGCCCCGAGGAGATCCCCCGCATGAGGACACACATCCCGATCGCCGAGTGGGAGCGCGTCGCCACGCGCGAGGTCACGTCCGGCGATGTCACGCTCCGGGTCTTCGACCACGGCGAGGCGCAGGCGGGCAAGCCCCTCGTGGTGCTGTGCCACGGCTTCCCGGAGCTCGCCTTCTCCTGGCGGCACCAGCTCTTCGCGCTGGCCGATGCGGGATACCGCGTCCTGGTCCCGGACATGCGGGGATACGGCGGGAGTTCCCGGCCCGCCGACGTCTCCGCGTACGACATCCTGACGCTCTGCGGCGACCTCTGCGCGATCCTCGACGACGTGGGCGCGGAAGACGCCGTGTTCGTGGGGCACGACTGGGGTGCCGCCGTGGTGTGGCAGCTCGCGCTGGCCCATCCGGAGCGGGTGCGCGCGGTGGCCGGGTTGAGCGTGCCCGTGTCGCGGCGGGCCCCGGCCCCGCCCCTGCCCATCATGCGCAAGCGCCTCGGCGACGACTTCTACATGGTGTGGTTCCAGGAGCCGGGCGTCGCCGACGAGGCCCTCGGCCGCGACGTGCGCAGGACCCTCGTCTCCAAGGAGATCTACTCCGCCCGGTGGGCCGAGCGGACCGAGCGCTCCGAGGACGAGCTCGCGCCGCCCCCATGGCTCGACGAGGACGAACTCGCCTACTACGTGGAGACGTTCGAGCGGACCGGGTTCACCGGCGGTCTGAACTACTACCGCAACCTGGACCGGAACTGGGCGCTGACCGAGCATCTGGCCGACCGCCGCGTCACGCAGCCCGCGCTCTTCCTCACCGGTTCCCGGGACGTCGTGGCGCAGTTCATGCCGGCGAAGGACCTCGACCACATGCTGGCCGACCAGCGCGGGAACGTCGTCCTCGACGGGGCGGGCCACTGGGTCCAGCAGCAGCGGGCCGACGAGGTCAACGCCGTGCTCCTGGAATTCCTCGCCGACATCGGCTGATAGCATCCGCTGCCACCGATACGTGCAGGTTCGACCGACAGTGAATGGATCGCAGTGGCTGCCCAGGCCCCGGCCGCAGACGGCGGCCAGAAGCAACCGATCACACCCCGCAGCGCCCGCGGCGTCAGGACGCGCAACGCCCTGATCGCCGCCGCCCGCGAGGTCTTCGAGCGCGACGGATATCTGGACGCCCGCATCACGGACATCTCCAAGGCGGCCCACGTCGCCTCCGGGTCGTTCTACACGTACTTCAACAGCAAGGAAGAGATCTTCCAGGCGCTGGTCGAGCAGGTGCAGGAGGAGATGCTCCACCCGCACCTGCGCGAGCGCACCGGCATCACCGATCCCCGTGAGCTCATCGACGCCTCGAACCGCGAGTATCTGCGCGCGTACAAGAAGAACGCCCGTCTCATGGCGCTGTTCGAGCAAGTCGCCCAGATCGACGAGCAGTTCATGGCGCTGCGCATCGAGCGAGGCAACGCCTTCGCGCGGCGCAACGCCAAGCTGATCCGCACCCTCCAGGAGAACGGGCAGGCCGACACGGAGCTGGACCCGCTCGTCACCGCGCACGCGCTGTCCGTGATGGTGAGCCGGATGGCCTACATGGTGTTCGTGCTCGGGCAGCGCGTTCCGTACGAGCGGCTCGTCACCACGCTCAACAAGATCTGGGAGAACGGCCTGTGCCTGAAGGACCCCGCGCCCGGCGCGTGACGGCCGGGACCCGGCGCGAGGGAGACGGACTCCCCGCGCCGGGCAGCACACACACGTCTGGTCTCAGGCCACCAGCGGGCCCACCTCGTCCGCGACGAAGCGGATGAAACCCTCGGGGTCCGGTTCGTCGGCGGTGGGCTGCAGCACGACCGTGTCCGCCCCCGCTCCGGCCAGCCTCCGGACGGCTTCCGCGACCTCCGCCGCGTCCCCGGCGACACCCACCCCCGAGGCTTCCTCCCAGCCCTCGTGCCGGATTTCGGCGTTCAGCCGCGCCGCGCCGTCCGGCCCCGTCGCCGCGAGGAGGTAGACGACGACGGGGTGGTGCGAGTCACCGCCGCGCCCGGCCGACTCCCGTCCCTCCGCGATGAGTTGGCGCGCTCGACGAACACTCTCGGGTGACGCACTCGCGTCCAGGATCGTGCCGTCCGCGGCCTCACCGGTGAGCCGGACCGAGCGCGGGCCGCGCGCGCCCGCGTAGACCGGAGGGGCTGCCGGGGGCGGCCAGTCGAGCTTCACACCGTCCAGCCGGACGTAACGCCCCTTCGCCGTCACCCGCTCACCCGCCAACAAGGCACGCATCGCGTGGAGATGTTCGCGCAGCAACGTCAGTGGTGATTCCACGCGGGCGCCCACCTGCCCCATCCAGTCCTGCACGCCGTGCCCGATGCCGAGCATCGCCCGGCCCGGGAACAGCCGGTGCAGCGTGGCGGCCTCCATCGTGGTGAGAGCCACGTTCCGCAGCGGCACCGGGAGCAGGCCGACGCCGACGCGCAGCCGCTCGGACCAGGCGAGAGCAGCGGCCGCGGCGGCGATACCGCTCTCCAGGAAGCAGTCCTCCCAGAGCCACAGCTCCGCGAGTCCCGCGGCTTCGGCCGTGCGCACCACGTCGCGCAGCCGCTCAGGGGGAAGTTGGGGGCGGAACACCACGCCAAGTGTCGTCATGCCGTCTTCCTACCGCGCCGTCCGTCCGCGATCAACAGCTTTCTCGTGTAAGGGTTGTGATGCACAAGGCCCTTACATGAGGCTGATCCGCATGATCCAGCCCACCGGACGACCCACCCTCCTCCGCACCGAAGTCCGCCAGGCCGTGGAGGCCGACCTCCCCGAACTCGTACGCCTGCGGGCACTGCTCTTCGAGACACTCGGCGGCGACTACTTCAACCCCGCGCCGGGCCAGGACGACTGGCGCCGGAACCTCACCTTGGTCCTGCGGGACCGGCTGACCGCCGACTCCGCACGCATCCTCGTCGTGGACGGCGAGGACGGCCTCGCCGCCTGCGGCATCGGCACCGTCGACCAGTGGTTCCCCGGCCCGCACAACCGCAACGGCCGCGTCGGCCATGTGATCGGCGTGGTCACCGACCCCGCGTACCGGCGGCGCGGCCACAGCCGCGCGATCATGCGGGCCCTACTCGACTGGTTCCACGAACGGGAGGCCTCCCGCGTGGACCTGTACGCGTCGTCCCAAGGTGAGCCGCTCTACCGGGACCTGGGCTTCGTCGACCACCCCGACCCGGCGCTGTACTGGAAGCCGTGAATCCGTGACACGACCCCGGTCTGCCAAATCCCCGCCTCCGGAATCCCCGCCTTCCGACGCAAACGCATGCCGGGCACCCCCTCTCGGCAGCATCATGGAAGGAGGCGAAACGGGGGTTGCGTCATGGCTGTTCGCTTCGGTCCGGCTTCCGCGCGGGTGCCGGTATGGGTCTTCGCCGTCGTCGGGTTCGTTCTCGTGCTGGGCCTGTTCTTCGGGATTCGAGGTGTCGGGTCCCTCGATGGCGGCGCGCGGGGCGGCGGAAGCGGCGGCGGTTCCCTGGAGAGCGGTACGAGCGCGGGGACGGACACCGGAGGCGTCGGCCCCGGGACCGCGCCCGGCACCACCACCACGACGGGCGGCACCACAGCCGGCACGTCGGGCGGAACGACGCACGGTACGACGGGCGGTACGGCAGGCGGTGAGTGGCAGACCGGTGGCAGCGACGGGGACCGGAACCGCGACCGCGACGGCACCCGGGCCGGCGGCGATGGCGGTGGCGGGGAGCACGGAGGCGGAGAGGTGCCCGCCTGGCTGCCATGGGGGCCCAAGTCACCCAACGTCGACGACCTGTTCGAGCCCGACAGTCTGTACGACCTGCTCCAGCGAGGCGAGTGCCGGGAGGCCTACAGCAGCGCGACCGCCGCCGACAAGGGGAATGGGAACTCGGCGAGTCCGGCCTCCTGGAAGGTCATCGAGGGCCTCGCCGGTATCTGCAAGGCCGCGCAGGGCGAGGCCGACGGACTCGCCATCGCGATCAAAGCGGAAGCGGGCCTGCGTGCGAGCGGTTACCGGCCCGCGAACGCCGAGTACCTGTGCAAGGACGGTGACGCGTACGCCGTCCTGCGACGCTTCGTCGCCTACTACCAGCGGCACCGCGACGAGCGAGTGGTGCTGCGCTCCGCACCGCCGGGCAGTGCGGCCTGCCCCAACAAGATCGCCGCCACGCGCCTCAGCGTCACTCCGGGCGACACGGCCGGCTTCCACGGCACGTGGCCCGACGCCCCGGCGACCGTGGAGCTGCGTGCGCCGGAACTGACCGCCCCGATCGTCCTGAAGCCCTTCGACGGCCTGGACAAAAGGGTGTTGTGCTGCAAGGACGGGACCGTCGCCGTCGACCTTCCGGGGCCGGACGGATTCGGCGGCCGACGCCCGACGGCGATCGACGTGACGCTCGTGACGAAGAGCGGCGTCAGGATCGCCGCGCGGGCCGCGTTCACCCTCGATTGGAGCGGTGTCCCACGGTCGCCGTCCGGCTCCGGTTCCGGCTCGCCCACGACCTCGTCCTCGTTCGCGTCCCCGACCGCCCGGCCCCACCGCTCCCCCGGTGCGACGACCGTACTCTTCCGATGAGCGAACCCCCGGCCCCTGAGCCTGGCCCTGAACCCGACCCCGACCCCGACCCGGAGCCCGCGTCCCCACCACCCCCGCCGGACCCACCGGACCCGCCGGACCCGTCACCCCCACCGTCTCCCCCCGACCCCGCCGAACCCCGGATCAGCTGGATGGAGGTCGTCGGAGCCATCGGATCCCTGGTCACCCTGCTGACCGCGGTGCTCTTCTACTTCGGCTGGGCGAGCACCGACGCGGAGACCAAGGCGCTCGGGCTGCGCGACACCGTATTCCACCTCTCCACCAGCGACTACCTGTTGCGCAGCGTCAGCGCCCTCTACCTTCCCGCCTGGCTCGCGGCGGGCGTCGCGCTCGGCGTGCTCGGGCTGCTGCGCCGGGCCGCGGGTGAACCGGAACGGCTCGCCCGTGCCGTTCGGGTCCTGCGCCACGCCTGGACGGTGCCCGTCGCCCTCACCCCGCTGTATCCGCTCAGCCCCTGGCTGTTCGACCTGGTGCTGCCGCTCTCCGCGATCGGCGGGTTCTCGCTCAGCGCGTACGCCCGTACCCGTGATCGCCGGGACCTGCGGCTCTGGGGGCTCACCCTCTTCATCTGCGTGCTCTCGCTGTTCTGGGCCGTGTCGTCGTACGCGGCCATCGCGGGCCGGGGCCGCGCGGAACTCACCGAGCGGACCCTGCGCGACGGCTTTCCCGCAGTGGTCGTCTTCAGCGAGAAGGACCTGATGATCCGGGGCGGCGGCAGTTGCTTCCGGCGCGTCACCGACAAGGGCAGCCAGTACGCGTACGAATACGCGGGCCTGCGCCTCTTCCACGTCTCCGGTGACCGCGTCTTCCTCGCCCCCCGCGACTGGTCCCCCACCGACGGCACCCTCTACGTCCTCAAGGAAGGGGCGGGGCAGCGCGTCGACCTGATCAGCGGCGCCGGGCGGCGGGCCCGGGAGTGCGGGGAGTAGCCGATTTCGCGGACGGCCCCGTAAGGTGATCGACGCAGCTGGTTCGCCCCGCCCGCCAGGCGGGAGCGTCGCAAGAGGGAACCCGGTGGAAATCCGGGACTGCCCCGCAGCGGTGAGCGGGAACGACCGCCGTCACACGCACTGGGACCGCACGACCGGTCCTGGGAAGCGACGGCCAGTAGGGGTCCTCCTTCACGAGGACGCGCCCGCGAGTCCGAAGACCTGCCCGCTGTCCGTGCGCGAACCACTCGTGCGCGGATATCCCGGTGACCTCGTGGGCGGGTCGGCGTGCATACCAGACGGGCGTCCGCGCCAACGCGCGATCCGGTCCCGTCAGGTGCGTCACCCTTCGCGCTCGCGTCCCGTCGCCGGGATCTCAGGGATTCATCTCGCGAAGGAGATCTCCGTGACCACCAAGCCCGCAGCCGCGGCAGCACGGGCCACCGTGTACGGCTACCCCCGCCAGGGCCGGAACCGCGAACTCAAGAAGGCGATCGAGGGTTACTGGAAGGGCCGTGTCACCGCGGACGCCCTCCGGGACGCCGCCGCCGAGCTCCGCCGTTCGAACTGGCGCGAACTGGCCGACGCCGGGATCGACGAGGTCCCGACCGGCGACTTCTCGTACTACGACCACGTCCTGGACACGACCGTCATGGTCGGCGCGGTTCCCGAACGCCACCGTCACGCCGTCGAAGCGGACCCGCTGGACGGCTACTTCGCGATGGCTCGCGGCACCCAGGACGTGGCGCCGCTGGAGATGACGAAGTGGTTCGACACCAACTACCACTACCTCGTGCCCGAGTTGGGTCCTGGCACCGTGTTCACGGCGGACTCCTCCAAGCAGGTCGCCGAGTTCGCGGAGGCCCACGCGCTGGGGCTGACCGCGCGGCCCGTCCTCGTCGGACCGGTCACCTACCTCCTGCTGGCCAAGCCCGCGCCCGGGGTGCCCGCCGACTTCGATCCGCTGACGCTCCTCGACCGGCTGCTCCCGGTCTACGCCGAAGTCCTCGCCGACCTGCACGCGGCCGGCGCCACATGGGTGCAGCTGGACGAGCCCGCCCTCGTCCAGGACCGGACTCCCGCCGAACTGAACGCCGTGGCCCGCGCCTACCGCGACCTGGGTGCCCTCACCGACCGGCCCAAGCTCCTGGTCGCCTCGTACTTCGACCGGCTCGGCGACGCCCTTCCCGTGCTCACCAAGGCGCCGGTCGACGGACTCGCCCTCGACTTCACGGGGCCGGCCGCCGCCAACCTCGACGCGCTCGCCGCCGTCGGCGGAGTGCCCGGGAAGCGGCTGGTCGCCGGTGTCGTCGACGGCCGCAACATCTGGGTCAACGACCTGGAGAAGTCCCTGGCCACGCTCGGCACCCTGCTCGGCCTGGCCGGCCGGGTCGACGTCGCCGCCTCCTGCTCCCTCCTGCACGTCCCCATCGACGCCGCCCTCGAACGGGACATCGAGCCGCAGATCCTGCGCTGGCTCGCCTTCGCCCGCCAGAAGACCGCGGAGATCGTCACCCTCGCCCAGGGCCTCGCGCGCGGCACCGACACGATCTCCGCCCGGCTCGCCGCGAACCGCGCCGACCTGGCGTCCCGCGCCAACTCCCCCATCACCCGCGACCCGGCGGTGCGCGCCCGCGCCGCGGCCGTCACGCGGGCCGACGTCCACCGCGCCCAGCCGTACGCCGAGCGGGCGGCTGCCCAACGCGCGGGCCTCGGCCTGCCGTTGCTGCCGACGACGACCATCGGCTCCTTCCCGCAGACCGGAGAAGTGCGGTCGGCCCGCGCCGACCTGAGGGCCGGACGGATCGACGAGGCGGGGTACGAGGAGCGCATCAGGGCCGAGATCCGGGAGGTCATCTCCTTCCAGGAGAAGGCGGGCATCGACGTCCTGGTGCACGGTGAACCCGAGCGGAACGACATGGTGCAGTACTTCGCCGAGCAGCTCACCGGCTACCTCGCCACGCAGCACGGCTGGGTCCAGTCGTACGGCACCCGCTACGTGCGGCCGCCGATCCTCGCCGGCGACATCGCGCGGCCGGAGCCGATGACGGTGCGCTGGACCACGTACGCGCAGTCCCTCACCGTCCGTCCCGTCAAGGGCATGCTGACCGGGCCGGTCACCATGCTCGCCTGGTCCTTCGTCCGCGACGACCAGCCGCTCGCCGACACCGCGCGGCAGGTCGCCCTCGCCCTGCGCGAGGAGGTCGTGGAGCTGGAGGCGGCCGGTACGTCGGTCATCCAGGTCGACGAGCCGGCGCTGCGCGAGACGCTGCCGCTGCGCGCCGCCGACCGTGCCGCCTACCTGGCGTGGGCCACGGAGGCGTTCCGCCTCACCACGAGCGGGGTGCGTCCGGACACGCAGATCCACACGCACATGTGCTACGCCGAGTTCGGCGACATCGTCCGGGCCATCGACGACCTCGACGCCGACGTCATCAGCCTGGAGGCGGCCCGCTCACACATGCAGGTCGCCCGCGAACTCGCCGCCCACGGCTATCCGCGCGAGGCCGGGCCCGGCGTGTACGACATCCACTCCCCGCGCGTGCCGAGCGTCGAGGAGGCGGCGGCCCTCCTGCGCACGGGGCTTGAAGCGATCCCCGCCGACCGGCTGTGGGTCAACCCGGACTGCGGCCTGAAGACGCGCGGCTGGCCGGAGACCCGCTCGTCCCTGGAGAACCTGGTCGCGGCGGCCAGGACAGTCCGCGAGGAGCTGTCCGCGTCCTGACGGCCCGCATGGTCCGCCCGGCGGGGGGCTTGCCTTCGCCCCCCGCCACACGTCCCTTTCCCTTCCCGCTCTCTTCCGGGTTGCACTGTGCAAAGATGCGTTCCGTCGATCGCAGAGTCCGCGCCACCTACAAGGCCCACCGCCATGAAGCAAGCCCCCTCGCTCCTCTTCGTCCTGTACGTGGCCTGCACGGTGTGCAAGACCCGTGTCGCGCACCTGGAATTCACCCCGCCCGGCACGGATCCCGTCAGCCAGCCGCGCTGGGACGCGGTGCGCCGAGCCGCCTACGCCTCGTCGAGGAGCCCCACCCTCTGGTGGTTCACCGTGGAGAGCGAGGACCACACGAACGGCGTGGGTGAGAACATCTCCGCCGAAGACGCCGAGCGTTACCGAAGAGCCTTCCGCTATCCCCGCACTTTCGCGCGCGTCCAGACGGCCGGCCTCAAGGGCGACGCCGGTTTCTGCGCCGAGTGCGACGTCCCCTACTGCGCCCGGCACTGGCAGCGCGGCGACGAGACGATGTGCCCGCTGGGCCACGCCCGTTGAGGACCCCGCCTCCCGGGGGCGCGGCGGGTGCCCCGGCGCCGGAGCGACGGCACGGTGATCACCGACCGGGGTGATCGCCCGCGGCACCGTCGATGAGTTCGCGGACGATGTCCATGTGCCCCGCGTGCCGGGCGGTTTCCTCGATCATGTGGATCAGCACCCAGCGCATGGAGACCGTCTTGCCGTCCCAGGACGTCCCCAGGGCGTCGAGGTCCAGCTCATCGATGACCGCGTCCGCGGCGGCTCTGGCCCGCGCGTAGAACTCGACGATCTGAGCGGTCGTCTCGCCGGGGGCCGCCGCCATGTCGTCGTCGGTGAGGGGGTCGAACCAGAACGGCTCGGTCTCCCGGCCGAACGCCGTGCAGAACCAGCCGTACTCGACGGCCGCCAGATGCTTGACCAGGCCCAGCAGACTCGTCCCCGAGGGTGTCATCGGCCGCCGCAGCGCGGCGTCGTCCAGACCCTCCAGCTTCCACGAGACCACGTCACGGTGTCGGTCGAGGCTGACGTGCAGGCTCTCTTTCTCACCGCCGGTGTACGGCACGCGCTTCATCATGCCCGGAACGTAACAGCCGGGTCTGACAACGCCGCGAGGGCGAGCGGAGGGAGCGGCCCAGCTCCCTCCGCTCCCCCCACCGCTCGGCGTCAGTTCACCGTCAGTTCGGCGATTCCCGGGTGCTTCTTCGCGTCCGCTTCGCCGCGCACCGTCACCCGTACGTACCGCGCGAGTCGTGTGTCGTCCGCCTTCGCCCGGTGCCAGTGGTGGCCGTCGAGGGAGAGTTCCACGGTGTGGGCGGTGGGTTTTGTGTCGGTCCAGGTGGGGGTGACCTTCCTGACCTGGACGGGCTTTGCCAGGTCCGTCGTCAGCCGGCCGGTCGCGGCGTCCGGGACCCACCCCGTGGCCGTGTTGCCGTCGACGGCGGCGTTCGCGTACATGCCGGGCTGCTGGGAGGAGGCCGTGGCGCGGGCGCAGCGGGCCGCGTTGGTGGTGGGGGTGAGGTCGGGGCGGCGGGTCTTGAGGACGACCGGGGCGTCCTTGCCGACGATCTGCTCGCCCTGCGGGGTGTCGAGCGTCATCGGCTCGCCGCCCGTCAGACGCACGGTGGTGTGGTGTGCGCCGATCTCGATGTCGTACGTACGCCCCTGCCAGGTCAGCCCGCGGAGGTTGACGCCCTCGTGGAGTTGCGGGGGCAGCATCGGGTCGAGGCGCAGGCGGTCCTCCCGCATCCGCAGGCCGGTCAGGCCGTTGGTGAAGACCTGGAGGAAACCGCCCTTGCCGGTGAGGAAGTCGTGCGCGGGCGAGCCCGCCAGAGGATCCTCGGCGCCCGCCTTGTCGCCGCGCGCCTCCGAGAACTGGGCGAAGGGGCCGCGTACGAACGGCTTGATGGAGCGTTCCAGATAGGTGTACGTCGAGCAGCCGGGCTCACCGATCCCCGCCGCGTCGATCGCGTGGACCGAGTCCGTCATGGCGGGTCCGTCCGGGTCGGTGCGCTGCGCGTAATAGTCGAGGGTGCCGGCCGCGGCCCCCTCGGGCATCGGCCACTCCAGCGGGTACATCAGCAGGACCGTGTCGGCCTGCTTGATGGTGCTGCCGTCGTAACCGTCGTACTGCCGGAAGACCTTGCGCCCGGCGTCGTAGGGGATCCGGATGCGGTCGGCGATCGACGTCCAGGCGGCGGGGGCCCGCTCGCCGAGGAGTTCGGCGGCGCGGGTGGCGTGGCGCAGGGCGGTGACGGCGCCCGCGTTGGTGAAGACCGCGTCGTCGACGCCGTTGCTGTACTCGTCGGGGCCGGCCGTGTCCTTGATCGAGTAGCTGCCGTCCTTGTTCCGGCTGACGCGGTCCGCCCAGAACTCGGCGATGCCCTTCATCACCGGCCAGCCGCGCTCGCGCAGCCACCGCGTGTCCTTCGTGGCCAGGTAGTACTGCCAGGTGGCCAGGGAGATGTCGGACTGGAGGTGGATCTGGGTGCGGCAGTGCGGCGGGTCGACGCTGTGGCACTCCTTGGCGAGGTCGCCCGAACTCCCGCTGTTCCAGGGGTAGAAGAGCCCGCTGTAGCCGAGCCGGCGGGCGTTCTCACGTGCCCCTGCGCGGGTGCGGTAGCGGTAGTCGACCACGGACGCGGCCAGTTCGGGGCGGGTGGCGAGCAGCCCCGGGTACATCCAGGTCTCGGCGTCCCAGAAGACGAGGCCCGCGTAGTTGTCGCTGGTCAGCCCCGCCGGGGCGATGCTGTTGGCCGCTCCCCGACGCGTACTTGAGAGGAGTCCGTACTGTGCCGAGCGCACCCACGCCTGCATGTCGCGCTGCCCGGGCACCTCGATGTCGCTGCGCCACAGTCGCGACCAGGCGGCGGTGTGGGAGCGCCGGAGTTCCTGCCAGCCCCGGTCGGCGGCGTGCCGGGAGGTCGCGGTGGCGTCCCGGCGCGGGGTGCGCGAGGTCAGTCCCGTGTCGACGCCCACGTACTTGGTGAAGTCGTACGACCGGCCGCGGCGGACCGGCAGAGCCAGCGACTGGCGGGACGTCAGCTTCTCCGCCCCGCCAGCTCGTTGGGTCTTGATTCCGTGTGCCGCGCTTCCGGCGCGGAGGGTGGAGGCGACGGCTCCGTCGACGTTCGTGCCGTCGGTGCGGAAGGCCACGTCCATGGTGGGCGCGGCCGGTCCCGCGGCCCGGTGGCCTTCGGTGCGGTCGCCGCCGCCGGTCTGCCGGATCCGTCGCGCGCCGCGGCCGTCCAGCAGATCGGTGACGGTCGCCCTGCCGCTCCAGTGCGGCCTCATCGTCATGCGGACGGCGCCCACGTGCGGGTCGGCACGGTCGGCGAGCACCTCGTACACGAGGTCGGTCCTGCGGCCGTCGGCGGCGGTCCACGTCAGCGATGTACGTACCACGCCGCAGTGGAGGAACAGCGACTGGCGGTAGTGGGAGATGCGGCCGTTCGGTGTCGAAGAGTTGAAGGTGTCTCCGTGTGCTCCGCCGGTGCGGAGGGTGAGCGCGGACCAGGTGGGCAGGGCCGCGACGGCCTGCCGGTCCCCGGCGGTCCGCTTGTTGTGCGCGTACAGGCCGGCGACGAAGGAGCCGTCGTAGCGCGGGGTGAACAGCGGCCAGCCCGTCTTGGCCTGGCTGTCCGCGTAGCCGGCGCCGTTGGGCGGCACGCGCTGGCCCAGGTAGCCGTTTCCGACGAAGGCGTGATGGGTGTCGGTCGTGTCGGGGCGGGTGGTGCCGAGCGTCCAGCCGTCACCCTGGCGGCAGTTGGTGTCTGCGGTGGCGGCGGCCGGCTCGGCGACGGCGGCGTCCCGCGCCGTCTGCGAGGCCGCCGGCGGCACCGAGGCGACGAGCGCGCCGGCCAGGAGGACCGCGGTCAGTCGGGCGGCGCGTGGCCGTACGCCGAGGGAGTACGTCATTGTTCTCCGTCACTCTGGTTCGCCTGCGAGGGTCCAGGGACCATAAATTTCCTGAACGATCCACGTCAATAGACGCACGCGATCAGTCAAGTCCCGAACGCATGACCACCAGTTATAGCGTGCCCCGGCCACGCTCCGGGCTTTCCTCCACCGCTTCTCCGGCCACTCTCCGGCGCACGCGAAAGGGAGGGAACACTCGTGCCGAGTGTTCCCTCCCCACACCTTCAGCTGCCCCCGGCGGGAGCCCTGAGTGGTGTCAGTGGCGCGGGCCCTGCTTGCGGTCGCGCCAGTCCTCGCCCTTCATGCCACCGCGGCTCCGCTCGCCCTTGGCCTGGTCGTACTCGATCTGCTCCTTGCGGACCTGGTCCGAGACCTCGCGGTTCTCTGTGACCTTCTCCGTCTCCAGGCGGACACGCTCGACGGGCACCGCTTCCTTGCGGACCACGGGCTTCTCGGCGTGCAGGGTGACCTCGGCCTCCTCCTCGCCGATCTTGGCGCGCGTGCCGTCACCCTCGCGGATGGGCTCGCGGACGACGCGGACCTCCTCGTGGGAGACCGGTACGGACGTCGTCACGTTCTCGGTGACGACGACCTTGCGCAGCCTGGCCTTGCCGACCGTCTCCTCCTCCGTGCCGACGCGCAGCCGCTCCTCGGAGCGGATCATCTCGTCGCCCTTGCGGTCGCCGGTGGCACCGGCACGCGTCGCGAACTCACGACCGCCCGCACCCGCTCCGGCCATGTCGGCGCGGCCACGGCCGCCCGCCGTCGGCGCGCCCGGGCGTATGCCGCCCGCCATGCCACCAGCGGTGGCCTCCGGGCGGGCGAGCCCGTAGTGGCGGTACAGCTCGTGCTCCTGCTCCGGCTCGAGGTGCTGGTCGGCGTCCACGCGCGGGGCCTCCTTCACGGCCTCCTTGGTGGTCGCCACATGCAGCTGGTCCTCTTGGCGACGGGCGCCTTCGAGCGGGACGAAGCTCTGCTTCATGCCGAAGAGACCGGTCTTGACGGTCACCCACTCGGGACGACCGCTGCGGTCGTCGAGGTAGACCTGCTCGACGCTGCCGATCTTCTCGCCGGTCTGGTCATAGGCCGTCAGGCCCGCAAGCCCGTCGGGATTGGTGAAGGCCTCGCCCTGCGTCATGGGTGATCACTCCCTTGGAGCGCGCGACGGGCAGAATCGACTCTCGCCACGGACGACGCACGCCTCCCCTCCACTCCGCTCCGTGCCGCTGCACACCGCAACCAGGAGAGTCACGGAGCGTGTGCGGACGGCCCGGCGAAGGACGTTCGGCGGCACAGTTGCGGCCCTCCGGCCGATCCGGGCCGCTTTCCCGCCGATTAGGCCATTCGGGTACCCCCGCGCGAGGGCCACCACGTCCGAGGCCCGGCTCCCATGGCCCGGACCGTACCGGGGAACTGTGCCGGGGATACGCCTGCCGCGCGGCCGCGGTCGCGGGTTAGGTTGAGCGGCATGAGCAACCTTGACCGTCAGGCGGTTCCCTCCCTCTGCGGCGGACGCGGGTTCGTCGTCGCCGAACCCGTGCGCGAGCTGCTGAGCCCCCGCCGCGTCCAGCTCGGCGCGTCGACCGAGGTGCGCCGGCTCCTCCCGAACCTCGGCCGCCGCATGATCGGGGCGTGGGCCTTCGTCGACCATTACGGTCCCGACGACATCGCCGACGAGCCGGGGATGCAGGTGCCGCCCCACCCGCACATGGGTCTGCAGACCGTCAGCTGGCTGCACGACGGCGAGGTGCTGCACCGCGACTCCACGGGGAGCCTGCAGACGGTCCGCCCGCGCGAGCTCGGCCTCATGACGTCGGGCCGGGCCATCTCGCACTCGGAGGAGTCGCCGAAGTCGCACGCCCGCTTCCTGCACGGGGCCCAGCTGTGGGTGGCGCTGCCGGACGCGCACCGGCACACCGACCCCAAGTTCGAGCACCACGCCGAGCTGCCCAAGGTGACCGCGGCAGGCCTTGAGGCGACCGTGCTCCTGGGCGACCTGGACGGTGCTACGTCCCCCGGCAGCACGTACTCCCCGATCGTCGGCGCCGACCTCACCCTCGCCGCGGGCACGGAGACCCGCCTGCCGCTGGTCCCCGACTTCGAGTACGGGGTGCTCTCCATGTCGGGCGAGGTGCATGTCGACGGCGTACCGGTACTGCCGGGTTCGATGCTCTACCTCGGCTGCGGACGCAGCGAGTTGCCGCTGCGGGCGGCTTCCGACGCGGGTCTCATGCTGCTCGGCGGCGAGCCCTTCGAGGAGGAGCTGATCATGTGGTGGAACTTCGTCGGCCGCACGCAGTCAGAGATCGAACAGGCTCGCGAGGACTGGATGACGGGTTCCCGTTTCGGCGAGGTCAAGGGTTACGACGGTGCTCCGCTGCCGGCCCCGAAACTGCCGGAGGTGCCGTTGAAGCCTCGGGGGAGGGTGCGCTGACCTGGGAAGAGGCGGAGCTCCGCACCAAGGACCGACGGAGCTCCTACTGTTCACGCCGCGCCGAAGGTATCGGTCGCCCTGGGCACCAGAGCGCGCGCCCGAGCTCCTCCTGGGCGCGCTTGCAGCTTCCCAGGGTCTGGTTGACGTGCCCCAGAAGGGAGAGCACACGCCCCCTCGCGACTCTGTCTGTGCCGGAAGCCGGTCACCCCAGGGACACAGCCCTGGGGGCGGGATCGCTTCGGCAATTGTGGGAATCCGACATCGCTTGACGCAGTGACCGCCACATCCGGCCCCGGGAGGCGCTTTCAGGCACGGCGCCGGTATCGCGCGCGACCAAGAAGTCGCCTCCCGATCCTCGCGGCCGCGCCTGCGACGCGGGCAGCGACTAGTACTGCAGCCGTAGCTCGTGATCTTCATGTCTGATTCGCGGCTGGCGACGGTCGTGGCTGGTCTGGGCGCGGGCTTGGTGGCGGCGTCGCCAGCGGGACCAGCCGAGCCGGTGGGCGGCGTCGCGGACTGGCCGGATGACGAGTGTGGTGAACAGGCGTTGGATCTCGTGGGTGACCCAGCGGGACCAGGACGCGACTGCTCTGCCTCCAGGCCGGGTGCTGGGGGCGTTCGCAGGCGTTCGCCCAGGTCCGTGTACCGGCGCACCGCGTCCATCTCCGATCGGCGCAGCGCGATCTCCTGAAGGCCAGGAGCGGGGGGTTCGGCGGGTGGCACCGGTGCGGGCTGCGTCTGCGCCTACAGCAGGGCGTCCCAGCCGTCATCGGTCAGCCGCACCGCCCACGAGATCAGCCGTCCGGCCTGTGCCGAGAGCTCGGCGTGCACCTCGGGCGTCGCGAGCTGGGCGAGTCCAAGGTCGGTCAGGGAGCTCACGCTGCGCTCGTCGAGGCCGGCGGCGGTAGTGGCCCATCTTTCGGTGTCGCCCTGCGCGTGAGCGACTCGCAGGAGCTGCGCGTAGTGGCCCGTGGAACGCCCCATCCTGCCCTCTGTCCGTCGAGGAACACCGCGGTGCGACGCTAGCGCGGGCAGCGGTGTGCGTGGGGTGGCCTGAGCTCATCTGCCTCGAAATGAGGGAGATGAGGGTGCGGGGCGGGGCTGGGCGGGCTGGTGGTGGACGGCCGGGTGCGCGGCGTGCCGGGCGGCTCCGGCGCCGAGGTCGCCGACCACTCGTCCTGCGAGGTCGTCCAGTACTTCGCAGCCGGGGCCGCCGTCCTGGCTCCAGGTCCAGTGGAGGGCATCAGGGATGGCGCGGTCGCGCTCGGCACGGGTGCGGCCGTAGTGGGGTCAGAGGTCTGCCGCGGTTGTCATCCGCACCAGGTTGGCGGGTGCCGGCTGGCGCCGGGGGTTCCGGAGAAGCTCACCCGGCCGGTGCCGTGCCCCGGCCTGCGTCGGGGCACGGCTGTGTCGCTGGTCAGTGTGAGTCGTTGCCCGGGTGGCAGAGGCCGCTCGGGGCGGCCTCCGCCCACAGCGGGAGGTCGACGTCCCACTCGACACCCGTGAGTAGCTGTGTCACATCCCTTGCTCGGTGACGGCCTGTGAGGGGGACACAGGCTCTCAGCGGATGCGGGTGACCGAGACGGTGGCGTGCCGGGTGGTGCCGGCTGCTACTTCCACGACCAGGCCCTCGGTGGTGGTGTACCGCTCCCCATCGTCGGTGTGGGCACCGCTGCCTCGAGGACAGCTGAGATGATCCCCCGGGGAGCTGGCCATCTCGGCTCGCCTCACGAGCAGTTGAGGGTGGCACCATGAATCGCGCTCGGCGACATCAGCGGCGAGGGCTTCGCCGACTGCTGCGCTTCTGCGTTCCAGCACAGGAGTTGTGACCACTTCGAAGAAGATCAAGAACTCGGGCAACCTCTCGCCTCTTGCACATGTCTCCAAGCTAGGGCCCCGATCCAAGGGCCCCCGACTCGGCGGCCTACAGGCGCCTCGCCGTCCTTAACTGGTCCGCCTCCGCAGAGAAGAGCATGAGTATGAAGCGCGTCACGAGAGCATCTGTCGGCGTAGTCCTGGCCGGAGCCACGGCAGCCGGAGCACTCATCGCAGGCACCGGAACCGCCACCGCGGCGACGTACCGCAATGACCTGGTACGCACCCTCGACACCGGCGTCAGCGCCTACAACTGGACCGAATGCGACAGGTTCAAGTACGAAGGAAACCTTGAACTGGACCGCCATCACCCGAGGGACCCGCAGGAGTACTACTACTGCGCCCCCGGCGTCTTCAGCAACGGCGTTCAGCGAGTGAACCTCTGGTTGAGACACCGCGCCTGACCGCGAAGAGCCCACCTGCCGCCGCCGTTCCCTGACCTGGCAGTGCCTCACACCCGGGCAACCCCGGCGACGGCCCCTACGCACACCCGTCCCGGCAACCAACGCGCGGCCGCCCGCCCGGGGCGGCCGCCCACCCCGGAATCAGCTAGAACTCGCCCCGGAAGCGGGACGCTTGTGCGAACGCTTCCTGCCGGACATCGTGATGCAGCAGACTCACCCCTGGCGGTCTTGGTCCCCATGCGGGTCTTGTGAAACGCGCGCTCCGGACAGCACGCAGGATCACGCCAAGGCCGCCCCCACGTCCGCCGAACTCCCTCCTGCGCGTTCAAGTTCGGGACGCAATGCGAGGCGGGAAGAAAGAGATCAATCTTAGTGAATGCAACAGGTGTGGGGGGACGGAAGCGGGGCTGGTCCTCTCAACTCCGCTCGCATGACCGGTAGATGCAGCAGTCGCCAGGTGGAAGCAGCGAGCGTGATCGCGGCGCAGGTGATCAGTGCTTCGCTCGCGAACGCTTAAGACCGGCACAGCTGCCGGTAAGGGACCTCGGGGAGGAACCTGCTCCAGGCGGCTGGGGACAGCGGGGCTCCGGCGCGTGCGCAGACTGTGACGACGGCTCGGTCCGGATCGATGTCGTACTTCGGCCACGGCACGTGTTCACCCGCGGCGTACAGTGTGCCGCCGTCCGGGCTGAAGGCCAAGGACAGGATGCCATCGCCTGGAGTGGGCAGGGCGGGACCGAGGGGTTGCTGTGAGGTCGTGCTGGGCCTCTTCTCGCTGTTCGTCAGCGTGTCTTCGGCCCGCCTGCTCGGTTCGGTCGATGAGAGGATCATCCAGCACGGTACGAGGGTCGTCATCCAGCCGAGGTCTCGGAACCGCGCGGTGGTCAGGACTCGTTGCCTCGATCACGAATTCCGTCGTGTCTCCGGCTGCTCCCGCAAGGCTGCGGCGCGCTCTGTGGAGTTGGCGAGTTGCGGTAGCGCTGGGGAGGCGGCAAAAGGCGGCTGGCGCTGAGCAATGCGGGCAGCGCACGCTGAGGATGGCGATCAGGTCCTGCCAGCGCTCAACGGTCCTTGCCTGGCGCTCTTCCTCGGCGGTTCTGCGGCGGTCGGCCTCCTTCTGCCGCTGTTCTTCGATATACCGCACCTGTTCAGGCGTGGGATGGGCCCGGCAAGGCTCTTCGGTGATCCGGCATCCGCAGGGTTCACCGTTCCTCTTCGGCTGGCCGCAGAGCGTAGGGTCGACGTGCGCAGAGTCCAGCCAGGGCCCGATACGCCATGGCCGGTCGGTCACGTGACCGCATCTTGTGCAGCAGGGCTGTTGCAGCGGATCGATCGGTACAGCGTGATACCTGTGCCCACTGATGGAGATCACCAGGTCAGGTGTTGTGCAGCCGCACGTCTCGTCGACGGCATCTTCAGGTTCCCGGCATGTCCTGTGAACGACATTCCCCTCGCGTGGGCACCGGGCGGCATGAACTTCTCATCCCGACCGGCTCGCGCGACCCCTCCGCCCGGCATTCGAAGGTGCAGATGACTACGGCACCCTCACGGTCTGCTTCCATTCCTCATCCGGCAGGTGCCTCGGTGCCGCTCGCCGAGCTTGACGCACATGTCATGTCCCGGCTGCTGGAGAAGTGCTGTGCGCAGAAGGCGTTGACCGCCGCGCTCGACACCGAACTCGCTGCCAGGGCGGCAGCAGGCCGCCTCGGGGTCAAGGATCTGCGGCACCTCCTGCTGCAAGTACCCCGCTCGATGCTCGTTCCGACGCAAACAGAGATGGCTCACGACATCGAAGCCCTGCACGCCTGGATGCTCAGACATTCGAGCAGGGAGCAGCAAGAGCGTTGGCGGGGAAACAGACCTGACACGTGGTGAAGGAGGGACACACAGGGGCTCCTGACAGGTGCAGTCAGTCGACGACCCCAGGACGGTCTCGGGTGCGCGGATCAAGGAGGAACCACAACGCCCCAAGCCGGTGTCAAAACTCACCGGCATACGCTGAGCGCAAGGGGATCCACCTGCGCCTGTCGAAGATCAGTTACGGGACAGGTTTCAGACGCTGCAGCACGGGCCGGCGGTGCCGCGCGACGCAGGGGTGGCCAGATGTCGTCCTTCGCCTGAAAGACGGGTTCCGATTAGGGCTCGACTGGACGAGTCCGGTGAGAACATCCTGCTGTGACCGTGGCGGCGGCACATGACAACTGGCGGCATATGCCGGATGGCTGCGTAGCTTGGATCGCTTGCCGCAGCGTAGAGCGGCGCCGGGGGGCATCGTGTGGGGTATGGAATGGTGGCTGCCGATCGTCGCGTGCGCGGCTGTCACGTGGATATCGTTATTGATCCGCTTCTTCCGCAAGGGGCGGTTGCTGGGCAGCCGTTCCTCTCGCTGGTGCAGCCTCCAGTTCGTGGGATGGACTTCGTGCCTGGCGGGGTTGGCCAGCTTCTGGCTCGTGCCACACGCTTCGCGGGTACCACCCTTCGTCGTGGGTGCCGTGGCCGGCGCCGCTCTGGTCACCCAGGTCGGACGCGACGAAGAGAAGAGACTGCAGGACGTCCCCTTGCTGAAGCTGCTCACCCTGTACGCCTCAGTCCTGCTGGAACGCTTGGCAGAGCAGCTGAAGATTGATGAGCAGACCTGGTGCACGCAGCTGGCCGAGGGCTTTTGCGAGAGCTTTGAGCTGCAACGGTTCGCGGACGATGTCCGCCTCACCCTCTTGGGCAGGGTTCACGTAGCCGGCCGGACGGCTCAGCAGCGCAAGCAGCTGACGCATGAAATCGATGCGGCACACAAGGACGCTCTGGCCGCGG
This sequence comes from Streptomyces sp. NPDC037013, assembly GCF_055607265.1. Taxonomy (NCBI): domain Bacteria; kingdom Bacillati; phylum Actinomycetota; class Actinomycetes; order Kitasatosporales; family Streptomycetaceae; genus Streptomyces; species Streptomyces sp. NPDC037013. The sequence goes on along the minus strand of NZ_JBVJRV010000001.1, from coordinate 920,122 downwards.
TGAACGAGTGGACCCTCAAAGAAAGAAACAAGGAGAAGCTGACCTGGCATACCGGCAGTCAGGACCTGGCTGCCGCGGAACGCGAGTGCCGTAGAGCCCGGGGACAGGCAGAGCATCGATGCTGCTTCCTGCTCGCCATCGCCTACCAGACGGGCAAGGCCTCGACCGACCGTCAGTTTCTGACGCTCAAACAGGAGCTGGCGCATGAGGGCGTAGTACACCGGTCGTGACGGTTATGGCTGCACCGGGGCGTACGGGCGGACTGGACCACCGTTCGCTTCTGTGTGGTCGCGCCCGGACTGTCCGGCCATGGGCGGGTCGATGAAGTTGACCTCGACTTCGGCGTCTAAGGCCTGGGCGATGTTTGCCAGAGAGCGCAGGGTGAGGTTCTCGTCCCCTGAGAGGATCTGACTGACCCGGCCCGCTGAGACGCCCATCCGTTCCGCTAATTGCGTGCGCGAGATCTGGCGTTCGGCCAGAAGCCCCGCCACTAGAGTCGTCACGTCGCGCGCTAGGCGTGTCCCGGCTAAGTCATCCGCTGCGATGTTCCTACGCCAGCTCATCGGCACCCCCACAGGTCGCGACGTCTTTTGGGACGACCTTCACGTAGAGGATCCCACGTTTAGCCCTAGCTAAAAGCCGGTTGCGCGTAAGTGGCAGGTAAAGAGCCGGTCCTATCATCCGCTGCAGACCCATTGCAGGCCTCTGACCTGCAGCGACACGTGGCCTGACATATTCGGGCCAAATATCGAGGCGCGGTGGCCGCCTCAGGGGTCCACGGCAGGCGATCGTTCCCCATCCACCACCTCGGTCACGTCGTGGGGCCTGGCTGCGCTGATGCGCGCGCCCGCAAAGGCCTTCGGGCACGAAGCTCGAGTCGCACGTGCGCGCCCACCGGTGAAGGCATAAGAAGGTTCGTACTCGTACGTCAGCCGGCACAGGAAAAGCGACTGCGCTGGTGGCGGCGTAGTCGGCACATCGCCTGCAAGTGGCCGAATATCGGTGGGAAGCGCTTGGTCCGTGCGCAGGAAGATCTTCAGCAGATCGGCACGGCTGACGATGCCCTCCAGCATGCCGATGTCGTCGACGACGGGAAGTCGTTTGACCAGGCGGCGCGCCAAGATACGTGTCGCCTGGGACAGCGTCGCGTCCGGGTGGATGGTGAGGGCGGGAGAGGTCATCAACTCACCCGCGGTCACTGACCTTCCAGGCCCGCAGCATCCGAACGATCTCCTTGAAGCGCGCCTCACGGGGCGCATGGCGAGAGTTGTGGCGCAACGCCGCGCTGGACGTCCCGAGGCCGACCGGGCCCGTGCTGCGGCTCACCTCTTTCACCTGCTGCAGACCTTGTCTCCCCACACCGCCGCCCGCGACGTGGCTCGCAGCGGTGCGATGTATCCCTGGCAGAGGGGCAGCGACGGCCGCGAGGAGACCCAGCAGCTCCATCTGAACCCGCGCTCGGGACGTTGGCCGCCGGACCACTCACGGCTCCAGCATCATGTCGGATCGGCCATCGCGTACAACGTGTGGTAGTACTACGAGGCCACCGGCGACACCGAGTTCCTGCACTCCAGGGGGGCCGAGATGCTGACGCAGATCGCGCGGTTCTGGGCCGGCACGGCGACCTTCGACAAGGATCTGGACCGCTACCGCATCCGAGGGGGCATAGGCCCGGACGAGTACCACGCGAGATACCCCGGCTCAGCGGCTCTCAAAGGGCAGGTCCGACCGCACGGGCGCTTCGCCGGCCCCGCTCCTCACGGCACGTACTGCACGCTCCCCGGTGCGATCAGCGTCATCGGCCCTATCTGCCACAGCCGTCCGGGTGGTTCCGGCTGGATCGCGTCGAACTGCGTCGGCCAGGCCCCGCCGGCCGGCAGCCGCGTCTGTTTGAAGGTGTACCGCGTCCGGCCGAAGGTGTAGCCCTGGAACGCGGCCAGGGAACGGGTGGGGTCCCAGACGTCGCAGATCTTCTCCACGTCCGTCCGGTAGCTCAGGTGGTTGGCGGCGACGTAGAAGCTGATGAGGTTGGACGGCAGGTCCTCTTCGGAGAACGACGAGCCGGTGAGGAAGTCCGTCGACGCCTGCGTCTCCTCGAACACCGTGGAGACGGCCATGAAGATCGCCAGGGACACGCGCAGCACCTGGTCGGGCGTGAGCGGTCGGAGGATCTTCGAGATCACGCTCGCGGCGTTGACCGTCACCCCGTGGAATGCGCTCCGCTGCGTGGCGATGACGTTCTCCGCGGGCAGTGGGCGGAGGATCTTTATCGCGACGGCACGGTTGCGGCGCCGCCCTTCCTCGTGGGTGTTGCTCGCCAGGTACTGCTGCGCGCCGGCGAACGTCGTCGCCGTGAAGCGCTTCTGCAGGTCCTCGGGGAACATCCGGAGCACGGCCAGCGCCCTGGCCGCCCGCAGGTCCGCGTTGGCGCGCTCCACGCCCATGCAGTCCGAGAATCCGTAGATCTCCCCCGACGCCTTGGGGTCGGCGGCGAGTTCCGCGGCGATCGAGGAGACGGCGCCCGCGAACGGCGCTGCGTCTGACCGCCCGACCTCGAAGCCGTACAGGTCGGTCTCCGTGTGGTTCGGGAACTGCGTGCGCTCGAACAGCGGCGCCCGCGGGCGGGCCGACGCGGCGCGCTCGCCGGGCGCGTACCGCGCCGGGCAGTCCTCGTACACGCCGACTCCCGGCTCGTCGTGCCGTACCGCGTGGTGGCCGGGCTCCCCGGAGCGCGCGGCCTCTTCCGAGCTCAGCACCGCGGACGCTGCCCGCACCTGGCTGATCAGAAGCTCGGCCATGTCCGGCCGGACATGGCCCCAGTCGATCCATCCGCAGTGCGTGGAGTAGCTGTATCGGGGCCGGGCTTCCTGGATGCCGTCCGCGGTGACCTTGCGCTGGACGACGGGGGCCGTCGCGCTCGGCCTTCCGGCGGCGGGGGCGTCGCCGGCCGGGCCCGTGCCGCCCGTCTGCTGCACCACGTGGGTCAGTTCGTGTGCCAGTAGCCGCTGTCCCCGGCTGGTTTCCGGCGCGTACTGTCCGGCGGCGAAGACCAGGTGGTGGCCGAGGGTGTACGCGTCGGCGTGCACCGCACGTGCCGACGCGGCGGCGCCGGCGTCGGTGTGGACGCGTACCCGGCCGAAGTCGTGGCCGAAGCGCGGCTCCATGAACGCGCGGGTTGCGGCCGACAGCGGTTGGCCCCCGGTGGTCGGCGCCACGATGTCGCCCGGCGCGCCCGCGTCGGCCGACACGCGCCGACGCACGAGAGGGGTCCCCCCTTGCGCACCCGGCGACTCGGTGATGCGCTCGGCGATCCGGTCGGCTTCCCGCTCGTACGCGTCGCCGGCCGGCCCGACGGTCAGCTTGGGCTGCGCGGCCCCGCTCGGCCCGCAGCCGGCGCAGCCGCCCCCGCAACCACACGACGCGGCGGGGCTCAAGCCGTCGTCCTCGTCCCAGTCTCCCGCCCCCCAGCCCTGTGCGGCGGCACGCTGCAGATAGCCGTTGCCGAGGCTGCGCCGAAGCGTCGGGCCCCCGCTCCCCGCGTCCGGGACCGGCGCCGCGGACCGCTCCCGCGTCGCGGGCACCGGGTACGGCAGCGACCTCTGGTGGTCCTCGGTGGTCAGCATGGTTTCCCTTTCGGCGGCCGGAGTGCGCGGGTCACCCCTGCCGGCCGGCGTCCCTCTCGCCCCCGCCACCGCTGCGCGCATAGCCGCCGTCCCGCAACAGGTCCGTGAGGTCGGGCGCCGGCTCCATCCCGAGCTCCCGCTCCAGGAGGCGCGCGTACATCTCCAGGCCGCGCCGGCCCTCCACCCAGTTGCCGGCGGCCAGATGCGCAAGGAGGAGGGTGCGTTGCGCGCTCTCGCGCAGCGGCTCGGCGCTGACCGCCTCCATCGCGATGTCCACGGCTTCCGCATGGCAGCCCATGAGCCTCAACTGCTGGCTCTGCGAGTCCAGGGCGTGCAGGACTCGCTGCCGGACGCGTTCGCGCTCCATCAGGGCCCAGTCGTCGTACCAGCCGGGCAGCAGCTCCAGCGCCTCCAGGCCGGGCGGCGCGGAACACAACTCGTCCCGCTCCGCGGTGTGTTCGATGACGCGGGTCGCCCACGCGCTGACCGCGTGCAGATCGACGACCACGTCATCGTGCACGATCAGCCCGTGCTTGTCGGCCGACAGCAGGTGGACGTCCACGCGGTTCAGTCGCCACAGCGCTGAGCGCAGGTTGCCGTGCGCCCGGTCCTCGTCGTTGGCCGGCCACAACGAGCCCGCGGCGTAGGCCCGGTCCACCCGAAAGGGGCGCAGGGCGACGAAGGCCAGCAGTCGTCGGCAGCTCATCGGAATGTCCACCCGACGTGTTCCCACGCTTACGTGGAGTTCGCCGAACAAGTGGAGCACTGGAGGGGGTGCACCCGCGTCTCCAGAGGTAAGAAAGTACGGAAAAGCTGATCCCATCAGTCCCCCCGTCCGGAATTCGCCGGTCGGAGAAATCAGGCGCTGGGTCGCCGGTCGGCCGACAGGTGTCCGGACGCCAGTTTTATCAACTCCCGGGTGTTTCTGCGAGGAAGGACTGCAAGAATTCCCGCATCGTCTGTAGGGCGGATTCGACGTCTGCGGTAGATGATTCGGAACCCATCGAAAATCGGTCGATGTCGGGGTTGACCCGCAGCGTGATCAACGCTCCGTGGCTCTGCGCCAGGATGCGGACCACGCACACTCCGGTTCTGCCTCTTCCTGACGTCATGGTGCCAGCCTGTCGCCGTCTCGTCACCGTGGCGTTGCCGCGGGCGGCGCCGGGTCGGACACCGGTCCGTGGTGACGGACGGGTGACGGCGCGGGGTGATGCTGGCGTCGTGGCTCCGGCGCTGCCGCCACGAAAGGCGGCGTGGCGTGGGGTGCACCCGCAGCGAGGAGAGTTGACGTGGCCGTAAGGATCAGAAGCCTCCTCCCCTCCGTGCCGGTCGTGGTGGAGCTGGCCTCGGGGAGCGCGGTACGGCTGTCTCCCGGGGAGGTCTCGCGGGAACTGCCCGACGCGGAGGTCGCCGGCAGCGCCAAGGTGGAGAAGCTGCGGGCGCAGCGGGTGATCGCGGTCGAGGACGTACCGGCGGAGACCACCGAAGACGTCGCGCAGGAAACCGGGCCGGCCCCGGAGCCCGCCGAATCGCCGGGTCGGAGGGGAAAGGCCGCCGCCAAGCGGTCCGAGGCACAGGACGACTGAGGGAGCCCAAAATCGGCCATGAGCGCAAATGCGCCGGGCTGATGCATTGCGACAGGAGACGACCATGGCGACTCTGACTTATCCAGGTGTCTACATCGAGGAGATTTCCGGCGGGACGCGCCCGCTCGACGTCGCAGGCACGTCCACGGCGGCCTTCGTCGGTTTCGCCGAAATGGGCCCGGAGGAAGCCACCCGCATCACGAATTGGACGGAATTCCAGCGCCGGTACGGGACGTACACGGACGATGGATATCTCGCCCACAGCGTGTTCCAGTACTTCAACAACGGTGGGCGGCAGTGTTACGTCGTGCGCGTCACCCGCACCGACGCCGCGACCGCCGCCGTCACCGTCAACAACCGGGCCACGCCGGCCGCCGGCGGCATGACGTTCTCGGCCCGCAGCAAGGGCGCCTGGGGCAATACGCTGTTCCTCCAGATCGAGGACGGAACGCTCGACCCGGGCAACGAGTTCAAGGTGAGCGTGCGACGCCAGGTCGACCCGGCGGTCGTGCCCGCCAATTTCAAGGACACCGCCCCGCTGGAGGTCTTCGACAACCTCAGCGTCGATCCGACCGCCCCGAACTACGCGGTCAGCGTCCTGGCGCAGGACTCCACCCTCATCAGCGCCCAACTGCTCTCCGGCAACCTCAGCGTGCAGCGCGGCATCCACCGGGGCGGCTTCGCACCGACCCTGCCGCTGAACGGAAATCTCGGCTTCCAGATCAACCTGGACGCCGACGGGTTCCAGGCGGTCACGCTGCCCGCGTCGGCCGGTGCCTCGACCGTGCCTGCGGACGTGGCGACGGCGGTGCAGACCGCGGTGCGCGCCCTGACCCGGAAGAAGACGTCCACCGACGCCACGGCCTTCACCGCTTTCACCTGCGCCGTGGAGACCGTGGCCGGGCAGTCCCGGTTCGTCCTCCAGTCCGGCACCACCACCCTCGCCACCTCGTCCGTGCGCGTCCAGCCGGCGGCGACCGCGGACGCCACCGGCCTGCTCAAACTCGGCGCGGGCAACGGCGGCCGGTCCGAGGACGGGGCGGCGGTCCGGCGCCCCGCCAAGGCCGACATCGTGCAGATCGGCGACGCGGCGCTGACCGCTCCGGTCATCGCGCCGGTGACGCTCGGCAGCGACGGCGTCGCCGCGGTGACGGAGACGACGTTCAGCTCAGGCTTCCCGCGACTGGACAACGTGACGGACTTCAGCCTCCTCGCCGTCCCCGGCGAGGCGACGACGGCGATGCTGGACCTCGGCATGGCCTACTGCGCCAACAGACCGCTCCAGGACGTTTTCTACATCGGCGAGACGGGCTCCCACGACGACACCGCCGACGAGGCCGCCGTCTTCCGCACCAAGCTCACCGTCGCCAACTCGTACGGCGCGCTGTACTTCCCCTGGGTCAAGGCGCTGGACCCGACCGGCCGGTCCCGGGAGCCCGTCCTGCTGCCGCCCTCGGGGTTCATCGCGGGACTGTACGCCCGTATCGACGCGAGCCGCGGCGTGTGGAAGGCACCGGCCGGCACGGAGGCGGGCCTCAACGGCGTGGCCGGGCTCGCCGTGGAGCTCGGCGACGTGCAGCACGGCAACCTCAACCCGCTGGGCGTAAACGTCATCAGGCGCTTCGCCGGTGCGGGAGTGGTCGTGTTCGGCGCGCGCACCATCACCTCGGACCCGGCATGGCGCCACGTGCCCGTCCGCCGTACCGCGATCATGCTGCGGGTCAGCATCTACAACGGCATCCAGGGGGCGGTCTTCGAACCGAACGACGAGCCGCTGTGGTCTCAACTGCGGCTGACCATCGGCTCGTTCATGATGACGCTTTTCCGCCAGGGGGCGTTCCAAGGTGCCACGCCGGCGGCGGGATTTTTCGTCAAGTGCGACGGCGAGACGACGACGCAGACCGACATCGACAACGGGGTCGTGAACGTCCTGGTGGGGTTCGCACCCCTGAAGCCGGCGGAGTTCGTCGTCGTGAAGATCAGCCAGAAGGCGGGCCTCGCGTCCGGGTGAGTGACGACCGCCAGCGGAAGGAGGGCGCCCGATGCCCAGGTTCAGCGTCAATGCGACGCGGTTCGACCCGTACCTCGGGTTCAAGTTCAAGATCAAGGTGGACGGCCAGTACGTGGCCGGCCTGAGCAAGTGCAGCGCACTCAAACGCACCACGGAAGTCACGCCCTGGTACGAGGGCGGGGATTCGAGCGGGCCGCACCAGATCCCCGGCAAGACGAAGTACGACGCGCTCACCCTGGAGGCCGGTGTCACGCACGACACGACCTTCGAGGAGTGGGCGAACAAGGTCAACAACTTTCAGGGTGACGCGGCGATGTCCCTGGCGTCCTTCCGCAAGGACATCAGCATCGAGGTCTACAACCACCAAGGGCAGAAGGTGTTGGCGTACAACGTCTTCCGTTGCTGGGTCTCGGAGTACCAGGCGCTGCCGCAGCTCGACGCGAGCGGCAACGCCGTGATGATCAGCACCGTCAAGCTGGAGAACGAGGGCTGGGTGCGGGACACCTCGGTGACCGAGGCCAAGGAGACGTAGGGGTGTCCATGGGGGTACTGCCGGGAGGCCACTGGGACGCCGAGGGGCGGCTGCACCGCGACTTCGAGCTCGCGGTGCTCACCGGGCGCGACGAGGAGTTGCTCGCCGACGCGCGCGCGCCGCGGCCCGCGGCGCTGGTCACCGAGGTCCTCAGTCGCTGCGTGCGCCGGCTCGGCGACATCTCGCCCGTACCGCCCGAGACGGCCCGGGGGCTGCTGGTCGCCGACCGGCAGTACCTGCTGCTCCAACTGCGCAGGGCGAGCTTCGGTGACATGGTCCGCGCACATCTCGTCTGCCCCTGGGCGGAGTGCAGTGAGCGGGTGTCCTTGGAATTCTCGCTCGCCGACGTGCCGGTGGAGGAGGCCCGCCGGCGGGCCCCCGCCCACACGATGACGCTGACGGCCGAACCCTTGGAGGTCACCTTCCGACTGCCGAACGGGGCCGATCAGGAAGAGCTCGCAGAACTGTCCGCGAGCAACGAGGCCGAGGCCCTGACCTCGCTCCTGGCCCGCTGCGTGCAGCGGCTGGGACCGGACGGCGACCCGCCGGACCAGCAGCGGATGGCCGAGCTGTCGGCAACCGCCCGGTCCGAGATCGAGCAGCGGATGTACGAACTCGCCCCATCCGTCGAGCAGTCGATGGAGGCGCGGTGCGTCCACTGCGGCCGGGTGATCATCGCACCGCTGGACATCCAACGCTTCTTCCTCGGCGAACTGCGCACCGACAGCGGGTTGCTCTACCGCGAAGTGCACTACCTGGCCTACCACTACCACTGGAGCGAACACGAGATCATGGAGCTGACCCGCGACAAGCGGCGCACCTACATCGAGGTGCTCGCCGACGCGATCGAGGTGCTCAACAGTGGCGCATGAGGGCTATCTGCGGGGTGTCCTGGCTGACGGGCGGCGGCCGTTCCGGCATCGTGCCCGGGTACGCGCGCTGCTCGGGCTCCCTGAGGACAGCGGGGTGCGCGTCACCTTCGTGCCGCCGCTGCCAGGCGTCGGGTTCGCGTACCTGCGGCCGTGGTACGGCTCGGGGGAACCCTATGGGGGGCCCGGTGGCTCGGGGATCGCGTACGGCATGCCGAGTGGTCCGGATGTGCCGTACAGGCCGTCTGATGGCGGGGGTGTTCTGTCGGCCCGGATCGAGTATGACTTCTTCGACCCAGATGCAGACGCAGACACGGCCACGGCCACGGGCAGGCGCGCGGGCACAGAGACGGGCGCGGAAGCCGATGCAGAAGCCACCGAGCATCCCGTGGCTGTAGGTGGCGGCCAGGAGGACGAGCAGAAACAACCGACGTCGGCCACTGCCGTGGCGTCTCCAAGGGAAAGTGACGACGAGGCGGCGGACGTGGTTTCTGTGACGGTTCCGGGGGTCACGGCGATGCCGTCAGCGCCTCCGTCATCGTCACGGTCACCCGGCGGGCAAGAGCGCCCCCGACAGCACGTGCCAAAGAAGACCACCCCACCGAACCACCCACCAGACAACACCCCAGCACCAGCACCAGCACCGACCACAAGCGGCGTACCGAGCCACGCGCCGCACACGCCGGCCCCACAGTCGGCCCCCGTTCCGGCCGTACGCACCACTCCGCCGCAAGCCCGCACCACCCCGCGGGAGCAACCCGCCGTACCCCCGTCCACACCGCCCCACCCGACGGCGCGCCCGGCGACGCCGCACGGCCCGGAGCCCACCCCCGCCCAGCACCGCGGCACGCCCCCGCCGCCGCCTCCCGACCGCCGCCCGCACCCCCGGCCCCTCCCCACCCAGCCGCTGCGCAGCGTCACCACGCCCCGCCCCGGGCCCCCGGCGCGGATGCCCTGGCCGGAGGAGACCGCGGCGGCACCAACTGCCGAACCGCCGGCCTCCATCCCCCTCCAGCCGGCCCCGCCCGTCAGCATCGACCCCCCGCCTCCCGACGGCATCCCCGCCTTCTGGGTGCGGCGTCATCTTCCCCGGCTGCGCGGCAGGATCCTGCGGTGAGCGCCGGGACCGCGATCGGCATGGTCAGCGCCTCGCTGCGCAGCCTCCTGGTCGGTGAGATGCGGCTCACCCCGGCCATGGACGTGACCGTCCTCGCCCCCGACGAGCCGGGCGGCGGCCGACGCATCAACCTCTTCCTCTACAAGATCACCGAGAATCCGTACCTCAAGAACCAGGACTGGGCACTCCAGCCGGGCACCACCGACCAGCTCCTCGATGCCCCCCTGTCCCTGCACCTCTTCTACCTGCTGACGCCCTACGCGCCCAACGACCCGCTGAGCGGCAACGTGACCGCGCACCAGAGCGTGGGCGAGGCCATGCGGGTCTTCCACGAGAACCCGGTCGTCCCCCGCACCCACCTCGACCCCGGCCTCCTCGACGCCCGCGAGCGGCTGCAGATCGCGATCGCGCCGCTGGACCACGAGGAGCTGAGCCGGATCTGGAGCACCTTCGCCCAGCCGTTCCGGCTCTCCGTGCTCTACCAGGTGTCCACCGTCCAACTCGACCGGCTGCCGGGCGCGGCCCGCCCGCTGCCGAAGCGGGTGCGCCGGGTCGGCATTCCCGATGTACGGGCGCCCCTCAGTCCGCCCGAGGTCAGCGCCATGTCGCCGGCCGCGGGACGGGCGGGCTCGGTGCTCACGTTCACCGGTACGCACCTGGCCGGTTGGCTCGCCGACGTGCGTCTCGGTGGCGAGCCGGTCGGGGCCGCGGTGCCGCTGAGCGGTGACGTGTTCACGGTGACGCTCGCCGCGGGCCTGAAGGTCGGGTTCTACGAGGTGCGCGTGGACATCTCGCATTTGTTCCGCCGCACGTTCGTGTTCGAGGTCACGCCATGACCCACCGCGCGTACCGGGACAACGGCGAGCACCTCGCAGACGAATTGCGCCGTCTCGACCTGCTGATCGAGCGCCGGCTCGCGACGGTCAGCCTGCAGAACGAGGCGGCCCCGGAGCAGCAGGCGGCCCGCACCGTCTACATCACCCGGCAGGAAGTCGACTGGCTGCTCACCCACCAACCCCAGGAACCGCCCTCCCCCGCCACCGAACTCGACCGGCTGGACGAGGAGATCGACGCGCGCGTGCAGCGCAGCGCCGCCAACGGCGTCACGCTGGCCCTGCCCGCGCTCGGTGCGCTCTTCGCGCTCAGCCCGTGGGAGCTGCGGGCCGTCACCGTGTGCCTCGGCCCGGAACTGCGGCGCAAGTACGACCGGCTGTACGCCTACCTCCAGGACGACATCACCCGCAAGCGCCCCAGCGTCGATCTCGTCCTCGACCTGCTCTGCCCGGGTGAGCGGCAGCGCTGGGCCGCTCTCGGCGCGTTCCAGGAGACGGCGCCGCTGCTGCGCACCGGCATCCTGCGGAAGATCGACGACCCGCACAGCCCCTCGGGCTCCACCGGCCTCGCCCAGTTCCTGGCGCTGGACCCGCGGATCTGCCGCTTCCTGCTGGACGCGGACGCCCCCGACGCACGGCTGTACCGCGCGGAGGGCGCCGAAAGCGACATTGATGCCGAAGACGCCGACGCGGATCTCGCGCAGGGCCTGCGCCGCCTCGCCGAACATCACCTCAAACAGGACGGCGACGCCCGCCCCCTGGTGTTCTACCTGTACGGTCCACCTGGCGCGGGCAAGCGCGAGCTGGCCCACCGTACCTGCCGCGACCTGGGCATGGGGCTGCTCAGCCTCGGCGACCAGCCGGCGTACGCCACCGACCTGAGGGAGGCGCGGCTGTGCCGGGCCGCCGTCCACCTGCCGCACGCCGACGCGCTCCGCCGCGACGACGCCGCACCGCTGCGCGCCGCCCTGGCAGCGGCCGTCGCCGACTTCGGCGACCTGGTGTTTTTGACCGGCGAATCGGTCTGGGACGGCGAGGAGAGCTTCGCCGGCGCCCTGTTCCAGCCCGTCCCCGTGCCGCTGCCCGACGTGGCCCGCGGCACCGCACTGTGGCGGCGGCTGCTCGCCGAGCACACCGCCGAGCCGGGCGCGTGGGCCGCCGAGTTGGCGACGCTCTTCCGCCTGTCGCCCGGCGGGATGCGGGCCGCGATCCGGTACGCCCGCAACCGGCGGCTGATGGAGCCGCTGCCACGCGCCATGACCCTGGCCGACCTGTCCGCCGCCTGCCGGGCGTTGTCCCGCCGGCGGCTCGGCGACCTGGCCGTCGAGGTGCGGCCCCGCGCCTGCTGGGACGACCTCGTGCTGCCCCTCGACCGGATGGAGCAACTCCGGGAGGTCCGTGACCAGCTCCGCCACCGCCACCAGGTGTACGACCGTTGGGGCTTCGGGGGTGAGACCCACCGCGGCAAGGGGCTGAGCGTGCTGTTCAGCGGGGCCCCGGGGACGGGCAAGACGATGGCGGCGGAGGTGCTGGCGCACGACCTCGGGCTCGGCCTGTACGCCGTGGACCTTTCCGGGGTCGTCAGCAAATACATCGGCGAGACCGAGAAGAACCTGGCCCGCGTCTTCACCGAGGCGCGCACCAGCAACGCCATCCTCTTCTTCGACGAGGCCGACGCGCTGTTCGGCAAGCGCACCGAGGTGTCGGACGCACACGACAGGTACGCCAACATCGAGACGAGCTACCTCCTGCAGAAAATGGAGGAGTACGAGGGCGTGGTGGTGCTGGCGACGAACCTGCGGCAGAACCTGGACGACGCGTTCACCCGCCGCGTCCGCTTCATCATCGAGTTCCCGTTCCCCGAGGCCGACAACAGGCTGCGGATCTGGCAGGGCCTCTTCCCGCCAGGGGCTCCGGTCGCGGCGGACGTCGACTTCGCCTCGCTGGCCCGGGAGTTCCCGGTGGCCGGCGGCAGCATCAAGAACATCGTGCTGAACGCGGCGTTCGTGGCCGCGGCCGACGGCGGGCCCATCGGCCGGCGGCACATCCTGCGGGGAGCCCGGCGGGAGTTCGAGAAGATCGGCAAGCTCTGGACGGAGCCGGCCCCGGCCGGCGACGCCGTCGGGGCCGCCGGAGGGGCGGGACCATGCTGACGATGCCGCACCGGACCACCCGCTCCACGGAGACGCACGGGCCGCGCCCGGCACCGCCGCAGGCACCCCGGGCGAGGGCCGCGACCGACCTGGCGTTGCAGCGCAGCCTCGGCAGCGAGTACCTCCAGCGCCTCGCCGAAGACGGCGACGGCGAGCACGACGCCCCCTCGGGGTGCGGCTGCCCGGGAAGCTGTTCCGGCTGCGGTCCCGTGCAGACCAGCGCGCTTGTCGGGGCCGCCGACGACCGGTACGAGCAGGAGGCCGAACGGGTCGCCGACCGGATCGTCGCGCTCCCCGGCCCCGCGCCCTCCGGCCCCGCGCCCGGCGCCCCGCGCCCCGCCATCCAGCGGCTGCCGACCGGGCACGGCGGCACGCCGACCGCTCCCCCGCCCACCAGCGGCGGACGCCCACTGACGCCCGCGTCCCGGGCGTTCATGGAGCCCCGCTTCGGCGAGGACTTCGCGCACGTACAGCTGCACACCGACTCCGCGTCCCACCAGTACGCGGCCGGGATCCGGGCCCGCGCCTTCACCCACGGCCACCACATCCACTTGGCGCAGAACGAAAGCGAGCACGACCACCGGCTGCTCGCCCACGAACTGACCCACGTCGTACAGCAGCGCGGTGGCGCGGCTCCGGCGGCAGAGACCGTACAGCGCGCGATCAGCCCCGAACTCGACGAGATCGAGGACTACCTCGGCTACGGGCTGTTCGACTGGGCCATCACCGACCAGGACGCCACCCGTTCGCTGGACCTCCTCAAGTCGCTGCCCCGCCTCCAGCAGGCGGTGTTCTTCAACGACGCGACCCACGCGCGGCGGCTGCGGGAGAACCTCCCCGACGGGCGGCTCCCCGAGTACGACCGGCTCGCCGCCGATGTCGCGGGGCTGCAACCGTCCGCCACCACGCTGGAGACCATCGAGGACCGCCTCTCGTACGGGCTCTTCGACTGGGCCGTCACCGACCAGGACGCGGTGGCCGCCCTCGACCTGCTGAAACAGCTCTCGGGGAACCAACTCGCGACCGCCATGGCCGCCATCAACTACGACCGGCTGCTCGACAATCTGCCGAACGCCCGCCGGCCCGAGCTCACCGCGCTCTACGACCGGGCCCTCGGCACGGGCGGCACCCGGCAGGCCGAGGAAGGCAGCCACCCCGGCACTCTGCTCAGCTCCGTCACCTTCCGGTCCGACCACGGACTGATGAAGAACAACGAGGACGACTGGGAGAGCGACGGCAACGCGTACGGCGAACCGGAGTGGTTCTCCGACAAGGGGCTCGCGAACAGCCGCCCGATCAGCCAGACCATGGGCACCGGCGTCCGCGCCGACGTCCGCCTCGACATCACCCCGCTCAACGCGCCGACCGCGCCTATCCGGCTGACCGGCCGCAGCACCGAACCCGCGCTGAACTTCGAATTCTCCGGCACCCTGCACGGCGGCACGGCCCAGATGCTGCCGCTCGTCGGCACCACCGCGCTGCCCGGCACCGTCACCTCGCTGGAGAACCGGCAGATCGTGTGGGACCTGGAGTGGCAGCAGTGGAAGCGTGAGATCGCCCGGACCCGGCACAGCCTGTACGTCACCGCCGGCCCGCCCCACGCACCGGCGGAGGTCACGCTCCGGCGCATGCGGACGTCGACGCGGATCGTCGGCGAAGCCGCCCGCGAGGCGGGCTCCCTCGACCCGCACGCGCTGGTGTCGAGCGTCATGAAGCGCTGGAACAGCTACAACCTGTTCGTCCGGCTCGACAACGCGTGGAAGCTGGCGGACGACCTGGCCACCGGGGCGCAGTGCATCGACATCGTGCGCTTCGTCCAAGGGGTGCTCCTCCAGGTCGGTCTGGCGGGCAGCACCGCGGCCGTCGTCGTCTGGGCCAAGCCCAGCAGCCCCGGCCACGCCGAGGAGACCCTGGGCGGCGGCCTGTCCGGCACCAGGCACCCCGACAATCCGTGGTTCGCCGCGCTGATCGACGCCAACGGGTGCGGCAACAACTTCGAGGCGGCGCTGCGCTTCGCGCACGGCGGCGTGACCCGCTACTACCCGGGCGGCGCCAACCCGAACAAGGTCTACTCCACCCCCACGGACGTCCTGCACGTCTTCCAGTGCCTCGCCTGGGTGGAACCCGTCGGCCCGCGCCGCATGAACGTACGCCAGATCCTGATCACCTATCCGCACGGCCACTGCGCCACCGGAGAACTGACCTGCAAGGGCGGGGAGGACTAGGCGAGATGACCGACGGCTTTCCCAACAAGCCCCGCATTCTGCGCGGCGCATTCGTGGAGTACGGGCTGAGCCTGCCGCCGCTACTGGTGGTGTTCCAGTTCAACCCCGTGCAGCTCACCCGTAACCGATCACTGTCCTACACCTTCGCCGGCGCGGCCGCGGCGGCAGCGGCGGCGCAGAAGTCGGGCGCACCGCCGCGCACCCTGCGCACCGAACACGGCCGGCGCTCCAGTCTGCTGGACGTCCAGCGGGAGCAGTTGGTGACCGTGGAGGAGCAGAAGCTCGGCTTCGACATCCGCCTCGACGCCACCGACCGGCTGGACGACGGCGACACGGTCACCGAACAGTTCGGCATCGGTCCGCAGATCGCGACGCTGGAGCTGATGACGCAGCCGAAGCGGGAGAGCGTGCTCGGTGGCCTCGCCGCCCGGCTGCTGCGCAAGCCCGACGGGTTCAGCTTCACCCGCAGCGCCAACCCGCCGCTGATCCTGTTCATCTTCGGCCGCAAACGGGTGCTGCCGGTGAACATCAACTCTCTCAACATCACCGAGACGGAGTTCAGCGCCGATCTGAACCCCGTCCGGGCCACCGTCTCGGTCTCCCTCACGGTCATCGAGGGCAGCAGCATCCCCTACCGGTACACGCAGACCATGACGGAGGTCATGTCGACCGTGGGGTTCGCCACCGCCGTCACCGATGCGGCAAACGTCGTCGTCCCGGGGTGAGTGACACATGTTCAGCAAGCTGTCCCGCTACCGCACCGTCCCCGACGTGGTGTCGCCCGACACCCGCGGCCGGATCCTGCCCGCCAAGGGCGTCCGGCCGCTGCCCGACACACCCGGCGCGCTGGAGCACACCGTGGACTCCGGCGACCGGCTGGACCAGCTCGCCGCCTCCTACTACGGGCAGCCCCTGCACTACTGGCACATCTGCGACGCCAACCCGCTGTTCCTCTCCCCCCTGGAACTCCTCGGCCAGGAACCCGTGACGTCCACCCGCTTCCCGCTCACCACGGCGGCGAAGGACCCGCCGTGGGCCGCGCTGATCGCCGCGCTGGCGGCGGTGAACGGGGTGCGCGACGTGACCGTGGCCGAAGACGTCGAGCTCGTCCCGCAGACGCAGGCGGTGAGCGGGCAGCAGGTCACCGTGGTCGTCGAGCGATTCATCCGCGCCGTCGTCGTCACGTACCACCGCATCGACGTCAGCGCGCAGGACCTGGCCGCGCTGATCGCGGCGCGCGGCTTCGACGTCGGGCCGCCGGTCGACCGCGGGCGGCTCGGCCAGCCCATAGCGATCCCCGCGGCAGTGAGCGGATAGGGGGCCGGCGTGCGCCACGACGACCTGCGCATCGACATCGACGGCGTGGAGGCCGCGGACCTCTACGCGGACCTGCTGAGCCTGGAGGTCGAGCTCGACGAGGAACTGGCCGGGATGTTCCGGATGACGCTGGCGCTGCTGCTGCGCCCCGACGGGTCGTGGACACACCTGGACGACGAGCGGCTCATGGTGTGGCGGCGGGTGCAGGTCACCGCGGGCTTGCAGGACGACGCGCGGCCGCTGCTGACCGGCTACATCACGCACGTCCGCCCGGATTTCGGCCCCGGGCTCGAAGCCTGCCGGCTCCAGGTGTGGGGTACGGACGCCAGCGTCCTGATGGACCGCGTGGAGCGGCTCAAGGACTGGCCGAACAAGAAGGACAGCGACATCGCGACCGAGACGTTCCAGGCGTACGGGCTGACGCCGCAGGTGACCGACACGGGGATCGTCCACGACGAGGCGGTGTCGACCGTCATCCAGCGCGAGACCGACATCCAGTTGCTCAGGCGGCTGGCCCTGCGCAACGGCTTCGAGTGCTTTGTGGACGGCGACAGGGGCTACTTCCGTCCGCCGGCCGTCGACGACACGCCGCAGCCGGTGCTCGCGGTGCACTTCGGGGAAGAGACGAACGTCAACCGGTTCAGCCTGGAGGTCGACGCGCTGGCCCCCACGGACGTCGCGATGTTCCAGATCGACCACATCGCCGGCGACGTGCTGGAAGCGCACGCGGTCCCCGGCTCCCAGACCGCCCTGGGCGCGGTGCCGGCCGCCGGTGTCCTCGGCCCCGGCATGGAGCCCGGGCTCGTGTACGTGGCGCAGAGCGTGGCCACCGGCGTACCGGAGATGACCGAAATCTGCCAGAGCGTCTACGACCAGGCCGAGTGGCTGGTGACCGGGGAGGGCGAGGTCGCCGCCAACGAGTACGGCAGCATCCTGCGACCCCGCACCACCGTCACCGTCAAGGGCGTCGGGGCGACGCACAGCGGGGTCTACTACGTCGCGCACGTCACCCACAGGTTCACCCTCGACGGCTACCTCCAGACGTTCCGCATCAAGCGCAACGCGCTGGCGCCCAAGGGCGACGAGGACTTCTCGACCGGCGGGGCCGACGCGGCGGCCGGACTGCCGGCCGCGGGCGCCCTGGCCGCGGAGGTGTCGCTGTGACGCTGGAGCGCATCGTCGCCGGCCTGGTGGAGGACACCGGGCGGCGCTGCTACGGCAAGTACCGGGGCACGGTGGTCGACAACGACGACCCTTCGCGCCTCGGCCGGCTGCGGCTCACCGTCGCGGACGTGCTGGGTCCGGAGGTCGTCACCGGCTGGGCCACGCCCTGCGTCCCGTACGGAGGGGCCACGGGGCAGGGGTTGCTGTTCATTCCGGAGCGCGAGGCCGGAGTGTGGGTCGAGTTCGAGCGGGGAGACACGGAGTTCCCCATCTGGGTCGGTACGTACTGGAGCAGGCCGGGCGACGAGAGCCAGGTGCCGAAGCCGCGCTCCGACGCCGGCACCGAGGACGCGGAAGCGGTGCAGTCGCCCCCGACCTCGAAGATCCTCACCACTCTCAAGGGACACACCATCCAGTTGGAGGACGCCGACGGCAAGGAACGGGTCCTCGTCCGCGAGGGCAGCCGCGGCCATCTCCTGACGATGGACCAGTCCGGTGTCACGGTCACCGACGCGGGCGGCAACACCGTCTCGCTCACCGACGACGGCATCCGCATCACCGACGCCACCGGCAGCTTCCTCCAGATGTCCTCCGACGCCGTCACCCTCACGGCGAAGACGCCCCTCACCATCAACGCCGCCGGTCAGAGCGTGACGGTGGTCGCCGCCAGCATCGACCTGAAGAAGGGCTGAGTCGATGGCCAAGAGCATCGTCGTCAAGGGCGCCAGCGTGCGGGGCACCGACACGCACAAGGTCTCGGGCACCCTCGAAAACGGCACCACGCCCTACGCGGGCCTCGGGAAGTACACCTACCAGGGCTCGATCACGGAAGGGCTCAGCGACTTCGTGCGGATCAACGGCGTGCCGGTGGCCCTGGTCACCAGCGGCAGCACCCTCGACGCGGGCCAGACCGCGCCGGGCCCCCCACCCGGCGGCCACGCCGGGCCCGCCGGCAGCGACTTCGTGCCCACCGCGCCAAAACCCCTCGCCACCTCGCTGGCGATCCTCGACACCCCGCTCGGCGGCGGCACACCCGGCGCCGGTGCGGGCAGCGGGCTACTGACCATCGGCGGCGTCAAGGTGCTGCTCGACGAGGACGTGATCGACACGTGCAGCGGCCTGCCCACACCCGGCGAGTCGAAGGTCAGCGCAGAACAGCAGTCGCTGGTGGCCTGCTCCCAGTGACCGGCGTACGAGCGGCGAAGCGAGAGGGAGGGGGCGAGCGTGTCGACAGGGTTCGGATTCCCGTTCGGCGTCAACGCGGCCGGTGCCATCGTGCCGGAGCCCGACGAGAGCGCGGAGCTGCGCGGCAAGGTCATCCAGGTGCTGTTCACGGCGCCCGGGGAGCGGATCAACCAACCGGAGTTCGGGTGCGGGCTGTTCAACCTGGTCTTCGACCCCGCCAACACGATCCTGGCCGCGGCCGTCGAGTTCACCGTCGGACAGGCACTGACCCGGTGGCTGGGAGACGACCTCGTGGTCAGCGGAGTGGACGTACGGGCCCAGGAAGAGACGCTGTCCGTCGAGGTGGCCTACGTACGGCGCCGGGACCTCGCCCGGCAGGCGGTCAGGGTGCAGTTCCGGTGAGCGGGAACGGACGAGCGGGGACGCGGCATGGCTGAGATCAAGAGGACAGACGACCGGCCGGTCATCGACTACATGGCCCGCGACTACGAGAGCCTGCTCGCGTCCATGCGCGGGCTGATCCCGCAGAAACTGCCGGAGTGGAAGGACTTCGCGGACGAGGCCGACTTCGGCAACGTACTGCTGCAACTGTTCGCGCATCTCGGCGACATCATCAGCTACTACCAGGACCGGGTGGCCAACGAGAGTTTCCTCGGCACGGCCCGCACCCGGCGCAGTGTCATCGAACACCTGCGGCTCATCGGCTACGAACTGGGCACCGCGGCCCCCGCGGCGACCTCGCTGAGCCTGACCGTGCCCGGCACCGTCACCGCGACGGTCACCGTGGCGCGGGGGGACGCGTTCGCGACCAAGAGCCGGCGCGACAAGCCGAGCGTCAGGTTCGAGTACACCCGCGAGGCGCCGCTCGTCATCGACTTCTCGAAGCTGACCGCCGACCCGGCGACCGGCCGGAAGGTCTTCGGGCCGGCCCAGGGCGGCATCCCGGTCGAGGAGGGCCGCCTGATCAGGGACGAGTTGCTCGGCACGTCGGACAATGCGCCCAACCAACGCTTCCCCCTCGCCCACCCGGGGCTGATCCTGCGACCGGCGGGCCAGGACGTGGTGGTGGAGAGCCGGCTCGCCTCGGTGCCCTCCGTGTGGACGCTGCGGGAGAGCCTGGCGTTCAGCCAGGCGGGGCAGCGCGACTACCGGGTGGAGATCGACGACGCCGACCGGGCCACCGTCGTCTTCGGCGACGGCACGTTCGGCGCGATCCCCCCGCAGGCCGCGGCGATCCGGGCCACGTACCGCGTCGGCGGCGGCTCGGCGGGCAACGTGCCCGCGGGCGCGGTGACCACCATCGTCGGTGCGCCCCAGCTCGCGCTGCTCGGCGCGACGGTCAGCAACCCGGCCCCCGCGACCGGCGGCGCGGAGCGCGAGGACATCGCGCACGCCGTGCAGCACGCCCCCGCCGTGTTCCGCTCCCTGCGCCGAGCGGTGACCGCCGCCGACTACGAGGCACTCGCCCGCAACTTCAAGGGCGTCGGCAAGGTCCGCGCCGAGGCCACCGGCTGGAACCAGGTGACGCTGCACGTCGCGCCGCAGGGTGGCGGCAAGGTCAGCGACGTGCTGGAGGCCGACCTCAAGGGCTTCTTCGAGGACAAGCGGATGCTCAGCCAGCTGATCGAAATCTCCGACGTCGACTACGTCCCGATCCGGGTGACGGCCGAGCTGGCGGTCGAGAGTTTCCACG
This sequence comes from Streptomyces sp. NPDC037013, assembly GCF_055607265.1. Classification (NCBI taxonomy): domain Bacteria; kingdom Bacillati; phylum Actinomycetota; class Actinomycetes; order Kitasatosporales; family Streptomycetaceae; genus Streptomyces; species Streptomyces sp. NPDC037013. The sequence goes on along the minus strand of NZ_JBVJRV010000001.1, from coordinate 899,814 downwards.
TCCGGGAGGACGTCGTCGCCCAGGTCCAGCAGGCCGCCGCCCGCCTGCTGGACTTCGAGCGGGTCGACTTCAACCAGACGGTGTACCTCAGCAAGTTCTACGAGGAGACGCAGGACGTTCCCGGCGTCGTCTTCGTGAACATCACCGAGTTCCGGCGCGGGGACCGGACGGGCGCGCAGGTCGAACCACACGGCACTCTCGTGCTCGGCTCGAACGAGGTGCCCGTCGTCCCGCCGGAGCCCGACTACCGCCTCGGCCTGAAGGTCATCGTCCTCGAACAGGGAAGGAGGTGACGGACGGTGCGGCTGACGGACATCACGGCCACCGCCCACCCCTCCGGCAACAGGATCGACCTGAGCTGGCACAACCCCGACCCGGGGCGCGCGCCCGGGATCCGCGTGGTGCGCCGGGAGGGCACCCATCCGACCGGCCCCGACGACGGCCGGCTCATCGCCCACACGACCGGCCCCGACACGCGCACCGTCGACACCGGCCTCCGGGGCGGGACGGTCTACTACTACACGCTGTTCCCGTTCAGCGGCGCCCCCGTGCCCACGTACGACCCGGACCCGCACAACCACGCGTCCGCCATGGCCACGTCGCGGTACGACTTCGCGAGTCTGCTCTACGGCATGCTCCCGGCGATCTACCGCCGCTACGACGCCGACCGCATCCCTCTTGCGGGCAGCGGGCTACCGGCCGACCGCGACAAGGGGCAGCTCCGCCGCTTCCTGGACCTGCCAGGCGGCGAACTCGACCGGATCTACAGCCTCGTCCGCGCCGGCCTCGACCTCGGCGACCTCGACCGGGTCGACGGCCGGCTGCTGCCGCTCCTCGCGCAGTGGATCGGCTGGCAGACCGATTTCGGGCTGCCGGTGGACGCGCAGCGCAACGAGGTCAGGTTCGCGCCGCGCATCTACCGGACCATCGGCGGGGTGCCCACGCTGGACGCCACCGTGGCCCGGGTCACCGGTTGGACCAGCCGTACCAAGGAGTACGTCCACAACGTGGCGCGCACCAACCAGCCGGAACGGCTGAACCTGTGGTCCGCGCTGCGCGATGCCTCCGGCGTCTTTGCGCCCGCGGCACTCGCGTCCGTCAACTTCGCCCATGACGGCCGGCCGGTGGCGCTGCGCGAGGCGGACGGTTCGTCGCTGTTCTTCTTCCACACCCGCCGGCCGCACGGCTGGGACATCTGGATGAAACGGTTCGCGGACGGGAAATGGGAGCCCAGCGCCCCGCGGGTGGACCGGGCCGGCATCGACAAACACCCTTCGGTGGCCGTGCAGGGCGCCGGGGCCGTGTGGCTGTTCTGGCAGGGGTACGACCCGGAGCAGCCGCCCGTGGACCGCAAGTGGCGGATCTGGTACAGCGTGCGGACGGGTCCTGCCATCTGGTCGGCGCCCGCCGTGTTCGGGGACACCGCCACCGAGCGGCGGATGCCCACCGCGGTCGCGGACAACGCCGGCGGACTGTGGCTGTTCTGGCTGGAGGCGGTGGGCGACGGCTGGGAGCTGCGCTACAACCGCAACGTCGGCGGCGCCTGGCTGCCCGCGCCGCTGACCCTGCCGGCGGACGGCGGCCGGCCGCCGCGGGTGGAGGACGACTTGTTCGTCCTGTTCCATCCGACGAGCACGACCCAGCGGCTGTGGCTGTTCTGGGCGCGGCACGAGAGCGGCGGCCCGCCGGGCCAGTCCCGCTGGAGCATCGTGCACCGGGTCAAGACGGGGCTCGACCCGGCGGTTTCGGACTGGTCTCCGATCCGTGCCCTGCCGAAGGCCAGGGCCGACTACCACGACCGGCAGCCCGCCGCGCTGCTGACCCCCGACGGCAACATCGAGGTGTTCTGGAGTTCGACGCAGAACGGCGGCTGGTCCCTGAGCCGCAACGTCCTCGCCGTGACCCCGCTCACGTGGGGGGCCAACCAGCGGATCGGAGGCGGGCCGTACGCGCGGCGCGGGCCATACGCCGTGGACACACCGTCCGGCACCCTGTTGGTGCACCGCTCCAACGAGAGCCTGGAGTACGCGAGCGCGGACTACGGCGCGACCCGCACCGTGGATCACCGGTACGCGGGGACGACCACCGTCGACACCACGGGCGCGGCCAAGCTGGGGCTCCGCGGCCGGTTCGAGGACTTCCAGACGTACACGTACGACGCCGGGGCCGGCGGCGTGCGCACCAACGACGACCGCATCGGGCGGGACACCGTCGGCCTGTTCCTCGCGCCGCCGGGCACCGCCGATCCGGACCAGGTCAGGGCGATGGTCTCCCGGCTGGCCGGCGTCCTCGCCGACTCCATGCCGGTGACCGCGCGCCCCGTCTTCATCACGCCGTAGCCATCTCGCCCAGCCACCACGCCGTACCGGAGCAACGCCGCAGAAGGAGGGGGACCGTGGCGGACTATTCGCAGTCACCGCTGGAACTGCTGCTGGCCAACCAGCAGAAGGGGTACGTGGGCATCCACGTCGAGCAAGGTGTGCCGGTCCTGGACCGGGACCTGAACCTGTTGCAGGACCTGATCTCGGCGACGGTCCGCGCGGTCATCAGCCGCTACGTCGGTAACGGGGCCGCGGCCGGGGCCAACGGCTTCGCCGTGCAGGCGCTGCCCACCGGGCAGAACGGTCAGGACTTCCTCATCGCGGCCGGCGATGCCGGGGGGCCCGGCAGCGCCCTGGTCGGCGGCATCGAGGTGTTCATCCCGACGGCGGTGACGTACAAGAGCCAGCCGGGCCTGCCCGCGCTCACGGCGCCCACGGCGGCGCAGGCCGATCCGCGGACGGACACCGTGTACCTGGACGTGTCGCTGGCCGAGGTGGACGGCACGGCGGACGCGGAGCTGAACAACAGCCGCGACGTGGGCGTCCAGACGTCCGTGCGGCTCAAGCCGGTGTGGGTGGTACGGGTCAGCGAGGGGGACGCGGTGCCGGCGCCGCCGTCCGGACACAGCTTCTACCCGCTGGCCTCCCTCCAGCGGCCCCGGGGGGTGACGGCCATCGAAGCAGCCATGATCGCCGATCTGCGGCAGCGCCGGCTGACCGTCTCCGACATGGAGCGCAGGATGAGCCTGATGGAGCGGACGCTGCTGCTGCCCGCGTTCACGGCCCCGTCGCCCGGGCAGCCGCAGTTCGTGCCCAAGAGCGGCGTCATCGGGCAGCCGGTCACCTTGAACGGCAGCAACTTCGCCGTCGCCCCGGTGACCGTGCGCTTCGGTGACCTGCCCGCGAAGATCGTGGGTGGGGCGTCATCGACGCAGGTCGTGGCCCGGGTGCCGGGCGGCCTGACCCCGGGGGGTGTCTCCGCGGCCGTCAGGATCACCGTCAGCAACCTGGGCGGCTCGGTGATCAGCGACGACACGTTCACGGCGGAACCCGCGCCGGCGTTCAGCGAGCCGACCACCCAGTTCAGCCCGGGCAACGGCACCCCGGGCACGCAGGTGACGCTCAACGGGTTCAACTTCAACGCCGCCGGGACGCAGGTGCGCTTCGCGTCCGTGGCCGCCACGGTGGTCGGCGTGCCGACCGCCACCCGCATGGTCGTCCAGGTGCCGACGGGCCTGGTGCCCGCAGGCAGCACCAACGCCGACGTCAAGATCACCGTGACCAACCCGGCGGGCAGCATCGTCAGCGACGACCCGTTCCGGGCCGAACTGAACATCCCCGCCCCGACCTTCTCCACCACGCCGCCCCAGTTCTCCCCGAAGTCCGGGGTGGCCGGCCAGCAGCCCATCATCCTCAACGGCAACAACTTCAACTTCACCCCGGTCACGGTCAAGTTCGACACCTTCACCGCGGTGATCATCGGCACGCCCTCCGCCACCCAGATTTCCGTACGGGTGCCCGCAGGGATGACGCCGCCCGGCACCACCAAGGACATGAAGCTCTCGGTCACCACCGCCGGCGGCACCGCCACCAGCACGGACATATTCACGATCAACGGCTAGGAAGGGAATGCTCATGGCGTTCCACGTCTATCCCGATCCGCAGACCGCCGCGCTCACCGTCAACACCGGCCCCCCGGTCTTCATCGGCATCGACCAATTGGCCGGGCCACGCGACCAGGGCGGCTACGCGAAGATGATGTACGTCCGGGTGTGCGCGACGGGCGCCGTCGAACTCCCGACGCTGTTCATCCGGGCGGGACACCCCGACACCCCGGCCACCCCCGGCGACACCGAGGGACCCGCGGTGGAGATCACCGGATTCACCGGCGGAGTGTTCAACAAGACCACGTACCTGGGTGACGTGAAACGCGACGTCGAGGCCGACAACGTGGCCATCATCCGCATGGGGTTCGACCAGGCGGGCACCGCGGAAACCTGGCGGCTGGGTTTCCGGAACAACAACGTGGGTGGCGCGCCCGTCGAGTTCACCTGGGTGGTGGCCGACACGGCCACCGACACGGCCCAACCCTGGCTCGACATCTCGCCGGGCACGGTGTCCACCTTCCTCTCCCTCGTCAACAAGTCCGACTCGGACAGCGTGCAGGTGTCCAATAAGGGCACCGCCCCGCTGACCATCGCCACGGCGGGCTCCCTTCCGTCCAGCGGCTTCACGGTCACCTCGCCCCTGCCGCTGACCGTACGACCCTCCCGCACGGAGACCCTCTCGCTCCGGTTCACCGCGCCCGCCGCGCCCCCGCCGGACAACAAGACCAGCCTGACCACGAACATCGTCGTGACACCACCGGACCCCACGGTGGGCACCTCCCCCGGCCACAACCAGCAACTCGCGCTGACCGCCGTCACGCAGAAGCTGGAAGTCGTCCTCCTGCTCGACTCCTCGGGCAGCATGGGCGGCAACCCACTCGGTGGTCCCCCCGCCACCGTCGCGGAGTCCCGCTGGGGGGAACTGACCACGGCGACCAAGGGGTTCCTGCAACTCCTCGGCCTCTTCGCCGACAACGGTGGCCGGTTCGGCATCGCCCGCTTCCCCGCAGTGGGCACCGGCCCCGCCGGCTTCGACATCGTCCCGATGAAGCAGATCGCGGCCTCCGAGATGGCCGACGCGGGCAACGCCGTCGAGGCCATCGTGCCCACCGGCAGCACCCCGATGGGCGACGGCCTCGACCACGTCCTCGCGCCTTCCACCAGCTACTTCGGCACTGACCCGCTCAGCGTGAACACCAGCCGCCGCTGGCTGATCATGATGAGCGACGGGGCACACAACTCGGGCACGCACAACCCGAAGGAGTTCACCGCACCACCCAACGGCACGGCGCCCTCCGGCACCTCGCTCGCCGAGAAGAAGGTCACGATGTACGGCATCGGGTACGGCGTCGAGGGGCACACCGACGTCGACCACATCCTGATCAAGACCCTCGCCGACGGCTCGTTCGGCGGCGTCTCGCACAGCGTCACGGAACCGGGGTTCACCCCCACCCAACTCGGCGCGGTCCTGCGCAACGCCCTCAAGGAGGGCCTGACCGACGCCTCCTCCCCCGCCGACCCGCCGGGCGTGTTCGTCTTCGGCGAGCGGGAGATCCGCCACGAGACGGTCATCACCCCGTACGACGACAAGGCCGCCTTCGTCCTGGACTGGAACACCCCCGATGCCAGCAGGCTGCGGCTGGAACTGCTGACCCCGAACTGCGAACTGATCACGCCGGAGAACGCGGGCCAGGGCAAGTTCTCCCAAGTCGCCTTCCACGGCGGGACGCGCTCGAACATGTACCTGATCCCCCGGAGCTTCCTTCGGGCCGAAGGTGGCTCCGAGGGGGCCACCGGCTCGTCCGGCACCCGGGGCCGCGACGGCACCTGGCGGCTGCTCGTCAGCTCCGGCGGCGGAGTCATCGGCGCCGCGGACACGGCGGGCACGACGAGCGAGGGCGATCCCGACGTCGAGCACTACGTCTACGACGTGCTCACCGACTCGACGCTGCGCCTGGAGGTCAGCCAGGACAAGAGCACCTACTTCGCCGGGGACCCGATCACCGTCACAGGCCGCCTCACCGCCGAAGGCCGGCCGGTGACCGGCGCCGCGGTATCGCTGTCCACCACCGCGCCGGTGCAGTCGACGGACAACCAGATCGCCGCGCTGCGCATACCCGCCGAGGCGCTGAAACGCGCCGAGGAGCTGCTCGCCGGCAAGGACGCCACCCCGCTGCTCGTCAGGCAGTTGGGGGCCCAGCTCGCCGGGCTGAACATCGACGGCAGCCGCCGCGAGCACGTCCAGGCGATGAGCGACGCGGACAGCACCGGCAACTACCGGGCCACCGTCACGGACACGTCGGTCCCGAAGCAGTACGTCTTCTACGTGTCCGCCACCGGCATCACCGCCGACGGCACCAGCTTCCACCGCGAGAGCAAGCAGGAGACGCTCGTCATGGTGCGGCCCGAGCCGCAGCACACCCGGATCGACCTCAACCAGACCGGGCCCGGCCAGATCGACGCGACCGTCATCCCGCGGGACCGGTTCGGCAACGTCCTGCTGATCAACCCCGACACGGCCGGCGGCTTCGGCCTCACCGCGCTCGGCGGCAAGCCCGGCGCGCTGACCAGCCGGCTCGACGGCTCGTACACCGGCAGGGTGACGTTCGACCCAAAGGTCAACCCCGCCATCGGCCTGCAGTTCGGCGGCGAGGACGTGCTCGTACCGAAGCACACGCCGCCGGTCGGTGACCTGCGGTACGTCAACCGCGTCATCAAGTTCGAGGCAGGCGCGATCAAGGACGCCAACCAGCACGCCGACGCGCGCGCGGTGCTCGGCAGCGTCGTCGACAAGCCCGCGGGAACGTTCGTCTCGCTCGGCGCGGCGGGCCGGCTGGAGGTCGGCATCACCCGCATGGTCATCCTGGCCGCCGGCGGCGACGACGACGTCACCGTGTTCGTCCGGCCGGACACGGACCTGCGCGCGTACCGGGTGGAGGCGTACGCGGTGGAGCGCCGCGCATGGGTGGAGCTCGGCGAGTCCATCGGCGTCACCGAGTCGTTCGGGCTGCGCCCGGCCCACCTGAAGTTCACCATCGCCCTGCGCATCACCGACATCAGCGGCCGTACGCGCGACGACGCGTTCGTGGCGCTGACCACCCCAGGGGTGAGCCTGCGTGGCGTCGGGGCACTGAAGACGGCCAAGGACCTGCCGTGCCGACCGGACCAGCTGCCCAACTGGTTCCCCTGGGCACGGTAGACACGGGCCGCCCGCCCCGCGAAGGGGTGGGCGGTGCCCGGTCGCGGTGCTCCGGTCGCGGTGCTGCGACCGCCGGGGGCATTCCCGTCCTCACCGACCGCACCTACACCGGCACCGGCTCCTGGGCGACCACACCGATCACACGGCGCCCTCTCCAAGACCTCACCACGACACAGCGGACGATCAACCGAGCCCTGACCTAACGCCGAGTTTTCTGACTACTTGTCAGGTTCTACCGGAGGCTGGGCCCGATCACCTCGGGGTCCCAGCCGTGGGGGCGGGACCACGTCGGCGGTTGCGGGAATGCGGCCGATTTGCAAGCGTCGCAACGAAGTCGAGCGAACGATCAACGCGCTCAAAGGCTTCCGCACAGTAGCCACCCGCTTCGACAAGAAGGCGTACATCCTCCATGGCACCGTGACCGTCGCTGCAGTTCGCCTCTGGCTTCGCTCGTGACTCGCCGGACAGTCCTTAGTGACGAGAGTCAGAGGTTCTGCGGCGGATCATGGCGAGCTGCCGATGGCTCAGAGCGGCTTGGTGCCGGTGGCCAGCCATTCCTCCCGGACACTAACCGGCGTGGCATTGATTGTGGCGAGGGCTTGTGTGCAGACCTTGCCGAGTGTTTCGTCCGGCACGCCGTTGGCCTTCAGTGCGTCGATCATCGCGTCCCAGGTAACTGGATCAAGCTCGCATGTCTCCTCGTTACCGGCCGCGGCCATGAATCCTCCAGATGTCGCGTGTGCTCGTACTGTTCCTTGCGTGATCGATCCTCGCACGCACGAAAATGCCGAGCGCCTCACCGACGGCAAGGATGGCTCGCACGCGCGTCCTTCTCCGGTACGTTCCGCCCGTCTCCCCAATCCGTCCGACAGGCCCTGGGCCAGGAGGCGTGAGAAATCGTTTTCATCCCTGAGAGCCTCCCGGCTAGATGGCCCTGTCTGGACGCCGGAGTGAGTCCGCAGCGGTTCGGTCAGCCAGGAGGCAGCACAGGCACAGGTCTCCCCGGTGTCCACAGATCGCCGCAACTTCCTGATCACGGAACCGTGCCTGTGCTGGTTCTGGTTCTGGTCCCGAGAACAGGCAGCACACGAGCCGGGCGTGGATTCTGCGCGCAGCTCGACCGTGCGGCTCCCTTGTCCGGGTCAGTTTTCGCTGCGTTCGGCGAGGGTGTGGGCGACAAGGGCATTGGCGTGCCCGTGGCCGAGTCCGTGCTCGGATTTGAGCCAGGCGACGAGCTCCATGTGCTTGGTCAGGGACGAGGTGCGGATCAGCTCCTTCCACTGCTCGATCGAGCGGCCGTACTTCTTCTCGATCGACGGGAAGTAGCTGACGGGGCCTTTTACCGGTGCGGTCATGGTGGTGTCCTGTCTGGGTGGGTGAGTGAGTTTCGAGTTGTCGCCGTGGGGACTGGGGCTACGGCCGAGTGGTCGGGGTGGAGGTGACCAACTGGGCAGCGGCCGCGGTGAGTGCGAGCAGGCCCAGGCCGGCTGCGGCAGCGGAGGCGGCGAACCCGGCGACGATCCCCAACGGCAGGAGACGGTAGGTCAGGGCCCAAGGGTGTCGGCCCTGGGCGGCGAAGCGCCCTGCCAGCACGAGGAATGCGGCACACAGCACGACGTAGCCCACGGTGCCGCTGAGCATGTGGACCGCTCCGTGGCCGCTCAGCGTGACACGACCGCCCTGCGTACCGGCCGGGAAGCCCGCGCCGGGGTCCGCCTTGAATACCCCGGCGAGCAGGAACGAGCGAGCCAAGGCCCAGCTGGCTGATGGCGTTCCGGGTGAAGTCGAAACCGGTACGGGTGAGGCCCTCGATCACCCCACCCCCAGGAAGAGCGGCCCTGCCGCTGCACCGCAGGCGAGCAGTGCGCGAGTGGTGCGCGCAGTTGAGGCAGCAGCACGGTCGGCGAACAGTGTGTGTATCGCCTGCGTCATGCGAGATCCCCTCGAGTCGAGCCTTGGTCTCGGTACTGGGCTGTCCAGTACCGAGGAACTGGACTGTCCAGTACTGCATCGAGCGAAGGAGGGGCATGGAAGCGAACGGACCCGGCGGGCGCTCGGCCCGCAAGCATCAGGCGATCATGGAGGCTGCGACAGCGGTGTTCATGGCCAAGGGCTACGCCGGCACGAGCATGGACGACATCGCCAAGCTGGCCGCGGTGTCAAAGCAGACGGTGTACAAGCACTTCGCCGACAAGGAGAAGCTGTTCGCCGAGATCGTGCTGGCCACCACCGACCGGATCGAGGCCATGATCGACTTGGTGGCCGACATCCCCGCCGACGCGGACACGCTGGAGGAGAACCTGCTTCAGCTGGCCCGCCAGTTTTTGACCACCCTCACCCGCCCCCAGCTGCTCCAGCTGCGGCGCCTCATCATCGCCAACGCCGATGCCTTCCCTGACCTGGGCGCCGCCTGGTACGAACAGGGCTTCGAGCGGGTACTGGCCACTCTGGCCGACACCTTCCAACACCTGGCCGACCAAGGCATCCTACGGATCGATGACGCGCTCCTGGCTGCCAACCACTTCTCCGGCCTGCTGCTCTGGATCCCCGTGAACAAGGCGTTGTTCCACGGGAGTCCACAGCACCCCCAGCCCGAACTCGACCACTACGCCGACGCCGGCGTCCGGGCCTTCCTCGCCGCTTACCGCTGACGCCACCCACTGGACGGGCTCTCCGGCGGCATGCGAGTCTCCGGGAGCCCGTCCAGGCTTCCAGGTGCACCCCGCCTGCCGCCTATGTGTCGAGGAGAAGTGAGTCGAGGATGGCAGCGGTGGCGGTGGGGTCCGTCGTGTGGTGCACGGTGCGGATGCCCAGGGTCTCGGCGGGCGGCAAGTTCTCGGCGTGGTCGTCAACAAAGACGCACTCGGGACCGGTCAGGTCCAGGGCGTCAAGCGCCCGCTGATAGATGCGCGGCGACGGCTTCCGTACGCCCTCCAGCTCCGACAAGATCACGGCATCGAAGAAATCGGTCCACGTGCCCTTGTCCTCGTACGGGTTGTAGGGCTCGATCCCGAACGAGTTGCTGAGCATGGCCACCTTGATCCCAGCCGCACGAGCGCGCTTCGCGGCCGCGACGATCTGCGGCTCGCGGTGGAGGTTGGCCAGGGCACGCCGCATCAGGTCGGTGGAGTCGATACCGAGGATGCCGCCGACGACACGGTTCCAGTCCTCCTGGGTTGCCTCACCGACCTCCAGTGCTGCGTAGATCGCGACGCCATCGGGATGCTCGTTCAGCGCCGCGAAATACGCGCCGGGAGTCAATCCCTCCGCCCTCTCGAACGCCTGCTTGTTCAGTCGCATCCGGGTGGTGAGCACATCACCGAAGTCGAGGTTCAGACCACGGTATGGGACTGGCAAAGCCGCCTCCTTGCCGATCTTGAATGCGCGTGCGCGGCCCCCAGAAGGAGAGGCCCCCAGTATCGCCACTGTCCGAAGCATGTGGACCAACGCTTGACGCGAGTGCCCTGTCCACTTCGGCGAACGGTCAACCCATGGTGTATGACGGAGAGTTGTTTAGCTATCGGGCAACGGATCAAGTGGTGGCGTGAGCGCCGTGGCTTGTCCCAGAAGATGCTGGGTGACCTAATCGGCAGGTCAGAGAACTGGGTCTACAAGATTGAGAACGACCGGATTCCCCTGGACCGGCTTCCGATCCTGATCGCCCCGAGTAAGCAGCTGCGATGCAATCTGGAGGACCTGACGGGCGGCTACGTGTCCGGAATCACTGCGGCCGGCACAGAGCACTAGCACGAGCAATCACGCACGGCGTCAACCTGCGCGAACAACGAAGGACTTCGATATGTGGCGGAACTTCGTCGACCGCACGCAGTCAGAGATCGAACAGGCCCGCGAGGACTGGATGACGGGTTCCCGTTTCGGCGAGGTGAAGGGTTACGACGGTGCGCCGCTGCCGACCCCGAAACTGCCGGAGGTGCCGATGAAGCCTCGGGGAAGGGTGGTCCGGCGGCGGCTGCACGGCGACGACGATTGAACACAGCAAGGCCGATCGTTTGAAGGTCTTGCTGAATGTCGGCTCCCGACAACTGTTCAGGTGGCGATGCCGGCGAGCCTCCTGACCTCATCGAGGTCGTCCGTGGCGGGAACGAAGATGATCTCGTCCACACCGAGGTCGGTGTACTCCGTGATGGACCGCTCAATCGTCTCCTGAGTGGTGCAAAGCACTGCGTTGGCGGCGATGTCCTTGGGGGCCAGCCGGTAGAAGTCCTCCATGTTCGCCCGTCCGGCCTCGGGGTCGCCCAGTGCGTAATAGGCGAGGACTACGAGTTTCGGGGCGCCCGGGCGGTCTGCCTCCCTCCAGGCCCGTTTCGCCGCCTCGAAGCTGGGCGCCGTCATGGCCGGAGGCAGCGCGCCGCCGATGTAGCCCTCGCCCCAGCGCACCATGCGGTCCAGTGCACGAGCGGAGTACCCGCCGAACAGCATGGGGACCTGCCGGGTGCCCGACGGCACGGCCGGGTTCGGTCCATTGCCGGCCGGCGCTCCGCTCCAGATCTCGCGGTACGTCGCCAGGTCGGATTCCAGCCGCGCGCCACGACCGTGCATGTCGTGCCCGGGCACGGTGAACTCGTCCTCGCGCGACCCGACGCCGACACCGAGGGTTAGGCGGGCGCCGGAGACACCGTCGATGCCGGCGATTTCCTTGGCCAGCAGGGCACCGGGCCACGTCGGGGCCAGCAGGACGGCGCTGAGCAGTCCGATCGTGGTGGTCGCCCCGGCCGCGGCCGCGAGTGCGACGGTGTCGCTCACGCCCGGGTATGCGTAGCGCCCGGTCGTGGCGAGGGTGGAGAAACCCGCTTCTTCGGCCAGGGCCGCCCAGCGGGGAAGGGCCGACGCCGTGACATCACGGACCTGATTCGGAAGTCCGATGCCGATCTGCACAGTGGTTCCTCTCTGCGGTGGGGTGAGTCCTGCCTCAGGGTTTGCCGGGCAGGCTTCGGAAGAACTCCCGGATGTCGGCCACGAGTAGCTCGGGTGCTTGGAGGGCGGGGAAGTGCCCGCCTCGCTCGTACTCCCGCCAGCGCGTGATTGTGTGGGACCGTTTCGCCAGATCCTGGATCGCGTGGTCCCCGGGGAAGTTCGCCACCGCTGTCGGGACGCCCGACGGCGACGGCCTTCCCGCCGACAGCTCGGCCCCGGCCTCGAAGTAGAGGCGTGCGGCAGAGCCCGCTGTTCTGGTCAGCCAGTAGATGGTGACGTTGGTCAGGATCGCGTCCCGGTCGACGGCGGTGTGCTTGGTCGCGGTGGGGTCGTAGTCGACGAACCACTCAGAATTCCAGGCCAGTTGCCCGACCGGCGAGTCGTTCAGCGCGTAGGCGATGGTCTGTGGGCGGGTGCTCATCTCGTGCATGTAACCGGAACGCCCATACCACCAGCGCTCGTGGTCGAGCGCCCGTTCGCGATCGGCCTCGCCGAGTATGTCCAGCTCATCGGGGGACATGGGCCACGCGGCGAAGGCCAATGCGTTGACGTGCACTCCCATCACCTGTTCTCCGGCGACCCGGCCGAGCTCGGGGGCGATGAGACTGCCGAAATCCCCTCCCTGGGCGGCGTAACGCTCGTACCCCAGGTCGCTCATGAGCCGAGCCCAGGCGCGGGCGGTGCGGTTGACCCCCCAGCCACGATCGCGGGTCGGACCGGAGAAGGCGTACCCGGGCAGGGAGGGCGCGACGACGTGGAAGGCGTCGGCCGGGTCGCCTCCGTGTGCGCGGGGATCGGTGAGCGGTCCGATGATCGCCTGGAAGTCGGCGATCGTGCTGGGCCAGCCGTGCGTGATGATCAGCGGTGTCGCGTCCGGCTCGGGGGAACGGACGTGCAGGAAGTGGATGTTCTGCCCATCGATTTCGGTGGTGAACTGCGGGTGCGCGTTCAGCGCCGCCTCGTGCGCTCGCCAGTCGTATCCCTCGCGCCAGTGACCGACCAGGTCCCGCAGCCATGTCCTGTTGACGCCGTAGGACCAACCGGCCCCGGGCAGCTCATCGGGCCAGCGGGTGCGGTCCAGGCGCTCCGCGAGGTCCATGAGATCTTCTTCGGGTATGTCGATCTGGAAGGGGCGAGGTTCGGACGCCATACGACTCTCCTGGTTGTCCAATGCGCACTGCGGCGGCACGCCGCTGAAGGTGGTGTTGGGCGCGCGGCGGCATTCGCCTCTACGCGTCATGGTTCGGTGACATGCGAACGTTCCGCGGAAGCATGTCGAAGTGGTGCGACGGCTCCGGCATTCCGGGTATCCGGGGCGGCCATACGGTGCATGGCCGACTGCGGCAGGTGGGCCGGGCCGCCTCGGCCCGTCGGTTCAGGCGGCGTTCTCGACCAGGGCCTTGAGCCTCGGCAGGGTCTTCTCGATGCCCTCGGCGTTCCAGCGGGGCCATGGTGTGCGCAGGAGCAGCCCGCGCACAGGCGAGGTGGAGAAGTCGCAGGTCTCGACGACCCGTGTGGCGCCGTCGACCGCTTCGAGTTCGTAGCGCCAGCGGTGCTTGCCGGGGTGGCACCACGCGATGCGCCGGTCCGCCTCGAACTCGACCACCGTGTTCACGATTCGGTAGCGCACACCGAACAGCTTCATGGCCGTCTTGAACGTGTCGTCCAGGCCCAGGCGGGCGGGTCCCGAAACCGCGTGCTTCACGGTGCCTGAGCCGTCGAAGTCGGCGTGGCGGTGCGGGTCGGCGAGCACCGAGAACACCGCCGAGGGTCGTGCGGCGATGACGATGCTGCGTGAGATTAAGAGGGGGCGGGGTCGGGGTACGGAGGACATGCGGTACTCCTCATTCGCTCATTGCGGCCCGAAGCGCAACATGACAACATGTTGCCATGTCCGAGAAGGTAGCGACACGACAACATGTTGTCAAGGATGGCGACCGGGCCTGTGATGCCTACAGCGCACTGATCGACCAGGTCGGCGGACTCGCCGACGTCGTCGAGGCAATCGGCAACGGCATCGCCCGGCCGACCGGCCAGAGCCTGGCGCGCTGGCAGGTCCTCGCCGAGGTCGAACACGAAGCCGCGCCGGTCGGAGCCATCGCCTGCCGGCTCGGCCACACGCGCCAGGCGGTCCAGCGCGTCGCGGACCTGCTCGTCAAAGACGAACTCGCCTGCTACCGACCCAATCCCGCGCACCAGCGGGCCAAGTTGCTCGAGGTCACCCCGACCGGCCGCGCCGCACTGCACAGGATGCAGGCGGCCTACACCCAGCTCGCCCTGCGCACCACCGAAGGTCTCGACCCGGAAAGGCTCGACCTCGCACGCGAGACCCTCGGTGAGCTGCAGCGCCGCCTCGAATCCGAACTACCCTGACCCATCGAATGGCGCGGCAGCACCCGGGGGATCTCGACGCACAGATCCCCGCTGGGACCGCCACCAGTACCCACCTCGTCCACCCGGCCGACAACCCGGTCAAGACCCGGGCGCGGACCGTCGAAGTAAGGGAGTTCGAGAGTTCGACAGGGATGGGCGGGTAGCCGGAGCACTGGAAACGGCTGCCGGCTTCGCGATCTTCAACCACCGCCTTCAACGACCGCGAACGGCCCGTCGCCGCGACGGCGCGAGGCCGGCGTGGTGGGAGTCGTGGCCCTTGATGACGAGCGGCTTCGACCAGCTGGTGCCGTCGAGCACGGTGTGCATCAGGTGGTCGCTACCGGTGGCGGGGAAGACCGCGTGAAGCCGGTGGTCGAAAGCGGCCAGTGCCGCACCGTGCCGCGCCTTGTGCTCCGGTCCGAGCGGGGTGGGCTTGGACCAGATGTTTCCCTCGTACGCGCCGTACAGCAGCAGGCTGTTGAGGTGGGCGGAGACGACGTGGATCTTGTCGGCGTGGACGGCGGCGGCAACACAGTGCCCGCGCGGGCGGAACTCGCTGACGTCTTTGGTCCAGGGATCCATCAGCCCCCAGATACCGAGACCTGACGTCGCCCATCGGAGTGGTCAGCCCGTATCCCCGGTGCACGACGGTCGTTCCACCGGCATGAAGAAGATCGTTTCTGTCGCTGTGCTCGCCGTCGCGGGCCTCTCCCTTGCCGCCCCCGCCCACGCCGACGACGGCGACGACTTCGGGGGAGGTGCCAACGCGACCGCCAACTGGAACTTCACCGCTGCGGCAGTCTGCGTGCAAGAGGTCGCCGTTGCGCCGCTCCAGGGCGAGGACGTCTTGGACCACGTCAACCACTGCGCCAACGGCAACGTCATCGACCACTCTCGGTAGTCCGCCGCGTCGTTCGGGCGCTCCCTGCCGGAACGCCGAAGCCCGCCGCCATGCTCCTCCGTAGCCGGAGCAAACGGACGGCGGGCGTCGATGGACGCCCGCCGCCGACGGAGATGCCGACGAACGAGGCTCGGCGGGGACATGTGTGGCCGCGGCCGTGCGCAGGGACAAGATCCATGTCGTGTGCGACCGAGCATCCTCGCCGTCCACCGGACGCGGAATGCGGGCCGCGCGCCGTCGGCTCGCTCGTCCCTACTCGACGGCGGTCGTCGCCTGCCACGCGCCGGGACGTTTGCCTGTCGCCTTCTGGAAGAACACCGAGAAGTTGGATGCGTCGGGGAAGCCCAGCGCGTCGGCGCAGCGGGTCGCGGTGAGATGGTCGTGCGCGAGGAGCCGTTTGGCTTCGAGGATGATGCGGTCGACGATGTACGCCTTCGCGGTCCGGCCGGTGGCCTGCTGCACTGCCCGTGAGAGGGTGCGGGGCGCGTATCCCAGTGTTCGGGCGTAGTAGCCCGCGTCGTGGTGTTCTCGGAAGTGCGCTTCGACGCTTGAGCGGAACAACCGGAACACCGGGCGCGTGGACCGTGCCGCGGTGTGCGGGGGCCGCAGCCGGGCAATGAGCGCGGAGAGCAGGATCTCGGGCAGCTCCTTCGAGAACTCCCCCAACGGGGCAGTCGCCTCCAAGAGGAGGTGGTTGCGCGCGGCGTCGACGAATGGCCAGGCGGCGTCAGAAATGCTCCAGTGGGCGACCAGATCCGGGGACGCGACGAGTTCCCGGGTGGCGGGGGTGACCGGCGCGGTCGGCTCGAACAGCACGAGGTGCCCTGTGAGACCGGCGATGTCGTCCCATCGGTGCACCGCGCCGGGAGGGACCCATACCGCAGACCGATCCTTGAGCGGGTAGTGGAGGAAGTCGACCGTGACCAGACCGCGGCCCTCGTCGACGACAGCGAGCACATGGAAGTCGGCACGCTGCGTGCCACCGTCGTTCAGCTCGCGCAGGCGCTCGAACGTCATCGTCTCGACGGCGGCGGCGTGGCCGCCCGCGGGCTGATAGGTCATCTGCCGGATCACACTCACGTGTCCAGTTTTCACCATCGGGCGACCAGTCGCACCGATGCCCTGTGAGAGCGGAGAAGTTTCAATGACGGCATAGAGCAATAGCTCCGGCCCACTGAACTGGAGAGTCACGATGACCACGACGCAGCAGCTACTCCTGCCCACTTACGACCATCGGCGGGGAACCGGACCGACCCTGGTCTTCCTGCACTACTGGGGTGGTTCGGCCCGCACCTGGGATCTCGTCGTCGACCGACTCGCGGGCCGTGATGTGCTCACGGTCGACTTCCGCGGGTGGAGCCGGTCGAATGCTCTGCCCGGCCCCTACACACTCGGTCAACTCGCCGACGACACGCTCGCCGTGCTCGCTGATTCGGGTGTGAGCGACTACGTCCTGGTGGGGCACTCGATGGGGGGCAAGGTGGCGCAGTTGGTCGCGGCGACGCGGCCCGTCGGCCTGCGTGGCATCGTCCTCGTCGGCTCCGGTCCGGCGAAGCCCGCCGCGCAGATCACCCCGGAGTACCAGGAAGCCCTTTCCCACGCCTACGACTCGGACGAGGCCGCGGCCGGGGCGCGGGACCACGTCCTGACCGCGTCGGAGCTGCCCGCGTCGGCGAAGGCGCGGATCATGACGGATTCGCGGGCCGGCGCCGACGCCGCCCGCACCGAGTGGCCGCTGCGCGGCATAGCGGAGGACATCACCGCGCAGACCCGGATGGTCAGCGTTCCCGCACTCGTCGTCGCCGGAGAGAACGACCAGGTCGAGCCCGTCGACGTGTTGCGCGAAAACCTGGTGCCCTACCTCTCCCAGGCCGACTTCGCGGTGATCCCGAACACCGGTCACTTGATTCCGCTCGAAGCTCCGGACGACCTGGCGGCCGCCATCGCGGCCTTCGCACCGGCAGCCTGACGATCCGCCCGGCGAAGAGCTGGGCATGAACAACCGCCTGGCGCCGGGCCTGGCCTCCGCGGCCAGGGCGGTGCCCGGCCCGCGCAGGCAGACCTCTGACCAGGCCCAGGCCCAGGCCATATTGCGGTTGGCCGCACACGCCTTTTGGACCAAGAGGCCGCACGGCTCCAGGCGCTCTTCGCCGAGCCCCAGCTTCGCCGGCAGACCAAGACCGAAGCCGCAGTGAACCTGGACACGCCTGCGCAACCAGCGTTTCGGCTCGGAGTACCGGGCCGGGCATCAGCGGGAGTGAGAGGGGCGTTGCGAGCGGGGTGCCATCCCGTGCTAGATCGGGAGCGAGGTCAACGAGTGACTGCCCCTCAGGCGGCGGGCGTGAGGCCTGGCCTGCCGGGGGCGGCGGCCCATTCGGCTGCCAACGCCGGATGAACAGTGGCCAGATCGTTGCCACACGCGGCCCGGTGCCCCAACAGTACGGACACCCACTCCGTGCCAAGGCTCGCTCGGCGACATGTCATGGCGATGACGGTCATCCGCGGGGCATCGCCACCAGGCCTCATTGCGCTCACTGTCCCATTCCGCGGCCAAGTCGGGCCTCAGCTCGGCTCTTGACCGCCCCCCCCTGGCGGGCCGACGGGAGGAAAGCACCTGTCGGGCAATGCCGCATTTCTGGCGTCCAGTTCCTCGTTGCCCGTAAGTCGTCTCGAGCTACAGGCTGACGACCCACGAGGGGACGGGGTAGGTGTGGAGGGGGCTGCTCGGTCCAGTGGGTTGTTGGGGTGTCCGTACGCATCAGCGTCAGCCCACCGCGGCGCAGCGCAGCGGACATCATCTGACACGGTGCCGACGTCGAGCGCACCCAAGAAGGTGTCTCCCATCGAGCTTGGTCCTGGCCCGGTCCACGGCATGGGCGGGCCGTCGCCCTGACACGCACGCCCGCGTCGTCGAGCACTGTCGCGGTGCGAGGCCTACGCCTTAACCCGACTCGGCTCGCTACCGTCGCGTGTGCAGTCCATCCGGGCAGTTGCAGGTCCATGCGGCCCCCACTTTCCTCGTCCGCTCTGCCCGAAATCTTGCCCCTTAGGACCATCACATCCCCTAAATGGCGTTGATCAGGACATTGGACGACTCGTTTCGGCCGTGAGCCTTTTGAAAGATTGCCATGTACAGGAGTCCTGCCCGATCGTCTTCGTGGAAGCGCAAAACGTCTCCCGGAAATGGTCGCCAAATGACCACGTACGGGCCCGAATAAGGGAGTACTTGTGCTGTCGAAAACCAAGCGGGTCGCCCGCTCCGCAACCGTGGCGATCGCTGCGGCCGCCGCGTTCACCGTGGTGATGCCCACGGGTAACGCCTTCGCCATCGATCACGTCGAATGCCGGGGTGGCGAGAACTTCTTGAAGATCTGGTCGCACAGCGGTGACGGCCGCTCGAGTGTGGACTGCTACGCCAACAAGGGCCGCACCGGCTTCGGCAACTGGTGGGTCGACCGCATCTCCACGGGCAACAACGACCTGATCTACTACGACGCCAATGGCGACTCCGTGCGCATCAACAGGTGGACCGACATCACCTTCCCGCACCGTCCGCCGAAGGTGAAGGACATCGAAATCCTCTGACGAGTCGAATGCTCCGGTAAAGAGGACCCAGAACCGGAGCCAGTGACTCGCCGAGCGATGTTCAGCCGATGGTCATCTCCGCACCATGGCCATCCGGATTACGCCGGCCACGCCTTTTCAGGCGTGGCCGGTTTCGTCCGCCATCGAATTCAACCTCCCTGTCGGCTTCGCCTCTGCCGGAGATGGCCGCGCGGCCCTGCCACTGGCGCCGCGGGGTCCGATCACAGCGTCCGCACCAACCACACGATGGACGCCACAAGACCAGCCGCCGCGAGCAGACTGATACAGCAGCCGAGCCACGTAGGCATGTGGGCTACAGCCCGGGGGGAAACCTCGCGCACTGGGGCGCGCCCTCCCAGCTGGGTGACCTTGACGGCTCTCAGCTGATCGCCCGCCTCGTCGAGCTGGAAGTCGAACGAGACACGCTCGCCGGGTTCCAGAGTCCTCCACCCGTTGAACTGAACATCGATGCGATCAACGCGCACTTCCCGGTCGGCGGGGACAGCGACATCAAAGCCCCGGTCGTTGCAGACCCAGCGGCTGCCACGGTCGGGGACGATGAAGCCATAGCCCCGCACGTCGTCGAACCATCGGACCGTCCCTTCGGCCATGGCGCCTCCCCACGGTCACACCTCCCCCCCCCTTCCGCTTACCCCGGACCGCCGCTCGTCTCGGGTGGCCGCACCTCCGGATACGGGCCGAGCGACCGGCCGCTGCATCGAAAGATGTACGGCGATCTCCTCCACCGTCACGACTCCCGTGATCGCGTGGGCGCCGACGATGGTGAGAACCCCTTGCCGCGCGGTGACGAGCGGCGGCGATCGGCATCGAGGAGAGACAGTGGCTGTGGGACGGGCACTAGGCGGCGGCCTCATCATGGGCGTGGCGCTCGGCACGGGCACGGCGGTGGGACCCGTGCTCGCAGACGGTCTCGGCCTCACCGGCTTCGCGGCGCGACTCGTTCCGGCCACGCTGGTCAGCGCCGTGGCAGTACCGCTCGTCGTACTCGTGCTGCGCCGTCGCGGCGGCTCCCTGCGGGACATCGGCTTCGGTGGGCCGGGCGGGAACCTGCGGGCCCTGTGCATCGGCGCCGGGGTCACGTGCGGCGCCGCGGCGCTCGTCCTGGGCGCGGCGACAGCCGCCGGGCTGCTGAGCTGGTCCCGCCCGAACGTGCCCGAACTGGCCGGGTTCCTGGTGACGAACGGCGTGGTCGCCCTGCTCCTGGAGGCGCTGCCCGAGGAAACGACGCTGCGCGGGCAGACGTGGACCGCGCTGCGCGGCCGGTTCGGCGGTGCCGTGTCCGCGCTCGGTACGACGGCCGTGTTCCTGGTGGTGCCCGGCCTGTCGACCGTGGTGGAGGCCGGGATCGCGCCCCTCGTCGGACGTGACGCCGGGCCCGTCGGGCTCGCGCCGGGCGGACAGGACCCGGTCGCCTACCTGATCCTGTTGACCTTCTTCGGCCTGATGCTCGTCACGGCCCGCACCGCGGTGCGACGCGCCCCGCTGTGGGTCGGCATCGGGGCGCATCTGGCCTTTCTGACCGTCAACCGGGTCGTGTTCGAGGGGGACGAGCGCGACACGGGCTGGTCCGCGCACCTGTCGTCCCTGGACGTGGAACTCCTCGTACCGGTGTATCTGCTGGTCGCCACGGCCGGGTTCGCGGTGTGGCGGCGGGTCGGGAGGCGGCGCGGGGGCGGTGAGCGCGAGCCCTACGTCGCCGGCCTCTCCCCACGCCACACCCAGACCCACACCCACACCCTGCCCCGGTCCGGTTCGGCGTCATCGTGTGAGCGGTTGTTCTCTGCGCGGTACGACCCAGAAGATCGAGTTCGAGTCGTTTCTTCACATCCGGTCAGAAACGGAAGTCATTGTTCTAACTCAATGACCTGCCAAGTAGCTGCCACATGCAACGGAATAGGGAATTCCATCAGTTGATTCCAGACATGTGCGGTGGAAAGTGATGCTGACATTGCGCCATGGTCAAGAAATTGTGGGTGCTTCCGAATCCTAGGAGGCGTCATGGACTGGCGTGGAAAGCAACTCACGCGCAGAACCGCCCTCACGACTGCCGCGGCCGGGGCCGGTGCCGCAGCAGTCGGCATCTCGGCCGCCGAGAACGCGTCGGCCGATGAACAGAGCGGAAGCCCCGGCAGTACCGCACGAACGGACCTGGCCCGGGTCCGGGCGGTGCAGGGAGAGACGTTACAGGTCGACTTTCCCCGCACCGGCAGCCGCACACGCGAACTCATGGCCCCCGACGCGGCGGCCGACCACGAGGTCGTCCCCCTGGTCGGCTTCCCGGACGGGATAACTCCCCGCCCCGGGGACCGCGTAATGGTGACCGACTGGTGGGACGGCATGGATGTCGCGGCCATTCCGGTCGTGTCCTGGGTGACCGGGGTACCCAAGCCTCTCCCCGGCGGCGGGTACCAGGTCGGCAACCGGCGAACGGTGCCGACGCCGTTGCTGAAGACCCACAGCGAGAAGCGCACCCGTACCGCCGTCTGCCTGCTGGACACGGAGCTGGAAGCCGCGCAGGTAATGGCAGTTCGGCCGCCCAGATGATGACGGCATACGCCGCGCTGAACACGGCCGTTCGTGTGGTGGCGGCCGCGTTGCTCATCTACGCGGCGGCCCAGAAACTCGCCGCGCCTCGTTCGTTCCGAGCGACTCTCGTGGCACTGCGCGTCCCACGGCCGGTTCTCGTTGCAGCCGGTGTTCCCGTCGTCGAACTCGCCGCCGGGTTCTCCTTGTTGAGCGTGCCGCGGTTCGCCATGACCCCTGTGCTGGTCGCGGTCCTCGGTCTCTCCTTCGCGGGTGCGGGAGCTCTGGCGCTGAGTCGGGGGACGAAGGTGAAGTGCGCCTGCTTCGGCCAGGCCGAGGGAGGCGTTCTCGGGCTGCGGCAGATCGCGATGCTGCCGTTGTGGGGCGGTGTCGCCGCGCTGGCCGTATGGACACCTGATCGTTCGCCGGCCGCTCCGGAACTGGCCGTTGCCGTAACGCTCGCGCTGTCGGTCTACGCCGCTCTCAAGGTGGTTCCGCTGACTCGAAAGAACCGGGAGTACATGCAGGCGATGGTGCCGCAATGATCTTTCTGTGGATCGTGGTCTCTGTCCTGTCCGTGCTGGTCCTGATCTGCTTGCTGGCCTTGGTCGACCAGTACCAGACACAGCAGTTGATCAGGGGTCGGCTCGAGCTGGACGATGCTCCTGCTCCGGTCGACATACCCGGCGATCGCGCGCTCGCGCCCTCCGCGATCGGCCTTCCGGCACAGCTCGACGCGCAGGAGTATCTGGTCGTCCTGTTCCTGTCGACCACCTGTGACACCTGCAAGACCATCGCCAAGAAGCTCAACGGCAGGCCGCCCGCATCGCTGTGGGTGGTCCTCGTGGAGGGATTCCAGGAACGGGCAGAGGCATGGTTCGCCGACACCGGTCTGCCGCAGGCCCGAGGAACCGTGGACCTGGACGGCCGTATCAGTGACGCCTTCGAGCTCGACGTCACCCCCGCCGCGTTTGTCTACCGGAACGGCGAGGTGGTGCTGGGACAGACCATTCCCTCGTTCCGTCAGCTCGATTCGCTGCTCACCGAGGACGCCGTCCCGGCGTCCTTGCTCTCCGATTCCGCCGCGAAAGGGACGACAACTGTATGAGCACCACCACCGCGTGCGCCGAGTCCACAGGCATCATGACGGAGCTCGAAGAACTCGACGTGCGTCCTACGCGGCGCCGCCGGGTGCTGCGGACGTCGTCCACCGCGCTCGTCGCGGGCCTCGCCACCCTGTTCCTGGGAGGCAAGGCCATGGCCGATTGCCAGGGCTCACCGTGCTGCAGCCTCGCCAAGTGCAACATGTGCAGCTATGCGGTCAACAAAGACCGCTACACCTGTCCGAGCGGTTACAACCGAAGAACGTGGAGCTGCGTCACGGGCAGCAACCGGTACTACTGCGGAGAATGCGCAAAGGGGTCCACCTGTTACGACGGTCCGTTCGCGTGCTCCATATGGTTCGGCCCCGACCCGGCCTGATGTGACCGCGGACATCGAGAGAAACAAGGAGCACACGGCACCATGACCTTGGTGGCTCTGTGGACGGTGAACCTGGCCGCGGTGGCCGGGTTCGCCCAGCTGTTCAGTCCTTGAGGCCAGTCCTTCATCGGATTCGTCCGCCCCTTCGTGCAAGGGGATTCTGTTCACATGCGGCAAAGGAACCTGCGCTTTGTCGGCCTTCTCGCGCTCGGGCACATCGCCGCCGCCGGATTCATGGTCGCGCTCCTGTACCAGGTGGGCACCGTCACGTTCGGCCATCTCCCGTCCCCTCTGCGGATGGCGACATGCGCGGCAGCAGCTGTCGTGGGCATCGTGCTGGACGCACGGGCGATCAAGCGGGGAACCTTCACCGTGGGATTGCGGCGGCAGACCGCAAAGACGCTGTCCGACGATTCTGGCACCGCACCGACCTGGGTGACGCCGTTGCTGTGGGGGCTGGACACCGGGCTGATATGGACAACGTTCCGTATGTCCTGTGCTTCGTGGGTACTCCTGATCAGCGCTCTGCTCAACCTCGTGCCCCAGTGGGGCGGACTCGTCTACGGCGTGTTCTTCGGGATCCCATTGATCGTCGCCACACTGATCGGGGACCCCACCGCAATCGGGCGGCCTCGGAAGTACTCGCTGACACGGCTGACGCAAAGTGCGGGCATCATCGTTCTGACGTTGTTGCCGTTCGGGTTGACATGGAGTCGCTATGGGATTGCTTGACACGCGGCGATGGCGAGCTGTTGTCGTGCCGCTGTCGTTCTCGGCCCTGCTGGTCACTGTCGCCTGCAGTGACCAGCAGGGAACGCCGGCGGCCGCCGCGTCGCACTCGGGCTCACCGTCGCCTTCCGCCTCGCGGCTCAGCAAGGCGGTCTGCGACGACGATGTGGTTCCGGTCTCGCGGCCGCCGGCGAAGCTGTCGCGGGAAGGACTCAAAGTCGTCGGATCAGGCCGCGTCTGGTTCATCGCGCCGCGGACCGACAGCTGGAGTGACCTTCTGGAAAGGCAAGGTGCGGAGCGCCGAGGCAAGTTTCCTCTGTGGGTGGACCAGAAATCCCTCCCCCAGGTTTCGGTGAAGGGGATCCATGGGACTACCGGGGCCGGCCGGGCACATATGACGCCCACATCGGAGGGCGTTCCCGGGCCTCTGCCGATGAACTTGCAGGTGCCTGGCCCGGGCTGCTGGCAGGTGACCGTCAAGGGAGGCGGAAGCACGGCCCGCATTCTCTTGAACGCGGCGTGACGAGTACGTCTGTTGCCATGAGGGGGCCGATCGCATGATTGCGGTCGGCCCCCGCCCCTTCACCCTCGCCGCTGTACGACTTCTCTCCGATTGTCGTCCAATCGCCGCGTCAGCCCTACTCCGTCGAGGTGTCTCAACAACGGCAGGGAGACGCGTCTGGTCGTATCGAGCGCTCTGGTCGCCGCTGCCACGGTGAACGGCTGCTCCAGGTCGACCAGTTGAACGAGAGCTTGTTCCGGTGCGTCGGGAAGGAGCACGATCTTCTCCTCCAGGCACAGAAGCAGACCTGCGCGGGCGGCTCTGCGTATCTCCCGTGGTCCCAAACGATGTTCGGCCAATTGCTGTGCCTCGGGAGCGCGGAAGGGGGCGCGCTGAAGTGCCTCACGCACATGCCGTACGGAGGTGGCAAGTGGTGGTGGCAGTGCCTCGCCCTGGTGGACGATGCGCCCACGGTTGAGGACCAGCGGCGGCCGCACAAGGGCCGCGACCAAAGACCGCTCCGGAAGGCCGAGTTCCCGGCGCGCCGTCTCCAGGGGCAAGCCCTCCGAGTACGGCTGGGCAGCGGCATGGTCGGACACCAGGGTGATGAGGCGCTGGGCCGTGTCCTGCCAGTAGGCGGGGTCCGCGAGCCAGTCCGCGGCAACGGGAGCGCTGGTGACGTGGACCCCCATGGCCTCGAGGAGGGGGCTGCGGACCAGACGTCGGCGCTCGAGTTCCTCAGCCTCCACTGGAGTTCCGGACAGTGCCGCGAGTTGCCGGGTACGCAGCGCGGCGGCCCCTCGACGGCGCAACTCGGGTGGATGGACATCGAGGACGGTGACCCCTGCCACGATCTGGCGGCGGCCCGGATCGCGCAGCAGAGCACGGTCGCCGATACGCAGAGGCAGTGCCGGAGCGAAGGAGAGTCGGGCCGCATCAGCGCCGAGGAGACGGACGTGCACCGGTCGGGTGGCGGCGCCGACATGCAGCATGAGCGTCTTCGGCAACCGGTCACCGGTGTTGCGCAAGCGGACGTCGCACACTGCGACGTCGAGGAACTTCCCGGGTGTGAGGAGCGCATCCCCACGGCCGATGTCGTCGCGGGCCGGACCGCGAAGATTCAACGCAACACGCGCCACACCGCGAACCGTTGAGGTCTCCGCCCCCAGACTCTGGAGTCCGCGCACCTTGGCGTGGGTACCTCGGGGGGCCACGACGAGCTCGTCGCCCACCTCGATGCTCCCCTGGGGCAAGGTGCCGGTGGCCACCAGACCCGCGCCTCGGATGGTGAAGGCACGATCGACCCAGAGGCGCACCGGGCCGGCGGATTCCGGTGGGGCCATGTCCTTCGTGAGCTTCGCGAGCCGGTGCCGCAGTTCCCCCAGGCCGGCACCGGTCGTCGAGCTGACGGCCACGGCGTCGACGTCACCCAGCGACGTGGCGCGCAGCTCGGCGAGGGCGTGCGCGCGTGCCGGACCAGGGTCCGCGAGGTCGCTGCGCGTGACGACCAGCAGGCCGTGACGGACCTGGAAGGCGTCGAGCGCGGCCAGATGCTCGACGGACTGCGGCTTCCAGCCTTCGTCGGCCGCCACGACGAACATGACGGCGGGCACCGGCCCGATGCCGGCGAGCATGTTGGGGACGAAGTTCGCGTGGCCCGGTACGTCGACGAAGGCGACCTCCTCGCCGGAGTCCAGTGTGGTCCAGGCGTAGCCGAGGTCGATCGTCATGCTCCGGCGCCGCTCTTCGGCGAGCCGGTCGGGGTTCTGGCCGGTCAGGGCGCGTACGAGAGTGCTCTTGCCGTGGTCGACGTGGCCTGCGGTGGCAATGACGTGCATC
Source organism: Streptomyces sp. NPDC037013 (assembly GCF_055607265.1). Taxonomy (NCBI): domain Bacteria; kingdom Bacillati; phylum Actinomycetota; class Actinomycetes; order Kitasatosporales; family Streptomycetaceae; genus Streptomyces; species Streptomyces sp. NPDC037013. The sequence goes on along the minus strand of NZ_JBVJRV010000001.1, from coordinate 873,797 downwards.
AGCGGCTCGCCGCGTGGATGACGGCGGTGAGCACCAGTTCGTCATCGGTCCGCGGAATGCAGCGCAGGTCCAGCAGGAGGCGGCCGCGCACCACGCGGCCGACGATCGGCGGCGTTCCGGTGCGCAGCGGGTGGGCGAGGCGCGAGGGCAGGGCGACGGCGCAGGACGGCAACGTGACCCCTGGGGCCCCGCCGCCTCCGACCACAGCCTCTGCCGGGACCACCTGCGCGTCGATTCCGTGTCCGTGCAGTGAGTCGGCGAGGATCGCGGAGCGTTCCCGCAGTTCGTCCAGGGACAACTGCAGCGCTTGCCGCACAGGAGCCCGGGGACCGTCGAGAGTGGCCTCCAGGGCCGCGAGGGTGAGCTTGTCGACGCGCAACGCGCGGGCCAGAGGGTGGCGTCGGAGCACATCGACTTCGGCTGCGGATCCCAAGATCAGGCCGGCCTGCGGCCCGCCGAGCAGCTTGTCGGCGCTGGCGATGACCAGGCTGGCTCCCTCGTCCAGGGCCGTGCCGGCGTCGGGTTCGTCGGGCAGCAGGGCATCGGGGGCCAGCAACCCGGAACCGATGTCCGCGACGACCGGTACGCCCAGGGTGGCGAGATCGGCGAGCCCCACGTCCGCGGTGAACCCGCGGACAGTGAAGTTGGACGGATGGATCTTGAGGATGAAGCCGGTCCGTGGGCCCACGGCCCGCGCGTAGTCCTCGAGCCGTGTCCGGTTGGTCGTCCCCACCTCATGGATACGGGCGCCGGTCGACGTGAGCAGTTCCGGGATCCGGAAGCCGTCCCCGATCTCCACGAACTCGCCGCGGCTGAGCAGGATGTCGCGCCCGGCGGCCAGCGCTGTCGCGGCGAGTGCCAGGGCGGCGGCGCCATTGTTCACGACGTGGACGGCCTCGGCTCCGGGCACCGCTCGGCGCAGGGCCGCGATCGCGGAACGGCCGCGCGGCGCCCGGCGCGCGCTGGCCAAGTCCATCTCCACGTCGGTGTATCCGGCAGCGGCCACCACGGCGTCCACTGCGGCTCGCGACAGCGGCGCGCGCCCCAGATTGGTGTGCACGATCACGCCCGTCGCGTTACGGACCGCACGGAGGGATGACACGTGCTCCGGCAACGCCGCGATGATCGCGTCCACACAGTCCTCGGGCGCCAAACCACCATTGCGTACCGCTTGTTGCACGGCCTGCGCGGCGTCCTTCACGATCGGCCTGCCCAGGCGGTCGACGCTCTCCCGGAGTCGGGGATCGTCGAGCATCCTGGCCACACTCGGGACATGGCGCCGAGGATCCGGGCTCTTGAGTGGTGCGTCCCCCACGGTGCTGCCTGCCCCCAAAATGGCGGAGGCGGACGGGAATCGAACCCGCCTGACCCGGATTCCGGATCACACCGATTTTGAAGATCGGGAGGGGCACCAGCCGCCCTTACGCCTCCAAGCTGGTATGTGGCGCTCCCTCTGGCACCAGAGTGACGAGGGTGAAAACATCATGCCATGAATGATCAAGTTGTGTCATCGGTACGCAGATTGACCTCCTACGCGCACGGGGGAGGCTGCGCCTGCAAGATCCCTCCCGGGGAGCTGGAACGCATCGTCGAGGGCCTGCCATCCCTTGGAGCGAAGAATCCCGGAGGCGAGTTACTCGTCGGCCTCGAGACCGGAGACGATGCCGCGGTCGTCCGGATCTCGGACGACACCGCGGTGGTCTCCACCGCCGATTTCTTCACCCCTGTGGTCGACGATCCCTACGACTGGGGACGCATCGCCGCGGCCAACGCGCTGTCCGACGTCTACGCCATGGGCGGGCGCCCCATCACGGCGATCAACCTCTTGGGCTGGCCGCGCGATGTCCTCCCCTTCGAGTTGGCATCCGAGGTCCTGCGCGGCGCTCTCGACGTCGCCCACAGCGCGGGATGCCACGTGGCCGGCGGTCACAGCGTCGACGACCCGGAACCGAAGTTCGGCATGGCGGTCACCGGCCTCGTCCACCCGGACCGCCTCCTGCGCAACAACACCGCTCGGGCCGGTCTGCCGCTGACCCTGACCAAACCGCTCGGCGTCGGCATCCTCAACAACCGGCACAAAGCCACCGGCGAGGCATTCCCCCAAGCCATCGAATCAATGATCACCCTCAACGACCGCGCCAGCACTCTGGCACTGCGATCAGGCGCTGAGTGCGCCACCGACGTCACCGGTTTCGGCCTGCTCGGACACCTCCACAAAATCGCCCGGTCCTCGCAGGTCACCGCCATCATCGACGCCGCGGCCGTCCCCTACCTCGACGGCGTGCGGGAGTCGCTGGCCGCGGGGTTCGTCAGCGGCGGGACACGCCGCAACCTGGACTGGGTACGCCCCCACCTCGACGCCGACACCATGCCCGAGGAAGAACTCCTCCTTCTCGCCGATGCGCAGACTTCGGGCGGCCTGCTCATCGCCGGAGAGGTCCCGGGCTATCCCGTCATCGGAGAACTGGCACCGCTCGCCGATTCCGGCATGACGACCATCGTGATCAAGTAGCGCACGGACGCCCGCCACCTCGCGTCAGGCGAGGTGGCGGCCATCGGTCACTTGGCGAGGAAGGCGAGGAGGGCGTCGGTGACTTCCTGGGCGTGGGTCCACAGCAGGCCGTGGGGCGCGCCGTCGATGACGACGTAGTCGGCCTGCGGGAGTGCCTGGTGGAAGCGTTCGCCGGTGGCCTCGATGGGCAGGATGCGGTCGGCGGTGCCGTGCAGGATCAAGGCCGGTACGTCGATCTTGGCCACGTCGGCGCGGAAGTCGGTGGACCAGGTGGCCACGCAGGCCAGGGAGGCGTACGGGGAGGCGCCTGCGGCGACGTTCCAGCTGTTGCGGACGGCTTCCTCGCTGATGCGGGTGCCGAGGTTCTCGTCGAGGTTGTAGAAGTTCTCGTAGAAATCCGTGAAGTAGGCGTAGCGGTCGGCGGTGACAGCACCTTCGATGTCCTTGAAGATGCTGCCGTCGACGCCGCCGGGGTTGTCGTCGGTCTTGAGGAGGAAGGGCTCCAGCGAGGCGAGGAAGGCGGCCTTGGCGATCCGGCCGGAGCCGTAGGTGCCCAGGTATCGGCCGACTTCACCGGTGCCCATGGAGAAGCCCACCAGCACTGCGTCGTTGAGGTCGAGAGTCTCGAGGAGCACGTTCAGGTCGGCGGCGAAGGTGTCGTAGTCGTAGCCTGTGGTGGGCTGGCTGGACCGGCCGAACCCGCGCCGGTCGTACGTGATCACGCGGTAGCCGGCCGACAGGAGGGCGGCGGACTGCTTCTCCCAGGAGTGGCCGTCGAGCGGGTAGCCGTGGATCAGCACGACCGGCCGGCCCGTGCCGTGGTCCTCGTAGTACAGCTCGATGCTGGTGGAGTTTTCCTGGTCAACGGTGATGAACGCCATGGTGGTTGCTGCCTTCCGGAATGAATGCGTCTGATGGTGAAGAGCCCTGTCGGGCACGGCTGTGCGGGTGCTGTGGGGTGCGACGGGCGTCGGGGCGGGGCCGTCGGTCATCGGACGGTGCGGGCGGCCTGCTCGACGATGCGGGTGACGGCTTCGGGGCGGGAGACGGATACCGCGTGCGACGCGTCGACGGTCGTCGTGCGGGCCTTGGCACGGGCCGACATGTAGCGCTGGGCGGCCACGGGGATGTTGCGGTCCCCCGTGGTGACCAGCGACCAGGAGGGGATCGTCTTCCAGGCGGCCTCGGTGGACTTCTCCTCCAGCGCGGCGGCGGCGACCGGGCGCTGCCCGGCTGCCATGAGCCTGGCCTTGTCCGCCGGCACGTCCGCGGCGAACTGACCGCGGAACTTCTCGGGTTTGATGTACACGTCCGCGCCCCGACCGCCGTCGGGCAGGGAGTAGTCGACGGACTCGATGGCCTGGCCGAGGGTGCTGCCGGGGAACTTGTTCGTCAGTCCGATCGAGCTCTCGCCCGTGTCGGGCAGGAACGCCGCGATGTAGACCAGAGCCTTCACCTTGTCCTCGAGGCCCGCGGCGGCCTGGCTGATGACGGTGCCGCCGTAGGAGTGGCCGACCAGGACCACGGGCCCGTCGACGTGGCCGATGACGCTGCGCAGGTAGGCGGCGTCGGTCGCCGGACCGCGCAGCGGGTTGGCGGCGGACACCACCGGGTAGCCGTCGCGCTGCAGCCGGGCGACGACGCCGTCCCAGCTCGCGGCGTCGGCGAACGCTCCGTGTTCGAGGACGATCGTCGGACGTACCGCGTGGTGGGGCGCCGCGTCGGCTGTGCCGGGCAGGGTGACGGCGGCGACGGACAGCCCGACGGCCGCGGTGACACCGAGCAGCGTGGTTCTGCGGCCCGGGCGGACGTGGCGGGTGATGCGCATGCGTGAATTCCCTTTTGGTTGGTTGATGGCCCTGAACGGACCGGACAGGCGAAGGAGGCCGAGGTCGGTGTGTGCGGGAAGCAGGACCTCGAGTCACTGTGGAGCGTCCTTCGTCTCGTACTACGACGGGGCAGCCGGACCGGTTCACAGCGCGCGGGACACCTCAGCCGGTGGACTCCAGGACTTCGTAGACATGCCTGAGGTAGCTGTGCGTGCGCTCCGATCCGAGGATGCCGTCGCCCACCCGGTTCATCGTGTACGCGAACGTGACGCGCCGGTCGAGGTCCATCAGGACGATCGAACCGCCCCGACCGACCCAGAAGCAGATCCTGCCGGTGGGCATGTGCGGCATAGTCCTCGGATCGGCGAGTGCGTACCCCATGCCCCAGCGGACGGGGACGCCCAGGAACAGGTCGACTCCGTCGGCCTGGACGTCGAACACCTCTGCCACCGTCTCCGCGGAAAGCAGCCGGTGGCCATTGACCTGGCCGCCCCGTGAGATGACGGAGAGCGCCCGGGCCAGGCCCCGTGCGTTGCCGTGACCGTTGACGGCTCCAAGCTCGGCGGAGCGCCACCGCGAGGTGTCGACGTGCTCGTCACGTGCGGGGCTTCCGAACAGCGTCTTGGTGAAGATCCCGTCGGGATCGAGGCCGGTGGGTATGCCGGAGAGCCGCGAGGGCGCCACCAGATCGGCGATGCGCGGCCAATCGGCCCGGCGCGCACCGATCTGGACATCGGCTCGTGCCGGCCCGGCGATCTCGGTGTCGACGAACTCGGTCAGGGTACGGCCACTCACCCGCCGGACAAGCTCTCCCACCAGCTGTCCTTGGGTCTGCACGTGGTAGCCGGACGCGGAGCCCGGATCCCACCAGGGTGCCTGCGCGGCCAGCCGGGCACTCGCGGTGGGCCAGTCGTACAGGTCTTCCATGGAGAAGGGCTGCTCCCAGCCGGAAAGGCCCGAGGTGTGGGCCAGGATGTGCCGCACTTCGACGTGCTCCTTCCCCTGGGCCGCGAAGTCGGGCCAGTAGTGCGCGACCGGGCGGCGCAGATCCAGTGCGCCCCGGTCGACAAGGACGAGGGCCGCGAGGTTGGTGAGGGTCTTCGTGGTCGACCACATGCTCACCAGCGTGTCCCGGTGCCACGGAACGGTCCGCGCTTCGTCCGTGTGGCCACCCCACAGGTCGACTTCCATGACCCCGTCCACATCGACGGCGATCGACGCCCCCAGCTCTTCGCCGGCTTCGAGGTGCGCTGTCAGCGCCGCTCGTACCGGTTCGAACCGGTCAGTGCTCGTTCCAGCGACGGCCATGTTCTTCTCCACTCCGGACGACAGTCGTTCGCTCACTCAACGGGCTGAAGGTCACGGCGGTTCATGCATCGTCGCAGGTCATGACATCTGTGTACGTGCCGCTCCCGAGGAGGCACGTCCTGCTATTGTCCTGTCCGGTATGCGGAGAGCGGACAACGTGGTCCTTGTCGCTCTCGTCCCCAGAGCCGCGACGACATTCCTGTGGGTGCCGGGCCGGTGGAGTCGCGGCCCGTTTCAGTCACCGCCGCACGAACACGTTGTGACGTCGCCTAGTGAAATTCAGTTGGGTACGGTGACAGTTGTGGGGCAAGGGCTCGACTTCGGGGTGCTGGGTCCGCTGGAGATACGGCGGGCGGGGGCGGTACTCGACCCGGGTCGGCGCAGGCAGCGACTCCTGCTGATCCGACTGCTGCTCGCCGACGGCCGGGCGGTCTCTCCGGAGACTCTGTGCGAGGAGCTGTGGCCGCGGCAGCCGGGGCGTGCACCGAGCACCGCGATGGGTTCCCTGCACGCCCACATCAGCAAAGTGCGCGCGATCCTGGAACCCCAGCATCTGCGCCGCCAGGGGGCCTTCGAAGTACTGGTCACCGAACCCTTGGGCTACGCCTTGCGGGTGCCGCCCGAGAACCGTGACACGGTGCGCTTCGAGCGGTCCGTCGCCCAAGCACACCGGTTCCTGGACCAAGGCCGACCCGATCGCGTCGTGGAGGAGGCCCAGAAGGCCCTGGACATGTGGCGCGGCACGGCGTTCGCCGACGCCGCCCACCACCTGTTCGCCGTCCAAGAGACAGCACGTCTGGAAGAACTGCGGCAGACCACTCGCGAGATCCGCACCACTGGCCTGCTCCTGCAAGGCCGGATCACCGAAGCCCTCGGCGCGGCCGAGGAGATCACCGCGCAGCACCCCCTGCGGGAAACCGGCTGGGCCCTGCTGCTGCGAGCCCTGTACCTCGCCGGTCGGCACCCGGAAGCGCTGCAGCGCTACACCGACGTACGCGCGCACCTGGCCGACGAGCTCGGCCTCGAACCGGGTCCGGCCCTGCGCGCCCTGCACCAGGGCATCCTCCACCATGACCTGCCGCCGCTGCACCCGGCCGACGGGACAAACGACGCGGTGACCCGGCACGCCCACCGTCCGAACGGGACCACCACGACCGGGGCAACGGACGAGGGCTTGGCGACCTCGTCGACCGGCCCGGCCGCCGGCCGACCGGACGCCGCGGAAGCCGGGTCCGACGCGTCTGGTGCGCCGGTCGCGGACGGCAGGAGAACAGCCTACCTTCCTCAAACCTCGGCACGGCCGGCTCAACTGCCGCGTAGCCTCCCGGTGTTCGCGGGACGGGCGGCCGAAGGCGGGTGGCTGCACGACGTCATCGGTGCGACGGGCCGCCCCGGATCCACCCCTGCCCCCGCTGTGGTCATCAGCGGGGCTCCGGGTGTCGGCAAGACGACCTTCGCGATGCACCACGCGCACCGCATCGCCTCCTCGTTCCCCGACGGGCAGCTCTTCGTCAACCTGTGCGGATTCCACCCGCACGCTCCCGCGGTCGAACCCGGTGGCGCCCTGCACGGCTTCCTCACCGCTCTGGGCGTCCCCGCCCCGCGCATCCCCGAAGACACCGCCGACCGGAGCACACTCTTCCGCAGCCTCCTCGCCGACCGGCGGATCCTCCTCGTACTGGACAACGCCCGCGACGAGCAGCAGGTGCGCCCTCTGCTTCCCGCGGGATCGGGCTGCCTCACACTGATCACCAGTCGCAACCAGCTCCCTGGCCTCATCACCACCGACGGGGCCAAGTCCCTCCGGCTCGCGCTGCCCTCACCGACCGAGGCGCACGAGGCCCTCGAACGGCGTCTGGGAACCGAACGACTCGCCGCCGAGCCCACCGCCGCAGCCGACATGGTCCGTCTGTGCGGACGACTTCCCCTGGCCATGGCCGTGGTCGCGGCCCGCGCGGAACTCGACCCCTCACTCCCCCTCCACGCCATCGTCGACGACCTGCAACAGACCCACGGCGGACTCGAGGCGTTCGCCGGCTTCGACACCACCACCGACGTGCGCGCCGTCTTCTCCTGGTCATACCAGGCACTGGATGAGCACGCCGCCCGGCTCTTCCGCCTGCTGGCCCTGCATCCCGGCCCCCACATCACCGCCCCCGCCGCGGCCAGCCTCGCCGGCCTCCCCCTCTCCCGGACCCGCCGCGCACTCGCCGAACTGCTCAGCTCCTGCCTCGTCGAACAACCGCTGCCCGGTCGCTACAGCCTGCACGACCTCCTACGCGGCTACGCGGCCGAGCTCGCTCACACCCACGACACCGGCCAAGGCCGTCATCACGCCACTCTCCGGGTCCTTGACCACTACATGTTCACCGCCTGCGAGGCGAACCGGTTCCTCAAACAGGACACGTCACACGACCTCGAACTCGGTGCACCCCGCCCGGGCGTCACCCCGGAAGAACTCACCACCGTCCATCAGGCGACCCGATGGCTCACCGCCGAACACCACGTGCTGTCCGGCCTGCTCCGCACCGCCGTCAGCCAGAAGCTCGACCCCCACATCACCGGGCTCGCCTGGTCACTCAAGGAGTACCTCAACCGCCAGGAGTTCTGGCCCGAAGCCATCGCCGCGCTGACCCCCGCCCTCGAAGTGGCCAGGCGCGAGAACAACCTCCTCGAAGAGGGCCGTTGCCTACGGCACCTGGGTGGGATCCACGGCTACCTCGGCCATCAGGAGCAGGCCCTGCAACAGCTGCGGCACGCGACAGCGATCTTCGAGGAGCTCGACGACATCGGTGAACAGGCACGAGCCCATTACGTCAGGGCCTGTGCGCTGTTCCTGTTCGGGCGGACGGCGGAAGCCGTGACCGCCTCCGAGCGGGGACTGGAACTCTCCCGGGAGACCGGCGAAGAACTGTGGTTGGCCGAGTGCCTCCTCGAACTCGCCTGGTTCCATTCCAACCTGGGGAACCTCGAGAAGAGCCTTCTGTACAGCGAGGAAGGCATCGCCTTGTTCCACCGCCTCGACGCGCCCTGGCAGCTCGCCCAGGGGTGGGACATCCTGGGCCACAACCTTCGCCTGCTCGGCCGGTACGAGGACTCGATGACCACGTACCAGCGGGCGTCGGCGGCCTTCGGTGAACTGGGAGACCACAGGAATGCCATCGGCACACTGATGCGGCTCGGCGACACCCGGCTGGCCATGGGCGACCGGGAAGGCGCACGGACGGACTGGGTCGATGCCCTTCGAGACGCTGAGGCGCGGGCGATGGCACACAGTGCCCAGCAGGTCCGTGAACGGCTCACCGCCCTCGAACTCAATGAGGACCCCGTGCCCACCGTGCCGGAGCGGGCGGTCGGGAAGCACAAGCTCCCGGTACCGAGAAGTGAGGCTGCTGCGATCTGAGCCCTGGCTCGGAGCCGGCCGACGGGGCCGACGACCCGGTGGCGTCGGAGCGAGAGCGATGACGGCCGCTGCCGGCGGCTCACCATCTAACGCCTGCGGGTCTGGTCGGCTCCGGCCCTGCTCCGGACGCCCTGCCGAGGTCACGGCGGCATCCGCGACCTCGGCGGATGCGGGAGATGAGGTCACATCCCCGGGATCCCCTGCTTCTCCAGCGCTTTGCGCAACGCCCGCACGGCGTAGAAGGCGCGGCTCTTGACGGTGCCCGCCGGTATGCCGAGATGCGCGGCCGCTTGGGCAACGCTGCATTCCAGGTAGTACATGAGCCAGATGACGGTTCGCTGCTGCTCGTTCAGCGCCCCCAGGGCCTGCGACACCGCATGGGAGTCGAGCGCGGATGCCGTGTTGTCGCTGGAGACGTCCAGCTCCTCGACGGACATGTGCTCCAACGGCCGCACACGACAGGCCCGGTGATGGTCGATCGCAAGATTCCTCGTCACGGTGAACAACCACGGTCTGAGACTTTCACCGCGGGTGCCCAGGTGACGGGCGTGTTTCCAGGCCCGGGCCGCGGTCTCCTGGAAGACGTCCTCTCCCTTGTGCCAGTCACCGTCCAGCAAGCGTGCGGCGTACCGGACGAGCAGAGGCCCGTACTGGTCGTAGATGTCTCTGATGAAGGCGTCACAGTCAGCGTCGGATGGGAGGTTCCGATCATGCGACCAGGTCGGAGCGGAGGCAGTGGTCCGCGTTTCCATGATCCCGTTCATTCGTGGTGCTCGATCCTGTCCAAGTGTTCCGTGGAGTGCTCAGCCGCATCCGCGGACGAACGGTTCACACGCTCGCCGGAGGCACTTGCCAAGACCTTGTCGCCTTCTTGCCGTTCCGCAGGGGCCGGGTGTCGTTCCGACTGATCGGGTCGCCGACCGCGTCGGGATGTGCCGACCCTGGTGTCCGCGGCAGCAGCGGGGGTGATCCACCGGCGACTATGCGGACAAGGAGATTCCGTGGGAGTACGTAGTGACCAGCGGCTTCGTCTCGTCGACGACGTAGGTGGACAGCATCATGGTTGTCACCTTTCCGACATTGCGAGCGTTGTGGATGGTGCCGGAGGGGATGAAGAAGGGGTCGCCCGTGCGAAGCCGCAGGGTGGTCCCGTCGTCGAACTCCATCGACACATCGCCGCGGACGATGTATCCGACCTCCACTCCCGGATGGCTGTGGCGGCCCGATTCCCTGCGCCGAGGTATCTCGACGAGGGTCTGCACGGTCTTCCAGCCCTTGGCGGGCGAGGGGTGCTCCTGGAGCAAGGTGCGCGTTACGCCGGCGGTCGGGTCGTGAACGAACGAGTGATGACCGCGGGACGGCGCGGAGGATGCCTCAGCGGTCGCGGCGGCGACGGCTCCGAACGCGCCGGCTGCCGCCACGCCACTGGTCCGCAGAAGAGAGCGACGATCCAACATGATGAACTCCCTGATCGACAGGCGGAATTGCCTTTCTCTCCGGTGAACGCCCGCGACAGCGGGTCGGTTCACCCAGCAACGCCGCTGCCGAGCCCGCCACCCTTTGCACGTCCGGACACGACGGTGCGGCACTCCGCAGGAAGTATCGGTCGGCCGCGTGGAAGGATGAGCCCATGTTGGGGTCGCGACCGGTGTTCGGGGATGAGTTACGGGCCGAGCTGGGAGCACCCAGGCGCTCTCGCCGGCTGAGCAGTAGCCCGCGCTCACGTGTGTGGCGGGTCGAGTTGCCGGACACAACAGCGGTGGTCAAGCAGATGGTCGAGGGCCCCGATGCCGACGAGCGATACGCCCGCGAGGTGGCCGCGCTGCGACTCGCCGCCCGAGCGGAAACGCCGGTGGTGCCCGCGCTGCTGGCCACGGATCCTGAGACACGGGTGCTCGTACTGGAGCACCTGGATCACCGGCGTCCGTCCAGCGACTGGATCGTCGACTACGCAGCCGCATTGGCACGGCTGCATGCCACGGCCCGTCCGGAAGACGCTGGGGTACTCCCCCGGTGGCAGGGCCCGAACCGGACCGACGTCGACTCCTTTCTCAACCTCGCCGCGGCTCTCCAGGTCCCTGTCCCGCTCGGCGTCACCGGCGAACTCGATGACCTCTTGATCCGGCTCGGCCAGGTATCCGGCCATGCCCTCCTCCACGGGGACCCCTGTCCTGGAAACGATCTCCACACGGCCACGGGAATCAGATTCATCGACTTCGAGCAGGCGTCCCTGGGCAGCGGCCTGATGGAGCTGGCCTATCTGCGTATCGGGTTCCCGACCTGCTGGTGTGTCACTTCGGCGTCAGAGCCGCTCCTTGAACGGGCGGAGCACGCATACCGCACCGCCTGGCGCACCGTGACCGGTTCCGATACCCAGGACGGTCTCGTCGACGCGTGCACCGGCTGGTTGCTCCGCGGCGACGCACTCGTCGAGCGGGCGCACCGCGAAGGCAGGGATCACCTGGCCCGGATTCCGGACCGGGACTGGAAGTGGGGTACGGCCACTGCCCGGCAACGGCTCCTCCACCGGCTCGGTGTCGTCAGCCGGATGACCGCCGACCATACCTCTCTCAGCGGCGTGAGCAGCCTCACCGCCGGCATGCGTCGACGAATGCTGGCTCGCTGGCCCGCACTTCAACCGGTCCCGACAGAGCGGCCACCTTCCTGAGGCCTCAGGTACCTCGCCACGGATGTCCTATGCGACCTTGACCACGTACTTGCCCTGGACGCCGCCTGCCTCCAGTGCCTGGTGTGCCGCTGCGGTCTCTTCCAGCGGGAAGACCGTGTCCACGGCGGGGCGCAGCTTGCCCTCGGTCACGTGGCGGGCGAGGTCGTCGAAGTCTGCTCGTGTGGGGTTGCCGCTGAAGAAGCGGACCCGGCCGTGTCCGTGGAGCGTGCTGGCCGCGAGGTAGCCGAGGGATGCGGCGGGCCGTTTCATGTCGAAGGCGATGGTGACCATGCGCCCGCCGGGGTTCAGCAGGCGCCGGAAGGCCCGCAGGTCGGTCCCCGTCGTGTCCAGGACGACGTCGAAGCGGCCCAGTTCCGCCGGCCGCACCGTCCGGTGGTCAATGGCCTTGTGCGCGCCGAGTCCCCGGACGAAGTCGAGGTTGGCTGCCCGGGCCAGGGCCGTGACCTCGGCGCCGTACGCCCGTGCGAGCTGGACGGCAGCGTTGCCGACACCGCCCGCCGCGCCCCTGATGAGGAGCCGTTCGCCGGGGCGCAGCTTGGCTTTGTCACGCAGCGCCGTGATGGCCGTGGTGGCCACCGGCAGCGCGGCGGCGTCCACCAGGTCCAGGCCGTCGGGGAGCCGGCCGACCCGTGCGGCGGGCACGCTCACGTACTCGGCGGCGCTGCCGAACCCGAACCCGCGGCTCAGGATCCCCCAGACCCGGGCCCCGGCCGTGAACCCGGTGACGCCGGCGCCCAGCGCGGCGACCTCGCCGGTGAAGTCCAACCCGACGTGCTTGGGAAACTTCCGGCCGCTCAGCAGGCGGAGCCGGCCGGCACGCACCGCCAGTTCGCCGCCGTTGACGCTGAACGCGCGCACCTTCACCAGGACCTCGCCGGGGCCGGGCTCAGGGCGTGGCACGCGGCCCGTGTAGAGCACATCAGCGCCGCCGTAGCGGTCGTAGAGCACTGCCTTCATCATGCGGTCATCCATCGTTCTGCCTCTGCCGCCGGGGCCGTTGGGGGATTCGGCATCGACCGTAAGCTCGTAAGTGGACGCAATCGTCCACTTACACCGCAAGAGAGAGACAGTGATGGCGAAATCCTCTCGGATCACCGCCCCGGGCGCGGTGCGGGCGGACGCCCGCCGCAACCGGCAGCGCCTCCTCGTCGCCGCCCGCGCGGTCTTCGCCGAGCACGGACTCGACGCCCCGATGGCGACCGTGGCCCGACGGGCCCAGGTCGGCGTGGCCACGCTGTACCGGCACTTCCCGACCCGCGACGCCCTGGCCAAAGCCGCCTTCGAACAGCAGGTGGACACCTGCGCACAGGCGCTCACCGACGCTCTGGCCGCCCCTGACCCGTGGCAAGGCTTTCAGCGGCTGATCGAGACGATCTGCGCGCTGCAACGCGAGGAGCGCGGATTCCCGGCCATGTTCCTAGCGGACTTCCTGACGAATACGTCTGAACACGCGCATTTCCGGCAACAAGCCGAACGTGACTTCACGACCCTGGTACGCAGAGCCCAGGCCTCCGGCGCACTGCGCGCCGACTTCCACCCCTCCGACCTCGGTGTGGTCCTGCTGGCACACTGCGGCCTGGTCACCGCCCTGCCCGACGACGCCGCAGCCTCCCGCCGCCTGGTCGCCTACCTGCTCCAGTCGTTCCGCGCCGACCCGACCAACAAACCACTCCCCCCGCCGACCACGCTGCCCCTGCGCAGCCTCCCGATCGCGACGGACAGCCCCCAGCGGCGCCGGCCCCCCAAAACCTGACACGGACGGCTAGGGGTGCCTTGTCGGCCGGGGTGGGGTTTACGAAAACCTTCCGGTCGCATCGCGAGCTCAAGGTCGGTGGCCGGCGATGTGTCCCTCCGCGTCGTCGGCGAGCGCCACGGAAGCGCTGGTGCGCTTGCCGACCACCTCGCGGTGTACGGCGAAGCTCTGGCAGACCGCCATCACGATCTCCAGGCCGTGCTGGCCGATCCGTCCCGGGTCGGCCGCCCTGGCCACCGGCAGGACCGGCGCACTGTCCCAGACCGACACCTCGACACGGCCGCCGGTCAACTCGAGGTCGAGCAGGCAGGGACCAGGGGCGTACTTGCAGGCATTCGTCAGCAGCTCGCTGACGACCAGCTGCACCGTGCCCATGGCGCGTTCGGACACCGGGAGTCCATGGACCGACTGCACACGCTCCAGGAAGGCGCGGGCCAGCTGCCGCGCCTCCGGGATGTCCGCGGTACTGCCCTCATACGCCTGCGATACCTTCACCGGCCCGCCGTCCAGCACCCGAACCTCATCTTGGACAGCCCCGCCCATACGATCCGCTCGCTTCCATACTTCTTGACCTTCAGGACAGGCGCTTACCCAGAAATCCGGAATACACCAGAACGATCATGTCCGAATTTTCGATCCTGCGGTGCGCGGGCGCGTGAGCGCAGTCCGCTGGTCGCGGTCGTCACCGCCCCGTGCGGATGGTGGGGGCCGTGCCGTTGAAGTCCTGTCGGGAAAGTCCCGTTTCATCCAGGGGCCGCCTGGCCAGTCGGCGCACGACGGCTCGGGTCGACCCCCACGACACGAGGTGGGCGAAGAGGAACACGCCCGCGTCCACGGCGAGATGCACGACGCCACAGAGGCCGGTGCGTCCGAGCAGGACCGAACACGTCACGCTGGTGCACCAGCCGATCACGACCATCAGTGACACAGGTACCGCGACCGGCACGCCGCCGAGCCCCAGCGCGCCGAGATCGACGTCCGCGTCGAAACCGTCCGCGTCGATGGCGCCGAACAGGACCAGCAGCCAGAAGCCGATGACGACCGGGAAGGCGGCGCTGAAGAAAACGCCGGGAAACCCCGTGGCCGCGCCGAGCAGCTCCCTCATGTCTCCTCCCCCGTCCCGTGGGTGCTGTCAGGCGCGTGGCCGAGTGGCCGGGTCCCGCTCCCGGAACCCGGCACCCGGTCCTACAGAGGCCGCCGGCGCGGTGAACGCCGTGCGCGAGAGGCCTCGGTCACGCGCCGGTCTCCGTCGGCAGGCCCTGCTCGAAGCGCAGGTAGCGGTCGACCGAACGGGCCAGGACCTCGTTGCCGTCGGAGGTGACGACACGGTCCCACCAGGCGCCGTAGAGCCGGTCGAAGCGGTAGCCGGCGAGGAGTTTGCCGGCGGCGCGGACGGCGTCGGGGCGCTCGGGGATGTGGTTGGCGTAGCTGTACATGATGGTGACCCAGCGGCTGTCCGGGCAGACGTTGACGACGTCGCCGGTGAACAGTGCGCCCCCGTCGGTGTCGCGGTGCATGACCGTGCTGCCCGGGAAGTGGACGCCCGGGTTGATCAGCGTCAGCTCGTCGGTCAGCTTGTGGGTCTGCCCGCTCCAGAAGCGCAGGGCGGGGTCGGGGCGGCCGACCCACTGACGGTCCGCCTCGTGCAGGTAGACGGGGGCGTCGAAGGCGTGCGCCCAGTCGACCATGGCGGAGTAGAAGTGCGGGTGGCTGATGGCGATCGCGCTGATGCCGCCGAGCTCCCGCACCTCGCGGATCATCGCGTCGTCGAGGTAGGGCACGCAGTCCCACAGCACGTTGCCGGCGGCCGTGCGCACCAGGAGGGCGCGCTGGCCGATGGCGAACTCGGGGGTGCAGCCGATGCCGAGGACGTCCGGGCCCTGCTCCTCGAAGCGGCCCTCGTGACCTTCGGCGCGCAGTTCGGCGAGGCTGGTCCACTGCTGGCCGTGGCGTCCCACGTACTGGCGCTCGTCCAGGCAGACCGGGCAGTCGTCACGCGCGGTCGCGTACTGGGTGCCGCAGGTGCGGCAGATGGGCAGGGTGGATCCGGTGATGTCAGCCACGGTCGCCTCCGGCGAGTTCGTTGAGGACGTAGGGGCGGCTGGGCGTCCAGCCGAGTTCGGCGACGGCACGCTGCCCGGACACCACCTGGTTCAGGGCAAGGGCCTCGGCGAACGGGGCGCCGACGGCCTCGGCGGCCTGCTCGAGCGGCCAGGGCTCGGCCCGGCCCGCGCCGCCCGCGGCGATGTCGGCGGCCACGGCCAGGGCCGCGACCGGCACCGCCTCGTGGGCCACGCCGTGCAGCACGCTGCCGGATTCGGCCTTGGTCACCGCGAGCACGAACAGGTCGGCGAGGTCGTCGACGTGCACCATCGGCCAGCGGGTGGTGGCCGGGCCGACGTAGCGGCCGATGCCGTTCTCGCGCGCCCAGCCGGTCATCATGCCGGGAATGCCGCCGCCCCGGCCGTACACGATGCCGGGCCGCACGACGAGGGCGCGCACATCGTCCCCGCCCGTGGCGAGGACCCGCTGCTCGATCCGCGGGCGGTAGCCGACGATGGCTATCGCGTTCGTCGGCGCGTCCTCGTCGGCCGCCGCGTCACCGGTGGCGCCGAGCACCCAGATGCCGCTGGTGTAGACGAAGGCCCGCCCGGAGCCGCGCAGCCGCTCGGTCAGCGCGTCCACGGCCGCCGCGTCGACGGCCTCCTCGCCGGTCGGCGTGGCGAGGTTCACGACGGCGTCGATGTCATCGGTGACGGCGGCCCGAAGCGAGTCCGGGTCGGCCAGGTCCCCCACCACCGTCTGCGCCTCGGCCGGCAGCTTGCCCGCGTCCTTCACGAAGTGGACCACCTGGTGGCCCTCCTCCGTGAACCGGCGCGCCACGGCCGACCCGATGTAGCCGGTGGAACCCAGCACCAGTACCTTCACGTCCACTCCCCATTTATCTACGTAAAGTTGATCTTCATCGGATTTCGGCGGATGTCTCCCGCCTCACCGACAGAAGGAAAATCTAGAGGTGCCCGACGGCCGAAAGTCGTCGTGGCGTGCAGGAACTCTCGACTCCACGTGCAGGGCCGGGGCCGAGCACGTGACGGCGGTACTCACCGGGGGTGAGGCCGTAGGCCTGCCGGAAGGCGCGGCCGAACACGGTGGCGTTGGAGAAGCTCCAGCGGGCGGCGATCGTCTGGACGGGCAGCGCTCTCAGCTCCGGTCGTGCGAGGTCGGCGCGGCAGCGCTCCAGGCGGCGGGTCCGGATGAGTCCGGCGACTCCCTCGGACTCGTCCTGGAACAGCGCGTAGAGGCCGCGCAGGGAGATGTTGTGGTGGTCGGCGACGGCTCGGGGGGTGAGTCCGGGGTCGCCCAGGTTGCGTTCGATGTAGACCTTGGCCCGCTCGAGGAGCGCACGGGCGCGGACCTCGGGCGGAGTGGCCTCCATGGTCCCGAGCTGTTCGGCCAGGTAGGCCGTGGCCATGTCGAGGGCGACCCGCCCGAGCGTCGGGAGTTCCTCGCTCCCGCAGTCCGGGCCGTTGTCGCGCAGGCTCGTCAGGAAGTCGGCCATGACCGCGCCGAGGCCGGTCCGCGGGAGCCGGCGGGCGACGAGCTGGTCGATTCGGCCGGCGCGCAAGGGCAGCTCCGACCGCGGGAGTTGGAGGACGATCACGCGGGTCGGTCCGCCGTCGCGGTCGGTGTCGCACTCCAGTGGGGCCGAGGTGTTGGTGACGATGAAGCCGTCGACGACCAGGCCGGAGTCCCGGCCGAGTTGGCTGGTTTTCATCGCGTTGCCCTGGACCAGCACGAGTTGGTACTGCTCGGGGTCGCCCTGCCTGATGTGCGCGGGGGTGCGGCGCGACCATACGGGCGAGAACTCCAGCGTCGACACCGTGACCGCGCCCAGTTCGATCGCCCCGATGCCGGCGTGGAAGTCATCGGCCCGGTCGGTGCCGATCGCCACGGGCATGATCTCCGTGGCCACCGTCTCGGTGAACCAGTCGAACCTGTCCGCCGCCGAAACCTCGCGGGTGGACGCACGTGTCCACATCCGGCCCCCTGTATCCACAGACATAGTGATGACTCATCCGATGTGATCTTCGTGAACTCTGACGTGATGGACCTGTAGGTCTCCGGTCCGTCCGGGGCGCCGCCCTCGGTGTACGGGGTGGTGTGCGTCCGGGTGGGCCGCAGGTCGGCGACTGTGCGCGCATTCAGGGGTTCCTCCGCTCTTCGTGGGGGGCGGCCCCGGTCGGCGGGGCGTCGCCCGGGGTCTTGCTGTAGCCGAGGGACTCGACGATCAGCCCGTCCCGGACGAGCGTGAGGTGCACGCCGCGGATGGAATCGTCGGGTCCGTCGCCGAAGTGGTACCGCCAGCGGACCGTCGCGCGTTCGCCGGTGATCAGGACGGCCTCCGGCTCGTACCGGCCCGTGCGGTCCTCGGCGAGTGCCCGGCAGAACTCCAGGCAGGCGGCGCGACCTTCATAGCGGGCCCCGTCGGGCGCCGGATCTTTCGCCTCCATCACGCAGTCCTCGGCGATCAGGTCGGGGAGCGACGAGGCGTCGTGCTCGATGAAGGCACGGTTGAAGCGGTGGATGACCTCGGCAGTGGTGTGGAACGACATGCCGTAACCCCTCGGGAGTGGAACGATCGGTCTGCCATGTCCCGTCCGGTGGCGGGCGGGTGACCTGCCTCCCCCGACGGTGCGCGTGCCGTCCGGGAGCCGGCGGCCGGCTTTCCCGGTGGCCCGCCGCGTCTGGGCCGGCCGGGGCCTCGGGGGTGTCGGGTGGTGCGGGTGATGTCGCGGGCGAGGCCGCGTATGCGGTCGTCGGCTTTCGGCGGCGCTTCGGCTGACGCGTGCATGCGCGTACTCCTTTCCGAGGAACGAGACGCCCGGGGCTTGAACCGCCGGGCTCTCTGGTGGGGTGGGGTCTCCCGAATGGGTGCGCGCGGTCGAGCGGGCCGGGTCCCCCGGTCAGCTCCGGCGCGCGCTCCGGACGGCCAGGGCGGTGAAGAGGGTGAGGACGGCCCCGGTCGTCAGGACGCCGTTGATGGAGAGGTGGGTGGCGACGAGCCCGCCGAAGAGGGCGCCGAGTGCGATGGCGAGGTTGTAGACGGAGGTGTTCAGGGCGGTGGCCGCCTCGGTCGAGTCGGGTGCCGCCTTGAGGATCCACGTCTGGACGCCGACGGGTACGCCGCCGAAGGCGAGCCCCCAGCCCATCAGGAGCAGGGCCCCGGTGACCGGAGTGCGGCCGACGAGCGGGAAGACCGCGAGGATCACGGTCAGCACGACGCTGATGGTGAGGATCGTGGCGCGGACGTTCCGCTCCGCGGCCGCACCGGCGAGGAAGTTGCCGAGGATGCCGGCGACGCCGAAGCCGAGCAGGAGCGGGCCGATCGCGCCCTCGCCGATGCCCGACGTGGTGTGCAGGACCGGGCTGACGAAGGTGAAGGCGGCGAAGTGGCCGCCGACCAGGAGGAACGTGGCGAGGACACCGGCGCGCACCACGGGGTGCCGGAACTGCCGCGGCAGCGTGCGCAGTTGGACGGCCTGCTGGGCGGGCATGGGCGGCAGCAGGAAGAGCAGGGCCACCAGGACGACGAGACCCAGTGCGCCCGCGGCCACGAAGGCCGTGCGCCAGTCCGCGAGCCCGCCGATCAGCGTCCCGGCCGGTACGCCGAGGACGTTGGCCGCCGTGGCGCCGCCGAAGACGACCGCGATGGCCCGGGGGATGGACCGTTCGGGCACCAGCCGCACGGCGAGGCCCGCGGCGAGCGCCCAGAAGCCGCCGATGCTGATGCCGACGAGGAAGCGCGACACCAGCAGGACGGTGAAGTCGGGTGCCACCGCCGAAAGACCGTTGGCCAGCACCATCAGGGTGATCAGGCCGATCAGGGCGGCCCGCCGGTCGAGCCGGCCGATCGCCACCGGGAGCAGGGGCGCCGTAAGGGCGGCGACCAGTCCGGGGACGGTCACCATCAGTCCGGCGGTCCCTTCGGAGACGTCGAGGTCCCCTCCGATGAAGGGGAGGAGCCCGACGGGCAGTGATTCGACGGTCACCAACGCGAACGTCCCGACCGCCATGGCGACGACGGCGAGCCACCTGGTGAGCGGAACCCGCTCGTCGACGGGTGGGGCGGATGCCGTCGAGGTACCCGTGACGGTCATCGGTGTGCTCCGGCCGGCTGGACGCGGTCCACGTCGGACGTGTCGTGGCCGATGGCCGTGGTGCCCTGGGCGAGGGCGATGCGCCACCGGCCGTCGTCCTTGGTCAGGACGTACACCGGGGTGCCGGGGGCCACCTCGGGGTGGGCCGCCACCACGCCGGCCCAGCGGCGCTGGGCCGCGCTGGGTCTGTCGCACCGTCTGCCGCGCCGGTCCGGGCCGTCGTGGCCGCGGAGCACCTCGTCGAGGCGCCGCCCGTCACGGGTGATCGGCCGCTGACGGATCTTGACCGCGGCGAGGTCGGGCCGGATGAACACGATGGCCTCGGCCTCGCAGGTGAGGGTCAGCGGCCGGTCCACCGTGGCGGGCAGCGAACGGCGGGCGAAGGCGTCGATCGCCTCCAACCCGGTGAGTGGGTCACCGTGCGGCACGGTCCACACGGCCTCTTGGCGGAACAACTCCGTGAACGCGTCCGGCAGTCCGTTCTGCTGCGCGTACTCGATCTGAGCGACGAGGCCGACGACGGCGCGTACGTCTTCCTGCGGCACGGTGACGCCGGTGATGAGCGGCTTCATGAAGGGTTCCTCCCTGGATGTGCGGGCGTGCTGACGGCCCGGGACGACGGCTGGTCTCCCGTACGTACGACACGGCCCGGCGGCCGCGGGCGGCGCCGGGCGGTGCGGTGGCACGGGGACGGGCACCGCGCCGCTCGCGGATCACCGAGCGGCGGTTCCGGCGCACCAGCGATCCTTCAGCTTCCCGCCGCGCCCATCAACGCCGAAGATCAGTAGGATTCGATAACTCAGGCTTATGACGGGGGTCGGCCACACATGGAAATACGTGACATCGAGATCTTTCTGGCGCTGGCGGAGGAACTGCACTTCGGCCGGGCGGCCGAGCGGCTGCACCTCACGCAGGCACGTGTCAGCCAGGCGGTCCAACGTCAGGAACGCCAGCTCGGGGGCCTCCTCTTCGACCGCTCGAACCGCCGCCAGATCCGTCTGACGCCGCTCGGCCGACAGCTGCGCGCCGACCTCACGCCGATCTACGCGAACCTGCGTTACAGCCTCGACCGCGCCCGGATGAGCGTCCGCGGCAAGACCGACCGCCTGAGGGTCGGCATGATGCCGTTCAACGTGCCCGAGCTGCAGGCCTTCTGGCAGACGTTCCGGTCCCGCCACCCCCAGTGGGAGCTGCAGATCCGCAGGGCGCCCTACATCAACCCCTTCGCCAGGCTCCGCGAGGGCGACTACGACGTGCTCATCGCCTGGCTGCCGGTGAACGAACCCGACTTCACCGTCGGCCCGGTCATCTTCCACGACCGCCGCGTCCTGGCCGTCTCCGCCGCCCATGAGCTTTCCGAGAAGCCCGCCGTTTCCGTAGAGGCCCTGGCCGACTTCGCCCATGCCATGCCACCCGAGATGCCCGACTACTGGGAGGACGGCTACCTGTCGTTCTACACGCCCCGGGGCAAGACGCTCGAACGCGTCGAGCAGGTCTCCAACGCCGACGAACTGATCCACCTGGTGATCACCGGTGAGATCGTCCACCCCTTTCCGTCGCACGTCACCCGCTACTGGTCCGCGTTGTCCCAGGTGCGCTTCGTCCCCGTGCCCGAGATGGGGACCATTCCCTACGGCCTGATCTGGCGCAGGGAATCCGAGAACGAACTGATCCGGGCCCTCGCCCAGACCGTCCGCGACATCGGCGCTGTGCGGTTCTGAGAACGCCGGGCGGGTTCGGAGGACTCAGCCGGTGAGCTGGGCCTTGAAGATTGCGCTGTTGAAGTACGCCTTGGCCTCCCGGATGAGGCCGGTGTCGTCCAGTTCGTAGATGTTGATGCCGGACCAGTTGACCGGCTTGCCGTCCAGGGTGACGGCGGCGCCGCGCCAGGAGACGGCGACGTGGTGGCCGACGGTGTGGGCCTCGGTGGGCGTCAGCCCGAGGAAGGGGCGGAAGTCGGGCAGGACGGAGGCGATGAAGTCGCCGATCGCGGCGCGTCCGACGATCGGTGACGAGCCGATGGGGTCGTGGAAGACCCCGTCCTCGGCGAACGCTTTCGCCCAGGTCTCGGCATCGCCGTCCTGAGAGGCCCGGAAGAACTGCAGGATGGCCGGGGGCATGGCAGGGAACGTCATGGAGAATCCTTCGGGTCGGTGGTGGTGGCGCCAGGGATGTGGGAGGCGGTCCCGGCGGCGGTGCCCGCGGGGCGGACCGGCACCCCTTCACCGCGGTGATCCCGCGGTCGACGCCACGGCCCCGACGGGCGACGAACCCTTACGGCGCGGGCGTCGGCCGGTGAGAAGGGCCCCGAGGGCGACAGCGGCGGCGGTCGCGGTGAGCGCGCACACCCCCGGCCAGCCCAGCAGGTCGTAAGCGCGGATGCCGAGCCAGGAACCGGCGCTGCCGCCGAGGAACGAGCACGTCATGTACGCGGTGTTGAGGCGACTGCGGGCTTCGGCACGCAGGGCGAAGATGCGGGCCTGGTTGGCGACCTGGCTGCACTGCACCGCGACGTCCAGCAGCAGGAGCCCACCTGCAAGTCCGACCAGGCCCGGCGCGCCGCCGGCGGTACCCGCGGTGAGGACCGCGGCGGCGGCGAGGGTGGCGATGACGCACCACCGGTTCACGCGGTCCGCGCCGTGCCGGTCCACCCGGCGCCCTGCCGCCGGGGCGCAGAACATGCTGGCGGCGCCGATCAGCGCCAGCACCCCGACCACTTGGGCGTCCAGCCGGTAGCGGGGGCCGGTGACGAGCAGGGCGAGGGCGGTCCAGGCGGCGCTGAAGGCGCCGAAGAGGGTGGCCTGACAGAGCGCGGAGCGGCGCAGCTCCGGCTCGGTACGCAGCATCCGTACGGTACCGGCGAGCAGCGCCGGGTACCGCTCGCGGACGGAGGCCGTGGGGGTGGCCGGCAGAGCCGTGCCGAGGACGAGGGCGAGCAGGGCGGTGAGTGCGGCGGCTGCCAGGTACGGGGCGCGCCAGCCGAGGTGCTCGCCGAGGACACCGCCGAAGGTACGGGCCAGCAGGATGCCGCCGATCAGACCGCCCTGGAGGGTGCCGATCACCGAGCCGCGCCGGTCCGGGGCGACCAGGCCCGCAGCCATGGGGAGCAGCAACTGAGGGACGACCGTGGCCATGCCGACCACCGCGCCGGCGGCGATCAGGGGTCCCGCCGTGGGGGCGAGGCCGGCGGTCAGCAGGGCGCAGGCGGTCACCGCCAGCAGGATGGTGATCAGGGGTCGGCGCGGCAGCCGGTCGCCGAGGGGGACCAGCAGGAAGATGCCTGCGGCGTAACCGAGTTGGGTGAGCGTGGCGACGCCCGCCGCCGCGCTCGGGGTGATGCCGAGGCCGTCGGAGATGAGCGGGGTCAGGGCCTGCGGGAAGTAGACGTTGGCCACGCTCACGCCGCACGCCAGCGCCATCACCAGCGGCAGTCGCCGCCCCGGCGCCGCGGGCTCGGGAGGGGCGGGTGGATTGATCGGGGACATCGCGACTCCAACCGAACGAACTAGATGGTTCGAAAGCTGGTCGAGAGCGTCGCAGACGGATGCCCGCTCGTCAAACGAACCAGTTCGTTCCCGTCTTCGTTACCATCGGCGCATGGCATATGACTCCGCGGCGACCAAAGAACGCATCCTCACGGCGGCGGCCTCCGAGTTCGCCGCCCACGGCGTCGCCGGCGCCCGCGTGGATCGCATCGCCGCCCAGGCCAAGGCCAACAAGCGGGCGATCTACGACTACTTCGGCGACAAGCAGAAACTCTTCGCCGCCGTCCTCGAACGCCTCATGGCCGACCTCGCCCGGGCCGTCCCGCCCGGCGACGAGGAGCTGCCCGTCTATGCGGAGCGCCTCTTCGACTACCACCGCGCCCACCCCGAGGCGCTCCGGCTGCTCATGTGGGAGGCCCTCGAACTCGGCGACCAGCCGGTCCCTGGAGAAGACGCCCGCACCCGGCACTACCAGGACAAGCTTCAGGCCGCGCAGACCCCGGACGGCGGCGCCGACCCCCGGACCCGCCTCTTCTTCACCCTCGGTCTGGTGGGCTGGAGCCTGGCCATGCCTCAGCTCCGGCGCATGATCCTGGGCCCCGGCGACAGCCTCGATCAGCTCCGTCCCGCCATCGCCCGCGCCGTGGAGTCCCTCCCCGCGGGAGACGGCCCCGGGCAGGCGTGACCCGCCCTCGCCGCTGCCGTCGCTGCGACGGTGCCGTCAGATGTGCGCCGGCTTCCCCGCCTCGAAGAGCCACGTGTCGAACACCTCGGAGAGGTCCTTGCCCGACTTCTCCTCGCACAGGGCGATGAACTGCCGGGCGTCGGCGTTCCGGTGGCGGTAGCGCTTCGTCCAGGTGTGGAGGATGTCGTAGAAGGTGTCGTCGCCGACGGCTTCGCGCACCTTGTGCACGGTCATGGCGCCCCGCCCGTAGACCGGAGAGTCCGACGCGCGCTCCCCGCTGGGCGGGTCGGCCGGCGGGAAGTCCCAGATGCCCTCGGCCTCCGGGTGCGTACCGTCGTAGAACTCCTCGAAGGTCTCCTGGGCGGGCTTGCCGTCCTGGTCCTCCTGCCAGAGCCACTCCGCGTACGTGGCGAGGCCCTCGCTGAGCCACATGTCCTTCCACGCGCCGGGGGTGACCGAGTTGCCGAACCACTGGTGCGCCAACTCGTGCACGAGCAGCGTCTCTTCGGGCGCCTCCTCGAAGTACGGCTTGGTCTGGGTCTCCAAGGCGTAGTCGAGCCCGGGCAGATGGTCGACGACGGCGCCCACCGAGGAGAAGGGGTAGGGCCCGAAATTCACGGTCGCCCAGTCGATGACGTCGGGCACCGACTCCTCGATGCCTTCGGCGTCCTCGCTCTCGTCCGGGTCGACGGCGACGTAGACGGGCACGCCGTCGGAGGTTCTGCCCCGGTGGACCTCGAAGTAGCCGACGGAGACGTTGGCGAGGTAGCTCGCCATGGGTTCCTTCGTCCGCCAGTGCCGGGTGACGCGGGCGCCCCGGTCCGTCTCCTTCACCAACTCGCCGTTGCTCACCACGTCGTACGGGTCGCCGTCCTCGTCCTTGGGGACCGTGACCGTGATGTCGTACGTCGCCTTGTCCGAGGGGTGGTGATTGCCCGGGAACCACGTCGTCGAGCCGGTGGGCTGCCCGAGGGCGGTCGAGCCGTCGTCCGTCTCGATCCAGCCCTCCAGGCCCCCGTCGGCCCCCTCGATCGTTTTCGGGGTGCCGTCGTAGGTGACGGTGGTCTTGAATGTGTCCCCGTCGGGGATTGCCTTCGCGGGCGTCAGAGTCAGCTCGTTTCCGGCGCGGCGGAAGCTGGCCTTCGCGCCGTCGACCGTGGCGGTCCGCACCTTCAGTCCGGCGAGGTCGAGGTTGAAGCGGCTCAGGCCCTGGGTGGCGCGGGCGGTGATGACCGCGGTGCCCTTGAGGCGGTTGGTTTCGGGGATGTAGTCGAGGTCCAGGTCGTAGTGGGAGACGTCGTAGCCGCCGTTGCCCAGCCCGGGAAAGAGCGCGTCCCCGACGCCGTCCGCTCCGCTCCGGGCCGCCGGGCCGTGCCCCGCGCCCGTGCACGAGGTGCCCGCCGTCACCAGCAGCACCGCGAGCACCACGGACCGGGAGCGCCGTGCCAACGCGGTGGCCCCGCCGCCCGTGCCGTGCCGTGCGATCACGAGGTCCGGTCCCCCGCGCGTCGCCTGCGGCGCGCCCGCGCGCCGCCCACGCCGAGCGCGGCCACGACGGCGCTGGAGCCGACACCGACGGCGACACCGGTGCCGAAGCCCGGCCCGTCCTCAGACGCCGTTCCGCGTGCGTGACCGGATGACGCGTCCGGTGCGGCGACCTTCACCTTTCCCCGCAGCACGATCGGCGGGTAGTCGCACACGTACTCCTTATCCCCTTCGCCGACGCAGTCCGCGTCCTTGTGGCGCAGGGTCACTTTCACCGCGTACATGCCGGGCCGGGTCCCGTCCTTGATCCGGGCCGCGCCCACCCAGGCGCTCCCCGTGTCGCCCAGGGCCGTGTCGCCGGTCAGCGCGGGGCCGGAGATGTCCACCGCCGTGGGATGCGGATTGCCGGGACGCTCCTTCACCGTGATGTCCACGACCTCGCCCGGCCGCGCGGGGCCGCCGACGGACACGTACCCCCGCCCGGGGAAAGGCAGCGTGTCGGCGCCGGCAGTGGCCGCGGCCCCAACGAGCAGTACAGGCACGGTGATTGCGACATATCCGCTACGTACGGACAGAGATGTGAAGTTGACCATATATCCTCCAGTCCGCAACAGTCTTACGATCATGACTCATATCGGCGCGGTCATGCCACACGGCGTGACCCGCCTCTCATCTTCATGTGGGGGAAACGACCATGCGATTGCGCAGAGCGCTGGGTGCCGCGGCGGGGGCCGCGGCACTGGTTCTGTTGCCGGGCATACCGGCGTACGCGGATCAGGGCGATCCGACGCCCAGAGGGGAAGCCACCGCTCCGACGACGGTGGAGAACACGCAGAAGCCCGGGCCGAAGCCCGGGGTGAAGAAGACGGAGAAGCCGACGGCACAGAAGCCGACGGCGCAGAGCACGGCGAAGTCGTCGGCCACCGTGCCGCCGACCCCCGTGCCGGCCGGCGGTGACCAGGACGCGCGCGGCTTCACGCCGGCCGACGCCGACGACTACTGGACGCCGGCGCGCATGCGGGCCGCGAAGCCCGTCCAGGAGCAGGAGGCCAAGGGGTTCTCGGCTCCTCCCTCCAGGCTGGCCCGCTCCGCCAGCCGCCCGTTCGAGGGCCTGCCGATCGTCGGCACCTTCTTCTGGAACGACGGCACCAACACCGGCCGCTTCTGTGGCGGCACGGTCGTCAAGAGCCCCGGCAAGAACATCGTGATGAGCGCCGGTCACTGCTTCGACGACCAGGACGCGCGCAAGAACCTCACCTTCGTCCCGCAGTACGACGACGGCAAGAAGCCGCACGGCGCCTTCACCGTGCGGCCGGGGCGCATCTACGTCGACAAGCGGTACCTGGCCAAGGGCCCGGACGCCGGTGCCGACCTCGACTTCAACTTCCTGCAGCTCGAACCGCGCGGCGGCAAGAACGTCGAGGACGTCGTCGGCGGCGCCGAGTTGAAGATCAACGCCGGGTACGACCACTCACCGGTCCGTCTGATCGGCTACCCGGCCAACCAGAAGCGCCCGCTGGACTGCACGGACAAGACCGTGCGCTACAACAGCACCGACCCGAAGATCCCGGGCAGCTTCCTGCGCATCGCGTGCGACAAGTACTCCGGCGGCGCGTCGGGCGGTCCCTTCCTCATCAAGCAGGGCACCGGCTGGGGCATCATCGGCGTCATCGGCGGCTGGAAGACCGGCGGCGACAAGGACGACATCTCGTACAGCTCGTACCTCGACGGCGACGCCAAGGCGCTGTACGACGACGCGGTCAACAACCGCCCGCCGGCCGGCCGCGGCGTCCTGGGCAAGGCCGAGACCTGGCAGCACGCCGAGGCGATGGCCGGTGGTTACTTCACCGACGGCAACCCCGGCACCTGGGACTACTCCGACCTGATCGTGCGCTGGTCCGACGGTGAGGTCACCCTGTACCGGGGTGCCGGTGAGGATGCCGACAACTTCGACAAGGAGATCCGGCTCACCGGCCCCAACGGCACCTGGAAGCACGCCGCCACCATGGCGTCCGGCGACTTCACCGGTGCCGACCGCGACGACCTGATCGTCCGCTGGTCCGACGGCGAGCTCACGCTCTACCCGGACGTGGACGAGAAGGGCTTCCACGGCGAGGTCCAGCTCCAGAAGCCCAACGACCTGTGGAAGAACGCCACTTCCATCACCGGTGGGCGCTACACGAGCGACAACAAGTGGTCCGACGACCTCCTGGTCCGCTGGAGCGACGGCGAAGTCACCCTCTACACCAACGTCAACCGCGACGGCTTCCACGGCGAGAAGCAGCTTGCCGCGCCCAACGGCACCTGGAAGCACGCCTCGACGCTCACCTCGGGCGACTTCACCGGGAACGACCAGCACGACCTGATGGTGCGCTGGACCGACGGCGAGCTGACGCTCTACAAGGACGTCGACCAGAACGGCTTCCACGGCGAGACCCAGCTCAAGAAGCCCAACCGCCTCTGGGCGCACGCCACCGTCCTGGCCGCGGGCGACTACACCGAGAACCGCCACCCGGACGACTTCCTGGTGCGCTGGTCCGACGGCGAGGTCTCCATGTACCCGGACACGGACGAGACCGGCCTGAACCGCGAGATCACACTGGTGTACCCGCCCGCGTGAGTGCGGGCGATGCGGTACGAGTGGTAACGCGAGGGAATACGAGTCCGTTCCCTGACGTGAACGGCCGTGCTGTGACCGCCCGTTGAGCTCGCTCGTACCGACATCACGAGGGAGGGCCCGGCACACGCCGGGCCCTCCCTTCGCGTCACTCCCCCGTTTCCGTAGGACGGGTCTTGTTCGGCGTCCCTCGATCATCCTGGAGTTCCGGATCATTCGCTGCCCACGAGCAAGGGATCCGGGCATGACCGAGGTCGTACTGTTCCACCACGCGCAGGGGCTGACGTCAGGAGTCGTCGCGTTCGCCGACGAGCTCCGCGCGGCCGGCCACACGGTCCACGCGCCCGACCTGTTCGACGGGCGGACCTTCGGCTCCCTCGAAGAGGGGCAGCGGTACGTCGAGGGGATCGGCTTCGGCGAGATCACGGAGCGCGGTGTCCGCGCGGCCGAACTCCTGCCGCGGGACGCCGTTTACATCGGGTTGTCCCTCGGTGTGCTGCCCGCCCAGAAGCTGGCGCAGACGCGGGCGGGCGCGCGGGGCGCGCTTCTGCTCCATGCCTGCATCCCTGTCACGGAGTTCGGCCCGGCGTGGCCCGACCGGGTGCCCGTGCAGGTGCATGCGATGGAAGGCGATCCGTTCTTCGTGGAGGACATCGATGCCGCCCGCGCACTCGTCTCCGAGTGCGCGGAGGCGGAGATGTTCCTGTATCCCGGGGAGCAGCACCTGTTCACGGACAGTTCGCTGCCGTCCCACGACCCGAACGCCGCCGGGCTCCTCACCCGGCGGGCGATCGAGTTCCTCGGCTCGCGCTAGGTCCGTCCCCGGGCGTGCGGGGGGGGGCCGGGATCCGCTCAGGCGGCCTGGATGAGTTCGGCGCGGCCGAACAAGAGGGCGTAACCGGTGGGGAGTTGGCCGAGGATACGGGTGAGGAGCTCGGGCCCGGCGAGGGCGGCGACGGTGGTCAGGACGGAGCCGGTGTCCCAGCGGGTGGTGGCCAGGGGCGCCTGGGTGCGGGCGGCGAGGTCCTTGACGAAGGCCCAGCCGGTGAGGGGCCGGGGGTCGGGGATCTGGGCGGTGAGGATGGCGGCGGCCCGGTGGGGCAGGCGGGCGGCGAGGTCGACGCGTTCCTCGCCGGTCAGCTGGCGCCCGAGTCCTTCGAGCACGAGGCGCACCGCTTCCTCGGCTCGTTCCCGGGTGGGGTAGGCGCCCGCGTAACGGACCTTCTCCAGCATCTGTTCGTACGTCATCGCGGAGGGGCGCCGGAGCGTTGCGGGCCGGTCGGACTTCACTGCGGTGGTTGCCTTTCTGTCTCCGATGTCGTGGTGCCGGTGCCCGGCGGGGAGCGCGGTCCGGGCGCGGGCGGGTGGGTGGTCAGGCGAGCTTGGGGCGGCCGAAGAGCAGGTCGTAGCCCGTGGGGAGCTGGAGCAGGATCTGCCGGAGCAGGTCGTCGCCGGCCGTGTCGGCGACCGTGCTGAGCACGGCGCTGACGTCCCAGTTCGCGGTCATTTCGGTGGCTCCCTCGATCCACGCCGCCGTGGCCCGCACGAACCGCTCCGGTGAGAGTGGTTCGGCGCTCTGCAGCGGGTTGAGCAGGATCAGGGCGAACTCTTCCGGCAGGCGCGCGGCCAGTTGGGCACGCACGTCGCCGACCAGGTGCGCGCCGAGCAGGGCGAGCACGACGCGGGCCGCGCGTTCCGCTTCGTCTCGGTTCCGGTACTCGCCGCGCTCCCGTACGTGGTCGAGAAATGCTTCCCGTCGCAGGGTCACGTCGGCCGCCACCTCTCTGGGGCCGGTGGACGGAGGGCGGGGCGAGGGGGAGATCAGCTGCCCGTCCTCCGCCGCCGGCCGGTCCGGGTCGTCGGGCTCAGCCGGAGATTTCCTTCTGGGAGGACTCCCCCTCGATACGGGACCCTCCCCCGCCGATGGTGATCTTGCGGGGCTTGGCGCGCTCGGCGATCGGGATGCGCAGGGTGAGCACGCCCGCGTCATAGTCGGCCTTGATGCGCTCGGTGTCCAGCGAGTCGGCCAGCACGATCTGGCGGGAGAAGACGCCGAGCGGCCGCTCCGACAGCTCCATCTGCACGCCGTCGCCCTTGGCCGTGGGGCGGCGCTCGGCCTTGACGGTCAGCATGTTCCGTTCGACGTCGATGTCGATCGCCTCGGCGCTGACGCCGGGGAGGTCGAAGGCCACCACGTACTCCTCGCCCTCGCGGTACGCGTCCATGGGCATCGCGGAGGGCCGGGTCCAGGTGCCGGTCAGCTGCTGGGCGAGACGGTCGAGCTCGCGGAAGGGGTCGGTGCGCATCAACATCGCGAAACACCTCCAGAAGGTCGGGCAAGTAGCTGCCAATGCGCTTCACTGAAACCGTTGTAACATGTCATCCAATGGATGACAAAGCTGATGTCATCGAAATGATGACGCGCTCTTCGGAGAGGTCCATGGAGGGCGCGTACGGAGACACGGAGACGCCAATGGAGGTGCCGATGACAGCGCGTGACCAGCCGATCCCGTCCGATGCCGACAACCAGGGACCGGCGGCGTTCCTGGCCGCGGCGGCGGCCCTGGACTCCATCAGCGAGGCCCTGAACACCGCCCGGGACGAGGCCTCCGGCTCCCCGGACTCCGCCGGTTCCGCGGGCTCCCCCGCTTCGTCCGGCTTTCCCGTCGCCTCGGGCGCCGACCCGGAGCAGGCCCTGGCCTCGCTCCTGCTGCTCCGCCAGATCCGTGAGCAGCTCGCCGGCTGGGAGACCGGCCTGATCGAAACGGCCCGCAACGCGGGCGCCAGCTGGGCCGACCTCGCCCACCCGCTGGGCGTGGCGAGCCGCCAGGCCGCCGAGCGCCGCTACCTGCGCAACCGCCCCGGCCCCGCGGGGACCACGGGAGAGCAGCGCGTGCAGGCCACCCGTGAGCGCCGTGCGGCCGACCGCACCCTTGCCACCTGGGCTCGTCGCCACGCCGCCGACCTGCGCCGCGTCGCGGGCCAGATCACCGCGCTCACCGACCTCCCCGCCGCCGCCCGTCGCCCGGTCAGCCAGCTCGACGCCGCCCTGTCCCACGACGACCCGGCGGCGCTCGTCAGCCCCCTGAACGCCACTCGGCCCCACCTGGCGGCCAGCCACCCTGACCTCGCCGCCCGGCTCGACGCCCTCGCACGGTCCCGGGCGGCCACCAGCGACTGACCCGGCGGCGAGCACGGACCTCCCGGAGGCGACACCCCGGACAGGACGGGTGGGCCGCCTCAAGTCAAAGGGGAGCAAAATATCGCGGGATTGGTCCAGTCCTTTCCGTGCGCCGGAGCGTGGCAGAGAGGCGAGGCACCGCGGATTGGTACGGTCCGGGGCCTTTCCGTGCGCGTTGACATGCTCACGGGTGGTGGTTCCCTAAAGGTCTGTACCGCAGGAAGCGCGTCCGACCCCCGCCCCATCGGACCCGTTCCCGCATCCAACGCTGCCCCCGTACGCCGTCGGCAGCGGCGGACACACGGACGCGAACCGAAGGAGAGCCTCCCGGCCAGCCCGAGCACCCCGGCCTCGGCAGTCCCGGCAGACTCGGCAGGCCCCGCACGGACGCCTCACCTCCTCAAGGAGAGCCGTGTCCCCACTCAGACCAGCGGCCGGACCCCACGGGATCCTCGCCCCGCCCCGACGCCTCATCGCCGTACTCGCCGTGCTCGCACTGGCGTTGGCCGGACTCACCTCACTCGCGCCCCCGGCCGTCGCGGCCGCCAGACTCACCGCCACCTTCGTCAGCGAGGGCAGCGGTTCGTCCTGGACCGGCAAGTTCATCGTGAAGAACAGCGGTGACACCGCCGTCGACACCTGGTCCCTGGAGTTCGACCTGCCCGACGGCGTCACCATCAGCGACCACACCCACGGCACCGCCGAGATCAAGGGCAAGCACGTGGTCGTGACCCCCGCCTACTACAACGCCCGCGTCCCGGCGGGCCGTGACACCGAGCCGTACAGCTACACCTTCCGCGGCAGCGGCCAGCTCAAGGCGCCGACCGGCTGCCTCGTCAACGGCGACAAGTGCGACGGCACCGCGGCCGTGCCACCTAAGGCGCCCACCGGCGTGAGCGTCGCCGACACCACCGCCCGCACGGTGAGCCTGAAGTGGACGGCCGCCGTGCAGGGCGACTTCCCCGTCGCGTCGTACGAGGTGCTGCGCGGCACCACGGTCGTCGCGGCCGGCGCCACCACCCAGGCCACGGTGCGTGACCTGGAACCGGCGACCGCCTATCAGTTCAGCGTCCGGGCCAAGGACACGCGCGGCAACACCGGCGAGGCCAGTGCCCCCGTCAGCGCGACCACCGTGGACCCGGCGACCGACACCGTCCCGCCCACCGCGCCCCGCAACCTCCGCGCGAGCGACGTCACTTCGAGCACCGTGAAGCTGACCTGGGACGCCGCCACCGACAATCAGCGCGTCGCCGCCTACGACGTCTACCGCGGCACGACCCTCGTGGAGAGCCTGCCCGCGGCCACGCTCACCAGCACCGTCACCGGACTCGCGCCCGCCACCGACCACTCCTTCACCGTCAAGGCGCGGGATGCCGCCGACAACGCGTCGCCCGCGAGCAACACCCTCTCCGTCACCACCAAGGACCCCGTCGGCCAGGACGGGTACGCCAAGGTCGGCTACTTCGTGCAGTGGGGCATCTACGGCCGCCAGTACTTCGTACGGGACCTGGAGACGTCCGGTGCGGCGGCCAAGCTCGACGTCATCAACTACGCCTTCGCCAACGTCGACCCCAAGAACCTCACCTGCCTCAACGGCGTCACCAAGGGCACCACGCAGAACCCCCAGGATCCCAACCAGGGTGACGGCGCCGGGGACGCCGAGGCCGACTACGGCCGGGCCTTCCCGGCCGGGCAGTCCGTGGACGGCGTCGCCGACGACGGCTGGGGCAAACTGCGCGGCAACTTCAACCAGTTGAAGAAGCTCAAGGCCAAGCACCCGAACCTCAAGGTCGTCGTCTCGCTCGGCGGCTGGACCTACTCCAAGTACTTCTCCGACGTCGCGAAGACCGACGACTCGCGGAAGAAGTTCGTCAAGTCCTGCATCGACATGTACATCAAGGGCAACCTGCCCGCGTACAACGGCGCGGGCGGTGACGGCGTCGCCGCCGGCATCTTCGACGGCTTCGATCTGGACTGGGAGTGGCCCGGGTCGCCCGACGGCCACCCCGGCAACCACTGGAGCACGGACGACAAGGCCAACAACACCGCTCTGATCGCCGAGTTCCGCAGACAGCTCGACGCGCTCGGCGGCAGCCACCGGCTGCTCACCGCCTTCACCCCGGCCGACGCCAAGAAGATCAACGACGGCTGGGACCTCAAGGAGGTCTTCAAGTACCTGGACTTCGGCAACGTCCAGGGCTACGACTTCCACGGCGCGGGCAGCGACAACTCCTGGGAGCCCAACCGCACCGGCCACCAGGCCAACCTGTACAAGGACGCGCAGAGCCCGTACCCCACCGACTTCAGCATCGACGACGCCGTGAAGACCTACACCGACCAGGGCGTCAAGCCGCGCAAACTGACCATCGGCTTCCCGTTCTACGGGCGCGGCTGGCAGCAGGTCGCCGACGGCGGCGCGCACGGCGAGTGGCAGAGCGCCAACGGCGCCGCGCCCGGCCAGTTCCAGGAGGAGGCGGGCACCCGCGGCTACGACAACCTCGTCGCGGCCTTCCCCAACCTCACCGTCTACCACGACGAGCAGTCCGTCTCCACGTACGGCTACACCGGGGCGAACGGCCAGTGGTGGTCCTTCGACGACACCTGGTCCATCGGTAAGAAGACCCAGTACATCAAGGCCAAGGGCCTGCTGGGCGGCATGATCTGGGAGATGTCCGGAGACACCTCGGACAGCGTCCTGTTCAACGCCCTCGACCGCGGGCTGAAGTAACCCTCCCCCTCCCCCGAGACGGGGCCGCTTCGGAAACCCCCTCCGAAGCGGCCCCTCCTGTCCCCTGGCCCCCGACATCGTTGTCAGGACGTGGCCCGCACGGCTGTGCTACGGCGTGTAGACAGCGTCGCTGCCATACAACTCCCTGGTGAACGCGGAGACATCGGCGCTGCGGTCGGATCCGTCGAGGTTGTACGTCAGATAGACGCCGTACCCCTCGCGCACGGTGCGCCGGGCGAGGTCGGCGGCCGTGCCCTGCGAGGTCCGGCCGATCTCGACGGCGGCCGGGGACAGCTTCGACTTGGGCAGTGCGATGCCGGGGACCTGCCAGCTGCCGTAGTACGGGTTCCAGGCGTAGTCGAACTTGGACGTGATGTCGACGCCGCCGTAGGAGAGGCGTGACGCGGACGGGCCGATGTTGTAGAGGCTGATGATCTTGCCCGGCATGTTCGCGCGCAGCGCCGTCACCAGGTGCACGAACGAACTGGCGTTGGGCTGCCCGGTGCCGTTGTTGCCGTACTCGGCGTACTCGTCGTCGAAGTCGATGCCGTCGAGGCCGTACTTGGTGACGGTGTCCGACAGCTGCTTCGCGAACGCCGAAGCCGCCCGCTGCGAGGGGAAGTTGGCGAAGCCGGCGCCCTGGTGGTTGCCGAGCACGGAGAGGACGACCTTGATGCCCTTTCGCTGCAGCGGCCGTATCTCGGTGACAGCGTTGTCGAGGACGCGCTGCACGTTCTCGTTGAAGTACAGGTACGCCGACTTCTTGGTCGTGTCGTAGTTGATGTTCGCCGCGAAGATCACGGCGACGTCGAAGACGTTGTCACCGCCTTCCGCGAGCGTGTACTTGCCGACGTTGAGCATGCTGTTGTCGTTCACCTCGACGTATGCCACCGAGGTCGGTCCCTGCTTCTCGACGGCGGAAGAGGGAGCGGGGGCGGGGGCCGCTGCCGCGCCGGTGGTGGCGGTCGTACCGAAGGCGAGGGCCGCTACGGCCGAGAGCGCGAGCGCTGCGGTCCGCGCTCTGCTCCGTACCAGTGTGAACATCGTTGATCGGTCTCCCATCGTGGGGGTCGGCGCCCGACCTGTTCGAAGCGCCGAGTGAGCCCTCCGAGTTTTCCGCTCCCGTGACCAATTCCCGGAGACCG
The DNA here is from genome assembly GCF_055607265.1 of Streptomyces sp. NPDC037013. Classification (NCBI taxonomy): domain Bacteria; kingdom Bacillati; phylum Actinomycetota; class Actinomycetes; order Kitasatosporales; family Streptomycetaceae; genus Streptomyces; species Streptomyces sp. NPDC037013. Next base: position 838,819 of record NZ_JBVJRV010000001.1, on the reverse strand, counting down.
TGCGCGATTTCTTCACGACTCCCACGCACGTCACACCCCGACCCGGCGCTCGAACCGGCCTCACGTCCCACAGGGTGAAACCGCCGTCCCAAAGGCAGAGCGGGGCACCCCTTCTGCCCTCCGGACTGCCCCGGCGGCTCTGGTGCGCGTGCCACCCGCCCCGGTATGCAGGGGGAAGCCGCATTTCGCCGCCAGATGAGGACCACGTGCACGACCACAACAGGACGACGACCGGCGCCGACCCGGACCGGGCCCCGGCCCGGCAGGCACCCGCGGGACCGCGGGCGGTGCCGCGCGGGCTCGCGGGTCTTCAGGCGGTCGCGGGCAACGACGCCGTGGTGCAGCTGCTGCGCCAGGCCGGGCAGTTGCCCCCGGAGCAGCACCAGCACGGTGCCGGCTGCGGCCACGGGACACCCGACGTGCAGCGGTCCACCGTCCACAGCGTGCTGCGCGCTCCCGGGCGCCCCCTGGACGAGGCCACGCGCGCCGACATGGAGACGCGGCTCGGCGCCGACTTCTCCGACGTACGGATCCACCATGACGCGGCGGCCCGGTCCTCCGCGGCCGAGGTGGGGGCGCGGGCGTACACCTCGGGCAGCCATGTCGTGGTGGGCGAGGGCGGCGCGGACCGGCACACCCTCGCCCATGAGCTGGTCCACGTCATCCAGCAGCGCCGGGGCGCGGTCGCGGGGACCGACACGGGTTCCGGTCTGAAGGTCTCGGACCCGGCCGACCGGTTCGAGCGGGAGGCGGAGGCCACCGCGCGGCGCGTCATGACGGGGCACACGGCCGCGACACACGACGTCGGTTCCGGTTCGGGGGCGCGGGCGGAGGCGTCGGCCGGGGAGCCGGCCGCCGTGCAGCGGATCGTCAAGGTCACCCCCGGCATGTACATGCGCGGCGTGGGCGCCACCGAGGAGACGCTCTCCGCGGCCGTGTTCATGCGGTACCTGGCGATCGCGGTGCAGGACGAGGTGAACCGCGCCCAGAAGCTCGACCCGGGCGCCACCTTCGAGGCGGACCTCAAGGAGATCAAGCGCGGGCTCAAGTCCGCCGCGCCCGACATGGCGGCGGCGCTGCGGCTGACCACCCGGCTCGTCACCGCGGTCAACGCCTTCCTGGAGCAACAGCAGACCTACGTCTCCGATCACCATCCGCCGACCCATGAGGACGGTCCCGGCGCCATGGTGACGGTGCCGAACGCGGAGACCCGGTACGCGACCCGGCCGGACACCGAGAACACCGGCTACTACCACACGTCCCTCTCCGGGAAGACGGAACCGTACTGGGGAAACGACGACACGATGCGCGAGAAGACCGGCCGGTCGCTCGGCCCGCTCGTCGACACCGCCCCGCAGGAGCAGCCGAGGCTCCAGAACCACGCGCGCGGCGGGGCGAACCTGCCGCTGACGCGGCTGACGCTGAAGCAGGCCGTGGACATGCTGCCGCGCCCGCTGCTCAACCTCATCTTCGACGTGCGCTACCAGCTGGAGACGCCGGACCCGGGGCAGCAACAGCCCGTGATCGACGAGCGGTCCGAGGCGCAGAAGGACGTCCGCGACAAGAGCCCCAACCAGGCGGGGACGCTGCGCAGTTGGCACCAGGACGACTACGGCAGGCTGCCGGACAACCACTTCGACCCGGCCGCCGTCCCCGCGCACGCCCAAGGACTGCACGCCCACTACACCGCCAACTCGCAGTCGGGTGCGGGCTCCTCGGTGCAGGACGCGGCCACGGCGCCCCGCGGTTTCGCCGAGTACACGGGTACGGGAAGCGACTGGGAGCACAACGTCAAGGTGGTCCTGGACTACATCAACAAGCGCGTGTACCTCACCCTGACCCACTACCAGTACTGGGCGCTGATCCCTCCGGAGCGAAGCGGCGGCCCGTACACGTTCTGGCAGGGCCCGGGCCAGGACCTGGGGGCGGCGCAGGCCGAACTGAACCAGCAGCCGCGCGGCTCGTCCGGGATCATGATGAGCCCGTGGCTGGAGATCGCCATGTCATGAGGGAGGCGCACGGCTCACGGCTCGCGGGCGTTCTCGGGACCTTCTGCCGTCGAGGACGGGACTTGTAGGAGCGGGATCGGCGGGATGCGCGTGGTGTGCTGGGACGACGGGCGCCCAGCGTCGTGCGCTCCCCCCTCTCGTCCCCATGGAAGGTCTGCTCGGATGCACCCCTCACGCACTCGGCGCACGGTCGGCGCCCTGACGGCCCTCGTCACCGCCGGGGCCGCTCTCGCCGTCGCCTCGGCCGCCCCGGTCTTTGCCGCCCCCGCCGCGCCGAAGCCGCCGGCCCCCTCCGGATACGACGGGCACTACGGCGATGCCTGGATCGGCGGCCACTGGAACCAGGACTACTACCAGTACCCCAGGCCGAAGAGCGGCGCGGACCTGAAGGTCACCGCGTCGGGCCCCGGGCACATCGACCACAACCAGGAACGGGTCTGGCAGGTCGTCGTCACCAACATCGGCAAGAGCACGGCGAACAACGTCCACCTGACCACGACGCTCCCCAACGGCATCAGCCACGTCGCCGACCGCGTCGGCCAGGGCACCTCCTCGTACACCCCCGGCGGCTCCCTGATCGCCGATCTGGGCAGCCTCAGGCCGGGCGCGACCGTGCGTCTGGACATCGCGGGCAAGGGCCCCTCCTACGGCGGCGGAACGGTCCACCTGCGCAGCGAGGCGGGCACCAGCAGCCGCGAGACCAACACCGGCAACAACTCCGCCACGGTCACCACGCGCATCAGCTGATCAGGTCGGGCGAGCGCAGCAGCGGCGCCGGGATGCCCCAGGCGTCGACGAGTTCGGCCGCGAGGGGCCGGATCCTGCGGCAGAGGTCGTTCACCTCGCGGCTGATCGCCTTCGACCGCTGTACGGTCAGCCGGCCGTGCTCCATGAACCAGGCGCGGTCCGTCTCGATCGTGGAGAGCGCGAAGAGGTCGCACAGCAGCCCGAGGGCGACCTTGTCGTCGCCCTCGGGCTGCTGCCGCACCCGCTCGACGAAGGCCTCGAGCACCAGGCGCTCGACGTGCGCGCGGGCCACCGCGATGACGTGGTCCTGCACCTGTGAGAAGACGACGCCGGGATGGGTCTTCCGGTCCATCCCGCGCTTGAGACGGCGGGCCGCGCCGGCGAGCATGTGCTCCTCGCGGAAGCGGAGCATGGCGAGGTGGTACTCCGAATCGAGGAGACCCGCCTGCTGGTCCCACTCGTCGCCGCCGGGCAGCAGGTCCCGTACGCGTTCGAGCAGTTTGTGGGCCGAGGACTTCTCGATGACCGTCTCGACGGCGAGGTTGGTGACGTACCGGACCATGCCGAGCTGGTCCATGCTCTCGAACTCGCTCGCGTGGTGCGTGAGCAGGCCCTTCGCCACGAGCTGGAGCAGCACGTGGTTGTCGCCCTCGAACGTGGCGAAGACGTCACTGTCGGCCTTCAGTGCGGCGAACCGGTTGACGGCGAGGTAGCCGGCTCCCCCGCACGCCTCGCGGCACTCCTGGATCGTGCGGGTCGCGTGCCAGGTGGCGAGGGCCTTGATGCCCGCGGCCCGCGCCTCCAGCTCGCGCCGTGCCTGTTCGTCGTCGTCGATGCCGGAGAACACCTCGTGCAGCTGCGTGCGCGTGACGTCCTGGGCGAAGTGCAGCGCGTACGTGCGGGCGATGAGCGGGAGCAGCCTGCGCTGGTGCATCCCGTAGTCGAGGAGCACCTGCTCCTCGGTGTCCGAGTCCGCCTCGAACTGCCGTCGCCGCAGGGCGTACTTGGTGGCGATCGTCAGCGCGACCTTGCTCGCGTTGACGGCGGCGCCGGCGACGCTGACGCGGCCCTGGACGAGGGTGCCGAGCATGGTGAAGAAGCGGCGGCCGGGGTTGTCGATCGGGCTCTGGTACTCGCCCTCGGCGGTGACGTCGGCGAACCGGTTGAGCAGTGCCTCGCGGGGCACGCGCACGCCGTCGAACCAGATGCGGCCGTTGTCCACGCCGTCGAGGCCCATCTTGCGTCCGTCGTCCTCGATGCGTACGCCGGTGGCCACCTGTCCGTCGACGCGGATCGGCACGACGAAGGCGTGCACTCCCCGGCGCTCCTCCCCCACTTCCAGCTGGGCGAAGACGACGGCGAGCTCGGCGTGGCGTGCCGCGTTGCCGATGTAGTCCTTGCGCGCCTGGTCGTCGCCGGTGGTGATGACGAATTCCTGGCTTTCCGCGTCGTAGCGAGCCACCGTGCCGAGGGCCTGGACGTTGGAGCCGTGTCCGGTCTCGGTCATCGCGAAGCAGCCCATCAGCTTCCCGGTGATCAGGTCGGGCAGGAGGGCCTTGTGATGGCGTTCGGTGCCCAGCTGCAGGATCGCGCCGCCGAAGAGCCCGAATTGCACGCCGACCTTCACCAGTACCGAGAGGTCGCCGAAGGCGAGCGTCTCGAACGCGGCGATCGACGCGCCGATGTCGCCGCCACCGCCGTACTCCTTCGGGAAGCCCATGCCGGTCTGGCCGGTCGCCGCCATGCCGACGACGATCTCCCGCACGCGTTCCCGGAACTCGTCGAAGCCGAGCCGTTCGGCGTCGTCCAGTACGCCGGCGTACTTCGTCAGGTTGGCGCGGACCAGGCCGCGGACCTCGGCGTACTCGCCGTCGAGCAGCTCGGCGAGGGCCTGGGTGTCGACGACGGGCTGCACGTAGCCGCTCGGGGAATCGGCGTTCTCGGTGACCATGGGGCACGGCTACCCGCCACCGGAACGATCAAATCGGGAGCGTGCGGCATCCGGGCCACGGCGCTACCGGCGGGCCGCGGTGTCGGAGGGCAGTTCGTGGAAGCGGTCGCGGTAGTCGCCGGCGAATCGGCCCAGGTGGGAGACGCCCCACCGGTAGGCGATGGCGCCGATGGTGTCGGTGGTGGTGAGGATGTCCTGACGGATCCGGTCCAGCCGCTGGTCGCGCACGTACGACATGGGTGACAGGCCGAGCCGGTCGCGGAAGGCCGAGCCGATGGTCCGCGGGGCGCAGCCGGCGGCCCCGGCGATGTCGCCGAGGGTGATGCGCTCGGCGAGATGGGCGTCGATGAACGCGAGGGCGGCCCGCAGGGAGCGCGGGTGGCCGGGGCGGGGGCCGTCCCGCAGCGCGTCGGTGTGGGAGTGCGGCTGGGCCAGGAGCAGCGCGGCGGCGATGCAGCGGAGCTGGCCGCGCCGCAGTTCGGGGTGGTGGAACAGGGGGTCCTGCGAGTCCAGTTGCGCCAGGAGGGAGCGGATGAGGAGCCGTACGGTCCGGCCCTTGGGGTCGGCCAGGTCCAGGGGGAAGCCGAAGCGGATGGTGGACCGCGGGGGGCTCCCGGTGAGGGCCGCGTACTCCTGGTCGACCAGGGCGGCGTCGATCCGGAGGCCCAGGAAGCTGGTGCGGCCCCGGGGTGCGGGGCGCAGCTCCTGGGTGTCCCCGGGGTTGATCACTCCGGCCGTCGCGGTGTCGAGGGTGGCGGTCAGGCCGTCGCGGGACGCGGCGATGGCCCCGGACACCCCGATGTTGACGAAGTACGAGCCGGTACCTCCCGCCGAGGAGACGCGCACGCCGAGGGGCGAGGCGAAGTAGCCGACGGTGAAGTCCCGCGCCGCCACTCCGCGCAGTTCGTGGTCTCCCCCGCTCGGGCCGTCCAGCGGAGACGTGGCGACGGAGCCGCCGAAGAGGCGGGTGGCGGCGTTGAGGAGATCGGCGGGGTTCCGGGAACGGGTGATGAGGAAGGTGCGCAGTGGATCCGGCAATGCGTTCCTCCTACAGGGGGGCCGGGGGCTCGCCACGGACTGTGGTGCGGGCGTCCGGGGTCCGCTGTCAGTGTGTCGGCGCCGGCCGGTTACGCGGGCTCGGCCATCAGGCGGTGACAGGCGTCGCGCAGCGGATGCGTCGCGTCGTGGCGCCCGGCCTGCTCCAGGCGGATGATGGTCGCGGAGGTCTCCACGACCGTCCGGCACCGCTCGGCGCGCCGCCGCACGAACGCTTCCAGGCCCGCGCCGACCGACGCGTGCGCCGACAGCTCCCTGGCGAGGACGAGACCGTCCTCGATGGCCAGGGCCGCGCCGCTCGCCATCTGCGGTGCCGGGGCGTGGGCGGCGTCGCCGATGACCACGCCTCTGCCGTGGTGCCAGGCGCCCGGCAGGAGACCGGTCCACACAGGGCGGCGTACGACCGAACCGGGCGCGGCCGCCGGCGGGACGAGCTCAGCCAGCCGGGCGGGGAAGAGCGCGAGCAACTTCCGCAGGTGCGGGACGAGTTCGGCGTCCGGCAGATGCCCCGGCTCGACGCCGTTCTCCGTCACGAAGACGTAGGCCCGGCTCTCCGAGAGGGGTACGAGCCCCGCCATGTGGGTCTCTCCGGCGAAGTGATGGATGCCGGTGCTCCACGAGGGGCGCCGGACCAGTGCCCGCCACACCATCTGCCCGTGGTGGTCGAGCGCGGCCCTAAGGCCCAGCAACTCCCGTACGGAGGAACGGATGCCGTCCGCTCCGACGAGGAGCGCGGCCCGCCGCCCGGTGCCGTCGGAGAGCCGCACGCGGACGTGGTGCGCCTCCTGCTCCACCTCAGTGACGGTCGTCCCGTGGTGCACCACCGCGCCGCACCGCTCGGCGGCCTCGTACAGGATGCGGTGCAGTACGGGACGTGCGATGCCGGCCATCGCGGGCCGCCGTGCCCCGATCAGGCGCGGCAGGCTCGCCTGGCCCACGGCTTCTCCGCGCACATCCACGTGCGTGATCACGCTCATGCCGTGGCCTTCGGCCAGACACGCGTCGGCGAGGCCGAGCGCGGCCAGCGCGCGCAGTGAGGGGCCGGTCAGGCACAACCCCCAGCCCGAGGTCGCCCGGGTGGGGCCTGCCTCGACGATCTCGACCCGCCATCCCTCGCGGGCGAGCGCCGTGGCCGCCGTGAGGCCGGCGACCCCCGCGCCCACGATCAGGGCCGTCCGCTCCCCGTGACTGCTGTCCATCCGCGCCTCCAGAGCCTTGGTTCCTCCCGGCACCGTAAGATCCGTCGGCGCCGCGCCCTGTCCACATCGCGCGGCGAGCGTCCGCTTTTGGCCATCATTCGTCCGTCGCGGGCCCGGGACCCCGCGGGGGCCGCGTCCGCGCCGTCCGGCTCTGGCGGCGCGGGTACCAGGCGACGACCAGCGCGCCGACCGCCACCACGAGGACGGCCAGCACCCGCATCGCGGTGTCGAGGGAGGCGGTGAAGTCCGTGACGACGGCGTGCCGCAGGCCGGGGGAGGTCAGCCCCTGGTCGGCCAGCCGCTCCTCGGCGGCGGGCACGGTGGTCGGCGCGCCGGGTCCGCGCAGTGGCTCCGGGAGGCCCGCGGTGAAGGCCCCGGTCACCACGCTGCCGCTGACCGCGACGCCGAGCGCGCTGCCCAACTCCCGTGCCAGGCTCTGCAGTCCCGAGCCCACCCCGGCCCGGTGCGCGGGCAGCGCGGACATCATGCCGTGCGAGAGGAGCGGCGTGGCCAGGCCGCACCCGGCCGCGGTGAGCGTCGCGCCGAGCGCGTAGCAGGCGTACGGGGTGTTCGGGCCGACCAGCGACACCGTGCCCAGTCCGGACGCCAGGACCGCAAGGCCGAACCCGAGCGTCACCCGCGGCCCGGTGCGCCGCTCCAGCGTCACCGCGCAGCGCGGCGCGAGCAGCAGCGCGCCCGCCATCGGCAGCAGCCGTACCCCCGCCCCCAGCGGCGAGTACCCCTTGGCGTACTGCAGGTACTGGCCGTTGACGTAGAACAGGCCGAACATCCCGACGAAGACCAGTGCCATCCCGACCGCCCCCGCCCGCACCACCGGCACGGTGAACAGCCGCGGGTCCAGCATCGATTGCTCGCGCCGCAGCTCCCGGCCGGCCCAGACGGCCAGCAGCACGACGGCCGCCGCGAACCCGCCGAGCACCCGCGCGCTGCCCCAGCCGGCCTGCGGGCCGGAGACGATGCCCGAGAGCAGCGCGAGGAAACCGGCCGTCAGCAGAGCCGCGGACACCGCCGACACCGGCCGGTCGTGCCGGGGCGGCGCCGGGGAGAACGCCACCACCAGGACGAGTGCCGCCAGCGACAACGGCACCACGCACCAGAACAGCGCCCGCCACGAACCGGCCTGGAGGGCCGCGCCGCCTCCGACGTTGCCCAGGACGGCCGCCAGACCCGTCATCGACGCCCACACCGCCACCAGCCGTGGCCTGCGGTGCGCGGGGGCGCCGCCCACCAGCAGGGCCAGCGTCGTCGGCAGCACCGCGGCGGCGCCCACGCCGCTGACCACCCGGCCCGCGATCACTGTGCCGATGCCCGGCGCCACCGCGCAGAGCGCGCAACCGGCGGTGAACAGGCCCATGCCCGCGGTCAGCACCCGCTTGCGGCCGAGCCGGTCGGCGAGCGCACCGCCAGGGATGAGCAGGCAGGCGAAGAACACGACGTACCCGTCGACCACCCACAGCACCGACTCGGCGGACGGGCGCAGCGCACTGCGCGACAGCGCGGGGATGGCGAGGTTCACGGCGGAGACCATGCCGACCACCAGGGTGACGCACAGACACATCACGGCGACGGTCAGCGGGCCGGGTCCGGGACTCTCGGCTTCGCTGGGGCGGCCCACCGGGGCTTCGGCTTCGGGGGCGCGGCCTGGGCTGCGGGGGCCCGGGGCGGGGTCGGGGTTCACCGTTCGTCTCCCGTGGTGGCGCGGACGAGTTCGGCGCAGAACGCCAGCCGGTCGCCGCGGATGCGCAGGAACTCCAGGTCCACCGGGCGCCCGTCGGGCAGCCTGGTCAGCCGTTCGACGGTGAACAGCGCCGAACCCGCCGGGATGTCCAGCAGCGCGCAGGTGTGCGGATCGCCGTTCACCGCGTGCACGGTGACGCTCGCCGAGCCGAGCCGGCCGCCGGTGGACTGCTCGATGAGCCCGAACAGGTCCCGCCCGGCCAGGTCGGCGTCGAGCAGCGGTTCCCCGATGTCCGCGGCCAGGTAGGTCAGGTCCAGGGAGAGCGGCACTCCGTCCAGCAGCCGCAGACGTTCGATGTACACCACTCCTCCGCCGTCGGGGACGTGCAGCTTGCGGGCCACCTCGCCGGGCGGGCGCACCACGTCCGCGACCCGCACCCGGTTGACCACCTCGCCGTGGGTGCGCAGCGTTTCGGCGAGTCCGGTCAGCCGGTCCAGGGTGTGCTCGTAGGGCCGCCGCACGATCACCGTGCCGACGCCCTGGCGCCGCTCGACCACGCCTTCGTCGCGGAGCACGCCCAGTGCCTCGCGGACGGTGTTGCGCGACACCGCGAAGTCGGCGATCAGCGCCCGCTCGTCCGGCAGCACGCCCGCCGCGAACGCCCCGGAGGCGATCTGGCGGCGCAGCACTTCGGCGACCTGCCGGGCCCGGTCCGCCCGGGTCCGCCGCCGGGGCTCCGGTGCCGGAATCCGGTCGGCGCCCGTGGGGCCGGGCGCGATGGGCGGGACGTTCACGGGACCTCCGCTGGGCATGAGGGTGAGGTGCCGTACGCGTCGGCGGGGACCATTCCCGTACACCTCGCGCCGTGGCCGGACGGCGTGCGGCGTGCGGCGTGCGGCGTGCGGCGTGCGGCGTGCGGCGTGCGGCGTGCGGCGTGCGGCGTGCGGCGTGCGGCGTGCGTTCAACCTAGGGTCCCGGTGTTTCCTGGAAGTTACGCCACCCATGCTGACCTGCGGCGACGCCGGTGACGTGCGGCGCAGCGGGACGGATCGCCCTGTTCCGCCACCCCGCGGCGACCCGGCCGTCCCGCCCGAACTTCACCCTCCGTTTCCGTCTGTCGAAACCCTTGTTCCGACCTACGGACTCGCTTAAGGTCAGCGCCCCCGGCTCGGCCGCCCCGCGCGGACGGGCCTTCCCTGTGCGGAACGAAGGAGCGTGCGGTGGCGCAGCAGGCGTGGCTTGACGGGTCGTCGGGTGAGGACGAGACGTGGGCGGGCACGGGCGAACAGTTGCCGGAAGCAGGCCGCGAGGGCGGCGGGACGCGTGGCGTGGGGCGTCGCGGCTTCGTCGTCGGGGCGGGTCTGGCCGGCACCGGCGGCCTGCTCGGCGCCGTCGGAACGGGACCGGCGGCCGCCGCCGACCGCGAGGGACGTGAGGCCTTCGGTCCCGAGGACTTCCGCGGAGGGCGGCGGCTGCTCCTCGTACCGGATGTCGTCCTGCTCCCCGAAGGGCCGGTCAAGGACCGCGCGGTGCTCGTCCAGGACGGTGTGTTCCGGGCCGTCGGGCCCGTCCGCGAACTCGTCGGCAAGCACCGGGACGCCCGCACGGTGCGGCTGAAGGGCCACCTGCTGATGCCGGGCTTCGTGGACGCCCACCACCATCTGACGCAGAGCTTCGGCAAGGCCCAGGCGTTCGGGCAGCCTTCGGAGATCTTCAAGACCGTGTGGGAGCCGTTGGAACACGCCCTGGACGAGGAGACCGCCCACCTCTCGGCGAAGCTCGCGGCGCTCGAGGCGCTGCGCGGCGGGTTCACCACCGTCGCCGACGCCGGCACCCGCGCACCCGTCGACGTGGGCGTCATCGCCGAGGCCACCGGACAGGCCGGGTTGCGCTGCGTCCTGTCGAAGGTCGTCTCCGACGGCAAGGGCGGCAAGGAACACCTGGAGCGCTTCCAGAGCTCCCGGCTGATCCATCCCTCGCTGGCGATACCCGTCCCCGAGGACGCCACCGCTGAGGTGCTGAAGAAGACCGCCGACCTCTGCGCGGACGCCGGTGCGGTCTTCCAGGTCCACGTCAACGAGCACCTGGCCGCCGTGGAACGCTCGCTCAAAAGCGTGGGCCGCCGCCCGGTGTCGTACCTGCACCACATCGGCGCCCTCAACCCGCACACCCTCGGCGCGCACGCCACCCTGCTCACCCCCGACGAGGTGCGCATGCTCGCCGACACCGGAGCCGCGCTCAGCTACAACCCGGTGGCCAGCGCCTGGAAGGGCAACGCCGTCGCGCACGCCCTGATGTGGCGGGCCATGGGCATCCGCTTCGGCACCGGCACCGACGGCACCCGCGGCGACGGCTTCCGCGTGACCGACGCCGCGGAGAGCGCCCAGCGCCTGGCCCACGGCCTGCCGTCGGGGGACTCCGCGTGCGGCGTCGGCCGCGTGTGGCTGACCCACGCCACCGCGCTGAGCGCCGACGCCCTCGGGCTCGGCGAGGTGACGGGCGAGATCGCCGCCGGCAAGGCCGCCGACTTCCTGCTCGTCGACCTCCGGGTGCCCGAGCTCACCCCGTCGTACGACCTGTCGTGGGAGCTGGTCCGGCTGGCCGGCCGGGATCAGATCACCGCGGTGTTCGTGGGCGGGGAGCTGCGGCTGTGGCACGGCTGGCCCACCGACTGGGACGGGCCCGCGCTGGTCCGCGAGGCCGCCGAGGTGGGCCCTGAGGTCGTGCGGCGCGCCCGTATCCAGCGGGTGGACCCGGACCCGGACGGCGCGGCCCGCCACCCGGGACGGCCCGGGCGCTGACGCGTTCCGGCTTACGGGCGGCCGGGCGCCCGCGCCTCACGCGTAGAACTGCGTGAAGCCGCGCAGGATTTCGCGCCCGTCGGCCCGGAATTCCAGATGGGCCTGAGAGCCGACGAGGCGTCCGTCGGCGGAGCGGAGGAACTCCACGGGCGCCTGCTCGGAGCGGCCGATGACGCGGAAGCCGGGCGGGGCCTCGCGGAGATACAGGGTGTGGCGCTGGAAGAGCGTCACGGGCGACCGCACATGGGCGAAGAGCGGCTCCCCGGGGTCGACTTGGACCTCCCTGCGCCCGACCCGCTGGGGTCCCGTGCAGAGGCGGCCGCCGGCGGCGACCGCGAGGATCTGCATGCCTCCGCAGATGCCGAGGACGGGGACGTCGGTGTCCCGGACGAGCCGGACGAGGGCTTCGTAGTGCGCGAGGTCGTGGGCGCGGACCTTCGTGCCGCTGAGTACGACCGCCTGATACCGGGCGGGGAGCCGCGAGGGCACGGAGGCCGTGTCGGTGACGGTCGCGCTCGACCCCAACTCGTGGATTCTTGCGCAGAGTTGGGGCCGCGACAGCGTGCCGTTGTCGACGACGAGGACGTGCGGTCGCGGCACGTGTCCGGCCTCCTCAGGCTCCGGTGACGGCAGTTCCGGCGTCGGCGGCGAGCAGGGCGGTGACGGTGGCGTCGCCGATGACGACGCGCTCGACGCCGCGGTCCAGCGCCTCGCACGCGGCGCGCAGCTTCTTCCGCATCCCGCCCGTGACCACCGTGTCGCGCAGTCCGGCCGCGCTCTCGCCGCTGATGCCGCGCACCGGCTCGCCCTCGACGGTCAGGTGGGGGACGTCCGTGACGAGTACCAGGTCCCTGGCACCGAGGGCGCCGGCGATCGCGGCCGCCGCCCGGTCGGCGTCGGTGTTGACCTCGCGGCCGGCCGCGTCGCGTGCCAGCGGGGTCACGACGCAGACGTGGCCCGGCCGGGCCCGTTCCAGGGGCGTCGTGCGCACGGCGCCGGGCGGGCCGACGAGGTTGTCCAGCTCGACGAGGCTTCTGCCCCGCCACCACAGGCGTTCGGCGGGCCCCGCGCTGATCAGCCGGTCGCTGCCGAGCAGCCGTTCCGCGGTGATCCCGCGCACGGTGAGCCGCCCGACGATGTCCTCGCCCAGGGCGGAGCTGACCGCCTTGATGTCGTCGATGACGTCCGGTGTGGTCCAGCGGCTCCGGTTCCCGTACCGGTCGCGCAGCATCGCCGTCGGCCGTCCGTGGCGTGGGTCGAGGCGTTCCAGCGGCCGGGACCAGCCGTGCACGAGGATCAGTCGCCGCTCCCTTCCCCGGCGCGCCAGATCGTCCCACCAGTGGTCGCCGAGGGAGTCGAGGCGGCTGCCCCCGAGTTTGACGACGAGTGGCGCCGCCCCGGGCGGCCCGGTGCGACGGCCGTCCCGGGTGCTCACGGGGTCTCACACGTACTCATGCGGGCATCACCGGCTGCATCGTCAGCCCCGCCTCCTCGGCCAGCCCGAACCGTACGTTCGCGGCCTGCACCGCCTGGCCCGCGGCGCCCTTGACGAGGTTGTCGAGGGCCGCGAGGACGACGATGCGCTCTCCGTCCTCGTCGACGAGCGCGGTGACGTCGCAGTAGTTGGATCCCAGCACGGCCTGCGGATCGGGCATCGGGATCCGCGTCTCGGTGTGCCGCCGCATGCGGACGAACGGGTGCCCCCGGTAGAAGCGCAGGTAGGTGCGGTGCAGCTCACGCGGGTCGACCACCCGGTCGGTGAAGACGTAGACGCTCGCGAGGAGCCCCCGCACCGTCGGGACGCCGTAGGCCGACATGCTCAACGCGTCGATCGAGCCGGGCCTGGCCCCCTGGAGGAAGTCGGTGACCTCGGCGGCGTGCCGGTGCCCGGTCGGGGCGTACGGCGTGATGGCGCCGCCGCGCAGCGGATGCAGGCCGGCGGTGCGCAGGCGCAGACCGCTGCCGCTGGACCCGCTCTTGGCGTCCACGAGCACTCTCTTCAGCGGAAGGCCCAGGCCGAGGGCGAGCGGTGCAAGACCCAGCGTGATCGCGGTCGCGTGACAGCCGGGGAGCGAGATCAGCGCGGCGTCCTTCAGCTGGTCGCGGACGAGTTCCGGGGGCCCGTACACGCGGCGCCGCAGGAGGTCGGCGCGGCGCTCCACCTCGGGGTACCAGCGGTCGTGCAGGTGGCGGGTGCGGATGCGGAAGGCGCCGCTGAGGTCGACCACGGCCGGCACCCGGTCCACGAGCAGCGCGGCGAGGTCCGCCGAGACCGGTGCGGGGGTGGCCAGGAAGGCGACGTCGAGCCCGCTGGTGGTGGCCTCGGTGACGTCCTGCACGATCAGGGCGGGTTTCATCAGCCCGGGGTGCAGCTCGCCGAGGCGCATCCCGGCGCTCGTGGAGCCGCCGAGGAAGGCCGGTTCCAGGTGGGGGTGGTGCGTGAGCAGTCTGATGAGCTCCCCTCCGACGAGTCCGGAGGCGCCGATGATTCCCGCGCGGATCATGCGAAGGCCTCTCGTAGGCGGCGGGCGACGGCCGAGGGGATGTCGGTGCCGAGCGCCGTGGCCAGGGCCCGGAAACCGGGCGCGTGATTGACCTCGTTGACCACGTGCCCTTCGGGACCACGGAAGAGATCCACTCCGTAGAGGCCGGGCCCGAGGGCGCAGACCACGCCGTCGAGGATCTTGCGCAGGCCGGGATCGGGTTCCACGGTCCGGCACCGGTTGCCGAGGGCCGCGTTGGTGCGCCACTCGTCGGCTCCGGCGGTGAACTCGACGGCCCCGAGCGGTTCGTCCCCCACGACCAGGCAGCGCACGGAGGTCCCGCCCAAGTACGGCTCGATGAGGCTCGCCTGCTCGACGGCGTGCCCGAGGTCCTCGACGTAGTCGTATACGGAAGCGGCGGTGTCGGCGTGCCGGAGCAGGGTGACCCTGCGGCCCATGCCGCCGAAGACGGGCTTGAGGACGAGCGGCAGGCGCAGTTCTCGCAGGGCGCGCTCGAAGTCCGCGCGGGAGAGCACCAGGCGGAAGTCCGGGACGGGGAGGCCGGCCGCGCGCAGCACGATGCGCAGGGCCGCCTTGTTCTGGCAGGTGTGGATGGTGCGGGCGGTGTTCAGGGTGGGGAGACCGGCAGCCTCGGCGAGCGTGGCCAGGAGGCCGCCGCGGGTGTGGCTGCGGCTGCGCACAAGGAGCCCGTCGTAGCCCGCCAGCGAGGGGGCGTCCGGGTGGCCCAGGCACATCGACTCGTCGTTGACCCATTCCAGGCGCAGGCCGTGGGCCGGGGCCGCGGTGATCAGGCGGCGTTCTTCCCAGCCGATCCGGTCCGCGGCGAGAGCGACGGTCGGCCCCATCTCACTGGCCCCAGTCGCGGAGCCGGGTCTCGACCATCTTCAGCGTCATGCGGCCGTCGGCGATCTCCTCGACGCGCAGGGTGAGCATGCACTCGGGACAGACGAGGGTCTCGCCGGCGACCATGGCCGGCACGGTCAGGTCCGTCTCGCACTCGGGGCAGGTACCGGCGAGCGTAGGGGGCGTCATGCGGAACCTCCGGTAGTCGGGCGGGGTTCAGGGGGCGGGGAACTCCGCGGCGGCCGTGCAGATCGCGTCGCGGTCGAGCAGCGGGTCGCCGGCCCGTCGCTGGCGTTCGACGAGCCAGGAGGTGAAGGCGCCGACGTCCACGTCGATGCCCGTGCCGGCCAGCGCCCAGGCGACGAGGCCGGGGGTGAGGCGGCTGCGGACCCTCAACCGGCGGGTGTTGCCGACGAGTTCGGCGGGCAGCGTCTCGTACGCCTCCGGATGGCTGAGCTGGCCGGCCAGTTCGTAGGCGAACGCGTACGGGGTGGTCGGGCCCGGCTGGAAGGCTTCGCCGAGCCCTGAGCCCTTCAGTACGAGCCGGGAGAGCTCGGTGAGGCGGGTCAGGTCGAACCGCCTGTCCGCGTGCAGGACACGCAGCGCGGTGAGGAGTTCGGCCAGCGGAGTGTTGCCGCCGCGCTCCCCGACACCTGCGACGGTCGTGGAGACCCACCGGGCGCCGGCGCGGACGGCGGCCAGCGAGTTGGCGACGGCCATGCCCAGCATGTTGTGCGAGTGGACCTCGATCTCGGAGCCGTCGATCTCCACGAGCCGTGCGACGGTCTCCTCCATCCGCCAGGGCGAGAGGCACGCGACGGTCTCGGCGAGCCGGAACCGGTCGGCCCCCGCGAGGAAACCGTTGGTGACGTACGGGACGAGCCGCTCGGCGGGGGTTCGTGCGCCGTCCTCTCCACTGAAGGTGACGTGGAAGCCGCGCTCCTTGGCCCGGGATATCGCCGAACGGGCGAGCACCTGGAGGAACTTGAGGCTCGTGGAACCGAGTTTCAGCTGGGCGTGCCGCTCGGAGGTGGGGAGGGAACACATGACGTGCCGCACCCCGAGCCGCTCGGCCTCCCCCAAAGCCTGGTCGACCTGGCGGCGGTCGCGTACGACGACGAGCGTCACGCAGCGTTCGGGCCCGACGCTCTCGTGGGCGGCGAGGATGAGCTCCGCGTCCTTGGTCCCGGGGCCGGAGACCATGCCCACCTCGACCAGTTGGACGCCGGTCGCGACGAGGAGTTCCGCGATGGCCGCGGCGTCGCGCGGCCCGAACTCCACGCCCGCCATGTGTGCCGCGTCCCGCAGCGTGGCGTCGGATATGTGCGGTGGTCCCTGCGTGCTGCCCGGCGATCCTGTTGCCACGTGCTCCACCCTTCGGGCCGTCTGCGGTCACGTGCCGGTGGTCTTCTTCGGACGGGTACGGGGAACCGCTGTCCGCCGGTCGCCGTCCGCCGGTCGCCCGGCGGACCGCGGGGGCGCGGACGAGCGGGCGAGCGGGGGCGGGCGAGCGGGGGCGGGCGAACGGGTGCCGTCGCCGTCGGCGCGTGAACTCCGCCTCCGTCCCTCGCGATCACCGTTGCCCTCCTGTCCCGCGGACGGCGGCGGTTCCGCTCGCCGTGCCCGAACGGCCCGCTCAGTCCAGCCCCATGAACGACTCCAGTCCCAGGGTGAGCCCGGGGGCCGTACCGACGCGGCGTACCCCGAGCAGGAAGCCGGGCGTGAAGCAGGCCCGGTCGGTGGAGTCGTGACGGATCGTCAGCGTTTCGCCCGGGCCGCCGAAGACGACCTCCTGGTGGGCCACGAGCCCGCGCGCCCGCACGGCGTGCACGGGCACGCCCTCGACGTCCGCGCCGCGGGCCCCGGCGAGCGTGGTGGTCGTGGCGTCCGGCGGGCCGGGGAGTCCCGCCTCGCGGCGGGCCTCGGCGATGAGCCGGGCGGTGCGCACGGCGGCTCCGCCGGGGGCGTCGGCCTTGTCGGGATGGTGCATCTCGACGATCTCCACGGACTCGAACCAGCGGGCCGCGTACCGGGCGAGGCGCATGGTGAGCACCGCGCCGACCGAGAGGGGGCCGACGAGCACGCCGGTCCGCGGCGAGGCGGCGAGCCAGCCCCTCAGGGTGTCGAGCCGTTCGTCGGTCCAGCCGGTCGTGCCGACCACACCGTGGATGCCGTGGCGCACGCAGAACTCCAGATGGTCCATGACCGAGTCCGGGTGGGTCAGTTCGACGGCTACCTGGGCGCCCGAGCGCGTGAGGCTCTCCAGCCGGTCGGTCCGGCCCAGCGCGGCGACCAGCTCCAGGTCATCGGCGGCGTCGACGGCTCGGGCCACCTCACGGCCCATGCGTCCCGAGGCACCGATCACTCCCACCCGGATCGCGGTCATCCGCTCCTCGCCTCCCTCCAGGGATGTGGCGCGCCGCCGCAGGCGACACATCGGCAGCGGCCCCCTCGCTCCCGCCTCGCCGTCCCGGTGCCGCGATCGCCCATGACTTACGGAAAACTGCCCGCCGTCGGCCGAGATCACCCGATGAGTCCGGCGCGCGGCCGGAACAATGGCGCAAACACTTCCCGGGCGAATCCCGTCGCGACGGGGCCGGGCGGCGGGCACGGCCGTCATGATCCCGCAGGTTCTGGCCACGTCGGCGGCGCCCGGCGCACACCTCACCGCACTGGTGGAATATTCAACTACTGGTCATCGTTTCACGGCTCGAAGGAGGCAGACAGTGGAGACGACCTACTACGACCACGGGACGGCGGCGGAGCGCTGGGAGCGCGCGCGGCTGTTCTTCGACGCCAAGGAGTACGCGACGGCGGCCCGCGTCCTCGGCACCCTGGCCGACGAGGTGCCCGAGCAGGTCGCCCCGCGCCTGCTGCTGGCCCGCGCCTACTACCACTCGGCTCAACTCCTGCGCGCCGAGGAGGAGTTGCGCAAGGTCATCGAACTCGACCCGGTGGAGAGCTACGCGCGGCTCATGCTGGGCCGCACGCTGCAGCGGCAGGGCCGCGCGGACGACGCGAGGCCGCACCTGCGCATGGCCGCCGCGCTGAGCGGTGACTTCACGCCGGGCGACGACGCCACGCTGTCCTCGTAAGACACGCGCCGTCGTACGACACCGGCCTCGGGGAACGTAGGTACAGCGGTTATCGGTGAGAACGATCATGGCCGTCTCGGGCGTGTATCGAAAGTGGATCTTGGACACGCGATGATCTTGGTTCGTGTCGCGGGGAGATCTGACGGACGAGCAATGGGCGGTCCTGGAACCGCTGTTGCCCACTGACAAGAAGCCAGGACGACCGCCGGCATGGACGCGGCGGCAGCTGATCGAGGGCATACGGTTCCGGGTCCGTACCGGCATCCCGTGGCGGGACGTGCCCAGCGAGTACGGCCCCTGGGCCCGGTCGTACGACCTGTTCCGCCGCTGGCGGCGGGACGGTACCTGGCAGCGGATCTTCACTGCGCTGCAGGCCCGGGCGGACGCCGAGGAGCTGATTGACCTGGGACATCAACGTCGACTCCACCGTCTGCCGGGCCACCAGTATGCCGCCGGAGCCAGAAAAAGGGGGACCTGTAAAAGGAACCGCCCGGTGGCGTCCACGCCGAGCCGGCCGACCACGGCCTTGGCCGCTCGCGCGGCGGGCTGACGGCCAAGCTGCACCTGGCCGTCGAGCAGAGCCAGCGTCCCATGTCCGTCGTGATCACGGCCGGGCAGCGGGGCGACTCCCCACAGTGCTGGCCGTGGCCGACCTCATCCGGGTGTCCCGTCTGGGGACGGGACGTCCCCGCACCCGGCCCCGCCGTGTTCGCGCCGATAAGGCGTACTCGTCCCCCGCAAGAACCGCGCCTACCTGCGCAGACGCGGGATCCGCTGCACCATCCCGAACAAGACCGATCAGCTCGCCAACCGCCGCAGGCTCGGCTCCTGCGGTGGCCGGCCGCCGAAGTTCGACAAAACCGACTACCGCGAGCGTCACGCGGTCGAGTGCGGCATCAATCGCCTCGAGCGCCACCGCGCCGTCGCCACGCGATACGACAAGCTCGCTGTCCGCCACGAAGCGACCGTCCTCGTCGCAGCCATCAACGAGTGGCTGTGACCAGCACGTTGTTTCAGTTGTCTCGGCCCTGCCATGTGGTGACGCAGGCTTCGTTCCCCTCCAGGTCGGCAAGCACCCAGAACGCGGGGGCACGGGTCGCGGATACAAGCCGCCCCCCGGCGGCCAGCGCGGTCTCGATCCGTCCGGGTGCCTCGTCGTGCGGAACACTGATGTCGAGGTGGATGCGATTGCGCTGCGGACGCGCGCGGTCCATTTGCTGGAACCAGATGGCCGGGCCCTGCCTGAGCGGATCAACGAGCGGATCCTCCGCTCCCTCGGCGCCTGCCTCATCGGTATAGCCCAGCACCGCCTTCCAGAACGGCCGGATCCCGGCGATGTCCAGGGCATCGATGGCGATCTCCAGTAGCTGGACGGACCGTGAGGACCCCGTGCCAAGTCCGGGCTCCGGCAGAAACCCGGACTTGCCGACAGCGGCAGAGATCCGGTGCGCGAGCTCGACATCCCGGGTGGTGACCGCCGCATGGTCCAACGACTGCAGAGTGAAGACGGCCCGATCGGGTCGGACATCGATCCGCAGATGGCGGTCCGCATCATCGCCGCACACCGCGACAGCGTCCACCGCCAAACTGACGGCTTGAGCCGACGTCCCGACCGGAACCGACGTTTGCAACGACCCCAGCAAGTAGCGCCACCCGTGACCCTGGACCGCCTCCGAAGCTTCCTGCCGACTCAATATCTGCTCCATGACCGCATCCTTGCAGTCTCGCTGTCAGTCCCGCCTACCAGCACTTCCGATACACGCCCTGGCACAGTGATCCACTTCGCCGCTGGGGTTCGGTGAAACACCTCCGGGCCCGGTCCGGGGGCTGGCTACGGCCCGGTTCGTGCCCGGTGGAATTTCTGAGTGATGAGCAGTCCGAGGCGTACGGGACGTTCGCCGAGGAGCCGACGAGGCCCGAGCTGGAGCGGTTCTTCTTCCTGGACGACATGGACCGGGACCTGATCGCCCTGCGGCGGAGGCGCGGCAGGTCGCGGAGAAGCGCCTGCACGCCACGGTCGCGGGCGCCGCCCGCCGCGCGGACCCGGCGCTGCCCGGGGATCTGCGGCGACGCTGAAGACGCCGGAGGGCTCGCGGTTCTCGGACCCGGCTGCGCCGGCCGCCGACGCGGACGACGGGCACGGCGTCCACCCGCGCGCTGGAGCGGGTGGACGAGATCGGCGCGTACCGGCTCGGCAGGTTGAGGCTGTCGCAGACCCCGCCGAACCGGATGGCCGCGCTGGCCCGGTACGCGCTGGGGTCGAAGGCGCCGCTGCTGGAGCGGGCGGCGGAGCCGAAGCGCACGGCGATGCTCACCGCGGTGATGCGGCACCTGGAGGCGAAGGCTATCGATGGGGCCCTGGACCTGTTCCAGGTCCTGATGGCCACCCGGCTGCTGAACACGGCGAAGCGCAAGACGGAGAAGGAGCGGCTGTCGACGCTGCCACAGCTGGAGAAGGCTTCGCGGGTGCTCGCGCGGGCGGCGAAGGTGCCGTTCGAGGAGCTGGAGCTGGTCGAGGAGCAGGAGGCGGACCTGGACGTGGCCGCGCTGTGGGCGGCGGTGGAGGAGGTCGCCCCGCGCGCCGCCGTGATGACCGCGGCGGCCACAGTGGTCTCGCTGGTGCCCGAGGACGAGAACTCGGCCGAATTTGGCGTGCTCGGCCTGGTCCTCAACGCCATCGCGCTCTGGACCACGAACTACATCGACGCCGCCGTCACCCAGCTCCGCGCCGAGAGCAACGAGATCCGGGAAGAGGACATCGCCCGGCTCTCCCCGCTCAAGCACCGCAACCTGAACCTGCTCGGCCGCTACAGCTTCACTGCCAGCGTTCCTGCCGCCGGTGCCCTGCGTCCGCTGCGCGACCCGGAGGCGCCCGAGCTGGATGAGGACGAAGAGGGCGATGAGTGAGCGCCAGGGAGCTGCTCGACGGTTACGCAGTGCCCTCGTTTTCGGCCCGCACCCGGGCGGCGGGCGTCACTTCTCGTCAGTGCCGGATTCCGCGTTGATGGATGCCTGGTAGATATCGGCGTAGGTAGGGGAGTCCTTGACCAGGTCGTCGCAGAACGCGGCGACGTCGGTGCCGATGAGTTCCACGACCCCCTTGCCTCCGGCGACGCCCTCCTCGAAGAAGTCGACGATCCCGGGGAGCAGGGGCCCGTCAGGCAGGCTGATCGGCCCGACCTTGAACAGGTACTTCTGTATCTCCTTGTAGACGATCTGGTAGTCCGGCGGGAGTGCCTTGACCCGAGCCACGTGCGCCCGCCACTGTTTCTTGCCTTCGATGATGTCCTGAATGCTCACGTCAGCCTCCCAGCCGGCTCAATTTCCTCGCGACGTTCCTGTTCAACTGCTCGCGCCACCGGTCGCGATAAGTGCGGGCCCCTGCTCCGCCGGCCAGCGCGGTGCAGAAGCCTTGGATGTCCTCGCCGAGCACCTCGTGGATGCTCTGGCCGTCCGCCGCTGCTACTTCGAGCAGCCCCAGGGCGGAGTCGAGGATCGGCATCAGGTTGCGACCGGTGAAGTCCCCGTAGGGGAAAAGGTGGGCGATGATCTGCCCCCACGCCGCCCGGTAGTCGTCCGGCAGGACATCGGCCCGGGCCTCGAACGCCTTCCATTCCCTGGTGAGATCGCTGCCTGTGACCTTCTCCCAGAAGTTCATCTCCCGCCCTCCTTGAGCCTGTCGATGCGTGATGAGAGGTACTGCCACTTCGCCCAGAACTTCGCGAGTTCCTCGCGTCCGGCGTCGTTGAGCGCGTAGAACTTGCGCGGCGGACCAACCCCGGATGGCCGTTTCGTCACCTGGACGAGCCCGTTCCTCTCCAGCCGCAGCAAGATGGTGTACACCGTCCCCTCGATGACGTCAGCGAAGCCGAGCTCGTTCAGCTGACGGGTGATGGCGTACCCGTAGGTTTCCTCGCTGCCGATGATTTCGAGAACGCACCCTTCGAGCGTGCCCTTCAACATCTCCGTCAGGTCGTCCATCGCGGGTGCTCCTCAGCCTGTCAGTACTACGTGCTACCGAGTACCGCTATACGGTATCACCGAGTAGTGGAGGGTGGCAGTATCGATCGAGGAGCGGAGCATTGCGGAGCCGGGCCGATGAGTGGCCGCCGCCGTGGAGCCCAGGGCCTCGCCGACCAGTCCTGGATTTGCGTCTACCGGAGCCCCAGGCAAACCATCGTCTGACGACAGGCGGCTGACGCGTCCAATGAACCCGGGAAATCCGGGCGGCAGCGCGAATCCAATCAGACCCGATGGTGATTGCTGACAGGGTTTGACGACAGATAGGGTCCGATCCTCCGTACGGAAGGGGCCCCTCGGTGGCCAACCTGCTCTACAAGCGGGTCTCGACCGACCAGGAGTCCGCCGCCCGCCAGGACCTCGTCCTCGCCGAGGCCGGGATCAAGGTCCCGATCGTCTTCAAGAAGGCCCGGGCACATCCAGCCGCCTCCACCCGCTCCAGCGCCCGAAGTTCCGCGAACTGCTCACCTGCGCGCGACCGGGCGACACCGTGCACATCTCCGAGATGTTCCGCCTCGCGCGCGGCAACCAGCACATCCTCGACGTCCTCGACGTCCCGCACTGCAACCAGCTCGCCCTGCGCATCCGTCACAAGACACCCGCCACCCCGCGCCTCGTCCCGCACCCCGTGGGGCGGGGCGCGGGCGTACCGTCACCCGTGCGACCGGCTGCGACGGCGCCACGAAGACGGTGAGGGCCCGCGATGCGAAAAATCATCTGGATGATGGGGATGTCCCTGGACGGCTTCATGGAGGGGCCGGACCGCGAGATCGACTGGCATGTCGTCGACGACGAGCTGCACCAGCACTTCAACGACAAGTTGGCGGCCATGGGCGGGTTCATTCACGGCCGCGTCACCTGGGAGCTGATGGCCGGGTACTGGCCCACCGCGGAGTCCGACCCGGATGCCACGGAGACGATGCGGGAGTTCGCCGGGATCTGGTGCTCCCTGCCCAAGTACGTGTTTTCGCGGACCCTTGAGCGGGCCGACTGGAACGCGTCGATCCTGCGCGAGGTGGTGCCGGCGGAGATCGAGGCGCTCAAGGCGACGGCGAGCGGGGACATGACCGTCGGCGGCGCCGACCTCGCGGAGTCCTTCCTGCGCCTGGGTCTCGTCGACGAGATCCACGTCTACGTGCACCCGGTCCTGATCGGTCGCGGCCGCCCCATGTTCCGGGCCACGGACGTCAGGGCCGACCTCACGCTCCTGGAGACGCGGAGGTTCGGCAACGGCGTGGCACTGCTCCGCTACCAGGTCACCGCTCAGCGGCCCGTCGAAGCGTCAACTCCCGCGCCCACCAACTAATACGCATTAGTTCTCTCACTCCCTGGCGATTCTCCGCGCCTCCCCGTAAGAATTATTGCGGCGACTTCGACCTCAGGGGAGAGATGAGCATGAAGAGGCGCAGCGTCCTGCTCTCGGCATTGGCGCTCACCGCGGCATCGAGTGGTACGGCGGCGGCCGCGGGGAAACCGGCGAGGCCGGGTAAACGCGTGGTGGTCTATTACCAGACGCAGTACGCGAACGGCACGTACGTGTCGCCGCTCGCCCTCACCGAGCACCACACCGGCGTGACGGACGTCCTGGTGGCCGCCGTGCACATCAACGACCTCAACGGCCCGTACGCCCCGATCCACGTGAACGACGACCCGCCCCACGCGGCCAAGTACGACCGGATGTGGCGCGACCTCAAGGCGCTGCGCCGCCGGGGCGTGCACGTCCTCGCGATGGTCGGCGGCGCGGCGCCCGGGAGTTTCACCCGGCTCGACAAGGAATTCGGCACGTATTACCCGCTGTTGCGGGACTTCATCCGCGAGTACGGACTCGACGGCGTCGATCTCGATGTCGAGGAAAACATGTCACTGGCGGGAATCGAGCGCGTCATCGGCGCCCTGCGGGCGGACTTCGGCGCCGGTTTCCTCATCACCCTCGCCCCGGTGGGCAGTGCGCTGAGCGGCGGCGGGAACCTCTCCGGTTTCGATTACGACGCCCTCTACCGCAGCCGGGGCCACGACATCGCGTGGTTCAACGCCCAGTTCTACAACGGCTGGGGCGCGATGGACTCGACCGCCGACTACGACGCCGTCATCACCCGCGGGCTTATCCCCGCGCACAAGGTGGTCGCGGGCACGCTCACCTCGCCGGCCAACGGAGGCAGTGGCTTCGTCGACATGACGACCCTCAGGTCGACGGTGCGCGCGCTCGCCGCCAAGCATCCCGGCTTCGGCGGGGTGGCCGGCTGGGAGTACTTCAACTCCGAGCCCGGCGGCACCGCGAAGCCTTGGCGGTGGGCGGCCGAGGTCTCGGCGGCGCTCCGGCGCTGAGCCCCGCCCCCGCCGCTCCGTCCCCGGACGGTCGTCCCCTGACGCGCGTCACGGCCACAGGGCCTCGGCGACGGCCATGCCCACGAAGGCCGCGCCGACGCCCGTGGCGACGCTCCCCAGCGTGTTGGCGACCGCGTAGAACCGCATGCGGCGCTCGGCGAGGCGCATCGACTCGTACGAGAACGTGGAGTACGTCGTCAGCGCCCCGCAGAGCCCGGTGCCGAGGAACAGCTGCGCCTGCGAGGACGCGGCACCCGCGAGCACCGCGCCGGTCAGCACGCCGAGGATCAGGCAGCCCACGGCGTTGACGGTGAAGGTCCCCCACGGGAACTCGGTGCGGTGGCGCACCTGCACGGCCCGGTCCGTCAGATAGCGCAGGGGCGCGCCGATCATGCCGCCGGCGATGACGAGCAGCCAGTTCACGAGCGCCTCCACGCCACCACGCGGCGCGTCGTCCACGTCGCGCACCACACCGCCGCGAGCGCCGCCGCGAGGGTGAGGCCGAGGTAGGCGAGCCCGGTGCGGGCATGGCCGTCCCTCACCAGCGCCTCGATGTCCACCGCGTACGTCGAGAACGTGGTGAAGCCGCCGAGGATGCCGATGCCGAGGAACGGCCGGACCAGCCGGTGTGCCGTCAGAACCTCGGTGACGAGCACCATGAGGACGCCGATCGCCGCGCATCCCACGGCGTTCACCACGAGGGTCGTCCACGGGAAGCCGCCGGGGGCGACCGGCCAGAGTGTGGTCGCTGCGTAACGGGCCACGGCGCCGAGGCCGCCGCCGACGGAGACCGCCGCGAGTGTCTGTCCCTGGCCCTGCGTCAGTTCGCGGCGCTGCGCGGCCACGGAAAGGTCGATGTCGGGGTCCGTGGGCTCGTCCACCGCACCGGGCCGCTGTGCTCCCATGCGCCTAACGCTAACCGGCACGCCCCCTCACCGCGTCACCAGCCCCGCCGCTCCCATCGCTCCCATCGCTCCCACCGAGCCTCCCCCGTCGCACGCCGCCGCCGGGCCACGCGACTCTCCGGTGCCGTCAGGCAGTGCGGTCCTGGGGCCGGGGCGGAACCTCGCCCCGCTGTACCGCGCGCACCAGGCCGGACACCAGGTTCGCCCGTTCCGCCATCGTGTCGAGCAGCAGGTACTCGTGGTCGGCGTGGGCGCCGCCGCCGACCGCGCCAAGACCGTCCAGGGTCGGTACGCCTAGGGCGGCCGTGAAGTTGCCGTCGCTGCCGCCGCCGACCGCCCGCGCCTCCAGGCCCGGCATCAGGCGCCGCGCCACCGCGAAGAGCTCCGCCGCCGCGGACTCGGGCATCGGGGGCCGTCCCACACAGCCCTTGACCGTGACGCGTGCTCCCGGGAGGCGGGGTGAGAACGCGGCCAACGCCGACTCGACGCGTTCCTTCTCCTCCGCCGTCTCGACCCGGACGTCGACGACGACGGTCGCCTCGGCGGGTACGACGTTGTCCAGCGTGCCCGCGGACGCCACGGTCGGGGTGACGGTCGTGCCGATTCCGGGGCGGCCGAGCGCGGCGATGTCCAGGACCTGGTGGGCCGCCTCCACCAGGGCGTTGACGCCCGCTTCGGGTTCGAGGCCCGCGTGCGACGCGCGGCCCGTGACGGTCACCTCGAAGGTTCCGCACCCCTTGCGGCCCGTCTTCAGGGCGCCTCCGTCGGCCGCGCCCTCGAAGACCAGGACGGCACCGCAGGCGAGGGCGCGCTCCTCGATGAGCGCGCGAGAGGATCCTGAGCCGACCTCTTCGTCGGCGGTCACGAGGATCTCGACGCCGGACCGGTCGTCGAGCGCCGCCAGGCCGTGGACGGCCTGCACCAGACCGCCCAGCATGTCGAAGACGCCGGGGCCGGTCACACGGCCGTCCGCCACCGTGAACGGGCGCCGCGCGAGGGTGCCGAGGGGGAAGACCGTGTCGTGGTGGCCGAGGATCAGCACCCGGGGCTCGCCGCCGCCCGACCAGTGGACGTGCGGGCCCGCGTCACCGCCGACGAGGTCGGCCCGGCCGCCGAGCCGGCGCTCGATGACCGCGGCGACGGCGTTCGCCGAGGCGGTCAGCGCGTCGACGTCGCGCGAGGGGGACTCGACCTCGACGAGCGCCCTGAGGTCTTCGATCATCGCGTCGACGCTCACGCCGACCGCCTGCTCCATCGTCACGACGCCAGGCTACTCGGCGTGTCGATCATGGCTGTCCCGCGGGGCCGCCACGGCGGGCGACGCGCGGCGCGATCCGCGGCGGCTGCACCCCCGGGGGCCGGCAGCCCGAGCCCGTGGGCGCGTGCCACCAGCGCCGTCCGGTTCGGCGCCCGGAGCCGCCGGCAGAGCCGGGTCAGGTGGTGGTTGACGCCGTCGACGCCGATCCCGACGGTGCGCGCCACGACCGACGTCGTCGCGCCGCCCGCGACCAGCCGCAGGATGTGGGCCTCCCGCCCGCTCAGGGCCGGGCGAGCGACCTCCACAGCCTCGTCCGCGCCGGTTGTGGCGTGCCTGCTGACCTGCCCGTGTCGCCGCTCGCCCCATACGGTCCAGGTCGCCTCGTCGAGCTTGCGGAGCTGCACGCTGTTGGTGGGGGTGAGCAGATCGAGCAGCAGCCGGTTCGCGACGCGGTCCAGCTGGAGCCCCGGGCCGCGGCGAAGACCGCCGCGCGGATGGCGCCAGGCGTCCGCGCGGCGTTCCGGCCCCGCACACCAAGTTCGCGGGCGGCGACGCCTCGGCGGCCGAGGAATGGTGGCAGGAGCTGGTCGCCGTCGGGCGCCACGTCGAGGACGTCTGCGCGGGCGGCCGACCGCCCCGCCGCGTGCCGTCACCCCCGGTACGTCTCCAGGAGCCGCAGCCACACCTCGCTGATCGTCGGGTAGGCGGGGACGGCGTGCCACAGGCGGTCGAGGGGGATCTCGCCCGCGACCGCCATCGTCGCGGAGTGGATGAGTTCGCCGACGCCGGGGCCGACGAAGGTGACGCCGAGGAGGATCTCGCGGTCCAGGTCGACGACCATGCGGGCCCGGCCGCGGTAGCCGTCGGCGTACAGGCCCGCGCCCGCGACGCCGGACATGTCGTAGTCGACGGCGCGGACGCGGTGGCCCGCGGCCTCGGCCTCGGCGAGGGTGAGTCCCGCGGAGGCCGCCTCGGGGTCGGTGAAGACGACCTGCGGGACGGCGTCGTGGTCGGCGGTGGCGGCGTGGGCTCCCCAGCGGTCGGTCTCCAGGAGGGGCACCTTCTGGGCGCGGGCGGCGATGGCGGCGCCGGCGATGCGGGCCTGGTACTTGCCCTGGTGGGTGAGGAGCGCGCGGTGGTTGGCGTCGCCGACCGCGTAGAGCCACTCGCTGCCCTCGACCCGCAGGCTCTCGTCGACGGGGAGCCAGGAGCCGGGTTCGAGGCCGACCGTCTCCAGGCCGATGTCGTCGGTGCGCGGGACGCGCCCGGTGGCGAAGAGGATCTCGTCGGCCCGCAGCGTCGAGCCGTCGTCCAGGGTGGCCGTGACGGTGCCGTCCTCGCGCCGTACCGCGGTGACGGAGACGCCGCAGCGGACCTCGGCGCCCGCCTCCGTGAGGGCCTCCCGCACCAGCTCTCCGGCGAACGGTTCCATGCGGGGCAGCAGGCCCTGCCCCCGCACGAGGACCGTCACGGACGAGCCGAGCGCCTGCCAGGCGGTGGCCATCTCCACGGCGACGACGCCGCCGCCCACGACGAGGAGCCGGCCGGGCACACGGTCGGCGCCGGTGGCCTCGCGGCTGGTCCACGGCTTGACGTCGGCGAGGCCCGGCAGGTCGGGCAGGGCGGCGCGGGTGCCGGTACAGACGGCCACGGCGTGCCGGGCCGCCAGCGTGCGCTCCGTGCCGTCCTCGCCGGTGACGGTGACCTTGCGGGGCCCCGCGAGGCGGCCGTGCCCGCGGTACAGGTCGACGCCGACGCCCTCCAGCCAGCCGACCTGGCCGTCGTCCTTCCAGTGCGACGTGTAGTCGTCACGGTGCGCGAGGACCGCGGCGGTGTCGAGCGGGCCCTGCACGGCCTGGCGCAGGCCGGGGACGCGGCGGGCGTCAGCGCGGGCGATGACGGGGCGCAGCAGGGCCTTGCTGGGCATGCAGGCCCAGTAGGAGCACTCGCCCCCGACGAGTTCGCTCTCCACGATCGCGGCACTGAGCCCGGCCGCCCGGGCCCGGTCCGCCACGTTCTCCCCCACGGGACCTGCGCCGATGACTACTACGTCGTATGTGATGGCATCCGTCATGAGGACAGTCTGTCGGCAGGTGTGCGCCGTGGCCACATGGGTACGCGCGCGGAACACGCCGGTGCACATGCGGCACCTTCCGCGCGTGCGACAGGCGGAATACGTCCGCACCATCGGCCGTTGTGCACAGCGGCTACGCCCGACAGCAGGAAGCAGGGACACACCATGAGCAGCGCGACAGTGGAGCTCACCAAGGAGAACTTCGACCAGACGGTCACGGACAACGAATTCGTCCTGATCGACTTCTGGGCCGACTGGTGCGGGCCGTGCAAGCAGTTCGCCCCTGTCTACGAGAAGGCGGCCGAGGCCAATCCCGACCTGGTCTTCGCCAAGGTGGACACGGAGGCGCAGCCCGAGCTGGCCCAGGCCTTCGCCATCCAGTCGATCCCGACGCTGATGATCGTCCGCGATCAGGTGGCGGTCTTCGCCCAGCCGGGCGCGCTGCCCGAGGCCGCGCTCACGGACGTCATCGGCCAGGCCAGGAACCTGGACATGGACGAGGTGCGCCGGCAGGTCGCCGAGGAGCAGGCCAAGAGCCAGGAGCAGTGAGCGGGTACTTCGGGCCGTAGCGGTCAGCTGGACTCGCGGTGCACGACGTCCGCTCCGAGCACGTCGTGCACCTCGGGTTCCGCGCTCGGGTCGCGCACCACGCGGTCGACGAGTTCGGCGAGGCCGCGGCCGGACGGAAGTTCGATGCGGACGGTGCTGAGCCGGGGCCTGAGGAGCCGGCCGAGCATCAGGTCGTCCGAGCCGATGACGGCGGTCTCCTCAGGTATGGCGATGCCTTCGTCCTGGAGGGCGCGCATCAGGAGCATCGCGTACTCGTCGTTGTACGCGAAGACGGCGTCCAGGGCCAGTTCCCGCCAGCGGGCCGCGAGCCGGGCGGCGGAGCCCTCGTCGTAGGCGAGGAGCAGTTCGGTGACGGAGGCGCCCGTGGTGCGCGTCTCCCGCACGGTCTGGCGGATGCCTTCCAGGCGCGGTCGTGAGAAGTGTTCCAGGCCCGGTTCCTCGGGGACGACGACGCCTATGCGGCGGCGGCCGCGGGCCAGGAAGTGCAGGGCGGCTGCCTCGCCGACCCTGCGCCCGTCCATGAGCAGGGCGTGCGCGCCCTCGACGCGGTGCGGGCCGAGGGTGAAGACGGCGCGGGCGCCGGAGCGCTTCAGTACGGTGACGCCGCGCGGGCCGACCGCGGAGACATCGGGGGCCAGGACGGCGACGGGCCGCAGTTCGGCCCAGGCGCGGGCGGCGTCCTCGCCGGTCAGGCCGAGGCTGGCGTACTGCACGACGGTGTAGTCGAGGCGGCTGAGCGCCCACTGCAGTTCGTTGAAGAACCGGCTGAAGAGGGGGCCCGCCGGGATCTCCGCCGTGGGCATGAGGACCATGCGGCTGTGTCCGGCGCGCAGACTCCGGGCGGCGGCGTGGGGGACGTAGCCGAGCTCCCTGGCGGCGGCGTGGACGCGGAGGCGCGTGGGTTCGCTGATGCGCACGGCGCTGGTGTTGTTGAGGACGTACGAGACGGTCGCGCGGGAGACCCCCGCGAGACGGGCGACGTCGGCGCTCGTCGGCACGGAACGCCGCGTGGACTGCTGCTCGGGTATCTGCACCATGACCCCGTCATCCTTGCAGACGGCGCCCGGGCACCCTCGGGCGGATCGTGGGGGAACGTCCCGGCTCGCGGAGCCCGCGGGTTCGCGGGTCAACTTCGGGCGCCGCGTTCCGTGTTGCCCTACTCGCCGGTTAACGTGCGGGCACCCGTCGTCGAGCGAAGGTGTCCCCCACATGACTGCCGACCGTGCAGAGGGCCTGGCGCGCACCGCTCGCGCGCTGGCCGACGGAGAGGTGTCCGCGCGCGCCCTGGCCGAGCGGGCGCTGGCGAGGATCGAGGCGTCGCAGCCGGTGCTCAACGCGTTCAAGCTGGTGCGGGCCGAGGCCGCGCTGGCCGAGGCGGACGCCGCCGACCGGGAGCTTGCGGCGGGCGGTGCCTCTTCGGGGCGGCCGCTGCTCGGGGTGCCGCTGGCCGTGAAGGACGACATGGACGTGGCGGGCGAGCCGACCGCGTTCGGATGCAGGGGCGACTTCCCGCCGAAGACGGCGGACTCCGAGGCCGTGCGCAGGCTCCGGGCGGCGGGGGCGGTGATCGTCGGCAAGACCAACACGTGCGAGCTGGGGCAGTGGCCGTTCACCGAAGGTCCCGGCTTCGGTGACACCCGTAATCCGTGGAACACCCGTCATACGCCGGGTGGTTCGTCGGGCGGCTCGGCGGCCGCGGTCGCGGCGGGCCTGGTCCCCGCGGCGCTCGGTTCGGACGGCGCGGGCTCGGTGCGGATCCCGGCGGCCTGGACGCATCTGGTCGGCATCAAGCCGCAGCGCGGCCGGATATCGACGTGGCCGTGGCCCGAGGCGTTCCAGGGCATCACCGTCAACGGCCCGCTTGCCAGGACCGTCGGGGACGCGGCGCTGCTCCTCGACGCGGCGAGCGGCAGCCACGAGGGCGACCTGCATCGCCCGCAGCCGATCCGGGCCGCCGAGGCGGCGACCCGTGATCCCGGGCGGTTGCGGATCGCGCTGTCCCTGCGGATGCCGTTCACGGCGACGGCCAAGCGCCTGCATCCGGTGGTGCGCGGCCGGGTGGTGGCGCTCGCGGAGCGGCTCGCCGCGCTGGGGCACGACGTGGAGGAGGCCGATCCACGGTACGGCCGGATCGGGTTGACGTTCGTGCCGCGTGCCACGGCGGGCATCGCCGCGTGGTGCCGCCAGGTGCCCGACTTCTCCCTGCTCGACCGGCGCACCCGGGAGGCGGCCCGCATGGGGCGGCTCCTCGGCGGTGCCCCGCTGCGGCTGGCGCGCCGCTCGGAGGCCGCGCTGCACCGGCAGGTGGGCGCCGTCTTCTCGACGTACGACGTGGTGCTCGCGCCGACGACCGCCGCTCCCCCGCCCCGCATCGGCACCCTCGCCGCGATGAACGGCTGGCGCACCGACCAGGCGATGATCGCCGCGTGCCCCTACGCGTGGCCGTGGAACGTCCTGGGCTGGCCCGGCGTCAACGTGCCCGCGGGACACACCCCGGGCGGCCTGCCCGTCGGCGCGCAGCTGCTCGGACCCGAGGGCGGCGAGCCGCTGCTGATCTCGCTCGCCGCCCAACTGGAGGCGGACCAGCGGTGGTACGAGCGGTGGCCCGCGCCGCTGCCGGACGCCGCACCGGCGCCGTGACCGGCCCACCGCGTCACGGGCGCGGTCCTGTGCGGGTCCCGGCCCGCGGCCGTGGCCGGTCAGGTTCTACGGTGATCCGTGTGACTGCCTTCACCGATGACCCGCACACGTCCGACTCGCCCGGCCGCTCGGGCCCCACCGCGACCACCGAGGCCGAGCCGCGCGAGGTGGGCCGGGTCCGCACCGAGTACGCGCCGGACCGCGACGGCGACCCCGACCCGGGCGAGATCGTCTGGACGTGGGTGCCGTTCGAGGAGAACGACGGGCGCGGCAAGGACCGGCCGGTGCTCGTCGTCGCCCGCGAGGCGTCCGGGACGCTGCTCGCCGTACAGCTGTCGAGCAAGCGGCATGCCGGCGACCGTGAGTGGGTGCCGATCGGGAGCGGGCCGTGGGACCGGTCGGGACGTGACTCGTGGGTGGACATCGACCGCGTCTTCCGGGTGCACGACCGCGGGATGCGGCGCGAGGCGTGCGCGCTGGACCGGATGCGGTTCAACCTCGTCGTGCTCCGGCTGAGGGAGCGGTACGGCTGGCGCTGAGCGGCGCCGCGGGCCACGGGCCGTCTTCGAGCTGCCCGGGTCCGTGACCTCGCATACCGTGGGTACGGTCGTGCGGAACGGGCGGCTCCGCCACCGGTCTCCGGTGGCGCGGCGGAAATTCCCGGTACGAGAACGGCCTGAGGGGCACTCTTGTGCGGACGCCCTCAAAGGTTTTGGGTGTGACGAGCCGTACCGCATGGAAGGATCCCCGCATGCCCGAGGGAGACTGTACGAAACACCGCACCGCGCGCCCCACAAGGGCGCGGGACACGGTGTCGGAGGCCGAGGTGGAGGCGCTGGTCCGCGGCATCTGCTTCAAGACCGGCCCGCCCCGCGCCACCGGCGTCGAACTGGAATGGCTCGTCCACGAGCCCGGACTGCCCCACCTGCCCGTGTCCACCGCCCGCCTCGAAGCGGCCTACGCCGCACTGCGGGCCCTGCCCCTGAGATCGTCCGTCACCGTCGAACCCGGCGGCCAGCTGGAGCTCAGCTCGCTTCCCGCCTTTTCGCTGACGGAGTGCATCACGGCCATGGAGGCCGATCTACGCGTCGTACGTGACGCGTTACGTTCCCACCACCTCACCCTCAGCGGGTTCGGCGCCGACCCCTGGCGCCCGCCGTCGCGGATCCTGCGCGAACCCCGCTACGACGCGTTGGAGGCCTGCCTCGACCGCGGTGGACCGGCCGGACGCCGGATGATGTGCTCGACCGCGTCCGTGCAGATCTGTCTCGACGCCGGCCACGAGGAGCCGGGCCCGCTCGGCTACGCGCGGCGCTGGCGCCTTGCCCATCTGCTCGGTCCCGTGCTGGTCGCCGCGTTCGCCAACTCGCCGCTGCAGGACGGCCGCCCCACCGGCTGGCGGTCGACCCGGCAGGCCGTGTGGGCGGGCATCGAGCCCGGCAGATCCGGTGCCCCGCCGCTCGACGGGGAGCCGCGCGAGGTCTGGGCCCGGCACGCCCTCGACGCACCGGTCATGTGCGTCAAGAGAGAGCCCGGCGAGGGACCTTGGAGCGTCCCGGAAGGGCTGAGCTTCCGCGCGTGGGCGCGCACCGGCGCACCGCGCAGACCCACCCGCGAGGACCTCGCCTACCACCTGACCACCCTGTTTCCGCCGGTCCGCCCGCGCGGTCACCTGGAGCTGCGCATGGTGGACGCCCAGCCCGGGGACGACGGCTGGATCGTGCCGCTGGCCATGACGAGCGCGGTGTTCGACGACCCGGAGGCGGCCGAGACCGCGTACCGCGCCGTCAAGCCACTGGCCGAGCGGTGCGGGCCGGCGGGTTCGCCCGCCGCGCCGCACAACCCGCTCTGGCTGGACGCGGCACGGCACGGCCCCGCCGACCCCGAACTGCGCGAGGCGGCCGTCGTCTGTTTCGCCGCCGCCGTCGACGCGCTGCCCCGGCTGGGCGCGCCCGCGTCGGTGCGGGACGCCGTGGCGACGTACGCCGCCCAGTACGTCCAGCGGGGCCGCTGCCCCGCCGACGACCTCCTCGACGGCGTGCGCGACGCCCCCCGCCCCCATGACACGTCTGGGAAGGACTCCCGCCGATGACAGGCTCCACCACCGACCCGGAAGCCCTGCGCGAGCGCGCGCTGGCCGCGCTCCTCGCCGCCCGGGACCGCACCACCCTCCTCACCAGCTGTGTGGAGGACGCCGAACTGACCGCTCAGCACTCGCCGTTGATGTCGCCGCTGGTCTGGGACCTCGCGCACATCGGCAACCAGGAGGAGCAGTGGCTGCTGCGGGCGGTCGCGGGCCGTGACGCCATGCGGCCCGAGATCGACCCGCTGTACGACGCGTTCGAGCACCCCCGCGCCGAGCGGCCGAACCTTCCGCTGCTCGCGCCCGCCGAGGCGCGTGGATACGCGGCCGAGGTGCGCGGCCGGGCGCTCGACGTACTGGAGAAGACGCCTTTCCGCGGCACGCCGCTCACCGACGCGGGGTTCGCGTTCGGCATGATCGCGCAGCACGAGCAGCAGCACGACGAGACCATGCTGATCACCCATCAGCTGCGGTCGGGGCCGACCGCTCTCACCGCGCCCGACCCCGCTCCGTGCGAGCCGTTCACCGGCCCCGCCGAAGTCCTGGTGCCCGGCGGCCCGTTCACGATGGGCACCTCCACCGAGCCGTGGGCCCTGGACAACGAACGGCCCGCGCACCGCCGCCTGGTCCCCCCGTTCTTCATCGACACCACCCCGGTGACGAACGGCGCGTACCAGCGGTTCATCGAGGACGGCGGCTACGACCGGATGCGGTGGTGGGATCCGGCGGGCTGGGCGATGGTCCGCGAGAAGGGGCTGCGGGCGCCGCTGTTCTGGCGCCGGGAGGGCGGCCAGTGGCTGCGGCGGCGGTTCGGGACGGTCGAGCCGGTCCCCGCCGACGAGCCGGTGCTGCACGTCAGCTGGTACGAGGCCGACGCCTACGCGCGGTGGGCGGGCCGGCGGCTGCCCAGCGAGGTGGAGTGGGAGAAGGCCGCCCGCCACGACCCGGTGACGGACCGCTCGACGCGCTACCCGTGGGGCGACGCGGACCCCACGCCGGAGCGGGCCAACCTGGGCCAGCGCCATCTGCGGCCCGCCCCCGCGGGCAGCTATCCGGCGGGGGAATCCCCGCTCGGCGTGCGCCAGTTGATCGGCGACGTCTGGGAGTGGACGTCCAGCGGGTTCCTGCCGTACCCGGGGTTCTCGGCCTTCCCCTACCGCGAGTACTCGGACGTCTTCTTCGGCGGCGACTACAAGGTGCTGCGCGGCGGCGCGTTCTCCGTCGACGCGGTGGCCTGCCGCGGCACGTTCCGCAACTGGGACCATCCGGTGCGGCGGCAGATCTTCTCCGGGTTCCGCACGGCGCGGGACGCCGGGCCCACCGAGGCCGCGGCCCCGGAGACCGCCTGATGTGCCGTCACCTCGCCTTCCTCGGCCCGCCGGAGCCGCTGGGAAGCGTCCTCGTGGCGCCCGAACACAGCCTGCTCCGCCAGTCGTGGGCGCCGCGGATGCAGCGGCACGGCACCGTCAACGCCGACGGATTCGGGGTGGGTTGGTACGCGGACGGGGACCCGGTGCCCGCTCGCTACCGCCGCACCGGGCCGATCTGGGGCGACCAGTCGTTCACCGATCTCGCCCGGGTCGTCCGCTCCGGGGCGGTGCTCGCGGCCGTACGGGACGCCACCGTGGCGGGCGCGGACGGGGAGGCCGCGGCTGCCCCGTTCGCCGCGGGGCCCTGGCTGTTCAGCCACAACGGCGCGGTCACCGGCTGGCCCGGCTCGCTCGCCGCGCTCACCCGGGGCCTGCCGCCCGAAGAACTCCTCGCGCTGGAGGCGCGCTGCGACTCCGCGCTGGTGTGGGCCCTCCTGCTGCACCGGCTGCTCCGCGGCGACGAGCCGGGGCAGGCCCTCGCCGACACCGTCCTGGAGGTCGCGGAGGCGGCCCCCGGGTCCCGCCTCAATCTCCTGCTGACCAACGGCGAGACGATCGCCGCGACCGCCTGGGGCGACACGCTCTGGTATCTCGCGGAGCCCGGCCGCCGCACCGTCGTGGCCTCCGAGCCCTACGACGACGACCCGCGCTGGCGCGAGGTGCCCGACCGCACCCTGCTCGCCGCCGACCGCACCGACGTACTGCTGACCCCGCTCAAGGAGCCCCCTGCGTGAGCCCGTTCCTGATGACCCGCACCCTGCCCGAGGACGCCACCGACGCCGCGCTGCGCGCGGACGTCCAGCACGGCCTCACCCGCAGCCCCAAGACCCTGCCGCCCAAGTGGTTCTACGACGCGCGCGGCAGCGCCCTCTTCGAGGAGATCACCACCCTGCCCGAGTACTACCCCACGCGCGCCGAGCGCGAGATCCTGGTGGCCCGGTCCGCCCGGATCGCCGAGATCACGGGCGCGCGCACGCTCATCGAGCTGGGCTCCGGCTCCTCGGAGAAGACCCGCCATCTGATCGACGCCCTGCCGTCCCTGCACACCTACGTCCCCGTGGACGTCAGCGAGAGCGCGCTGACCGGCGCCGCCAACGCCCTGCTCGCGCAGCGGCCCGCGCTCGACGTGCACGCCCTGATCGCCGACTTCACCCGCGGCCTCGCGCTGCCGGGCACGCCGGGGCCGCGCCTGGTCGCGTTCCTCGGCGGGACGATCGGCAATCTGCTGCCCGCCGAACGGGCCGCGTTCCTCTCCTCCGTACGGGGGCTGCTCCAGCCCGGCGACGCGCTGCTCCTCGGCACGGACCTGGTCAAGGACGAGTCGGTGCTCGTCTCCGCGTACGACGACCGGACGGGCGTGACGGCCGCGTTCAACAAGAACGTCCTGTCGGTGATCAACCGTGAGCTCGCCGGCGACTTCGACCTCGACGCCTTCGAGCACGTCGCCGTCTGGGACCCCGAGCGCGAGTGGATCGAGATGCGGCTGCGCTCGGCCACCGCCCAGACCGTGAAGATCCACGCGCTGGACCTGGCCGTCGACTTCGCCGCGGGCGAGGAGCTCCGGACGGAGATCTCGGCCAAGTTCCGCGAGGACGGTGTACGGGGCGAACTGGCCGCCGCCGGGCTGAAGCTGACGCAGTGGTGGACGGACGAGAGGGCACGGTTCGCGCTGTCGCTGAGCACGGTGGCGTAGAACGGCCCGCACTCGCACCGACACCCCTCGCACCGCTGCGCGAGGGGGGTGTCGGCGTCGGTGTCGGTCAGAGGCCCCCGACGTTGAGCGCCTCGGTGATCCGGCGTGAGGCCTTGCGGGCCTCGGTCGCCGGGTCGCCGCCCGTCAGGACCTTCGTCATGTACCCCTTGATGGGGTTGTCGGCCTCGACACCCGCCCAGCGGGGCGAGTTGGGGGTCGCCCGGCCGTTCGCCGCGCCGACGGCCATCGCGGCGACCCCCTCCTCGCCGGCGACCGCCGGGGCCAGCTTCGCCTTGTTCGGCACGTAGTTCATGGTCCGCGCCAGCTCGGTCTGCCACTTCTTGCCGGCCAGCGCCTCGATCACCTCGACCGCGCCCTTGTGGTCGTCGCTGTGCTCGGGGACGACGAAGTCGGAGCCTCCGGTGAAGACCGCGCCGGGCTTGCCCGCCTTCTTGCCGGGGATCGGGAAGTAGCCGAGCCTGCCCTTCAGCTCCGGGTTCTTCTCCTCGATCGCGCGGGCCGCGCCGGGCACGGCGACGATCTGGGCGACGTGCCCGCCCGCGAACACCCCGGCCTGCGAAGGGTGTTCCTCGTCCGCGTCGCGCGGGCCCTCGCCGAGCGCCTGGAGCCGCCGGTAGAAGTCCATGCCGCGCAGCGCCGCCGGGGTGTGCAGGCTGCCGTGCCAGTCGCCGGACGACTCCTTGGTCTCCTTGGCGAGGTCGCCGCCCTCGTCCCAGATGAACCCGGCGAGGGTGTACCAGTCCTGGCCCGCCAGGTAGATGCCCTGGTTTCCGCCGGAGTTGAGCTTCTCCGTGGCCGTCAGCCACTCCTCGCGGGTGCGCGGCGGACGGGTGATGCCCGCCGCGTCGAACAGGTCCTTGTTGTAGATGACGACGCGGTTGGCGGCGTACCAGGGGATGCCGTACTGCGCGCCGCGGTACCGGCCGGGCTCGGCGAGGCCGGGCAGCCAGTCGTCCATGCCGAGGTCCCGTGCGGACTCCAGGGTGAGGTCGTACAGGCCGCCCTCGTCGACGTACTCCGCGACCTGGGTGTTGCCGACCTCGATGACCTCGGGACCGTCACCGCCCTCCTCCTTGAGCGCCTTCTTCACCTTGGCGCCGATACCGGTCCACTCCTGGACGCGGATGTCGAGGTCGACGTCGTCGTGTTCCTTCTCGAACTCCTCCGTGAAGCGGTCGACGAACTCGGGCGACGCGCTGCCCCGCATCAGCCAGACGGTGACGGTCCTGGTGTCGTCACCGCCGGGCAGCACGCCGCAACCGGAGAGCAGGAGGGCGGAGGAGAGGGTGAGCGCCAGGGGCATGGCGGCGCGGTGGTGCGGTTTCACGTCGGTCACTTTCTGCCTGCGGACAGGGGAAG
This sequence comes from Streptomyces sp. NPDC037013, assembly GCF_055607265.1. NCBI lineage: Bacteria > Bacillati > Actinomycetota > Actinomycetes > Kitasatosporales > Streptomycetaceae > Streptomyces > Streptomyces sp. NPDC037013. The sequence goes on along the minus strand of NZ_JBVJRV010000001.1, from coordinate 800,597 downwards.
GTCAGCCCGACGCGGGGGGTGAGCGGATGGCTCGAACGGGTTACTGGCAGGATTTTGGTACGGACCAATGAGGGGGTCAAGGGGTGCCTGCCATCTCGCGCGAGCGGGCGGGCTGGGGCACGGTGGAGTGACGGTGGAGTGACGGCACTTCACGATGGCACCCGACGGTCCGGAGGAACATCCCTCATGTCGAACCACACGTACCGCGTCACCGAGATCGTCGGCACCTCCCACGAGGGTGTCGACCAGGCGATCCGCAACGGCATCGAGCGGGCCTCGCAGACGCTCCACTCACTGGACTGGTTCGAGGTCACGCAGGTGCGGGGCCACATCGAGGACGGGCAGATCCAGCACTACCAGGTGGGGCTGAAGGTCGGGTTCCGCCTGGACGACGACTCCAGCGTTTAGCGCTTCGCGGGGCGGGTGGGGTGCGGGGGCCCGGGCGGGTGCCTGGGGGGTGCTCGCGCAGTTCCCCGCGCCCCTGAGGGGGGCGGCTGGTGTGCGTTGTTCGGTGCGGGTTTCTTTGTGGTTGCTCGCGCAGTTCCCCGCGCCCCTCAGGGGCCCGTGTGGGTTGTTTGGTGCGGGCCTCTTTGTGGTTGCTCGCGCAGTTCCCCGCGCCCCTGAGGGGGCTGCCCGTGTGCGTTTTTCGGTGCGGGCTTCTTTGTGGTTGCTCGCGCCGTTCCCCGCGCCCCTCAGGGGGCGCGTGTGGGTTGTTTGGTGCGGGTTTTTTGTGGGTGCTTGCGTCGTTTCCCGCGTCCCTTTGGGGCCTTGCTCGCGGGGTTGGTCAGGTGCGGCCCTCTTTTTGTTGGGCCTTCTTCAGTTCGTGGGATGTGGTCGCCCACGTGGCGTGGACGACCGGGAAGCCCGCTCGTTCCGCCTCGTCGCAGACCAGCTCGTCGTCGTCCACCAGCATGCGGATATGCCGCTTCCCGGCCAGCGCGCGCAGGATCTCCAGCTTGGTCCTGCGCGCGGGCCTGCGGTCGTTGTTCCCGCGCATCCAGACCGGGGCTTCCGGCAGGCCCTGGCGCGCCAGCCACTCCTCCGTGTCCGCGCGGCACCGCTCGGGGCGCCCGGTCAGGTAGACGATGTCGCACTCCTCGGCGCTGGCGAGGGCCAGCTCGACGCCGCGCGCCAGCGGCGGGTCCTGGGGCGCCGCGGCGAAGAACGCGTCCCAGTCGCGCGGCCTGCGCTCCAGATACTTCTGCCGGTGGGCGGTGTCCGCGAGGGTGCCGTCCAGGTCGAACACGGCCAGGGGTCTGTTGCTGTCGGTCACTCCCTCAGGGAATCACAGCGGCGCCGCGGCGTTGAACCGTACGTGAGCTCTGTGATGGCAGCGACCCGGTTCTCCGTCCTCGACCGTTCCCGTACCCGCGAGGGGTACGACGGTCCGGCCGCCCTGCGCGACACGGTGCGGCTCGCCCGGGAGGTGGAAGCGCTCGGCTACCACCGTTTCTGGGTCTCCGAGCACCACGGCGTGCCCGGCGTCGCGGGGTCGGCGCCCACCGTCCTCGCGGCGGCGGTCGCCGCGGCCACCCGCACCATCCGGGTCGGCACGGGCGGCGTGATGCTGCCGAACCATCAGTCGCTGGTCGTCGCCGAGCAGTTCGGGGTGCTCGAGTCGCTCTTTCCGGGCCGGATCGACATGGGGCTCGGCCGTTCGGTCGGCTTCACCGACGGGGTGCGCAAGGCGCTGGGGCGCGACAAGCACGACGCGGAGGACTTCGCGGCGCAGCTCGCGGAGCTCCTCGACTGGTTCCGCGGCACGTCCGGCACGGGGGTGCGGGCCCGCCCCGCCGAGGGGCTGAGCGTTCCGCCGTACGTACTGGCGGTGGGCGAGGGCGCGACGATCGCCGCCGAGGCGGGTCTGCCGCTGGTCATCGGGGACATCAGGGGGCGCGAGAAGATGCTGCGCGGCATCGAGCAGTACCGCGCCGGGTTCCGTCCCTCGTCGTGGCTGGCCGAACCGTACGTCATGATCGCGGGCACCGTGGCGGTGGCCGAGAGCGAGGAGGCGGCCCACCGGCTGCTCGTGCCCGAGGCCTGGTCGATGGCGTACTCCCGCACCCACGGCACGTTCCCGCCGCTGACGCCGGCCGAGCGCGTGGAGTCTTCGGCGATGAGCGAGAAGGAGCGCGGCTTCTACGAATCGGGGCTGCGCGGCCACGTGCACGGCACGGAGGAGCAGGTCGCCGACGAGCTGGAGCGGGTGATCAAGGAGAGCGGTGCCCAGGAGGTCCTGGTCACGACCAGTACGTACGACAGGGCCGGTCTCCTTGACTCCTTCCGGCGGCTGGCGCGGGTGGCCGGGCTGACGCCGGCCCCGTCCCCGTCCGGGGATGCGTGAGGACCGGGGCGTTTCCCGGATCTACGCGTCGCCCCGATGTGGTGCGGCGATCGCGCGGGCGACGCAGGAGGCGGACTGCTCGGGGATGAGGCCCAGGGGCCTGCCGGTGGAGCGTTCGGCCGTGCGGCGGCCGAGCTGGCCGACGATGTTGCCGGCGGGCTGGATCTCCTCGCGCGGTGTCGTGTGCGGGACCTCGGCCGGCACCAGGGGCGGCTCGGCGAACGCGACGACGGTCGGCAGAGCGGTGGCGGTCAGGGCGGCGAGAACGATGAACAGGGCTCGCAGACGCGCGGACACAGAGGTGTGTTCCTTTCCGGGTCACGGTCTCTCGTGGACGGCCGCCCCGTTCCCGTGGTGCTCGGCGGCGGCATCCACGAAGTTACGCACCTCACATGAAAGGCACCCATAAGGGATGTAACGGTCACCGATCAGACGCGACCCGGGCTCTTCACCGGCACCGACGCCTCGGGCGACGGCTGCCGTCCGATCGCGGACGCTATCGCCCGCGCCACCCCGGCCGGGGTGGTCACCGGAGTGCTCATGCGCAGCTCGTCGCAGGCGGCCCGCCAGATCCGCGAGGGCGAGGCCATGACCGCGTTGGCGTCCTTGGCGGCACGGATGATCCAGACGCGGCCCTCGGGGTCCTGCGCCGCGTACTCGGGCGCCGGGCGGTGCTGCGCGGTGTAGAGCACGCCGCGCTCCCGCAATTCGGTCTCCAGCGCATCGGTCTGCTCGGAGCTGGGGTGGGCCGGGTGCGCGATCATGCGGTGGGGGGCCTTTCGACGGGGCGGAGTGATTCCGGTCACGCTCTCTCCGTAAAACGTAAAAGACGCCCAAAATGGCTGGTAGGGGGCGAAAGGCCCTTACGCCCGGGTAGAGGTCTCGACACTCCCCACCGAGACCCGCCCCCCAGGACGCGACCACCTCCGCGTCCGGGAAACCGCAGGTGAGAGCCGCGGGAGCGGGCGCGGGCGGTTGTATCGTGGGGCGAGTCCCCGAGCCGCGTACGGAGTCCGCCCATGCACAGCCCCCATGATCCGTTCGTACGCGTCCGGGGCGCCCGGGAGCACAACCTCCAGGGCGTCGACGTGGACATCCCGCGCGACGTCCTCGCGGTCTTCACGGGTGTCTCCGGTTCCGGGAAGTCCTCGCTGGCGTTCGGGACGATCTACGCCGAGGCGCAGCGGCGCTACTTCGAGTCCGTCGCGCCGTACGCGCGGCGGTTGATCCATCAGGTGGGAGCCCCGAAGGTCGGCGAGATCACCGGGCTGCCGCCCGCGGTCTCCCTCCAGCAGCGCCGCTCGGCGCCGACGTCCCGTTCCTCCGTCGGCACGGTCACCACGCTCTCCAACTCCCTGCGGATGCTCTTCTCCCGCGCGGGCCGTTACCCCGAGGGCGCGGAGCGGCTCGACTCGGACGCCTTCTCGCCGAACACGGCGGCCGGCGCGTGCCCCGCCTGCCACGGCCTGGGCCGGGTGCACCGCACGACGGAAGAGCTGCTGGTGCCCGACCCGTCGCTCTCCATCCGCGAGGGTGCCGTCGCCGCCTGGCCCGGCGCCTGGCAGGGCAAGAACCTCCGGGACGTCCTCGACGCCCTCGGGTACGACGTGGACCGGCCGTGGCGCGAGCTGCCGCAACGGGACCGCGACTGGATCCTCTTCACCGACGAGCAGCCGGTGGTCACCGTGCACCCGGTGCGGGAGGCGGGCCGGATCCACCGCCCCTACCAGGGCACCTACATGAGCGCCCAGCGCTATGTGATGAAGACCTTCGCGGACTCCAAGAGCCAGACGCTGCGCGCCAAGGCCGAACGGTTCCTGACGAGCGAGCCGTGCCCGGCGTGCGAGGGGAGCCGGCTGCGTCCGGAGGCGATGGCGGTCACGTTCGGCGGCCGCACCATCGCCGAGCTCGCCGCACTCCCTCTCTCCGACCTCGCCGATGTCCTCGCGGGCGCCACGGACACCTCCGAGACGGCCCGCGTCCTGACCGAGGACCTGCTCGCCCGCATCGGGACCGTCACCGAGCTCGGTCTCGGCTACCTCAGCCCGGACCGCGCCACCCCCACCCTGTCCGCCGGTGAGCTGCAGCGCCTGCGCCTCGCCACCCAGCTCCGCTCGGGGCTCTTCGGCGTGGTGTACGTGCTCGACGAGCCGTCGGCGGGCCTCCATCCGGCGGACACGGAAGCCCTGTTGACGGTCCTGGACCGGCTCAAGGCGGCCGGCAACTCCGTCTTCGTCGTGGAGCACCACCTCGATGTCGTCCGCCACGCGGACTGGCTCGTCGACGTCGGCCCGCGGGCGGGCGAGCACGGCGGGCGGGTGCTGCACAGCGGACCGGTCGCGGAGCTCGCGGGCGTCGGCGAATCCGCGACGGCGCGTTTCCTGTTCGACCGGGGTCCGGCCCCCGAGCGCGAAGTGCGCGCGCCCCTGGGCTGGTTGAAGGTCGGCCCGGTCACCCGTCACAATCTGCGCGATGTGACGGCGGAGATCCCGCTCGGCGCGTTCACGGCCGTCACGGGCGTGTCCGGTTCGGGGAAGTCGACGCTCGTCGGCGAGATCACCGAGGAGCTGCCGGGCGTGGGCCGCCTGGTCTGCGTCGACCAGAAGCCGATCGGTCGCACGCCCCGCTCCAACCTGGCCACCTACACCGGTCTCTTCGACGTCGTGCGGAAGGTCTTCGCGGCGACGGACACGGCGAAGGAGCGCGGCTACGGAGTGGGCCGGTTCTCCTTCAACGTGGCGGGCGGGCGCTGCGAGACCTGCCAGGGCGAGGGCTTCGTCAGCGTCGAGCTGCTCTTCCTGCCGAGCACGTACGCGCCCTGCCCCGACTGCGCGGGCGCCCGCTACAACCCCCCGACGCTCGAAGTCACGTACCGGGGAAGGAACATCGCCCAGGTGCTCGACCTGACCGTCGAGGCTGCCGCGGAGTTCTTCGCCGACACCCCGGCCGTCGTACGCAGCCTGCGCACGCTCCTCGACGTGGGGCTCGGCTATCTGCGGCTCGGCCAGCCCGCGACGGAACTTTCGGGCGGCGAGGCCCAGCGCATCAAGCTGGCGAGCGAGTTGCAGCGGGTCCGCCGGGGCCACACCCTCTACCTCCTCGACGAGCCGACGACGGGCCTGCACCCGGCCGACGTCGAGGTCCTCGTCCAGCGGCTGCACGAACTGGTCGACGGCGGGAACTCCGTGGTCGTCGTCGAGCACGACATGGCGGTCGTGGCGGGCGCCGACCGGGTCATCGACCTCGGCCCGGGCGGCGGTGACCGCGGCGGCCGGATCGTGGCGGCGGGCACCCCGGCGGAGGTGGCGGCCACCGAGGGCACCCGTACCGCGCCGTATCTGGCACGGGCGCTCGGCGCCGGGGCCGACCGGAGCTGACGGCCGAGGGCCCACCCGGCGGCCCGAGAGGGCCGGCCGGGTCTGCCCATGGTCTGGTCGCCGCCGGTCCGTCAGCGCTGTCCGCTCCGGTACGCCTCCCGGAGCCCGGCCTTGGCCAGCTTCCCGGTCGGTGTGCGCGGCAGGCGCTCGGTGAAGTCGACGGAGCGCGGGGCCTTGTAGTGCGCGAGGCGCGCGCGGGCGAAGTCGAGCAGCTCACGCTCCAGCCGGGGCCCCGCGGTGATTCCGTCCTCGACCTGCACGACCGCCTTGACCGCCTCGCCCATCTCGGCGTCCGGCACGCCGACGACCGCCACGTCGGCGACGGCCGGGTGCAGCACGAGCACGTCCTCGGCCTCCTGCGGGTACACGTTCACACCACCCGAGATGATCATGAACGCCTTGCGGTCGGTGAGGAAGAGGTAGCCGTCCTCGTCGACGTGCCCGATGTCGCCGGTGGTCGTCCAGTTGGGGTGCTCGGGGTGCTGGGCCTCGCGGGTGCGGGCCTCGTCGCCGTGGTAGCGGAAGGGGGGTTCGTCGCGTTCGAAGTAGACCGTGCCGGTCTCGCCGGGCGGCAGGAGGCGCCCCTCGTCGTCGCAGATCCGCAGGGCCCCCAGGAACCCGTCGCGCCCGACCGAACCGGGCTTGCGCAGCCACTCCTGCGGGGAGATGAACGTGATGCCGTTGCCCTCGGTCGACGAGTAGTACTCGTGCAGGATCGGCCCCCACCACTCCATCATCCGCCGCTTGACCTCGACGGGGCAGGGCGCGGCCGCGTGGATGGCGATCTTCATCGAGGAGAGGTCGTACCGTTCGCGTACCTCCGCGGGCAGCTTGAGCATGCGCACGAACATGGTCGGCACCCACTGACTGTGCGTCACCCGGTGCCGCTCCACCGCCGCGAGGGCCTTCTCCGCGTCGAAGGCGTCCATCAGGACGACGGTGCCGCCGAGGGCGGTCACGATGCCGCAGAACCGCAGGGGTGCCGCGTGGTAGATCGGCGCGGGACAGAGGTAGACGGTGTCCTCACCGAAGCCGTACATGGCCTGGAAGACGACGGTGTACGTGGTGGGCTTCTCGCGCACGTCCCCGTCGGGCAGCACCGGCCGTACCCCCTTGGGCCGGCCGGTCGTGCCGGAGGAGTAGAGCATGTCGGTACCGAGCGGCTGCCGGTCGGGCGGGACGGCCGAGGCTCCGGCGAGCGCCTTCTCGTACGTGCCGTCGTCGAGGCCGAGCACCAGCGGCGGGCCGCCCGCCCGCTCCCGTACGGTCGCGCCGAGGTCGGCGAGGGAGCCCGACACGATCAGCGCGCCCGCGCCGCAGTCGCGCACGATGTAGGCGACCTCGTCGGGCAGCAAGTGGTGGTTGACGGCGGTGAGATAGAGCCCGGAGCGCATGGCGGCCCAGTAGACCTCCAGGACGCGCGGGTCGTTGTCACAGAGCAGGGCGAGGTGGTCGCCGCGGCGCAGCCCCGCGGCCCGCAGGTGGTCCGCGAGCCGCAGGGAGCGTTCTTCGAGTCGTCCGTAGGTGAGGGTCCGTGTGCCGTCGGCGGTGACGACGGCCGGCCTGGCGGGGTCGTACGCTCCGGGATGCATGCCGGGACGCTATGCGCCCGGGTGGGGCCCGGGGAACGGCGCGACCGGCCACATCCGCCCCGCCGGCACCGTGCGGCCCCCGGGGCGGCTAGCGGCTCACCTTGCGGGTCGCCCGCAGCCACTCCTTGTTCATGGCCGCGATGGAGGGCAGCGGAATGCCCTTGGGGCAGGCGGTCGCGCACTCACCGGTGAGCGTGCAGCCGCCGAACCCCTCGGCGTCCATCTGCGTGACCATGTCCAGGACGCGCGTCTCGCGCTCGGGGGCGCCCTGCGGGAGGACGTTGAGGTGGTTGACCTTGGCGGAGGTGAACAGCATGGCCGAGCCGTTGGGGCAGGCCGCCACGCACGCCCCGCAGCCGATGCACTCGGCGTGCTCGAACGCCGAGTCGGCGTCCGGCTTCGGCACGGGCGTGGCATGCGCCTCGGGCGCCGAGCCGGTCGGCGCACTGATGTAGCCGCCGGCCTGGATGATCCGGTCGAAGGCCGAGCGGTCCACCACCAGGTCCTTGACGACCGGGAAGGCGGCGGCGCGCCACGGCTCGATGTCGATGGTGTCGCCGTCCTCGAAGGACCGCATGTGGAGCTGGCAGGTGGTGGTGCGCTCGGGGCCGTGCGCGTCGCCGTTGATGACGAGCGAGCAGGCGCCGCAGATGCCCTCGCGGCAGTCGTGGTCGAAGGCGACGGGGTCCTCGCCCTTGACGATGAGCTCTTCGTTGAGGGTGTCGAGCATCTCCAGGAACGACATGTCGGAGGAGATGCCGTCCACTTCGTACGTGGACATCGCGCCGTCGGCGTCGGCGTTCTTCTGGCGCCAGACGCGCAGGGTGAGCTTCATGCGTAGCTCCGCTGAGTGGGGTGGACGTACTCGAAGACGAGGTCTTCCTTGTGCAGGACGGGGGCGGCGCCGGTGTCGGTGAACTCCCAGGCGGCGGCGTAGGAGAACTCCTCGTCGCGCCGTGCCGCCTCGCCGTCGGGCGTCTGGGACTCCTCGCGGAAGTGGCCGCCGCACGACTCGGCGCGGTGCAGCGCGTCGAGGCACATCAGCTCGGCGAGCTCCAGGTAGTCGACGATGCGGTTCGCCTTCTCCAGGGACTGGTTGAACTCCTCGCCGGTGCCGGGCACCTTGATGCGGCGCCAGAACTCCTCGCGGATCTGCGGGATGCGCTCCAGGGCCTTGCGCAGCCCCGCCTCGGTGCGGGCCATGCCGCAGAACTCCCACATGATCTCGCCGAGTTCGCGGTGGAAGGAGTCGGGCGTGCGGTCGCCGTCGACGGACAGCAGGAGGTTGAGGCGGTCCTCGGTCTCGGCGAGCACCTCCTGCACCACCGGGTGGTCGACGTCCACCTCGTCCTTGTGCGGGTGGCGGGCGAGGTAGTCGTTGATGGTGGACGGCAGCACGAAGTAGCCGTCGGCGAGGCCCTGCATGAGGGCGCTCGCGCCGAGCCGGTTGGCGCCGTGGTCGGAGAAGTTGGCCTCGCCGACGGCGAAGAGGCCGGGGACGGTGGTCTGCAGGTCGTAGTCGACCCACAGGCCGCCCATCGTGTAGTGCACGGCGGGGTAGATCCGCATCGGCACCTCGTACGGGTTCTCCGCGGTGATCCGCTCGTACATGTCGAAGAGGTTGCCGTACTTCTCCTCGACCTTCTTCCGGCCCATCCGCCGGATGGCGTCGGCGAAGTCGAGGTAGACGCCCTGGCCGCCGGGGCCCACTCCCCTGCCCTCGTCGCACACGTTCTTGGCGGCGCGTGATGCGATGTCGCGGGGCACGAGGTTGCCGAAGGAGGGGTAGATGCGCTCCAGGTAGTAGTCGCGCTCCTCCTCGGGGATCTCGTTGGGCGGCCGCTGGTCCCCCTGCGCCTTCGGCACCCAGATCCGCCCGTCGTTGCGCAGCGACTCGCTCATCAGCGTCAGCTTGGACTGGTGGTCGCCGGTGCGCGGGATGCAGGTGGGGTGGATCTGCGTGAAGCAGGGGTTGGCGAAGTAGGCGCCGCGCCGGTGGGCCCGCCAGACGGCCGTGGCGTTGGAGTTCATGGCGTTGGTCGACAGGTAGAAGACGTTGCCGTAGCCGCCGGACGCCAGGACCACGGCGTCGGCGAAGTAGGTGGCGATCCTGCCGGTGATGAGGTCGCGGGCGACGATGCCGCGGGCCCGCCCGTCGACGACGATCAGGTCGAGCATCTCGGTGCGGGGGTGCATCTCCACGTTGCCCGCGGCGATCTGGCGGCTGAGTGCCTGGTAGGCGCCGAGGAGGAGCTGCTGTCCTGTCTGGCCGCGCGCGTAGAAGGTGCGGGAGACCTGGACGCCGCCGAAGGAGCGGGTGTCGAGGAGGCCGCCGTACTCGCGGGCGAAGGGCACGCCCTGGGCCACGCACTGGTCGATGATCTCGACGGAGATCTGTGCGAGGCGGTGGACGTTGGACTCGCGGGCGCGGAAGTCGCCGCCCTTGACGGTGTCGTAGAAGAGGCGGTGGACGGAGTCGCCGTCGTTGCGGTAGTTCTTCGCGGCGTTGATGCCGCCCTGCGCGGCGATGGAGTGGGCGCGGCGCGGCGAGTCCTGGTAGCAGAACTGGACGACGTGGTAGCCCTGTTCGGCGAGGGTGGCGCCGGCGGAGCCGCCGGCCAGACCGGTGCCGACGACGATCACGGTGTGCTTGCGGCGGTTGGCTGGGTTGACCAGCTTCGCCTGGAAGCGGCGGGTGTCCCAGCGTTCGGCGATCGGCCCGGCGGGGGCCTTGGTGTCGACGAGCGGCTCCCCCGTCGTGTACGCGGAGTACTCAGTGGAGTGGTTCATGGGTCAGCTCACCAGTCCGGTCATGACGGCCACGGGTACGGAGACGAAGCCGAGGGTCAGCACCACGGCGATGCCGTTGGCGAGGGGCTTGAGGACGCGGTCGCGGGCGGCGGTGCCCACGCCCAGGGTCTGCGCGGCGCTCCACAGTCCGTGCCGCACGTGGAAGCCGAGGGCGACCACGGCGACGATGTAGATGACGTTGCCGTACCAGGTCGAGAAGGTGTCGATGATGTTCTGGTACGGGTGCAGGTGCTGGTAGGTGCCGGGGTGCACGGTGCCCGTCGTCAGGTCGAGGATGTGCCAGACGATGAACAGGGCGAGGATGACGCCGCCCCAGCGCATGGTGCGGGTGGCGAAGCTCGCCTCGCGCCTCTTGTGCACGTACCGGGTGGGGCGTGCCCTGATGTCGCGGCGGCTGAGCTGGTACGCGGAGGTGGCGTGCGCGACGACCGCGGCGACCAGCACCACCCGGATCAGCCAGAGCGTCCACTCGTAGTGCATGAAGGGCTCGCCGACCGTGCGGAGCCAGTGCGCGTAGTGGTTGATCTCCGCCGGGCCGAAGAAGATCTTCAGGTTCCCGATCATGTGGGCGACCAGGTAGAGCAGCATGATCAGGCCGCTCACCGCCATGACCGTCTTCTTGCCGATGGTGGAGTCCCACAGCGTGCGGGTCATGGACGGCCGTTTGTCCGTCCGCGTTGCCAGAGCCATGTCAGAGACGCTACGGCCGAAAGTCCCGATCGGTCCAAGAGATGGTTCAGCTCATCTCCATAGCCTCAGCCTATCGATCGCCTATCGTGCGGGTATGCAATTCCAGCAGCTGCACTACTTCGTGGCGGTCGCCGAGGCACGGCACTTCACCCGGGCCGCGGAGGACGTACACGTCTCCCAGCCCTCGCTCTCGCAGCAGATCCGCGCCCTTGAGAAGGAGCTGGGTGCGGAGCTCTTCAGCCGGGCGCGGGGCAACATCACGCTGACCGACGCGGGCGAGGCGCTGCTGCCGCTGGCCCGCCGGATCCTGGCCGACGCGGACACCGCCCGTATCGAGGTGCAGGAGCTGGCGCAGCTGCGCCGCGGCCGCATCCGCCTGGGCGCGACGCCGAGCGTGTGCACGGGTCTGCTCCCCGACGTCCTGCGCGCCTTCCACGACCGGCATCCGGGCATCCAGCTCCTCATCGAAGAGGGCGGCTCGCACGATCTCGTGCGCGAGCTGGCGCGCGGCGCGCTCGACCTCGCCCTGGTGGTCCTTCCGCTGCCCAGTCCGTCCCCGGCGCTCACCACCGTCGAGCTGCTGCGCGAGGACCTCGTGGTGGTGTCGTCACCGCGCTCGCGGGGTCTTGGCGCGTCGGTGCGGATCGCGGACCTGCAGGGTGAGCGGCTCGTGATGTTCCGGCACGGGTACGACCTGCGGGAGCTGACCGTCACCGCCTGCCGTGGCGCGGGGTTCGAGCCGGAGTTCGCGGTGGAGGGAGGCGAGATGGACGCGGTCCTCGGCTTCGTACGGGCCGGCCTCGGGGTCGCGGTGGTGCCGCGGATGGTCGCCGAGCGCTCCGGGCCCGACCTGCGGATGACTGAGCTGGCCGGCCCGAGCCTGCACCGCACGATCGCGCTGGCCCACCGCAGCGACGTGGCGCCGCCGCGCGCGGCGCGTGAACTCCAGCGGATGCTGCTCGCGCGGTGAGGGCACAAGGGCGCCCGCCGGTCGGACCGCCGCGCACAGCGGGGCGGTCCGGCCGGGCCGGTGTGCGGGCTCAGCGCCCCAGCGCGTCCAGGCCCTTGCGCAGGTCGTCCGCGTTCATGATCGGAGTGATCTCTATCTCCGCGTTGACCTCGCCGAAGAGCGGCTCGCTGATGGACGGCAGCTCCGACGTGTCCTTCAGGTCGAAGACGAACGTGCAGCAGCGCCCGCCGTCGGCCGGACCGAAGTAGGCGGCCTCCGGCTGGAGCCGCTCGGTCAGCGACTCCATCATCTTCGGCAGGGTTCCGCTCTTGATCGCCTCGTTGGCGGCCTGGGTGTCCAGGCGTGCTCTCAGCATGACTCTCATGGGACTCACTTCCTCCCTTCCAGAGTCCCGCCGTCGGCACCGCCCCGCACCTCGTGCCCCGGCCGCCCCTCGGGCCGCGCGGCCCTCAGCTGATCGCGTCCGCCAGGGCCAGTTCGTGCAGCTGGTCCGGCGGGCCGGGACGCGCGTAGTACCAGCCCTGCGCCGTGTCGCAGCCGAGTTCGCGCAGCTGGTCCGCCTGCGCGCCGGTCTCCACGCCCTCGACGGTGACAGCGAGGTCGAGGCTGTGGGCCAGCGCGACGATCCCCTCGACGATCTTCAGGTCGACGGGGTCGGCGGGGAAGTGCTGCATGCCCTGCGTGAACGAGCGGTCGAGCTTGAGCACGCTCACCGGCAGGCGGCGCAGATTGGCGAGGTTGGAGTAGCCCGTGCCGAAGTCGTCCAGCGCGATGTCCACGCCCATCTCGGCGAGCCTGCGCAACGGCTTGAGCAGGTCGTCGTCGGCTCCTATCAGGGCGGACTCGGTGACCTCGAGGCAGAGCGCGCCCGGCTCGAGGCCCTCGCGCTCCAGGATGTCGACCGTGTCGGAGACCAGCCCCGGGTGGGTGAGCTGCATGGGCGAGAGGTTGACGTTGACGCGCAGCGGGCCCGCGTCGCTGTGCCGCGCCTCCCAGCGGCGGGCCTGGCGCACGGACTCCTCCAGGACCCAGCGGCCGAGGGGCACGATCAGACCGGTGTGCTCGGCGAGCGGGATGAAGCGGTCCGGGCCGATGATGCCGTGCTGCGGGTGGAGCCACCGCACCAGCGCCTCGGCGCCGCGCACGCTGCCGTCGCCGAGGTGCACGAGCGGCTGGTACTCGATGAAGAACTCGCCGCGCTCCAGGGCCGCGGGCAGCGCCGTGGTCAGCCCGTGCCGGGTGATGGCGCGGGCGTCCGCCTCGGGGTCGGCGAGCTCGTAGCGGTTGCCGCCCGCGGACTTGGCGCGGTACATCGTGATGTCGGCGCTGCGCAGCACCTCCGCGGCGCCGCGCTCGCCCGCCGGTCCCTCGACGATGCCGATGCTGCCGCGCACGGTGAGTTCGCGGCCGTCGACCCGGATGGGGGTGGCGAGCGCGTTCATGATGCGGCCGGCGAGCTCGTCGACCTCGGTCTCGGTGTCGGGGCCCGTGGTGAGCGCCACGAACTCGTCGCCGCCGAGCCGCGCCACCATCTCGCCGGGGGCGGTCGCGCAGGACTGGAGGCGGTCGGCGACCTCGACGAGCAGCCGGTCGCCGGCCGCGTGGCCGAGGCTGTCGTTGACGGTCTTGAACCCGTCGAGGTCGAGGTAGCAGAGCCCGAACCGGCCGCTGCCGCCCGCCGAGAGCGCCTTCTCCAGACGCTCGAAGAACAGGGTGCGGTTGGGCAGTCCGGTGAGCGCGTCGTGCGTGGCCTCGTACCGCAGGCGGAGGTTGAGGAGCCGGCGCTCGGTGGTGTCCTCCATCAGCGCGAGCTGGTACTGCGGAGCGCCGTCGGCGTCGCGCAGCAGGGAGACGGTGAGGTTGGTCCACAGGACGGTGCCGTCGGGGCGGTAGAAGGCCTTCTCGACGCGGTAGTGCTCGCGCTCTCCGCGGACCAGCTCCTCGTACAGCTTCCAGACGTGCGGGGAGTCGTCGGGGTGCGTCCACTCCCCCACGTTGCGCCCGCGCAGCTGGTGTTCGAGGCCGCCGAACATGCGGACCAGCGCGTCATTGACCTCCAGGACCGTGCCGTCGAGGTCGGCGATGCCGATCCCGATCGCGGCGCCGTGGAAGACCGCGCGGAACCGGGCCTCGCTGGCGTGCAGGGCCTCGGCGACGGCGCTGCGCGCGCTCAGCGCGGCGCGGGAGATCGCCTCCTGCTCGGCGAGGGTGCGCTCGCGCAGCGCCCGGGCGAACCCGGCGGCCATCGCGTGCTGGATCCGCGCGGAGCGGGCGCGCAGCTCCTCACGGGGGCCGTCACCGCCGCAGTACAGGACCAGATAGGCGTCGACGCAGTCGAGCGTGCGGCTGAGCGCCTCGGGGTCCGTGCAGTGCGTGCCGATGAGGGCGGCGCCGACGGCCTGGCTCTCCGCCGCGTCGAAGACGCGTTCCTGGAGCGCGTCGCGCAACCGGCGGGCGAGCGGCACCAGTTGCTGCTCGAACTCCGGGCGGGTGAGCGAGGTGGCCGTGACGGGGAAGATCGCACGGCTCCAGATGGTGGCGAACCTGCGGAGTCTTCCCTCGGGTCCGTCCTGCTCGCCGTTCAACGCTTTCGTCCCACGCCCGCGAAGCCCGAGAAGGAGTAGGGATCCTCCTCCTCGGGGGCAGTGTCGGGCCGCCAGTGCGGCATCGGCACCAGGCCGGGTTCCACCATGTCGTATCCCTCGAAGAACCGCGCGATCTCGTCGCGCGAGCGCATGATCAGTGGATTGCGGATGTCCTTGTATACACCGACCGTCCGGCCGGCCTGCTCGGGGGGAACGGGGATCCCTTCGTACGAGGCGTGGCTGAGGACGACGAGGCTGCCGGGCGCGGTCGCGTCCCGCAGTTCGGCGACCGCCGCGAAAGGATCGTACGCGTCCTCGACGAAGTGCAGGACGGCGACGAGGAGAAGGGCCACCGGGCGGTCCAGGTCGAGGACGGCGGCGACCTCGGGACTGTCCAGGATCTCGTGGGGTTTGCGCAGGTCCCCGGCGACCGCGGCGGTGCGCTCGGTGCCGTCGAGGACGGCCTGGCTGTGGGCGACGGCCACCGGGTCGTGGTCCACGTACACCACGCGGGCGTCGGGGCTGGCCTCCTGCGCGACCTCGTGGACGTTGCCGAAGGTCGGGATGCCCGAGCCGATGTCGAGGAACTGGGTGACGCCCTGTGCGACGGCGTGACGCACGGCGCGGCGCATGAAGGCCCGGTTCGCCTGCATGACCTTCGGGAGCCCCGGCATGAACTCCATCGCCTTGCGGGCCGCCTCCCGGTCCACCTCGAAGTTGTGCGAGCCGCCCAGGTAGTAGTCGTAGATGCGGGCCACACTGGGCATCGAGATGTCGATGCCGAGCGGTGCCCAGGCGGGACGCTCCATCAAGACTCCAAGGCGTAGGGAATGGCGCAGGCGATCCGGTGTTCGAGGGTGAGGCTACTGATCGTCCGCCAAGGGAGCGAGTCAAAACGGAAATTGGCCGTCCGTTCTCGGTCACTGCCTTTGGCAAGTGCCGTTTCACCACACCGCGGAGCGGCCCGTCGCCTCCCTGCGGTATGGGAGGAGACGGGCCGGTCTGTCCGTACGCCCGGGGGATTACTTGGCGGCGCCCACCGGCTTCCCCTGCGGGCTCGCCGCGTACCAAGTCCCGCCCACCCCTTGTCCGTTGGTGTCGCCGGGCTTCTTGTCGCCCGAGAAGGTGTACAGCGGCCAGCAGTCGATCGTCTGCTGCTTCTTGCCGTCGGGCCGGTGGAAGACGATAAAGCCTTTCTCGAGGATTCCTCGAGTGTCGTTCTTGGCCACGGGAGCCACGACGGGCCACTTGTCGAGGCAGGCGCCGGTACACGCGGACTTCATCGGCCAGGCGGAATCCTTGGTGAAGCGGTAGACCGTCATTCCGTTCTTGTCGACGACGATCTCGCCCAGTTCCGGGTCCTTGCGGGTGGACAGGCCCGCCCGGTCGACCGGGGCAGCGCCGGCCGCCGCGGGCGCGGCCTTCTTGCCGTCGGGGGCGGCGGCGTGCCAAGTGCCGCCCACCCCCTGCCCCTTGGCGTCGCCGGGCGAGGCGTCCTGCGCGTACCGGTACATGGGCCAGCCGTCGATGGTCAGCTGCTTGGTGCCGTCGGCTGCGGTGACCTCGCCGAGCAGGGACGCGTCGACCCCCGGCGCGGCCTTGGCGCCCTTGGCCGCGACGGCGGGCCAGGTCTTCAGGCAGGCGGCGTCACAGGTGGACTTGGGCGGCTGGGCGGTGTCCTTGTCGAAGCGGTAGAGGGTGAAGCCGGCGCTGTCGGTGACCACTTTGCCGAGCTTCTTGCTGTCCCACACGGCGAGTTGACCGGCGGGCTTCGCCTTGGCGCCCGCCGCCTTGTCCGCCGCGCCGGAGTCCGTTCCGTAGCCGTCGTCGCTGCCGTACCCGTCGTCCGACCCGTAGGCGCCGTCCTTGGCGGGCGCCTGGTTGCCCACGTTCTGCCCGTTCGGGGACTGCTCGCCCTTCTCCTGGCCGCACGCCGCCGTCAGCGCCAGCAGGGCCGCGGCCGTCGCTACGAGCGAGGCGCTCCGCCTGGCCCTGGGGGAAACCCCGCTTGGATGCAGCATGCTTGACTCCCACTGTCCACAGAGGTGTTGTGGCGCCCGATTGCGTCACACATGGCCCTAGGTACGGTCGGGGGCGGCCGCCGCGTTCAACGGCGCCGCAAGATTCTTTGCCCGGACGGGGCCCGGCGGGGACGGGGTCCAGGCCGTCAAACCCCGGGCGCGGACAGATCCTTCCTTCGGGTCAATCAGGGGCTTTCGCGGCGTGGCGACGGTGTGCGCGGCCCATGCTCCCCGTCGTGCACGGAACTTCGCGGGCCCTCTCACCCCTAGTCACACGCGTGCTGGCGCTCCTCGCCCTGGCCCTGCTGCTCGGCGCGTCCTCGGCCATCGGTTCGGCGTCCGCCGACGCCTGCGCGTACGCGTCGATCGATCAGAGCGGCGGTTCGACGGGCGAAGACGTGGTGGCCGTCGCGGGGGACGGTGCCGACTGCCACGCCGGACCCACGCACCACCCCAAACCTCCGCCGAAGCCACCGCAACCCCCGCCGCCACCGCCCCCGCCGCCACCTCCTCCGCCGAAGCCGAAGCCGCCCGCTCCCGAGCCGCCTCCGCCACCGGCCCCCGCGCCACCGGAGCCGTCGGTCCGGCCGACGCCGCCCCCGCCGCCTCCGCCGCCGGCGAAACCCGTCAGCAGGCCGAAGCCGAAGCCGACCCCGAAGCCCAAACCCTCCGCCACGCCCCGGCCGAAGCCCTCGCCCTCCGTGTCCTATCCGGCGTACCACCCCCGGACGCACCGGCAGCAGCCCCACCACGGTCCGTCCCTCGTATCCCTCACCCTGCTCATCACGGCGCCCGCGGTGCTCGCCGTCGCCGCGCTCCGCCCGCGCTGACCGTCGGAGGTCCCCATGTCGGAATGGCTTGTTCTCACCCTCGCGATGGCGGCCGCCTGTGCCGTGGTGCTCGTCGTGACCCTGCTGCGGCACCGCAGGACCGGCGCGGACTACGACGCGTCGGAGACCCCGGACGTCATCGAGTACATGACGATGATGATCGGTGTCGTGTACGCCATCGTCCTTGGCCTGGCCATCGCGGGTGTCTGGGAGGCGCGCGGCGCCGCACAGGAACACGTGCGCCAGGAGGCCCAGGCGTTGCACGAGGTCTCCGAACGTGCCCGCATCTACCCGGATGACGTCCGGGACCGGATCCGGTCGGACGTCCACACCTATGTCAGCCATGTCGTCACCACGGAGTGGGACGCCATGCGGAACAAGGGCGAACTGACCAAGGAGGGCGCCCGGTTGCTGGCCCGTGTGCGCCACGACGTGACCGACTACCAGCCGAAGTCGGACTTCGAGGCGCAGGCGTACCAGCCGCTGGTCGACGCGGTGGCGGCCGCGGACGACGCGCGCAGCGCCCGCGCGGACAGTACAGGGGCGACCATGCCCGGCGTGGTCTGGTTCGGCCTGATCATCGGAGGGCTCGTCACCATCGGCATGATCTTCGCCCTGCAGATCCGCCGCACCCTGCGCGAACTCGTCCTCGCGGGCCTCTTCTCCGCCCTCTTCGCCTTCCTGCTCTTCCTCATCTGGGACTTCGACGCGCCCTACAGCCGCGGCATCGCGGCGACCGCGGAACCCTTCCACGCCCTCTTCCCCGGCCTGGGCGGCTGATCCCGCCCCGCCCCCGGCGAGCACTCCACGCGTTGGCCGTGAACCGCACTGCGCCGGGGCCGGGCACGGCGCACTCTGGTGCCATGCCCTGGCAGTCACCGATCATCGTCCATCCGCCCGCCGCCGACGGAGCGCGGCGGGTCACCGTGCGCGGACAGGAGGTCGGCGCCGCCCGCAGCGACCGGGAGCTGGTGGAGCTCCTGCGAAGGGCGGGGCTCGGCGAGGCCGACATGGCGCTCGACGACCCGCATCTCGTCGAGTGGCGCGGCGGCCCGCACGCCTGGCCACCGGCCTGAGGGCGTTCGCCTGACGCTGAACCGATTTGCCAGATTCCTTCCGATTGTTATCGTTTTCGGTGAGCGGGCAGATGGTGTGTTCAAGTCCACCCAGCTCCACTGCGCGGGGCTGTAGCTCAAGGCAGAGCGGCCCGCTCGCCTCACACACCTCCCCCGGGGGCCGGCCTGCTGGCCGGCCCCCGGGTCTGTGTCACACGGAACCGAACGGAACGGAACGGGGGACGCGCGTGGAGCGGGTGCCGATGGCCGCCGGGCCGCTGGACTGGTCACTGGTCGACGGGGCGGTCCCGCTCGTCGTGCGGATCCTCGGCTGGCTGGCGCTCGCCGCCCTCCTCTTCTCCCGCGACCGCCGCTGGTGGACCCGGCTGCTCCCATTCGCCGTGGTCGTCGCCGCGCTCCTGACCTATCTGGTCCAGGTCACCGTCGACGACTGGTGGCAGCCCTTCCCCGACAAGCTCCCCAAGGACGTCGTGGTGTGGATCGGCGTCGCGATCCTCGGCGTCTGCCTGGCCCTCTCGCGGATGCCGACACTGCGCCCGCGCGGCCGGGCGGGCGCGCTGCTCGCGGGCGCGCTCGTCGTCGTGCTCGGCCTCTCCGAGATCAACATCCACTACGACAACTACCCGACGCCGCGGACCATGCTCGGCCCCCAGGACACCGTCAGCCTCAAGGACGCCACCGGCAAGAAGGAGCCGACGCTGGACGTGCCGAAGGGCAAGGCGCTCTCCGAGGTGTGGCGGCCGCTGGCCGGCCTGCCCGCCAAGGGCACCGTGTCGACCGCCTCGATCCCGGGCACCAGGTCGGGGTTCAAGGCCCGGGACGCGTACGTCTATCTCCCGCCGGCCTACCGTGCCTCGCCCCGGCCGCTGCTGCCCGTACTCGTCCTGATGGCGGGCCAGCCGGGCGCCCCGCAGGACTGGATCACCTCCGGCCAGCTGCCGGACATGATGGACGACTTCGCGGGCCGGCACGGCGGTCTGGCGCCGGTCGTCCTGGTGGTCGACCCGCTGGGCTCCTCCTTCGACAATCCGCTGTGCATGGACTCCAGGCTGGGGAAGGTGCGGACGTATCTGGCCGAGGACGTCCCCGCCTGGGCGGCCGGTCATCTCCAGACGGCCACGGGCCGGGACCACTGGGCGGTCTCCGGCCTCTCCAACGGCGGCACCTGCGCCCTGCAGATGGCGGTCAACGCGCCGCGGGTCTACGGAACGTTCCTCGACATCTCCGGGCAGGACGAGCCGACGCTGGGGAGCCGCCAGAAGACGGTGGACGCGGCGTTCGGCGGGGACGAGGCGGCGTTCGAGAAGGTCAATCCGATGGACGTGATGGCGCGGAAGCGGTTCCCCGACACCGCCGGGGCGTTCGTCACGGGGACCGGCGACTCCACGTACCACCCGCAGGCGCTGAAGGTGTACGCCGCGGCGAAGAAGGCCGGCATGCGGGTCGAACTCGTCGAACTGCCGGGCGGGCACAGCTGGCAGGTGTGGCGGCCCGGCCTGGAGAAACAGCTCCCGTGGCTGGCCTCGCACCTGGGGCTGACGCCTTGACGCCTGAGGCCCGGACCTCTGACGCCCGGTCCTCTGACATCCGGTCCTTTGACATCCAGACGTCTGACAACCAGACCTCCGACAACCGGACACCCTGACGACCGGACGTCTGACATCCAGACCTCCGACAACCCGACACCCTGACAACCGGACCTCCGACAACCGGACGCCCCTAGGCCCCACCCCGCCCCTGTCACGCCACCCGCTGCCGACGGGGGCGCCGCGCCGCTCCGTTCACCCGCCCGGCCCGTCCGATTACCCCGTTCGCGCGACCCGGATCGCGGCACCGCCCACCCCTACCTAGCGTTTCGGGCATCGAGGTGCATTCAAGACATCGGCGGAAGAAGGTCCGCAGCTGCTCCTCGGGGACCCGGAGGATCCACCATGCGCGCGATACGCGTCGCTTCGGCCGCACTGCTCACCGCGTCCGCCCTCGCCGTCACGGCCCCGGCCGCGTCCGCCGCCGTCGCCGGCGACGAGGACACCGTGACGGCGTTCGGCTTCAGCATCTCCCCCACGACCATCGCCGCGGGCGGCCAGGTCACCCTCAACGTCGACGGATGCGACGGCGAGACCAAGGTCACCTCCGGCGTCTTCGACGACACCACCATCCCCAAGGGACAGCGCTCCGCCACCGCCAAGGTGTTCTGGGACGCCAAGCCCGGCGCGATGTACGAGGTGACGTTCACCTGCAACGGCAGCAACCCCGGCAGCGACAAGACCGACCTCACCATCGCCGGTGGTCGCCCGGACGACAACACCCACCACCCCGACCACAACACCCACCACCCCAGCCACCACGCCCACAAGGGCGTCAAGGCCGGCACCGGCGGCAGTCTCGGCGGCTTCGACCTGCACGAGATCGCCCTCGGCGGCGCCCTGATCGTGGGCACCATCGGCACCGCGTACTACAAGACGCGCCGCCGCGCCGACGGCGACCACTCCTGACCGTCGCCCGGGCGGCACCGCGCCCCCGGGATGTCTCCGGATCCCGGGGGCGCGGCGCTGTCACCCGCGGTGCGGGCGGGGCACGCCGGGCACGGAGCGGAAGGGGGTCGCGCCGGCCCGGCCCGGAGCTCAGAGCTTGTTCTCCGACCGCCGGCGCATCCAGAAGACCCCGCCGCCGACCAGCGCGGCGGTGACCAGCGCACCGCCGATGGCCATGTCCGTGCCGGTCGCGCCGGAGTGCGTGGTGCCGCCGATGCCACCGCGCACACCGCCGTGGATGACGGTGAACGCGGCCGGGCGGACGAGGGTCTTGCCGCCGCAGTGCGCCGTGATGTCGTAGGCGCCGGGGCGGGCGTGCGAGTGGACGGTCGCGGTCGCGCTCGACGAGGTGCCGCCCGGGATGCCCTGCAGGTGCGTGTCCGGGAAGGCGGGTGAGGTGACCTTGCTGCCGTGTGCCTGGCAGGACGACCCGTCGACGGTGACCGTCAGATGACCCCCTCTCGGGATCACGCTGGGCATCGCCACGATGTTGGTCGGGTCGGCCCAGGCGGACGCGGCCGGGGCGGCGAGCCCGACGGCCCCGACGGCCGCGGCGGCGACCGCGAGGGCACGTGTGGTCCGCATACGAGATGTACGCATGGCAATCCTCCGCGGAAGACGCCCCGGGGATACCGTCCCCGGTCGATCGGCGAGAGCGCCTCCCAGACTGACCCTCAGATGCGGTGCGCGGGGCCGCATTTCGGCGATCGGCCGTCCTGGTGAGACGACACGCCGGGGCACGTCCCCGCAACCCGACATCGCCGCAGGTCACGGACCGTCAGAAATTTCCTGTCGAGGGCGACTCGGATGGCGCACCCGGCCCCCGGCGCCACCCGTTCGCTCCCGCCCTTTCGCACGCCGCGCGCCCCGCGCTTAGCGTGCTGGTACGCGCAACGGACGCGGCACTCATGCCGCGTTGAGAGGGGATAGAGAATGCCTTCGTCCCATCCGGCCGACGAGTTCGAGTTCCAGAATCTCCAGGAGGACGCGAAGCCCAAGAAGCGCGCCCCGTGGGGTGCGATGGCGCTCGTCCTGCTCACCGGCCTCGCGCTGATCCGCAACGGTTCGGGGGAATTCGACGTGGGCCCGCCGCAGCCCGCGTCCGCCGCGGCGGCGGACCACACGCCCGAGGCGGGGGCCGGCGCCCCGGCGCCCCTCACCTTCTCGCCGGCCGAGCGCGTGCGCATCAAGGGCATCCAGGTGGACGCACCCGTCATGCAGGTCGGCCTGGACGCGGAGGGCTGGGTGGACGCGCCGCCGCCCGACGACCCGAACCTCGCCGGCTGGTTCACCGGCGCCGTCTCACCGGGTGAGAAGGGCACCGCCGTCATCGTCGGGCACGTCGACAACCAGCAGGGGCCCGCCGTCTTCTACGGCCTCGGTTCGCTCAAGAAGGGCAACCACGTCGAGGTGCGGCGCGCCGACAAGAAGACGGCCATTTTCAAGATCTACGGCATCGAGGTCTTCGACAAGGCCAAGTTCCCCGGCGAGCGGGTCTACGGAAACAGCGGGACGCCGGAGCTGCGGGTCATCACCTGTGGCGGCGGCTTCTCGAAGAAGGCCGGGTACGACGGGAACGTCGTGGTGTTCGCCCGGCTGGTCGCCGTTCGCTGACACGGGACCAGGCGGGCGAGCGCGCCAGGGGCGAGAGGCCCGCGGCGGTCAGGTCTCGTACCGGCTCGGCACCGTGATGTGGTAGCCGGAGTCGAGCAGCTCCGGGAGGTAGGTGCGCAGCGCCCGGACGCTGCCGGAGCGGTCCCCGCCCGCGTCGTGCGAGAGCACCACGACGCCCGGCCCGGCCCCCGCGCGGACGCGGCGCACGATGGTCCGCGCGCCGGGTTCGGTCCAGTCGAGGGTGTCCACGGTCCAGGCCAGCGGCTCCATGCCGAGTTCGGCGCCCAGCTGGAAGGCGTTGCGGTTCCACGCGCCGTACGGGGCCCTGAACCAGGCCGGCGCCTCGCCGATGGTGTTCTCGACGACCTCGCTGGTGCGCTCGATCTGCTCGCGCATCGCGGCCCTGCCCAGCCGGGGCAGCAGGGGGTGGCTCCAGGTGTGGTTGCCGATCACGTGCCCGTCGTCGGCCATCTCGCGCAGCAAGTCCTTGTTGTCGACGGCCATCTCGCCGCAGACGAAGAACATCGCGCGCACGCCGTGCTTGCGCAGCGTCCGCAGGATGCCGGGGGTGTACCGGGGGTCGGGTCCGTCGTCGAAGGTCAGCACCATCGAGCGGCCGTGCCCGGCCAGGCGCAGGATGGGCGCCTTGCGCACCCGGGGCAGGGCTCTGGTGGAGCGCTGCGGGCCGTATCCCGCGATGGGCCGCAGCCGGTACGCGGAGGGCTTCTGGGCCCGTGCGGCCTGCGGGCCCTTGGCGGGCGCGCCCGCGGTGGCGGTGGGCCGGTGCGCGGTCGGGCGGTCCGTGCTCCCGCATCCCGCGGCCGCGCCGAGACCGAGGACCGCGGCAGCACGGAGCAGGACCCTGCGCCCTGACGTCAGCTGATCATCTTTCATGACCAATCCGTCGCATGGCCGAAGGCTCGGGCGGCACACCAACACCGGGGCGGCTCCCGAAAGCACCCGATCAGACGCGGCGGACCAGGGGGAAGGGCAGGGTCTCGCGGATGGTCAAACCGCTGAGGAACATGACGAGCCGGTCGACGCCGATGCCGAGGCCCCCGGTGGGCGGCATCGCGTACTCCAGGGCGTCGAGGAAGTCCTCGTCGAGCTCCATGGCCTCCGGGTCTCCCCCGGCGGCGCGCAGCGACTGTTCGGTCAGGCGGCGGCGCTGTTCGACGGGGTCGGTCAACTCCGAGTACGCGGTGCCCAGTTCGGTGCCGAAGGCGACGAGGTCCCAGCGCTCGGCGAGGCGTGGTTCGGTGCGGTGCCGGCGGGTGAGCGGGGAGACGTCGGTCGGGAAGTCCTTGTAGAAGGTGGGCAGCGTCGTCCTCTCCTCGACCAGCCGCTCGTACATTTCCAGGACGACGTCGCCGCGGCCGTCGTCGGTGGTGTACGGGACGGCGGCCCGGTCGCAGTGCCGGTGCAGTGCGGTCAGCGGGGTGTCCGCGTCGACCTCCTCGCCGAGCGCCTCGGAGATCGCGCCGTACACGGTCCTGACCGGCCAGGGCCCGGAGATGTCGTGCTCGACGAGCTTGCCGTCGACGTCGGCCTTGCGGGCGACGGGTGAGCCGAAGGCAGCGGTCGCGGCGCCCTGGATGAGTTCGCGCGTGAGGTCGAGCATCACGTCGTAGTCCGCGAAGGCCTGGTAGGCCTCCAACATCGTGAACTCGGGGTTGTGCTTGTAGGAGACGCCCTCGTTGCGGAAGGTGCGGCCCATCTCGAAGACCTTTTCCATGCCGCCGACGCAGAGGCGCTTCAGGTAGAGCTCGGGCGCGATCCGCAGATACAGGTCGAGGTCGTAGGCGTTGATGTGGGTGGTGAAGGGCCGGGCGTTGGCGCCGCCGTGGATCTGCTGGAGCATCGGCGTCTCGACCTCCAGGTAGCCGCGGTCGAGGAGCCCCTGGCGCAGCGCCTGTACGGCGGTGGAGCGGGCCCGCACCACGTCGCGGGCGCCGGGGCTCGCGACGAGGTCGAGATAGCGGCGGCGGACCTTGGCCTCGGGGTCGGTGAGGCCGCGCCGTTTGTCGGGCAGTGGGCGCAGGCACTTGCCGGTGAGCCGCCAGTCGGTGACGAAGACGGTGAGCTCGCCCCGGTCGCTGGTGCCGACCGTGCCGGTGGCGTTGATGTGGTCGCCGATGTCGGTGCCGGTGGTGAACCGGTCGAGGACGCCGGGGCCCGATGTGTCGCGGGTGAGGGCGAGCTGCAGGTCGCCCGACCAGTCGCGCAGTACGGCGAAGACGATGCCGCCGAAGTCGCGTACGAGCATGACACGGCCCGCGACCGTGACCTGTTGCCCCGTCATGTCCCGGGTGATGTGGGCGATTTGATGGGTGCGCGGGGGGACGCCCACCGGGTAGGGGTCGACTCCGTCGGCGCGCAGACGGTCGAGTTTGCGGTGCCGGATGCGGATCTGTTCCGGGAGCTTCGAGGCGGGGTCGGCGTCGGCGGTGTCGTCCTGTCCTGCGAGGCCGAGGGCGGCGATGGACGGCAGGCCCTCGGTGGTCGTGGGCCGGTCGACGCCCCGCGGCCGGTGGCCCTTGCCCCAGAGCTTGCGCAGCGACGGCACCGAGACGAAGCCCTCGGCGATGCCCGAGGCGAGGCTGATGCGGGCGAGGGCGCCGCTGTCGCCGTAACAGATGAACCGCGGGTACCACTCGGGGTGGTACTTGGCGTTCGAGCGGTAGAGCGCCTCCAGCTGCCACCATTTGGAGAAGAACAGGAGCAGCTTGCGCCACAGCCGCAGCACCGGTCCCGCGCCGATGCGGCCGCCCTCCTCGAAGACCGAGCGGAACACCGCGAAGTTCAGCGAGATGCGCCGCACGCCGAACTTGGGCGCGGCGGCGCAGAGTTCGGCGACCATGAACTCCATGACGCCGTTCGGCGCGGTGCGGTCGCGGCGCATCAGGTCGAGGGAGACGCCGTCCTTGCCCCAGGGGACGAGGGAGAGCAGCGCGAGGAGCTTGCCGTCGCCGCCGAGGGCCTCGACGAGGAGGCAGCCGCCGTCCTCGGGGTCGCCGAGGCGGTCGAGGGCCATGGAGAAGCCGCGCTCGGTCTCGGTGTCCCGCCAGGCGTCGGCCCGGTCGATGATCTCCTCCATCTCCTCGTCGGTGAGGGTGGAGTGCCGGCGGACCCGGGCGGTGGCGCCGGCGCGGCGGACCCGGTTCACGGCCTGCCGGGTGACGCGCATGTCGCGGCCGTCCAGGTCGAAGTCGGCGACGTGCAGGATCGCCTCGTCGCCGAGTTGCAGGGCGCCGAGGCCGGCGCGGGCGTACGCGGTGGCGCCGTCCTCGGACGCGCCCATGACGGCGGGCTGCCAGGCGTACCGCCGGGCGACGTCAAGCCAGGCGCCGATCGCGTGCGGCCAGGCCTCGCGGTCGCCCACCGGGTCGCCGCTGGCCAGGCAGACGCCCGCCTCGACCCGGTAGGTGACGGCCGCCTTGCCGCTGGGCGAGAAGACGACGGCCTTGTCGCGCCGGGTGGCGAAGTAGCCCAGCGAGTCCTGCGCCCCGTACGCCCCGAGGAGCGCGCGGATGCGGGGCTCCTCGTCGCCGTGCAGGGCCGCTTCCATGCGCTGGGAGCGGAAGAGGGTGGCCGCGGCGTTGAGCAGGGCGAGGGCGCCGAACAGGCCGGGCCAGAAGTAGAGGCCGCGCGGTGGGGAGCCGTCGAAGTAGTCGCGGCCGTGGAGCAGTCCGCCGCAGACGCGGTTCGCCGCCCAGAGCAGGCGTTCGCCGTGCACCAGCGTGCCGGGGAACAGTTCGACGAGCCCCCAGCCGAGGAGGGTGGCGAGGGCAAGCCCGGCCACGAGGACCGCGAGGGCACGCCGGACGGCGCCGCGCCGGGAGTCCGCGGAGAACTCCTTGCGGGCCAGGATCAGCAGGATGAAGGCGAGGCCGCACACGACGAAGGACGGCAGGGACTCGGCCCAGTAGCCGAGGGCCGCGCCGAGCACGTCGAAGGCGAGGAGCAGGCCCAGGTAGCTGACGACGAGCCACCAGGCGACCTTCTTGCGGGCGGCGGTGGCGGCGGCCAGGAGGAAGAGGAAGACGGCGTACGCGAGGTTGGTGCTGACCGGGACCGTGAGGAGTTCGAGCACCCGGATGACGGGCAGCAGGAGCCGCCGCAGCGGCGCGATCACCGCGAGGACCGTGCAGAAGACGCCGAGGGTCCCGAAGAAGGCGGCGAAGCCCTCCGGTACGCGGCCGAGGAAGCCGTGCCGGCCCCGTATCCGCCCCCTGGCCTCCGGTTCCTCCGTACTGACAGTCATGGGCACGACTCTAGGAAGAGGTGAGCCGCCGCGCGCGTCGAGAAGGGCGGCCCCGTACGGGGGCGGCGGCCCGGAGCGCAGGCGGTATGACTGCCTCCGCTAACCTCTCGGCGTGAGTGATGACCAGTCGCAGCAGTTCGAACGCGGCACCGACGGGCCCAAGGTGATCGTCGTCGGAGTCGACGGCTCCGATACGTCCCTGCGGGCGGCGGCCTACGCCGGGGGCCTCGCCCGGCGGCAGCGGGCGCTGCTCGCCGTGGTGTACGTCCAGCCCGTCCTCGCGGCGGGGGCCGCGTTCGGCGCCCCGGTCGCCGAGACGACCGACGAGATCGCCGAGGGGCTGATCACGGAGATCCGGGCCGCCACCGAGCGGGTGAAGGGCATATTCGACGTCCGGTGGGAGTTCCACACCCTCCGCGGCGACCCGTACACCGGTCTGGTCACCGCCGCCGACGACCTGAAGGCCGACGCCGTCGTCGTCGGCGCCTCCGAGCAGGCGGGCCACCGCATCGTCGGTTCGGTCGCCGTGCGCCTGGTGAAGGCCGGCCGCTGGCCGGTCACCGTGGTGCCGTAGCCGTCCGCACTGCCCCGAATGGCCCCACCGCGCGCGCCCTCGGGACGCGAGGGGTGTGGCGTCTTCCGTCGAGCCGCGCGCTGCGCCATCATGATCCGCCATCAGCCGACTGCCGTCCGCGAAGAGGTGGAGCTCATGCCGGGACTCCGGATGGGACAGGGCGTACTGCGCCGCAAGCCCATCGAGCACATCGAGGAGACAGAGGCGGGCGGCGGTCTTTCCCGGTCGCTCGGGCTCTGGCAGCTCACGGCGATCGGGGTCGGCGGCATCATCGGCGCCGGCATCTTCAGCCTCGCCGGCGCCGTGGCCAACGGCACGGCGGGCCCCGCGGTGCTGATCTCGTTCCTGATCGCGGGCGTCGCGAGCGCGGCCGCCGCCTTCTCGTACGCCGAGTTCGCGGGCATGATCCCGAAGGCGGGCTCTGCGTACACCTACGGCTATGTGGTGCTCGGCGAGCTGACCGGCTGGTTCATCGGCTGGGATCTGCTCCTCGAGTACACCGCGATCGTCGCCGTCGTCGCGATCGGCATCTCCGGCTACTTCGGCTTCCTGGTCGAGGAGCTCGGGGCCGAGCTGCCGAACTGGATGATGGGCGCGCCGGGCACCGGCGACGGCCACAAGGTCGACCTCTTCGCCGCGGTGCTCTGCCTCTTCATCGCGTACCTGCTCACCCTCGGCATCAAGAACGCCGCGCGCTTCGAGATGATCGTGGTCGTGCTGAAGGTGATCGTGGTGATCGTCGTGATCGCGGTCGGCTTCTTCCACATCGAGACCGGCAATTACGACCCGTTCTTCCCCTACGGGGTCAGCGGCGCGTTCACGGGCGCCGCCACTGTCTTCTTCGCCGTCTTCGGGTACGACGCGATGAGCACGGCCGCGGAGGAGTCCAAGGACGCACAGCGGCACATGCCGAAGGCGATCCTCTACTCCCTCGCCATCTCGATGGTGCTGTACGTGCTCGCCTGCCTGGTCCTGACGGGCATGCAGAGTTACAAGGACGTCGACCCGGAGAGCGGCTTCTCCACGGCCTTCAAGTCGGTGGGGCTCGGCGGCCTGGCGGATGTCATCGCGGTGGGCGCGATCATCGGCATCCTCACCGTGATGTTCACGTTCATGCTCGGCTGCACGCGCGTGTGGTTCTCGATGAGCCGGGACGGCCTGCTTCCCAAGTGGTTCGCCAAGACGCACCCGACCCGGCACGTGCCGACGCGCGTGACGTGGATCGTCGGGGTCGCGTCGGCCGCCATCGCCGGGTTCCTGCCGATCGGCGAGGCGGCCGAGCTGACGAACATCGGCATCCTCCTTGCGTTCGTCGTGGTCTGCGTCGCGGTGATCGTGCTGCGCTACAAGCGGCCGGAGCTGCCGCGCACCTTCCGCTGCCCCGGGATGCCGGTGGTGCCGGCGCTCGGGGTGATCTTCTCCATCTGGCTGATCACGTTCCTGCAGTGGCAGACCTGGGTGCGGTTCGCCGTCTGGTTCGTCCTCGGTCTCGTCGTGTACTTCGGGTACTCGTACCGCAGGTCGGAGCTGGCGAAGGCGGAGCGCTCGCCGCAGGCGTGAGATCCGTGACGAGGTCGTCCGTCCAGGGGGCTACTTCCCCATGACCAGCCCCTGCTTGCCGGCCCCGCGGCTGAGCACGACCCGGCGGATCCGGTCCCGCACGTCGGTGACCTCGGCACCGCGGTCCAGCGCCCTGTTGAGGTTGACGACGCGGCCCGCGTCCGTGTCGAACACCATCGGCAGGAACTCGGCCTTCTTCACCTGCCAGCGGGCGTCCGGGCCTGCCGGTGGCTCGAAGGTGAAGCGGCCGATCGTGCCCTGGTTGCCGCGCGGGTCGTCGGCGCCCTCGTGGTTGATCATGGCACCGGCGATCTGGTCGCCCATGCCGTAGATCACCCAGGTGCCGTTCACCTTCTCGTAGGCCTGGGGGACGTGCGCGTGCGTGCCGAGCAGGAGGTCGATGTCCGGGCGCCCGCCCGTGCGCGAGGAGGTGAGCTGCTTGCCGAGCCGCAGCTGCTGCCGGTCGGGCTCGTCCTGCCACTCCGAGCCCCAGTGCAGGCTGACCACCACGACGTCGGCGCCTGCCTTGCGGGCGGCCCGAGCGTCGGCGACGATCTTGTCCCGGTCGATCAGGTCGACCGACCAGGGCTTGCCCTTCGGCAGCGGATAGCCGTTGGTGCCGTAGGTGTACGCGAGCTGCGCGACCTTCGCGCCGCCCGCCCGCAGCCAGGCGGGGCTCTTGTCCTCGGCCGCCGAGCGGGCCGAACCGGCGTGCCGCACGCCCGCCTTGTCCAGCGCGTCGAGGGTGCGCCGCACTCCCTCGGCCCCGTCGTCCAGCGTGTGGTTGGAGGCGGTGGAGCACGAGTCGTACCCGGTGGCCTTGAGGGCGCGGGCCACCTGGGGCGGGGACTTGAAGGCGGGGTAGCCGCTGTAGTCGCCGTCGGCGCCGTAGACCGTCTCCATGTGGCAGATCGCCAGGTCGGCCTTGGAGACGACCGGTTTGGCGCCCGCGAGCATCGGCGCGAAGTCGTAGCCGTCGCCGCCCGCGTCCGCCCTGGCCTGGCGGATGATCGAGTCGTGCGGCAGCACGTCACCGGAGGCGACGAGCGTGAAAGGACGCCGCCCGGCGGCGGAACCACCGGCCGGTGAGTGCGCCGGCTCCGCCACGTCGCCGTGGCCCGCCGCGCGGTGCCCCCCGGGCTCGAATCCGTTCGCCCCTCCGGTGACGGTGCAGGCCGAGGTGCCCGCGACTCCCGCGAGGAGCAGGGCCGCCGCGGCGGCGGTGGCGGGGCGCGGGCGCCCGGTCCGGGGGGTGGTTGCCGAGGTCAGAGAGGTTCTTGTGTGCCGTGAGGTCCGTGCGCGCTGCGTCATGGGGCGGGCTCCGTGGCTGGGACGATAATCGGCCAAACGAATCCACATATGAACGTAACGGCAAATCAAGGAGCAATGCCGACACAGTCCCTGAAACGGAGTCAAATGACGTCCACTGTGACGCGAACAACACAGGGCAGCTCACCTGCGATGAAACCGGAGGCCGGGTCAAGGCTCCGTAAAGCGCCTTGCTCGGCACCCCCCACTGGTAATCGGCTGTCCTCACCGTGTGCCGGATTGGGGGGCCAGAGGCCGGTGACGCGCACGGACCGGAGGAAGGCGGAACGGAATGCGGCACGAGAGCAGAGGCAACACGGACGGCCCCCAGGGCGGCGAACTCGCCGTCCCCATGGCGTGGTTGTACGCCGAGTACATCGCGGACGAATTGCTGCGCACCGGCGATCTGATGCCGCCCACCTCCTTCGAGTACCGGGCGGGACGCGACGCCCTGGCGCTGACGATCTTCCTGTCGGACAGCAAGGGCGAACTGTCCGGCATCCGCGTGGTGTCGCAGCTGGAGACCTGGCTCTCGCTCACCGCGGAGGGCCAGCCGTGGCAGGACTGGGTCAGGGAGCGGCTGACGCGGCTCACCCGGGACGCCGTCGCCGCCGGTGGCCCCCGCCCCGACCTGGAGCTCGCCGACCGCGCGTGGCGCTGGCTCCAGGAGACCGAACTGCTCGCCCCGGACCTGGACGCGGTGCCCGGCCGCGCGGGCCAGGGCGAGGAGGACGGGCCGAAGGTGTGGACCCCGGCGTGGCGGCTCGGACTGCCGCTGGGGCACCTGGCGATCCACCTGTTCTGAACCCCGCCCCGCCGTGAGTGATTCCGCGGTCCCGTGCGTACCGGAGGGCGAGCTGCACCCCTACCGACACGGAACGGCGAGGAACACCATGAGGGCCCTGGAGCGGCATCGCGACGCCGGCGCCTACGCGCTCGGCGTCCTCGACGAAGCAGATTCCTTCCGCTTCGAGGACCACCTCGCGGGCTGCCCCGCCTGCCTCCTCACACTGCACGAACTCGACCCGGCCACCAGCCGGTTGAAGCTCTACGGACAGGTGACGCCCGCCTCCGTGGAGCTCTTCACCGCGCCCGCCCCCGACCTCCTGGACCGGCTCCTGCGGGCGACCGGGCGACTGCACGGCCTGTGGCTCGGACGCCGCCTCGCCGCCGTCACCGTCGCCGCCGCCCTGGCCGTCACCGCGCCCGCCACGGCCCTCGTCACGGCGGGCGGGCCCGAGCCGGTGCGGCTGGCGGCCCAGGACGCGCGGAGCGGCGTCCGCGCCGCGCTCACCGCACGGGATCGCGCATGGGGCGCGGAGATCGGGCTCACGGTGCGGGATACGGCGGACGCGGGCCGGGTCTGCGCCCTGGTGGCCGTCGCCGCCGACGGCTCCGAGCAGACCGTCACGACGTGGCGCGTCCCGGCACGCACGGTGCGGACCCGGGGCGCCACGGCGCTGCGCACCGCGCAGACGGTGCGGTACGAGGTGCGCACGGCCGACGGCGAGTCCCTGGTGACGCTGCGCCGCCGGTGAACCGCCCGGTCCGCCCGCGCCTCACTTCAGCAGGCGCGACAGCCTCCGGTCCGCGAGCAGTTTGCCGCCGGTCTGGCAGGTCGGGCAGTACTGCAACGAGGAGTCGGCGAAGGACACCTCCCGGATCGTGTCGCCGCAGACCGGACACGGTTCGCCGGCGCGGCCGTGGACGCGCAGGCCGCTCTTCTTCTCCGCCTTGAGACGGCCCGCCGCGACACCGCGCGAGCGCTCGACCGCCTCGTTCAGCGTATCCAGCAATGCCACATGCAGCCCATGGACTTCCTCCTCCGTGAGGCTCGAGGTGAGCCGGAACGGCGACATGCGGGCCGCGTGCAGGATCTCGTCGCTGTACGCGTTCCCGATGCCCGCGATCAGGCTCTGATCGCGCAACGCCCCCTTGATCTGCCGCCGTTCGCCCGCCAGCAGACCCGCGAACCTCTCCTCGTCGAAGTCGGCGGCCAGCGGGTCGGGGCCGAGGCGGGCGATCCCCTCGATCTCCTCCGGCGCCTCGGTGACGTACACCGCGAGGCGCTTCTGTGTGCCCGCCTCCGTGAGGTCGAAGCCCTCCCCGGTCTCCAGCGCGACGCGCAGCGCCAGCGGGCCCTTGCCGGGGCGCGGCACGCCGTCGGGGAGCCGGTCGTGCCACCGCAGCCAGCCCGCGCGGGCGAGATGGGTGACCAGGTGCGGTCCGCCGGCGTCGATGTCGAGGAACTTGCCGTACCGGCGCACCGCGGTGACGGTGCGGCCCTCGAGGGCGGTGAGCGGCGGGTCGTACGTCTTGAGGACGCTGATCGCGGCCGGCAGGACGCGCACGATCTGCCGGCCGACCAGATGGTCCGTCAGGAAGTCCTTCAGCGCCTCGACTTCGGGCAGTTCCGGCATGGCTCTCCCTCACTCCCCCGTCGTGGCGTCGGACACGATGAATTCGCACCAGACGCACTTGCCGCTGCCGCGCGCCTCCACGCCCCACACGTCCGCGAGCCGGTCCACCAGCAGGAGGCCGCGGCCCGACACCCCGGAGTCGCCCGCGTCACGGCGGCGCGGCAGGGCGCTCGACGCGTCCTCCACGTCGACGCGCAGCCGCCGGTCGGCGCCGGTGAGGACGCGCAGGGTCACGACCGCGGAGCCGTCGGTGTGCATCAGGGCGTTGGTGATCACCTCGTCGGCGACCAGCTCGATCTCGTCGGCCCGTTCGCCCGCGCCCCAGGCCCGCACCGCGGCCCTGATCATGTGCCGCGCGTCGGCGAGTGCCTCCGGGTCGCTCGGCGCGACGTGCTGCTGGAGGCGGCCGCCGGCGCGGGGCGCGTCGACCATCCGGCGGCGCAGCAGGAGCAGCGCCGCGTCGTCGTCCCCGCCGCGTCCGTCGACCATGCCGCAGAGCCGGTCGGCGAGGCGCCGCAGGTCCTGGGGGCCGTCGGCGGCGAGCTCCGCGAGGGCGCGGGTGCCCTCGTCCAGGTCGGCGCCGGGCACCTCCACGAGGCCGTCGGTGCAGAGCAGCAGGGTCTGGCCGGGGTCGAGATCGAGGGTGGTGACGGGGTAGTCGAGCTGCCCGAACTCGGCGGAGAGGCCGAGGGGCAGGCCGCCGTCGACCGGCACCCGGCGGCAGGAGCCGTCGGTGAGCTGGAGGATCGGGTCGAGGTGGCCGGCCCGGACGAACTGCACCACGCCGGTCGACAGGTCCGCCTCCGCGTACAGGCAGGTCGCGAAGCGGTCGGTGTCCAGTTCGTGCAGGAAGTTGGAGGCGCGGGCCATGACGGTGGCAGGGGTGTGCCCTTCGGTGGCGTAGGCGCGCAGCACGATGCGGAGCTGGCCCATGACGGCGGCCGCGTGCGTGTCGTGGCCCTGGACGTCGCCGATGACGGCGCCGACGCGGCCTCCGCCGGAGAGGGCGCCCCCGGGCAGCGGGATGACGTCGTACCAGTCGCCGCCGATGTCGCGGCCGAGCGCCGCCGACCGGTAGCGGACGGCGATCTCGGCGCCGGGCACGCCGGGGATGCTGCGGGGGAGCATGGCCTGCTGGAGGCCCTGGGCGAGGTCCTTCTCCTGCTCGTAGAACATGGCGCGCTGCAGGCTCTGCGCGATGCTGCTGCTCAGCGCCACGAGGACGTTGCGCTCTTCGGTCGTGAAACCGGTCTTGTCCTGGTAGAGCAGGCCGAGGACGCCGACGGCGCGCCCCTGTGCGATGAGCGGCAGGTACGCGGCCGCGGTGATGCCCAGTTCGTCGATGTGCGGCCAGAGCAGCGGGTAGGACTCCGCGAAGTCGTCGGCGGTGTCGATGTAGCGCGGGGCGAGGGTGCGGACGACCTCGCTCATGGGGTACTCCTCCTCGACGCCCGTCAGGCGGGTGCCGGGGACGAAGCTGCCCGCGGGCCCTTCGGCGACGAGCCGGATGCGCCCGGCCTCGACGAGTCCCATGACGAGGTTGGACGCGCCGAGGTGGGCGAGGCCGTGGGCGTCCCGGAGCACGTCGATCACGTCGCGCACGGTCCGGGCGTGCGCGAGCGCCGCCGTGGTGCCCTGGACGATGCTGGTCGTGCGGCGCCGCTCGGCCTCTTCGTCGGCCCGCTCGCGCAGCGCGGCCGGGCTCTCGCCGAGTTCGCGGGTGGCGTCCCTGACGATGCCGACGATGCGGCGCGGCCGGCCCGTGGCGTCCCGCTGGATGCACCCCTGCGTGTGGGTCCAGCGCAGGGTGCCGGTGCGGCAGCGGATGCGGAAGTACGCGCCGTACGTGTCGCTGCCGTCCTTCAGGGCGTGCGACACGGTCTGGTCGAGGCGGTGGGCCTCGACGGTCGGTACCCGGACGGAGAGGGTCTCGGGCCGGTTGTCGTACTCGTCGGGGCGTACGTCGAAGACCTCGTGGGCGGTGTCGTCCATCGTCATCAGGCCGGTGTCCAGGTCCCAGTCGAAGCGGCCCATGCGCAGCGCCCTGCCGTACAGCGCGAGGAAGCAGCCGTCCGGCTCCCCGGCCGGCTGTCCGCAGGGGCAGTGCCCCGCCGGGTCGTGCTCCATGGGCCCACGCTAGGCGGAGGGTCCCGCGGGCGCACGCGGGGAGACCGTCAGCTGTCGTAGGTGTCCGGCTCGGTGTCGAAGAAGGGGTTCTCCGACAGGTACGGGTCGTCGGGCACGAGGCCGTCCGGCTCCTCCTCGGACGGCGCTTCGGTGAGGTCTTCCGGGGCCGGCGGCGTGTCCGACCACGGCGGTGTGGTGCAGCCGGGCGGCGGCGGTGAGGCCGGGTCGGTGGGTGTGCCGGTCGTCGTGGGGCAGTCGGTCGTGGAGTCGCCGGGGTCGGGGCTCTGGTCCGGTCCGGTGGACTCGTCGGGGGTGCCGCTGCGGTCGTGGTCCCGTTCGCCGGGGTCGGTCTCGTCCGGGTCCGTCGGTGTGGAGGGCGGCGTGGGCGGGGTCGGCGTCGTGGGCGGGGGTGGGGGCGTCGCCGGAGGCCGGGTGACGCGGTCGTGGCCCGCGTGCTCGTCGCCGGTCTTCCGTTCGATCCACGTGTTGTCGGTGATGTTCACGAGGGTGATGACGGTGATCGGGCGCGGCGCGGGGGTCACCACGACGACCCGCGTCGGTTGGTAGCCGCTCCACGGGCGGCCGTGGTGGCGAGGGGTGGAGCCGAGGGCGGCCGGGGCTTTCAGCGGGTTGCCGCAGGCGCACCGGACCCGTGGCACTCCGCGGTCGTCGACGAGGACGGCGGTGCCGGACTGCAGGACGGACTGGAAGCTCGTCGCGGAGCCGTCGCGGAAGCCGTGGTTGGTGACGCGGGTGTCGGCCCGCAGCACGACGGGGGTCAGGTCCCGCAGGAAGCCGGGCACGGCGGCCGGGTCGATGCCGGAGGCCTGTGCGAAGGCGCGGGTCCTGGCCGGGTCGGCGCCGAGGAAGCGCACCTGCCGGTCGACGTCGCAGCTGCCGACGGAGTGCGTGCCGCCGTAGAGGCCCGGCGTCTCGCCGGAGACCGAACGGGTGCCCTGCGGTGTCGCGGATCCGGTCGGCGGGGGCTGCGGCGAACGGGTGACGGGTGGCGGGGATCCGGCGCTCCGCGCGGTGGAGTCGGTGAACGGGTCGGGGCCCTGGGCGGCCACCGGCTGCAGGAACAGCTCGCCGCCGCCCCCGGCGCTCTTCGTGTCGCCGCCGCCGGAACAGCCCGCGACCGCGAGGGCCGCCGATATCGCGAGGACGACCGCGTGGGTCCTGGTGGGTGCGCGCACCGCTTCTCCCGCCGTTGCCGTGCCGTGTTCCCCCGCGTGCCGGGGCGTCCCGTCATTGTCTGCCGGGGTTCCGGCACCCCCGCAAGCCGGACCCGGCCGCTCCGCGTGCGCCCGCCACCCCTGCCGAAGGCCCTGATCAGCGGCACAATGGGCGGGTGGAGTGGTTCACGGCCGACGCGTACTGGCTGGGCCGGCTGATCTTCCAGCGGGGCCTGGCCGCGATCTATCTCGTGGCGTTCCTCGGGGCGGCCCTGCAGTTCCGGGCGCTCATCGGGGAGCGCGGGATGCTTCCGGTGCCGCGCCATGTCGCCCGGGTGCCGTTCCGGCGCGCGCCGAGCCTGTTCCAGCTGCACTACTCCGACCGGTTCTTCGCGCTCTGCGCCTGGTCGGGGTGTGCGGTCGCGGTGGCGCTGCTCGCCGGTCTCGACGGCGGGCTGCCGCTGTGGGGCGCGATGGCGCTGTGGCTGGTGCCGTGGGCGCTGTACCTCTCCATCGTGAACGTGGGGCAGACGTGGTACGGCTTCGGCTGGGAGTCGCTGCTCCTTGAGGTGGGCTTCCTCGCGGTCTTCCTCGGCAACGACCGGGTGGCACCGCCCGTTCTCGTGCTGTTCCTCCTGCGGTGGGTGCTGTTCCGGGTGGAGTTCGGCGCGGGGCTGATCAAGATGCGCGGGGACGCCTGCTGGCGCAAGCTCACCTGTCTGGACTTCCACCACGAGACACAGCCGATGCCCGGCCCGCTGAGCTGGTTCTTCCACCATCTGCCGCGGCCCGTGCACCGGGTGGAGGTGGCGGCCAACCACGTCACCCAACTCGCGGTGCCCTTCCTGCTGTTCACACCCCACCCGGTGGCGACGGCTGCGGCCGCCCTGATGATCGTGACCCAGCTGTGGCTGGTCCTCTCGGGCAACTTCGCCTGGCTGAACTGGCTCACCATCGTGCTCGCCGCGTCCGCCCTCGACCTCTCCGCCTGGTACACGCCGCCCCGCGTCGCGGGCCCGCCGCTCTGGTACGAGGTGGTGGTCATCGCAGTCACCGTCGGGCTCCTCGCCCTGAGTCACCGGCCGGCCCGCAACCTGCTGTCCCGGCGGCAGGTGATGAACTCCTCCTTCGACCCGCTGCACCTCGTCAACACGTACGGCGCGTTCGGGTCCGTCAACCGGGTGCGCCAGGAGATCGTGATCGAGGGCACGGCGGACGAGGTGCCGCGCGAGGACTCCGACTGGCGGGCGTACGAGTTCCGGGGGAAGCCGGGGGACGTACGGCGGTGGCCGCGCCAGTTCGCCCCGTACCACCTGCGGCTCGACTGGATGATGTGGTTCGCCGGCCTCTCCCCCGCGTACGCCAGGTCGTGGTTCGGCCCGCTGGTGGAGCGTCTGCTGGACGGCGACCGGGACACGCTGCGGCTGCTGCGCCGCTCGCCGTTCCCGCCCGACGCGCCGCCCGTGCACATCCGCGCCCGGCTCTACCGCTACCGGTACACGTCCTGGCGGGAGCTGCGGGAGACGGGGGCCTGCTGGCAGCGCACGTACGTCCGGGAATTCCTGCCGCCGACGCGGCTCGCCCCGCCGGCTCAGAGGCCGTAGACGCGGCGCGCCGTGCCGCCGAACACCTCGCGCCTCTCCGCCGGGTCGAGTTCCGCCGTCAACAGGCGTGCGGCGTCGAGGACTTCGCCGTACGCCGCCGCCAGCGTGCTGACCGGCCAGTCGGAGCCGTACATCAGCCTGCCGGGCCCGAACGCGGCGAGGACGGTGTCGGCGTAGGGGCGCAGGTCGTCCACGGTCCACGTCCTGTGGTCGGCCTCGGTGACCATGCCGGAGAGTTTGCACACGGTGTTGGGGCGGGCGGCGAGGGCGCGGATCGCCGAGGCCCAGGGCTCCAGGGCGCCGGAGGCGATGGGCGGCTTGCCCAAGTGGTCGAGGACAAAGGTCAGTTCGGGGTGGGCTGCCGCCGCCTCGGCGCAGGCAGGCAGATGGTTGGGCAGGACGACGAGGTCATAGGCGAGACCCGCGGCGGCGACTGCGGCCAGTCCCCTGCGGACGTCGGCGCGCAGCAGCCAGCCCGGGTCCGGCTCGGCCTGCACCTGGTGGCGGATGCCCACCAGGTGCCGCCCGCCCGGGAGTTCGCGGAGCGCGGCCAGCGTGTCGGCGACGTCCGGGCGGGTGAGGTCCGTCCAGCCGACGACGCCCGCGACCAGCTCGCTGTCGGCGGCGAGGGCAAGGAGCTCCGGGGTCTCCTCAGGGACGGTGACCGTCTGCACCACCACGGTGGCGGTGACACCCGCCGCGCGGGCCTCGGGCGCGAGATCGGCCTCGGTGAAGTTCCTGCGGATCGGCGCGAGGGCGTCGCCGGTGATCCACTCCTGGTCGCGCACGGCCAGGTCCCACACGTGGTGGTGGGCGTCGACGAGGGCCGGCACGGTCCCGGCGGGCCCGGTCATGGCAGTTCCCACACGGTGGGCAGCCCGGCCCCCGCGCCTTCGGCGGAGTAGTCGTGGACGGTGTCGAGCAGCTCCGCCATCCGCGCCTGCCAGGCGATGTTGACGGGCAGTTCCGCGAGCTCGGCGAGGAACCGGGCATAGTCCTCGCACTCCAGGAGGTGGAACAGCTCGGTCCCGCTGCGCCAGATGGTCCAGGAGGAGACGCCCGCTGCGCGGATGGCGGCGGTGAGTTCGGCGGGGACCTCGCGGTGCGCGGCGTCGTACTCGGCGACCCGGTCCGCGCGGACCTTGGTGTGCAGGGCGATCCTCACCGACGCTCCTCTCCGGGGACGGCTGCGGGGACGGGTACGCCGGCCGGGAGCAGGCCTTCCGCGCGTGCCTCGCGCCAGAACGCGGCGGGCACGTCGGCGGCGAACTGCGCGGCGGCGTCGGCGGCCTGCTCCGGCGTGTGGACGCCGACCAGCACACTGGCGACGGCCGGGTGGCCGAACGGGAAGGCCAGGGCGGCGGCCCGCAGCGTGGTGCCGTGCCGTTCGGCGACCGCGCGCAGCGCGCGGGCGCGCGCGAGGAGTGCGGGCGGGGCCTCGGTGTAGTCGAACCGTGCACCCGGTCCGGGGTCGGCGAGCAGTCCGGAGTTGAAGACGCCACCGATGACGACCGACACGCCCCGCTCGTCGGCGGCGGGCAGCAGGTCGGTGAGGGCGGTGTGGTCGACGAGGGTGTAGCGGCCCGCGCAGAGGACGGCGTCGATGTCCGTGTCGTGGACGAAGCGGGTCAGCATCGCGGCCTGGTTCATGCCGGCGCCTATCGCGCCGACGACGCCTTCGGAGCGCAGCTTCTCCAGGGCCGGGTAGCCCTCGTGGAAGGCCTGTTCGGCGTGGTGGTCGGGGTCGTGCAGGAAGACGACGTCGACGTGGTCGACGCCGAGGCGGGTGAGGCTTGACTCCAGGGAGCGGCGCACGCCGTCCGCGCTGAAGTCCCAGACCCTGCGATGGGTCCGGGGCACCGCGAACCCGCCGTCGGCGAGGTCGTCGCCCGTCACCTCGTCGGCGGGTTCCAGCAGCCTGCCGACCTTCGTCGAGATGACGTACGAGGAGCGGTCCCGGCCGCGCAGTGCCGCGCCGAGGCGGCGTTCGGAGAGGCCGAGTCCGTAGTGCGGCGCGGTGTCGAAGTAGCAGATGCCGGCGTCCCAGGCACGGTCGAGGGCGGCGGCGGCCTGGTCGTCGGTGACCGGCGCGTAGAGGTTGCCGATGCCGGCGCCGCCGAAGGACAGTTCGGTCACCTCGACGCCGCCGGGCCGCAGGGGGCGCCGTGCCAGGGCGCTCATCGGGTCACCGGGCGGAGCCGCAGGCCCTGCATGCCGCCGTCGACGGCGAGTGCAGTGCCGGTGGTGGCGCCCGACAGGGGGCTCGCCAAGTAGGCGATGGCGCCCGCGACTTCGGCCGCGGTGACCAGTCGTCCGGTGGGCTGGCGCGACTCCAGTGCGGCCCGCTCGGCGGCCGGGTCGGGGGCCGCGTCCAGGAGCCGGCCGACCCAGGGGGTGTCGACGGTGCCGGGGTTGACGCAGTTGACGCGCACCCCTTCGCGGACGTGGTCGGCGGCCATGGCGAGGGTGAGGGAGAGGACCGCCCCCTTCGACGCCGCGTACAGGGCGCGTTGCGGGAGGCCCGCGGTGGCGGCGATGGAGCAGGTGTTGACGATCGCCGCGTGGGCGGAGCGGCGGAGGTGGGGCAGGGCGGCGCGGGTCGTCCGGACGACGCCGAGGACGTTGACGTCCAGGACGGTGTGCCACTGCGCGTCGTCGTTGTCCTCGACGGTGCCCTGGGCGCCGATGCCCGCGTTGTTGACCAGTACGTCGAGCGCGCCGAGGTCGGCGGCGGCCGAGGCGACGGCCGCCCGCACCGAGGCGTCGTCTCCGACGTCGGCGGTGTAGGCGTGGAGGGGTTCGGGCACGCCGCTCGGGTCCAGGTCGAGCACGGCGACCCGGGCGCCGCGTTCGGCGAGGAGTTCGGCGGTGGCCCGGCCGATGCCGGAGGCGCCGCCGGTGACCAGGGCGGTGAGCCCATCGAAGTCCTGCACGGCCGTCATGCCGCGGCTCCCTTCTCCTGGGTGCGGTGAGCGAGGTCGGCGGTCCAGAACGTGCCGTCGGGGTAGGTGAATTCGGCGACGGAGTCGGCCCGCATGGTGGCCGAGAAGCCGGGCGCGGTCGGGGCGGTGTAGTGGCCGGCGCGCACCACGACGGGGTCGGTGAAGTGCTCGTGGAGGTGGTCGACGTACTCGATGACGCGGTTCTCGGTGGTGCCGGCGAGGGCCACGTAGTCGAACATCGACAGGTGCTGGACGAGTTCGCACAAGCCGACGCCGCCCGCGTGCGGGCAGACGGGGACGCCGAACTTCGCGGCGAGCAGCAGGATCGCGAGGTTCTCGTTGACGCCCCCGACGCGTGCCGCGTCGATCTGGAGGATGTCGATGGCGCCGGCCTGGAGGAGCTGTTTGAAGACGATGCGGTTCTGCACGTGTTCGCCCGTGGCGACCTTGACGGGGGTGACGGCGGTGCGGATCCTGGCGTGGCCGAGGACGTCGTCGGGGCTGGTGGGCTCCTCGACCCAGTAGGGGTCGAATTCGGCGAGGGCGCGCGTCCAGCGGACCGCCTCGTCGACGTTCCAGCGCTGGTTGGCGTCGACGGCCATGCGGATGCCGGGGCCGATCGCGCGGCGGGCGGCGCGGCAGCGGCGGATGTCGTCGGCGAGGTCCGCGCCGACCTTGAGCTTGATCTGGGTGAAGCCGTCGGCGACGGCCTGCCGGGCGAGGCGGGTGAGTTTCTCGTCGCTGTAGCCGAGCCAGCCGGGCGAGGTGGTGTAGCCGGGGAAGCCCCGCTCCTTGAGGGCGGCCGTGCGGCCCGCGGCGCCCGCCCGGCCCGCCCGCAGCAGGGCGAGGGCCTCCGCGGGGGTGAGGGCGTCGGCGATGTAGCGGAAGTCGACCTGGGAGACGAGCCATTCGGGGGTGGCGTCGGCGAGCAGCTGCCACAGGGGTTTGCCGGCCCGTTTGGCGGCGAGGTCCCAGGCGGCGTTGACGACGGCGCCGACGGCCATGTGCATCACGCCCTTCTCGGGGCCGAGCCAGCGCAGCTGGCTGTCGCCGGTCAGGGCGCGGCTGACGGTGCCGGGGTCGGCGCAGACCTCTTCGACCGGGCGGCCGATCACGTGGTGGCGCAGGGAGCGGATCGCGGCGACCTGGACGTCGTTGCCGCGGCCGATGGTGAAGGTGAAGCCGTGCCCCTCCAAGCCGTCGTCGGCGTCGGTGCGCAGTACGAGGTAGGCGGCGGAGTAGTCGGGGTCCGGGTTCATCGCGTCGGACCCGTCGAGCTCGCGTGAGGTCGGGAACCGTATGTCGTAGGTGTCGACCGCGGTGATGCGGGCGGGGGTCGGGGACACAGGAGGCCTTTCCGGAAAGGGGCGGGGGCGCTGCGGAACCGGGGAGGTCAGTCCTGTGCGCGGCCCGTGGTGACGCGGGCGATCATCAGGGCGACCAGGATGATTCCGCCGTAGATGGCCTGGATCCAGAAGGACGGCACCTGGGCGAGGGTGAGCAGGTTCTGTACGACGCCGAGCAGCAGGACGCCGGTGAGCGCGCCGGACATGGTGCCCCTGCCGCCGTCGAGGCTGATGCCTCCGATGACGGCGGCGGCGAAGACCGTGAAGATCATGTTCTGGCCCTGGTTGGCGTTGATGGCGCCGACGTAGCCGGTCTGCATGAGGCCGCCGACCGAGGCGAGGGCCCCGGCGACGACGAAGACGCCGAGCATGACGCGTTCGACGCGGATGCCGGCGGCGCGTGCCGCCTCGGGGTTGCCGCCGATCGCGTACAGGGCGCGCCCCACTCGGTGGTACTTGAGGACGAAGCCGGCGAGGCCGAAGGCGGCCGCGGCGAGCCACACCGACATGGGGATGTGCAGGAAGGTGGTGGTGGCGAGGGTGTAGAAGGCGTCGGACATGCCGAAGAGGGTCTTGCCCTCGGTGGCGCCGACGAGCAGGCCGCGCAGCACGATCAGCATGGCGAGCGTGACGATGAAGGCGTTGAGCTTGAGCTTGACGACGAGGATGCCGTTGAAGGCGCCGATGGCCGCGCCGACGAGCAGGATGGCGAGGATGCCGACGGCGGCGGGCAGGTCCGTGCCGAACCCTGCCTGGGCGGCGGGCAGGACGAGGAGCGCGCCGACGGCGGGGGCGATGCCGACGACCGACTCCAGGGAGAGGTCGAACTTGCCGGTGATGAGGACCAG
This sequence comes from Streptomyces sp. NPDC037013, assembly GCF_055607265.1. NCBI lineage: Bacteria > Bacillati > Actinomycetota > Actinomycetes > Kitasatosporales > Streptomycetaceae > Streptomyces > Streptomyces sp. NPDC037013. The sequence continues at coordinate 757,985 of NZ_JBVJRV010000001.1, read as the reverse complement.
TGATTCGGCGAGGACGACCATCGCGAGCGCGGCGGACGCGCCGAGGACGGAGATGAGGTTCCGTTCGGTGAGGAACGAGTCGTTGACCAGGGCGCCGAAGAGCATGAGCAGCAACAGCGCCGGTAGAAGGGCGAGTTCGCGGGCGCGGCGGAGCAGGACGGTGCGCGCCCCGGCGCGGGTGTCGCCGGTCTTCGCCGCGGTGGTCCTGGCGGTGGTCGGTGAGGCCGACGGGGCCTTGATGTCAGCCACGGTCGTGGTCAGCTCCCTCTGGTTCCGGTTCGGTGACCCCTTCGATGGAGGCGATCAGCTCGTGGTCGGCGAAGCCCGCCGGGTGCTCGGCGACGATCCGGCCGTGGAAGAGGACCAGGACGCGGTCGCAGCGGCGCAGGTCGTCGAGCTCGTCGGAGACGACGAGTACGGCGGTGCCGTCGTCGCGGGCGTGGTCCACGCGGGCGAGCAGGGACTCCTTGGACTTCACGTCGACGCCCGCGGTCGGGTTGATGAGGACGAGGAGGCGGGGGTCGGAGGCGAGTGCGCGGGCCATGACGACCTTCTGGGCGTTGCCGCCGGAGAGGTCGGACACGGGTTGGTCGGGGCCCTCGGCGTGGATGTCGAGGCGGTCGATGAGGTCGCGGGCGAAGCGGCGTCGCGCGTCGGTGGCGACGAAGCCGTGGCGGCCGAGCCGGTCAAGGACGCTCAGGGTGGCGTTGTCGCCGATCGTCATGCCGAAGACGAGGCCCTGTCCGTGGCGGTCGCGGGGGACGCAGCCCACCCCGGCGCGCAGGGCGGCCCGCACGTCGCCGAAGGGCAGGGCGCGCCCGTCGAGCCGGGCGGTTCCGGCGGTCGGCGTGTGCAGGCCCGCGAAGCTCTCCGCGAGGTTGGTCTTGCCGCTGCCGCTGGATCCGGCGAGGCCGACGACCTCGCCCTCGCGGACGGTGAAGGTGATGTCGGCGTAGGTGGCGCCGGTCAGGCCCGTCACGTCTAGCCGTACGGGGGCGTCGGCGGGGGCCCCGGTGCGGGCCACGGCCTGCTCGGCCTCGGCCTGTTCGGCGACGACCTCGCCCGCCATGGCCTCCACCAGTGCGGCGCGGGGCAGTTCGGCGACGGGGGCGCTGGTGATCCAGCGGGCGTCGCGCAGCACGGTGACGGTCTGGCACACCTCGTACACCTCCTGGAGGTGGTGCGAGATGAACAGGAAGGTGACGCCGGAGCCCTGGAGGGCGCGCATGCGGGTGAAGAGGCGCTCGATCTCGCGGTTGTCGAGCTGCGCGGTCGGCTCGTCGAGCACGATGAAGCGGGCGCCGAAACTCAACGCCCGCGCGATCTCGACCATTTGGCGGTCCTCGACCGAGAGGTCGGCGGTGCGGGCCGCGGGGTCGACGCGTACGTCCCAGGTGTCGAGGACGGCGGTGGCCTCGGCCCACAGCCGGCGCCAGCTGATGAGGCCGCTGCGGCCGGCGGGCTGCCGGTTGATGAAGAGGTTCTCGGCGACCGACAGTTCGGGGACGACGGTGGGTTTCTGGTAGACGCAGGCCACCTTGCGGCGCCAGGCGTCGCGGTCGGCGAGCGGCGGCGCGGCCTCGCCGTCGAAGCGGACGGTGCCCGCGTCGGGCGCCTGGAGGCCGGTGAGGACGGTGACGAGGGTGGATTTGCCCGCACCGTTGCGGCCGACGAGGGCGTGGGACTCGCCGGGCAGGACGGTCAGGCGGCCGTCCCGCAGTGCGACGGTGGGCCCGTACCGTTTGACGATGCCGGAGGCCTCGACGAGCGGGGTCGCCTCGGTCCGGCCCGGGGGGTGTGTGGTCGTCGGCGCGTTCATTCGACCGTGTTGCCCCACAGCTCGGAGTCGTCGACGTTCTCCTTCGTGACCAGCGGGGCGGGCAGCTGGTCCTCCAGGATGCCGCCGGGCAGCCTGACGATCGTCGATCCGTGGTCGGTCGGGCCGGGCGTGAACTTCTTCCCGTTCATCGCGGCCTTGATGTAGTACATGCCGTACTTGGCGTAGGCGTCGGCGGGTTGGGAGACGGTCGCGTCGATCTGTCCCTTGCGGATCGCCTCGAACTCCTGCGGGATGCCGTCGTTGGAGATGACGCTGATGTGCCCCTTGCGGCCGGCCTTCTCCAGCATCCCCTTGGACTTGAGGGTCTGCAGGGTGGGCGCGAGGTAGACGCCGCCGGCCTGCAGGTAGATCCCCTTGATGTCGGGGTGGGAGTTGAGCAGGGTGTCGAGCTTGGCGGCGGCCGTGTCGGACTCCCACTTGGCGGGGATCTCCAGGACCTTCAGCTTCGGATACTTCTTCTTCGCGCAGTCGCGGAAGGCCTGGGAGCGCTCGCGGCCGTTGACGGACGCCAGGTCGCCCATGACCTGCATGACCTTGCCGGTCCGCACCTGCTTGCCGAGGTAGTCGCAGGCCTTCTCGCCGTACGCGACGTTGTCGGCCCGCACCACCATCGCGACCTTGCCCTTCTCGGGGGCGACGTCGACGGCGACCACGGGGACGCCCTTGCGTTCGGCCTGGTCGAGGCCGGCGGAGACGGCGGCGCTGTCGAGCGGCGCGACGACGAGGCCCTTGACGCCCTGGGTCAGCTGGTTGTTGATGTCGGTGATCTGCTGCGAGGGGTCGCTGTTGGAGTTGACGGTCTTCATCGCGTCGACGTCCTCGGACTTCGCCATCTTGGGCACGTAGTCGTTGTACGACTGCCAGAAGGGCGAGGTGAGCAGGGGCAGGATCACCCCGACCTTGCCCTCGCCGCCACCACCGGCGCCGGGCGACGCGGCGTCCTTCGTACTGCCGCAGGCGGCGAGTGCGAGGGCGGCGCAGGAGATGGCGGCCGCGGCGCGCACCGCCCGCGAAACCCCCGTTCCGCTCAGCCCGTTGCTCGGTTTGCTGCGTACTTTCCGGCCGGCCATCTGCGGACTCCTCATCGAGGGGGGACGGAAGAGGGAGCGGAGGGGGACTTGATGACGCGAATATTTATCAGACCACTTGCCGCTCACAACACCCCCCGTCGCCGACTTTCCCCGGTTTCCGGCCGTAGTGGTCGGACCACATCGCTGGCTAGACTGCGGCGATCCCGGCCAGTTGAGGAGCGTTACGTGGACCAGCCAGACCAGTCCGCCCCGCAGAAGGGCACCGTGACGCAGCGGGCCATCGAGCAGATCAAGGCGATGATCGGCGAGGGCAGGCTCGAACCGGGCCAACGTCTGCCCACCGAACGGGACTTGGCCGCTCGGCTGGGCATCTCGCGCAGTTCGATGCGCGAGGCCATCCGGGCGCTGACGGTGCTCGGGGTGCTCGAAGCGCGGCACGGCTCCGGCATCTACGTCACGCAGTTGGAGGCCGGCGACCTCCTGGAGACCTTCGGGGTGGTCGCGGACCTGTCCAGGGGAGCACGCCTCGTCGAGCTCCTGGAAGTCCGCCGGGTGCTGGAGTCCACCGCCACCGCCCTGGCGGCGGCCCGCATCTCTCCCGGCCAGCTGGCGGACGTGGAGAAACACTTGGAGGCCATGAACGCCACGGACGACCCGGAGGAGATCCTCTCCCACGATCTGGCGTTCCACCGCACGATCGCCCTCGCCGCCGGCAACGACACGATGGCCGCGATCCTGGAGGGCCTGTCCTCGAGGACGTTCCGTGCCCGGGTCTGGCGCGGCTACCAGGAGGAGGGCGCCTTCGAACGCACCCGTCGCGAGCACGCCCGCATCCACCGCGCGCTCGTCGCACGGGACCCGGAGGCGGCCCGCGCCGCGGCGGCGGCACACGTGGGTGAGGTGGAGGAGTGGCTGCGGGCGCAGGTGGAGGGATGAAGCCCGCTCCACGGGTCGAGCGTTAGCCACCGGCCGTCAGCCGTCAGCCAGGGTCCGATCGATCCGGTCGACGAAGGCGCGGGCCGGCTCGTCGAGCTGCGCCTCGTACCCCGGCAGATCGTTCACCTCGCCGAAGCGCAGCCAGGCCACGTGCTGCCCACCCGGACGACCGCCATCGCGTTCGTGCTGTCCTCGGGCTCCTTGTAGTACGTGAAGGTGGAGCTCTTGTCGCCGAGGGGCGCCAGGGAGAGCGGTGTGGTCCTGTCGTAGCCGGACTGCTGCCGGACGAGTTCCCCGCGCGCCCGCTCCGCCTGGGCGAGCGACGTGCACCCGAAGATCCGGAACTCGGCCCTGACGGACCCCGACCCCGATGAGGTCAGCGCATACCGCGTGCCTCCCTCGTGGCAGCCGCCCGCTCGTTCCGCTTCGGTGGCACCGGCCGGGCCCTCCTGGGACCAGCCGGGCGGCATGTCCTCCCGCGTGGGCAGGGCGTCGCGCGTCTGTGCCACGGTGAGTGCACGCGTGCGGTCGGCCGCGTCGCCGCCGGAGTCGGCGGTCTCCTCCTCGTCCGGCGCGGCCTTGCCGCCGCTCGCGGCGCTCCCCCGACCGTCGCCGCCCCGAGGGCCGTCGTCGGTGAGGAGCCGCGTCCCTCCGTACACGCCGAGCGCCACCAGGGCCAGCAGCAGTACGCCGGACGGTGCCAGGACAGTGAGCGCGGCCGGGGACTTGTTGACCGTGATCGGCCCGAGTGAGATGTGGCTGCGCGAGATCGTGCTGCGGTCGATGACCACCGCGTCGCGGCTGTACGTCGTGGGGGCGTCGAGGTGGAACGCCAGCTGCCGCCGCAGCTCGGGGTCCGCCTCGATCTCCTCCCGCAGGACGGCCCGCGCCTGGGCCTGACCATCCCCTTCGATCCCCTTCGATCCCCTCCAGCGCCGCGCGCCCCCGCTCCGTGCGGGCCAGCCGCGACCGGACCAGCTCGGTGACGGCGGCTCCCGCGCCCTCGCCCACACCCCCGTCGCGCGACAGCCTCAGGAGCTCATCATGTTGCATGGGACCACCGATGGCACCCCTCTCCCCACAGGGCGCCCGAACGAAAAGCAGGCGACGCGCACGGGCGGTTCTGACAGCATTCCGGCGTGATCACCGACTCGCGCGCAACCACGCCCCTCACCGCGGCCGTCACCAACAACGCCGCCTGGTGCGACGCCGTCTGCGGCTCCCACGGAGTGGCCGGCACCATCGAAAGGGGCGTGTGGGCGAGCGCCCTGCGCACTCCCCCGCTGTATCCCGACGCCGTGACACTCTCGCCGACGGCGACGCCCGACGACGTACTCCCCCGCATCGACCTCTCCTCACCCGGCGCCTCCGTCAAGGACAGCTTCGGCACGCTGGACCTCTCCGCGGCCGGCTTCTCCGTGCTGTTCGAGGCGCAGTGGATCCACCGCGCGGCGACGGCACCCGCTATGCCGGGTGCCGGTGACTGGGAGCCGGTCGGAAGTGCCGAACGCCTGCTCGCCTGGGAGGCCGCGTGGAGCGGTGACGGGGAGAGCGAGGGACTGTTCCGGCCGTCGCTGCTCGACGACGGCGCGGTGTTCCTCGCGCGGGGCGCGGACGGGGCCGGCGGGATCACCGCCGGTGCCATCGCCTACCCCGCGGCCTCGGTGATCGGCGTCTCCAACCTCTTCGCCGCCGACGACGATCTGGACACCGCGTGGCGCTCCTGCCTGGCGGCCACGGACCGGCTGTGGCCGGGTGTGCCGGCCGTCGGGTACGAGAGCGGTGACGACCTGGCGGCCGCCGTCCGTCAGGGGTTCGAGCCCGTCGGCCCGCTGCGCGTCTGGCTACGGACCGACGGTTGAGTGCCCCGGGGCTCAGCCCCGCGTGAACCTCAGCGTCACCAGCTCGAACGGCCGCAGCGTCACCGACACCGCGTCACCCGCCAGCTCGGGCGCCGCCACCCCGTCGAGCAGCCGCTCGAGCAGGTCGGTCACGGCGACCGAACCCGCCGCGAACCCGGCGGTGAGCGTGGCCTTCGCCCGCCCGCCGTGGGCCTCGTGGAATCGGACGACCACGTCGCCGCTGCCGTCGTCGGCGAGCTTGACCGCCGTCACGACCACCGCGTCGTTGTCGACCGTCACCAGGGGCGCCACCTCGGCGCCCCCGGTGACCGTGCGCTCGGGCAGGTTGACACGGTAGCCCTCGCGCACCGCGTCGCCGATCGCCGCGCCCGGCACCAGGGCGTGCCGGAAGCGGTGGAGGCCCTGGTCCGTCTCGGGGTCGGGGAAGCGCGGGGCGCGCAGCAGTGAGACGCGGACCGTCGTGGTCGTGCCGGAGTCCTCCGCGCGCACCGTGCGGGTCACGTCGTGCCCGTACGTCGAGTCGTTGACCAGCGCGACGCCCCAGCCGGGCTCCTCGATGTGCACGAAGCGGTGGTTGCACGCCTCGAACTTGGCGGCCTCCCAGCTCGTGTTGGTGTGCGTGGCGCGGTAGAAGTGCCCGAACTGAGTCTCCGACGCGTACCGTTCGGCGTGGATGTCGAGCGGGAAGGCGAGCTTGAGGAACTTCTCCGTCTCGTGCCAGTCGACCTCGGTGTCGATGTCGAGGCGCCGGTCACCGGGTGCGAGCGTGAGCACCTGCGTGAGGCGTGAGTCGCCGAAGGTGCGCACGACCCGGACCGACGCGCCTTCGCCGGCTGTCACCTCGTCCGCCGCCACGAGGTCGGTCACGGTGTTGCGGTAGAACTCGTCGACGTCCCACGCGTCCCACATGTTGGGGAAGTCGGCGTGCAGCTGCGGCAGGTTGGCCGCCCGGCCCGGTGCGACGGTCTCGCGGTCGGCCACGACGTCGTATGCGGAGACGACCAGGCCGCGTCCGTCGATCTCCACCCGGAGCAGGCCGTTGTCGAGGACGAAGCCGCCGCCCTCGCGCGGGGCGACCGTCGAGCTTCCCTCGACCGCCGCGGGCCGGGCGCCGCCCGCGGGGACGCCGTCCCGGGTGTGCGGCGTGGAGTTGAAGACCAGGGCGTCGCCGCCCTCACCGGCGAGGGCGCGCTGGGCCTTGTCGATGATGCCGTTGAGCTCCTGGGCGAGCGCCGCGTAGGTCGCGCGGGCCTCGCGGTGCACCCAGGCGATGGACGAGCCGGGCAGGATGTCGTGGAACTGGTGGAGCAGCACCGTCTTCCAGATGCGGTCCAACTGCTCGTAGGGGTAGGCGAATTCGGCCGTGCGGACTGCGGCCGTGGCGGCCCACAGCTCCGCCTCGCGCAGCAGGTGTTCGCTGCGTCGGTTGCCCTGTTTGGTGCCGGCCTGGCTGGTGAGGGTGGCGCGGTGGAGTTCGAGGTAGAGCTCGCCGACCCAGACGGGGGCGTTCGGGTACTCGGCCTCGGCCTTCTCGAAGAAGGCGGCCGGGGTCTCCCACTCGACGGTCGCCGAGCCCTCCAGGTCGCGCAGCCGTCCCGCCTTGGCGATCATCTCGCGGGTGGTGCCGCCGCCGCCGTCGCCCCATCCTGTGGGTGCGAGGGAGTGCCGGGCCACGCCCTTGTCCTTGAAGTTCTTCGCCGCGTGGGCGATCTCGCTGCCCTTCATCGAGCAGTTGTAGGTGTCGACGGGCGGGAAGTGCGTGAAGATGCGGGTGCCGTCGATGCCCTCCCAGTTGAAGGTGTGGTGCGGGAAGCGGTTCGTCTGCGACCAGGAGATCTTCTGGGTGAGCAGCCACTTGGAGCCCGCGGCCTTGATGATCTGCGGGAGACCGGCGGCGAAGCCGAAGGTGTCGGGCAGCCACGCCTCGTCGTTCTCGATGCCGAACTCATCGAGGAAGAACCGCTTGCCGTGCACGAACTGACGGGCCATCGCCTCCGATCCCGGCATGTTGGTGTCCGACTCGACCCACATGCCGCCCGCGGGCACGAACCGCCCGTCGGCCACCGCCTTCTTGACCTTCGCCCACACCACGGGCCGGTGTTCCTTGATCCACGCCCACTGCTGGGCCTGCGACATGGCGAAGACGAAGTCCGGCTCGTCCTCGAGGAGCGCGGTCATGTTGGACGTCGTACGGGCGACCTTGCGCACCGTCTCCCGCAGCGGCCACAGCCACGCGGAGTCGATGTGGGCGTGGCCGACGGCGCTGATGCGGTGGGCGGAGGGCTCGGCGGGGGTGGCGAGCACGCCCGCCAGCTCCGCGCGGGCCGCGGCCGCCGAGCCGTTGACGTCCTGGAGGTCGACGGCGTCCAGCGCCCGGCCGACCGCGCGCACGAGGTCGTAGCGCCGTCCGGAGTCGGCGGGCAGCTCCTGCATGAGCTCGCCGAGGACTTCGAGGTCGATCACGAGCTGCCACACCGTCTCGTCGAAGACGGCGAGGTCCATGCGCTCCAGCCTGTACTGGGGTTCGCTGCCCGCCGTCTCTTTGTCGCCGAGCCGCGTGGGCAGGAAGGGGTGGTAGTCGAGGATGACGGGGTTGGAGGCGGCCTCGATGTGCAGCCGCACCTCTTCGCCGCCCTTTGCCGGGGCGGCGATCCGCACCCACTGGTTGCGCGGGTTGAGGCCCTTCACGGGGGTGCCGTCGGGGCGGTAGACGAGGCCCTCGCACTGGAAGCCCGGCATGTTCTCGTCGAAGCCGAGGTCGAGGATGGCCTCGACGGTCCGGCCCGCCCACTCCCGCGGGACGGTGCCGGTCACCCGGAACCAGCTGGTCCCCCACGGCGCGCCCCAGCGCTCGCCGACGGCGGTCGGCGAAGGCTCGGCGGCGAGCCCCTCGGCGACCGGGACGGGCTCGCCCGGCGCGTTCCACACCGCCACGTCGAGCGGTACGGAGGCGGGATAGACGGCAGGCCTGATGCGCTCGTCCAGAACGCGCTTGAGGCGGGCTTCGACCAGGGTGCGGTCGTCATGCATGAGGGGTCTCCCTGGGGTGTGCTTGGGTGAGGGTCGGGCTGGGGTCCAGCCCCTCGGGCGATTCAGGAGCGGGTGCGGGGCGGGTCCCCGGTGCTGTGCGGGACGGGTCCGGTGCTGAGCGGGTCCCCGGTGCTGTGCGGGTCCCCCGGTTCTGGCCGGCTAGCGGACCTCCTCCGGCGACACGGCCTCCGTGATGCCCCGCGCGGCGAGATGCGCCGCGTCGGCGGCCCCGCTCGCGAGGACCACCGTCGGCCGCACGCCGTCCGCCACCAGCCGGGCGAACGCCTCGAAGACCGCCCCGCCGGGGCCGCACTCGGAGCGCCGCGCCACATCGTCGTCCACCACGACCGCGGTGGTCCGCGGTGCCGGGTCGTACGTCCTGCCCCGCCACTCCTCGGCGACGCGGGCGATCGCCGCACCCGCCGGCTTCACCTTGCCCTCGTTGGTCAGGAGGCCCAGGCTGTACTCCAGTTCCGGGAAGTCCGCGAGGTCGCGCGAGACGTCGTGCGAGCACCACCAGGTCACGCCCCACACGTCCCGGCAGTCAAGCGCCGCCTCGACGGTGTGCTCGGTGAAGGACGCGGCGTGCTGGGCGGGTATCAGCGGCGCGGGCGCGCCCACCTCCTGGAGCCAGACGGGACGGCGCGGGTCGTGCGCCCAGGCCTTGGACAGCTCGATCATGTACGCCGCGTGGTGCCGTGTCGCCGTGCCGGTGCGGCCATGCCGCTGGGCGGTGCCGTTGAAGACCCAGGAGTGCACGGCGGTCACCGCGCCGAGCCGGGCGGCCTGCGCGGGGGTGAAGGGCTGGTCGTCCTGGTACCAGGCGGCGTCGTACTCGGCGTGCAGGTGCAGTCTGCCGGGGGCGCCCTCCTCGCAGGCGGCGAGGACGGTGCGCAGCCAGCTCTCGGCCTCCTCCTCGGTGACGCGGTCCGGGTCGGGGTGCGGACCCGCGGAGAACTGGTTGATCTCGTTGCCGATGGTCATGCCGATGAAGTTCGGCCTGTCCGCCAGCGCGCCGGCGAGCGTGCGCAGGTAGGCGGCCTGACCGGAGACGACGTCGGGGTCGGTGAAGATGTTCCGCCGGTGCCAGGTCTGGGTCCACGCGGGCAGGAAGTCGAAGCTGGACAGGTGTCCCTGGAGGCCGTCGACGTTGACGTCGAGGCCGCGTTCGGCGGCGGCGTCGGCGAGCTGGACCAGCTGGTCGACGGCGCGCGGGCGGATCAGCGTGCGGTTGGGCTGGAAGTACGGCCAGATCGGGAAGACCCGTATGTGGTCCAGGCCCAGCGAGGCGATCGCGTCGAGGTCGGCGCGTACGGCGTCGAGGTCGAAGTCGAGCCAGTGGTGGAACCACCCTTGCGCGGGCGTGTAGTTGGCGCCGAAGCGGGGCGTGCGCACCGGCGTCGCGGAGGACGCCGCGGGGGGCGTGGCAAGAGGTGATCGGGAAGGCAATGCGGATCCTGGTTCTGGTGGGGTACGGGGGCGTGCCGTTGCCGCTCAGCCCTTGACCGCGCCCTCGCCCACACCGCGGAAGAAGTACCGCTGCAGACAGGCGAAGAGGACGATCAGCGGGAGCACGGCGATGACGGTGCCCGCGGCGACGAGGCGCTCGTCGTTGGCGAAGGTGCCGTGCAGGTAGTTGAGGCCGATGGTGAGCGTGAACCGGTTGGGGTCGCTCAGCACGATCAGCGGCCACAGGAAGTCGTCCCAGGCGCCCATGAAGGCGAAGATGGCGACGACCGCGAGGGTTCCCTTGACGGCGGGCAGCGCGATGCGCAGGAACCGCTGCCAGACGTTGGCGCCGTCGACGAAGGCGGCTTCCTCGATCTCGTAGGGCACGTTGAGGAAGGCGTTGCGCATCAGCAGGACGTTGAGCGCGGAGACGCAGCCGGGCAGCAGCACACCGATGAGGGTGTTGTTCAGTCCGAGCTCCCGCATGGTCGTGAACTGAGCGATGATGATGCCCTCGACGGGCACCAGCATGGCCAGGATGAAGACGACCGTGAGGGCCTTGCGGCCGCGGTAGCGCAGGCGGGCCAGGGCGTATCCGGCGAGGGTGGCGCCCACGCAGTTGGTGACGACGTTGGCGGCGGCCACCTTCAGGGAGTTGAGCGCGTAGTCCCAGACGGGGATGGTGTCGGCGACCCGCTCGTAGTTGTGGAAGGTCGGGTCGGAGGGCAGGAACTTGGGCGGCGAGCTGAAGATGTCCTCGTGCGGCCCCTTCAGGGACGTGGACAGCTGCCAGAGGAACGGCCCGATCATCAGTGCCAGCACGGCGAGGAGGAGTCCGTAGCGCAGGACGATCTCCCACACCGGCATCCGGCGGCCGTTCTCGTCGGTGATGCGCCGCCGGGGTGCCCGGCGCGCCGCGCGCTCCGCGGCCGCCGGGGGCGTCTTCTCGGTGGTGGTCACGCGTCCTCCTTCCGGTCGGCCCGCAGCACGAGCAGCATCAGCGCGACGGTGACGACGAAGACGACGACGGAGATCGCCGACGCGTAGCCGACCCGGCCGGTGAGGCCGGTGCCGACGCGCTGCACCAGCATCACGAGCGTGGTGTCCTCGCCGGCCGGGCCGCCGGTGGGCCCCGCCATGAGGTAGACCTCGGAGAAGACCTTGAAGGCGGCGACCGAGGAGAGCGCGCCGACCAGGACCATGGTGGAGCGCACCGCGGGCACGGTGACGGTGAGGAAGCGGCGGATGGCCCCCGCGCCGTCGACCGCGGCCGCCTCGTGCAGTTCGCGCGGCACGTTGGCGAGCGCCGCGAGGTAGATGATCATGTAGTAGCCGAGGCCTTTCCAGACCGTGACGGCCATGGCGCTGAAGAGGAGCATCCACTGGTCGCTGAGGAAGCCGACCTTGCCGACGCCCACCGCTTCGAGCACGGCGTTGACAAGTCCGCGTTCGTCGAGCATCCACACCCAGATGAGCCCCACGACGACGATCGAGGCGACCACCGGGGTGTAGAAGGCGGAGCGGAAGAAGGTGATGCCGGGGATGTGCTTCTGGACCAGCATCGCGAGCAGCAGCGGCAGCAGGACGAGCGCGGGGACGACCACGAGGACATAGATCGTGCTGTTGCGCAGGCCGATCCAGAACATGTCGTCGTGCAGCAGCTCGGAGAAGTTGGCGAACCCGACGTACTCGCCGGGCAGCAACGTCCGTTTGTCCGTGAGGGAGTTGTTGAGCGTGCTGATGAACGGATAGAGGATGAACACCGTGACGATCGCGAGCCCGGGAGCGGCGAACAGCCAGGGGCTGGTGGGCAGTTGACGCCTGATCTTGGCGGGGCCCCGGCCGGTGGGCCGGACGCCGCCGGCCGCGGGGGCACGGCTGGCGTCCGGGGGCCTGGTGGTGGTACGGGTCTTCATGGCTGACGTTCCCTGGTCATGGCTCGACACGGCGTCGGCGCTCAGCTCTGCTGCAGCAGCCGGTCACAGTTCTTGACAGCGTTGTCAAGCGCTTCCTTGGGGCTCTCCTTGCCCTGCAGCGCCTTGGCGACGGAGTTGCGCAGCTCGACCTTCATCTGCTCACTGAAGAGCACGGGCGTGTAGTTGACCGCGGTCTTGATGGACTTCGCGGCGGCGACGCGGACCCGCGTCTCCTCCTTGCCGTCCTGCTCGGTGAAGTAGGGGTCGTCGAGGGTGCCCGCGGTGCTGGGGAAGATCGCGACCTTCTTGGCGAACTCCATCTGGTGCCGGGCGTCGGTGACGAAGTGGGCGAAGGCGACGGCGGCCGGTGTCTGCTTCGTGCGGGCGTTCACCATCACGCCCATCACGTACATGTTGTCCTTGCCGGTGTTGCTGATCTGCGGGGTGATGCCGATGTTCTTGTAGAGCTTCGGGGCGTCCTTCTTGAACTTCTCCAGGTCGAGGGCGCTGCCGGGGTTCATGGCGACGGCCTCGGTGAGGAACTTCTTGCCCGTGGACTCCGGCGTCGCGGTCAGCGCCTGGCCGTCGAGGGCCTTGGCGTCGTACAGCTTCTTGTACTTGGTGAGGAGCTCGACGCCCTTGGCGCCGTTGAAGGTGAAGCCGGTGCCTTCCTTGTTCATCAGGGGGACGCCGTAGCGCCCGAAGTCCTCGATGGTGGGGACGTTGGCGAGGGTGGCGACCTTTCCGTCGCTCTTGTCGGCGAGCTGCAGGGCCTGGTCGAAGAGCTGGTCGTAGGTCTTCGGGGGCTTGTTCTCGTCGAGACCGGCCTCCTTGAAGAGGCGCTTGTTGTAGAAGAGCGGCCCGGTGTTCAGGTACCAGGGGAAGGCGTAGGTGCCGTCCATGCCCGGTATCTGGTGGCTCTTCCAGGCGCCGGGGAGGTACTCCTTCTCGTACTTGCCCGCGGCCTTGTCGAGGTCGAGCGCGATGCCCGCCTTGGCGAGCGGCGCCACCAGGTCGGGCGAGACGTTGACGACGTCCGGGAGGGTGCCCGCGCCGGCGTCGGCACTGATCTTGTCGGCGTACCCCTCGCCGGGTTGGTCGACCCACTTCACGTCGGTGCCGGGGTACTTCTTCTCGAACTCGGCGACCAGGCCCTCGAAGTAGGGCTTGAAGTTGGCCTTCAGGTTCCAGGTCTGGAAGGTGATCTTGCCTTCGATCTTCCCGGACGCGTCCTGGGAACCGCCGCCGTCACCACCGTCGCCACAGGCGCTCAGCGGCAGCAGGACGGCGAGGACGGCGCCTGCGGCGACCGCTCTGCGGGGGATACGGGAGATACGCACGGTGAAACGGCTCCTTTGCTCGGCCCAGCGTGAGACGGCGGTGACTGCACCTGTCCAAGCCGGGCAATCCACGCCGAGGCAGACCCTGCATCCAGTTGCGGCGCGAAGTCAATGGATTCGTGGAAAAGAATGCGAAGATCGGTCGATCGTCCCAACAACTGCCCTGGTCAGGAGGGCGTGTTACGGGTCTTGCGGTCGATGACTAATGCGCTTTAGGGTCGGTCCGCTCAAGCGCATTAGTATCCGGGAGCCAGGAAAGGGGCAACGGGTGCAAGGCAAGCGGTCACCGGCACGCCGGCCGACCATGAAGGACATCGCGCGCCGCGCCGGGGTCTCCGAGAGCGCCGTCTCCTTCGCGCTCAACGACCGGCCCGGCGTCTCCGACATCACCCGCGACCGGGTCCGCAGGGTCGCGGAGCAGCTGGGCTGGCGGCCGAGCACGGCGGCGCGCGCCCTGTCCGGCGAGGGCTCGGCGACGGTGGGCCTTGTGGTGGCGCGGCCCGCGGCGACCCTGGGCGTCGACTCGTTCTTCCTGCAGCTGATCTCGGGCATCCAGGAGGTCCTCGCCGAGCGGCACTTGGGGCTGCTCTTCCAGGTGGTGGAGGACGTGGCCGCCGAGTGCGCGGTCTACCGGCGCTGGTGGGCCGAGCACCGGGTGGACGGCGTCCTGGTGGTGGACCCGCGCACGGACGACCCGCGGCCTGCGCTCCTGGACGAGCTGGGTCTGCCCGCCGTGGTGACCGGCGGGGTGCCCGACCCGGAGGCGGGACACCCGGGGCTCTCCACGGTGTGGGCGGACGACGCGGGCGCCATGGCGTCGGTCGTCGGCCATCTGCACGCGCTGGGGCACCGCAGGATCGTGCACATCGCGGGGCTCGAAGGGCTCGCGCACACCGAGCGCCGCATCCGCACGCTGCGCGTCGAGGCGGCGGGACGCGGCATGTCGGGGGTGCGTTCGGTGACGACGGACTATTCGGACGCGGAGGGGGCCGCCGCGACCCGGCGGATCCTGGAATCCGCCGAGCCGCCGACGGCCCTGGTGTACGACAACGACGTGATGGCCGTGGCCGGTGTCGCCGCGGCGACCTCCCTCGGCTTCGCGGTCCCTGACGACGTCTCGGTGGTCGCGTGGGAGGACTCGGCGCTCTGCCGCATGGTGCATCCGTGGCTGACGGCGCTCTCCCGGGACACGGTGTCGTTCGGCCGCACGGCGGCCCGTGAGCTCCTCGCCCTGCTGGACGACGGCCCGGCGGCCACCGTGCAGGTGCCGCTGCCCCGGCTGATCGAGCGGGAGAGCACGGGGCCTTCGCGCGGGGAACGGGCCGTGCGGGCGCGCGGATAGACCGCTCCCGCACGACGGCGTGGCCCGGGGTGACCGTCCTCCCCCGGCCGGCCCGGGTCCGCCGCCGGTGCCGGTCAGGCGCCCCCGGGCTTACCGAACTCCTCGATGAGGACGGGGTACTGCTCCCCGCCGTGACCGGCAGCGATGGCGCGGTCGGCCATCGCCTTGATCAGCCTGGGCAGTTCGGAGTTGACCCCCACCGCCTCGCTCTCCTCGATCAGGTGCGCCATCGCCCGCGCGTCGGTCTCCAGGGCCGACACCTCGGCGGGGAAGGAGCCGGCGTCGATCTGCTCGGCGTATCCGGGCAGCCACTCCGCCACTCCGACGGCGATCTGCCGGGCGAACGGCGCGTACGTCGCGGCGTCGACCCCGGCCGTCCTGAGCAGGGCCGTGCCCTGGAGCCAGGCGTTCAGGACGCTCCACATCATGGCCAGCCCCGCCACGTCGTACAGGGACGCCAGACCGTGGTCGGCGCCGAGGTGGGCGACGGTACCGAGCGCCGCGAGGGTCGGCTCGTGCGCCGCGAAGTCCTCCTGCGGGCCGCTGTACAGCAGTACGGCGTCGGCCGTGCCGATCCCGGAGGGGATCGCCATGATGGCGCCGTCCAGGTAGCGGGCGCCGCGCTGTTCGGCCCAGCGGGCGGTCTCGCGGGCCTGGGCGGAGTCGCCGGAGGTCAGATTGACCAGGGTCGTGCCGGCCGGCTCGACGCCGTCCGCGTCGAGCAGTTCGCGTACGGCCGCGTAGTCGGTGAGGCAGACGATGGTGAGGGGGCTCGCCTTGAGGGCGTCGTCCACCGTCGGCGCCACCCGGGCGCCGTCGGCGACGAGTTGGTCGGCCTTGGCGGCCGTGCGGTTCCACACGGTGGTGGGGTGCCCGGCCTTGAGGAACGCCCCGGCGAGGGCGCTGCCCATGAGTCCGAGGCCCATCACGGTCACCGCCGAGGGGGCCGTGCCGTGGGTGTCGCTGTCTGTCGTGTCGCTCGTCGTTCGGTTCATGGCACCATCGTCAACGTTCATACCGGTGTGAAGGTCAAGTGAGGTTTTCGGTGCGTATCGGGGAACTGAGTCGACGGACGGGCGTCAACGCCCACCAGTTGCGCTACTACGAGGCCCAGGGGCTCCTGGAGGCGGAGCGCCGCGCGAACGGCTACCGCGAGTTCGACGAGACGGCGGTACTTCGGGTGACGCAGATCCGGCACCTGCTCGGTGCCGGACTGTCCTCCGAGGACATCGCGTACGTGCTGCCCTGCGCGGACGGGGAGGCCCCGGCCCTGCCCGCCTGCCCCGAGCTGCTCGCCGCGATGCGCGCCCGACTGCGGCGTCTGGAGCATCAGATGGACACGCTCGGCCGCTCCCGCGACGCTCTGACGCACTACATCGCCGCGGCCGAACGCATGGGCGGGGACAGCTACCCACCGCTGGAGGTCCCGGAACTGGAGCGGGCCACCGCCTGATCCTTCGCGTTCTCCCGGACCTCCGACCGGTGGAGCTCGAACCCGGCGATCCGCACCGGGCCCCGCGCCCGCGTCACCCGCAGCCGCCATCGCCGTGCCGTCATCGGCGCGGCGAGCCGCAGCACTCGGCTCGCGCCCACCGTGTCGGCCTCGGTCACGGTCCGCCACCCCTTGCCGTCGTGCGCCTCGACGACCACGTGCTCCACCTGCTGCCCGTGCCGGATGTCCTCCGCGAGGCGGATCCGGTCGACCTCGCGGGCACGGTCGAGTACGACGGTCACCGTGCCCTTGGCCCGGTCGTGCCGGAGTGGGGCGCCGCGGGCCAGGTCCCCGGGCAGTTCGCGGCGGATGCGCGCGCGGAACTCGCGCATCCGCGCCACGTCCGCGTCCGGCAGCAGACCGCGCCGGTCCGGCGGAACGTTCAGCAGGAGTACGGAGTTGCGCCCGACCGAGCGGAACCAGATGTCGGTCAACTCATCGACGGACTTGGGCTGTTGGTCCTCGTGGTAGAACCAGCCCGGCCGGATCGACACGTCGCACTCGGCGGGCCACCACTGCAGGTACTGGGCGACGGAGCGCGCCTCCACGAGCGCGTCGCGGCTGCCCTGGTCGGGCGCGTCGTACTTCAGGGCGTAGTCGACGCTGCCGTTCCCGGATTCCTTGACGGGGATGACGCTCCACTCGTTCTCGCGCGCCAGGCCGCCTTCGTTGCCGACCCATCGGACGTCGGGCCCGCGGACGGCC
The DNA here is from genome assembly GCF_055607265.1 of Streptomyces sp. NPDC037013. Classification (NCBI taxonomy): domain Bacteria; kingdom Bacillati; phylum Actinomycetota; class Actinomycetes; order Kitasatosporales; family Streptomycetaceae; genus Streptomyces; species Streptomyces sp. NPDC037013. Next base: position 741,042 of record NZ_JBVJRV010000001.1, on the reverse strand, counting down.
ATCGTGGCGTCCGGGGCGAGGGCGCGGATCAGCGCGTACCAGCTGTCCCAGTCGTACGTCTCGACCTTGTCCGGCGGAATGCGGCCCTGCGCCCCGTCGAACCAGACCTCGTCGACCGGCCCGTACTGGGTGAGCACTTCGTAGAGCTGGTTGAGCATGTGGGCGCCGTAGTCGGTGGCGTCGAGCGTGAAGCTGCGCGGGTCGGTGCCGGTCCGGTCGTCACCGGGCACGAGGGTGGGGATGGTCCGTGCGGAGCGCTTGCTGCCGTTGGCGTAGACGCCGTGCAGGTACTGGTTCTCGTCGGCGGGCGAGATGTACACGCCCACCTTGATGCCGTACCGCCGCAGGGAATCGGTGAACGAGCGCAGCACATCGCCCTTGCCGCCGCGCCAGCTGCTGCTCGCCACGGTGTGCCCGGTGTAGCGCGAGGGGTAGAGCACGAAGCCGTCGTGGTGCTTGACGGTGAGGATGGCGAGGTTGAAGCCGCCGTCGCGCAGGGCCCTCGCCCACTGGTCGGTGTCGAGTCCGGACGGTTGGAAGACGTCCGGGTCCTCGTCGCCCGTGCCCCATTCGAGGCCGGTGAACGTGTTGACGCCGAAGTGCAGGAAGGCGGTCTGTTCCAGCTTCTGCCAGGCGATCTGGCGTGCGGTGGGGCGGACTCTGGAAGCCTTGGCGACGAGCGTGGCGGCCGAGTCGCCGGGGCCGATGCGGATGCGGTGGGGCGGTTCGGCGCCGCCGGCCCTGCCGGGGGCGGAGGCAGCGGGCGGGGTGGCGGACGCGGCGGCGACCGTGGTGACGGCGGCGGCCATGAAGAGACGTCTGCTGACGGTCATGGGAGTGCCGATCTCCTCGAAGGGACGGAAGGGGGCAGAGGCCGAAGGGGTGGAGACAGGTCAGGACTTCGTCAACGTCCAGACCGCCGAGGCCCGTTGGTCGGGCGGGAACTGGAGGATCCGGCCGTCCCGCGTGACGTGCGCGGCCATGCGCGTGATGGCGTTGGTGAGGCGGTGGCCGCCCGGGGTCCCGGTGAGCTCCCACCGCTGGAGGGTGTTCTTCGCGTCGCACGTCTCCTCGGTGACGGCCGTGCCGGGCTGGAGCGGCACGTTGAGCGTCAGCTTGCCGCTGCGGGTCTCCAGACACCTGCCGCTCGCCGTGGACCTCACGGTCACGTAGCCGTCGGCGGTGCGCTCGACCTCGACCTCGCGGGCCCCGGCGCGTCCCCGCGTGTCGCGCAGCGTGTACGTCCCGTCGGCGACGGGGACCTTCGTCAGGTCCCGCCGGCCGGGCGCCTGTCCGACCGATCCGGCGCGGGCGGCGAACTCCGCGTACGTCGGGTCGGGATGGGCGGAGCCCCAGGTGACCTGCGCGATGTGTGCGAGCGGCAGCGCCGCGGCGGCGGCCACCTCGTTCTCGGTCTCGCCGCGGCCGTTGTCGGGCCACAGGCTGACCTTCGCGCCGGTGATGCCGTCGCTCGTGGCGAGCCGCTCGCCCTCGAAACTGCGCGGGTCCCACCGCTGGTCGTACAGCTTCCCGGTGTCGGTGTGGAAGCCGCCGCGCACGAGGTAGAGGGAGTAGGCGGCGTTCATCAACGGGTGGCCCTGCGCGATGAGCCGGCTGGGCTTCACCTGCACGTCGAGCCAGTGCTCGACGGTCGTGCCGGATGCCACGGGGACGGTGTTCGCGCCGGTGAGGCCGTCGTTCCAGATGCGCAGGTCCTTGCCCTTGCCCGCCGCGTAGGCGTGCACCCGGTTCACGAAGTCGACGAAGGCGTCCTGCGGAGTGGCGTGCTCGCCGTACCTCTTCTTCGCGTACTCCAGGATGTGGGGGTACTTGGCGAAGTCGGAGCCGAGCATGTACTCGTCGGCTCCCATGTGCCAGGACGTGGCGGGGAAGACGTCGGCGTACTCGTCGATCAGGCTCTTGTAGTAGTCGAGAGCGGCGTCCTCGGTGATGTCGAGGCGCGAGGGCTGCGGTGTGCCGTCGGAGTCGGTGAGTTGCAGGTCGGGGCGTTTCTCCAGCCAGGGGTCCATGTGGCCCGGGGAGTTGATCTCCGGGACGATCGTGACGTGGTACTTCTCGCCGAGCGCGACCAGGCGGCGCACTTCGCTCTTGGTGTAGTAGCCCCAGGAGTTGGCCTCGGGGTGCCGGTCGCTCTTGACCTTGAGCTCCAGGAGCAGCTGGTTCTGCTTGTGGTACGCCATGTCGCGCACGAGGTTCTCCAGCCAGGGCGTGGAGACGTGGACGTAGCAGGCACAGACGCCGACCCCGCGCTCCCGGTAGCGCGGCACGTCGACGGTGCGTCCGCCGGGCACACGGTCGTCGTCGGACAGGAGCTGGAGGAGGGTCCGGGTGCCGTAGAAGGCGCCGGCCTCGGCCGCGCCGGTGATCTCCAGGCGGCCGCCGGACCGGAGCTCGTACCCTTCGGCGCCGAGCGGTTTCCGCGCCGGGTCGACGTCGATGACGATGTCGCCGGGGCGTGCGGCGGCGCGGGACAGGACCGGCGGCCGGCGCTGTCCCGCGGCTCGCAGGTCGTCGGCGAGGGTGTCGGCGACACGGCGTGCCGCGGGGTCGCGGGCGATGAGACGGGTGCCGGGGCCGAACCGGTAACTCTCCCCGGTGGGCGTCCAGTCGGTGAGGGCGGGGACGGTGCGCGGCACGTCGGGGGCGGCGGGCCTGTCGGCGCCGACCGCCGGGGCGGGGGCCGCGATGAGGAGCAGAGCGGCAGCAAAGAGCGTGCGCAGTGCGGTCATGAGGTCCGATGATTCAAGCGCCCCACAGGGGTGTCAATGCACCGCGCACCACGGGGAGTTGGACATTTGCGCAGCCCTCTCACGGCCTCCGGGTCGCCGCCCTACACACCGGCACGTACCGATCCATCGGATGAATACCGGTCTTCGCGGGCCCGGACACACCGGTGCCCCCGGCCCTTCGGGGGCGGGGGCACACGGCGAAGCGGAGCGGGCCGATACCGGAGTGCGGGATCGGGTACCGGATCAGTCGATACCGGGGAGGATGTGCGGCTCGGCGAGGTCGTCCTCGTAGCCGGCCAGACGGATCGGGGCCGCCTTGGCCCACGCCTCCAGGTTGCGGAGCTTCTGGGGCCGTCCGGCCCGTTCGCCGCCGCGTTCCGCCGGTCGCTTTTCGTGCTTCGTCAGATCGGGTGTCACCGCGCACTCCTTTGTGTCGCGTAACGGAAGGACAGAGCGTGTTCGGTCGCGGTGGCGCCGGTTTCTGGCGGGACCGCGGCCGTGGTACCAGCCTGTCCCGGGGCGGCCGAGGGAGGCTTGTGGCTCCCTAGTGGCTGCCCGTTCGCCCCAGGTTAACCAAATGAGCGAAGCCGCGCTCGATGGGGCCCCGCAGAGGGGGGGTGAATTCCGCACGATGACGGACCAGACGGCGTACGGAACGGGCAGGCCAGGCGTGACGTCCGTGACCGTCGGCATCCGGAGGGGCGCCTTCACCCTCGCGAGGCATCCCACAGGGGCCACACCGCCGGCCCGCGCCCCGGCCCGTACCGGCGGACGGGGCGGGGCGATGTGACCCGATTCACACGCGGAGAACCGCGCGGGCTACCACTTTCCGGGCGCGTAGTCCTTCAGGAAGACGCCGTACAGGTCCTCGCCGGCCTCGCCGCGCACGACCGGGTCGTAGACGCGGGCGGCACCGTCGATCAGGTCGAGCGGGGCGTGGAAGCCCTCCTCGGCCAGGCGCAGCTTGTCGTAGTGCGGGCGCTCGTCGGTGATCCAGCCGGTGTCGACCGACGTCATGAGGATGCCGTCGGTCTGGAACATCTCCTGGGCGCTGGTCCGCGTCACCATGTTCATCGCGGCCTTCGCGGCATTGGTGTTGGGGTGGCCCGCGCCCTTGTAGCCGCGGCCGAACACGCCCTCCATCGCGGAGACGTTGACGATGTAGGCGCGGCCGCTCGCCGCCTTCTTCGCGGCGTCGGCCATGGCCCCGCGCAACGCGCTGATCAGGATGAACGGCGAGGTGTAGTTGCAGAGTTGGGTTTCGAGGAGCTCCACGGGGGAGATCTGCTCGATGGTCTGCACCCAGGTGTTGCTGTCGACGACGTCCGGGACCAGGCCGCCGGCGTCGATGGCGGTGCCGTCGAGGTGCCGGGCGACACTCGCGTTCCCCGCGACGAGGGCGAGGTCGGCGACCTTCTGCGCGTCCAGGGTGCTGGTGCCGACGGGCAGCGCGGCCAGGCCGTCGACCGCACCGGAGTTGAAGGCGCCGATGACGGAGTGGGCGGGCAGTTCGCCGGCGGGCAGCGGCGCGCTCTCGCCGTCGACCAGCGCGGCGTAGGCGGACGGCAGGCGGCGCACGGTCTGCGTCGCGTTGTTGATCAGGATGTCGAGCGGTCCCGCCGCGGCGACCCGCTCGGCGAGGGCGACGGACTGCGCCGGGTCGCGCAGGTCGATGCCGACGATCTCCAGCCGGTGCAGCCACTGCTCCGAGTCGTCCATCGCCTTGAAGCGGCGGATGGCGTCCTTGGGGAACCGCGTGGTGATCGTCGTGTGGGCGCCGTCACGGAGGAGGCGCAGCGCGATGTACATGCCGATCTTGGCGCGGCCGCCGGTCAGCAGGGCGCGCTTGCCGCTGAGGTCGGCGCGGGCGTCGCGCCTGCTGCGGTTCAGACGGGCGCAGTCCGGACAGAGCTGGTGGTAGAAGTAGTCGACTTCCACGTACCGCGTCTTGCAGGTGTAGCAGGAGCGCGGGCGCTGGAGTATCCCCGCGATCCGGCCCTCGTCCGTCTGCGAGGAGGGCAGCAGCCCCTCGGTCTCGTCGTCGATGCGCTGGGCGGAGCCGGTGGCGGTGGCCTCGGTGACGGCCTTGTCGTGCGCGGTCTTGGCGGCGCGCCGCTCCTGGCGGCGGCGCTGCTTCACCGTGCGGTAGATCCCGGCGGTGGCCCGGCGCACGGCGATCGCGTCGGGGTGGTCGACGTCCAGCTTGTCCAGCTCGTCGAGGACGCTGAGGCAGACGGCGAGACGGTCCGGGTCGATGCCGGGGCCGTACTGGACGGTCCCCTCCTGGCTTTCGTCTGTCACCGTCATCGCCGCTGTCCTCGTGTCATTCCGTGCCACGGCGCATCTGGTCGTCCGCGGAAGCTCCAAAAGGGGGAGTTTACGTAGCGGCGGCCCCGGTCACCAAACCCGCGCCCTCTCGCACACCGCCACGAGACCACCGAGCACGTACCGCAGCGCCGCGCAGCCGTCAGCCCCGTGACGCGGACCACACGGGCGGCGTCGCCAGTGAGGCCGTCACGACCACCGGGGCCGCCCGGCCCGCCTCGCGCAGGGCCTCCGCGGTCATCTCGACCAGCCACACCGCGACGTCCGGCGACCACTCCCGCGTACCGCAGCCGAACCGGATCACCTCGGACATGCCCTCGGTGCGCACCGTGCGCCCGAGGTCGAGTGCCAGTCCCGGAAGGTCGCCCCCGGCAGCGGTCGCGGCCCCGGTCGCGGTGATGCCCACCGCATCCTGTGCCCGCTCCCGCACCGCGTCGCGCAGGGCGGGCGCGTCGTCTCCGGTCGGGCCGCCCTCGCCGGGACGGCAGGAGACGGTCACCACCACCTCGTGCCGGGCGTCGGGGTCGGCCAGCTCGAACCACGGTGCCAGTTCGATCTGGTGGAAGGCCGTGTCCCGCTCGGTCGCCTCCAGCGGGAGCAGGGCGTGCAGGCCCGTGAACGACACCTCGCCGACGCGGGCCAGCGTGTCCGACAGCACCAGGGCGATCGGCCGGACGGGCAGTCCGGGGCGCGGCGGGTCTGTGCACACCCCGGCGCCCAGCCACGCCAGTTGACGTACTTTCCCGTCCTGCGTCCAATCCCCGCCGACGTCTTCGTGCGCCCAGGCCGTCGGCTCGTGCTCGGCCGTGACCTCGCCGTCCTCGTGCAGCAGGCCGCCCACGGTCCGCCACCCGTACGATCCGGCCCGGTCCACGGCGAGAAAGAGGATCTCCTCCTCCGCGGTGCCCCCGCCCTCGTCGTCGGCGTCCCGCGTCACCACCCGGTCGAACCACGGGTGGCGTCGAAGGGTCCCGTGCAGGCCGACGACGACAGAAGGGGGAAACACAGTCGGGCACTCCCGGGAAGAGACGTGAGGCGGTGCCGGAAGATTACTCCGGGCACCGCCTCGGTCGTCGAAAGCCTCGGCCGTCGGACCGCCTCAGCCGTCGATCAGAGCCCGCAGCCCAGCTTCTGCGTCGCGGTGATCTTCTTCGAGCTGTCGTCGGCGTAGCCGATCAGGTCGACGTCGATGACGCTGCGGAACTCGTGCACGCCCACGTTGTACGTGCACTTGTACGCCGCCGCCGTGCGCTTGCCGCTGCCGCCGCCCGAGTAGACGTTCTTCGCCGACTTGGTGAGGGTCTTCCACTCGCCGCCGCGCTTGACCTGGAGCCACACGGTGACCTTGGCCTTGACCCCGCGGGCCGGGCCGCGCAGGTTCTTCCACCAGCCGTGGGCGTTGATGTGCCCCTTCACCGTGTGCGAGAAGTGGACGTTGTCGCCCATGGTCTGGAACGCCCCCACCCCGGAAGCGGCACCGGACTTGGCCGTGGCGACGCTGCGGTACTGCGGCGCCTCGGAGGCGGCGGCGTGGGCCGGCACGACGGCGGCGGCGGTCAGCACAGTGGCCAGGGCAGCCGAAGCCGCCCCCGTACGGATACGCACGTGGAGTTCCCCCCAAAGGATCGTTCGGTCGCGGCACGTTCGACGCGACGTTGGTCTGATCCGCAGTCTAAAACACCTGGTCGGTCACCTGACGACCGGTGGAGCGGCTCCTTCCGCCGTCCCCCACGCCGGGGGCTTCCGGCCCACCGTGAAGGCCAGTTCGCGGCTGCGGCGGATGTCGTCCGTCGTCAGGTAGGTCGCGTCGTGGGCGACCCCGTCCAGCCGCGCCGACTGAATGTAGCGCCTGCTGTCCGAGGTGCCCGGAGCCGTCACCGTCAGGCGGCCGTGCGGGTAGTGGCGGCGATCCAGGCGCAGGTCGACGCGGTCGAAGACGGGGGTCGACAGGCCCCAGGTGTCCGTGCCGGGCTGGACCGGGAAGAGGCCGATCGAGGAGAGCACGTTCCAGGCGGACATGGTGCCGAGGTCGTCGTTGCCGGTCATGCCGGTGGGGGTGTCGGTGAAGAGCGTCAGCGCGGCGTGCACCACGTCGGTGGTCTTCCACGGCTGGCCGGTCGAGAGGTAGGTGTAGGGCGCGATGAGGTCGGGTTCGTTCTGCGGGTTGTACTTGTCGGCGTTGTAGTAGTCGTAGGGCCCGTTCACCCACACCTTCCGCGCGGTCCCGGCCGGATCCTTCAGGAGCTGGTCGTAGGCGAAGAAGGAGTCGAGCCGACCGGTCGCGGCCCGCTCGCCGCCGATCAGGTCGACCATGCCGGGGATGTCCTGCGGGACGAGCCACTGGTACTGCCAGCTCGTGCCCTCGTGGAAGCCCTCGCTCCTGGCCGGGTCGGCGGGGCCGGTGAAGGCTCCCGAGGCGTCCCGGGCGCGGAAGAACCCGGTGGAGGCGTCGAAGATCTTCCGGTAGTTCCGGGCGCGGGCGGCATAGCGCTCCGCGTCCGTCCGGTGGCCGAGTTCGCGCGCCATCGATCCGAGCATCGCGTCGGAGAGGGCGTACTCCAGGGTGGCGGAGGCGCCGTGGTCGTAGTCGGAGTCGCCGGGCTTGGCGTGCGGTCGGCCCGCGATGTACGGGGCGAAGCCGTCGGCCTGGTACTCCTTGTTGGCCTCGCGGCCCACGGCCGCGGAGTCGGCGGGCGGTACGCCGTCGGCGTTCTTCTTCAGCGCGCGGTACGCCTTCTCCTCGTACCCCTTCAACAGGCCCTGCTGGTAGGCGTTGGTGAGGAACGGGGTGACCGGGTCGCCGGTCATGATGTTCGTCTCGACCGTGCCGTGGCCCCACTTGGGGAGCCAGCCGCTCTCCTCGTCGATCTTCAGGACGGAGAGCGCCATGTCACGGGACTCGTGCGGGGCGAGGAGCGCGAGGAGTTGCGCCTGGGTGCGGTAGGTGTCCCACAGCGACCAGTTCTGGTAGTACGTGAAGCCGCCGTCGTCGAGCGCCCGGTGGACCTTCTGGTCCCAGCCGGTGTAGCGGCCGTCGACGTCGCTGCCGATGTTCGGGGCGAGGAACGAGCGGTACAGGGACGAGTAGAAGGTGCGGCGCACCGTCTCGCTGCCGCCCCGCACCCGCACGTCGTCGAGCCGGCCCTCCCACGCGTCGCGCGCCGCCTTCGCCACCCGGTCGTACGAACGGCCGCCCTCCGCGCGGAGGTTGCGGGCCGCGCCGCGGGCATCGACGTACGACAGGGCCGTGGTCGCCTCGACGGTGCGGTCCCCGGTGGTGTCGAAGCGGACGAACGCGCCCGTGCGCTCCTCCCCCGCCGCGACCTCCTTCGAGCCCTCGGTGACCGTGCCGCCCTTCCAGGTGCCGGAGGTCGTGAAGGGCCGGTCGAAGCGGGTGACAGTGTGGAGCGTGTACGGCCGGGTGTCCTGGCAGAAGCCCCTGCCGGTGATCGAGGTGCGCACGGTGCGGCTGTCCAGGATCTCGATCTTCGTCCGGACTGTTCGGTGCAGCGACTGGCCCGCGTTGAGCAGGACGTTGGCCTTGCCCGTGGCGGGGAAGGTGTAGCGCTGCACCGCGGTGCGTCGCGTCGCCGTCAGCTCGGCTCCGATGCCGCCGGCGAGCTTCACCCGGTAGCGGCCGGGAGCGGCGCTCTCGTCGTCGTGGCTGAACTCGGCGGCGTACTTGGCGTAGTCGGTCTCCGTGACGTCCCCGGTGGTGGGCAGCACCGGCAGGTCGCCGCCGAGTCCGCAGCCGACGCCCGAGAGGTGGACGGCGGAGAAGCCGCGGATGTGGGTGTCGGAGTGGTCGTAGCCGGTGTTGTGCCCGGTGTCGGGCGAGAACTGCACCATGCCGAAGGGGACGGCGGCGCCCGGGTAGGTGTTGCCCTCGTTCTCGGTTCCGATGAACGGGTTGACCAGATCGGTGAGGCGGCCGTTCCCGCGGGGCGCGTCCGCCCCCGCCGACGGGATCGCCGGGGCGCCGCCGAGCAGCGCGGCCGCCGCCGCCACCGTCCCCGCGCCACGCAGCCGTTGGGTCCATCTCATGGGTGGAAACGCCTCCTCGTAAGCCTTCCGGGAGAGTTTCGGACGACGTGACCGGTCCCCGGCCCGCCCGGACGGCGGACCGGAGACCGTGGGTTCAGGAGCCCGTACAGCCCGGCACCGTGGCCTTCGACGCGTCACGGATCAGCGCTTCGTGAGCCGCCTTCAACCGCCGCACGTCGGGCTTGACCACCTTGCGATCGTAGGTGAGCAGGCCGTTCAACTCGCCCTCCACATCGGTGATCTGGGTGTACACGGCGCCGTTGTTCCCCTTGCAGGCGAGCGCGCGCACCTCGGCGAGCTTGGCGAGGTAGTCGTCCGTGTACGTCGCCGGGTCGACGTCGACGTAACTCTGCTGCACGGCCCAGGCGTGCCCGGGCACCGCGAGCCCGAGGCCGCCGTACTCACCGCTGACCAGGGCCCGTTTCCCATCGGGGTGCGGCGGGAGGGCGGGGCTGGGGTAGCCGTGCTCGTCCATGATGTCCCCGGCGTTCCCGTCGGCCCCGAGGTTCAGCCCCGACATGTTGTTGACCAGCCGCGTGGGGTCCCAGGCCTTCGCCTGGTCGGCGACGCGGCCCACGTCGTACTGGCCCCATCCCTCGTTGAACGTGACCCACATGACGACCGACGGGCTGCCGGCGTGTTCGTCGATCATCTGCTTCATCTCGCGTTCGTACTGGGCGCGGGCGGCCGCGTCCGGGGTGCGGCCGGCCTCCATCGCCGGCATGTCCTGCCAGACGAGCAGCCCGAACCTGTCGGCCCAGTAGAACCACCGGTCGGGCTCGACCTTGATGTGCTTGCGCACGGAGTTGAAGCCCATCGCCTTGTGCATCTCCAGGTCGTACGCGAGTGCCTCGTCGCTCGGCGCCGTGTGCAGCCCATCGGGCCAGAAGCCCTGGTCGAGGGTGGCCATAAGGAAGACGGGCTTGCCGTTGAGGACGGTGCGCGGGGTGCCGTTCACCTTCTCGACGGCGATGGAGCGCATGCCGAAGTAGCCGGTGACACGGTCGTCGCCGACCCGGACCCTGAGGTCGTAGAGGAAGGGGTCATCCGGTGACCAGAGCCGCGGGTCGGTGATCCTGAGGGTGAGCGGCTCCCCGGTGCGTCCGCTGACCTCGGCGACCTTCTTGTGGCCCTCGTACGCGGCGGCGGTGACCCGCACTCCGTCGCGGACGCCCTTGGGCTCGACGGTGACCCGCTCCCCCGCGACGTCCGGGGTGATCTTCAGCGACTCCGCGTGGTCGGCGGCGACCGGCTCCATCCACACGGTCTGCCAGATGCCGGACGACGGCGTGTACCAGATGCCGCTGGGGTCCAGGCGCTGTTTGCCGACGGGCGGGTTCGCGCCCTCGTCGGCGTCGGTCGGGTCGTACACGCCGACGATCAGTTCCTGGGTGCGGCCGGGCTTCAGCGCATCGGTGACATCGGCGCCGAACTTGTCGTAGCCGCCCTTGTGTTCAGTGACCTTCCTGCCGTTGACGTACACCTCGGTCTGCCAGTCGACGGCGCCGAAGTTCAGGCTCAGCCGCTTGCCGTGGCCGACCCGCCACTCCTTGGGGACGGTGAAGGTGCGCCGGTACCACATGCGGTCCTCGTGCCGCTCGATCCCGGAGAGCTGGGACTCCACGGGGTAGGGGACGAGGATCTTCTCCTTGAGCTTCCTGCCGACCGGGGGCTCCTCGCCCGCCTTCGCCGCGGCGAACTGCCAGGAGCCGTTGAGGTTCCGCCAGTCGGGCCGCTTCAGCTGCGGCCGGGGGTACTCGCGGTGCGCGTTGCCGGGCGTGACGTCATCGGCCCACCTGGTGCGCAGCTCGTACTCGGAGTGGTTGGGGCCGCTGGTCCAGAACTGGCCGACGGCCTTGCCGTCCCTGCCGGTGAGGCCACCCTTGCCGTCGTAGCGGATGTCGGCGAGGCCGGGGGCGTCGCCGCTCTTCTTGCCGACGACGGGTTCCTTCAGGCCGACGAGCAGGCTGCGGGGGTCGGAGGGGTCGGCCTTGACGGTGCCCAGGGGCCACTTGGCGCCACCGATGACCGCGTCCAGGTGGTCGGTGAGGGCGGCAGGCGGGGGCGCGAGCGGCTGGGCGAAGTCCAGCTTGAGGCTGCGGCCGTCCCGCAGCACGGTGGCGTCGATGGCGCCGTCGTAGTCGAAGTCGGCGGGGATGCGCAGGGCGGAGCGCGGGACGGCCCGCTTCTCCGTGCCGGGCTGGGTCCACTTCAGGCGCAGGTTGGAGCCGCCGTAGTGCTCGAAGTACTCGACCTTGATGTCGTAGGCCTTGCCGGCCTCCAACTCGATGGCCCCCGAGGTCTGTTCCTTGTCCCAGTCGTCCTGCCAGTGGTCGATGGCGAGCCTGCCGCCGACCCAGAGGCGGAAGCCGTTGTCGCCGATCATCGAGAAGGTGGTGGCGCCGGACTTCTCGGGTACGATCCGGCCGGTCCAGCGGACGCTGACGTCGTCGGAGCGTCCGGTGGTGGCCCTGAGGCGGGGCTCCAGGTTGCCGAAGTCGATGTTCGGGTCGAGGCCGGTGGCCTTGAGCTCGTCGAAGTCGAAGGCGCCGGGGGCGGACTGGGTGAAGTACTCGCCCTTGAGCCCGTGGATCTCGACCGGGTCGTCCACGGCGGTCGCGGCGGGGGCCGAGGTCAGCCCCGCGATGCCGAGCGCCCCCGCGACCAGCAGGGCGAGGTGTCGGCCGAGGCCTCGGGGACGTCCGGGATGTCGTCTGATGCGCACGGATCCTCCTTGGTGAGGAAGGGTGGCGGCTCGTCGCTGCAGTCTGTACAACGAATCTGTACAACGTTGGAAGGAACGGCAGTTGGCATGACAGCACGCGCTCAGGCGCGCTGTCCAGGGCCATGACAAACGCCCCGAGGGACCGGGGCGGCCACCGACGCAGGGAGAAGCAGTGCGGGTCAGCCTCAAGGACGTCGCGGAGCGCGCGGGCGTCTCGATCAAGACGGTCTCGAACGTGGTGAACAAGTACCAGCACGTCACCCCCGCGATGCGGGCCCGGGTGCAGGAGGCCATCGACGAGCTCGGCTACCGGCCCAACCTGACGGCCCGGCACCTCAGGAAGGGCCGCACCGGCATCATCGCGCTCGCCGTCCCCGAACTCGGCAACCCCTACTTCGCCGAACTGGCCGGCGCCGTCATCGACGCGGCGGCCGAGCACGAGTTCACCGTGCTCCTCGACCACACGCGCGGGGAGCGCGAACAGGAGGTCCTGGTCAGCCAGGGGTTCCGGGCCCGGGTCATCGACGGTCTGATCCTCAGCCCGCTCGAGCTCGAGGCGGAGGATCTGCGGGGGCGCGAGGACGACGTGCCGCTGGTGCTGCTCGGCGAGCGCGAGTACCACCTGCCCTACGACCACATCGCGATCGACAACGTCGCCGCGAGCCGTGCCGCGGTGCGCCACCTCATCGGCCGCGGCCGCACCACCATCGCCTTCCTCGGCGCCCGCACCGACTCCGCCAACCGCCCCGCCCACCTGCGTCTCGCGGGCTGGCGCGAGGAGTTGACGGCGGCCGGGATCGCCGCGCCCGAGAGCCTGGTGGGCCCGGTCGGCGGCTGGGACCGGTGGGACGGGGCCAAGGCCATGGCGCGGATGCTGGACGCGGGAGTGCGACCCGACGCGGTCTTCGCCTACAACGACCTGGTGGCGATCGGCGCGATGCGGGTCCTGCACGAGCGGGGTCTTCGCGTGCCGTGGGACGTGGCGGTGGTCGGTTTCGACGACATCGCCGAGGGGCAGTTCGGAGCCGTCACGCTGACCACGGTCGCCCCGGACAAGCAGGCCATCGCGCGGCTCGCGGTGGAGTCGCTGCTGCACAGTCTGGCTCACCCGGGGGAGCCGGGCGGGCGTGAACTCACCGCGGATTTCCGGCTGGTGGAGCGGGAGAGCACCCTGGGCCGGCGCTGAGCGGAGCGCGCTTCCGCTCGGCCGCCGCCGCCCGGTGAAGAGTGCGCGGAGGGTTTACAGCCCTCTTTCAACGATGTAAAAAGCTCCCCGTACCGCCGAGTCGACCGCAAGTGCCGTCTTTCCCGTGAGCGCTCTCAGTGCCGGGGCCGTGCCGTTTGGGGACTTCCATGAAGCCGACCACACTCCTCAGCCGTACTTCCGCCAGGACCCTCGTCGCCGCCGGCTGCGCCGCGGGCCTGCTCTTCGCCGCCGGCTGCGCGAAGTCCGAGGACGACGGATCCGGCGGCGGTGCCGCGTCGCGGGACCGGGGCGACGCCGGACAGGAGGTCGCGTCCTCGGGCAAGGGGGGCGGCAAGACCTGCGGGATCGACACCTACGGCGGCAAGAAGCTGAACCTGGAGAAGGCGACCGTCGGGTTCTCCCAGTCCGAGAAGGAGGCCAACCCCTTCCGCATCGCGGAGACGGCCTCCATCCGCGCCGAGGCCGAGAAGCGCGGGATCAAGCTCCTCGCCGCCAACGCCCAGTCGCAGTTCTCCAAGCAGATCAGCGACGTCCAGGACTTGATCACCAAGGGCGCCGACGTCCTCGTCATAGCGCCCCTCAACTCGGACGGCTGGGAGCCGGTGCTGCGCGCGGCGGGCGCCAGGCACATCCCGATCGTCACCATCGACCGCAAGATCAACGCCACGGCCTGCAAGGATTACGTGAGCTTCATCGGCTCCGACTTCGTCGAGCAGGGGCGGCGGGCCGCGGACCGTATGATCGAGACGACGGGCGGCAAGGGCAAGATCTCGATCCTGCTCGGCGCCGCGGGCAACAACGTCACCACCGAGCGCACCAAGGGCTTCGAGGACCGCATCAGGGAAAAGGCCCCGGACCTGAAGGTCGTCTTCAAGCAGACCGGTGAGTTCGCCCGCGAGAAGGGCCAGCAGGTCACCGAGCAGCTCATCCAGTCCAAGCCCGACATCACCGGTATCTACGCCGAGAACGACGAGATGGGTCTGGGCGCCGTCAACGCCCTCAAGGGCGCCGGCAAGAAGGCCGGTGACGTGAAGATCGTGACGATCGACGGCACGAAGGGCGCCGTCGAGGGCATCGTGGACGGCTGGATCGACGGTGTCATCGAGTCCAACCCGCGCTTCGGCCCGCTCGCCTTTCAGACCCTGGACACCTTCACCAAGGGCAGAAAGGTGGCACAGGACATCGTCATCAAGGACAGCGCGTACACCAAGAAGAACGCCCGGGCCGACCTCGGCAAGGCCTACTGACATGCTGTCGGTGACCGGCCTGACCAAGACGTTTCCGGGCGTACGCGCCCTGGACGGGGTCGACTTCACCGCCCGCGCGGGCGAGGTGCACGCGCTGATCGGTGAGAACGGCGCGGGCAAGTCCACGCTCATCAAGATCCTGACCGGGGTCCACCGGCCGGACGCGGGCGAGCTGACGTACGACGGCCGCCCTGCCCGGTTCGACACGCCCCTCGAGGCACAGCGGGCGGGGATCTCCACCATCTACCAGGAGGTCAACCTCGTCCCGCTGATGAGCGTGGCCCGCAACCTCTTCCTCGGCCGCGAACCGCGCGGCCGGCTCGGCCTGATCGACTTCCGCCGGATGCACCACGAGGCGGACGAGGCCCTGCGTTGCCTCGGCGTCCGCGTCGACGTGCGCCGCCCGCTGCGCGAACTCGGCGTCGGCGCGCAGCAGATGGTCGCCCTGGCCCGCGCGGTCTCGGTCGACGCGCGCGTCGTCGTGATGGACGAGCCGACGTCGTCCCTCGAACCCCGCGAGGTGCGCACCCTCTTCGGCGTCATCCGCATGCTCCGGGAGCGGGGCATCGCGGTGATCTACGTCAGCCACCGGCTGGACGAGCTGTACGAGGTGTGTGACGCCGTGACGGTGCTGCGCGACGGCAAGGTGGTGCACAGCGGGCCGCTGGCCGACCTCGACCGGCTTCGGCTGGTGGCACTGATGCTGGGCCGGGAGATCGAGACGGTACGGCAGGAGGGGCTCACCCGGTTCTCGGGCGACCACGAGGCGCAGCCCGAACCCGTCCTCGTAGCGCAGCAGTTGACGGTGCGTCACCGGCTTGACACGGTCTCCGTCACCATCCGCCCCGGTGAGGTGGTGGGGCTCGGCGGGCTGCTCGGCTCGGGCCGCAGCGAGACCGCGAAGGCCATCGCCGGCGCGCTGCCGCCCGACTCCGGGCGCGTACTCCTCGCCGGCTCCCGGATCCGCACAGGATCGACCCCGGCGGCCATCCGCGCCGGCATCAGCCTCCTCCCGGAGGATCGCAAGGCGGAGGGCGTCCTCCCCGGCCTCTCGGTCCGCGAGAACATCGCCCTGGCCGCGCTCCCCCGCCTGTCCCGCTTCGGCCTGGTGCGCGAGGACCGCATCGACGCGATCGTGGAGACGTTCATGAAGCGGCTGCGCATCAAGGCGTCCGGCCCGCACCAGAAGGTCGGCGAACTCTCCGGCGGCAACCAGCAGAAGGTGCTGCTCGCCCGGTGGCTCGCGATGCACCCGAAGGTCCTCCTGCTCGATGAGCCGACACGCGGCATCGACGTCGGCGCCAAGGCCGAAGTACAGGGTCTGGTCGATGAGTTGGCGGCGGAAGGGCTCGGTGTGCTGCTGATCTCCTCGGACATGGAGGAGCTGATCGAAGGCTCGGACCGGGTCGTCGTCCTCAAGGACGGCGCCGTGGTGGAGGAACTCGCCGGCGCCCAGGTCACCGAGGACCGGCTGCTCCGCGCCATAGCCGCCCCCCGCACCGCCCCTGCGGGAGGCCGTGGTGAGTGACCCCTCCCCCACCGCGCTCGCCGTTCCCGCGGGGCCGGACCCGAAGGACACCCCGGTCCCGCACGACCGGGAACGCGCCCTCCGTTTCCTCCAGGAGTACGGCGTCTACGTCGGCGTCGCCGTCCTCCTCCTCGTCAACGTCCTCATCACCCCGCACTTCCTCTCCGGCGAGAACTTCCGCACCCAGGCCGTCCAGGTCGCCCCGGTCATCGTGGTGGCACTCGGCATGGCCCTGGCGATCGGCACCGAGGGCGTCGACCTGTCCGTCGGCTCGGTGATGGCCCTCTCCACCTCGCTGGTCTCGCTCTATCTCGGCTACGGCACGGGGGTCGCCCTGGTCGTCGCGGTGCTCGGCGGCATGGCGGTCGGGGCGGTGAACGGCTCGCTCGTCGCCTTCATCGGGGTCCAGCCGATCGTGGCGACGCTCGCCCTGATGGTCGCGGGCCGCGGCCTCGCCCTCGTCCTGCTCCCCCAGCTCAAGGAGGTGCGCGACCCGACCATGGCGTCGCTCGGCTCCGGCGACGTGGCGGGCATCCCGTACCTGGTCCTCATCGCGGCGGCGCTCGCCCTGCTCGTCGCCTTCGTCGTGCGCCGCACCACGTTCGGCCGGCGGCTCCTCGCCATCGGCGACAGCCGCCCCGCCGCCCTCCTCGCGGGCCTGCCGGTGCGCCGCGTACTGATCCTCGTGTACGTCGTCTCGGGTGCTCTCGCCGCCCTCGCCGGCGTCCTCGCGACGGCCCGCCTGAGCGCCAGCGACCCGACGTCGCTCGGCAATCTCATGGAGCTCTCCGCGATCACCGCCGTGGTGGTCGGCGGCACTCCGCTGAGCGGGGGCCGCGTCCGGATCGGCGGCACCGTGGCGGGCGCCGTCCTGATCCAGCTGCTCACGGCCACCCTCATCAAGCACGACCTGCCGCCGTCGTGGACACAGATCGCCCAGGCCGTGGTGATCGTCCTCGCCGTCTACGCGGCACGTGAGAGGGGCAGACGATGACCACCGAAACGAAGAACCCCGCGGACCCCGTGAAGCAGGCCGCCCATGAGGAGCGGCACTCCGTCGGCCCGTCCCGTTCCGACCGGCTGAGCGCGCTGGCGCAGCAGCACGGCGCGCTGGTCACCCTGGTCGTCGCGGTGGTCGCCGCGTCCGCCGGCTTCGACACCTTCCTGACGGGCGACAACCTGGAGAACATGGCGGTGTCCTCCGCGTTCCTCGCGGTGGTCGCGCTCGGGATGACGTTCGTCATCGTGACCGGCGGCATCGACCTGTCGGTCGGCTCGCTGTTCGCCCTCGGCGGGGTGCTCGCCGCCTGGGGCTCCCGGTACGGCACGGCGGTGGCTCTGCTCCTGCCGCTCGCCGTGTGCGGACTGATCGGCCTGGTCAACGGCCTGCTGATCGCCCGCTCCCGGCTCGCGCCGTTCATCGTGACGCTCGCGGCGATGCTGGGGGCGCGCGGCATCCTCCTCTCGGTCACGGACGAGGGGTCGACGACCTACCTGGTCGACAAGGACACGTTCTTCGCGACGCTCGGGCAGGGCAAGGTGCTCGGCGTGGGCGCGCCGGTGTGGATCACGGTGGGCCTGTTCGTCGCGGGTGCCGTGGTGCTGCGCCGTACCCGGTTCGGGCAGTACGTGTACGCGGTGGGCGGCAACGAGGACGCGGCGGCGCTGATGGGCGCGCCGGTGGCCCGTACGAAGATCGCCGTCTATACGGTGTCGGGGCTGTGCGCGGGGCTCGCCGGGGCGCTCAACGCGGCCTGGCTGGTCTCGGGGGTGACGATCCTCGGCTCCGGCATGGAGCTGGAGGCGATCTCCGCGGTGGTCATCGGCGGCACGCTGCTCTCCGGCGGGTCGGGCTTCATCAGCGGGTCGCTGGTGGGCGTCCTGCTCCTGAAGGTCATACAGAACGTCATCAACCAGATCGGTTCACTCGACTCGGCCTACCAGCAGGTGGTGAGCGGGGCGTTCCTCGCGGTGGTGGTGGTCGCGCAGACGTGGCTGGGGCGCCGGCGCCGGGTCCTGTGACCGCGCGCCCCGGTGGTACCGGCCCTCAGACCGGCACGACCTGCCCCTTGCCCAGTGCGATCACCCCGCCCTTCGAGACGGTGTACAGCTCCTCGTCCCGCTCCGGGTTGACGCCGATCGTGGCGCCCGGCGGTACATCGACGTTCTTGTCGAGGACGGCGCCCCGCACCACCGCGCCCCGCCCCACCCGTACGTTGTCGTGGAGCACGGAACCCTGGACCACGGCGCCCTCCTCGATGGTCACGCCGGGCGAGAGGACGGACCGGGTGACCTGGCCGCGGATGACGCAGCCGGGGCTGACGATCGACTCGCCCGCGATGCCGCCCGCGCAGAACTTGGCGGGCGGCAGGCCCCCCGAGTGGGTGTAGATGGGCCAGCGCCGGTTGTCCAGGTTGAAGACGGGATGGTCGGAGATCAGGTCCATGTGGGCTTCGTAGTACGTGTCGAGGGTGCCGACGTCTCGCCAGTAGCCGTGGTCGCGCGGGGTCTCGCCGGGGACGTGGTTGCTGTCGAAGTCGTACACCTGGGCCATGCCGCGCTCGGTGAGCAGGGGCAGAATGGAGCCGCCCATGTCGTGGGCGGACTCCTCGTCCTCCGCGTCCTGCTGGAGGGCGTCGACCAGGGTCTTGGTGGTGAAGAGGTAGTTGCCCATCGAGGCGTAGACCTGGTGCGGGGCGCCGGGCAGGCCGGGCGGGTCGGTCGGCTTCTCCAGGAAGCGGTCGACCTTCACCCCGTCGCGTGCGGGCGTGATGACGCCGAACGACGGCGCCTGTGTGCGCGGCACCCTGATCCCGGCGACGGTCACCGCTGCGCCGTTCTCGATGTGCTGCTGGAGCATCTGCCGCGGATCCATGCGGTAGACGTGGTCGGCGCCGAACACCGCTATGTAGTCGGGCTGTTCGTCGTGGACGAGGTTGAGCGACTGCAGGATGGCGTCGGCGCTGCCGAGGTACCAGCGCGGGCCCAGGCGCTGCTGGGCGGGGACGGGGGTGACGTAGTTGCCGAGGAGGGACGACATGCGCCAGGTCGTCGACACGTGGCGGTCCAGGGAGTGCGACTTGTACTGCGTCAGGACGCAGATGCGCAGGATGTCGCCGTTGACGAGGTTGGAGAGGACGAAGTCGACGAGGCGGTAGGTGCCGCCGAACGTGACGGCCGGTTTGGCGCGGTCGGCGGTGAGCGGCATCAGCCGCTTCCCCTCTCCGCCCGCGAGCACGATACCGAGCACCGAAGGTCCACCGCGCATCCCAGCCCCCTACTTGTCGGCTATCTGTCGGCCTGCAGGATCTCCTCGTACACCTCGACCGTGCGCCGGGCGACCGCGTCCCAGCCGAACTCGCCGAGGGCTCGGCGGCGTCCGGCCGCGCCCATCGCGCCGGCCCGGCCGGGGTCGGTGGCCAGCCCGTTCAGGTGCAGCCCGAGGTCGTGCTCGAAGGCTTTCGGGTCGTTCTCCTCGTAGGGGACGAGTACCCCCGTCTCGCCGTCCTGCACGACTTCCGGGATGCCGCCCACCCGTGAGGCGACGACGGCCGTGCCGCAGGCCATCGCCTCCAGGTTGACGATGCCCAGCGGCTCGTACACGGAGGGGCAGACGAACACGGCGGCGCGGGTGAGGAGTTGGACGACCTCGTGACGCGGCAGCATCTCGGGGATCCATGTCACCCCGGCCCGGGTGCGGCCCAGCTCCTCGAAGAGCGTGCGGAACTCGGCGTCGATCTCGGGGGTGTCCGGCGCGCCCGCGCACAGGACCAGCTGGACGTCAGGGTCCAAGTGCCGGGCGGCGCGCAGCAGATGGGGCACTCCCTTCTGTCGCGTGATGCGTCCGACGAAGAGGACGTACGGCCGCGCCGGGTCGATGCCGATCCGCTCGATGACGTCGGTGCGGGGATCGGGACGGTACAGCTCGGTGTCGATGCCGTTGTGCACCACGTGGACCCTGGCCGGGTCGACCGCCGGGTAGCAGGTGAGGATGTCCTGGCGCATCGCGCCGGACACCGCGATGACCGCGTCGGCGGATTCGACGGCGGTGCCCTCGGCCCATCCGGAGAGGGCGTAGCCGCCGCCCAGCTGTTCGGCCTTCCAGGGGCGCAGCGGCTCCAGTGAGTGCGAGGTCATCACGTGCGGGATGCCGTGCAGCAGCTTGCCGACGTGGCCGGCGAGGGCGGCGTACCAGGTGTGGGAGTGGATCAGGTCGCGGCCCGCGAGGGCCGCCGCCATGGAGAGGTCGACGGAGAAGGTGCGCAGCGCGTCGTTGGCGCCGTCGAGCGCGGGCCAGGCGCGGTGGCGCACGAGGCCGTCGCCCGCGCCCTCTCCCCAGCAGTGCACGTCGAGGTCGACGAGGGAGCGTAACTCCCTTGCGAGGAACTCGACATGGACGCCGGCACCGCCGTAGACGTCCGGTGGATACTCCCGGGTGAGCAGGCCCACCTTCACGTAACGCCCTCCGTCGTCCGTCCGATGCCGGCCGCGCACCTCATGGTCACCCAGACGGGGCCTCGGGGGAAGACCGCTGCGGCGGGCGGTCGAAGCAGCAGTCGCCGCACAGGCCGCCGCCGGGGCAGCGGTAGTAGAGGCAGCAGCTGCGGCGCCGGAAGGCGGTGCCCCGCAGGGTGCCGGTGCCGCGCAGGTCGGGGTGGTCGAAGAGTTCGGCGGCGAGTTCCCGGGCCCGCTCCCCGACGTCCGCGCGTCCCGTGCGCGCCGCCCAGCCGTGCAGTTCGCGCGCGGCACCCGCGAGCGCGGAACCGGCGTTGCCCCACAGCAGCGCGGGCGAGATCCGGTACCGGGCGCGCAACGCGGCGGAGAGCGGCACCAGATGACCGTCCCGGACCACGCTCAGCACGGTCGCGGCATCGCCCGGCAGCGGGCGTACGCCGGCCAGCCACAGGTCGTCGGGTGAGGTGCCGTCGGCGTCCCAGGAGAGCAGCGCGGGGTCGAGGTCGGGCACCCGGCCGTACAGCGCGGCGGAGCCGAGCGCCACGGACCAGAGCCGGGCGGCGAGCCCCAGCTGCGCCACGGAGGCCGCGACGCGGTCCTCGGGCGCGCCGAGCCGGCGGGCGACCTTGCCGACGCGGAAGGAGAGCGGGTCGGCGGCGCCCGCGGGGGCCGGGCGGGCGTACGCCTCCGCCAGCGGCCGGGCGCCGGCGGCGCTGGCCGGGGCGTCCCGCAGGGCGAAGAATCCGCCGACGGAGGTGAGTTCTGCCAGGTCGATGAGGGTGGTCACGACAGCAGTACAGCAAGGTCCGCGGCGCGGCGCGGCCGCGGGGTGCCCGGTGGGGTCGATCTCCGCCCGACCTTCGGGTCAGCCCAGCTGTTTCAGGAGCGTGAGGCCGCTCTGTTCGAGCTGGTAGAAGACGCTGCCGCCGACGCGCTGCTTCCACACGATGCCGCTCCCGGTCAGCACCGCGAGGTGCTGGGAGACGGTGCTCTTGGCCAGTCCCACGGCCTCGGCGACCGCTGTGGTCGTCATCGGCAGTTCGAGGGCGCGCACCACTTGGGCCCGCCCCTTGCCGAGCAGCAGCGCGAGCCGGTCCTGCGTGGTGTGGGCTTCGGTGCCCGCCGTCAGGACCCGCAGCCGGCCCGTGGCCCGCGCCTGGTAGGTCAGGGCCACCCCGTCGTGGTCCTCGACGAGCAGCCGCAGGCCGCCGGAGAACACGGTGGGCACCAGGAGCAGCCGTGACCTCGCGATCCGCAGATCGAGATCCTGGTGGTAGGGCACGGTCAGCCGGGGCCTGTTCCAGAGCACCCGGCCGCCGAGCTCGCCGAGCATGGCCTCGGCGCCTTCCACGGCGAGCGTGCGGCCACGGAGCTGGATCTCCTCCTCCAGCGAGGCCCGGATGCGGTCCCAGTACGGGGCGACCGCGCACTCCCAGTATCGGAAGAGCGCGGAGTACAGCCCCTCCATGCCCGGGATGTCACCCCTGGTCCGGCGCAGGTGGGCCAGTTCGGCGGCGAACGTGTCCAAGGAGGGGTCGGGCAGGGGCATGAACCCCCGCAGGAAGTGCGGGAGTCCGGCGTCGCCCGCCATCCCCACCAGGTCCCGCGCGAGTCCGGACGGCATGCGCAGCCGTACCGCTCGCGCCCAGTCCGTGTACGGGGCCGGGACCTCGCCCCGGTAGCGGGCCAGCAGGCCGAGGCTTCCGAAGGTCTCCCAGAGGGGGCTGAAGGCCAGCCGCACGGTGTGGAGGGTCTCCTCGTCGACGTCGATCCTGATCACGACGCGGAACACCGTCTGTGAGGTCGCTGCGCCACTCCACTGTCCCCCGTCCGTCGATGGCGAATCGAAGATGCACTCGGCTGGGCCGACGATAGCCAGAAAGGGTCAGGAGACGTCCACCCGCATGGCGATGTCCTGGCAGAGGGCGAGCACGTCCTTGATCCAGGGGCGGGGGTCGGCGGGGTCGTACGTCCGCATCGTCTCCACGGCCCAGTACTCGTCGAACGAGAGGAACATCGGCGATGCCGCCTTGAACCTGTTGGCTCGCCACTTGGGCTGGTGGCTGCCGAACTCGCCCTCGCCCTCCAGCAGGGCGTCGACGGCGTGTCCGAAGGCCAGTCGGGACGAGAGCGTCGCGCTCGCCAGGTCTCCCGCCTCCATCTGCCCCAGCGCGTCCTCGACGAACATGTCGGCCTCGCCCAGGGAGCGGGCGATGACGAAGGAGCGGAAGGCGGTCCCGGCGAGCCGGCGGCGGCGGTCCTCGACCCACTCCTCGCCGGTCAGCGGAAGGCAGTTGCCGATGCGGGCGAGGGTGAGTTCCTCGACGGGCGCGAGGACGTTGCCGGCGATGGTGCCCCGTTCGTACGCCTCCCAGGAGACCTTGTCGAACATCTGGTCCATCTGGGCGTCGACCCAGTACTTCACCTCCCACCGCTTGTCCCGCGCGTAGAAGACCTCGACGCCCACGGACGGCGGATCGAGCGAGACGGGCAGGGCCTCGCTCGTCTCGGCCTCGCGCATCGAGCGCGAGACGACGTAGATGTCGTAGTCACTGCGCGGGTTGTGCCAGCCACGCGCGGCGGAGCCGACGACGAACGCGGCGAGCGCGTCCTCGGGTATGAGGTCCCGCTCGCGCAGCGGGGCCAGCCAGTCGTCCTTGGTCATCTTCTCCATGCCATGCGCCCTTCTGCTGGGTGGGGCCCGGCCGGGCCTCTCACCACTCGACGATGCCCTTGTCAGCCAGCCCGCCGAGGAATTCGACGACGTCCGTGAGGGCTTCCTGCTCGTCGGCCCCGTACTCGTCGGCCACCAGTCGCGCCACGTCGGCGGTGGTCCTGCGGCCGTCGAGCGAGGCGAAGATGAAGGCGGCGATGTCCTCCAGGAGCAGTGCCCTGTCCTCGTCCCCGATCAGGAAGTCGTCCTTCACGCGGCGGATCCTGATGCCGAGCACGCGGCGCGGCACGGCATCGCTCTTCGCGAGTGCTTCAGTCATCGCTCTTTCCTCTCGCCTCACTCAGATCACGCCTGTTGCGCACGGGACTCATGATGAGGACGACCGGTGCGAGCAGGAAGCCCGCGCACACGACCCACAGCGCGGCGCGCAGACCGAACGCGTCGGCGAGTACACCGGCGAAGAGGGCCCCGAGCGGAAGGACTCCCCAGGACAGGAAACGTACCGTGGCCATCACCCGGGAGAGCAGTTCCGGCGGCGACTCCACTTGCCGGTGCGTGCGGGTGACGATGCTGCCGATCACCACGGCCATCGCCACGGCGGCGTTGCCGATGACGAAGAAGTAGAGGTTGTCCCGCGAGGTCGTCAGCGGAATGATCAGCGCGAGGGCGCCGCCGGCCAGCCCGGCCAGGATCATGGCCCGCGCGGTGCCGGTCCGCGCCGCGAGCCGGACCGTGACCAGCGATCCGATCAGGGAGCCGACCCCGTCCGCGGCGATCACCAGTCCGACCACGGTGGAGGAGGCTCCCGCCTCCCGCACCAGGTAGAGGGGGGTCAGCGCCATCAGCGCGGCGGTGAAGAAGTTGCTCACCGCGGCCCAGATCGCGCACGGCCTCATCACGGGGTGCCGGACCACGAAGGCGCATCCCTCGCGGATGAGCCGCCAGGCCGGGACCTGCGGCTGGGGCTCCGGTCTGCGCTCGGGGAGTGTCCACAGCGTCACGGCCGACACCAGGTAGCTGATGCTGTCGATCAGGAGGACGTTGACGGCGCCGGCGACCTTGATGAGCAGGCCGCCGAGGGAGGGTGCCCCCGTCTGGCTGACCGCTTCGGTGCCCGAGACCAGGCTGTTGCGCGCGGTGAGTTCGTCCTTGGAGACCAGCGCGGGCAGGAAGGTGGAGTTGCCGATGTCGAAGAGTACGGTCGCCAGGCCCGTGACCAGGGCCGTCAGCAGCAGGTGCGGGTACGTGAGCCGGTCGAGCCACCAGGCCACCGGCACGGACCCCATCGCCACCATGCGGATGAGGTCCATCGCCACCTGCATGTCGCGCAGGGGGAACTTCTGCACGATGACGCCGGCCGGGAGCCCGAGGAAGAGCCAGGCGGCCTGGCTCGCGGCGGCCAGCAGGGTGACCTGGAAGGTGGTGGCGTCCAGGGTGGTGAGCGCCACGAGGGGCAGCGCCACCGCCGTCATGTTGGATCCGGCGCGGCTCACGGTGGAGGCGAACCAGAAGCGCCAGAACGTCCTGGAATCCGACGGGGTACGAACAGGGGCGGGGCTCGTCGTCATCCGGCGAGTTCCTTCTCGACGACGCCGCGTTCCCGGTGGTCCGGTGCCGAAAGGCCGGCCTCCTCGAACGCCGCGAGGGTGTGGGGGTCCCGCAGCGCGCCGGCCTCGGTGAGGTAGCGGGTCAGCTGGGACGCCGCCGCGGCGACGCCGCTCTGCACCTGGTGGGCGGGCCAGCTCTCCGTGACGACCTGGTCGATCTGTTCGGTGGTCAGGCCGACGGCCCGCAGGTGGCGTGCCGTCTGCGCGTAGTCGGGTTCGAGGAAGGCGTAGATGACCGCGGGCAGCAGCGGGCCGACGGCCTGCCGTTCACCGGGCGTCAGGGCCGGCCAGAGGTGTCCCAGTACGGACCTGAAGTAGACGTGGTGACGGCCTTCGTCCTCCGCGTGGTCGCGGATGATGTTCCGTACGGACTGCGGCAGTCTGCTGTCGCGCGGGATGTGCGAGAGCATCCCGGAGATGAGCGTCTCGCTCACGATGGCGAACAGGAGCCCCTCGACGCCCCGCAGCCGGTGCGGCAGCCTTTCGCGCACCTCGTCGAGCCGCGCCAGGAACGCGGGGGGTGTGCGGTCGTCCCCGCGCAGCCACGGCACCCGGGTCTCCGCCTCGATCTCGCACGCGAAGTCGTGCGAGAACTGCGCGTGCCACGCCTCATCCGTGACGATCTTGTACGCGTCGGACCTCATCCGCCCCGGCAGGGCGAGACCCGAACGGCCGCGGCTGATCTTCGTGGCCACGGGGATGACCGCGAGGTTCTCCAGCTCAGTCGTGAACTCCAGGTAGTCGTAGAGGCGTTGCAGGAGCAGGCCCTTCACCACGGCGGCCCCCCTGGCGGCGACCAGGGGATGCAGCACCACGGGATACAGCTCGGGCGGGAAGTAGAGGTCCAGCTCTCCGGCGTCGAAGCGGCGGCGCGGGCGTCGGCGTACGCTCGCCAGGTCGTCCCAGCGCTCGAACCGGCTCACGTACTCCGGGCCGCGCGGCCGCCCGGCGGCTTCCCCGCGTATCAGCTGTTCCCCGAACCGCTGGACATACATGCGCGCTCCCCTCAGGCGACGAACGCGATGAGTCGCTGGTCCAGGAGGGCGGCCAACTCCTCCAGCGGCACGATGGGGGCGACGCCGTCGATCCAGGGCATCGCGTACGCCCCCCACCCCGGACCCTGCCAGTGCCCGATGAGCGGCACATAGAAGGGCGAGAGGTCCGGCAGCTCCTCGTGGATGCGGGCGATCTGCTCGGGCTTGCGGAGGAAGGAGTGCAGGTCGTGGCCGTCCACCGACCCGGCGCCGGCGTGCAGGACCTTGACCACGACCGCCTGTTCGTCGCCGTCCTGGCACAGATACACCTGCGCCGGCGTGCCGCCGCCGGTGAGCGGACGTGCCCGCCGCAGCCTCAGCTCATCGCGCACGAGCAGCGGGGTCCTCTCCAGCGCTCCCTCCGCAAGGGCCGCACGGGCCGTACGGGATGTACGCGCCGTACGGGCACGTATGCCGGAGTCGGTCATCGCTGTATTCGCCCTCCGCCACAGGTGCACCCATAGGTACACATCGCCAGTGATCGCGTCTTCTTCATCGCCGGGTCGGGCCCGCCGTCCGGACGGCCGGGTCAGCTGCCCTCGCGGGGCCCGTCCGCCCGCTGCGCCGACAGGACATCGGCGACCACGAGTTCGTTGACGGTCTCGAGGACTTCATCGGCGGAGGAACCGTCGACATCGATGACGTGCCAGCCCCACCGGGCGGCCATCTCCTCGTACTGCGCCAGCAGCGAGCTCTGCAGCTCCAGGAACGACTCACGGCCATCCCGGCCCGCGAACCCCATGTCCTCGACCGGCCCGACGCCGCCGCGGTGTGCCGTGACGCGCCGGTAGCACTCCTCGGGCGTGACCCTCAGAAAGATGCCGATGTCGGGCTGCATGAACGAGGTCGAATACGCGTCGGTGATGAAGTCCCGCATTTTCGCGATGACCTCCCCGGAGAGGTCCTCGTGCGGGACCTCTTGGGCGACTCGCAGCACCTTCATCACGTTCTTGTAGCCGAAGCTCTCGGTGACGACTATTTTGCCGCCGGACACGCTCTCGTTGATGAACTCGGCCTGGATCAGCATGTCGGCGACGAATTCGAGCATCGCGGACGCCGCCATGCCGGAGCGGTGCACGTCGGTCGGGTGGATGGTGCCGTTCTTTTCGAGCTCGGCGTGCGTGAAGTCCTCGTAGAGTGGCGGTCCGTTCTGCACGCGGAGCGAGGATTCGTCCGTCGCGCCGCCGTAGCGGGACCGCCAGGTCTCGACGAGGAGTTGGCGCAGGGTGAGGTGCGGGAAGTCGATCCGGTCGACCTGCGCGGCAATGTCCCGCCACCGCACGAACTCGGACTTGAGCCCCTGGTCCGCCAGGCGCGCCGTGAGGCCGCGGGCGACCGTGGTCTTGCCGGCTCCGTCCAGCCCCAGGACGCCGATGTACATGCCCCGACTCGTCCCGGCCGCCGCATTCGTCATAGCCATGCGAATGATTTCATGTCGGTCAACATCCGTCCGCTCTTTCATGTCCTAAGCTTTACCTGGCCGCACCATTTCGCCCCGTATCACATGAGGCTCGAAAAGCATTCGCTCATCCCGGTGGGGACGCAGACCCGGATAAGCCAGCTGGCCACCGGGCGCACAGCAAGGGTGGCCCGACCGGCGCATCGCAGGGAAAAGCGCAGGCGTTTCCACCCTTTTGGCGCGGATTTCAGGCGGGCACCGGGTAAATCGGTCGGTGCGAGGGCCGGTGAGGACGCGGCGGGAGTTCTCGGACCGCCGGTCGAGTCGCCTGCGCGCCGGTTCCGGCGCAATACAGGACCAGACAAGCCGTACACCCCCCGATGTCCGTTGGTGGGGTGTTGGGGGCGGCTCGCCCGGTTCTCGCACACGAGCCGGGTCTGTCCGTCACCGTGCCAGCAGTGCTTCCCCGGCAACACCCGGACGGACCATACAGCATGACGTTGCGTCACGCGTCGTAGCGCCGTCCCGGATGGTGAGCGGCCCATTGGCCCACCTGCTCGAAACCCAAGGCCCACAATCCAGAAAACCGGCACACAGGGCGCCCAATCCGATGGCGGGGCGTTGACGCACTCCGGGCACAGTGATTAGCTCCTCGTTCAACGAAGCGGGGCATCTCGGCGCCCTCGCAGGTCACTTGCCCGGCGGCTCGCCGCCGGCAGCAGCTGCGGGTCTCGGAGAACGCCGTACCCCTGGCGCGGCTGGCCGGTGACGCACGCATCGCGGACGCGGCATTTCACCTCCCCACCCTGCTTCTGCTGATGAGCCGGCGCCCCGAGGACTTCCGCGAGGAACTGATCGGCGCGGATCTGTGCCTGCGCGCCGTGGGTCTGCCCCCACCCCTGGCCCTGGCCGGCCCGGAGCTCAACAGCGGCCGGACGGCGCTCGATTACTCGCAGGCCGGGGACGGCACCCTCTCGCCGACCACGCACTGCCGTGACATCGCGGACACCCTGGTGCAGGCCGGTCCCGAGGCGGCGGCGCGCGTGTACGCGGGTTTCGGCTGGGCACTGGCCGCGGTCCGAGGCCACATGTCCGCCCTGCACGAGGAGTTGCGGGCCTCACTCGACCCCGGGTTCGCCATGGCCGAGCTGATGCGACTGCGCTCCAGGGAAGGTGCGGTCTACCACCACCAGGTCCTGCTCGAAGGCCGGTCGCTGTCGGCGTGGCTCAAGGAGTGCCGGGACGACCCGAAGCTGTTCCTCGCCGTCCTGGCGCGCAGCAGGCTCATCAGGCCCGGACGTGCCGATGCCAGTCCTCTGGTGAGGGAGTTGGTCGGCGAGCGCGGCCCGATGTTCCGGGTCTTCTCACCGGACGACCTCACCGTCATCCGCCGCTGGATCGACGCCCTCACCGAAGACCACCCCGGCGAGACCTCCGTAGCCACGCTCCCGGAACCCACCACCGTGCAAGCGTCGGCACCCCGCCGACTGGAGGCCCTGCCAGCCCTGTTGGAGTCGAAGGCACCGTCCGGAGCCGCCCCGCGCGAGCTGCGCGAGGCCTATCACACGCTCATGACGCGCACCGCGGGACCGGAGCTCGACGCCTGGAGTCTGCGGTACGTACGGGGATGGCTGGCACGCACCCGGCACCGCATGAACCCCGGCTCCGTACCGCTCCCCGAGCGGTGGACGCCCGAGGGCCTGCGCCCCTGGCTCCAGGGACAACACGACCGTCACGGCGAGCAGTTCGAGGAGAGCGCGGAGGCTCCGCTGCCGTCACGGGAGGCCGTGGTCGACGACGCCGTACAGACGGCACCGCTCACCCTGATCGACGGCAGCTGGCTGCAAGGATTCACCGACTACGAACTGGCGTCGTCCGAGATCGGCCACTCGCTCTTCGCGACCTACTGGGACGAACTCGGCAACGGCGAGCCCGACCTCAACCACCCCCTGATCTACCGCCAGTTCCTGGAAGAGATGGACATCGTCCTGCCGCCGACGGCCTCGCCGGAGTTCGCGAACTGGCCGGGCTTCCGCGACGCGTCGTTCGAACTGCCCGTCTACTGGCTGTGCGTCGGACGCTTCCCCCGCACGTTCCTGCCCGAGGTGCTCGGCCTCAACGTGGCCATGGAGCTCTCGGGCGTGGGCGGCACCTACCGCCGGGCCGGCCTGGCCCTGCGCAAGTACGGCTTCAGCACGCGCTTCGTGGACATCCACAACACCATCGACAACGTCGCCACCGGGCACTCCGCGTGGGCGGTGGACGCCGTGGACACCCTCATGGCCAGTCTGCCGGGATCGCCCGGACCGGGCGGCCGGGCGGAGGCCTGGGAACGGGTGCGGGTCGGCTACCGCTCGCTCAACCCGCCGGCCGGCTTCCTGGCCCGCAGGGCCGCCCGCCGCGGACGGTCGACGGGAAGCCGGTGGCGCGGCACTCAAGCGGTGACGGCAGGGGCGGAGGAGCACACCAGTGTCTGACTTGGTTCTCGGGATCTCGTCCTACTACCACGACAGCGCGGCCGCGCTCGTACGCGACGGAGTCCCCGTCGCGGCGGCGCAGGAGGAGCGGTTCAGCAGGAAACGGCACGATGCGTCGTTCCCCGCCAAGGCGGTCCGCCACTGCCTCGACGAGCTGGGCGTCACCTTGGAGGACATCTCCGCGGTCGCGTACTACGAAGACCCCCGGCTCAAGTTCCGCCGCGTACTTGCCACGTTGGTGGGCGCCGCGCCCGCCGGTGTCGACTCCTTCCGTCGTACGCTGCCGAGTTGGCTGCGCCCGGACGGCAAGCTGCGCACGCTCCAGGTCGTACGGCGCGAACTCGAGTCACTCGGCCTGGGGCGCGTACCGGACATCGTGGCGCGCCGCCATCACGAGTCGCACGCGGCCTCCGCGTTCTACCCCAGCCCGTACCGGTCGGCCGCCGTGCTGTGCGTGGACGGGGTGGGCGAATGGGCCACCACGACGCTCTGGCACGGCCGGGGCACCGAGTTGCGACCGCTGGCCGAGATCCGCTTCCCCCACTCGCTGGGACTGCTGTACTCAGCCCTGACCTACTTCTGCGGCTTCAAGGTCGACTCCGGCGAGTACAAGCTCATGGGCCTTGCGCCCTACGGCCGGCCCCGCTACGCCGAGTTGATGAAGGAACGGCTGATCGACATCAAGCCGGACGGATCGTTCCACATGAACATGCGGTACTTCGAGTATCTGCGGGGGCAGGTGATGACCGGCCGCGCCTTCGAGAGGCTCTTCGGCGGCCCCCGGCGTCTCCCCGAAGGGCCGCTGACGCAGCGGGAGTTCGACCTGGCCGCCTCCGTCCAGAGCGTCACGGAGGAGGTGATGCTCCGCCTGGCCCGCACGGCGCGGGAGCGCACCGGGGAGTCGACCCTCTGTCTCGCCGGTGGCGTGGCACTGAACTGCGTCGCCAACGGAGAGATCGTCAAGAGCGGGCTCTTCGACGAGGTCTGGATCCAGCCCGCCGCCGGGGACGCCGGCGGAGCGCTGGGGGCGGCGATGGCCGTGGCGATGGAGCGAGGGGCGGCGCGCGACCACGTCGGCAGCGGGCAGGACGCCATGTCGGGGTCGCTGCTCGGCCCCGCGTTCACCGACGAACAGATCGCCGCGTACCTGGAGAGCCACGAGATCCCCTACCACCGGTCGGCCTCCGGCAGTCCGGCCGAAGACGTCGCGGCGGCGCTGGCCGAGGGCAAGACCGTGGGCTGGTTCCAGGGCCGCATGGAATTCGGGCCCCGGGCGCTGGGCGCCCGGTCCATTCTGGGCGATCCGCGCGATCCCGCGATGCAGTCCTCGATGAACCTGAAGATCAAATTCCGGGAATCCTTCCGCCCGTTCGCGCCCGCAGTGCTGGCGGCCGACGCCAAGGATTACTTCGACCTGGGCCAGCCGAGCCCGTACATGCTGGTGGTGGCGCAAGTGGCGGCGGCTCGGCAGTTGCCGGTGACCGAGACCGACGCGACCGGCATCGATCTGCTGCACGTGCGGCGTTCGACGATCCCCGCCGTCACCCACGTCGACTGCTCCGCGCGCGTGCAGACGGTCACCGAGGACGGCAACCCCGCCTTTCACGAACTGCTCACCGCCTTCAAGGCACGCACCGGCTGCCCGGTCCTGGTCAACACCTCGTTCAACGTCCGCGGAGAACCGATCGTCAACTCACCGCACGACGCGTACACCTGCTTCATGCGCACGGACATCGACATGCTGGCGATGGGCGGCTTCCTGTTGCACAAGAACGAGCAGCCCGCGTGGTCCGAGGAGGGCGACTGGCGTGCGGAGATCCCCCTCGACTGACCCGTCCCGCCGACCACACTCACCGCGGAGGTCGTGACGTCATGCTCTTCATCAGCTATTTCCTGGTGGTCACCCCCGTCGGCCTGGCCGTCCGCCTCCTCCACGACCCGCTGACGCGGCGCCGCAGGAGGCGGGCGACGACGTACTGGCGCGATGCAACGGTTCGTTGACGACCACTCCCGGAAAACCCCTCTTGGGGAGGACACGGCGGTGGTCATACTCCATCGGCAGTAGGAACGATTGACTGCTCAGGTACGACGACCCGGAGGAAATTCGGCGTCATCGTTGTCAGTATGGAAGCAGACCGTTCGCCAGACCGGGATAGCCGGACGCACCGCACCCCGCGGAGCACGTCATGAGTGCTTTGGCACTGTCCGTGCTGCTCTCCCTCGTCTCAGCCGTGGCGTACGCCGGCGGGGCGATCCTGCAGGAGCGCGTGGCGGCGACGACACCGGGGCAGGGCTACGCACCGCTGCGCCGGGGCGCCTGGTGGACGGCGATCGCGCTGAACGGCCTCGGCGCCGTGCTGCACGTGGTGGCCCTCGCCTACGGCCCGCTCAGCCTGGTCCAGCCGCTCGGCGCGCTGACCATCGTGTTCGCCCTGCCGATGGCCGCCGTGTTCGTACGCCGCCGGGCCGGGGCAGCCGCCTGGCGGGGCGCGCTCATGGCGACGGTCGGGCTCGCCGGCCTCCTCTCGCTCACCTCGTCGTCCGACTCGCAGTCCCTGGCCGACGCGGAGCGCCTGATGCTCGCCGTGGCCACCGGCGGCGGCGTGCTCGCGCTGATGGTGGCGGCACACGCGGCACACCGGCACCCGGTGGTACGCAGCGTCCTCCTGGCCTGCGCGGCCGGCGCCGCCTTCGGCATCGCCTCGGTCTTCACGAAGACGGTGGCGGTGGACTGGGACCAGAACGTCGCGCTCCTGCAGCAGCTCCCCACCCTCGGGGCGATCGCGGTGCTGGCGGCGGCCGGCGTCCTGCTCTCGCAGGCCTCCTACCGGGGCGCGGGCCTCGCGGCACCGCTCTCCACGGTGACCGTGGTGAACCCCGTGGTCGCGGCGGCCGTCGGCCTGACCCTCTTCGGAGAATCCTTCCGCCACGGCACCGCGGGCACGGTCCTCGCACTGGTCTGCGGCGCGGCAGCTGCGGGCGGCCTGATCCTGCTGACGACGGAACGCATCGCACGGGAGACTTCGACGGCGGAGACGGGGATGGCGGGCGAGGTGGTGTCGGAGGCCGCGCCGGCGGCAGGCGAGACGGCGGTGGTCGAGGCGTCGGCGGTGGAGACGGAGCAGGGTGGCCCGTCCGTGCGGGAGGCGGTCGCGGGAGCGAGGTCCGGATCCGGGGCTGGCGGTACGACCCGGGCTACCGGGGCTACTGGCGCGGAGGCCGGTTCGGAGACGTCGGCGACGGTGGACGGGGTCGAACCGCGACCCGTGGCCGACGCGCTGCCAGCGGTCCCGAGCCAGCAGCCACCGGCCACGCATCACCGGGGCAGGCCTCGCCAAGCGAGGCGCCGGGAGCGCATCGGGTCCTGAGGGGATAAGCCCCACAGAGGGCCACCAGACGTGTCCATCGCTCTCGGGCCGGTGGGGCGCTCTGGAACTGGCACCCTGATCCCGAACCGGAGCAGTGCTCTCGATCCGATCCAACGCTTTCGAGCTGGTGCGATGCTCTCGGGATTGCGCGCCGCTCTGGAACGAGTGCGGCTCTCGAACCCTACGGCCGCCCTAAGTCCGGAGCAGTGCTCTCGAATCCGTGCGCCGCTCCGCCGCGAGCGCGCCGCACATGAACCCGCAGGCCGCCCTCAATCCGGTGCAGTGCTCTCGACCCCGCACGCCGCTCTCCCCCGAGCACACTGCTCCCGAACCCGTCACCCGCCCACACCCCAGAGCAGCGCCTTCGAACCAGCCCACCGCTCTCAGATCAGCCAACCGCTCTCAGATTCGTACGCCGTGTGCCCGCAGGTAGGCGAGCGGGTCGACGTCAGAACCGAAACCGGGCCCCGTCCGCACCTCGAAGTGCAGATGCGGGCCCGTGCTGTTCCCCGTGGAGCCGGACCGGGCGATGCGCTGGCCGGCGCGGACCTGCTGGCCCGCCTTCACGGAGAGCGCCGACAGATGGCCGTACTGGCTGTACTTTCCGTCGGCGTGGCGAATGACCACCTCGTAGCCGTAGCTGCCGCCCCAGCCGGCGGAGACGACGCGGCCCGCGGCGACGGCCTTCACCGACGTCCCCGTGCGCACGGGGAAGTCGACGCCCGTGTGGTAACCCTTCGACCAGGAGCCGCCCGCCGCGCGGTACGGAGTGCTCGGCGAGGCGGCGACGGGTGCGACGGCGCCCGGCGAGGCCGTCTGCGCACGCGGTGCGGAGCCGTGTGAGGACCGCCCCCTCTGGTGCTCCCTCTCGTGCTCCTTCTCCCGCTCCCGCTGTTTCTCGTGCTTCCTCTCGGTCGCCGCCTTCTCGGCTCTCCGCTCCGCCGCCCGCTTCTCTGCGGCTTTCCGCTCCGAGGCCTTCTTCTCCGCCGCCTTCTGGCGGGCCCGTGCCTCGGCACGGTCGTCCGCGTCCGTCCCGGTCCGCGCCCTTCCGCGATCCGCCACAGCGCCGCTCTTGGTGCTGCCCTGGCCGTGGACCGAGAGCCGCTGGCCGGGTGTGATCAGGTCGGGGTCGTCGCCGATGACGCGTCGGTTGGCGTCGTACAGGCGCTGCCAGCCGCCCCGGACCCGGCGCTCGTCGGCGATGCCGGAGAGGGTGTCCCCCCGCACGACCGTGTACATCTCGGCGGTGCCGGCGGTGGACTGCGGGGTCACCTCGGGCTTGACGTCCTTCACGTCACGGCGAGGCCGTTCCGGCTTGCTCGGGGCGCGGGCCGGGGTGACGCCGGGCGAGCCGCCGCCCCGGGTGAGTCCCGCCTTGGACGAGCAGACCGGCCAGGCGCCCGGCCCCTGCGCGTGCAGGACCTTCTCCCCGACGGCGATCTGCTGGGCCTTGGTGGCGCGGTCGGGGCGCGGGGCGTAGGCGGTGCCGCCGTACGCCTCCCAGGTGGACTGCTTGAACTGCAACCCACCAAAGAAGCCGTTGCCGGTGTTGATGCTCCAGTTGTTGCCGGATTCGCAGGCGGCGACCTTGTTCCAGGTGTCGACGTCCGCCGCGCCCGCCGTGCCCGCGACGGTGAGCGGGAGCGCCATGCCCGCGCCGCCCGCCGTGACGGTCAGCGACGCGCGGTTGATGCGGTTCGGCTGATACCGGCGGTGCCGGCCCCGTACGGCCATGGGAGCTCCCTCGGACACACGTCATCACGGATTGCACACAGCGGACACACGACAAGCCCGCAAGCTAGCCGGTCCGAGCAATCCGTGACAAGAGTCCGGAGAGGAAGGGGAGTTGGGCGCGTCAGCCCCTCAAGTGATCCTTCAGCCAACGCAGTTGGACTCCCTGCTGGTAGGGGCCGCCTCCCTCGTGCTCGTTGAAGGCGTACACCTCCATCGAACGCTCGCTTCCGCCATACGCGTTGAAGGCGGCGAACACCGTCGACGGCGGGCAGATCTGGTCCTGCAGCGCCGCGGAGAAGAGGGCGGGGGCCCGCCCGCGGGCCGCGAAGTGCACGCCGTCGAAGTACGACAGGGTCTGGAAGACCCGCTCCTCGCCGTCCCTGCGGGCCTTCAGGTAGAGCCCGATCTCGCTGTAGGGAGGCATTCCCGTCAACGTCGCCGCCCGCGGGAAGTCGCAGAGGAACGGCACGTCGGGCGCGATGGCGGCCAGGTCCGGCACGAGCCCGCCGACGGCGAGGGTGAGGCCACCGCCCTGGCTGTTCCCGAGGGCCGCGACGCGCGAGGCGTTCACGCACGGGTGGCTGCGGACGGCCTCGACGGCCCGTACCGCGTCGACGTACAGGCGTCGGTAGTAGTAGTCGTGGGGGTTCTCGATGCCGCGGGTCACGAAGCCCGGGTACGAGGGACCGCTCCCCACCGGGTCCGGGGTGTCGCCCTGCGCCCACCCACCGCTCCCCTGCCCCCGCGTGTCCATCACGAAGTGCGCGTATCCGGCCGCGGCCCACAGCAGGTGCATGTGGGGCAGCCCGCGCCCGCCGCCGTAACCGATGTACTCGACGACGGCGGGCAGCGGCTCTCCGCCGTCCGCGCCGGCAGGCAGAATCAACCAGCCCTTGACGGGGTGACCGCCGAATCCGGCGTAGGTGACGTCGAAGACGCGTACGCCGGTGAGCGGCAGGTCCACCGGCTCGAACCGAGCTTCGAGTTCGTGTTCGCGGGCCTCCTGCAGCGTCTTCTCCCAGAAGGCATCGAAGTCCTCGGGTTCGGGGAGGTCGGGCCGGTAGCGGCGCAAGTCGTCGA
The DNA here is from genome assembly GCF_055607265.1 of Streptomyces sp. NPDC037013. Classification (NCBI taxonomy): domain Bacteria; kingdom Bacillati; phylum Actinomycetota; class Actinomycetes; order Kitasatosporales; family Streptomycetaceae; genus Streptomyces; species Streptomyces sp. NPDC037013. Next base: position 705,388 of record NZ_JBVJRV010000001.1, on the reverse strand, counting down.
GGGGCAGATCGAATTGGGGCACGGACGGCTCCTCGTTCGGAACGGAAGGTGGTCATCAAGCTAAGCGGGCCGCGGCCGCGGCCGACAGGGAGCGATTCCGGCCGTGGATGGGCCGCAGAGCCGGGCGTCCGGCGACCGAAAGAGACGGCCGGCGGCAGACGGCGAGCGGCTTCCGGAGGCCGGACGGGCGACGGCGGGCGCGGTCCCGTGGGACCGCGCCCGCCGTATGTCGACGGCCTCAGCGCATGGGGTCGGGCTGTGGCTCAGGCGTCGGGTCGGGGCCCGGCTGCGGGATCGGGGCGGGCGGGTCCGGGCTCGGCCGCGGCTCCGGATTCGGCACGGGGTCCGGGCCCGGGAAGGGCCTGCCCGGCTCCGGCGGCGCCGGGTCGGGGTCCGGGAAGGGCCTGACGGGCCCCGGGGTCGGCGCGGGATCAGGGTACGGATGGGTCATTGTGCTCCTCCAGCCAGTGGTACGCCAGCGGCTCCTCCCCGCGTACCCGACGCCCCCGCGTCCAAGCCTTCCACGGTTCCCCGCGCTCCGCCCGTGGCGCGCGCCCGGCCTTAGGAGTCGGCCCCGGCGAGCAGCGCGGCGGCTGCCGCGAGGCCGGGCCGGGGGCTGGAGAGCACCGGCACCCGAACCTCTGGGACCAGCCCTTCCGCGGCGGCCATGGAGGCCTGCGCCAGCACGATGGCGTCGGCGTCCCGTACGGCTCGCACCGCTCTGGCCACCTCCTGCGCGTACCCCGCGGAGTCCCCCGCCTCGAAGAGCTCCCACGCTCCGTGGACCAGTTCGGCCCGCACCGTCACGTCCCGTCCGGCCCGCCGGGCCTCCTCCTCGACCAGCGCCGAGGTGGGTGCCAGCGTGGACGAGACCGTGGCGAGCACGACGACGCGGGAGCCCGCGGCGACGGCCGCCGCCGCCATGGGCCGGTCGACCCGGACCACGGGGACGCCCAGCTCCGCCCCGACCGACTCGGCGACGCCCCCGATGGTCGAACAGGTGCACAGCACGGCACCGGCTCCACTCGCCACCACCCGTTCCAGTGCCTCCCGGACTGCGGGGGCGACGGCGTCCGGCCCCTCGCGGCGCGCCCGGGCCAGGAGTTCCTCGTCGACGTGGTGGCGCAGCCCGATGCCCGGGTGCTCCGCCTCCCGTAGGCCGTCGAAGACGGGCACGTGGACGGCGGACGTGTGGACGAGCCCCAGGGTCACCATGCCGACGGATCCGTCCGCGCCTTGTCCCGCGCGGCCCGCATGAGTTCCTCGGAGGCCGGCGGGGCCTGCTCGGGATGGCGCTCGGCCCACTTCACGACGTACGGGCACAAGGGCGCGACGGCGACACCCTCGCGCGCCGCGATGGCGTACAGCTCCCCGGCGAGTGCTCCGGCGATGCCCTTGCCCTCGTGCGCGGACGCCACTTCGGTGTGCACCGGCACGAGCGCGGCTTCGGGGGCGTCCAGCGTGAAGTACACGATGTGCCCGACGACTTCACCGCCCTCGAGGGCTTCGAGCATGCCCCGGGTCCGGTCGTCACGGATGTCGATACCGCTCATCGTTCTCCCTCGCACATGGCGCGGGCCGGGCCCGGGAACGCGGGTCAGACGGAGACCCGGCGGCTCGACGGGTTCCGCACCATGTCCGGATCCCCCGGTACGGGCTCCGCCGGATCGCCCCCGAGGGCGACCACACGATTGCCCTCGTCGACATGGACGACGCGCGGCCGCAGCGCCCGCGCCTCGGCGTCCTCGACCTGGGCGTAACTGATGATGATCACCTTATCGCCGGGGTGGACGAGGTGTGCGGCCGCACCATTGATGCCGATGACACCGCTGCCGCGCTCGCCCTCGATCGTGTACGTCTCCAGACGGGCGCCGTTGGTGACGTCGACGATGTGGACGAGCTCGCCGGGCAGCAGATCGGCGGCGTCGAGAAGGTCCGCGTCGATGGTGACGGACCCGACGTAGTGCAGGTCGGCCTGGGTCACGATGGCGCGATGGATCTTGGACTTGAACATGGTGCGCAGCATTGAGGCACTCCTGGACATAGGCTCCCTGCCCGCGTTTTTGCAGGTCAAGGGCTGTTCTCACACCCTACAACGGTCGCACGACCGGGTGGCGGCACCCAAATGTCTCAGGTCCCGCGCTGACCGCTCGCCGGCTACCTCGACGCCTGGCTCACTCTCGCGGGCCCCCACTATGGCGACGCCCCAAGCCTACGCAGCACCCCCGGTAGACGTCCGTGATGACCGTCACGCGAACAGCGCCACGGGTCAGCTGCCAGGTTGCACGTGGCACCAGCTGCCGCCGGGCTTCGGCCCGTCCGGACCGACCGCACATCGCCGCTTCACCGAGTGGAGCCCGGCACGAGTCTGGGCAACCTCCATCGCCTGGTCCTGAACGAACTCGCGCAAAGGGGTTTGACCGGTTGGAACCTCTGGTGCGGGGCGTGGGATCCCGCCGGTCCGCTCCCGGCGCGGGCCACGTCACCGTCAGTCCGCCTGCTCCACGCCGACAACGGATACGACTACGACCACCACCTGCGCCGATGGCTCCGATCGCAGACCATCACCCAGCGCATCGCCCGCCGGGGTGTTCAGTCCTCTCAGCGGCTGGGTCGGCACCGCTGGACCGAGACGTGGCCGACCGCCGCCTGGACCTGGCGATCAGCTCACACGCCGCCGAGAAATCCCGGGCCAACCCCATCGAACCGTCGGCATGAGTCGCGGGCGACACCGAGCAACTCGGCCATGGGTACGGCACGGCGACTGGTCGCGGGTAGGTCTCGACGCGCCTCGGCGGCCCACAACGGCGGAAACACAGACAGGCCCTGATCGCTGCTCAACACCCGGACCTCATCCTGCCAGCCGGACCAGCGCAAATCCGCATAGAACTCATCGAGCGCCCCGGACGCCAGCCAGGCCAGCCACGTCGAGTGCCCGACTCCCAAAGCCTCCCAGCGAAGTGAGTCCGGGGCGAAGTAGACGATCTCACCGGGTCCCCCGGGGCGGCCCATGCTGACGGGAGCTCTGCCGTTGAGAGCGAAGACGCCGCCCAGCACGTCATGCGCCACCACCAGACCTCTATCCGGTCGCCACCCGGATTCGAACGCTTCCGGGAACCGATTGACCTGGGCCAGGCTCGGCACCCTACGAGCTGCCCGGTCCAAGGGGCTGCCGAATACCCGTACCCATCCGTGGTCCACCAGCAGACCGCCACAGTGCATCACTACCGCACCGAGATACGACCCGGTCGTCACCTGCATCTGAAGAAGCGAGGATCTGGCCAGAGCTGTGTCGGGCGGAAGCACCTCGACAGACACCGGCCCGCTGCGAAGAGTCTCTATGAGCTCCGGCCAGGCCGGTTCCTCGACATCGATCAGCTGACTCAATTCACGCATGCCCGCATCGTCGCACCCACACCTCGCGGCTTGACCGGCATCATCGGTGAAACCCTCAACTGGCGCCCCACCGGCGCGAACCTGCCTCCCCGATCAACGGCACGGATCCGCATACGTCAGGTCCGGAAAAAGCTGGTGCCATCTCTGCTTCGTCGTCGGTGCGTCCCGCGTCACGCACAAGGTCCGGCTCAGCCGTGCCGGATCGGTGTCCAGGAGGAGGGTTCCCGTGCCGAGTGCGGGCAGGGCGGTGATGATGTCAGGTTGCACCACCATCGCGTCCCCTTGGGGCGTGAACTCCTGGACGGTCACCTCGGGTGTCGGTCCGGTCAGGGCGAGCAGGTCGCTGCCGGCGGGCGAGGAGCCGTCCGTCGTGAGTCGCCAGAGGCCCAGGCCCGAGCCCCATGCCGCCAGGAGGTCTCCGTTGGACGACAGGTCGTTCATGGATGGCAGTGGGCCCGTGAGTGGGATCGGCGTGCCGAGCCGGTCGAGGTCCCACAGGGGCGGACGTCCTGTCGTGGACAGGCCGGCGAGCAGGTGGTCGGAGATCAGCCGGAGTTTCAGCGGGTCGCTCTCCACGGTGCCGAGCGGGCGGGCGGTGCCGTGTCCGGACAGCTGCCAGACCTTCGCCTTCCGCACCCCGCCGTTGCCCGCGTCGGTCAGCAGTAGCCGCCGTTCCTTGCTGGAGGTGACGCCGGCCGGGCTTCCGTCGATACGTGTCCTGCGGCGAGGGTTCCGGGGGTCGGAGATGTCCCACACGTCGGTCCACTTGGGCGCCATGACGACGAAGACATCCCGACCGCCTGAGAAGACGTTCGTGGCCCCCTGCGCGGCGTATGTCAGGTGGCCCAACCGCCGCGGGTGGGCGAGGTCTTGGATGTTCCAGAACGTCACGGTGCCGGCCGACCTGTCGTCCAGTGCCAGTACGGTGCCGTCGTCGGTCGCGTCGAAGCCGAGCACTTCGCCCGAGGCCCTGTCCGCCGTACGGAACTCCTTGCCGGGCCGGAGCCGCCCGGCGTCGTAACCCCACAGCCGCAACCGCTTGGCCGTCGTGTCCTGGCTGATCAGGACCGTCTTTTCCCCGGACAGGAAGCGGGCCTTGCGCCACGGTTCCGGAAGTACGGCCTCCTCACTCGGCAGGACGTCCGGCGCGCCGAGCCGCCATAGGTGGGTGCGGCCGTCCGCGGTGCCGGTGGTCAGCCGCCGGCCCTGCTGGTCGAACCCGGAGCCTTTGACGGTCCCGGCGTCGTCCGAGGCCCCCGGCACGGAGTTCGCGGGTGGGTTCCACAGCCGTACCCGGCCGTCCGAACCACCCAGCGCGACGCCCCGGCCGTCGGGGCGGTAGGCGACCGACAGGTCGTTCCCGCCGCCCGGGCGCTGCGGCGAAGAGCCCTCCTTGAGCGGGGCGGACAAGCCCGCGTCGGTGTCCACGGTGTAGGTGTGGAGGCGCCGGTCCCACGAAGAGGCCACCATGTACTGCCCGTCCGGGCTGAAGGCCACCCCGGACATCGTCTTCCTGCCGGTCGGCGGGCCGCCCGTGGATACCCGGGGGTGCTCCGGGTCCGTGACCGTCCAGTCGCGGATCTCGCCCGACGCGCCACCGCCCGACAGCAGGTGCCTGTCGGGGCTGAACGCCAGCGATTCCACCCATGCCTCGCGGATCACCTTCCGCCGCTTCGGGGCGTGCGGGTCGGTCGTGTCCCACAGTTCTACGGTGCCGTCCCCGACGGCCTCCGCGAGCGTACGACCGTCCGGGGAGAAGGCCACCGCGCCCACGCGGACGCTCTTGGCGCCGCGCATGGCGGTGCGGCGCGGGTGGCGAGGGTCCGTCAGGTCCCACAGCGACACCCGGTCGTGGTCGGCGGCCACCGCGAGGGTGCGCCCGTCGGGGCTGAACGCGGCGGCGAACGCTTTGCCGGTGCCCGTCCGCAGCCGCGTCACCAGGTGCGGGTGGAGGGCGTCGCGGGTGTCCCAGACGTAGAGCGCGTCGTTGGTCCCGGCGGCCAGGTAACGGCCGTCCGGGCGCCAGGCGATGACCGGTGTCTGGCCCGGCCTGAGGACGGGGCCGGGCGCCGGCCGGTACGGGTCGGCGGTGTCCCAGAGCCGGACCGTGCCGTCCTGGGCGGAACTGGTCAGCACTTTCCCGCCCGCCCGGTAGGCGATGTTCACGACGGCGCCGGTGTGGCCGCCGAGCACCACCGGCGGGGCCGGGGTCAGTGCCGCCTCCAGCAGGGCGGACCGTGCCTCGACGGTGGGCGACACCCGGTAGGCCTCCAGGCTCAGGTCAAGGGCCGTCGCCGGGTCCTCGTCCCGCAGCGCCCCGGCCTGGGCGGCGATCCGTCGCGAGGCCAGCAGCGCGGCCCGTTCCTGTGCGTGGCCGCGCTGGACGAACGCCACGGCCCCGACGCCGATCAGCAGCAGCGCCGCGCACACCGCGATGCCCGACAGGACATGTCTCCGCAGTCTGCGCCGGCTCTCGGCCCGGGCACCGGCCACCAGGAAGTCGCGCTCGGCGGAGGTGAGGGCCTGCCCTGCTCCCTCCCGGTGCAGCCACGGCCGCACCTGCGCCAGTCGGGTCCCGGTGTAGAGGTAACCGGGGTCCCGATCGTGGCCGTCCCAGTCGGCGGCGGCCTCGGCGAGCCGCTGGTGTTCCAGCAGGTCGGCGCGGGCGTCACGGATCCAGCCGCGCAGCCGTGGCCAGGTCTGGAGCAGCGCGTCGTGCGATATGCGCGCCGCGTCGCGGTCGGCGGTGATCAGCCGGGAGTCCAGCAGAGCGTCCCAGACCACCCGTATCAGGGCCGGACCCCCGTCGGCGGGCCCGTCGAGCAGCGCGTCGGGTGAGACCCGGCATCCGACCGCCTCGCCGTCGGGGGTGAGGTGGACGAGGTTCAGGAGCAGGGCGCGCAGGGCCCGGCGACCGGGTGGTTCCAGCGACTGGTGGAGCCGCTCGGCGCTGGTCGTCACCGACTGCCAGATGCCGCCCGTCCGTTGGTAGCCCGCCAGGGTCAGTACGGCGCCGGAGCGGTTGACCCAGGTCTCGGCGAGGGCGTGGGCGAGGAAAGGCGCGGCGGCGTCCGGTACCGGCTCGTCGTCCGCCCCGCCCCGGCGCAGGTCGTGGAGGAGCCGGTCGGTCAGGCCGTCCTCCAGCACCAGACCGGCACGCTCGGCGGGCCGCTCGATGACGGCCCGTAAGGCGCCCAGGTTCATGGGCGGAACGGTGAACTGCCCTGCGTCCAGGGCGCTGACCAGCTCCGGATGGGCAAGGCAGTCGGCGTAGTGGTCGGCGCGCAGGGCGAGGACGACCTGCGGCCGTTCGCCCGTACCCGCGCACAGCAGCCGTATGAACCGGGCGCGTTCCTCGGCGTCCGCGCAGTGGGTGAACACCTCCTCGAACTGGTCGACCGCCAGCAGAAGGCAGGCCCGCCGGCCCGGCGCCGGCGACGGGAACCGCCCGGCGGCGAGTGCCCGGCGCACCTCGTCCTCCCGGCCGCCGCACGCCCGGGACCACAGCCCGGCGAGCGCGCCCAGCGGGTCCTCGCCGGGGCTCGGCAACAGCAGCCCCGGCCAGGGGACATCGTCGCCGCCCGCGCCGTGCAGGGCCTCGAGTCCGGCCATCAGCCCGCGCCGAGCAGCGACGACTTGCCCGCGCCGGACGCGCCCACCAGGACGACCGGATGGTCCGAGGCCGCGTCGCGGACGGCGTCCAGAAGCCGCTCGGTGAGCTCCTCGCGGCCGTGGAACCACTCGCGGTCGCCGGGGCCGAACGAACGCATCCCGGGGTAGGGGCACGGCACATCCGCCGGCGGCTCGGCCCGCGGCGCCGGGCCCGGGCGGTAGGCGCGGTTCGGAGCCACGACCAGGCCGCCCAGCGTCCCGTCGCTGCGCGCCTACGGGCGTGCCGGGCCGTCCCTCAACTCCCGTTCCACAGCGGCGTACAGGTGGTCCAGCGTCAGCCGGGGAGGCCCGCCCGGGTCGCCGTCCTGCAGCAGTCGCAGCAGGTGCCCGCCGAACAACGTGTGCCGGGCGCCTTCGGGCGCGAAGGAGGCCTCGAACTGCGAGGCGGACGTCAACAGGAAGCTGCCGTCGGGCCTGGCGGAGGCGAACGGGTCGGCGGCGCGGCCGTCCGGAGCGGTCGCGCGGCCGGAGAAACAGCAGTCGAGCACGGTGACGCTGCCACCCACCGCGTCCCCGAGCAGGTCGCGGACGGTCCGGTAGGGGACGGCGGCGGAGACCCGATCGGCGGCCGGGCTGGCGTACGTGGCGAGGTAGAGCTCGTCGCGCGGGCCGAGGATGCCGTGGCCCACGTAGCAGAAAAGCACCGGACCGGTGGCTTCGTCGACGGCCTCCTCCACGGCGGCCACTACGTCCGCCGCGACGGCCCGGGCCGGCACGCGGCGCACCTGTTCCATGCCGCAGATCTCCCGCAGCACGTGGGCCAGGTCGTCGAGCGTGGTGTCCACGCCCGGCAGCGCGGGCAGGGCGGACCCCGGGGCGTGGCTTCCGGTGCCGACCAGGAGCGCGCGGCCGCCCGGGGCGGCCAGTCCGGTGGCGTCCGTCACGAGCCAGGGTGGTCGTCGTCGGCGCCCGTCCCGGGTGTGGTCGCGTCCGTTTCCAGAGCTGCGGCGAGCTGCCGTACGAACTCCCCCGCCTGCTGCCCGTCGAGCGGTTTCACCTGTGCGGAGCTGAACGTGATCTGCGTGCCGTCCGGGCGGGAGACCGTGACCGTCTGACTTCCCTTGCGGGCCTGCAGCCAGGCGATGACCGCTCCGGCCAGCACGGTGGCCACACCGCCGGGCTCCAACAGCGCGAGAATCACCTCGGTGCCCGCCCCCATCGTGCCGGGCCGCGGCGCGGAGCCGGTGTCCCGGCGGACTCTGCCGCGCAAGCCGGGCTGCCCGGCCAGCCAGCGGCGCAGATCCTCGTGGAGGCCGTCTCCGGCGCCGCCGCTCTCCTCGTCGGGACTGATCGTCAACGCGATACGCATGGGCTCCCCGTGGGCCTGATATGCGCGTACGTACGGGGCCCGCATCCTAGCTCGGACGGGGGCCGATCGACCCTGCTGCTCTCCCGACGGCAGGCGCCGAAGTGCTCGCGCGGCGCGTTGACCGTACTGGGGATCGCCGCGTCACTGGTGGCACGCTGAGCGGCGAGATGTGGGATGCCGCCACCCCGGTCACGGGATGTCCAGCAGGACCTTCCCGACCACACCCCGCTCCAGTGCCGCGTGGGCGTCAGAGGCGCGCTCCAGCGCGAAGCGGTGCAGCGGCAGTCCGGCCTCGTCGCCCACGCGCAGGGCGCCCGCGTCCACGGCCGCCGCGACGTCGGTCACCGCCCACTGTTTCGCGGCAGGCGGCACGGTGTAGACGTACACGCTCTGCCAGCGCAGGTTCGCCGCAAGCGTGGAGAGCACCGGGACGGAGAGCCGCTCGTCCGCGCTGCCCGAGTAGTACGCCACCACGGCACCCGGGGCGGCCACCGCGACATCGAGAGCGGCGTTGGCGCCCGGTGCGACCTCCACAACGATGTCGACGCCCTCATGTGCGAAGGCGAGGATCTCCGCGGTCGCGTCCTGCGTGCGGTAGTCGACCACCGAGTGGGCGCCGGCCGCGCGCGCGAGCGCGGCCTTGGCGGGGCTGCTGACCGTGGTGATCACACGCGCTCCCGCCCACCGGGCGAGCTGGATGGCCGCGTTGCCGACCGCGCCGGCGCCGCCGGCCACCAGCACGTTCACGCCCCGCAGGGTGCCGGGCGCGATACGACCCGGCCCGCCCTCGTGAACGGTCAGCGCGCGATGGGCGGTCAGGGCCGGAATGCCCAGGGCGGCGCCGAGTTCGAACGGAGCGTGGTCGGGCAGGGCGACGGCATGCCGGTCGGGAACGAGCGTGTACTGCTGGGCAGTTCCCCAAGGCCGCTCCCACGCCGCCTCCCAGATCCACACCCGCTGCCCGACGCGTCCCGGGTCGACCTGCGGACCCACGGCGTCGATCACCCCGGCACCGTCCTGGTGGGGCACCTGCTCGTCCATGCCTGACGGCAGGGGGCGTTGACGGCTGCGCCAGTCGGTCGGATTGACGCCCGAGACGTGCACACGGACCCGTACCTCGCCGGGTCCGGGCTCGGGAACCGGCCGCTCGACCAGCTGGAGGACCTCGGGCCCCCCGGCAGCAGTCCGAATGACGGACTTCATCTCTCACCCATCCTTGGCTCACCCACGGGAAACCCGGCGTCCGACGAGAACGCCACCGCCCGGGAACATCCTCTGAACCCCCTTACGGAGCGGGGTATTCCGAGATTCCCGGCGAGCCATTCTTCCCACTGTCCGCTACGCGTCGATCTCCGCGATCAGCGCATCGACCCGCGCGCGGATCGCGTCGCGGATCGGGCGGACGGCATCGATGCCCTGACCGGCGGGGTCTTCGAGCCGCCAGTCGAGATACTCCCGGCCGGGGAAGACCGGACAGGCGTCGCCGCAGCCCATGGTGATGATGTAGTCGGACGCCCGGACGGCCTCCGGGGTCAGCACCTTCGGCACCTGGCCGGCGATGTCGACACCCACCTCCCTCATCGCCTCGACGGCAACCGGATTGATCCCCTCGGCGGGCTGCGAGCCGGCCGAGCGGACCTCGACGCGGTCACCCGCCAGGTGGCGGAGGAATCCGGCGGCCATCTGGGAGCGCCCGGCGTTGTGGACGCAGACGAACAGCACGGAGGCGAGCGGCGCGGGGTTCATGGCGGGTCCTTCAAGGCTGGGGCGGGCGGTAGGGGCCGGATGTACGGGACGGATCAGAAGGGCGTAGACCAGTACGGACTGGCATCAGTGTCGAGTGATGTGTGACAGTATCAGCGCATGCTGACATCAGTCGATACTGAACTGATGCGGGTGCTTGCCGACCCGCTCAGGCTCCGGATCGTGACCCTGCTCGCCCGCGAGACGCTCTGCACCACGCACCTGGTCGAAGAGACCGGCGCGAAGCAGACCAACCTCTCCAACCACATGAAGGTGCTGCGCGAAGCGGGCGTGGTGGAGACCGAGCCGTGCGGCCGGTTCACCTATTACCGGCTGAAGCCCGAGGTCATCGAGACACTGGCCGGGTCGCTGGGTGAACTGGCCGCCACCGCTCGCGAGACCGCGGAGACCGGCCGGAAGCGGGCCTGCTGATGACCTCCACCGAACCCGCCACCACGGAAGACCCGGTCACCGAGGAGGCAGCGGGCGTCGTCGCGAGGCTGTCCACCCTCGACCGCTTCCTCGCCGTATGGATCCTCCTCGCCATGGCACTCGGGCTCGGGCTCGGCCGCGCGATTCCGGGGCTCGACGACGCGCTCGCCGCGGTCGAGATCGGCGGCGTCTCACTGCCGATCGCCGCCGGCCTGCTGATCATGATGTATCCGGTCCTGGCCAAGGTCCGTTACGACAGGCTCGACGCCGTGACCGGCGACCGCAGACTGATGGCGTCCTCGCTGGTCATCAACTGGGTCGTCGGCCCCGCCGTGATGTTCGCGCTGGCCTGGATCTTCCTGGCGGACCTGCCCGAGTACCGCACCGGCCTGATCATCGTCGGGCTCGCCCGCTGCATCGCCATGGTCATCATCTGGAACGACCTCGCATGCGGCGACCGCGAGGCCGCCGCCGTACTGGTGGCGCTGAACTCGGTCTTCCAGGTCCTGGCGTTCGGCCTCCTCGGCTGGTTCTACCTGGACCTGCTGCCCGGCTGGCTCGGCCTGGGCGACGGCGAACGGCTCGACATCTCCATGGGGAAGATCGCCCTGAACGTCGTCATCTTCCTCGGCGTCCCGCTGCTGGCCGGATTCCTGACCCGCCGCATCGGCGAGAAGAAGCTGGGCCGCGAGGGGTACGAGACCGGTTTCCTGCCGAGGATCGGCCCTTGGGGGCTCTACGGCCTGCTGTTCACGATCGTGATCCTCTTCGCCCTGCAGGGCGGCACGATCACCTCGCGGCCGCTGGACGTCGCCCGCATCGCGCTGCCGCTGCTGGTGTACTTCGCGCTGATGTGGTTCGGCACGTTCGCGCTCGGCAAGGCGATCGGCCTCGCGTACGACCGCACGGCGACGCTCGCGTTCACGGCGGCCGGCAACAACTTCGAGCTGGCCATCGCCGTCGCCATCGCCACCTTCGGCGTCACCTCGGGCCAGGCGCTCTCCGGCGTGGTCGGACCGCTCATCGAGGTCCCGGTGCTGGTCGCGCTCGTATACGTGTCGCTGGCGTGGCGGCGGAGGTTCGCCGTCCGCTGACCTGAGAGGCGCTGCGGTCAGCGGGCCGCCGCGGTCAGCAACCGGCCCATCGCTGCCAGGACGCCGGCCTCGACCCGGTAGTACACCCAGGTGCCGCGCCGCTCGGACGCGAGCAGACCGGCGTCCTTGAGCTTCTTCAGGTGGTGGGAGACGGTCGGCTGCGAGACGCCGACGTCGGAGATGTCGCACACGCAGGCCTCGCCGCCCTCGTGCGAGGCGACGGCGGAGAACAACCGCAGCCGCACCGGGTCCCCCAACGCCTTGAACATCTTCGCGGCCCGCTCCGCCTCTTCCGCGTCCAGCGGGCGCTCGGTCAGCGGCGGGCAGCACGGCTCTACCGCATCGCGCGGCCGGTCCGCGCCCGCACGGTCCGCGCCCGGCTGATCCAGGACGGGCAGCTCCACCAGTTTCGGATTCGACATACGCCAATATTGACGTCTGTCGATGCCGCATGGCAAGGTCGGGGTCAGGCTATATCGACGAATGTCGAATCACGGTCGGGCTCCGGACGATTTCCACCCTCAGCCGACCCTCGTCCCCCCTCCCTCCTTCCCTACGCCTCTTTGGAGAACGTGATGAGCGAGAGCACAGCCACCGCCCTGCCGATCGTGGTCATCGGCGCCGGACCCGTCGGCCTGGCCGCCGCCGCCCACCTCGTCGGGCGCGGACTCGAACCGCTGGTCCTGGAGGCCGGGCCGTCCGCGGGCAGCGCGGTACGGGAGTGGGCGCACGTCCGGCTCTTCTCCACATGGACGGAGGTCGTCGACCCGGCCGCCGAGAAGCTCCTGGCCCCCACCGGCTGGGTCAAGCCCGACGGCACCACCTACCCCACCGGCGGCGACTGGGCCGAGCGATATCTGCGGCCGCTCGCCGCCGTGCTGGGCGCGGCGGTCCGCTTCGGCGCGACGGTCACCGGCGTCTCGCGCGCCGGACGCGACCGCGTCGTGGACGCCGACCGCGACCAGCAGCCCTTCACCGTCCACGTCCGGTACGCCGACGGACGCGAGGAACGCCTCTTCGCCCGTGCCGTCATCGACGCGTCCGGCACCTGGTCCACCCCCGGCCCCCTGGGCGGCGACGGACTGCCCGCCCTCGGCGAGAGAGCGGCGGCCGACCGCATCTCGTACCGCGTCCCCGACCTCCGGGACCCCGCCGTACGGGCCAGGTACGCGGGCCGGCGCACCGCCGTCGTCGGCTCCGGCGCCTCCGCCTTCACCGCCCTCGCCCACCTCGCCGACCTGGCCGGGGAAGAGCCCGGCACGCACACCACCTGGGTCCTGCGGCGCGGTATCTCCGGTGCCACCTTCGGCGGCGGCGCCGCCGACCAACTGCCCGCCCGCGGCGCCCTGGGGCTCGCCGCCAAGGCAGCCGTCGAAGGCGGCCACGCCGACGCCGTCACCGGCTTCCGCGCAACCGCCGTGGAACGCACCGAGGACGGCCGTCTGGTGCTGGTCGGCGAGGACGGGCGCAGGCTCGACGCGGTCGACGAGCTCATCGTCCTGACCGGCTTCCGCCCCGACCTCGCCTTCCTGGCCGAACTCCGCCTCGGCCTGGACGAGCGCCTCCAGGCCCCCGCCGGGCTGGCCCCGCTCATCGACCCCAACGTCCACTCCTGCGGCACCGTCTACCCCCACGGCGTCCGCGAGCTCTCCCACCCCGAGAAGGACGTCTACCTGGTCGGCATGAAGTCCTACGGCCGCGCCCCCACGTTCCTCGCCATGACCGGTTACGAGCAGGTCCGCTCCGTCACCGCCGCGCTCGCCGGCGACCAGGCAGCCGCGGAGCGCGTCGAACTCACCCTCCCCGAGACGGGCGTGTGCGGCGGCGCGGGCCTCTTCGACGAGGCCGGGGCCGCGTCCCAGACGGGGCCCGAGGCCGATGCCGAGCAGGCCGCTGGATGCTGCGGCGCTCCCGCCTCCGCAACGCCGTGAGCCATCGTCCCCGTCGTCGTCCCGCTGCCGGGCGGCGTCGCGAGGGGCGCTGCGTTCGCCGGAAAGTCTCACCGTAGGCCGGGGAATCCGGAGAATTTCGTGCAACCGGACGCCGGGCCCCGGGCGCCGGTCCCTGGACGGACATCAACCGCCACCCACATCCCACCTACCCACCTCCCCCACCTACCCCTCCCCCGCCCCCCGAGCCTCCACCTCCTCGGACGTACGCAGACCGGAGAGCAGGACGACGCCCCAGACCACCAGGGCCGCGCCCGTGAGCTGGGGCAGGATCCACCAACCGGTGCGCAGCCGGTCGCCGTTGAGGGCCATGCCGAGGCCGAGGCTGGCGGCGGCCTCGCCGAGGGTGAGGGCGGGCTGGGAGGCGATCAGCGGACCGGACTCCATCGCGTTGGTGAGCAGGAACAGCGCGCACGCGCCCGCCGCCACACAGCCATACGTCTGCCACGTGGTCACGAAGCCTCGGATGCCCGCGTCGCCGAGCGTGCCGATGGCGGCGTTCATCAGTGCGGCCGTGAGGGCGTAGGCGAGCGCGGACGCCGTACCGAACGACGCGGCGCGCACCTTGCCGCTCGCGCGGGCCAGCGCGACGGCGACGCACACGCCCACGCCGAGGCCCACCACCACAAGGGCGACGGCCCAACGGGCGCCGGAGACGTCGCGCCCGCCCTCCACGGGAGTCGCCGCGCCGAGCGAGAGGGCGAGCCCCGCAGTGGTCATGAGCGAGGCCGTCCAGCCGCCCGCGGGCATCGGTGTCCGGGCGAAGAGGTGGGCGATGACGAGAGCGAGAGGCAGTTCGAGGACCAGGATGGGCTGGACCAGCGAGAGGGAGCCCCGGCTGAGGGCCAGGGCCTGAAGTACCGCCGCCGCGATGATGACCGCGATGCTGGACAGCCACACCCGGTTGCTCACCAGGTGCCGGACGAGACGCGGACTGAAGGCGTCGCCGGTCGGTACGGTGCGGGCGGCCACCCGCTGGAGGACGGTGCCAGTGGCGTTGGCCAGGGCGGTCAGAACCGCGAACAGGGCGGACAACGTGGGCGCGTCCAAGGCAACAGGCTCCTCACGCTGCGGGGACGGGAGGCGACGACGTACTCGACGACGTGGATGAAGACGAGGCGGAATGAGACGGTGCGGCGGAGGAAGACGGTGCGGGAGGAGGGGCCCAGTGCCCTTCCGCCCCGCCCTCTCGACTCGTCACGTTCGACCCGTCACGCGAGGTCGGGTCCGCGGGTCGGCGTCACCACGTGTGCGCCGGTGGCCGCCCCCGACGCCGACCGCGCCGTCCACGCGCTGTGGGCAAGCAGGGCCAGCCAGACGCCCACCAGCAGCAGGTGGCAGCGCTGCGCCACGCCGTGCCATCCGCCGAAACCGATCAGAGGTCCCACCGTGCACAGCGAGGAGACCAGGGCCGCCCCGCCGAGCAGCGGCCCCCAGCGGGCGATGAGCGGCGGCGTGCCACGGCGGCGCGCGGACCAGATGACCGCGGCCATGGAGGCGAAGAGGAAGAAGTGCACCAGCGCGCTGGTGAGGGTGTGCGCGGGGTGGGTGACGCGGCAGTCTGGCCGCACCGAGGGCGCGCACGTCATCGGCATCAGCACGTCGGCCACCGAGCATGCGCCAAGTCCTGCCAGCGCCCACCAGCCTGCTCGTGCCACCCGGTCGCCCGCGGCCACGACACCGCTCGTCACGGCGCTCAGCACGGCAGCCGTCAGGATGAGGGCGGCACAGACCAGCTCCAGACCGCCGAACAGCCAACGGTACGGACTGCCCTCCGCATACAGCTCGCTGACGTAGGAGTGCCGGGCGTCGAGGCCCGTGGGGAGGACGTTCTCCAGCAGCCAGGCGTTGTACAGGAGCGCGGCCGCCGCCAGGAGCACGGTCACCGCCCGGGGAGCCCCCAGCGGCCCTCCGCCCGCCCGGCGACCGGGCGTCGTTGTGTTGATCATTGGGCCTTGATAGCGGCATTTCGGTGCGTTGTGGTGCAGTACGCCCACCGAGTCACTCGTGTGAGGCCGCCACCGGCTGAACAGAGCCGAGGACACCGTGGGCTGGTTCAGCGTGTCGGGAATGGCGTGCCCCAGGGTTCCTCCTCCAGGAGAAGGCCGTTGGCCACGTAACTGATGGTGCGGTACCAGCCGGCCAGCACGAGGAATTCCAGGAGCTGGGCGTCTTCGTAGTGGACGCTCAGGGCATCCCAGGCGGGCTGTGAGAGGTGCGCCGTGTCGTGCAGTTCGTCGACGGCGTTGAGCAGTGCCGCATGGCGAGGCGGCCACCCGGCGTGGGCTGCGGTGTTGATGTCCGTGGTGGCCTGGAGCTGTTCCTGGGTCAGTCCGGCCTGCTGGGCGAGGGTCGCGGCGTGCACGCCCCATTCGTAGGCGCAACCGGTCCGCGCGGTCACGCGGGCGATGACGATCTCGCGGTCGATGGCCGGGAGAAGGCCCTTGCCCAGCAGGCCGGCGCCCAGGACGAACATGCGTGAGGCCAGTTCCGGGTTGCGGTGCAGCACCCGGAAGAGTGTCAGGGGTTCGTGGGGCGCGCCGGGAGGCATCCATCGGCGGAGTGCCTGGTCGATGGGTGCGGGGTACGGCGGAGTGAGCGGTTCGATGCGTGGCATGGACAGCTCCTGCTTCGGTTTTCGAAGCAGTATGATGCTTCGAAAACCGAAGCGCAAGGAGTGGACATGGAAGCCGGCACGCCTCGGCCGGGCTCACCGGTACGCGGATCCGACTCAGGGCGTCCGGTCATGGCCGCGCTCGATCTGCTCGGGCGGCGCTGGACGCTGCGCATCCTGTGGGAACTGAGCCAAGCCCCGGCAGGATTCCGGGAGTTGCAGCGCCGATGTGAACGCATGTCCTCGAGCGTGCTCAGCGCCCGGCTGGGCGAGCTGACCGGCGCTCGCGTGCTCACTCCGCACGGTGACACCTACCGGCTCACCCGGCTGGGCGAGGATCTCGTCGAGGCGCTCGGCCCGCTGAACGACTGGAGCCGACGGTGGGCGGAGGAGACGAGCACCGACACGGCAGGAGACGCCGAGAACTGACGTCGCGCTCAGGCCGCACGCATCGGGCGCGGGGCTGATCGCGGGAGCTGGGCAGGCGGGGCGAGCGCGGGGGCGCCGTCCGGCACCGGTACCGCGGCGAAGATCTCCTCCTGCTGGTCCTGGAGTTCCTGCTTGCGCTGCGCGCTGGTCGAGGGCAGGCGCAGCTCCTCGTAGAGCTTGTGCGTCTCCTCCTGGGCGGCCTTGCTCGCCGGGGTGTGGAACTGCACCTCGAACCGCTGCCCCGAACGGGGCGCGCGCCACCCGGTGTTGAGGCCCTTGTAGCCGTGGCCGCGGCCCCAGCTATTGGACCACTTCGTCACCTCGTTCGCGCGGGCCGACAGCACGTCGGCCGCGCGAGTCACCCCGGCGACGTAGCGGCCGTCCGGCCACTGCAGGGTGTAGCGCACCGCGTCGCTGAGCCGTGCGAGCGCGTCGTCGACGTTCCGGTCGGGGTGCTCCTTGAGGTCGGTGGCGACCTTCCGCTTGAGTGAGTCCGGGGACTTCAGACGGTGGTCGAAGCCCACAAGATCGGCGTGGCTCAGCCGGGCCGCGGCCTGTACGTGGCGGCTGATCGACCGCTCGGCCCGGCGGGCGTGCGCGAGGTAGGCGTCGACCTTGCCGTTGTCCTCGGCGTTCAGGCGCAGCCCGTCGCCCTTCCAGCCCTTCGGGTCGTCCTGCCGGCTGCCCACCCCCGACGCCGCCCCTTCGGGGGCCTCGGGAGGCGGGGAAGCGGCGACGGAGTTGAGGTGATCGCCGTGCTTGTCCGCGGCGGACGCCGCGATCCCGGTCGACGCGGGGGCCATGGCCAGGCCGACGGCGGCGGCCAGTACGGCGGCGCCTCGACCCCAACTGTGCTGCGTGTTCATGCGCTCGCGATGTCCCTTCTCGGTGGGTCACCACCCAGGTAGGCCCTGGAGCAGGGCGGGTGATGTTCCCGGGACAACGCGAGTCGGGCGAGGAGGTATCGGTCGGTGCGTCCGTTCAAGGGACCTGGTCGGGGTCCTGGCCGGGGGCCTGCGCCGTGCGTGGTCCGGTGGGGTCCGACGCCGGTGGGACCTTCACCCCTGCGGCGTGTTCCGCCAGGCCCTTCGCCATCGCCTGCATGAAGCGGCGGAGGTACCACGCGAAGAACAGGCGCATCCTGCCGCGCGCCACGTACGTACCGTGCCAGTGGATCCGTGTGCCGCCGCCGGGCAGTTCGTGCAGTTCGATCGTGGCCCGATAGTCGGCCATCTGCGGGGTGTCCACGCCCTCGTACGAGAAGCGGTGTTCGGGGTCGAGCGAGAGGTCCGTGATGCGCTCCCGGGTGACGACCTTCCCCGTACGGTAGGCGCGGGTGGCCCCGACTCCGTCCTGGCCGTCGGGTGAGAGGCCGCTCGAACGGCCGGTGTCCAGCGCGTCGATGCGTGACCATTCCGGCCAGCTCCGCGGGTCGCGCAGCAGTACCCAGATCACTTCCGGCGGTGCCGACGATTCGGCCGTGACGTCGTATGACTGCATGTCGACGCTCCTCACGAGGTCCAGGCGTCGGCCCGGGGCGGACGGTCGGGAGCGGTCGGGCCATCGCAGCCGCAACCGCGGCTGGTGGAGGCGTGGTTGCAGCGCCGAGGAAGGTTGATCATGAGGGGAGCCTAGGCACCTCGTGCCGCCCGGCCCATGCGTGAGATTGCGATGCGGCGGTCAGGAATTGCGGTGGCCGGCGCGGTACTCCGAGGGGCGCGCTCCGGCCTGCCGGAGGAAGGCCGCCGACAGCGCGCCGGGTCCCGCGAAGCCGCACCGTGACGCGATCCCGGCGATCGGCAGGTCGGTTCCGCGCAGCAGGCGTTTCGCCTCCTCCACGCGCAGCCGGGTGAGGTATCGGTACGGCGTCACGCCGGTGGCCGCCTTGAAGACCCGGACGAAGTGGTAGACGCTCAGGTGCACTTCGCCCGCGATCTCGGCCAGGGTCAACGGCTCGGCGAGCCGGTCGCGCATCATCGCGACGGCGGCGCCGACGCGCGCGTCCTCCCGTAGACGCGCATCCGCACCCGGGCCTGGGCCCATGGCCGCCGGGTTGCCCCGACCGGTGTTCCGGGCATGGCGTGTGAGCAGGTGCACGGTCAGGAAGGCCGCCGCCGATTCCGCGTACAGGTCACCGGCCACCTCGTCGAGCGAGCCGAGCGTGCGGACGGTCTCCTCGATCAGCGGGTCCCCCGCCTCCAGGGACGCGGCCACCGCCTCGTAGTCCACCGGGCGGCCGCCCAGCTGTGCCGCGACCGTGTCGACCGTGTCGCGCGGGATGTGGATCTGCACGCTCCGCATCGCTTCCGTGGCGCGGTAGCGGCGGAGGACCGGTTGGCCCGGGACGGCCATTTCCAGCCGTCCCGGCGCCCACGTGTGGCGCATCGTCCGGTCGTCACGCCTCGTCTCCATCACCGCCCGCCCCGCCACGGGCAGCACCAGGTGCAGGTCCGCCGCGCCCGGCAGTTCCATGTCCTCGGCGACCGGGACGTGTTCGAACCGCTGGACGAGCAGGTAGTGCCAGCCTGCCATCTCCCAGCTGCAGTACGTCCGCCGGACGTAACGGGCCATGTCGAAACCGGCGTACGGCTGGAGATCGAAACGAGTGGAGTCGAACACCATGGCATCGAGGTTACGGCGGCCGCCTCCACCCCGAGGCATCCGCCGGCCAAGCGACCGACCGCACCCCTCCCGTCGCGGCCAGGACTTCAGCCCCCGTCGGAGACCTCCACGGTCGTGACGACGCGAGTCAGCGACGGGCGCCGGGGTACGGAGCCGAAGCCGAAGCGGACCGGGGGGTGCACGTCGCTCAGTGCGCCCAGGGGCTGTCCGTCCCAGGTCGCGTCCGCCGCGGTGATCGCGCGCAGGTCCCTGGCGGCGTACCACTCTCTGCGCCCCGCGCCCGCGCTGCCGCGTGTCCGCACGCCGCGCATCAGGACGCGGGCCGGCGCGTCGCACAGCGCGGCCCAGCCGGGGCTGCCCGCGAGGCGGCCGGGGACCAGCCGCAGCAGACGCCCCAGCGCGGTGGACCGGCCGGGCGTGAAGGTGAGCCGCAGCGGGCCGGCCGTCACGTCCCAGCGGTCGGGCGCGGGGCCGACGGTGACAGGGCAGATGACGACCTCGTCGAACCGGTACGTGGCGGCGACGAACTCCGCCACGTCCTCCGACGGCGCCAGCAGCACCCGGTGCCCGTCGGCCCGCTCCACCATGACGTCGGCGAACGCGCCCAGCGGGGAGCGCGGCCAGTACCCGACGACGAGGCGTACGCCCGCCGTCGTGCCCAGCCCCGCGATCCAGCCGTCGAAGCGCATGCGGCGCGTCGTGCTCTTCGGTCTCGCCGATGTCATCGGGCGGCGGTGGGCGCTCCCGGCACCCGTCGGTCGCCGCCGTTGTTGTCCTGCCACAGGCGGTAGACGTCCACGGCGCCGTCCCGCGGTTCGTGGCGCATGGGGAGGCGGCGCTCCTGCCACGGTTTGGCGAACTCGTCGTAGAACGTGCTCAGTTCGAAATACTTGCGGTCGTCGGTGTAGTGCGCCTCGTAGGCGTCCCTGGTGGTGACGTAGACGACCTCGTCCGGAGAGCAGTAGTAGAGGGCTCCCAGGCACATCGGGCAGGGCTGTGCCAGTACGTAGATCGTGGTGCCCGTCAGGTGCTCGGTGCCGAGCCGGGTGCAGGCGTCGCGGATGGCCAGGACCTCGGCGTGGGCCGTCGGGTCGTGGGTCTGGGCCACCTGGTTGGCGCGTTCGGCGACGATCTCGCCGTCCTTCACGATGACCGTGGCGAAGGGGCGGCCACCGTCCCGGACGTTCTGGCGGGCCAGGTCGATGGTGCGTCGTACGTAGTCCACGTCGTGCCTCCGGTGGGGTCTTCGGCGGGTGGTGCCCGTCGGTCCGCGGCCGTGTCCGGCGCCGTGTGCCGACCGGCACACTCAGTCTGCGTGACCTGGGCACATAGCGTCCAAGACGCGCTCACCATGTCCGCCATAGATGCCACCTATGGAAGGAGTGCGCGCGGGCCGTCGTCGAGGAGCGGCGTCCGGCCCGCCCCTCCGGCCCACCCACCACTCCTAAGCGGCGCGGCGTTTCGCGGGGTGCTCCTCGGAGCGGCCCGCCGCCCGGCTCCCGGCCTGCTTCTTGCGGCGCTTCTGCGCCGCCGCATCGCGGTGTCCGGAACGTTTCTGCCCGTGAATGAGGCGCAGGTGGCCTCGATGGCGGCCGGCCGCTGACGCGGCACGTCCGTTCAACCGGTCCTCGAACCGGTCCATACCGATCAGCAGCAGTCCCATGACCGGCAACAGCAAGAGAGCGACAACTAGCATCGGCGGCGACCTCCCCGCGGCGTCCCCACTCGCCTGCCCCGCCCGAACGCCTTCACGGACCGAAAGATGTGAAGGTCCCGCAACGCCGCACCTCCACGCGGTCCCCGCTCTCCCGTGTTTCGTCCGCGTCGGCGCGGACATCAGGTCCACACGCCATCGACGCGGGAGAGGATCAGAGCGCATGTCCGACGACTTCCAGGCCTCCGGAGATCCGAACAGGCACCTTTCCGCCGCCGGCCTCATCGGCTGCGCGGTGGAGGCGAGCGACGGTTCGGTCGGTCAGGTCGACCCCACCTCCGAGGAAGTGGCGCCCGACCACCTCGTCATCGACACCGGCGGGGCGCTGCTGAGCAAGAAGGTTCTACTGCCCCTCTGGGTCATCTCGCACGTCGACGAAGCGCATCGCACCGTGTACGTGCCCTGCACGAAGGAGCGCGTCAAGGACGCCCCCCGCTTCGACAGGGACCTCCGCGTCACCGATCCCGGCTACCGGGCACAGATCAACGAGCACTATCTCGACGAGCCCGGAGGCTGACCGACGGCGGCGGACCCGGCCGCCCTCTCAGCTGCCCGCCGGGGACCAGAAGACGGCGGGCAGCGCCTCCACCTCGTCGGCGGCCTGTCGCAGGTCGGCTGCCGTCGACGCCAGCGCGGCGTAGACCGGGTCCCCGCCGGCGGCCATGCGGTCGATGACGGCGGCATTGGTCCGGGCCCGGGTGGCCACCACGCCCCCGAAGGCCGCGCGGTCCCCCTCGTATCCGTAGGCGTCGAGCAGCAGGTGCAGGCGACGGCGCCGGTCGTCGAATGCGGTGAAGCCGGTCCGCGCGACCAGCCGCCGGGCGTGCAACGGCACCCAGGTCAAGGCCATGAACGCCAGGTCGAACGCGCGTGACGAGGGCCCCGCGGTGTCCCAGTCGAAGAAGCCGACGAGCTTTCCCTCGCGCCACACGGCGTTCCATGGAGCGGCGTCGTGGTGGCCGATGACGAGCCCCGGCCGCCAGCTCTGACCGGCGAGCCAGCGTGCGTCCGGGGGCGGCACGAACGTCGCCGTCGCGTCGTGCAGCCTCCGGGCCCAGGCGCCGACGTCGGCCAGTGTGGCGTCCGCGTACACCCACGCAGGCCAGGGCAGATCCTCGCCGACGGTCTCGCCGGCGAGCAGAGTGAGGACCTCACGTCCCTGCTGGTCCGTCCCCAACACCCTTGGTGCTCCGTCGAATTGCCTGTCCTGGAGATGGCGCAGGACCGCGTGCACGGCGGGCGTCCATGGTTGTACGGGCCGGTGGATCGCGTCGCCGATGCGGACGGCGCCCACGGTCCTGCCGCCCGGCAGTCGTTGCTCGTCCATGTCTTCGTTCTACCGCTCCGCTGCCGCCCTCCGCAAAGGAACCGCCCATCGGAATCGGCCGCCGAAGTGGGCTTTTTTAACAGTTTCCTTGATGTTCTGTTAAAAGCTCCTGCTGTCCCGGACCTTGCAGACCCGCGGGTGCCGGCGCGAGAGTTCATGCCGCGGCGGGCCCCACGCCCGTCGCCGGGCAGGAACTCGCCCATCGGTGAAATACACCCCCACTGTCTTCCGGTATTTCCCGAGAGTTCCTGCCTGCCATCCGGAAGGAATCGGTGTGCCCGCATCCCGTAGATACAGATTCACCGCCGTGGCCGCTCTACTCTCGGCATCAGTCGTCCTGGGAACCCAGGTCACGGCAGAGGCACAGGTACAAGCACAGGCACCGGACAGCGCTCCGACCGCGCGCTATCAGCCGGAGATGGTGCGGGCTCTCGCCGCGTCTCTCGGGGTGAGCGAGAAAGCCGCGATCCACCGGCTCGACCGGCAGGACATTCAGCAGGACAAGCTCGCCGAGCTGAAGAAGAACGGGATATCCGAGGACGGTGCCTTCTTCGACGCTTCCGGCAATCTCACCGTGAACGCCGACGACCGCGCCGATGTCGCCGCCATCGAGAAAGCCGGCCTCGACGCCCGGGTACCCGCCCGCGGCCAGGAGAAGCTGGACGAGATCAAGGCGGGGCTGGATGCCGCCGCCGCCCGGCGCGTCCCCGCCGGGATCGTCGACTGGTCCGTGGATCTGGCCGCGGACAAGGTGACCGTCAAGGTCAACAGCGACCGCGGGGCCCCCGCCAAGGCGTTCCTGGCCAAGGCCGCGAAGTACGGCTCCGCCGTACGGATCGTGCGTGGCCGGGAGAAGGCCGCGCCGCAGGCCGCGATCGCCCCCGGCAGCAAGATGACGATCAACGACACCTCCGGGTGGTGTTCCGTCGGCTACGGCGCCCGCGACCGGTCCGGCAGGCAGTACCTCGTCACCGCCGGGCACTGCGTGGCCGACCTGCCCACCCTGCGCTTCGGCGGCGTCGCGTTCGCCAAGGGCGCCGACACCCGCTTCGCGGTCGGTACCCGCAGCGTCGACATGGGCGTGGCCTCCCTCTACTCCGGCCACTCGATCACGACCAGGGTCGGCACCTGGGGCCAGGCCTCCGACGTGGCCGTCAGCGGCAGCCGCCGTGCCGCGTCCGGCGCCGCGATCTGCAAGTCCGGCGCGACCACCGGGTGGACGTGCGGCGCGATCGGCTCGTACAACGTCTCCGTCACCTACGTCGACCAGAACGGCGGCCCCGACACGGTCGTCACGGGTCTCGCCACCTCCAGCGTCTGCACCGAGGGCGGCGACAGCGGCGGCGCGTACATCTCGGGCAACCAGGCCCAGGGCATGACCTCGGGCGGCCCGCTCCACCAAGAGTGCACCGGCGGCGTCAACTCGCGCGGTTCCTCCTATTTTCAGCCACTCGATGACGCCCTCTCGTACTACGGGCTGACGCTCAACACCAACTGACCGGCCTTCGAGGGAAGACCAGGGGCCGACCACCGGCTAAGGTGGGCGGCCCCTGGTCGCCTGTGTGGCCTGAAACCGCCGTTGAGCCGTGCCTTCATCGGAGCGAGGGACCACCGACCCAAGAGCCGATGGTGCCTTCCCGCCCGCTGAAAGACGCCATGCCGAACAACCCCCACGCCGCCGGGCCCGAGACGACCTTCGCGACCGTGTTCCGCGAGGCCCTGCGACGGCGCGGCCTGCCGCTGGAACGCATACGCGACCACCTGCGGGCCCAGCAGATCACCGTCAGCCTCGCCACCCTCAGCCACTGGCAGCGCGGACGCAGCCAGCCGGAACGGGCCCAGTCCCTGCTCGCCGTCGACGCGCTGGAGCCGCTGCTCAACCTGCCCGCGGGCACCCTGCGTTCCCTGCTCGGCCCGCACCGGCCGCGCGGCGGGCCACCGCCCCACGATCCGGCCGCCGCCCGCAAGGTCCTCGGCGAGAACTCCGACGTGGAACAGGCCCTCGGTGACGCGTTCCCGCGCTTCAACGAGGGGCTGCGTCCCCTGACCATCCACGAGACGGTGAGCCTGGACGAGCACCGATCCATCCACGAGACGTCGATCGTCACCGTGGTGCAGGCCGTGCGGGACGGCGTGCAGCATCTGACCGTCGTCCACTTCCTCGACTCCCCGAAGGCGGGGACGGTCGACCTCACCGTTCCCGGCGGTCCGCCGCCGCGCATCCGCTTCCTCCCGGAGCTGGGGTGCGTGGCGGCCGACATCCCCCTCGGCCGCCGACTGGCCCGCACCGAGACGGCCGTGGTCGCCTACACGCTCCGCTCCGCGTCGGACGTCTCCCACCAGCACGAGCGCCGCGTCACCACGCCGCTGCGCACGTATCTGCTGCATGTGCGCTTCCATCCCCGGGCGGTCCCCGTCAGCTGCTGGAGCTATTACCGCAAGCAGATCGGCGCCGAGCCCCGGCACCGCCACCGCTCGACCCTCGACGCCTTCCACACGACCCACCTGCTGCCGGCGCACTGCTCGCCGGGCGTCTACGGCATCGAATGGAAATGGCCGGAGTAAACGCCTGCATGGAGGTGAGGAGTCGGGGCAGACGGATGGATGTGTCACCGAAGTGAGTACCGGTGAGCAAGTGAATGCTGGTGAAAGGGAGACTCCGATGCTGATGGCGCACCCCGCAGTACTGAACGACCTGATCGCGGAGTACGAGACGCTGCGCGTCCTGCACGCCGAGGAAGGCAGCCCGCAGGCACGTCAGCGCATGGATGACATCGCCTACACGCTCTGCGTGTCGACGGGCACCAGCGACATCGACGCCGCTCTCATCGCCGCCCGCAATCAGCTGCCCGGTGCCCGCGTGGAGGACGACTCCCTCCTGACCGGCTGACCGCGCCCCCCATTTAATTCCTATTACTCCCATTATCTGATGCACCAATGACAGCGGCGCCGACGGTCCACTCCGTCGGCGCCGCTGTCAGTGGTGCGTGGCAGGCTCGGGACCATGCTGGAGATCAAGGTCGAGACGGAGAACGGGCGGACGCACACGCGGATCTCCGCCGAGCGCCTGCGCGAGCTGGTGCGTCGCATCGGCGGTGACGGCGACCACTTCCTCGTCGTGCAGCGCGTCCCGGACCTGCCGGATGTGGTCATCCAGGTCGCCCGCGACCTCGGCGGGTCCTTCGACCTCCAGCACCGCACCGGTGCGGGGGCCCGCCACCTGTTCACCACCGAAGTCGCGGACCCGGACGCCGTCGCGGACACGATGATCCGCTGGGCGCGGGAAGCGGACGGCTGGGACACGGGCATCGACTGGCGACGCCTCGACGACCCGCCGCGCGAAGCCGTGCCCGAGCTCGATCCGCGGGTGCGGGAGCAGGTCGAGAAGCGGGTGCGGACACTTTTGCGCGGTGGGTACGTCGACCGGCGCACGCTCGCCGAAGCCGCCGAGGAGTGGCTGGTGGACGGCGAGGACCGGCCGGTGTCCCGGGCTCAGGCACGGCAGTTGGCGGACCGGCTCTGGCTGGAGCGGGTCGCCGAGCAGCGGCAGTGGACCGGCCCCACCGATCCGGACCGGCTCCAGGAGGCCTTCGATGCGCTGGAGTCGACGGGCATCACGGCCCGGGAGAACTTCACCTGCTGCCGCGACTGCGGCCTCGCGGAGATCGGTGCGAGCGGCGCGCGGGACGCGCGCGGCTTCGTGTTCTTCCACGCGCAGGGCACCGAGGGCGCGGCCGAGGGCGGTGGGCTCTCGCTCTACTACGGCGGGTTCGACGGCTCCGCCGAGCGCACGGCGCGGATCGGCAGGGAGGTGTCCGAGGCGCTGGCCCTGGCCGGGCTCTCCCCGGGGTGGAACGGCTCGCCGGACGAAACCATAGAGATAGCGGAGCTGGACTGGCGCAAGCGGCTCGTGGGGTGACCCTCCCGCCCGCGGGCCGTGTCGGTCCTGGGCCATCCTGTGGGGCTCATGGGGCCCGTGGGGCCTGTCGTACGCAGGGTCGCGAGGAGGTCGGCGAGGCCGCCGGGGGCCCGTCCGTGCAGGCGGGCCGCGGTGTGGACCGGGTGGCGGTCCGTACGGGCCACGCGGTGACCGGTCGCGGTGAGCCGGCGCACGAGGTCCCGGTCCTCGCCGGTGCGCAGCGCGGCGAAGCCGCCCACCCGCCGGTAGGCCGACGCCGACACGCCCATGTTCGCGCCGTGGACATGCGGGTGCTCCCACCTGTGCCACCTCGTATCCGTCCCGGCGAGCCGCCGGGTGCGGAAGTACGCGGCGTCATGGCGGGCCACCAGGAGACGGCCGGCGGGTCCGGGGGCGAGCCGGATGGTGCCCAGTACGGCGTCGTAACCGCGTCGCGCCCAGGTGACCTGATGGGCGAGCCAGCCCTCCGGCACCGTGGTGTCGGCGTCGGTCATCGCCAGCCACACATCAGGCCCGGCGCCCGAGAGCAGTTCCATCGCGAGGTCGGCGCCGGCCGCCCGGGCGGCCCCGACGTTGTGTCCGTCGACCGTGACGACGCGGGCCCCGCAGTCGGCGGCGACGGCCGCCGTGGCATCCGTACAGGCGTCCGCCGCCACCACGATGAGGACGGGCAGCGGCGCCACTCGCGCCGCGGCCCGGTGCACGCTGCGCAGACAGGCCGCGACACGGTGCTCCTCGTCGTGCGCGGGGACCACCACGGCGAGGGCCGCGGGGGTCACGCGAGTCCTTCCGCGCGGGCCGGTGAGAGCGCGGGGCCGCCGTCCGGACCGTGCTCGTGGACGGTGAGGGTGAAGTCGGGGTCGTCGTAGCGGGCCAGTCGGCCGAGGCCGGGCAGGGTGTCGAGGTGGTCGGCGATGTCCCGGCCCGTGCAGGTGTGTTCGGCGACGGGGTGGTTCCAGTGCACCGCGACCAGGTGGCCGCCCGCGCTGAGGCTCTCCACGCTCCGCCGGAGGAGACGTGTGCGGGTGTCGGCGTCGAAGTAGTAGAGGAGTTCCGAGAGGACGACGAGGTCGAAGGAGCCCTCGGGCCACTCCTCGGGCACGGTCATCCGCCGCACGCTCACCTGATCCGCTCCTGCGGTGCGCCGCGCGGCCGTGTCGACGGCGGAGGCGACGCGGTCGGTGGCGAGCAGGTGGTCGCAGCGGGAGGCCAGGAGTTCGGTCAGCACACCCACCGAACAGCCGGGTTCGAAGGCCCGCGTGTAGTGCGGTCGGGGCAGCGCCGCCACGGTCAGCCGGTACTTGCGGCGGTCGTACCACCGTTCGCCGAGGTGCCAGGGGTCGACGGAGTGGGCGTACTGGTCGTCGAAGTAGGTGGCGGGGGTGTTCATCGCAGTACCGTCTCGAAGGCGCGGGTGTGGTGGGCGATCTCCTCGGGCGGCAGCACGGGCGGGCCCTGTGCTCCGCGCGGCTCCAGCTGGCTGGCGAAGCGGGCCAGAGCCGCCTTCTTGCGGCCGACCGCCGCCGGGGAGAGCGGCAGGGTGCCGAGCCGGTGCCAGGGGATGCGCGGGTCGTGGGGGCGGGCCCAGTGCCACATCCACACCGGGTACGACCACAGAGGACGCGCGGTGCGCCGGCACGCCCGCCGGGCCGCCCGGCCCGCCGCCTCGTGATCGCTGTGCAGATCGCCGTCCCACGGCGCCACGCAGACGGCCGCGCCGACCCTGTCGAGAACGTCGCCGATCAGGGTGGCGGCGGCGTCCTCGTGTTCGTCGAGTGCGGTGTCGGGCAGTCCGGCGTACACCGGTCGGTGCCGGACACCCAGCTCGCCCAGTGCGGCGGCCAGTTCTGTGCGGCGCCGGGCGGCGAGGGCGGCCTGGGCGGAGGCGGGCGCGGGGCCGTGGGACGCCTCGCCGTCGGTGAGGCAGACGGTGTGCACCGGGGTGCCCGCGGCGAGCAGGGTGGTGATGGTGCCCCCGAACCCCAGGACCTCGTCGTCCGGGTGCGCCGCCACGACGACGACCGGTCCCGTCGGCAGGTCCACGCGCGGGAGGCTCTCGAGGAGCCCCGCGTCCTGCCACCGGGTCTCGTCGGTGCCGGGTGCGTCGATCGCCGCGGCCGCCGCCCGCCGCGTACGCGTCCCGTGGTCGGTCCTCGGGGCGCTCATCGCGCCGCCCCGACCGCCCCGACGGCTCCGAGATCCGCGCTCGCCCCGGGGGCGTCAGGGGTGGCGAGACGACCGAGCTGGGCCAGGTCCGCCTCGGCGTGGTGCTGGCGTATGTAGACCGTCAGATCCGCCACCGCGCGGGCGTGCCGCTCGTCGTGGCAGAGCGGGCCGGCTCCCGTGGCACGCCCGACCCGGTCTAGCACCTCCGTACAGACCTTCTCGACCAGGGCCCGCACCCGCAGTCCGCGCACCCGTGCTTCCGCGCGTTCGTCGAGCGGATCGGCGTCGATGTCGTCGCCGGCCTGCCGCAGCAGGGTGTCCGCGGTGTGCAGGAGTACGTCGACGGCGCCGAGGTGGGCCGCCGCGTGGTCGTTCAGCCGGCCGGCGGCCGCCCGCTCGTACAGCGGCGCGGCGACGGCGTGGGCTCCGCCGAGCCAGCAGGCCGCGACACCGACGCCGCCGTGCAGGAAGCCCGGCCGGTCCAGATAGGCGTCAACCCCGCCGACAGCACGTGCGGGTACGTCGGTGAAGGAGACGTCCGGGCTGTCGCTGCCGGCCATCCCGACGGCGGGCCAGGTGCCGGGCACCGGCGTCACGCCGGGATGGGCCAGTTCCACCGCGAAGAGCCGGTAGCCGTCGTCCGCGTCCGCGCTCACCAGCGCGTATGTACAGGCGTGGGCGCCGGAGCAGTACGGCTTGACGCCGCTGAGCGTCCATCCCTGACCGGTCCGTGTCGCCCGTACGCCGGGGCCCGGCGGGCGCGCCGCCCAGACCCCCCACCGCTCCCCCTGGCCGGGTGCGGAGCCCTCCAGCTCGTGCAGGATGGCCACCGCGTCCAGGTGCCCCTCCGCGAGCCTGGCCAGGGACAGGTCACGCCGCGCCAGAGCCGTGAGCGCCGCGAATCGGCGGGCCGTCGACCGGCCCGGCAGCGGTACGGCGGCGGCCTCCTGCTCGACGAAGCGCGCGAACAGCTCGGGGGGCGTGGTGATCACAAGGACCTCCTGTGCATCCGCAACAACACCGACACCATCGACATGCGTCTGTTAACCGGAGACTTGCACCCAAAACCACCGCGCGCGGGCCGGCAGACATCAGACAGGCAGGTGAGGGGGACAGAGCGTGGACGTGCCCGGGTGCAGTCACAGCATCGGGCAGCACGCGGGCGGCCGCCACTTCGGACCGCGCGCGCCCCAGGATGAGCCCGTGCTGCGCCCCGCCCCCGCGCGTCGCACCCTGGAGACATGGCACCGGCCCCGATAGTCGTGCACCGGCCGTCCCCCTCGGGCGGCCGGCGGGTGACGGTGCGGGGGCAGATCCTCGGGCTGGCCCACTCCGACCGCGACGTCGTGGAGTTCCTGCGCCGCGCCGGGCTGCCGGAGGCGGAGGAGCTGCTCGACGACCCGGCGTGGGTGATGTGGCGCGGCGGCCGCGCCCACCACTACGAGGCGGCGTAGTACGTCGGGCTCCGCCCGACCGGAGCCCCTGCCGGTCAGCGGGGAGCGGCGAGGCCGCTCCGCAGCGGCGTGCGGGTGCGGTGCGCGAGCCGGGCCGTGCGCGTCGCGACGTCGACCGTGTACGCCTCCACGGTCATGGCCCGCTCGGACATCTTCAGCACCATGAAGCCATGGTCCGAGAAGTTCTGCCAGGCCGCCGGATGGTCGAAGTGGGCCGTGCCGTCACCGGCCTTGCCCGCGGCGCCGCAGACGATCTGCCGGGTGCCGCCGGTGCGTGGCGTGGGCTCCAGGATCTGCAGCGTGTGGTCGTGGCCGGAGAGGATCAGGTCGGCCCGCCCGCACACCACCTCCTCGTACAGCTCTTTGAGGTGGATGCCGCTGGTGTAGTTCCCGATCACGAAGCCGTCGTACGAACCGGCGCTGCCGTGCTTGCCGTTGTTCAGGTACGGGTGGTGGCCGAGCACGATCTTCCAGCGGGCCCGCGACGCCGTGAGGGCGCCGTCGAGCCAGCGGCGCTGCTCACGCATGTAGGGGCCGTTCCACCAGTAGTGCGGGTCGAGTTGGGCGACGTACGACGAGACGGGGTTGGTGTCGATGGCGAAGAACTCCACCAGCGGGTCGCCGTCGGCGTCGGCGGCGGGCAGCGCGACGTTGTAGTAGCGGCTCGGCATGTACCAGCGGGGCGACTTCGCGGCGTAGGCGACTTCGCGGTCGCCGCGGGAGGGGTCGCCGCCGCTGCCCGGTATGAGGCCGGAGCAGTCGTGGTTGCCGAGGACCATCAACCACGGTATGTCGATACCGGAGTTGGGGTCCTCGAACTTGGTGCGGAACTCCGAGTCGTCGGCGGACTCGGGGCCGTTCTCGTAGATGTTGTCGCCGAGTCCGACGGCGAGTCCGACACCCTCGGCGCGGCACACCGTGCGGGCCGCGGCCGCCACCGCGCGCTGGGCCTCCTCGCCCGTGCCGGCGTCACCGGTGAGGAGCACCGCGTACTCCCCGGAGCGGTTCGGGCCGCTCGGGAGGGGGAACCCGCCGGTGCGGGCGGCGGCCGCGGCGGGGGCCTGCGCCCCGCCCGGCAGGACGGTCAGCGCGGCGGCTCCCGCCACCACGCCGCCCAGGACGGTCCGCCGTCGCGGCGCCCGCATCTCCCTGACCCGCTCCCCCACCGGCCCCTCGGCCAGGGCGGGGTCGGCCCGCAGCCACTGATCTTCCGTCAGATCCGCGCTCGGCGGTATCAACTCGTCGTCGCACATGGAGGGTTTCTCTCACGGGACGGCGTGACGATGGTGGGGAACCGATGAACTCCTGGTGGACGAATGGCCACGTCTCCAGGTCAGCGAGCCGGCTCAGGCCGCCTCCACGACGTCCGGTGCGCCGGCCGCCTCCGTCCCCTTGGCGAACTGCGTGCGGTACAGCTCCGCGTACCGCCCGTCGAGGGCGAGCAGTTCGTCGTGCGTCCCGCGTTCCACGATCCGTCCCGCCTCGACGACGAGGATCTGGTCGGCGGAGCGCACCGTGGAGAGGCGGTGGGCGATCACCACGGCGGTGCGGCCTTCGAGCGCCTCGTTCAGCGCCTCCTGGACGGCGGCCTCCGAGGTGTTGTCGAGGTGGGCCGTCGCCTCGTCGAGGATGACGACGCGCTGCCCGGCGAGGAGCAGCCGGGCGATGGTCATCCGCTGCCGTTCTCCGCCGGAGAGGCGGTAGCCGCGCTCGCCGACGACGGTGTCGAGGCCGTCGGGCAGGGAGCGCACGAGCTCTTCGAGGCGGGCGCGCCGCAGCACGTCCCACAGGTCGTCCTCGGTCGCGTCCGGCCGGGCGAGGAGCAGGTTGTCGCGGACGGACTCGTGGAAGAGGTGGCCGTCCTGCGTGACCATTCCCAGGATGGCCCGCATCGACTCGGCGGAGAGGTCGCGGACGTCGACGCCCCCGATGCGCACGGCGCCTTCGTCGGCGTCGTACAGGCGGGGCAGGAGCTGCGCGATCGTCGACTTGCCCGCGCCGGAGGAGCCGACGAGGGCCACGGTCTGGCCGGGCTCGGCGCGGAAGGAGACGCCGTGCAGGACTTCGTCGCCGCCCCGGGTGTCGAGGGTGGCGACCTCTTCGAGGGAGGCGAGGGAGACCTTGTCGGCGGAGGGGTAGGCGAACCGCACGTCGTCGAATTCGACGGCGACGGGCCCGTCGGGAACCGGCACCGGCTCCTTCTTCTCCTCGATGAGCGGCTTCAGGTCGAGCACCTCGAAGACCCGCTCGAAGCTGACGAGGGCGCTCATCACCTCGACGCGCGCGCCGGCCAGCGAGGTCAGCGGGGCGTAGAGCCGGGTGAGCAGCAGCGCCAGCGAGACGACGGCGCCCGCCTTCAGGCTGCCTTCCAGCGCGAAGTACCCGCCGAGGCCATAGACGAGGGCCAGGGCCAGGGCGGAGACGAGGGTGAGGGCGGTGATGAACGCGGACTGCGCCATGGCGGTGCGTACGCCGATGTCCCGCACCCGGCGGGCGCGCTCGGCGAACTCCGCGGACTCGTCGCCGGGCCGGCCGAAGAGCTTGATGAGGGTGGCGCCGGGCGCGGAGAACCGCTCGGTCATCCGCGTCCCCATGGCGGCGTTGTGGTGCGCGGCCTCGCGCTGGAGGCGGGCCATCCGGGAGCCCATCCGGCGGGCGGGCACGACGAAGACCGGCAGCAGCACAAGGGCGAGCAGGGTGATCTGCCAGGAGAGCGTCAGCATGACGACGAGGGTCAGCAGCAGCGTGACGATGTTCCCGACGACGCCGGACAGCGTGTTGCTGAACGCCCGCTGCGCGCCGACCACGTCGTTGTTGAGGCGGCTGACCAGGGCGCCCGTGCGGGTGCGGGTGAAGAAGGCGACGGGCATGCGCTGCACGTGGTCGAAGACAGCGGTCCGCAGGTCCAGGATGAGCCCTTCGCCGAGGTTCGCCGAAAGCCAGCGGCTGAGCAGTCCGAGGCCGGCCTCGGCGAGCGCGATGCCGGCGATGAGCAGGGCGTAGCGCACGACGACCGAGGAGTCGTCGCCCGAGACGATGGCGGTGACGACGTACCCGGCGAGGACGGGTGTCGCGACGGCGAGCAGTGCGGTCAGGACGCTGAGCAGCACGAACTGCCAGATGCGTCGGCGGTGGGGCCGGGCGAAGACGCCGATGCGGCGCAGTGTGGCGCGGGCGAAGGGGCGGCGGTCCTGCTGGGCGTGCATGACGCTGTACATCTGCGTCCATGCCGTTGTTTCCATGCTCATGCGGAGAACGTTATGACCTCAACTAAAGTTGAGGTCAAGGGAAGCCCGGCACTTTCACCCCCGCGCCCCCGCCGCGCGCCGGGGCGCCGGGCTCACCTCCCGCTCGTGGCGATCTCCGGGCGGCGTCAGCCGAGTTCGAGCGAGGTGACGCCGAAGACCCGCTCGCGCGTGTACGCCCTGACCGGCCCCGTGTACATGCGGGCCGTGTCGAACGTCGGTTTCATGCCGCGCGCCTCCGCGAGCGCCACCGCCTCCGGGTTGTTCTCGGGCACGTCCATCGCGATGGGCTCCCCGTCGGCCTCGGCGGCCAGCGCGTCGAGGAGTGCCTCGGCGTCCGCGCGGGTGTCCGCGAAGAGCGGACCGACCCGGCGGGCGTCACGGCCGGGGCGGAGCACCCCGTACCCGGTCAGCCTGCCGTCGACGATGCGGGCCAGGGCGCGGTGCCCCGGCGCGGCGAGCCAGGACCGCAGGAAGCGGGGACGGTCGGCGGGCAGGCACGCGCCGTCGTACGCCAGGAGCGCCCGCAGGCCCGCCGCCTCGACGGGGCGTACGTGCCGGTCGGGCACGTCGACCGCGGGCAGCGGGCCGATGTAGCGCAGTGTGCCGTGCTCCCGTTCGAAGCCGGAGCGGCGGTAGTTGTCCTGCTGGGCCGGTACGCCGTCCAGGCCGACGACCCTGTCCCCGGCGTGGGCGAGGCCCGCGCGCCAGGTGGCGAGGCCTAGGCCGTGGCCCCGCCGGTCGGGGCGGACGAGATAGAAGCCGAGGAAGGCGTAGTCGTCCCCGTAGTTGACCACGGAGATCGCGGAGACCGGTTCGCCGTCGACGCGTCCGAGGAAGAAGCCCTCGGGGTCCTGGGCGAAGAACGAGGCGGCGTCGCCGACACCGGGGTTCCAGCCCTCGTCCGCCGCCCAGCCCGTCACCACTCGCCAGTCGTCGAGCGTCGCCCGTGAGATCGCGAGCTGCCCGAGGGCCGAATCCGTCATCGCTGCACCCTTCTCGATCCGACATGGTGCGTCGTGGAGAACCGCACCGGGTGCATCCTGCCCGACCGGGCGTCAGCCGATGCCGGCCACGTGCCGGTCGCGTGCGGCACCGAAGCCGACGACGACCTGCGGCACGAGCAGGACGAGCAACAGGACGAGCGGGACGGTCCAGCTGTGCGAAAGGTCGTGGACGGCGCCGAGGAGCGTCGGCCCGGTGGCCGCGAGGATGTAACCGAAGCACTGGGCCATGCTGGAGAGTTGCGCCGCGTGCCGGGCGTCGGGGGCCCGCTGCACGATGAACAGGAGCGCCAGGCTGATGGCCGCGCCCTGGCCGAGCCCGAGCAGCGTCATCCACAGGTAGGCGCCGCCGACCGGTGCGGCGAGCAGGCCGCCGAAGCCGAGCGCGCAGAGCCCCGCGCCGAGCGCGGCCAGCGTGCCCGGACGCAGCCTGCGGCCGACGATCACGGGGGCGAGGAAGGAGCCCGCGATGCCGAGCAGCGAGGAGAAGGAGAGCATCCAGCCGGCGTCACCGGCGGACATCCCCGCGTCCTGGAAGACGGTCGGCAACCAGGCAGCCGCCGCGTAGTAGTTGAGGGACTGCAGGCCCATGTACGCGGTGACTTGCCAGGCCAGCGGGGAACGCCACAGGCCTCGCACGGGATGTGCCGCCTGCCGCACGGTCTCCGCGCCGACGCGGGTGCGCGACCGGATCTGCGGCAGCCATACGAGCAGGGCGACGACCGCGAGAGCACCCCAACACGCGAGCGTGGTGCGCCAGTTCATGCCGCTGGCGTGCTGCACCGGCAGGGTGACGCCGGCCGCGAGGGCCGCGCCGCCGAACAGCGACATCGAGTACAGGCCGGTCATCAGGCCCGCCCTGGCGGGGAAGTCGCGCTTGATCAGGCCAGGGAGCAGGACGTTGGCGACGGCTATGCCCGCACCGATGACGACGGTCCCCGCGAAGAGCGCGGCCACCGAATCGAGCAGGCGCAGGGCGGTGCCCGCGCAGATCAGCGCCATGGTCCCGAGCAGCGACCGCTCCATGCCGAACCGCCGGCCGAGGCGTGGCGCGACGGGGGCGAGCAGGCCGAAGCAGAGCAGCGGGAGCGCGGTGAGCAGGCTGGTCGCGGCGGCCGACATGCCGCTGTCGTCGCGGATGGCGTCGGCGAGCGGGGAGACGGCGACGAGGGCCGGGCGGAGGTTGAGGGCGAGCAGGACGACACCGAGGGCGAGGTAGAGCCCGCGGCGCCCGGCCACCGAGGAGGAGCGCGCGGACGCCTGGTCCGGCCCCGGGGTCGCGGGATCGTCGGCGGCGCCGTCTCGTACGGCCTCGGGGGCGGCCGGTGCCGCTGTCTCACTCATGTACTGCTCCCGCTTCACGTGCTGGTTCGGTTTTCTGCGTGGCACCCGCTTCACCCCTGTCGCCGCCGTCGTCACCGTCGTCGGTGTGACCGGTGTCGTCCTCCGGCTGCTCGCGCAGGGCGGCCATGCCCTCCGCGAGATGGGCGAGCACCACCGCCTCCGCGGCCTCCGCGTCCCGCGCCTCGATGGCGTCGACGATCGCCTCGTGCGCCGCGAGCTGATGGCGGACGGAGTCCGGGACCGGCGCGCCGAGCACGGACTGCACCGTGGACCGCAGGGCGTCACTGAGGTGTCCGTACAGCTCGGCGAGGACGCTGTTGTGCGCCGCTTCCGCGACCGTGCGGTGGAAGGCCATATCCGCGTCGACGAAGGCGGCCGTGTTCCCGCTCTCCCAGGCGAGGTTGCGCTCGGCAAGAGCGGCCCGCAGGGTCGCGAGGTCCTCGTCGGTACGGCGCTGCGCGGCATACCGGGCGGCATCCCGCTCCAGGCTGGCGCGGACCTCGTACGCCTCGAGGACGCCCGCCCTGCGCAGCCTGCGCTGCACGGCCGCGCCGAAGTCGCTGCTCGCCCGCACATAGGTGCCGTCGCCCTGGCGGGGCTCCAGCATGCCGGTGTGGACGAGGGCGCGGACCGCCTCCCGCACCGTGTTGCGGCCCACGGCGAGCTGCTCCACGAGGAGCGGCTCGGCGGGGATCTTCTCCCCCACCCGCCATTCGCCGTCGGCGATGAGGCTCTCCATCTGGGCGATGACGAGGTCGACGAGGCTGGTCCGGGCGGCACTGCGCAAGGGCACGGTCGGCACACCTTCTCTCTGCGGTCATCTCTGCGGACGCCACACACGGGAACATCCCATGTTTCTCCATAGATGGGAACATCCCATGTTTCCGCTGTCAAATGACGTTTTACTTTCCAGCTTTGGTCTAGACCTTGACAGGTTCAGACCATTTCGCTTGAGTCGCGACACCCCCATGGCGGCGCAGGCCCCAAACTGCCCCGCCCGTAAGGAGAGTTGGCATGATCAGACGCCTCACCGGCTTCGCGGCCGCGCTCGCCGCGCTCGGCGCGATGCTCGTCCTCGGTCCGGGCGCCGCCACCGCCTCGGCGGCCGAGTGCGCCGCGCCGTGGAACTCCGCTTCCGTTTACACGGGCGGCAAGTCAGCCTCGTACAACGGGCACAACTGGACCGCGAAGTGGTGGACCCAGAACGAGACCCCGGGACGCTTCGACGTCTGGGCCGACCAGGGCACCTGCGGCGGCGGAACCGGCCCGGGCGACCCCGACCCGTCCGGGTTCGTCGTCAGCGAGGCGCAGTTCAACCAGATGTTCCCGAACCGGAATTCGTTCTACACGTACAGGGGGCTGACCGACGCGCTCAAGTCGTACCCGGCCTTCGCCAACACCGGCAGCGACACGGTGCGGCGCCAGGAGGCGGCGGCGTTCCTCGCCAACGTCAGCCACGAGACGGGCGGTCTGGTGTACGTGGTCGAGCAGAACCAGAGCAACTACCCCCACTACTGCGACCAGAGCCGGCCCTACGGGTGTCCGGCGGGGCAGGCCGCCTACTACGGGCGCGGCCCCATCCAGCTGAGCTGGAACTTCAACTACAAGGCCGCGGGCGACGCGCTCGGCATCGACCTCCTCAACAACCCCTACCTGGTGGAGCGGGACCCGGCCGTCGCCTGGCAGACGGGCCTCTGGTACTGGAACACCCAGAGCGGCCCCGGCACCATGACCCCGCACAACGCCATGGTCAACGGCGCGGGCTTCGGCGAGACCATCCGCGCCATCAACGGCACCCTGGAGTGCAACGGCGGCAACCCCGCCCAGGTCCAGAGCCGCATCGACCGCTACAAGGCGTTCACCCAGATCCTGGGCACCACACCGGGCTCGAACCTCAGCTGTTGACGCGGCAGTTCATCCGCAGACCCCTCCGGGCGGGCCCGGCACACGGGCCCGCCCGACGGCATCACTCCTGCGGCACCAGCCGGAACACCGGATGCCGCGCGGACTCGGCGGCGAACTCCTCGTCCGTCGAGTCCGCCGTCACGTCGAAGTACGCCCGCGTCACGGGCACTTCGTGCAGGTACTGACGGAGCACCGGCACGCTCTCCGCGGGCCCGAGCTCGACCACCCCCACACTCTCCGACCTGCCGCCCCGGCTCAGACCGATGCGTCCGGCCGCGCGCGCGTTGCGCACCCAGTCCCCCACCCCGTAGGCGGCGACGACCCAGCGCTCACCGCCGGCGGACATGACGTCGACCGGCGTGGAGTACATCCGGCCCGACTTCCGGCCGGGCACGCTCAGGTTGTGCCGGTACCCCTTGCCGATTCCGAGCCCTGTCATCGTGTGGAACACCCGGTTGATCACGCGCGTCCCGAACGTCACGCGGTACGTCTTCGCCATTGCCCCTCCATTGATCGAACGGTCGGAGCTTACGGCGTGGCCATCAACTGTGCGGCGCCGCCGCGGGCTTGACGTGCCGGTTCCGGGGAGCCCGCGATGGCGGCGGCCGTCATGGCCCCCTCGGCGAGCAGGACCAGCGGGCCGATGGCCTCCCGCGGGCCGCCCGCGTCGGCCACCAGGCCGGCCATGTACTCCCGGAAGGCGCTCTTGTGGGCCCGCACGGTGTCGGCCACGGCCGGGTCGACGGCGCCGAGTTCACCGAAGGAGTTCACGAAGGCGCAGCCGCGGAAGTCCGGTTCGGCGAACCACTCGTACAGCCAGTCGTAGACCGCGAGGACGCGGTTCTCGCCGTCCGGCCGGCCGGCCACATACGCGGCGAGCCGCGCGCGCCAGCGGCTGTCGCGGCGCTCCAGGCAGGCCCGCACCAGCTCCGACTTGGAGGGGTAGAGCTGATAGAGCCGCTTGAGCGAGACGCCCGAGGCGGCACGGACCTGGTCCATGCCGACGGCCTGAATGCCGCGCTCGTAGAACAGCGCCTCTGCGGCATCCAGGAGTCTGACCTGCGCCTCTGCCTGATCCATGAAGGCTCCCGCCCACCGTGAGAACGTACGTTCTCCTACGCTACTACGTCCGCGTCGCGCGCGCACCGTTGCGCGAGAACGGCCGTTCTCCTAAGGTTCGGACAGCGGCGGAGAACGCACGTTCTCGGTCTCGCTCTGCAAGCCGCCGCGCCCCTCTTCGAGTCACCAGGAGCACTCCATGACCACCGCCACCCGCGCCCCCGTCCCGCCGTTCACCCGGGAGACCGCGATCGAGAAGGTCCGCCTGGCCGAGGACGGCTGGAACAGCCGCGATCCCGAGAAGGTGGCCCTCGCCTACAGCGAGGACTCCCGCTGGCGCAACCGCGCGGAGTTCGTCACCGGCCGTGCGGCCATCGTCGGCCTCCTCTCCCGCAAGTGGGCCCGCGAACTCGACTACCGGCTGATCAAGGAGCTGTGGGCGCACGACGGCCACCGCATCGCGGTGCGCTTCGCCTACGAGTGGCACGACGACTCCGGCCACTGGTTCCGCTCGTACGGCAACGAGAACTGGGAGTTCGACGAGAACGGTCTGATGCGCGTCCGGCACGCCAGCATCAACGACATGCCCATCGAGGACGCGGACCGCCTCTACCACTGGCCGCTCGGCCGGCGCCCCGACGACCACCCGGGCCTCACCGACCTCGGACTCTGAGCCGCGAAGACGCCCCGGCCACGAGTGTTTCCCCCGCGCACACTGGGCACCCGGACGGCGACAGCGGCCCGGGTCCGCCGAGCGGACCGCACGGGCCACCGCACACCGACCGGCAAGGAGCACACATGACCACCGCACGCGAGATCATGACTCCGGGCGCGGAGTGCGCCGGAGCCGAGGAGACCGTCCTCCAGGCGGCCGCCAAGCTCACCGAGCTCGACGTCGGTGCCCTGCCCATCTGCGGGACCGACAACCGCCTCAAGGGCGTCATCACCGACCGGGACATCGTGGTCAAGGTGCTCGGCAAGGGCAAGGACCCATCCAAGGTCCTGGTGGGCGAGCTCGCCCAGGACGAAGCGGTGACCATCGGCGCGGACGACAGCGCCGACGAGATCTTCGCGACCATGACCGCGCACAAGGTGCGGCGGCTTCCCGTCATCGACGGCCACTCCCTGGTGGGCATGGTCGCGCTCGCCGACGCCGCCCGCGCCCTGCACGACCCCAAGGCCGGCCAGCTCCTGGAGGCGCTCTCCACGGAGTGACCGGTTCGCGGCACGCGACCGATCTGCCGCCGTGGGAGGGGTGCGCCCCCTCCCACGGCGGCAGGGCGTCCGCTCCCCGCATGCCCCTTCGACCGGGTCGGCCTACGCTGAAGATCTTCCCGAGCCGCGCCGAGTCCGGGGCACCGAGGAAATCCCCGAGGAGGCACCGCATGCCCATCGCAACGGTCGACCCGGCCACCGGTGAGACCATCGAGACCTTCGACCCGCTCCCGCCCGACGAGATCCGGCGCCGTCTCGCGGTGGCCGAGACGGCGTACGCCCGCCACCGCACCAGCGACTTCGCCGAGCGCGCCCGCCTGCTGCGGCGCGCCGCCGATCTGCTGGAAGAGGACACCCCCGACATCGCCCGCACCATGACCACGGAGATGGGCAAGCCGGTGAAGGCGGCGCGGGCCGAGGCCGCCAAGTGCGTCAAGGCCATGCGCTGGTACGCCGAGCACGCCGAGGAGCTGCTCGCCGACGAACACCCCGCGCAGGAGGACGTGACCGACTCGGGTGCCTCCCGCGCGGTCGTCCGTTACCGGCCGCTCGGTGTCGTACTGGCCGTGATGCCGTGGAACTTCCCGCTCTGGCAGGTCGTGCGCTTCGCCGCCCCCGCCCTGATGGCGGGCAACGTGGCCCTGCTCAAGCACGCGTCGAACGTGCCCCGCACGGCCCTCTACCTCCAGGACCTCTTCACCCGCGCCGGCTATCCGGACGGCTGTTTCCAGACGCTGCTGATCGGCTCGGACGCCGTCGAGGAGATCCTGCGCGACCCGCGGGTGGCCGCGGCGACCCTCACCGGCAGCGAACCCGCGGGGCGTTCGGTCGCCTCCGTCGCGGGCGACGAGATCAAGAAGACCGTTCTCGAACTGGGCGGCAGCGACCCCTACCTGGTGCTGCCGAGCGCCGACGTCGAACGGGCCGCCGCCACCGCCGTCACCGCCCGCGTGCAGAACAACGGCCAGTCCTGCATCGCCGCCAAGCGTTTCATCGTGCACACCGACGTCTACGACGCGTTCCGCGAGCGATTCGTCGCCGGCATGCGGGAGTTGACGGTGGGCGACCCGATGGACGAGGACACCGACGTGGGCCCGCTCTCCACCGAGCAGGGCCGCGACGACCTGGAAGAACTCGTCGAGGACGCGCTGGCCCAGGGCGCCACCGCGCTCTGCGGCGGCTCGCGGCCCGAGGGCCAGGAGCGGGGCTGGTACTACTCCCCGACGGTCCTCGCGGACATCACCCCGAAGATGCGGATCCACCGGGAGGAGACGTTCGGCCCGGTGGCCACGCTCTACCGGGTCGCCGACCTGGACGAGGCCGTGGAACTGGCCAACGACACACCGTTCGGCCTGAGTTCGAACGTGTGGACCAGGGACGAGGCCGAGATCGAGCGGTGCGCACGGGACCTGCAGGCGGGCGGCGTCTTCTTCAACGGCATGACCGCCTCCCACCCCGGCCTGCCCTTCGGCGGCATCAAGCGCTCCGGCTACGGTCGGGAGCTCGCGGGCCACGGCATCCGCGAGTTCTGCAACGCGACGACCGTCTGGTACGGCGTGCAGGACTGAGCAGGTCCCTCCGTTTGTACAGCCGGGAGGTTCGTGGGCAGACTCGTGATGTGAACGCGTCGAACAGAGGGGCCGGGGACGGGCCGGGGACACCGGCCCGGGCAGACGACCGCCGCGAGACCGAGACCGAGCGTGCCGACCGCCGCTGGGGCGAGCTCATCCAGGAGGTCCGGGTCGCACAGACCGGCGTGCAGATCCTCTTCGGCTTCCTCCTGACGGTCGTCTTCACGCCCCGGTTCGCGCAGCTCGGCGACACCGACCGGACGATCTACGTCGTGACGGTGATCCTCGGCTCGACGGCGACCGGCGCGCTGATCGGCCCGGTCTCCTTCCACCGCATCGTCTCCGGACGCAGGATCAAGCCGCAGGCCGTGGTGTGGGCGTCCCGGCTGACCTTCATCGGCCTGCTCCTCCTACTGGGCACGCTGACGGCGGCGCTCCTGCTGATCCTGCGGGTCGCCACCGACAACGACGTCGTGCCGTGGCTGGTGGCCGGGGTCGTCGCCTGGTACCTGCTGTGCTGGTTCGTGCTGCCCGCGTGGGCCCGCCACCGGCACACCACGGCGGACTGACGCCGCCCGCCCCCGCCGGGCGCCCGCCACGCCGTACGGCGGACGGTGCGTCCCGCCCTTCCTGTGGCTGCTGTGCGGCCAGGTGTGGATCACGCCGCCCGGGGCACCCAGATCCAGGACCGAAGCAGCCAGCGAATCCGCTCTGTTCATGAAAAGTCACCACCTGTCACCGTTCGAGTGGTGGTGGGCCGTGAACCGACGGAGCGTGGAAGGAGGAGCGCCTTCGTGGAGTTCCCCCAGACGGGAGGTGCCGCATGACCACGCACACACGGACACCGATGCCTACGCCGACGCCGACCCGCCGGGCACCGCTGCTCACCCTGCCGGGTGTGTACGCGCCCCAGCACGACACGGGACTGCTGGCCCTGGCGATGCGCCGCGAGGACATCGGAGCGGACACCTCCGTACTGGATCTGGGAACCGGTTCCGGCGCGCTCGCCGTGGCGGCCGCCCGACGCGGCGCACGGGTGACGGCCCTCGACATCTCCTGGAGAGCGGTGCTGACCGCTAGGCTCAACGCGCGCCTCAGCGGGCAGTCGGTGACCGTGCGCCACGGCGACCTGAGCACCGGCGTACCGGCGGGCCCGTACGACCTGCTGGTCAGCAACCCGCCCTATGTGCCCTCCCCTTCGCCGCTGCTGCCCCGGCGCGGCGCGGCCCGCGCCTGGGACGCCGGGCCCGCCGGGCGCCTCGTCGTGGACCGCGTCTGCGACACGGCTCCGCGGGCTCTGCGGCCCGGTGGCGTCCTGTTGATGGTGCACTCCGCGCTGTGCGACGTGGACACCACTCTGGACCGCCTCACGTTGCAGGGCATGGACGCCGACGTCACCGACCGCAGGCACGTGCCCTTCGGTCCCGTGATGCGCTCCCGTGAGGCGTGGCTGCGCCGCCGCGATCTGCTCGACGAGGACGCGACGAGCGAGGAGTTGGTGGTGGTCCGTGCCGTCCGCCGCTGAACGCCCGCGCCGTGTCACCGTCGACCCCGACGGACCGCTCTTGGTGGAGGGTCCCGTCGAGGTGGTCCGTGACGACGGGACCGTAGCCGTCTCGCGCCGTTTCGAGGTGGCGATCTGCACCTGCCGCCGCAGCCGTACGTACCCGTGGTGCGACACGAGCCACCGCAAGCGGGTGAAGCGCCACGAAGAGCAGCCGTCCGCGGCGGAACGACCGCCCGCGACCGACACCGAGGAGCCGGAGGCCTCGTCATGACCGCCCCCGCCGAAACCGTCTCGCCCGCCGAGTCGCGCCGCGACAGCCCGGAACTCCCGCGGCCCCGCGGCGACCTGTCCCGCGGCGTCCTCGCCGCCCTGCGCGGCGAGGGTCCGCCCCCCGACCCGTCGGAGGCCGAGCACGCCGACGCGTACGGCGACGACCTCCAGCTCGCCCTCTACGTCCTCTACGAACTCCACTACCAGGGCTTTCGCGAGGTGGCCGACGAGTGGGAGTGGGACCCGGGGCTGCTCGCCCTGCGACGCGCGCTGGAGCGGCGCTTCCTGGCCGCCCTGCGCGCCGACGTGCCCCGGTGCGAGGAAGCGGAGGAGGCTTTGGCCGAGCTGCTCGTGGAGCCCGTCGGGCACGACCCGGCGAGCGTCAGCCACCACCTGCAGCGCGACGGGGAGACCTGGCAGCTGCGGGAGTACGCGGCGCTGCGCTCCCTGTACCACCTCAAGGAGGCCGACCCGCACGCCTGGGTCATCCCGCGGCTGCACGGCCGGGCCAAGGCGGCGATGGTCGCCATCGAGTACGACGAGTTCGGCGCCGGCCGGGCCGAGGAGATCCACGCGCGGCTCTTCGCCGATCTGATGGCCGATCTGGGCCTGGAGACGGCCTACGGCCACTATCTCGACGCCGCGCCCGCCGAGGCCCTCGCCACCGTGAACCTGATGTCCCTCTTCGGTCTGCACCGCGCCCATCGCGGGGCGCTGGTCGGCCATTTCGCCTCCGTGGAGGTGACCTCGTCGCCGGGGTCGCGGCGGATGGCGGCGGCGCTGCGCAGGATCGGGGCGGGGCCTGCCGCGCAGCGGTTCTACGACGAGCACGTGGAGGCGGACGCCGTGCACGAGCAGGTGGTGCGCCGTGACGTCGTCGGCGGCCTGCTGGCCGCCGAACCCGGTCTCTCGGCCGACATCGCCTTCGGTGTGCGCGCCACCGGCTTCCTGGAGGACCGGCTCGGCGCCCGGCTGCTGGCGTCGTGGCGTGCGGGGGACAGCGCCCTGCGCGTCCCGCTCGCCGACCCGCCGGGCGGCCTGCCGGGGTGAGTCAGCCGCCCTCGACGCCCGTCG
Organism: Streptomyces sp. NPDC037013; assembly: GCF_055607265.1. Taxonomy (NCBI): domain Bacteria; kingdom Bacillati; phylum Actinomycetota; class Actinomycetes; order Kitasatosporales; family Streptomycetaceae; genus Streptomyces; species Streptomyces sp. NPDC037013. The sequence continues at coordinate 661,354 of NZ_JBVJRV010000001.1, read as the reverse complement.
CGTCGTGGGCCGAGCCGACCGGCTTCGACTCCGGTGAGCCGCGCTGGCGCAGATAGACGGAGAAGATCGCCATCGACCCGACGGCGAGGAGTTCGGACTGCCAGTTCTGCAGGGTGCGGCCCCAGAAGTCGGCGGCCCCGAGGTACTGGAACCAGCTGATGGGCGCCTGGAGTTCCCGCAGGTGCTCTTCGTTGTACGCGGCCGCGCCGGACACGGACTGGGCCAGCCAGGAGAGCAGGAACAGCGTGCACATGAGGATGCCGAGCGACCGGGAGTACCAGGCCTGTCGCAGGCCGCCCACCGAGGCCCAGCCGGGCGAGTCGGGCTTCGCGTGTGCCCCGACCTTCTGCTGGGCGTCGGATTCGGGGCCGGCCTTGTCCAGTTCCTTGGATTCGGGTGAGCCGCGCTGGAGCAGCCAGACCGTGCCGAAGATGTAGAGGAAGAACTGCAGGTACTCCGATTGCCAGTTCTCCGTCACGTCGACGGCGAAGTCGGAGGTCAGGACGTAGCTGCCGAAGGTCATCGGGGCCAGGTCCTCGGCGGCGAGCTGGTTGTTGAAGTCGGCGTGCCCGGCGATCGCCTGTCCGGCCAGGGTGAGGAGGAACCCGAGGCCGAACGCGAGGGTCAGGCTGTTCTCGCGCAGGAAGCGCCGTGCCCGGCTCACCGGTGCATCAGCCCCAGCGCCAGGCAGTAGGCCAGTCCCGCGGCCACCACCAGCAGATACAGCGTGAACATCGTCCGCACCGTCAACCGCCCTTGATCAGACACTGATACGGCTTCTCCGGCCGCGGCGTGCAGCCGGCGGCGGTGACCTTCCAGCCCTGCGGGAAGGACGACAGGAAGAGCGTGTCGCGATCGGTGACGACGCGCGCCTGGCGTCCGTACACGTCGACGCGGCGCACCGCGGCGGGCGGGGGCAGTCCCGCGTCGGTCAGGGCCCGCGCGCAGGGCAGTTCGGCGGACTGCTCCAGTTCGTCGAGGGTGCCGGGGGCGAGTTCCGCGCAACCGCGCACGGCGTCCGAGGTGCGCAGGCTCTCCTCGAAGCGGTCGACGGCACGCCGCGCGGCGGCCTCCCGTGCCTCGGTGCCACCGCAGCCGGCGAGAGCGCAGCACAGCAGTGCCGCGGTCACGCTCCACCTTGTTCCGCGCACCGGTCCTGTGCTCCTTCGCGGTCCGTCGGTTCCTGGCCGCTCCGCGACGGTGCTCCGCGCGGGTACGGGTCCCTCGACGATGCCGCACCGGGCCCCGGTGGCCGGGACCCGGAGCGCCGACACGCGGGCGTACGCCCCCTTCGGAGCGCACCCGATCAGCCGTCCGTGGGCGGCGCGCCGTGTTCGGGGGCGGTCAGGCGGAGCTGCATCTCGACCTCCTGGTCGCCGGACGCGGTGCCGACGGCCGATACGACGAAGGCCGACCGGAGGACGTCGCGGACCCGGGCCACCGGGACCGGACCGCCCTGGAGGTCGGCGGTGACGGGGCCGGCCAGCAGGACGCCGGGGACGGTGCCGGGGCTCTGGGCGGCGATGAAGCCGCCGGTCCAGACTTCGGGGCCGGACTGCCCGGTCCGGCCGGTCTGGCGTGGCGCGTCGGCACCGCGGTCGGACGGGAAGTGGGCGCGCAGGACGTTGAAGACGGTGTCCGCGTCGGCCACGGAGCACTCTCCGAGGACCACCTGGACGAGGTCCGGGGACTCCTGCGGGTGCTGGGTGGTGGCCGTGCGGGACGGGTCGTTCACGGTGTCTCCTTCCGTCGGGTCGCTGACACCCGGTGTGTCACAGCTCGCGCAGTGCGGGCAGCAGCTTCTTCTCGGCCCATTCGATGAAGGGACGCTGGTGGTCGCCGCCCACCTGGACAAGGGCGACCTCCGTGAAGCCCGCGTCGACGAAGGGGCGTACGGCGTCGACGAACTCGTCGACGTCGTCGCCGCAGGGGATCTGCCCCGCCATGTCCTGCGGGGTGACGAACTGCGTGGCACCGGCGAAGGCGGCGGGCCCCGGCAGTTCGGCGTTGACCGGCCAGCCCCCGACGGACCAGCGGAACTGGTCGTGGGCGCGGGCGATCGCCGCGTCCTTGTCGGTGTCGAAGCAGACGGGCAGCTGGCCGACCCGCGGCTTCCCCTGGCCGCCGTGCCGCTCGAAGGAGTCGACCAGCTCGGCCTTGGGCTCGGTGGCGATGACGAGGTCGGCGAGGCGGCCGGCCAGCGCGCAGGACCGCTCGCCGGAGACGGCGATGCCGATGGGCGGCAGCTCGTCGGGGAGGTCCCACAGGCGGGCGTTGGACACGTCGAAGTGGGTGCCCTCGTGGTTGACGTTGTCGCCGGTGAAGAGCGCCCTGATGATGCCGACCGCCTCCTCGAACATGTCGAGGCGTACGCGCGCGGAGGGCCAGCCACCGCCGACGACGTGTTCGTTGAGGTTCTCCCCGGAGCCGAGACCGAGCCGGAAGCGGCCCTCGGAGAGCAGCTGCATGGTCGCGGCCTTCTGCGCCACCACCGCGGGGTGGTAGCGGGTCGTCGGGCAGGTCACGTACGTCATGAGGGGAATGCGGGAGGTGGCCTGGGCCGCCGCGCCGAGCACGCTCCACGCGTACGGGGAGTGCCCCTGGGAGTCGAGCCACGGGAAGTAGTGGTCGGAGGTGACGGAGAAGTCGAAGCCCGCGCGCTCCGCCGCGACCAGATCGTCCACGAGCGCGCGCGGTCCCGCCTGCTCGGTCATCATTGTGTAGCCGATTTGCACCATAAGTGATCGTTTTGCCGAATGACCTCCGCTGAAACCTCCGGCGGATCGTTCCGCCGCCGGAGGGCTGTGGTCCCGGTCCGGGGGTAGTGGGGAACCCACAGTCACGGACAGAGAGAGGCAGGCTCCTTTGCGCACCGTAGGAGTGGAGGAAGAACTCCTCCTGATCGACCGCAACAGCGGGGAGCCCCGCGCGCTCTCCTCGGCCGTCCTGGCCCGCGCGGCCAGGGACACCGCGGAGAACCCGGACACCGAGAAGCAGGCGGACGACTACCGCGAGCCCGAGGACGAGGCGTTCGAGAGGGAACTCCACGGCCAGCAGCTCGAGTTCGCCACCCAGCCGCGCACGGACATGGACAGCCTCACGGAAGAGGTCGTCCGCTGGCGCGCCGACGCGGCCCGGCACGCCGGGGACGTGGGCGCCTCCGTCGCCGCCCTCGCCACTTCCCCCCTGCCCGTAAGCCCCGCGGTCAATACGGGCAAACGGTTCCAGTGGATGGAGGAGCAGTTCGGGCTGACCACGCAGGAGCAGCTGACCTGCGGCTGCCACGTCCACGTGTCCGTCGAGTCGGACGAGGAGGGCGTGGCCGTCATCGACCGGATCCGGCCCTGGCTCCCGCTCCTGGTCGCCCTGAGCGCCAACTCGCCTTTCTGGCAGGGGCACGACACCCTCTACAACAGCTACCGGAGCCGGGTGTGGGGCCGCTGGCCGATGGCGGGCCCCACCGAGATCTTCGGCTCCGCCGAGCGGTACGAGGAGCAGGTCCGCGACATGGTCGCCACCGGCGTGCTCCGCGACCGAGGCATGGTCTATTTCGACGCCCGGCTCTCCCACCGCTACCCCACCGTGGAGATCCGGGTGGCCGACGTCTGCCTGGAGGCCACCACGACGATCCTGATCGCCGCCCTGGCGCGGGCGCTCGTCGAGACGGCGGCGCGCGAGTGGCGGGCGGGGAAGCCACCGGTGCCGCACGCGGTCGGTCTGCTGCGGCTCTCCGCCTGGCGGGCCGCGCGCTCCGGCCTCGAGGACGACGGCGGCGGCCCCCTGCTCCATCCGCTGACCATGCGGCCCACCCCGGGCCGGGAGGTCCTGGCGGCGCTCGTCGACCATGTACGGGACGCCCTGGAGGACAGCGGGGACCTGGACCTGGTCCGCAGGACCAGCGCCGACCTGCTGAAACGCGGCAACGGCGCCCGGATCCAGCGGGAGCTCCTGGAGCGCACGGGCAGCCTGGGCGACGTGGTCGCGGAGTGTGTGCGGCGCACCCAGGCGACGTGAAAAGTGCCACGCCCGCGCGGAGCAAGGAGCGCGGTCAGATCGTTTGGGGGCGTGTGTCGCGGGCACATCGATGGGCCGACGCGCGACCATCGGAACGCGAGCGCGATCACCCCCCGGACCCGACGCACGAGGTAGTCATGAGCGACCAGAACATGGCGGACGACGCCTACCAGCCCACCGGCACCAACGAGGAGCAGGAGGACGCGGCACCGCTGGACCTCCAGGACGCGGTGGACGAGCGCACGTACGACGACATGCTCGACGAGGGCTACTCGCCGCCGGAGAAGCCGCTGGGCGTCACCAAGACCGGCACGACGGCCGCGGAGCAGCACGAGGGCGAGTCCCTCGACGAGCGGCTCCGGCAGGAGGTGCCGGACACGGAGGTGCCCGACGGGGACGGCATCGGCGACCTGCCGGACGGCGAGGGCGAGCCGACGGACCCCGAGGCGGGAGAGGTCCGCGCCGGCCGTCTCGTCGCCCCGGACGAGGGCGCCCACCCCGACACCACCAAGGAGGCGGTGGCCTCGGACCGCGGCATCGACGGCGGCGCGGCGGCGGCCGAGGAGGCCGCGGTGCACGTCGTCGCCGAAGAGGGCCTGCCGGCGGACCCGGAGGACCGGGTCTGAGGGTGCCGGGCCTGGGGCCGGGGCGGGGCCGGGCGTCGGTCCCGCCCCGGCCCCGAGCGAGTCGCGGCCCCGCCGCCCCGCGCCAACCATGGGACCGAGGCGTGCGCGGTCCGTCCGGCGCACGCGCCGGCCGTCCGACGAACAGGAGAGCTCCATGACCGACCCGACCACGTCCGCCCCCGGCGTCGCCATCGTCACCGGTGCCGATTCCGGCATCGGCCGGGCCACCGCCGTCCGGCTCGCGGCCGCCGGCATGGACATCGGCATCACCTGGCACAGCGACGAGGAGGGCGCGAAGGAGACCGCCGAGGAAGTGGGCCGGCACGGGCGGCGCGCGGCCATCGCCCGGATGGACCTGACCCGGCTGCCCGACGCCGCGGACGTCATCGACGACCTCGCGGAGCGCCTCGGCCGCGTCGACGTCCTGGTCAACAACGCCGGCACAGGCACCGCGACCCCCTTCGTCGACCTGGACCACGCCGATGTCCGGCGCGTCGTCGACGTGGACCTCATCGGCCCCTTCCTGTGCGGTCAGCGTGCCGCGCGCCGCATGATCCGGCAGGGCGACGGCGGCCGCATCGTCAATGTGACGTCGGTGCACGAGCACCAGCCCCGCGTGGGCGCCGCCCCGTACTGCGCGGCCAAGGGCGGGCTCGGACTGCTCACCCAGGTGATGGCCCTGGAACTGGCGGAGCACGGCATCACCGTGAACTCCGTCGCGCCGGGTGAGATCGCCACGCCCATGACGGGCCAGGAGGACACGGACGTACACGAGGAGCGGCGGCCCGGCATCCCGCTCGGGCGCCCCGGCGACGCCCGGGAGATCGCCGCCGTCATCGCCTTCCTGGCGGGGCCCGATTCCTCGTACGTGACGGGCGCCTCCTGGGTCGCCGACGGCGGCATGGTGCGGATGGGGCCCCAGGCGGGATCGCACCTGAAGAGCGACGCGTGGCGGCGTCCGTGAGGGACTCCGCAGGCGCCCATGCGGTGTGCGGGGCGCCGTTCCGCGCGAAGAGGTGACCCGGTGCGCCCTGCGGTATAAGGGAAGTCCGGCGGCAACCGGCCCGTGTCGAACCCGGCGGTCCGGGTACCGGTGCTACCTGGAGCAGGGATCGTCGGAGGCCGCCTTCCTGCACGCCCCGTGCGGCAGCCGGCGTCCGGGAACGGAGCAGCAGGTGACGCCGAACGCAGAAGACATCACTCCCGACGCACGGAAGCCGGTCACGGAGCTGCGTCCGACGGGAGCGCCCGCCGGGGGTTCCCCGCACCACGAGGTGTGCGCGGAGGAGCTGCCACCCGACCTCAACCAGGCCATCCTGGAGGCGACCAAGCAGGTCGCCGCCATCCTGAAGCGGCGTGAGCACGACTTCGCCCTGGCGGGCAGCGTCGCCGTCTACGCCCACGGCGGCACCGGCAACCTCCAGCACGACGCGGACTTCTGCATCAAACCGGAGGACGCCGAGGCGGTGGCGGCCTCGCTGGAGGAGGCCGGTCTGCCGGTCTTCGCGCCGCCCGAGGACTGGCTGCTCAAGGCCAAGTGCCTCGGCCAGGACATCGACCTCATCTTCCAGCTGGCCAACCAGCCGGTCACCGCGGAACTCCTGGACCGCGCCACGAACCTGTCGGTGGACTCGGTGCACATGCCGGTGCTGTCGCCGACCGATCTCGTACGGGCCCTGCTCGCCGCCTTCTCCGAGCACCACTGCGACTTCGGCGCCGTGCTCCCGATCGCGCGGCAGCTGCGCGAGATGGTCGACTGGGAGGCGTTGCGTGACGAGTACGGGGACGCGCCGATGCCGGCCGCCTTCCTCTTCCTGCTGGAACGCCTGGAGGTCATCGCGCCACGAGAAGGAGACCGATGAACGACCGAGCCAACGTCGAGTACCGCATCGCCCATCTCAAGGAGCGGCTCGCCGCGGAGGAACTGGGCGAGCTGGGCATCCGTGTCGAGTCCCGCGGTTCGTCCGTGGTCGTCGTCGGCACCGTGCCGACGACGCAGTGCCGCGAGGAACTGCTGCGCACCGTGAACGAGGAACTGGCCGGCCAGACGGTCCACTTCGATGTCGCGGTGGCCGACGCGACGGCCCCGGACCACCCGGAGGAAGTCTCATGATCCGCATCGCGGCCGTGGGGGACATCCACATGGGCCTGGACAGCAAGGGACTGTTCCGGCCCGCCTTCGAGACGCTCGACGACTGCGCGGACGTGCTGCTCCTCGCCGGCGACCTGACCCGGCACGGCACGCCGGAGGAGGCCCGGGTGGTCGCCGAGGAGGTGTCGGGGCTGCCGGTGCCGGTCGTGGCCGTGCTCGGCAACCACGACCACCACGGCGAACAGCCCGACGAGGTCACCGCCGTCCTCCGCGAAGCGGGCGTCCGCGTCCTCGAAGGGGAGGGCACGGTCGTCGAGGTCGACGGGGACCGGGTGGGCATCGCGGGCACCAAGGGCTTCGGCGGGGGCTTCGTCGGGCGCAGCGGCAGCGAGTTCGGCGAACCCCTGATGAAGGAGTTCATCCGCTACACCCGCCGCTGCGCCGACGGGCTGCGGACCTCGCTGGAGGAGCTGGCCGAGCAGGGCTGCGACACGCGGGTGGCGCTGACGCACTTCGCGCCCGTGCCGGACACGCTCGCGGGCGAGCCCCTGGAGATCTATCCGTTCCTCGGCAGCTACCTGCTGGCGGAGGCGGTCGACGCGGCGGGCGCGGAGCTGGCCGTGCACGGTCACGCCCACGCGGGCACCGAGCACGGGATGACCAGCGGCGGCGTACCGGTGCGCAATGTGGCACAGCCGGTGATCCGCAAGGCGTTCAACGTGTATCACCTGCATGGGCACCGCCCGGCGGAGCCCGCGGAGGCCGCCCGCGGCACCGCGTAGACGGCGCGGATCCGAGCAGTCGTGACGCCCGGAGCTAGCGCGGCGTGTTCCCGTCGGGCCTGAACGGGGCGCCGTGGCCCGGCACGATCAGGTCGGCGGCGGCGATCACCCGCAGCCGGGAGTCGCGCAGCACCTCGCGGTCGGGGGCGACCGGGTCGTCGGCCGGACCGTCGGCGTGCCACCACAGGTCACCGGCGAAGGCCACGACGCCCGATTCGGTGCCCGCCAGCAGCGTGATGTCCTCGGCGCTGTGGCCCGGGGTCCGGATCAGCCGGAGCGAGGGCGTGAGTTCGTACCCCTCGGCGTCCCGGTTGCGCCACTGGTGACCGGCGTACTCGACCTTGTGGTCGTGGACCCGGGCCTGCCCGAACAGGCCCACGTTCATGGTGTTGTCGGGGTGGTGGTGGCTGAGCACCACGTCGGTGATGTCGTCGGGGCCGAGCCCCAGCTCGGCGAGCGGGGCGAGGATGCGGTCCCGGTGCTCCACCATGCCGGGATCGAAGATCACGTGCCGGCCGGCGTCCGACACGTAGGAGACGGTGGCGGCGACTCCGGGTCCGGTGGAGCCGACGTATCCGGTGGTCAGGACGGTGTAGGAGGCGCTGCGTGCGAGCGGTGCGTCTGTCATGACCATCATCTTTCCGGCCGTGACGAGCGGGTACGAGTGGCACATCTGCCGGTGATCGCAGGATTGGTGCCACACTGGCGTGTGCCTCCCTTCAGACATCCCTTGCGACCGCCCTTCAGGACCGTCGCCGCGTACGTCCCGCCCGGCGTCGGCCTGCTCGCCCTCGGCATCGTCACCGAGATGTTCGGACCGCAGGGCAAGAAGGTGCCCGACTTCGACTTCGCCCTCTGCACCGAGCGGCCCGGCCCCGTCGCCACCGACCTCGGCCTGCCGCTCCCCGTCACGCACGGCCTGGACCGCCTCGCCGCCGCCGACCTCGTGATCGCCCTGCCCTGGGCCGACTTCCGCACACCGCCCCCGGACCCGGTGCTCGCCGCGCTGTCGTCGGCGCACGAACGCGGCGCCGTCGTCGCGGCCCACTGCGTCGGCGCGTTCGCGCTCGCCGCCGCCGGGCTGCTCGACGGTCTGCGGGCCACCACCCACTGGCGCTTCGCCGATCTGCTCGCCCGCCGCCACCCCGAGATCTCCGTCGAGCCCGATGCCCTCTACGTCGACGAGGGCCGCCTGGTGACCGGCGCGGGAGCCGCGGCGGGGTTCGACATGTGCCTGCACCTGCTGCGCAGGGAACACGGGGCGGCCGCGGCCAACGCGGTGGCCAGGGACGTGGTGCTGCCCTCCCACCGGGACGGCGGCCAGGCGCAGTACCTGGCGGCGCCCGTCCCCGAGGACGGTGACGACGAGCGGCTGGCCGGGGTGCTCGCGTGGGCCCGGGAGAACCTGCACGAGCCGCTGCCCGTCGCGGAGCTGGCCCGGCGTGCCGTGATGAGCAAGCGCTCCTTCGCCCGCCGCTTCGCCGCCGCGACCGGGACGACCCCGCACGCCTGGGTGACGGGTCTGCGGCTCAGCGCCGCCGAGGAACTCCTCGAGACCTCGCGGCTGCCCGTCGAGGAGATCGCGCGCCGGGTCGGGTACGGGAGCGCCGCCGTCCTGCGCGAACAGTTCGTGCGCCGCCGAGGGGTGCCGCCCCGCTCCTACCGCCGCGCCTTCGCCGGTACTCCGTGACGGGAAACGTTCGAGGGGCCGTTTCAGATGTCTCTGAAACGGCCCCTCGAATCACGACTCTTTCGAGTCGGGACGACAGGATTTGAACCTGCGACCCCTTGACCCCCAGTCAAGTGCGCTACCAAGCTGCGCCACGTCCCGTTGTGTTCGGCGCGGTGTCCCGCGTGATCACAGGTAGAACTCTACCCCACGTAGGAGGGTGCTCCGTTCTCCGGTGACCGCCGTCAGCCACGCGCGACAATCGACCGTATGAGCACCGCACCCGCACCGGATGACAGTGGCCCTCGACGCGATCGCGACGAGGAGGGACGGGCCCGCAACCAGCGGCCCCGCGACGGTCTGGGTCGACCGCTGCCCTATGGCGCCGAGGGAGTGCCGCGGCAGCCGGAGGGCGTCGTCCGCGCGCCCGAGGAGTCCGTCGCCGAGGCACAGGCGCTCCTGGACGCGGGCCGCCCCTTCCACGCGCACGAGGTCTTCGAGGACGCATGGAAGTCGGGACCCGATTCGGAGCGCGGCCTGTGGAAAGGCCTGGCGCAGCTCGCCGTCGGCCTGACCCACTCGGCCCGCGGCAACACCGTGGGCGGGGCACGGCTGCTGCTGCGCGGGGCCGGGGCCATCTCCGCCTGGAGCGCGGAGACCGGCCAGGACCGGCCGTACGGGGTGGGCGTCGCGGAACTGGTCGGCTGGGCGGAGGGGTTGGCACAGCTCCTGGAGCGCGAGGGGGCCGCGGTGGACGCGGCGGCCCACGCGCCGCGGCTGCGCACCGCAGAGCCGGGGTAGGCGCGGGCGGGCAGGTGTCCGGCCCGCCTGCACCGTCTCGGGGCCCTCCCTCGCCGGGCTCCCGTCACCGAACCGGCCTCGCCCCGCATGCACGGGCCCGGCGGCGGTGTGAGGGTGGCCGTGTGACCACCACCGAACAGCCGGCCGCTCCCGCGCCCACCGAGGCGCAGGCGCCGCCCGTCCTCGACCGGCGGCGCCGCAACGTCGTCTTCGTGACGATCATGCTGGGGATGCTGCTCGCCGCCCTCGACCAGACCATCGTCGGCACCGCGCTGCCCACGATCGTGTCGGATCTGGGCGGGGCCGAGCACATGTCGTGGGTCGTCACGTCCTATCTGCTCGCGGAGACGGTCGCCACGGTGCTCGTCGGCAAGTTCGGTGACCTGTTCGGCCGGAAGGTCGTCTTCCAGGTCTCGGCGGTCATCTTCATCACCGGGTCGTTCCTGTGCGGCCTGTCGACGAACATGACGCTGCTCATCGCCTGGCGGGCCATGCAGGGCATCGGTGCGGGCGGCCTGATGGTCACCTCCATGGCGCTCATCGCCGATGTGATCCCGCTGCGCGAGCGGGGCAAGTACCAGGGTGCGATCGGGGCCGTGTTCGGTGTCTCCACGGTGATCGGGCCGCTGCTCGGCGGGCTCTTCACGGACCACCTGAGCTGGCGCTGGGCGTTCTACGTCAACGTGCCCATCGCGATCGTCGTGGTCCTCGCCGCCGCCCGCACGATCCCGGTGGTGAAGTCGGCGGTGCGGCCGGTCATCGACTACCTGGGCATCGCGCTCGTCGCCGTCGGCGCCAGCGCGCTCATCCTGGCGACGAGTTGGGGCGGCAACCAGTACGCGTGGGGCTCGCCGACCATCATCGGCCTGTTCGTCGGCGGCCTGATCGCGCTGGCGCTGTTCTGCGTCGTCGAGACGCGGGCCGCCGAACCGATGCTGCCGATGCGGCTGTTCGCCAACCCGGTCTTCACGGTCTGCTCGATCCTCAGCTTCATCGTGGGCTTCGCGATGCTCGGCGCGATGACGTTCCTGCCGACCTACCTCCAGTACGTCGACGGGGACTCGGCCACCATCTCGGGCGTGCGGACGCTGCCCATGGTCATCGGGCTGCTCATCGCCTCCATCTTCAGCGGCAACGTGGTGAGCAAGACCGGCACGTACCGCATCTTCCCGATCGTCGGCGCGCTGGTGATGGCGCTCGGGCTCTATCTGCTCTCGCTGATGGGCAGCGCCACCAGCACGTGGCTGGAGTCGCTGTACATGTTCGTGCTGGGCGCCGGCATCGGTCTGTGCATGCAGGTCCTGACGATCGCCGTGCAGAACACCGTCGCATACGCGGACCTGGGCACCGCGACCTCCGGCGTCACCTTCTTCCGCACGCTGGGCAGTTCCTTCGGCACCGCCGTGTTCGGGACGATCTACGCCAACACCCTCGCGCCGAACCTGGAGGACGGGGTGGCCGCGGCGGCCCGGGCGGGCGGCGGCGATCCGGCCGCGCTCGGCCGCGCGGCGCAGAGCCCGGCCGGGGTGCACGAGCTGCCCGCGGCCGCCGCCCGGCCGATCGTGGAGGCGTACGCGGACACCCTGCACACCGTCTTCCTGTGGACCGTCCCCGTCGCGCTCATCGGGTTCCTGGTGGCGCTCTTCCTCAAACAGGTCGAGCTGCGCGACAGCGCGCGGATGGGCGCGCCCGACATGGGCGAGGGCTTCGCGCAGCCGATGAGCGGTGACTCCGGCCACCTCCTGGAGCGCGGGGTGGCGCACATCATCCGCAACGTCGGCGTGAACACCGGGCGCGGCATCGTCCGGGACTCCGACACCCGCCTGGACGTCGCGGGGGCCTGGGCCGTCATGCAGGTCTCGCTCTTCACCCGGATGGTCGGGCACGCCTCCCTGGGGCTGATCGCCTCCCGGCACCGGATTCCGCCCGAGGTGCTGGTGCCCGTCTTCGACCGCATGGTCGAGGAGGGCTATCTGACGCGTACGGGCACGTACTTCTCGCACACCGCCGCCGGTGAGCGCGAGGCGGAGGTCATCTCCCGGGCGTGGGCCGCGTGGCTGGGCGAGGAGATCGAGAAGGACATCGGCCGGCCGCCGGACAAGGAGCTCGCCGCGGCGGTCGACTCGATCGCCAAGCGGCTGCTCGCGGAGGACCTGCAGCACGGCCTCTCCCCCGCGACCCCCGCGCCCGAGCCGGCCGGGGCGACCCCGGCCGGCGTGCGCTGAACCCCGCGGGGCGGGTCGAACGCCGTGGGGCGGGTTCTTACGCGCCGTAGTGCGCGCGCAGCTCCCGCTTGAGCACCTTCATGCTGGGGCCGAGCGGGAACGCGTCGATGAACTCGATGAGGCGCGGGTACTTGTGGCGGCCCAGGTGTCCCTTGGACCACTCGATGATCGCCGCCGCCGTCTCCGGCGTCGCGTCGGCGGCCGGGACGACGACCGCGCAGATCTCCTCGCCGTGCACGGGGTCGGGCAGGCCGATCACCGCGGTCTGGGCGACGGCCGGGTGGCGCGTCAGGACCTCTTCGACCTCGCGCGGGTAGACGTTGAAGCCGCCCCGGATGATGACGTCCTTCTTGCGGTCGACGATGGTCAGGAAGCCGTCGGCGTCCTTGGTGCCCAGGTCGCCGCTGCGGAACCAGCCGTCGACGAGGGCGTCCGCGGTCGCCTCGGGGCGGCCGAGGTAGCCGGAGAAGACGTTGTGGCCGCGGATGACGACCTCACCGAGTTCGCCGGTGGGCAGGAGTTCGATGCGGTCGTCGACGTCGGCGCGGGCGATCTCCACGTCGACGCCCCACGGCGCGTGGCCGACGCTGCCCGGCCTGGTGCCGAAGTCGGGCTGGTTCACGGACGCGGTCGGGGAGGTCTCGGAGAGCCCGTACCCCTCGTACACCGGTGTCCCGAAGGCCTTCTCGAAGCTTTCGAGCACGGCGACCGGCAGGGAGGCGCCGCCCGAGATGCAGATGCGCAGCCGGGGCAGCCGCTCGGCGGCCCCGGCCGCGGCCACCAGGGCCACGAACATGGTGGGTACGCCGTGGAAGGTGTTGACGTCCTCGGCGACCATCAGCTCGATGGCCCGTGCCGCGTCGAAGCGCGGCAGCAGGACGAGGGTCGCGCCCGCGCGCCAGGTCGAGTTCATGGAGACGGTCTGGCCGAAGGCGTGGAAGAGCGGCAGTGCGCCGAGGGCGATGTCGTCGGGGCGGATGTCGTTGGCGTCGAAGGCGTTGACCGTCGCGTTCATCACCAGGTTGAAGTGGCTGAGCACGGCGCCCTTGGGGACGCCCGTGGTGCCACTGGTGTAGAAGATGACGGCGGGGTCGTCCGCGTCGCGGGTGGCGTAGGTGGCGAGGGGCTCGGTGGCGCGCGCCAGGGTGTCCAACTCGCCCTCGTCGCCGAGCCGGAGCATGCGTGCGCCGGTGGCCTCGGCGGCGGCTGCGCCCGTCGCCGCCTGGCCCGGGTGACAGAGCAGCAGGGTCGCGCCGCTGTCCCGCAGGACGTGCTCGACCTCCTCGGCGGAGAGCAGCAGATGGACGGGGACGACGACGCCACCGGCGGCCAGGACGGCGTAGTACGCCATCGGGAACTCGGCGGTGTTGGGGGCCATCAGCGCCACCCGGTCCCCCGGCCGGACGCCGAGCTCCGTGAGCGCGGCGCCCTGGGCGCGGGCCCGGTGCCACAACTCCCGGAACGAGAACCGGCGTTCGCCCTCGACGAGCGCGATGCGGTCGGGGTGGCGGCGGGCGGGCTCGGCGAGGATCGCGGCGAGGGAGAGCGTGGCCATGAGGGAGAGTGCTCCGTTTCCGTGGGCATGCGGGGCCCGCGGGCCGTGTGAGGCCTGCGGGGGCATGAGCATGAGACATCGGGCCTGCGGCGGGTGCCCGACGGCGGGGGTGCGGGTGCCCGACCCGACGGGGGCCATGCGGGCGGTGGTGCGGGCGGCCGGCCGACGGCGGCGGCACGCACCCGCCACCGTCGGTCGCTCGCCCGCGTCCGGTCAGTCGCGCTCGACCAGGAGCGCGCTGCCCTGCCCCACTCCCACGCACATGGTGGCGAGGCCGCGCGTGGCGCCCGTGCGGCGCATGCGGTGCAGCAGCGTGGTCAGGATGCGGGCGCCGGAGCAGCCCAGCGGGTGACCGAGGGCGATGGCGCCGCCGGACGGGTTGACCAGCTCGGGGTCGATGCCGAGGGCGTCGACGCAGGCCAGGGCCTGCGCGGCGAACGCCTCGTTGAACTCGGCCTCGTGGACGTCGTCGATGGTCCAGCCGACGCGGTCGAGCACCTTGCGCGTGGCGGGGACCGGCCCGATGCCCATGACATCCGGGTGCACGCCCGCGGAGGCGCCGGCCGTGTACCGGCCGAGGGATTCGAGACCGAGGTCGTTGAGCGCCTCCTCGCTGACGAGCAGCAGTCCGGCGGCTCCGTCGTTCATCGGCGAGGCGTTGCCCGCGGTGACGGTGCCGTCCTTGCGGAAGACGGGCCGCAGACCGCTGAGCTTCTCGTACGAGGTGTCCTCCCGCACGCATTCGTCCGTGTCGACGACGGTGCCGTCGGGCCGGGTGACGGGGAGGAGTTCGTCGTCGAAGTGGCCGTTCTTGCGGGCGGCCGCGGCGCGCTGGTGGCTGCGGAGCGCGAAGGCGTCCTGGCGCTCGCGCGAGACGCCGTGGCGTTCGGCGACCTCCTCGGCCGTCTCCCCCATCGCGAGGACGCCGTGCAGGTCCTTCATGGCCGGGTTCGTCAGGCGCCAGCCGAGGCGGGTGTCGGCGGTCTCCATGCGGTGCGGCAGCGCCTCGTCCGGGCGGGGCAGCACGAAGGGGGCCCGGCTCATGGATTCGGAGCCGCCCGCGAGGACGATGTCCGCCTCGCCGGCGGCGACGGTGCGCGCGGCGGTGGTGACGGCTTCGAGGCCCGAGGCGCAGAGCCGGTTCACGGTGGCGCCGGGGACGGACTCCGGGAGCCCGGCGAGGAGGGCGGCCATCCGGGCGACGTTGCGGTTGTCCTCGCCCGCCTGGTTGGCGGCGCCCCAGTAGATGTCGTCGATCCTGGCGGGATCCAGCTGCGGGATGTCGGCGAGGAGTCCCCGCACGACGCCCGCCGCGAGGTCGTCGGGGCGGACTGAGGAGAGGGCGCCGCGGAGTCTGCCGATGGGGGTGCGGCGGGCGGCGGCGAAGTGGACGGTGCGCACGATACGGCTCCGGATCGTTCTGCGGGGTCTCGCTGCTTCGGTTCTTGCGGGTCTCGCTGCGTGCTGTGCGGGGCTCGCGCCACGTAAATTAGCGCTGCTAGTTTTGGAGTCTATGCGGGAGGCGGGGGCCAAGGGAAGGGTCCCCGAGCAGGATCCCGGCACCCCCCGGCCCCGGGATCCGGCCTATCTTCCGGCAGGGGCCGGTCACTCCCCTTTGGCGGCGCCCCTGCCGAGTTCCGCCAGCCGGGCGAGGGCCGGCAGCGCGTCCGCCAGCGCCTTGCGCTGCCCCGGCGTCAACTGCTCGACGAGCGGCGCGAGATGGCGCGTGCGGTCCGCGTGGCGCGCGCGGCCGATCCGCCTGCCCTCCTCCGTGATGTGGACGAGGACGGCACGCCCGTCGCTGGGGTCGGGCCGGCGCTCGACCAGGCCGTCCCGCTCCAGGCGCGTGACCAGCTGGGTGACGCCGGGCTGGCTGACCTGCTCGGTCCTGGCCAGTTCGGTGAGCCGCTTGGGACTGCCGCCGAAGGCGAGGGTGTCCAGCACCGACAGCGTCGTGAACGGCAGCTTCTCCAGCGCCGGGAGCCGGATGTAGAAGCGGTTGAAGTTCTCGATCGCCGCGGTGAAGGCGTCCACGTCCAGCTCATGGTCGCGGTCGTCGTCGTGCATGTCGGCCACTCTCCGAAGGGAATTACTTCGCGAACACATTACTTCGCGCACTTATGTAAGCTGCTTATATAGTTCTCGTGCAGGCCACACCGGCGCAAGGAGAGACTTCCATGACAGTGCGTATCGGCATCAACGGCTTCGGGCGGATCGGGCGCAACGTCTTCCGCGCGGCCCTCGCCCGCGAGGCGGATCTGGAGATCGTCGCCGTCAACGACCTCGGCGATGTGGCCACCATGGCGCACCTGCTCGCCTACGACTCGGTGCTCGGCCGCTTCCCCGGCGAGGTCACCGCCGAACCGGGCGCGATCCGGGCGGGCGACCGGACGATCGCGGTGCTCGCCGAGCGCGATCCCGCCGCCCTGCCGTGGGGCGATCTCGGCGTGGACGTGGTCATCGAGTCGACGGGCGTCTTCACCGATGCCGCCCGGGCCCGCGCGCACGTCGAGGGCGGCGCGAAGAAGGTCGTCATAGCGGCGCCCGCGAGCGGCGAGGACGTCACGATCGTCCTCGGCGTGAACGACGACGCCTACGACCCCGAGCGCCACACCATCATCTCCAACGCCTCGTGCACCACCAACTGCCTGGGCGTCCTCGCGAAGGTGCTGCACGACGCCGTGGGCATCGACTCCGGGATGATGACCACCGTCCACGCCTACACCCAGGACCAGAACCTCCAGGACGCGCCGCACAAGGACCTGCGCCGGGCCAGGGCCGCGGGCCTCAACATCGTGCCCACCTCCAGCGGCGCCGCCAAGGCCATCGGCCTCGTCCTGCCCGAACTGGCGGGCCGTCTCGACGCGTTCGCCCTGCGCGTGCCCGTCCCCACCGGTTCGGTCACCGACCTGACCGTCATCCCTCGGCGCCCCACGACGGTGGAGGAGATCAACGAGGCGTACGCCGAGGCGGCCGCGGGACCGTACAAGGGGCTGCTCTCCTACAGCGAAGCACCCCTCGTCAGCACCGACATCGTCACCGACCCGGCGTCCTGCGTCTTCGACGCCGGGCTCACCCGCGTCTCGGGCTCCCAGGTCAAGGTGGTCGGCTGGTACGACAACGAATGGGGTTACTCCAACCGTCTGATCGACCTCGCGCAGCTGGTCGGCGCCTCCCTCTAGGCGAGCTCGATCCGCACCGGGCCGCCCCCGGCGTCCACCCGTGCCGTCCACCCGCTAGAGAGGCGGAGCGGCCGGCTGGGGACGGCCGGGCGGCGCGGGCGCGCGCGGTACAGCGTCCGGCCGGCCTGCGTGATCACGAGGGTCGGGCGCGGCACGAACTCCGTTGCCCGCAGCGTGAATCCGTCGCCCGGCGGGTCCGGGGTCAGCCGGTTCGGGGCGACCCAGGCGAGTGGCGCGGTGACGCGCAGCGGCACCGATGCCGAGGGCCAGTCGCCGTCGGAGAGATGGCGCCGCACCGCCAGCGCCGCCAGGGTTCCTTCGCGCGCCACCGCGCGGGCCGGCTCCGCGGCGTGCAGCAGATTGCCCACGGCGAAGACGCCGCGCGCGTCGGTGCGGAAGGCGCTGTCGACCGCCGGCCCCCGCGTGCCGGGGTCCATCAAGAGGCCGCCGCGCCGGGCCAGTTCGTGGTCGGGGACGAAGTCGCCGGTGAAGACGACCGTGTCGCAGGCGAGGTGTGCCGTCCTGCCGTCGCGGTGCCGCAGCGCCACCCCCGACAGGCGGCCGCGGCCGTGGAGTGCGGTCACCGTGGCATCGGTGAGCAGGGGCACGCCGCGCCGCAGCCTCGCGTCGAGGGCGCGGGCCCGCGGCGCCTGGTGGCGCGGGTACGGGGTGACCAGGGCGGCGACGGTGACCCCGGCCCGCCGCAGGGTGTCCAGCGCCGTGAAGCTCACCGGTTCGGCGCCGACCACGACGGCCCGCGTGCCGATGTGCTGCCCGTGGAGGTGGACGGCCCGCTGGAGCTCGCCCGTGGTGTAGATCCCCGCGGGCCGCGTCCCCGGCACCAGCCGTGCGGCGCGCGGCCGTTCGCGGGCGCCGGTGGCGAGGACGACGGCGCGGGCGGTGATCCGTTCCAGGCCGCGCGGGCTCGTCGTGTCCAGGGTGCGCGGGGCGGCCCAGCCCGTCACGGTGACGCCGGTCCGCAGCACCGCGCCGGTGCCCACGGCCGCCGCCACCCAGCGCTCCGCGTACTGCGGTCCCGTCATCCCCGGGCGCCCGAAGCCGCCGTGCGGGCAGTGCCGGGGGACGCCGCCGGCCTGCGGCTCCCGTTCCACCACCTCGACCTCGCCGACGCCTGCCGCGGCGAGTCCGGTGGCGGTGGCGAGTCCGGCGGGGCCGGCGCCGACGACCAGGACGTCGACGATGCGCTCTCGCCTCATCCGTTCCCCAACTCCGCACCCTTTTCGTAGAGTTCCCGGACGGCAGCACCACAGTAGAAGCCCTGGCAGCGTCCGCCCCGGGCCCGGGTACGGCGCCGCAGGCCGTCCGGTGAGCCGGGCGGGACGCTCGACGCGAGGGCGTCGCGGATCTCCCCGCGCGTCACCCGCTCGCAGTGGCAGACCACGTCTCCGTAGGCGGGGTCGGCGGCGATGAGGTCGGCCCGCAGGTACGGGCGGGGGGAGGCCTCGCCGAGGTTGGGCATCCGGACGGGCGGCAGTTCGCGGACGGCGGAGACATCGAGTCCCGTGGTGCCGAGCACGTCGGTGACGTGGGCCGCGATGGCCAGGGAGGCGGTGAGGCCGGTGGAGCGGATGCCTCCGACGGTGACGTATCGCTGCTCCTTGTGGGCGCTGATGCGGTAGTCGTCGTGCTCGGTGGCGGCGCGCAGCCCGGCGTAGACCGCGGTGACCTCCTCGTCGAGGAGGCCCGGGAGGATCCGCCGCCCCTGCTCGCGCAGGACGGCGATGCCGTCGGCGGTCGACCCGGTGGCCGTCTTGTCGTCCAGGCCCTCGGCGGTGGGTCCGAGGAGGACGTTGCCGTAGACGGTCGGGGCCACCAGGACGCCCTTGCCGAGCGCCGTGGGGACGGGCAGCAGGATGTGGCGCACGAGGTCGCGGGCGAGCTTGTCGAAGACGAGGAGCTGTCCGCGGCGCGGGGTGACGGTGAAGTCGGTGTGGCCGAGGAGCCGGTCGACGGTGTCGGCGTGCAGGCCAGCGGCGTTGACGAGGTACCGGGCGCGGACGGTGCCGCGGCCGGTCGTCAGGAGGTGGGGGTCGCCCGACGCGTCGACCTGTTCCACGCGGCAGTTGAGGAGGAGGTCGACGCCCGCCCGTACGGCCTGGGTGGCGTACGCGAGGGTGGTGGTCCAGGGGCAGATGATGCTCTCGCCGGGGACGTCGAGCGCGCCGAGGGCGCCGGGGCCGAGGTGGGGTTCGCGGTCGTACAGCTCGGCGGGGCCGATGATGCGTGCCGCGGCGTAGCCGTTGCGCTCCGCCTTAGCCGACAGGCCTGGCAGAGCGCCGAGTTGCTCGTCGTCCCACGCGACCAGCAGCGCGCCCACGGGCTCCACGGGGATGCCGGCCTCGGCGGCGTACGCGGTGAGCAGCCGCTGTCCCTCGCGGACCAGCCGGGCTTCCAGAGAGCCGGGCACCGCGTCGAAACCGGTGTGCAGGATCGCGGTGTTCGCCTTCGACGTGCCCTCGCCGACGTCGTCCGCGGCCTCGATCAAGGCGATGCGCACGCCCGGGCGGCGGGCCAGTTCGCGGGCGATCGCCGCGCCGACCACTCCCGCGCCGATGACGGCCACGTCGTACGTCACATCCGGTGGCGTGCCGCGCCTGACCACGGCCATCAGGGCGTACGTTCCAGGAGCGCCGTCACCGCGGAACCGAAGCCGGCGAGGCGTTCGGCCGCCAGCTCCGGGCCGATCCGCGGTTCGTAGACGGTGGACGGCCGCCATGCCGGGACGGCGTCGGCGACCGCGAGGGAGGGGTCCAGGCCGATGCGGGCCACGGCCGCGGCGCCCAGGGCAGTGACGTCGGGCAACGCCGAGACCTCGACGGGGAGTTGGAGCAGGTCGGCCTGGGTCTGCATGAGCAGCGCGGAGCGGGTCAGGCCGCCGTCGACACGCAGACCGGTCAGCGGTTCGCCCAGGTCGGCGGCGACCGCGTCGGCGAGTGCGACGACCTGCGCCGCGATGCCCTCACACAGGGCCCGCACCAGGTGGCCCGCGGTGGTGTCGAGGCCGAGGCCGGTGAGCGATCCGCGCAGGTCGCCGCGCCACCAGGGGGCCGCGAGCCCGGCGAGCGCGGGCACGAAGGTGACGCCGCCCGCGTCCGGTACGGCGGAGCCGACGGGGTCGATCTCCTCCGCGCCGGCGATCACGCCGAGGTCGGTGAGCCAGCGGACGGCGGACGCGACCGTGTAGACCTGTCCGTCGAGGCAGTAGCTGCTCTCCCCCGCGAGCCGCCAGGCGACGCAGCTGACGAGTCCCGAGTCGCCGCGCCGGGGCCGGGTGCCGGTCTGCGCGAGGAGGAACGCCCCGGTGCCGTAGGTGCACTTGGCGCTGCCCGGCGCGGTCACGTCCTGGGCGAGCAGGGCCGCCTGCTGGTCGACGAGGAGTCCGGTGACGGGGAGTTCGGGACCGAAGGCGGTGGTCGTCCCGTACTGCCCGGCCGCGTCGACGACTTCGGGCAGCCGCTCGTCGCCGAGTCCGTAGAGCTCCAGGGCCCGCGGCGACCACGCGACGGTGTCGAGGTCGAGGAGCTGGGTGCGGCCGGCCGTCGCGGCGTCCGTGACGTAGGCGCCGGTGAGCCGGTGGACGAGCCAGGCGTCGCTGGTGGTGACCACGCCGCGCCGGGTGCGGTGACGGCGTATCCACGCCATCTTGGGGGCGGCGAAGTAGGGGTCGAGCGGCAGACCGGTGAGGTGCCGCAACTCCTCGGCGTGGTCGGCGAGTCCGGCGCAGACCGACTCCGCGCGCCGGTCCTGCCAGACGAGCGCGTCGGTGAGGGGCTCGCCGCTGTCCGGGTCCCAGGCGAGGACCGTCTCACCCTGGTTGGCGAGGCCCACGGCGGCGACCGGTTCGCCCGCGTCGGCGAGTGCCCGGCGGCCGGCCTCTACGACGGAGGAGAGCAGCTCGGCGGGGTCGGCCTCCACCAGGCCGCCGGGGAGGAAGCGGGGACGCACCGGCGCGGTGCCGGTGCCGAGCACGCCGCGCTCGGGGCAGACGACGAGGGCCTTCGTCCCGGACGTGCCCTGGTCGACGGCGAGCACGGGCCGCTGCGCCGAGGACCGCTCATAGGTGATCACCGCGGCAGCGTGCTACAGCGGCCGGGAGGCCGTCAAGGGACCTGAAATGACTGCGACTGCCCACTGACCGATCACTAAATGACCGAACGGCGAGCCGTGTTGACAATTCGAGGTCACAAAACATCCACGAATCGGCCTGCAACCGGGAAGGCCGGATCTACACTGACCGCCGTGTCACATTGTCAACTCCCGTAACAAACACCTCGATTACCCGCCCCTCCGCCCTCGCCCCCCAACAGAGGACTCATGCCCATGCCGTTGGGCCGCCCGGTCTACCACCCGGCAGGCCACGACGAAGCGCTGCGCGCGGTGCTCCAGGACCTCAGGACCGGTCGCTGGGTCTCCACGCGCAATCTGCTGACCGAGACCCCCGACTGGGGGCTGTGGACGCAGCGCACGCAGATCCTGGGGGCCGCTGTCGCCGGTTCCGACGTGGTGCGCGCCTGGCGCGCCGAGGAACCGCGCAGCGCGTCGGCCGCCGTCCTGCACGCCCGGGTCCTGGTGGAGCGGGCGCTGCGCGCCCACCGCTCGGACCACCGGCGCACCAACGACCTGTGGCGCGAGGCCGTCACCGCGTGCGGCGAGGCCTCCGCCCTGTCGCCCGAGGACCCCGTGCCGTGGATCTGCCTGCTCGCCCTGGCTCAGCTCGACGTGGCCCAGCGGTGGGACGAGCACCGGGTGGCGCCGCCGGAGCCGATGCTCTTCCCCGGCCCCTGGCAGCTGCTCGCGGAGGCGGACAAGCGGGACCCGGGCAACCGCGAGGCGTACCACCGCATGCTCCAGTTCGTGTACGGGCGGCGCGCGCGGGGCCCGCTCACCGAGGCGTACAACTTCGTGCAGTGGGCGTCTGCCTCGGCCCCTGCCGGCTCCGCGCTGCACCTGCTGCCGCTGTACGTGCGCGTCGAGCGGTACCGCCGGGAGTCCGGGCAGGAGCAGGCCCTCGACCTGCACTGGATCTCCGAGGACGCCACGCGTGCCGCATTGGTGGCCCTGCAGCTGTGGTTCGACCACGCGGCGCCGGCCGCCACTTCGCTCGTCGACCTCAACCACCTGGCGCACGCGCTGTGGGGCGCCCACCAGTTCCATGACGCGTCACGGGTCTTCCGGGCCCTGGATCCGTTCTTCACCACGGTCCCCTGGACGTACCGCACCCACTCCCCCGGTGATGTGGACGCCGCCACCGAGGTCTTCGTCCAGGCCCGCGCCCGCTGCTTCAGCGCCTCCCGCGGTCCGGGCTGACCCCCGCGGGCCCCTCCTGTCACCGGCGGCCCCACCCGCCCTTCCCCCCCCCGTACCCGACCGCGCTCCCCCCGGAGGTTCCACCGTGTCCCGCACCACCTGGTCGTCGAGCACCGTCCCGGCGCCACCCCAGGACGAGGAAGAACGGCTCAGAGAACTCGGCTACCAGCCCGTCCTGGCCCGCCGCATGGGCGGCTTCGGCAACTTCGCCATCAGTTTCTCCGTCATCTCCATCCTGTCCGGCTGCATGACGCTGTACGGCTTCGGCCTGAACACCGGCGGCCCCGCCGTGATGCTATGGGGCTGGGCCGGCGTCGGCCTCTTCGTGCTCTGCGTGGGCATGGCGCTGGCGGAGGTGACCAGCGCCTATCCGACGTCGGGCGCCCTGTACTACATGGCCGACCGGCTCGGCGGACGCCGGTGGGGCTGGTACACCGGCTGGCTGAACCTCCTGGGGCTGCTCGGCGCGATAGCGGGCATCGATTACGGCGCCGCGCTCTTCACCGGCGCGTTCCTCAACCTGAAGTTCGGCTTCACGCCGACCCCCGAGAAGACCTTCCTGATCTTCCTGGGCATCCTGCTCCTGCACGCCGTCCTGAACCTGTTCAACGTGCGGCTGGTCAGCCTGCTCAACTCGATCAGCGTGTGGTGGCACGTGGCCGGCGTCACCGTGATCGTCGGCGTCCTCGCGATCGTGCCCGACCACCACCAGTCGCCGTCGTTCGTCTTCGGCGAGTTCGTGAACGGCACGGGCTGGGACAACCCGCTCTACGTGACGGCGATCGGCCTGCTCCTCGCCCAGTACACGTTCTGCGGATACGACGCGTCCGCGCACCTGTCGGAGGAGACCTCCAACGCGTCGGTGTCCGCGGCCCGCGGCATCGTGCGCGCCATCTGGGCGTCGTGGATCGCCGGTTTCATCCTGCTCGCCGGGCTGACCTTCGCCATCCAGGACTACGTGGGCGCCCAGGAGAGCGCGACCGGCGTACCGCCCGCGCAGATCATGATCGACGCGATCGGCGAGTCCGGCGCGACGGCGCTGCTGCTCATCGTCATCGTGGCGCAGCTGTTCTGCGGCAACGCCGAGACGGCCGCGGCCAGCCGCATGGTGTTCGCGTTCAGCCGCGACAACGCGCTGCCCGGCTCGGCGATCTGGCGCAAGGTCAGCTCCCGCACCCAGGTGCCGGTGCCCGCGGTGTGGCTGTCGGTTGGCCTGGCCGCGGTCATCGCCCTGCCCTCCCTGTACTCGGCGACCGCGTACACGGCTGTCACGGCCATCAACGTCATCGGCATCACCCCCGCGTACGCCATCCCGATCTACCTGCGGCTGCGCGCCGGCGACCGCTTCCGTCCCGGCCCCTGGAACCTGGGCCGCTGGAGCAAGCCGATCGGCTGGATCGCGGTGCTCTGGGTGGTGTTCGTGACGGTGCTGTTCTGCCTGCCGCAGGCCTCGCCGGTGACGGTCAGCTCGATGAACTACGCCTCGATCGCGCTCGCCGCGGTGCTGCTCCTGGCCACCGTGTGGTGGTTCGTGGCACGCCGCTCCTACAGCACTCCGCAGGCGTACGGCTCCGACCGCGAGCAGGCCGAGGTCGCGGAGAACATCGTCTGAACCCCGGCCCGGACCGCCCTACGCCGGGCGGTCGTTGAGGATCTTCTGGAAGAGCCGGTGATCGCGCCACGCGCCCTTGATGTACAGGTAGCGCGGCGCGATGCCGTACTCCTCGAAGCCGCACTTCGTGAGCACGCGCTGCGACGCGGTGTTGTGCAGCAGGGTGCCCGCCTCGACCCGGTGCAGACCGAGGGCACCGTCCGCCGCCGCGCAGACGTGCCGCGCCGCGGCGGAGGCGAGGCCGCGGCCCACCTGTTCCGCGTCGATCCAGTAGCCGAGGTTCCCGCTGCGCGCCGGTCCCAGCACGATGTTCGACAGGGCGGCGTGCCCGACGATCTCGTCGCCGCGGACGAGCACCCAGTGCGCGGACCGGCCCGCCCTGCCGTCCTCCACCTGCCCGCGGACCCGCTCGGCCTGGCCCCGCGCCGTGTAGAAGGAGGCGGGCCTGACCGGGTCCCAGGGGTCGAGGTGCTCGCGGTTGCGCCGGTACGCGCGCGCGAGCGCCTCCGCGTCGTCCGGCGAGACGGGCCGGATGGTGACATCGTCCGTGAGGGCGGCCTCTCCACTGATCATGCCCTCAGCGTACGAGGGGCCGCCCGTCCGGCGTCAGCGGCCGCCCGCCACCTTCAGGATCGTGCCCGTCGCGTACGAGGCGTCCCGCGACATCAGCCAGGAGACGGCGGCCGCGACCTCCGCGGGCTCCCCGGAGCGTCCCATGGGGATGCCCGCCGCGAGCTTGGCGGGGCGCTCCGGGTCGGTGTGGAACTCGGTCCAGATGACGCCGGGGGCAACGGCGTTGACGCGGATGCCGTCCGCGGCGACCTCCTTGGCCAGGCCGACCGTCATCGTGTCGACGGCGCCCTTGGTGGCCGCGTAGTGGACGTACTCGCCGGGGCCGCCGAGGGTGGCCGCGACGGACGAGACGTTCACGATCGCGCCGCCGCCGTTGGTCTTCATGTCCCGCACGGCGCGCCGGGCGCAGAGCAGATAGCCGAGGACGTTCACCTCCAGTGTCCGGCGCATGCCCGCCACGTCGGCGTCGGCGAGGGGTCCGACGGGGCCGCCGACGCCGGCGTTGTTGACCAGGCCGGTGACCGGGCCGAGCTCGGCCGCGGCGGTGTCGAAGAGACGGTCGACGTCCGCCTCGTCGGCGGTGTCGACCCGGACGGTGACGCAGCGGCGGCCGGCCGCGCGTACCGTTCCCGCGGCCTCCTCGGCCGCCTCCTCGTTCGAGCGGTAGCCGATGAGGACGTCGTGGCCGTCCTCGGCGAGACGGGCGACGACAGCTGCGCCGATACCGCGGCTGCCGCCGGTGACGACGGTGACGGGGTGGTTCTGCACGAGGGACCTCCGGCTGTGGGTGGCTGATTGTCGCGCCGCCCGGGTGCGGGGATCGCCCGCGCCCGGATCACCTCGTCATCCTACGAACCGGTGATCTTCGTCGGCGGCCCGTTCCAGCCGGTGGACGCCGCGGGGTTCAGACCCCGGAGAGGCCGGCCGCCCGCAGGGCCACGCCCACCGGCGTGCTCCCCGCGATGCCGCGCCGCAGCCGCAGTACGTTCCGGCTCGGCTGCCACTGGGCGGGGCCCGTGTGGTCGCGCAGGAGGGCGCGCAGCCGCCGCGGGTCGTGCGTCCACAGCTCCGCGGGTACGCCGCGGGTCGGGCCGAGCAGATGGAGGGTGATCCGGCCGTCGTCCGCGACATCGTGCGAGGACAGGAGCACGTCGATCACCGTGCCGGGGTCGGTCGCGTGGCCGGGGGTGCGGGTGTCGTACGGGTGCGTCATGGTGCGCCTTCCGGAGTCGTGGACCCCGGTGTCGCCGACCCCGGTGATCCGCCGTTCCCCGTGCGCGCCGCACGGGGCGGGTCGTCACCCGGGGCACCCGCGACGGAGCGGGGTGCCGTCCAGCGAGCCGGGGCTTGGCGCTGGAACTCGTGACCCGTCCCGACCGTAACACGGCCTTCCGGAGGCCTGCCCGGGGTTTTTCCGGCCCGGGGCAGGCCCTCTCCGGACAGGACCTACTGGGCCGGCGCCGGGGTGACGGCGTCCTCCGGTGCGGCCTTCCCCGCGGGCAGGCTGTCCATGAACGAGCTGACCGAGAACACGGCGTTGCCGGGTCCCGCCGGGCCGTAACCGGGCGGCGAGGTCAGGCCGTTGGCCTCCATCGTGGCGCGGTAGGCCTCCAGGAGCCGCACGTGGTACTCCAGGGGCGCGCCCTGCGGGTTCGCCTTGCCGAGCGGCGTCGTCGGCTCGGGGCACCAAGTGGTGAAGCGGGGCGTGATGCCGCGCGACATGAAGTACTGGAGTCCCTCGACGGTCGAGTCGATGGCCTCGTCGACGGTCTTGAAGCCGAACGGCTCGGCCATCTCCACGCCCGCCACGAAGTTGGGGATGACGTTGCGCGGGCCGAAGACCTCGGCGGAGTCCAGGATCCGGCGGTGCCACTCGTCCCGGCCGACGTAGCGCTCCTTGCCGGGGCAGTACCGCTCGAACAGGTAGGGGTCCCACACCTCGTAGTTGGGGTGGTAGATCCGCACGCCGTAGTCGTGGAAGCGCTGGACGTCGGCCTTGGGCAGCGCCTGGGCGACGACCTTGCCGATCCAGCGGCCGGGGAAGCGCTCCTCGATGGCCTTCGCGTACTGGCCGTAGAAGTCGGCCTCGTCCTTGCCCTGGAGCTGCGTGGTGATGGCGCCACCGGTGAGCGTGTACGCGGTGGAGGCCTTCGCGGTGTCGTACTTGTCGATGATGGCGAGGGCTTCGAGGACCTCGTCCATCGGCTTCACGCCCGTGTAGGGACGGCCCGCCGCCTTCTGCTGACGCCAGTTGTGGTTGATGTCGCAGTACTGGCACTCCTCCTTGGCGCCGAAGTACTGGCAGACCCGGAAGACCGTCAGGTAGATCAGGTAGCCCCACTGGATGGTGGGCGCCACCTCCATGACGGACTTGCCGTTCTCCAGCGTGTGCCGGTAGTAGTCCGGCATCGGCGGCAGGCCGACGTCCGAGATGCGGGCGCCGTCCAGGTAGAGGCCGAGCACGCCGTTGTCGTCGGCGGCGACCCGGTAGGGCGAGCTCGGGTTCACACGCACCGAGACGACGGTGCGGCGCAGCTCGTAGGGGCCGCCCGTCAGGACGATCTCCTCCGGCGGGCGGCGCAGCGCGGCGGCGCCGAGCTCCGGGAGCGTGCCGTGGTCGAAGGAGAAGATGAAGTACGACTTCGGCTTGACCTCGCCGCCTTCGTTGTCGCTCAGCGCCGACTCGTCGAAGGCGATGCCGCCGCGCAGCAGATCCTCCTTGATGACGGCTTCCCGCGGCACGTGCGGGAACCGTTCCATGAGTGACTCGATGAGTTCGGTACGGCTCTCGCTGCGGCTTGGCATGGGCCGGGCACCTCGGATCCTGTCGTTCGATCTGTTCCGTCCACGCTAATACCCTGCCCATCCGTTCCGGATCCGGCTCCGGTCTCGGGGCGTCCGGAGCCCGGGTCTATGCTTCCAGGAGCTTCGTCACGACGCGGTCGAGCGCCTCGATGTCGTCCGGCGGCAGGTCGAGCAGGGCGTCCGGCGGTGTGGTGAGGATCTCGGTGGCGCGGGCGGCCGCCGCCCGGCCCTCCTCGGTGAGGTGGACCAGCTTGGACCGGCGGTCGTCGGGGTTGGCGATGCGTGCGGCGAGGCCGCGCCGGACGAGGTCGTCGACGATGACGGTGGTGTACGGCGGGTCGGCGCCGAGCCGCTCGGTCAGTTCCCGCAGGGTGATCGGGCCGCCGGTGAGGCGGCGCAGCGCCCTGATGCGGCTGAAGCTCATCCCGAGGCTCTCGGCGACCGTCTTGCGGCGGTTGTGACGCTCCATCAGGAGCGTGTTCAGTCCCTGCCAGACTCGGGCAGCCGTTGCGGCGGTCGCGTCGTCCCCTCGGTGCGGCTCTTGGTCGTATGGGCGCTCCATCGGGCGTTCCCCGTCTCCTTCGTCTCCTCGGCGGCGAGCCCGGCGGCCGTGCGCCGCGCCGTCGCCCGGGCCCAGCGCCCGGAGGTGAGCGTACCCGTGACCAGGACGGCGGCCCCGCAGCCGGCGATGATCCACCAGGCCGTCCGGCTCGCATCGGTGAAGGCGGCGGTGTCGCGGTGCGCGGCGCCCGCCATGAGGGCGCCGATGACGGCCACGCCGAGGGTCTGCCCGACCTGCCGGCTGGTGGAGGCCACCGCGGCCGCGACGCCCGCCTGGGCGCGGGGCATCCCCGAGACGGCGGTGTTGGTGATGGGAGCGTTGACCAGCCCGAAGCCGGTGCCGAAGAGCAGGTAGGCGACGATCAGCAGGGGTGCCGGGAGGTGGGCGGAGTAGGTGAGCGCCTGGAGCACGGCGCTCGCGCACATGGCGGCCCCGGCGAGGAGAAGGGGCCTGCGTGGCCCGCGCGAGGCCACCATGCGGCCGGAGAGCGGCGCGGTCAGCAGCGCCATGACCGCCATGGGCAGCATGTACAGCCCGGCGTGCAGCGGGTCGAGCCCTCGTACGTCCTGTAGGTAGAGGGTGCTGACGAAGAGGAAGCCGCCGAGTCCGGCGAAGGTGGCCACCGCGATCACGGTGGCGCCCGTGAACGGCGCGGAACGGAAGAACCGCAGGTCGATGAGGGGGTCGGTGCGCCTCGGCTCGTAGCGGAGCAGCCCCAGCAGCGCGCACAGCGCCGCGAGCGCGCTGCCGGCGACGACGGGTGAGGTCCAGCCGCGGCCCGGCGATTCGATGATGGCGTAGGTGAGGGCGAGGAGCAGGACGACGACGAGCACCTGGCCGACGGGGTCCACGCGGCGGGGCCGCGGCGCCCGTGACTCCGGCACGAACCTGCGGGTCAGGAAGAGCGCCGCCAGGCCGATCGGCACGTTGATCCAGAAGATCGACCGCCAGCCCGCCGACTCGACCAGCGCTCCCCCGATGATCGGCCCTGCGGCCATGCTGATGCCGACGACGCCGCTCCACACGCCGATGGCGCGGGCGCGTTGACGTGGGTCGGTGAAGGTGTTGCTGATGATCGACATGGCGACGGGGTTGAGCATCGATCCGCCGACCGCCTGGAGGATCCGGGCGGCGACGAGCCAGCCGAGCCCCGGCGCCAGGCCGCAGAGCAGGGAGGCGGAGGTGAAGACGGCGAGCCCGGCCTGGAGGGTGCGGCGGCGGCCCACGCGGTCGGCCGTCGACCCGGAGAGCATCAGCAGGGCGGCGAGGACCAGCGTGTAGGCGTCGACGGTCCACTGGAGTCCGGAGACCGAGGTGTGCAGGTCACCTCGGATCGAGGGCAGAGCGATGTTCAGGATGGTGTTGTCGAGACTGACGATGAGCATGCTCATGCAGCAGATGGCGAGCACGAGCCAGGGCCGCCGTGGGGCGGTGGCGTCCGGCATGACGGGACTCCTCATTTATTTGTGTTGTCACAACCATTATGAGGCTATAACTAAAATGAGGGTGTTGTCACGCACGGTTCGTGTACGCGGAGAACCGGTCCGCGAAGGTCTTCCAGGCAGCCCTCAGACCCGGTCCGGGCTCCCCTCCAGAGGCACCGGGACCCCGGTACGGGCCGATGCGTACCCCGCCTCCACGATGCGCAGCGTGCGCAGACCGCCCTCCCCGTCGGCGACGGTCATGCCGCCCTGCGCCGGTCCGTGGAGGAAGGCGCGCAGCATCAGCTCGTCCAGGTCGACGCCGAAGGGGACCTCGGTGCCGCGCCCGTGGCGCTCGCTGAAGCCGTGCACCTTCTGGTCGAAGGCGTCCATCTCCAAGGTGGCCCGTTCGCCGACGACGGTGAGTTCCAGGCCGCCCCAGGAGGGGTGCGAGCGGGGGTGGGACCAGCTGCAGTCGATGGTGGCGACGGTGCCGTTGGAGTAGGCGACGCTGACCAGGCCGCTGGTCTCGGCGGTGACCTCACCGGCGTACAGGAGGTTGTTGGTCTGCGCGTACACCTCGACCGGCCGGGCCTCGCCGAAGAGGTCGTCGAGCAGGTCGGCGATGTGCACGGTGTGGTCCATCAGGGCACCGCCGCCGGAGAGTTCGGGCTCGGCGAACCAGCGGCGCTCGCGGGTCGGCATGGAGCCGTTGTTCGCGCCGGAGACCGCGAGGATCTCCCCCGCCTGCCCGGAGGCGACGGCCGCCTTCACGGCGGCGTACGCCGGGCTGAAGCGGACCGGGAAGGCGACCGCGAGCCGCACTCCAGCGGCGCGGCAGGCCGCCACCATGGCCTCGCCGTCCGCCACGGTGGCGGCCAGCGGTTTCTCGCAGAGGACGGGCACGCCGTGCGCGGCGGCGAGTTCCACGAGGGGGCGGTGCCGGGCGTTCTCGGAGCAGACGATCACCGCGTCGGGACCCCAGGCGAACGCCTCCTCGTACGTCTGCGCGTACCCGGCTCCCGCCCGCTCGGCGACGGTGCGGCCCCGCACCTCACCGGGGGCCGCGAACATGGTGTCCGGGTCGCTGCCGAGGACCTCGATGCCCGGCATGCGGGCGAGCAGCCGCAGATAGCCGGCGGCGTGGACGTGGGCGAACGACAGGACGGCGACCTTCATCGCGCTGCCTCCTCGATCTCGATGACCCGGCCGGTCCGGCTGGACTCCACCGCGGCCTCGGCTATCCGCACCGCCTCCACGCCGTCGCGTGCGCTGACCCGGGGCGCGGGCCCGCCCGGCTGCCAGGACGCGGCGAACTCGCGGAGTTCGGTGAGGAAGGGGCTCTCGGTCATGGGGCTGGTCGGGATGGCCTCGTCGGGGGCCCTGGCGCCCCGTGCGGTGATGCGGAAGCCGGGGGCGGCGGTGGAGTCGTGGTGCAGGAGGCCGTCGGCGCCCGCGACCCGGAACGTCGTGCGGAACCGCTGGTCGGGCAGGCCCCAGAGTCCGCTGATGTGGCTGACGGCGCCGGACGCGTGGGTGAGGACGGCGCTCGCGGTGACGACCTCGGGCGGGGTGCCGGTGGCCTGCTCGACGCCGCGGGTCCGTGCGTGCACGCGGACCACGTCGCCCGCAAGCCAGCGGGCGATGTCGATGTCGTGGACCATCAGGTCCATGATCACGCCCCCGGACTGGGCCGGGTCGCCGAACCACGGCGCCCACCGGGGCCGGGCGCCGCCGCGCGTGAAGCGCAGCACGGCGGGTTCGCCGAGGTCGCCGCGGGCGACGGCCCGGCGCAGGGCGGCGTATGCCGGGAAGTAGCGCACGACGTGGGCGGGGTGGAGTCGGACGCCCGCCGCTTCGGCGGCGGCGGCCATCTGCTCGGCGTCGCGGGCGGTGAGGGCGAGGGGTTTCTCGCAGACGACGTGCCGGCCGGCGGCGATCCCGGCGAGGGCGAGTTCCTTGTGGGTGGGGGTCGGGGTGCATACGTCGACGGCGTGCGCGCCTGCGAGGAGGGCGGCCAGGTTCTCGACGGCACGGACGTCGTGCCCGAGTCCGGCGTACTCGGCGGCGAGCTTCTCCGCGGAGCCGTCGACGGTGTGCACGCTCACCCGGGCGCCGAGCGCCAGCCAGCCGGGCAGATGGGCGCGGGCGATGCCGCCGGCGCCGAGCAGGCCGATGTGAAGCGGTGGCATGGAACGGGCCGCCTTTCCTTGCGGGGTCGGTGCGGGTCAGCTCCTGGAGCCGGACAGGGCGACGCTCTGCACGAAGTGCCGCTGCAGGAAGACGTAGACGAGCAGCATCGGCAGGCTGGCGATGAGCGAACCGGCCATCATCACCGGGTAGTTGGTCTCGTACTGCCCTTCCAGCGAGGTGAGTCCCGCGCTGATCGGCATCTCGCGCGGGTCGGTGTTGACGATCAGCGGCCACAGCAGGTCGTTCCAGGACCACATGGCGGTGATGACGGCGAGGGCGGCCAGCGCGGGCCGGATCAGCGGCAGCATGATCGACCAGAAGACGCGGAACGAGCCGGCCCCGTCGATGCGGGCCGCCTCTTCCAGCTCCGCGGGCAGGGAGAGGAAGAACTGGCGCAGCATGAAGGTGCCGAACGCGCTGAACATGCCGGGCAGGAAGAGCGCGGGGGCACTGTTGAGCAGGCCGAGCCACTGGACGATGTCGTACTGCGGGAGCACCAGCAGGGAGCTCGGCACCATCAGGACGGAGAGGAAGAGCGCGAACAGCGCGTTGCGGCCGCGGAAGCGCATGCGGGCGAACGCGTAGGCGGCGAGCGAGCAGAAGACGAGCTGGCCGAGGGTGCGTCCGACGGTGTTGATCAGGCTGTTGGTGAGCATCTCCCGGAACGGCAGCGCGGTGAAGACCTCGTCGAAGCTCGACCAGTTCCAGTCGTCGGGCAGGAACGTGGGGGGCACCCGTGAGGTCTCCGCGAGGGTCTTGAGCGCGGTGAGCAGCTGCCAGAGGAAGGGGAAGACCATCACGAGCGCGCCGAGCGAGAGGGCGGCGTGGGTGGCGAGGGAGCCGGCGTCCACGCGCCGCCGGGTCTTCTCCGCGCCGGTCTGCTGCTCAGGCATAGTGCACCCACCTCTTCTGGAGACGGAACTGCAGGAACGTCAGGCCGGCGATGACGAGCATGAGCAGGAAGGCGAGCGCGGCGGCGGCGCCCTGCGCGTTCTCCACGAACGCCCATTTGTAGAAGAGGCCGACGATCGACTGGGTGTCCCCGATCGCGGGGTTCTTCTCGGCCATCATGATGTAGATGAGGTCGAAGGTCTGCAGTGAATTGATCATGCAGATGACGGAGGCGAAGAAGATGGTGGGGCTGAGCAGCGGGAGGGTGATCGTGAAGAATCTGCGCAGCGCCCCGGCCCCGTCGAGTTCGGCGGCCTCGTAGTAGTCCCGGGGGATCGCCTTGATGCCCGCCATGAAGATGATCAAGTAGTAGCCGGTGGTCGACCAGACGATGACGGCGCCGATCGCGTAGACGGCCGTCGAGGGGTCCGACACCCAGTAGTTGCGGTCCACCCCGAACCAGCCGAGGATCTCGTTGAGCAGCCCGAAGTCGCCGTTGTAGAGCCAGTTCCAGACCAGGCCCACGGCGACGGGCAGCGTCACGAACGGCACGAAGTACAGGGCGCGGTAGAGCGATACGCCGCGCAGTCCGCGCCGGTTCAGGAGGGAGGCGACGACGATCGCGATCGGCAGCGCCGTGAGTCCGATGAGGGTGTAGATCAGGGTGTTGCCGAGCGCCTGCCAGACGGTGACGTCCTTGACGACGCGGACGTAGTTGTCGGTGCCGATGAACGTGTGGCCGCCGAAGGCGCCGAATTCGGTGAAGCTGAAGTAGAACGTCTGGAGCAGCGGCCAGAAGTAGAAGACGGCGAAGCCGATGCCGAGCGGCGCGATGAACCAGTACGCGGCCTTCTGGTTGCGCGGCCGGGGGCGGGTGCCCGAGGCGGCGGCGCGGCGCCCGGCCGCCTTCGCGGCCGCCGTGGCGGGAAAGACACTCATGAGGCGCGTTCCTCCTTCAGGACCCGGTCCATCTGCTCGCCGAGCGTGCGGGCGGCGCTCTCGATGCCGCCCTTGCCGCTGAACGCGGCGCCGAGCAGCGGGTATTGGAGGTTCTCCCAGACGGCGGTGTTCTTGGAGCTGGGGTAGGGCACGGCGTACTTCTGCATCTCGATGAAGTGCTTCAGGTCGAATTCCGGCATCGACTTCAGCCAGGCGTCCTGGGTTCCTTCGTACGAGGAGATGGTGACGCCCGCCTTCGCCTGGATCTCGGCGGCCTCACGGCCCGCCATGAAGTGCACGAACTTCCAGGCCGCCGCCTTCTTGCGGCTCTTGGCGGAGATGACGTTGGCGAGGCCGTGGATGATGGTGGCCCGGCGCCGGCCCTTGGGCAGGACGGCGACGCCGCCGTGGTCCTTGAGCGCGGGCACGGCGTACATCTGGCCGGCCATCGCGGACAGGTCGTAGTTCATGGCGATCTTCTCCGACCAGTAGCGCACCCGGCCGATGGACTCGACCATCGCGCTCTGCGGCGGCGACCAGCCCCGGTCGACCAGGTCGGTCAGAAAGCGCAGGCCCTCGATGGACCGCTCGTCGCCGAAGCCGGAGCGGCCGTCCTCGATGACGTAGCCGCCCGCGGCGCTGACGGCCGGGTAGATCTTGCCCTGCCGGTCCATCTCGGCGGCGAAACCGTGCACGCGCTCGTGGGGGTCGGTGAGTTCGGCCGCCGCGTCGCGCACGTCGTCCCACGTCCAGCTCGCGTCCGGGTAGGAGATGCCCGCCTTGTCGAAGAGCCGCTTGTTGTACCAGAGGCCGATGGTGTCGAAGTCCTTGGGGAGGCCGTACTGCGTGCCCCGGTAGGAGTAGAGCTTCACGAGGGCTTCGGGGTGGCGGTCCAGCGGGGTGGCGTCCGCCTTGATGTGGCCGGAGAGGGGTTCGAGGACGCCGCCGGACGCGTACAGCTGGAAGTTGACGGCGTTCATCCAGAACACGTCGGGGGCGGTGCCGCCGCGCATCGACGTCTTGAGCGTGGTCCAGTAACTGGCCCACGGCGTCAGCTCGATGCGTACGGAGATCCGCGGGTTCTCCCTCTCGAACGCGGCGATGATCTGCTCCATGCCCGGCACCTGCGCCGGGTCCCACATGCCGTACGAGAGCGTCGTCCTGCCCCCGCCGCCCGAGCCGTCGCCCCCGTCGGAGCAGGCGGCGAGCAGAGGGGCCGCCAGCGCCCCGCCGAGCAGTGTCCTTCTGCGCATGTGCGCCTTCGCCTCCCAGGAAGTCGTCGGGCGCCGCCGCGGACCGCGCCCCGCGTCGGGGCGCGCCGTCAGGACGCCGTGTCCGCGAGCAGTTCCTCCTCCACGTGGTCGAGCGCCTTGCGTACGGCGCCGAGGGCCACGCCCCGCTCGCCGAGCGAACTCAGCGCGAC
This sequence comes from Streptomyces sp. NPDC037013, assembly GCF_055607265.1. Taxonomy (NCBI): domain Bacteria; kingdom Bacillati; phylum Actinomycetota; class Actinomycetes; order Kitasatosporales; family Streptomycetaceae; genus Streptomyces; species Streptomyces sp. NPDC037013. The sequence goes on along the minus strand of NZ_JBVJRV010000001.1, from coordinate 626,661 downwards.
GCGCGGGACGTGCAGGGTCATGGGGCGCAGCCGCTCCTCGAGGAGCGGCACGAGATGCCGGCCGACCGGGGTCGCCCCGCCGGTCAGCACGATCAGTTCGGGGTCGACGGCGAGGGAGAGGGCGGCGATGCCGGGCGCGAGCCGGTCCGCGAACTCGGCGACGGCGGCCAGCGCGCGGGGGTCCGCGGCGTCCGCGGCGCGGGCGAGCGCCGCCACCTCGGACTCGCCGTCCCGCCTCTCCTCCGGCCAGCGCAGGGCCTCCTGCGCGGTGCTCATGCCGAGCAGCGGCAGCATGCCGAGCTCACCGGCGCCGCCGCGCCTGCCCCGGTGGAGCCGGCCGCCGATGGTGAGGCTGCACGAGACGCGGTGCCCGGTGAGGACGCAGACGACGTCGGCGGCGAGGGTGGCGGCGCCCTGCCAGCGTTCGGCGAGGACCGCGAGGTTCACGTCGTTCTCGACGAGGGTGTGCCCCGGCCCGCCGTCCTTCAGAAGCCGGCCGAGGTCGACGCCGGACCACTCGGGCACCACCACGGAGGTGACGACTCCGCCCGCGTCCACCATGCCGGGCACCCCCACGCAGCGGGCGAGGACGGCGGCCCGGGGCGGCGCGTGGGCGGCCAGGAAGGTCTCCGTCGCGTCGCGCAGCAGGTCGAGCCGCGCGCTGCCGCCGAGCCGCGGGTCGACGGCGCCGCGGTGGGCGGCGAGGACGGTGCCACCGAGGTCGGCGAGGAGCAGGACCATCTTGTGCAGCCCTATGTCGGCGCCGAGCACGTACCCGGCCTCGGTGCGGAAGCGGAAGCGGCGTGCGGGGCGTCCCGGCGCGCGCTCGCCGGTGTCCTCGGCAGACTCGCCGACGAGCCCGCGTTCGGCGAGCTCCTCGACGGCGGCTTCCACGGTGGGCCTGGACAGCCCGGTGCCCGCGGCGAGTTCGGCGAGGGTGCGCGGGCTGCGGCGGTGCAGGGCGCGGAGCACGACGGTGGTGTTGAGCCGCCGCAACGCGACCAGGTCGTGCCCGCGCGCGCTGTTCCGCATCAGTGCTTCACCCCGTATCCGTGCGAGGGCGGCCCGCTTGACGGGCCGTGATGTCCCCCGTCCCACCGGAATTGGAAAGGAGACTTGCATAACACGCGCGGCCCGGGAACCCCCACGACCGCACATCTCCTCGACCGCCCGGCGGGCGCGGCACGGTCGGCCGGTTCTCGCCGGTGCCGGTTTACAGAGCCACCCGATCCGTGAAGATCCAGGTGGGGGTACGTGCGCCTGCCGTGCCCGGATGGGGCAGGATGACGTCCGCGCCGGGCCGGCACCCCGACCCGCCGTGATCGCACTCCCGGAATCGAGCAGGTATCACAAGGTGACGACACATCACATACGCCGCGTCGCGGACCGATCGCCCGGCCGTACGACGGAAGACGCGTCCCGTACCCGGCACTCGTCGTACTCCCCCTCGTCCCGTCCGACGGGAGCCGGCCGATGACCCGTGCGCTCACCCTCCACGACTGGATGGTCGCCGGCATCGCGGTGGCCGCCGGCGTCCTGGCCGGGCTCCTGCTCCGTACCCTCCTGCGGTGGCTGGGCGAACGGGCCAGCCGCACCCGGTGGAACGGTGACGACGTCATCGTCGACGCCCTGCGCACCCTCGTCCCCTGCGCCGCCATCACCGCGGGACTCGCCGCCGCGGCGGGCGCGCTGCCGCTCACGCCGCGCACCGGACGCAACGTCACCATGACGCTGACCGCGCTGCTCATCCTCGCGGCCACGCTCACCGCGGCCCGGATCGTCACCGGCCTGGTCAGGGCCGTCGCGCAGTCCCGCTCCGGCGTCGCGGGATCGGCGACCATCTTCGTCAACATCACACGTGTCGTGGTGCTGGCGATGGGCTTCCTGGTCGTCCTGCAGACCCTCGGCATCTCCATCGCGCCGCTGCTCACCGCGCTCGGCGTGGGCGGTCTCGCCGTCGCCCTCGCGCTGCAGGACACGCTCGCCAACCTCTTCGCGGGCGTGCACATCCTGGCGGCGAAGACCGTGCAGCCCGGCGACTACATCCGGCTCAGCAGCGGTGAGGAGGGCTACGTCGTCGACATCAACTGGCGCAACACCGTGGTCCGGCAGCTCTCCAACAACCTGGTGATCATCCCCAACGCCAAGCTGGCCGGCACCAACATGACCAACTTCACCCGCCCCGAGCAGGAGCTGTCGATCACGGTGCAGGTCGGGGTGGCCTACGACAGCGACCTGGACCACGTCGAACGGGTCACGACCGAGGTGGTGGACGAGGTGATGACCGACATCACCGGGGCGATCCCCGACCACGAGGCGGCGATCCGCTTCCACACCTTCGGCGACTCGCGGATCAGTTTCACGGTGATCCTCGGCGTCGGCGAGTTCAGCGACCAGTACCGGATCAAGCACGAGTTCATCAAGCGCCTGCACCGGCGCTACCGCGCCGAGGGCATCCGGGTCCCCGCCCCGGCCCGCACGGTCACCGTTCAGCAGGGCGAACTGCCCCCGCCCCTCGGCATCCCGCACCAGCGCGACACGTCGGTGTCGCCGCGGATCCACTGAGAGCGGCGGGACCGGCTCCCCGGAGCACCGCCCGCCGCACTGAGCCGAGTGGCCGACCATGCGGTGGCGGCCCGCAACCCCACATGATCCACTCGCGGACATGGGGCACGACCACGGCCCGGCCGCGGCGACGGCGGGCGGCACTCTCAGCGGGACGTACCGCAACCGGCTGCTGTGGACCATCGGCATCAGCGGCACGATCACCGTCATCCAGGTGGTCGGCGCGCTCCTCTCCGGCAGCCTCGCGCTCCTCGCCGACGCCGCGCACAGCCTGACCGACGCCGTGGGCGTCTCGCTCGCCCTCGGCGCCATCACCCTCGCCCAGCGCGCACCGACCCCCCGGCGCACCTTCGGGTTCTACCGGGTGGAGATCTTCTCCGCGGTCCTGAACGCGCTGCTCCTCGTCGCGATCTTCGTCTGGGTCCTGTGGTCGGCGATCGGCCGGTTCAGCGAGCCGGTGGAGGTCAAGGGCGGCCTGATGTTCGTGGTCGCCGTCGGCGGCCTGCTCGCCAACCTCGTCGGGCTGTGGCTGCTGCGGGACGCCAAGGAGAAGAGCCTCAACCTGCGCGGCGCGTACCTGGAGGTCCTCGGGGACGCGCTCGGCTCGGTCGCCGTGATCGTGGGCGGCCTGATCATCCTGCTCACCGGCTGGCAGGCCGCCGACCCGATCGCCTCGATCGTCATCGGGCTGCTGATCGTGCCGCGCGCGTACGGCCTCCTGCGGGACTCCGTGCACGTCCTGCTGGAGGCGACCCCGCAGGACGTCGACCTCGGCGAGGTGCGACGCCACCTGATGGAGGAGCCGGGCGTGGTCGCCGTGCACGACCTGCACGGGTGGACGGTCACCTCGGGGATGCCGGTGCTCACCGCCCACGTGGTCGTCACGGACGCGGCTCTGGCGGACGGCTACGGGGAGCTGCTGGGCCGCCTGCAACGGTGTGTCGGCGGCCCCTTCGACGTGGCCCACTCGACGATCCAGCTGGAGCCCGAGGGGCATGTGGAGGAGTACGGGGCGCTCCACACGTAAGAGGAGTACGCGGTTCTCCACACGTAAGAGCATCCAGCGGGCCGCCCGGTCTGCCCCGGGTGCCGCACCGGCGCGCGGTCCGGCTCAGGTCGCGGGGTGCGCGCCGAAGGCCCGGGCCACCGCGTCCCGGACGGCCGCCTCGCCGGGCCCCTCGACACCGCGTTCGGCGGCCATCTCGGCGAGGGAGGTCATCGCCACGTCGGGCAGCCCGCACGCGGTGAAGCGGGTGAACTCGTCCAGGTCCGGGGCGATGTTGAGCGCGAAGCCGTGGCTGGTGACCCCGCCCCGGATGCGCATGCCGATCGACGCCAGCTTGTCGTGGCGCGGGGTCCATACCCCGACGAGGCTCTGCGCGCCGGGCGGGGTGTCGCGGCGCACGGCCTCGAAGCCGAGGGAGCCGACGGCGTCGATCAGCCCGTTCTCGACCTGCCGCACGATGTCGCCGGGGCCGCGCTCGCGCAGGTTCAGGACGAGGTAGCCGACGAGCTGGCCGGGGCCGTGGTAGGTGGCCTGGCCGCCGCGGTCGACCTCGACCAGTGGGATCGGCGAATCCGCCCGCGGCAGTTCGCCGGGCGGGGTGCGGGTGCCGTAGGTGATGACGGGCGGGTGGGTGAGGAGGACGAGCCGGTCGCCGATGGTCCCGGCGCGGCGCCGCTCGACCCAGCCCCGCATCTCTTCCATGGCGTCGAGGTAGGGGACCTCGCCCAGATCGATCCGCTCCAGCTCCCGGGCACCCACGGCGCCGCCTCCTCTGTTCGCCCTCTCGCGCGGGGGCCGGCCGCTGTCCGCCCGCTCGCACGGGGTCGCGGCCGCCCTTCGGGCGCAACAGGCGAGCGCGGGTAAGCATTCCCTCGCCCGTTCGCCGTCCCCGTCGCCGGGCCATCGGTTATGGTGGGGATGACGTTGATCGTTTGACGAGGAGCCCAGACATGGTGGTGGACGACGACATCTCCGGGTGATACCCGGACCCGGCAGGCCACCGGACGGTGCGTGGAAGCGCCGCCGATGTGGCCTCGCAGTCGTCCCCTCTTCCTGTCTGCCACCGGGGCAGAAGTCTGTCTTGCCTGCCCCCCTCCCACGAGGTCACCTCCATGTCCGACGCGTCCATCGTGTGCTCGAACCTCTCCTTCGCCTGGCCCGACGACACCCCCGTCTTCCAGGACCTGTCCTTCACCGTCGGCCCGGGCCGCACCGCCCTCGTCGCCCCCAACGGCACCGGCAAGAGCACACTGCTCAAGCTCATCGCCGGTGAACTGAAGCCCCGCGCGGGGTCCGTCTCCGTGACCGGCACCCTCGGCCACCTCCCGCAGAGCCTCCCCCTCACCGGTGACCTCACCGTCGCCGAGGTGCTCGGCGTCGCCGCGATCATCCGCGCCATCGACGCCGTGGAGTCCGGGGACGTCGCCGAGGAACACTTCACCGCCATCGGCGACGACTGGGACATCGAGGAACGCACCCGCGCCCAGCTCGACCGCCTCGGCCTGGCCGACCTCACCCTCGACCGGCGCCTGCACACGCTCAGCGGCGGCCAGATCGTCTCCCTCGGGCTCGCCGCCCAGCTGCTTCGCAGGCCCGACGTCCTGCTGCTCGACGAACCCACCAACAACCTCGACACGGAAGCGCGGCACAAGCTGTACGCCGCGCTGGAAGACTTCACCGGCTGCCTCTTCCTCGTCAGCCACGACCGCGACCTGCTCGACCGGATGGCCCGCATCGCCGAACTCGACGGCGGTGAACTGCGCTTCTACGGCGGGAACTTCACGGAGTACGAGGAGAGCGTCCGGACCGAGCAGGAGGCCGCCGAGAAGAACGTCCGCAGCGCCGAGCAGCAACTCAAGCGGGAGAAGCGGGAGATGCAGCAGGCCCGCGAGCGCGCCGAGCGCCGCCAGAGCAACGCCGCCCGCAACCTGAAGAGCGCGGGCCTCCCCCGCATCTTCGCCGGCAACATGAAGCGCGGCGCACAGGAGTCGGCGGGCCGCGCGGGCCAGGTGCACGCGGGCCGGATCAGCGAGGCGAAGGCCAGGCTCGACGAGGCCGGGCGGGCGCTCCGTGACGAGCAGCGAATCACCATCGACCTGCCGGAGACCCAGGTGCCCGCCGGGCGCACCCTCTTCCTCGGCGAGGGCCTGCGCGTCCGCCTCGGGGAGAAGGACGTGTTCGCGGGCCAGGGCGTCGACCTGACGGTCCGCGGGCCCGAGCGCATCGCGCTGACCGGCCCCAACGGCGCCGGCAAGTCCACGCTGCTGCGTCTGCTCAACGGCGATCTGACGGTGGAGGAGGACGGCGCCGTCCTGGGGCAGGTCAAGCGGGCCGACGGCCGCGTCGCCCACCTCTCGCAGCGCCTCGACCTGCTGGACGAGGACCGGACGGTCGCCGAGAACTTCGCCGCGTACGCGCCGGAGCGGCCGGAGGCCGAGCGGATGAACCTGCTCGCCCGATTCCTGTTCCGGGGCGCCCGCGCCCACCTGCCCGTCGGGGTGCTCTCGGGCGGCGAGCGGCTGCGCGCCACCCTGGCCTGCGTGCTCTGCGCGGAACCGGCTCCGCACCTGCTGCTCCTGGACGAGCCGACCAACAATCTCGACCTGGTCAGCGTCGGGCAGTTGGAGAGCGCCCTCGACTCCTACCGGGGCGCCTTCGTGGTCGTCAGCCACGACCAGCGGTTCCTGCGCGAGATCGGCGTGACCCGGTGGCTGCGGCTGGCCGACGGCGAGCTCACGGAGACCGGGGCGCCCGAAGCCTGAGCCGCCGTGCCGACCCGGCCCGCGCCCGAGGCCTCGCGCCCGGCGGGCCCAGCCGAACACGCCGGAAGGACCTTTCATGCCCCGACCCGCCCTGCTCGCCCACGACCTCATCCGCACCTACGGCGGACGGCGCGTACTGGACGACTTCTCCCTGACCGCGTCGCCCGGCCACCGCATCGGGCTCATCGGTGAGAACGGCGCCGGCAAGTCGACACTCCTGAGACTGCTGGCGGGAGTCGACGAGCCCGACGCCGGCAGCGTCACGCGCCCGCCCGATCTCGGCCTGCTGCGACAGGAGATGCCCTACGCCGCGGAGACGACCGTCGCCGGCGTGCTCGACGACGCGCTGCGCGAGGTCAGGGCCGACCTCGCCGAACTGGAACGGCTCGCCGACGAGCTCGCCAGGACCGCCGACGACACACCCGGATACCCGGACCTGCTCGACGCGTACGGTGTCCGGCTCCAGCGGGCCCAGGACCGTGAGGCGTGGGACGCCGACCGGCGCGCCGCGCTCGTCCTCGACGGCCTGGGACTCGGCGCCCTGGACCCCGGCCGGAGACTCGGTTCGCTCTCCGGCGGCCAGCGTGGCCGGCTCGCGCTGGCCGCACTGCTGGTCCGGCGGCCCGCCGCCCTCCTCCTCGACGAGCCGACCAACCACCTCGACGACACTGCCGCCGCCTTCGTCGAGGAGCAGGTGCGCGCCCTGCCCGGCGCGGTCGTCGTGGCCAGCCACGACCGGGCGTTTCTCGACGCGGTCTGCACGGACCTCGTCGACCTCGACCCTTCGATGGACGGCCCGGTCCGCTACGGCGGCAACTACAGCGCCTATCTCGCAGAGAAACGTGCCGAGCAGAGCCGCTGGGCACGGCGGTGGGCCAAGCAGCAGGAGGAGCTGGCGGCGCTGCGGGAGTCCGCGGGCGTCACCGCGCACCGCCTCGCCCCGGACCGCGGCCCGCGCGACAACGAGAAGATGGGGTACGGCCACCGGGCCGGCCGGGTGCAGAGCCAGATCTCCCGCCGCGTGCGCAACGCCACCCGCCGACTGGAGGAACTGGAGCGCTCCGGAGTCGCCGAGCCACCGCGGCCGCTGCGGTTCGCCGTCCCCCGGATCGCCGCCGACGGGGCCGGCGAGCGGGGGCCGCTGGTCTCCCTGCACGACGTACAAGTGCCCGGCCGGCTCGCGCCCGTGAGCACGGAGGTGACGGAGACCGACCGGCTGCTGGTCACCGGCGCCAACGGGGCCGGGAAGTCGACCCTGCTGGCCGTGCTCGCCGGACGGCTCACGCCCGAGGGCGAGGTACGGCGGCGCCCCGGGCTGACCGTGGCGATGCTGGCCCAGGACACCGTGTTCGCCCGGCCCGGCCGGTCGGTGCGCGAGACCTACCGGCTGGCGCTGGGTGCCGAGCGGGCCGAGGCGGTACCGCTCGGCTCCCTGGGGCTGCTGCACGCGGCGGACCTGGACAAGCCGGTCGGCAGCGTCTCGGTGGGACAGCGGCGGCGGCTCTCCCTGGCCCTGCTGGTGGCGCGCCCGCCGCAGCTGCTGCTGCTCGACGAGCCCACCAACCACCTTTCGCCGCGCCTGTGCGACGAACTGGAGGACGCGCTCGGTCCCGGCCCCGGGGCCGTCGTCCTGGCCAGTCACGACCGCTGGCTCCGGGCGCGCTGGCAGGGGCGGCACATGCGGCTCGATGGACGGCTTGGTGCGCGACTCGACCCGTAGGACGCGTCCCCCCGCACACGCCGCTGGGGCGGCCCCATTCCGGGGCCGCCCCAGCAGTATGTCCCTGGCGCTCTGGTCAGTGCTTGCCGATGTCCTTGGTCTTCTCCTTGGCCTGGCGCGCGTCGCCCTTCATCTGCTGGGCACGGCCCTTGGCGGTGAGGCTCTCGTTGCCCACGGCGCGTCCCGCGGCCTCGGCGGCGGCACCGGTGGTCTGCTCGACCTTGGCCTTGGCCTTCTCGTTGGCGCTCATCTTCCGCTCACGCTCCTTGGCATCGACATCATGTGCTGTCAGTACGCCTGGCCGCTCACTCGGTCCTCAAACATCATCACGACGTTCATCAAGATCTGAAGGATCTGTGAGAGTCGCAGGTGTGTACGGCTGTTTCCCGGGTAACCGGCGCGCTACGGGGGAAGACAGCCAAATTCGATTTCGAAGGGGCGGGACCCAATGATCACCGTGACGGCGCGGGAACAGGGCCAGGCCGAGAAGGCCGCGGAAGAACTCGTGGAGCGCGCGTACACGGACCCCTCCTCCATTGCGCCGAAGGATGCGCGGGAGGTCGGCAAGCGGCTCTTCGACCGTCTGGCCGGCCTTGAGGAGGGCACGCACGACTACCAGTACGTACGCAATTGCCTGATCGAGATGAATCTCTCCCTCGTGCAGTACGCGGCCTCCCGGTTCCGGCACCGCGGCCCGCAGGAGATGGAGGACATCGTCCAGGTCGGCACCATCGGCCTGATCAAGGCGATCGACCGGTTCGAGCTCACCCGTGAGGTCGAGTTCACCTCTTTCGCCGTCCCCTACATCACCGGGGAGATCAAGCGTTTCTTCCGCGACACGTCCTGGGCCGTGCACGTGCCGCGCCGCCTGCAGGAAGCCCGTATCGAACTGTCCAAGGCCACCGAGGAGCTGCGTACCCGCCTGGGCCGCCTGCCCACCACGGCCGAGCTCGCGGAGCTGATGCAGCTCGACCCGGCCGAGGTCACCGAGGCGCAGAAGGCGTCCAACGGCTACAACGCGGTCTCCCTCGACGCCGCGGTCAACAGCTCCGACGACGAGTCCGACACGCTGCTCGCCGACTTCATCGGCGTCGACGAGCACTCCTTCGAACTGGTCGAGAACTTCCACTCGCTCGCCCCGCTCATCGCGGGCCTCGACGAACGGGACCGTACGCTCATCCACCTCCGTTTCGTCGAGGAGCAGACCCAGCAGCAGATCGCCGACGCGCTCGGCTGCTCGCAGATGCACGTCTCCCGGCTGATCAGCCGCGTCGTGGCCAAGCTCCGCGCCGGCCTGCTGACCACCGAGTAGGCACCGAGTAGGCTCCCCCGCCCGCCGGACCACCGAAGCCGTCCCCGTACTCGGAAGAGTGCGGGGACGGCTTGCGTCCGCGGCCCATGTCCGCTGACACGGGAGGGCAACCAGGTGCATCCCGGTTTCACCGGGCCCGCTGTGGTTACGTGTCCTGTCCCGGTCCCCGGCTCGCGGGGCCCGGCACGGAGAGGACAGTCGGATCGCGTGGTGGAACGGGTGCGGAGCGGTTGGGCGTGGATGGCGCGCGCGTGGAGTTCGTCCGGATACGAGCGGCACACCTGCCTCCTCGTCGGCAAGAGCGTGTTGGCGGCGACGCTCGCGTGGTGGGTCGCCCACGATCTGCTGAACGCGACGTCGCCGGCGTTCGCACCGTTCTCGGCGGTGCTGACCATGAGCGTAACGATCTACACGTCGCTGTGGCAGACGCTGCGGTACACGGCCGCGGTCATCGTCGGGGTGGCGGTGCAGTCGGCGATCGGCTTCACGGCGGGCCCCGACCTGTTCGCGTTCGTCATCGTCGCCGTCATCGCGCTGGTGCTCGCCCAGTGGCCGGCGCTGGGAGAGCAGCGCTCCCAGGTCGGCACGGCGGCGTTCTTCGCGTTCTCCACCTACGCGACGACGACCACCAACGCCGACCGGGCCCTACAGCTCGGGCAGATCATCCTTCTCGTCGTCATCGGCTGCGGCATCGGGCTGCTCGTCAACCTGTGCATCGCTCCCCCACTGCGCTACCGCAGCGCCGAACAGGGCCTGCACCTCCTGGCCTCCGAGATGGAGAGCCTGCTGGACGACATGGCCGACGGTCTGTGCAGCGGAGACGTCGACGCGGAGCGCGCCGAGCAGTGGCGTACGGCGGGAGAACGCGTCCAGAGCGCGGTCGCGCAGGCGCGGGCCGGCCTGAACGCGGCGGAGAACAGCCTGCCCTTCAACCCGCGCAAGCTGCTGCCCGCACACCGCGCCTACCTCTCCTTCACCCGTTACCGGCAGGCCATCGACGCACTGGAGCGCGCCGTCTACCAGCTGGCCTCGCTCACCCGCAGCCTCGCCCGGTGGCGGGAGACGGAGGACACCTACACGTACGCGCCCGTACTGGAGGCATACGCCGAATTCGCCCTCCGGCTGCGCGACATCACGCACGTGCTCGCGGAGCTCGACAGCGACACCCTCACCGAGCAGGCCGACGAGATGCGCAAACTGGCGACCGTCGCCCAGGAGGAGCTCCAGAACGTGCTGAACACGGCGCAGGAGAACGAGCTGCCCCTGGCCAACGCCGCCCGGCCGTACGGGGTCCTCGTCGTCGAGGCCACGCGCCTGATGGAGGAGTTCCAGCACACCTGCGACGTACTCCAGGACACGGCCGACGCCTGAGCGGCGGCCGTGTCCTGGTCCGGGTGTCTGTGCTCAACGTGTCGCGGCGGACCCGACCGTCGGCAGGTAGCGGGGCGCCCGCCAGGCCTGCAGCCGGTTCTCCACCGCGGCGCCCAGCGCCAAGAGCTTGCCGTCCTGGTGGTCACCGGCCATCAGGAGCACGCCGACCGGCAGTTCGTTCACGGTGCCCGCGGGCACCGAGAGCGAGGGGTATCCGGCGACGGCGGCCGGCGTGGAGGACGGGATCACGTCGTTGTCGCCGCGCGCGCAATCGGTCGTCCAGGCGGGCGGGTTCGTGGGCGCGGCGATGGCATCGAGGTGGTGGTCGGCCATCGTCTCGTCCAGGGAGCGCCGGGAGAGATCCTTCAGCTCGGCGCGCATCGCCCGGTACTTGGGGTCGGTGGTGGGCGGCGCCGCGAGGGCCTGCTCGAACAGCTCCTGGCCGGCGAAGCAGGACTGCTCCTGCGGGTGGGTGCGGTTGAACTCGATCAGACCGGCGAGGTCGCGGGGCCCTTGGCGCGTGCCGAGGTAGGCGTCGATGTCCCGGTGGAACTCGCTGAGCAGCGCCGGGAATTCGAGCTCGGCGAGCCGCTCCTGGTACGGGGGCGTCACCTCCACGACGACGGCTCCGGCCTTGCGCAGCTTCTTCGCCGTACGGGTCATCACCGCGTCCACGTCGGCCCCGAGCGAGGGCAGGCGCCACAAGCCGATCCGCTTCCCGCGGAGGCTGGTCCCCGACTTGCCCGAGCCCGCGTCGGCCCGAACACCACGCGAGTTCTCGCTCAGGACGGAGAGGGTGAGCGCGGTGTCGGTCACGTTCCGCGCCATGGGTCCTGCCGTGTCCTGCTCGGCGGAGATCGGGACCACACCGGACTGGCTGACCAGACCGAGGCTGGGCTTGTGGCCGACGACGCCGTTCATCCCGGCCGGGCAGACGATGGAACCGTCCGTCTCGGTGCCGATCGCCACTTGCGACAGCGACGCGGCGAGGGCCGCGCCGGAACCTGACGACGAGCCGCACGGATTGCGGTCGAGGACGTACGGGTTGTTGGTCTGCCCGCCCACCGCCGACCACCCGGACGTCGGCTTCGCGGCCCGGAAGTTGGCCCACTCGGAGAGGTTGGTCTTGCCGAGGATGACCGCCCCCGCCTTCCGCAACCGCGTCACCAGCACGGCGTCGGTCTCGGGCGGGCTGCCGGCGAGCGCGAGGGATCCGGCCGTCGTCGGCATGTCACGGGTGTTCACGTTGTCCTTGAGCAGCACGGGTATGCCGTCGAGCGGTCCGAGGGTCTTGCCCTGCCGGTGTCTGGCGTCGCTTGCGGCCGCCTGGCGCAGCGCCGTCGGGCTGGTGCGCAGCACCGCGTGGATCTTGGGATCGATCTCCTCGATGCGCCGCAGGTAGGTGCGGGTCAGCAGCGACGAGGACAGCGACCCGTCCGCCATGCGCGCCTGGAGCTCGGGAATCGTCACGGTGTCCAGGTCGACCCCGGTGGAGCGGGGTAATCCGGTGAGCGTCGACGGATCACCGACATCGCGCGCGGGCGCGGGCGCGGAACCACGCTCCGTGCCGTACTCCTTGCCCCGCTCCTTACCGTACTCGGCGGCTTGCGCACCGGCAGTAGGTAGGCCCGTCAGAAGGGACCCCGCGACGAGGGCGGCGGTCATTGCGACAATGCTCTTCTTCCCCATGCGGATCAGCCGACTACAGGGGCGGTGTCCGGCGCAAGGGTATGGGGCCGCGCGGCTGGTGAACACTGCACTTATGGGCACGTGTTGCGTGCCTGGGCGGGGTGGTGGGGTGGCGGTCACACTTCCCACGCCGGCCGCACGAGGACAGGTGGCATGGTTGATCGACTGATGGGCCGGATACTCCTGCCACGGCGCCGCCCGCGACGAACGCGTGGGTCCCCCCGACGAAGTGACCCCTCCCTTGTGACGCGCCCGCCGCCCGGCCTCAACCAGTGGCCGTGACCGGCGTCGGACGAGGGGTCCGTGAGGCGGGGCTGGATGCTGCTTCCTGGGCGGCCATGACCTCATCCCCGTGTTCGAAGGCCCACGCTCCGACGGCGTCGATGGGTGCCAGCAAGGTCCGTCCCAGCGGCGTGAGTCGGTACTCGACCCGTGAGGGTGCGTCGGGGTCTGCCTGCCGGGCGACCAGCCCATTGAACTGCAGCCGCCGCAGAGTCTCGGTGAGGACCTTGGAGCTGATGCCCCCGAGCCTCTCCCGTAGTTCGACCGGGCGGCTGGGGCCGTCGCGCAGTGCCCAGAGCACCACGGCGTTCCAGGTGTTGGAGAGCAGGTCGAAGGCGAGGCGGGCGCGGCAGTCGGCGAGGAAGGTGTCGGTCGTCACGTACCAAATGGTGCCCCGGCGGCCTTCTAGCGTCGATGTGAAGGTCAAAGCAGGAACGGAGAGGGGACGCGTCATGAGAATCGGTGTACTGGGAGCCGGCAACATGGCCGACGCGCTCGCCACCCACTGGGTGCGGGCCGGGCACGAGGTGACCATCGGGGGACGGGACGCACACAAGGCGGAGCGGCTCGCGACACGCATCGGCGGGGGCGCGAAGCCTGCCGGTCTGCGCGCGGCGGCGGAGTTCGGTCAAGTGGTGTTGGCCGCGCTGCCCTTCGGGGCGGGGGTGGACACGGTGCGGGACCTGCACGCGGCCCTGGAGGGCAAGGTGCTGATCGACTGCTCCAATCTGGTCGGGCCGGGCTTCCGGCTTCTGACGGAAGGAGGCCCCTCCGCCGCGCAACAACTGGCTGCGGCAGCACCGCGTGCCCACGTGGTCAAGGCTTTCAACCTCTGCCACGAGGGCGTATGGCGCATGCGGCCGCCCGTCTTCGACGGGCGAGCACTGGCTGTTCCGGTCTGCGGAGACGATGAGAGTGCCCTCGCGCGGGTGAATGAGTTGGTACGGGACGTGGGCTGTGAAGCCGTGGCCGGCGGCGGCCTCAACCGTGCCGGACTCCTGGAAGCGACCGCCGCGCTGTTCATCGCCCTATGGGTCGGCGAGGGAGCGGACGCCCAGGCGATCGCCCCTCCCCTGGCATACGCGACCGGACCGGGCCACTAGGAAGGGGGCGGCACGACGGTGGTGGGCGGTGTGCGTCGGGCGATGCGGGTGAGCAGTTCGGTGAGCAGGCCTTGCTCGCCCGGGGTCAGTACGTCGGTCTGCGGCAGGAGCGCCTGGAGCGCGAGCGCCGCTCCGGCGGGGCCCGGCGGCGCCGGGGCGGGCGCGTCGGTGGTGATCGCGGCGATGACCGCTTCCCTCGCCAGGTGGGACACGGTGACGTCCCGGCGGTCCTCGGGGGTGGCGATGAGCGCGAGGGTGACGCCGCCGCCGACCGCATGGACCAGCTGGGCGGCGCGCGCCTCGTCGACCCGGAGGCGGCCCGCCTCGGCGATCCGGTGGATGTGGTCCGCGAGGATCTCCAGCGCGGCGGAGGCGGCGGGCGGCATGGTGCCGGGGCGGGGCTCGGCGTACATGAGGGTGTATAGGGCCGGGTTGGCGAGGCCGAATTCCAGGTTGAGGTTCCAGCCGGTGCGCAGGTCCTCGACGGGGTCTCCCGACGGTTCGAGGGCGGCCTTCGTCCCGAGGTGCGTCGCGAACCCGTGCGCGGCGACCGCGTCGAGCAAGCCCTGTTTGTCGCCGAAGAGCCGGTAGATGGTCGGCGCCTGGACGCCTGCCGCGCCACTGACCGCCCGGGTCGACACCGCTTCGCGGCCGCCCTCCGCGAGCAGCCGGGTGGCGGCGGCGGTGATCCGGTCACGGTTGCTCTCCGGCACGGCGGAGGGTTCGACGTCCATGTTACCAACGATAACAGTAACTCGTTATCGCTTTGCGTATCACCGGAAACGCGCGTACGTTAACGATGGAAACACCACCCACCCGACCCCCTCCAGGAGGCTCCCGTGATCGTCGTCACCGCGCCCACCGGCCAGATCGGCCACCAGGTCCTAGACGTACTGCTCGACGGCGGGCAGTCCGTCCGGGTGATCGCCCGCGACCCCTCGAGGCTGACCCCGCGGACACGCGAACGCGCCGAGGTCGTGCAGGGCTCGCACAGTGACCCCGCGGCCCTCGCCGCGGCGTTCCGCGGCGCCGACAGCGTCCTGTGGCTGGTGCCACCGAACCTTCAGGCCGATGACATCCACGAGCACTACCTCGGCTTCACCCGCCCTGCCTGCGAGGCTTTCGAGGCCCAGCGCATCGAGCGCGTCGTCGGCGTGACCAGCCTGGGCCGGGGTTACGGCCGGCACGCCGGGCTCCTGTCCCCCGCGTTCGCGATGGACGACATGATCGAGCGGACCGGCGTCCACTACCGGGCCCTGGCGATGCCGTTCTTCATGGAGAACCTCCTCAACCAGGCCGAAGCGATCAAGACCCGGGGGACGTTCTCCATGCCCAACACCGCCGACCGCCCGCTGGCGACCGTCGCCACCCGCGACATAGCCTCAACTGCCGCCGCGCTGCTGGCCGATGGCTCCTGGACCGGCCGGTCTACTGTCCCCCTGATCGGCGACACCCTCTCCCCGCACGACATGGCGCGAGTCCTGTCCGAGGTGCTGGAGCGACCCGTCCGCTATCGGCAGGTCGACGGGCGGGAGTACCGGGCAACGATGACGCAGTACGGCATGAGCCCTGCCTGGGCGCAGGGCCTGGTCGACATGGCCGCCGCCCAGAACGACGGCATCTACGATCATGAGGCCGAGCAGAAGGCCACGACCTCGGCCGCGCCGACCGACTTCCGGCAGTGGTGCGAGGAGGTACTGAGGCCCACCGTCACGACCTGAGCGGCATCCTGAGAACCTGTGTCACCGCGACGTGAGCCACGCTGCGAACCCGCTACCCGTGGCCGTGGCGAGAGCCGCCACCAGCCATCCGGGCACGCGCTGAATCGTCAAGTGCAGTCCGCCGCATCGAAGTTCGAACTGCGGAGCCGGTCGGTGTTCCAGCTTGGTTGCCATCAGGACTCCTCACGAGGCGGCGCGGATTCGCGGCCCCCATGATGCCCCCGCTTTACGGTTGTGGATCTTGCAGGAATCCCCGTGAGCGGTCCTACCGGGGTCGTTTTACCTGTTCAAAGGCTTGCGCCACGCCGCGCGAAGCTCAATAAGAGTTCACATCAATCGTGCGGAAGTCCTTGACAGGGGTGCGGTTTGGCAGGCCTTCCCGCCCTTGTCGGAGGTGTCCTGGTCATGCAACACGCACACAAAATGAGCGGTCCGCCGTGGGGGAACCAGGCGGACCGCTCTGTCGTGTCGGTGGACCCACCCCAGGTCGAGTTCCTCGACGAGGTCCCTGACACGACGCACATGGCCGGGGCCCTGGCCCCGGGTGAGCGAGGTCCATGTCCGCTGGTCAGGCGGACAGAAGCGACCTTAGGCGCGCCATCGACGCCGAAGCGTCAAACCACGGGGGTACCTGCCCCTCAACTCCTGCGGTAGCAGGAGTAAACCAGAGTGGTACGTGGACAGGGCGGGCCCCGACGCCGTTACCTGCCCTCCGGGGCGGGCGCCACGTCGTCCAGGCCCTGGTGGCCGCAGCCGTCGGCGAGTTCACGGAGTGCCGAGATCTCGGCGCGGTCGGCGGTCAGGGACCAGCGCAGTTTGGTGGCGATCCAGTCGGCGGCGTAGGTGCAGCGGGCGTCGGCGAGCGGGGGCAGCCATTCGGCGGGGTCCTGCTCACCCTTGTCCCTCTTGGTCGCCGCGGTAACCGCGACCAAACTGCGTTCGGCGTCGAGGTCGTTGGCGTAGTCCTCGCGGCGAGCGGAACTCCAGTGCGCGGCCCCGGAGTCCCACGCCTCCGCGAGCGGCACCACGTGATCGACGTCCAGCGCGCGCGGCTGGGTGACGGTCTTCCCGTCGTAGTACGAGTACCACGTGCCCGAAGCGATCCGGCAGGAGTCCTCGACGACCGGGTCCGTGCGGGACTCGGCGATGAGGACCTCGGCGCGGGTGGAGCAGTCGTCGTGGTCGTCGTCCACCCAGTACTTGAACGCGGTACGCACGTACCCGTCATGGTTCTCCTCGGCCACGGGGAGCCGGCCGATCGCGTCGGTCAGGGTCAGGTGGCCCGGCTGGGGGACGGCGGGCGGAACGGCTGCGGCGGGGCCGGCCGGAGCCGTCAGGGGCAGCAGGGCGAAGACTGCTGTCGTCAGGACGCGTGCGCTCGCTTTGGTCACGCAGGTCGCGTTGGTCATGCAGGTCGCCATAGTCACGTAGGTCACGCAGGCAGTCGTATCGGTTCCGGTGACCGTGTGGGCGGCGCATCGGGCGGATGTCACTCGGGGGGAGGGAACAGTCGTACCGGACGCCCGGCCGCAGCCACCCCGGGCCGGACACAACGCAAGTCCCCTTGAGCGGTGCCGGTTCCCGTGTCGGCCACCATGAACTGCCATGAACCCCACGGACGTTGTAGCGGCCCCGGCAACGGCCGAGGCAAGCCACCACACCGCGTCGGGATCCGCCGCGAGGCCGGTCACTCATGCGTCGCCCCCCTGGGGCGAGACGCGAAAGAGTCGAGTCCCACCCCGGCTGCGGGGCGATCGCGGCGCGGTGGCCGGGTCACTCCGTGACGGTGGGAGGGCACCCCATGAACGGGCGCACCTCCAGCCACTCGTGGATCGGCTTGCCACCGGCTCCGGGGGCGGCCGACAGTTCACCGGCCAGCTCGATGGCCCGCTCGTAACTGTCGACGTCGATCACCATCCACCCGGCGATGAGGTCCTTGGTCTCCGCGAACGGACCATCGGTGACCGGCGGACGCCCCTCCCCGTCGTACCGGACCCACGCGCCCTCGGGCGCCAGTGCCTGGCCGTCGACGAACTCGCCGGTCTTCTCCAGCGTGGCCGCGAAGTCGTGCATGTACTGGATGTGCGCCGAGACCTCTTCGGGTGTCCACTGGTCCATCCGCACGTCGTTCACCGGAGCCGGGGCGCCGCGGTAGTGCTTGAGCAGCAGGTACTTCGCCATCGTCGTTCTCCTCGGTGCTGTGCGACCCGTTCTGGCCGCGCTCACTACGGGGACGGAGCCGCTCGGGGGTTCTCGACATCGCCGTCCAACTCTTTTTGACCTCCGCGTGGCGGTCAGTCGGTCAGGGCGCGGGCCGGAGCTGGATCGTGACGTTCCGCGCACGGTCTACGGCGCGACTCTCCTTGACCACTTATGCGCTTCAGCGGCCCTTGCGATATAGGCGCAAGAATGGCCTCGCCAGCCTTAAACTGCAGCGAATTGAGAGGTGATTTGCGCCCCATATCCCAACCGGCGCCGATTAACACCGCAGGAAGGTAAACTCGCCACATGGACGCAGGACTAGCCGCCGTGTGCGGCGCTTTGGCGGGTTCCCTCGGCACTATCGGTGCATCGCTTGCAGCCGGCTGGTGGCAGCGCGAGAGCGCCCAAATTGCCGTACGGGCCGACCATAAGAAGGAACAGCGTCAGCCTCGCTACGATGCCTACAAGGCGTTTTCTTCAGCCTGTGCCGAGTTGGCCGAAATCGCACGGTCACGGGAAACAGGCGACGACGCGTTCCAAGCCGCCCGCGCACTGGAAACCGAGGTCAGGGCCCAGTGGGTAGAGATCTCCCTCCTCGGCCCCGCTTACGTCCTCGCACCGGCTAATTCTCTCAGAGAAAGCAGCCTGCGCATTAGATCCGCCATGTACAGGGCTTCACGCGCCGGGAGTACCGAAGACGGCGACTCTCCAGAGTCACGGCAGAGAATTACTGACGAGATATACGAAGGTTTCGCACTGCTCGATTCGGTTGCAGATGTGGTGTACCGCGACTTGGAGTCCTTTACTTCCGCTGCACAGCAAGCTATAGAAGATGACGGCAGCAAGAATAAGGGTCGACCGCGCTAAAGCATCCGCCCACGCGCGTGCGGGCGGAGCCCCCCGCTCGCGCCGCGCGCTCTCAGAACACCGACCAACCCGTCACCGTCGTGAAGTGGTCGAGTGCCGCCACGCCCGCCACGGAGTTGCCGTACGAGTCCAGGCCCGGGCTCCAGACGCACAGGGTGCAGCGGCCCGGGATCACCGCGACGATGCCCCCGCCGACGCCGCTCTTGCCCGGCAGGCCGACGCGGTAGGCGAAGCTGCCCGCCGCGTCGTACGTCCCGCAGGTGAGCATGACCGCGTTGACCTGCTTGGCCTCGCGCGCGGGCAGCAGGCGCGTGCCGTCGCGGCGCAGCCCGTGCCGGGCCAGGAAGGCGCCCGCGAGGGCGAGGTCCCGGCAGCTCATGCGGATCGCGCACTGCCGGAAGTAGTGCTCCAGGACCGTGGCCACGGGATTGTCGAGGTTGCCGTAGCTCGCCATGAAGTGCGCGAGGGCCGCGTTGCGGTCGCCGTGCTCGGCCTCGGAGGCCGCCACCACCGGATCGAAGGCGAGGTCGGGGTTGCCGCTCTCCTCGCGCAGGAACTCCAGCATCGTCGTCCCGGCGTCTCCCGTGAGGCTCTGCAACCGGTCCGTGACGACCAGTGCGCCGGCGTTGATGAACGGGTTGCGCGGGATGCCGTTCTCGTACTCGAGCTGGACCAGCGAGTTGAAGGGGTTGCCGGACGGCTCCGTGCCGACCCGGTCCCAGATGCGCTCGCCGCCCTCCGCGAGGACGAGCGCGAGGCTGAAGGCCTTGGAGATGGACTGGACGGAGAAGGGCTCCTGCCAGTCCCCGACGCCGTGCACCTCGCCGTTGACGTCGGCGACCGCGATGCCGAAGCGCTCGGCGTCCACGTCCGCGAGCGCCGGGATGTACTGCGCCACCTGACCGCGGCCCACCAACGGCCGGGCGAAGGCGGCGACTTCCTCGAGAACGGCCTGGTAGTCCACAACCTGAGCTTTCTGCTTCTACGATGCGGCCGTTCGTCCTGAAAGGCCGCTTCATCCTGAAAAGCCGCTGGTTACGGGCTATGTCTGCGGCCGCGTCGACAGGATAACGTCTGGCCGGGATCATCCCCGTACGGGCTGCGGCGCGTGACGGATGACGGGTGACAGGTGAGTCTGCGGGGTGGTGTTCGCCGCTCCGGGGAATCGGACTCGGGGAGAGTGCTGTGATCCGCGCCGCTATGGTGGTGGCCGTTTTGGTTCGCCGCGCGTCTCACGGCGCCCGTGCCGCCACCCAGTTCGGAGTCCCGCAGTGCTTTTCGACGTCACCCGCGGCGAGCTCGCCGGCATCTTCGGCGAGGGCCGGCTCGCGACCCTGCCCGCCACCGCGTTCCCGCCGCTCGCCGCGGACACCGAGGGCGCACGCCTTCTGCGGACCGTCGGCCTCCCCACCGGGACGCTCTCGCTGCGCGAGCCCGACGGGGAGACCGGTCGGCTGCCTCTCGTCCGGGATGTCGTCGACACCGAGGAGTTCGAGGACGCCCCGGCGGGCGCGGAGGTGTGGCCCGTCATCGGCTGGCTGCTCAACGCCCACCTCGCCCTCGATCCCGTATCCGGCACGGTGCACGCCTTCGACCCCGACGAGGAGACCGTGCGGGAGACCCACACGGATGTCTCCTCCCTCGTCCACGTCACCGCCCGGTTCCAGCGCCTGCTCGACGAGTTCCCCTTCAGCGGCGGCGACGAGGACGCGGACGGCGACGAGGACGCCGACTTCGAGCGGCTGGAGGGCGAGGTCGAGCGGATCCGTCAAGCGACGAGCAGCGTCGACCCCCTCCCCTTCAAGGACGACGAGACCCTCTGGTCGGTGGTCGGCGACGAGATCGCCGCGGGCCAGCGCTTTCGGGGCGACAGCCCGGGAGCCCACTCCCTCTACGGATGAGCGGGACGGCAGGCCTTCGCCCGTCTCTGCCGAAAGACAGAGGCCCGGATCGACCCTGAGGTCCACGGCCGTCCGCTCGGCCCGGTCGATACTGGCGGTGTGTCTCTCATCTGCCGTTTTCTCCGTCGCGTCCCGTCCGGGCGGGACGCTCAGACACGTCCGGGAGCGGTGGCCCGGGCCGTCGCCGAGGCGGGCGGAGTCGCCGTGGCCGCGCTGTGCCTGTGGGCGGTCGCCGTGCGGCTGTGGGATCTTCCGTACGCCGGGTTCCAGCTGCTCGCGGTCCCGGTCGCCGTCGTCCTGTTCGCGCTGCGGCGGCTCGGGCCAGGCGTTGTACTCCTCGTCCTCGCCGTCCTGGCCGGGGCGGCGCCCGTCGTCGGCCCGGTGACGGCCGCCGCCGCGTACACCGTGGCGATCGGCACGGTCCGCTCGCGCCGCCGGTTCCGGCTGCTGGGCGGCGCGAGCCTGCTGACCCTGGCCGCCGCGACCGCGGCCGGCCCCTCGACCGGCCCCGGCTCGACCGCCTACGGCCTGGAACTCGGCGTGGTCATGGCCGTCACCGCCGTGGTCGTACCCGGCCTGGTCGGCACGGTCGCCGGACAGCAGGACCGGCTGCTGTGGGCGCTCCGTGAACGCGGCGACGCGGCCGAGCGGGCCCGCCGGTCCGCGGACAGTGAGGCCCGCACCCACGAGCGGTCCCGGATCGCCGCCGAGATGCACGACCTGGTGGGCCACCGGCTCAGTCTCATCTCGCTGCACGCCGGCGGTCTCGAACTCGCCCTCGGCCAGGCCGACCCCGAGCTGCGCGAGGAGGCCGTCCTGGTCCGGCGCACCACCGGGGACGCGATGCGCGAGCTGCGGCAGGCGCTCGGGGTGCTCGGCCCGCTCGGCCGGGACACCGGGCCGGACGCGCTCACCGACGCCACCGGCACCCGTTCCGACGTCGAGGCCCTGGTCGCCGAGTCCCGTGACGGGGGGATCGCGGTACGCCTGGAGTGGAGCGGCCCCGACCTCGACGTGTGCCAGCCCCAGGTGCGGCGCGCGGTGCACCGGGTGGTACGGGAGGCCCTCACGAACGTGCACCGGTACGCGCCGTCCTCCCACGTCACCGTGCGGGTGGCGCACGGCGACGGGACGGTACGGGTCACGGTCCGCAACGGCGCGTCCACCACGGCGGCGGCAGTCGGCACGCGGCCCCAGGCGGGGGCGGGGCACGAGGTCGGGTCGGGGCGCGGTCTGGCGGGTCTGCGGGAGCGGGTCGAGTTGCTGGGCGGCACCTTCGAGACGAGTACGCCCCCGTCCGGCGGGTTCCAGGTGGCGGCGACCGTCCCGACGGAACCCGCCGACACCGTCACCAGGGAACCGGCCGCGGCCGGCACGGCGGCCTCCCCGCCGGACGGGTCCGACGAGGACGCGGCGCTGCCGTGCGGCCCGCTGACCGCCAGGGCGCTGATGTTCGTCCTCGGGGCGGCGGCGCTCTGGGTGCTGATGACGCTCGCGGTCAGCATGGTCTACAGCCAGCCGAGGGGCGCGGAACCGCCGACGCGGCCGCGCCTCGGCATGACGTACCGGGAACTGAAGGGCATCTACGACAGTCCGGCGGTGCGGGCCGCGGCGACCGGGCACGAGCCGCCGCGGCCCGCCGGCGCGGTGGGCTGTGTCTACCCGCCCGCGGGCCCCGACCCCCGCCCCGGCACCTTCACGATCACCCGCTACTGCTTCGACGCCTCGCAACGCCTCATCTCCATCGACCGCTTCACCGTTCCGACCCTGCGGGACGCCCCGCCCTGGGAGACCTCATGACCCGCCCCACCGACCCGATCCGCGTGCTGCTCGCCGACGACGAGGCGATGATCCGGCACGGGGTCCGCCTGATCCTGCGGCACGCCGGGGACATCGACGTGGTCGCCGAAGCCGCCGACGGACACGCGGCGGTCGCGGAGGCCGCGGCGCACCACCCGGACGTGGCGCTGGTGGACATCCGGATGCCGCGGTGCGACGGACTGGCCGCCATCGCGCCGCTGCTCGCCCTCGAACCCGCGCCCCGGGTGGTGATGCTGACGACCTTCGGCGACGACGACAACGTCGTACGGGCGCTGCGGGAGGGAGCCGCCGGGTTCCTGCTCAAGGACGAGGGCCCGCAGGAGCTGATCAGCGCGGTCCGGGCGGCCGCCGCGGGGGACGCCGTGCTCTCGCCGGGGGTGACCGGGACGGTGATCTCCCGGATGCTGCGCTCCGGTGCCTCGCGGGACGCCGGGGAGGGGCCGGCGGACGAGCGGCTCGACCGGCTCACCGGCCGGGAGCGGGAGGTCCTCGCGATGCTCGGCGAGGGGCTTTCCAACCAGGACATCGCCGGGCGGCTCGGCATCGGCGTCGGCACGGTCAAGACCCATGTGGGCGCCATCCTGGACAAAACCGGCTCGGCGAGCCGCGTGCAGGCCGCGCTGCTGGCCCACCGGGCCGGGCTGGCCTCCTGACCGGGCTGGCTTCCTGACCGGGGGCCGGCCGGTCTCTTGACCTCGTCGCGACCGGCCTCCTGCCCAGGCACCGCCGATCTCCTGGCTCGGCCGTCGCCGGTCGGCTCTGTCCGGTCGCCGCCGCTCTCTGTCCGGTCGCCGCCGGTCTCTGTCCTCCGGTAGAGGACGGGCAGCGGACGTCGGTCCTTCGACAGAGGTCAACTCCCGCCCACAGCACGACGTTTTCGCAGCTCAGGGCCGTGAGGATGGATGCGTCCCCCGGGTTCGCGGCCTCTCGCGGGCCCTCGCACGCCATGCGGAGCTGCCATGTCACAGACGTTCCCTTCCTCCCACGCGTCCTCCAGCGCGCCCCTTACGGAACCGGCCGCCCGGGCCCATGGCCTGACCAAGACCTACGGGAAGGGAGAGACGAGGGTGACCGCGCTGGACGCGGTGTCGGTGGAGTTCGCGCGGGGCCGTTTCACGGCCGTCATGGGCCCCTCCGGCTCCGGCAAGTCCACGCTGATGCACTGCATGGCGGGCCTGGACCCGGTCTCGTCGGGCTCCACCCGGATCGGTGGCGTCGAACTGTCCTCTCTGAATGACCGTCAGCTGACCGAGCTGCGGCGGGAGAAGGTCGGCTTCGTCTTCCAGGGGTTCAACCTGCTGCCCACGCTGACCGCGCTGGAGAACATCGTCCTGCCACTGCGGCTGGCCGGCCGGCGCCCGGACCCGGCATGGCTGGACACCGTGGTCGCCACCGTCGGCCTCGCGGACCGGCTCGCGCACCGCCCGGCCCAGCTCTCCGGCGGCCAGCAGCAGCGCGTCGCGGTGGCCCGGGCCCTCGTATCGCGGCCGGAGATCGTCTTCGCCGACGAACCGACCGGCAATCTCGACTCGCGTTCCGGCGCGGAGGTGCTGGGCTTTCTGCGCGACTCGGTACGGGAACTGGGCCAGACCGTGGTGATGGTGACCCACGACCCGGTGGCGGCCGCCTACGCGGACCGCGTCGTCTTCCTCGCCGACGGCCGTCTCGTGGACGAGCTGCACGAGCCGAGCGCCGATGCCGTACTCGACCGGATGCTCGCCTTCGACGGGCGGGGCCGCGCCGCCTGACCGGGTGCGTCGCCTGACCGGCTGCGCCTCTGCCGCCCGCTGTCTGTGCGGTTCACCCCCTCCACCCCGTCCAACCCCCTCCGAAAGCACCCCATGCTGCGAACAGCCCTGCGCAACGTCCTTGCGCACAAAGCCCGTCTGCTCATGACCGTCCTCGCGGTCTGTCTCGGTGTCGCGTTCATCACCGGCTCCCTGGTCTTCGCCGACTCGACCGCCGCCGCCTACCGCGCCTCCATGTCCCGGAACTACGCGGGCATCGACGTGAGCGTGACGCCGAAGTCCCCTCCCGGGACCTCTGCCGCGAAGCAGTACGGCGCGCTGGACGATGCCCTGGTGCGCAAGCTCTCCGGACTTCCGGGCGTCGCCTCCGTACGGCCGGTGGCGGACGGGTCGGTCACCCTGGCCGCCAAGGACGGCACGCCGATGAGGGCCGACAGCATGATGGGCAAGTTCGGCGCGGCGTACACGCCCGGTCCCGACGGCGAGGACAGCCGTTACCCGCTGACGTCCGGCCGCGCGCCCCGCAACGACCGCGAGGTGGCGCTGGACGGCGGGACCGCGTCCGCCGCCGGATACTCCCTGGGGGACAGCGTCACGCTCACCAAGAACGGGCCGGTCCTCAAGAAGCGTCTGGTGGGCCTGGTTTCCACCGAGGACAGCCGGGTGAGGTCCGGCGGCACCCTCGCGGTGTTCGACAAGGCCACCGCGCAGAAGCTCTTCGCCGCTCCCGGCCGCTACAACCAGATCGACCTCACCGCCACGCCGGGCACCGGCCAGGCCGAGCTGGCCGGACGCGTCACCGCCGTGCTGCCGGGCGAGCGGGCCGAAACCGTCACCGGGGCGGCCCAGGCCGATCAGCAGTCCGCCTTCATCGGCACCAAGACCCACAGCTACGAGCGGCTGCCCATGATGTTCGCCGCGGTCTCGCTGTTCATCGGCACGTTCCTCGTCGTCAACACCTTCACCATGCTCGTGGCGCGCCGCCGGCACGAGATCGCGCTGCTGCGCGCCATCGGTGCCACCCGGCGCCAGGTGGTCCGCTCCGTGCTCGCCGAGGCCGCCCTCGTCGGACTCGCCGCGTCCGTACTCGGCTTCGTCCTGGGCCTCGGGGTCGCCGCGGCGCTGCCCGGTGTGCTGGACACCTCCGGTGACCTGCTGCCCAGCGGACCGCTGGTGATCGGCCCGGCCACGGTGCTCGCCTCGCTCGTCGTCGGGGTCGGCGTCACCGTGGTCGCCGCCTGGCTGCCCTCGCGCCGCGCGGCGCGGATCGCGCCCGTCGAGGCGATGCGTACGGCCGAGCGGCAGCCCTCCGCGGCGGCCTCCCGCGTCCGCGGCATCCTCGGCCTGGTCATGGCCGGTTCCGGGGCGGGTCTGCTGCTGTCGCTGAGCGGTGCGACCAGCGCCTCCGACGCCAATGTGCAGTCGGCGATGGGCGGAGCGGCCCTCTTCGTGGTCGGCCTCATCGTGCTGGCCCCGCTGCTCGCCTCGCCGGTGATCCGTTTCCTGAGCCGCTTCACCGGCCGCGCCGGGGTGGTGGGGGACCTCGCCCGCGAGAACACCCTGCGCGACCCGCGCCGTACGGCCGCGACCGCCGCCGCGCTGATGATCAGCACCGCGCTGGTCTCCGGTCTCGCCGTCATCGACCGGTCCACCGATCAGGCCCTCGACGCCCAGGCGGCCGCCGGGCTCAGCGCCGACTACGTCATCAGCACCCGCAGCACCACCACCGGGGTCGGCTCCGCCGCCGTCGAGCGCGTCGCCGACGTGCCGGGCGTGCGGACGGCCACCGCCGTGGCGGACTCCACCATCACCGCCGGGTCCTCGGCCAAGTCGATCTCGGGAGTGGATCCGCGGGCCGTCGACGACGTGATGAAGCTCGACTTCCTCAGCGGCTCGGCGAAGCGCCTCCGTCCCGGCACGATCGCCGTCTCCCGAAGCTTCGCCCGGGACCATCACGTCACGACCGGCGACCGGATCGAGGCGGGCATCGGCCCCGGCACCGGGGACCGCGACCGCCCGTACACCGTCGTCGGCGTCTACCAGGACAACCCCACGGCCCAGGACGTCCTCGGCTACCGCGGCGACGTGCAGGCCCACGGCTATCTGCGCGCCTCCGTCCAGCGCATCCTGGTCCGCACCACCGACGGTACGGTCTCCCGGGACCTGGCCGACCGGTTGCGGTCCGCCGTGAGCGACAGCCCGCTCCTGAAGGTCCAGAGCCGCGACCAGCTCGTCCGGGAACAGGCGGGCGTCGCGGGCGAGTTGATGACCATGGTGTTCGGGCTGCTCGGCATCGGTGTCCTGATCTCCGCCCTCGGCATGGTCAACACCCTCGCCATGTCGGTCGCGGAACGCACGCGTGAGATCGGCGTCCTGCGCGCCATCGGCATGGACCGCTCCGGTGTCCGCCGCATGATCCGGCTCGAGGCTGTCGGCGTCGCCGCCTTCGGCACCCTGCTCGGGGTGGCGGGCGGGCTGTTCGGGGCGTGGAAGGTCAGCGGCCTGGCCAACGGGGCGATCCCCCAGTACTCCTTCTCCCTGCCCTGGGGCACCCTCGCCCTCGTGATCGTCCTCTCCCTCACCACGGGCGCGGTCGCCGCCGCGCTGCCCGCCCGACGCGCCGCCGCCCTCAGCCCCCTGCGAGCCGTCACGGACGCCTGAGGCGCGGGGCCCCGCCTCCCCCGCACCTCGCCGGTTTTGCCGGAACGGCAACGAGAGATGCCATGCGCGCGAGCCCCGCCGAGACTGGCCCCACGGAAACCGAGGGGAAGGAACCCGATGGAGCTCACGGACGCCGCGACCTACTGGGACAAGTTCTACGCGGAGCTGCCCGCGCCCGCCGATCCGCAGCCGAACGCCCGGCTCGTCGAGACGGTGACCGCGCTCCCCTCGGGGGAGACACTGGCGCCCGGCGACGCGCTGGACATCGGCTGCGGGGGCGGCGGCGACGCGTTGTGGCTCGCCGGGCTCGGCTGGCGGGTGACGGCTCTCGACGTCTCGGCCGTGGCGACCACGCGGCTGACCCGACTGGCCCGCTCGCGCGGCCTGGGCGACCGGATCACCGCCCGGCAGTACGACGTACGCGCCGCGCTGCCCGAGCTGGAGTGCGATCTGGTCACCGCCCACTACTTCCACGCGCCGTACGAGCAGGACAGGGCTGCCGTCCTGCGCTCGGCCGCCCTGCTGCTGCGGCCGGGCGGGCGGCTCCTGGTCGTCGATCACGGGTCGACGGCGCCGTGGTCGTGGAACCAGGACCCCGACGTGCGGTTCCCCACCCCCCACGAGGTCGCGGAGCAGCTGCGGCTCTCTCCCGCGCAGTGGACCGTCGAGCGCGCGGACATGCCGCGCCGGACCGCGGTCGGCCCCGACGGGACCACGGCCGAGGTCATCGACCACGTGCTGCTCGTCCGCCGCAACCGGTGAGCCGCCGCTCCGACGAGCACTGAGCCGGACTCGCGTCGGTGAAGAAGAAGGAAGAGGAGAAGGAGCACCCCATGGCCACCGCCCGCACCCCGCGCCGCAAGGACGCCCCTCCGCCCCGCACCGCGAACACCGAGGCCGACGTCCTGCGCGGCTTCCTCGACTACTTGCGGGAATCGGTCGCGGCGAAGGTCGAAGGCGCGGCTGAACCTCAGGTCAGGACCGCCGCCGTGCCCTCGGGGACGAATCTGCTCGGCCTCCTCGACCACCTCACCGCCGTCGAGGGCGCCACGTTCCTCGGTGAGAGGGTCACCGACTGGCAGGCGACGTTCCACGCGGCGCCGAAGGACGGTGTCGCCGACGTCGTTGCGCGCTACCGCTCCACCGTCGAGCGGGCGAACCAGGTGCTCGACACCTGCACGGACCTCGGCGAGCCGCTTCCCCGTCCGGGACGCGCGGGCCCGGCGCCCAGCGTGCGCTGGGCACTGACCCATCTGATCGAGGAGACCGGCCGTCACGCCGGGCACGCGGACATCCTCCGTGAACTGATCGACGGCAGCACGGGCCGCTGAGGCGCGCCACCCGTCTCTCGCGACGGGGCGTCCCGCGGCTCGCTCCTACCGGCGGCCGCCGTAAGATCCCGGGATGACTGCCCCCGACCACGTCTCGCACGGCCCCCGCGTGGCCATCCGCCGCATCCGCCGCGAGGACTACGAGGAGATCACCCGGCTGCGCGAGGAGAGCGCGGAGATGCTCGACCGCTGGCTCGGCGCCCGCGCAACCACGGTGGAGGCGTTCCAGGAGTCCCTCGAACGGTTCGAGCGGCCCACCCACGAGGGCTTCGTGGTCTGCCTCTTGGAGACGGGCGCGATCGTGGGAGGCGTCAACATCAACAACATCGTCCGGGGCTCGCTGCAGAGCGGCACGCTGGGCTACACCGCGTACGCCTCCACCACGGGGCGCGGTTACCTGACGGAAGGGGTGCGGCTCGTCGTCGAGTACGCCTTCGGGCGGCTGGGGCTCCACCGGCTGGAGGCCAACATCCAGCCCGACAACGTCTCGTCGCTGAATCTCGTCAGGCGTCTGGGGTTCCGGCGGGAGGGATACTCCGTGGCGTTCCAGTTCGTGGGTGGCGCGTGGCGGGACCACGAGCGGTGGGCGCTCACGGCCGGGGACCGTGTGGGCGGTGAGGTTGGCGCATATGGTACTGGCCTCAACTACCGTGACCCCAGGGGCTGTTGACGTACGGCGGGACGGCGCATCACGATGAGGGCCCCTTCCGTGGGGGCTCCCCCACTCTGTCTCGCGGAGGTCACAGTGCGTTTGTCCTCATGGCTCGGCGGCCTCGCGGCGGCCGTGCTGACCCTGTCCGTCTTACCGGCCTCCACCGCGGCCGCGGCCGCCGATCCGTCCCCGCCGCTGGAGATTCCCGCGGCCGAACTCGCCAAGGCGCTGCACTGCCAGACGGACCTGGACGACATGCGCGCGGGCGACGACAGGCCGACCGTCATCTTCGTGCCGGGCACCGGGCTCAAGGGCGAGGAGAACTACGCCTGGAACTACATGGCCGAGCTCAAGAAGAAGGGCTACCAGTCCTGTTGGGTGGACTCCCCCGGGCGCGGGCTGCGGGACATGCAGGAGTCCGTCGAGTACGTGGTGTACGCGGCGCGCACCGTCCAGGAGCACACAGGGCGCAAGGTCGACCTGGTCGGGCACAGCCAGGGCGGGCTGCTCGCGGCGTGGGCGCTGCGTTTCTGGCCGGACCTGACGGAGAAGGTCGACGACGTGGTGACGCTCGGCTCGCCCTTCCAGGGGACCCGGCTCGCCAGCCCCTGCCGGCCGATCGCCGAGATCGCCCGCTGCCCCGCCGCCGTGCTGCAGTTCGCCCGTGACTCGAACTGGACCAAGGCGCTCGCCGACGGCGGCACGCCCATGCCCGCGGGACCGTCGTACACCACGATCTACTCGTACGCCGACGAGTCCGTGATCGCCGACGGCCAGGCCCCCTCGCTGCCGGGCGCGCACCGTATCGGGGTCCAGGACATCTGCCCGGGGCGGCCCTGGCCCGAGCACATCACCATGGTCGTCGACCAGGTCACCTACGACCTGGTCGACGACGCGATCGAGCACCCGGGTCCGGCCGATTCCGGGCGGATCGACCGCGCGCACTGCGCCAAGCCGATCATGCCGCTCAACAGCGAGGAGGCCGTCAACGCCCTGCCCGGCCTGCTCAATTACCCGATCGAGCTGATCCTCCACAGCCAGCCGTGGGCGGACCGGGAACCGGAGCTGCGCGACTACGCCCGGTGAGGTCAGGCGGCGTGCGGGATGATCGTCCGGTACTTGCCGCCCGACCCCTGGCGCGGCGGTTCCTCGGCCCGTTCCACCTTGACGTTGTCGAGTTTGTTGTCGGCGAGCAGGCGGGACAGCCCGTCGTGGGCGCGCTGCCACACGCGGTCCGCGTCGGCGCCGGGCGCCCGGACCATGCGTACGCGCAGGGTCGACGGTTCCGTCTGCTCGATCTGGAAGAGTTCCACTCCCGGCATGCGGTCGAAGAGGCTGCTGAAGGCCAGCGGGGCGAGCCTGACGTCGTCGCCGCGGCCGGAGGGGAACGTGAGGATGTCGCCGGCCCGGCCCTGGACGCGGATCGCGGGTGAGGTGGCGCCGCAGGGGCAGGGGTCGGGGCGGAGCATGACGCTGTCGCCGAGGTCGTACCGGAGGAACGGCTGTACGCGGTTGGCGAGGTTGCTGATCAGGACGGTGTGGGAGAACTCGCCGGGCGGCGTCGGCTGTAGGTCGGCGTCGACCGGTTCGAGCACGGCCCAGTCGTCGTTGACGTGGTACCAGCCCTCCACGCAGCCGTGGCTGAGGTAGGTGCACTCCGTGGCGCTGTACATCGTGCGCACCTTGGCGTCGAAGGCCTTCGCGATGCGGTCGGTGTCGCTCTCGCTCATCGTCTCGCCGGCGGGCTCGACGAGCACCGGGTCGATGTGCAGGCGGCCCGCTTCCTGTTCGGCGGTGAGCAGCATGATCGTACTGGCGTAGCCGATGACGAACGCCGGGCGGTAGTCGTTGAGTTCGGCCACCAGCTTCTCCATCGGCTCGTGCACGGAGAGGGCGCGCAGGAGTTTGCTGCGGCCGCCGCCCTCCAGCTCCATCCGGGAGTAGCCGGCGAAGCCGACGTAATGCCCTTCGGTGGCGACGAGTTGGGCGAAGCGGCCGCCGTGGGCGATGGCCCTGGCGATGCCGAGGGGGCCGAGCCAGGAGGCGAGCACCTGGGAGGAGACGGCGGAGGACACGTTCATGTACCGGTCGTCGAGCACGAAGAGGCCGCGCCTGCCGCTGGTGCCCGAAGTGGTGGCGACCAGGTAGCGGCCGAGGAAGCGCCGGCCGATCAGTTCGGGGTCGTCGGTGAACGCCCGTACTTTCTCGAAGGTGATGTCCCGGTCCGTCGTCCAGTCGTCGAAGTGGTCCATCAGCTGCTTCTTGTCGGTGACGGGCAGCAGCGTCGGATCCTCGACGCGTTCGGGCAGCCCCTGGTAGAGGCCCCGGTAGTACGGAGAGGCGGAGCGGGCGTAGGCGACCAGGTCGGCCAGCCGGTCACCTCGGCGCCGCGCGACCGCGTCCGCACCCTGTTTGCGGGTCCGGCGGATGTCCCGCATCAGCCACGACATGCTCTCGCTCTCGCTCATCGTCTCGTGCTCCTTCGGTGGCGGGGCCGGCCGATGGCCGGTTCGCCGGAGGGCGGCGGGGAGTCACGCCCAGGCGTCTTCCTCGCCGCTGGTGTCGGGGGGTGGCGGTCCGTCGTGGCGGTGGGCCGGTGGGCGGGCGTGGGGCCGTTCGGCCCGGCCGGCCGCTCCGACGGACTCGGGTGAGGTGGCCGGCCTCGGGCGGGGCCGGCCCCCGACCGACCGTGTTCCCGCGGCTCGCGCTCTTCACCCATGGCACGACGATCGCGGATACCCCACCGGCCAGGGGCCCTTGAACGCGACATAGTCACCCCAAAAGGTGACAACCCCGCCTCGAAGGCATACCGGGCCCTCCTCGGTCGACCCCCGCCGGCGCGCACCGGCCCCGTCCCGGGGCCCCGGCGAGAAACAACCGGCCACAATCGCGTACGGGGCAATCGGGCCGACCACCACATACGGAAAGCGGACCCTTTCCCTTGAGTAAAGGAGAGGGGGAGGAAATTTCGCAGGCCAACGGGTGGCAGCGATCGGCAAACCAGGGGGACGTAATATTCCCGCAAAGATGCGCTCACGTTCGGGCGGCGCTCAATTCCAGGAGGACTCAAGCGGGACTCAAGCGCGCCCCATGGACCTTCGCCATCCACGCCACTCGACTGACCAGCCGATACCCGCCGGGGCCCGCGACCGCCCGGCCGTGCGGGGCGTTGCAGCGGCCCGCGCATTACCCGCTTCCCCCCGAAGCATTCACACAGAACGTACTTCAAACTTGCCGTCCTGGATTCGATCATTCAGCAATGCCGCACATAAAGAGAAGGGAATGTCTCATTCCGCCCTGTCGTGGCCCAACCGACGTTGCCCTTTAAACTTCGAGCTGCGCATGATCAGGAGCGGCTAAGTGATGCGACGACACCGTTGTCAGCGTTCCTGGCGAAGGGAAATATCTTGCCTGCCTCCCCCACACCCGATATGTCGGACTCATGGATACGTCGTTTCCGGCCCCGGCCGGAAGCCGACGTCCGCCTGGTCTGCTTCCCCCACGCGGGTGGCTCGGCCACCTACTACCACCCCCTCGCGCAATCCCCCACCCTGCTGCCCGACGCCGAGGTCCTCGCGGTCCAGTACCCCGGGCGCCAGGACCGGCGCAGGGAGCGGCTCGTGGACGACATCCCCGAGCTCGCCGACCTGATCACCGAGGCGCTCACCCCGTACGAGGACCGGCCGTTGGCCCTCTTCGGCCACAGCATGGGCGCCGTGCTCGCCTACGAGGTCGCCCGGCGCCTGGGCGACCGGGGCCAGGAGCCCCGCCACCTGTTCGCGTCGGGGCGCCGCGCCCCCTCCCGCTTCCGGCCCGGCACCGTGCACCTCATGAGCGACCCCGAACTCGCCGCCGAACTGCGCCGGGCCGGCGGCACGGACCCCATGTTCCTCGACGACCCGGAGCTGCTCGCGGAGATCCTCCCGGTCGTCCGCAACGACTACCGGGCGGTCGAGCTGTACCGGTGGAGTCCGGCACCCCCACTGGCGTGCCCCGTCACCGCGCTGGTGGGCGACCGGGACGCACAAGCCACCCGCGACGACGTGGCGGCCTGGCGCGAGCACACGGAGGGCCCCTTCGACCTCAGGGTCTTCCCCGGCGGCCACTTCTACCTCAACACCCACCAGAAAGGTGTCTCCGAGATCATCTCCAAGGCCCTGACGGACACCGCACGACAGCCCGCGACGGCAAGGGGGACGACCCGATGAGGTACGAGATACTGGGACCCCTCCGCATCCAGAACGGCAACAAGTACTCCACCATCAACGCGCAGAAGGTGGAGATCGTCCTCACCGTGCTCCTGATCCGCGCGGACCAACTGGTCTCCCTGGAGCAGCTCATGAGGGAGATCTGGGGCGAGGACCTGCCGCGCCGCGCCACCGCGGGGCTGCACGTCTACATCTCCCAGCTCCGCAAGTTCCTGAAGGTCCCCGGCCAGGCCGGCAATCCGGTGGAGACCCGGGCGCCGGGTTACGTGCTGCGCACCGGGAACGACCGGATCGACGCCCAGGTCTTCCCCGAACTGGTCGACGAGGGCCGGTCGCTGCTCCGGGAGAAGCGGTACGAGGAGGCGGCCGAGCGGTTCGGTCAGGCGCTGGCGCTGTGGCGCGGCCCGATCCTCGGACAGGGCGGCAACGGAACACTCGCCAACGGCCCGATCATCGACGGGTTCTCGACATGGCTGTCCGAGATCCGCCTGGAGTGCCAGGAGATGCTCGTCGAGTGCCAGCTCCAACTGGGCCGCCACCGGGAGGCCGTGGGCATGCTGTACGCGCTCACCGCCGAGAACCCCATGTGCGAGGCGTTCTACCGGCAGCTCATGCTGGCGCTCTACCGGTCCGAGCGGCAGGCCGACGCGCTGAAGGTGTACCAGGCCGTCCGCAAGACGCTCAACGACGAACTGGGCCTCGAACCGGGGCGCCCGCTGCAGGATCTGCAACGGGCCATACTCTCCGGCGACATGCAGCTGATGACACCGCCACTGGCCCTCTCCGGCAGCTGACCGGACCATCGCGGGCGTACGCTCACGGAGGAGGCATACGCCCGCGATCCGGCAGCGCCGTCAGAAGGCGCAGCGCAGGTGCTTGATGCCCTCGATGAAGCTGGAGTCGAGCCGCCTGGGCCGGCCCACGGCATGGATCTGCGGCAGCTCGGCCAGCAGTTCCCGGTACAGGGCGGTGATCTCCATCCGGGCGAGGTGGGCCCCGAGACAGACGTGCGGGCCCACCGCGCCGAAGGTGACGTGCGCGTTCGCGCCACGTGTGATGTCGAAACGGTACGGGTCGGGGAAGACGTTCTCGTCCCGGTTGCCGGACCAGTAGAACATGAAGATCCGGTCACCCCTGCGGAACCTGTGCCCGTTCATGTCGCAGTCCCGGGTGGCGACCCGGCGCATCCAGTTGATGGGCGTGGAGACCCGCAGGATCTCCTCGACCGCGCCCTTCGCGTACGTGTCGAAGTCCGAGACGAGCAGCTGCTTCTGCTCGGGGTGCTCGGTCAGCAGCACCAGGGCGTGCGAGATGGCGTTGCGGGTGGTCTCCATCCCGGCGATGACCAGCAGGATGAAGAACG
This sequence comes from Streptomyces sp. NPDC037013, assembly GCF_055607265.1. Lineage (NCBI taxonomy): Bacteria > Bacillati > Actinomycetota > Actinomycetes > Kitasatosporales > Streptomycetaceae > Streptomyces > Streptomyces sp. NPDC037013. The sequence goes on along the minus strand of NZ_JBVJRV010000001.1, from coordinate 592,376 downwards.
AGACGAGCTCCTGGCGGGTCAACTGCTCGCCATCGGGCCGCACTTGCACCAGCTTGGTGATCAGGTCTTTGCCGGGGGCGGCCAGCCGCTCCTCGCGCAGGCCCGCGATGTAGTCGCCGAGTTCCTTGGACGCCTCGATGACCGCGCGTTCGGAGTCGGCGCGGTCGGGCACGTAGTCCGGGTCGAGGGGGCCCACGATCGTGTTGGACCGCTCGAAGAGGAAGTCGTAGTCCTCCTCGGGGATGCCCATCATGTCGCTGAGCACCGCGATCGGCATCTCCGCGGCGACGGGCCTGATGAAGTCCCCGGGTCCGCGCTCGACGAGTTCGCGGATGATGCGGCGGGCGGTGCGGGTCGCCACGGCCTCGAACTCGGGGATCATGTTGCGGCCGAAGGAGCGCGAGACGATGCGGCGCAGCCGGGAGTGTTCCGGGTTGTCCATGTTGATCATCGAACCGTAGTACTCGTCCAGCTCGGGCGGCAGGCCGATGATGGTGGTCGCGCCGTTCGAGGAGAAGTCCTGCGGCCGCCGGCTCACCTCCACGATGTCGGCGTACTTGACCAGCGCGTGGTAGCCGAACGTCCAGGGCACGCCCGGCATGTTCTGCCGGATGAACGCCGGATGCGGCAGCCTGCGCAACTCCTCGAACAACGCCACACGTTCCTCGTGCGGCCGCGCCCAGAACGACGGGTCGACCAGGTCGGGGAGTGTGGCGGCCGGCTTGCTGTCCGTGATGGGCACGATGCCTCGCTTCGCGTGATCAGAGCGTGACGACCTGAGACCGGATCACCTTGGCAGGCACCGCTTAAGTGTCCCTAAGAAACCCCTCCTCCACCCGCCCACCCCCGCGACCAGGGGCGACGGCACGCGAACGGGGCCCCACAGAGCCGGGTGGGCGGCGTACAGAGCCGAGTATTAGGAGGGCTTTAGCGGCGTCGACGAGTCTGCGGACCGGCGGGGCCCCGCCTGCCCGACGCTCACGCCGATCCCACGGCTGTCCGGCCGTCGGGTCAGGGGTCCGGCCGTTCTCGCGGAGAGGAGCGGTTGTCACCGGGATGGCGCACACCGAAGAGAAGCTTCTTGAGTACCTCAAGCGGGTCACTGCGGACCTGCGTCAGACGGAACGCCGGTTGCAGGACGTCGAGTCGGCGGGCCACGAGCCGATCGCCGTCATCGGCATGGCCTGCCGGCTGCCGGGCGGAGTCCGGTCCCCCGAAGAATTCTGGGAACTGATCTCCACGGGCGGCGACGCCGTCGCCCCCCTGCCCGGCAACCGCAACTGGGACCTCGACTCCCTCTACGACCCGGACCCGGAGAGCACCGGCACCAGCTACGTCCGCGAAGGCGGATTCGTCTACGACGCCGGCGACTTCGACTCCACGTTCTTCGGCATCGGACCGAGTGAGGCCCTCGCCATGGCGCCGCAGCAGCGGCTCGCCCTGGAGACGGCGTGGGAGGCCATCGAACGCGCCGGCATCGACCCGCTCTCCCTCCGCGCCAGCGCCACCAGCACCTTCATCGGCTGCGACGGACTCGACTACGCGCTGGGCGCCTCCGAGGTGCCCGAGGGCACCGCCGGCTACTTCACCATCGGCAACTCCGGCAGCGTCACCTCGGGCCGCGTCGCCTACACGCTGGGCCTCGAGGGCCAGGCGGTCACGATCGACACCGCGTGCTCCTCGTCGCTCGTCTCCCTCCACCTCGCCGCCCAGGCCCTGCGCACCCAGGAGTGCTCGCTGGCCCTCGCCGGCGGTACGTACGTGATGTCCTCGCCGGCCCCGCTGATCGGCTTCAGCGAGCTGCGCGGCCTCGCCCCCGACGGCCGGTGCAAGCCGTTCTCGGCGGGCAGCGACGGCATGGGCATGGCCGAGGGCACCGGCGTGGTGCTCCTGGAACGCCTCTCCGACGCCCGCCGCAACGGCCACAAGGTCCTTGCGGTGATACGGGGCTCCGCCGTCAACCAGGACGGCGCGAGCAACGGCCTGACCGCGCCCAACGGCCCCGCCCAGGAACGCGTCATCCGCGCCGCGCTCGCCAATGCCCGCCTCACCGCCGAGGACATCGACGCCGTGGAGGCCCACGGCACCGGCACGACCCTCGGCGACCCCATCGAGGCCGGGGCCCTCATCTCCGCCTACGGACAGGAACGGCCCGCGGAACGCCCCCTCTGGGTGGGAGCGGTGAAGTCCAACATCGGCCACACGCAGATCGCCGCGGGCGTGGCGGGCGTCATCAAGATGGTCCTGGCCCTCCAGAACGAGCTGCTGCCCGCCATCCTGCACGTCGACTCCCCCTCGCCCCACGTCGAATGGGACGGCAGCGGGCTGCGCCTGCTCACCGAGCCCGTGAAGTGGCCGCGCGGCGAGCGCCCGCGCAGGGCGGGGGTCTCCTCGTTCGGGTTCTCGGGGACGAATGCGCATCTGATCCTGGAGGAGGCGCCGGCGGAGGTGCCTTCGGGGGAGGTCTCTTCCGAGGAGGCTGCTTCGGGTGGCGCGGTTGCGCCCGGGGCGGGTGTGGTGCCGTGGGTGGTGTCCGGGCGCTCGTTCGACGCGTTGCGTGAACAGGCGCGGCGGCTGGACGAGTTCACCTCACGGGACTCTGACTCCACGGTGGACGAGGTCGGCTGGTCGCTGGTGATGAGCCGGTCCGTGTTCGAGCAGCGGGCCGTCGTCGTGGGCCGCGACCGGGACGAGTTGAGGGCCGGGCTGCGGTCGCTGGCGGCGGGCGACGCGTGCGCGGATGTCGTGTCCGGTGCGGCGACTTCTGCGGGGGCGGGGCCGGTGCTGGTCTTCCCCGGGCAGGGGTCGCAGTGGGTGGGCATGGGTGCTCAACTGTTGGATGAGTCGCCGGTGTTCGCGGAACGGATCGCGGAGTGTGAGCGGGCGCTTTCGGCGTACGTGGACTGGTCACTGACCGAGGTGTTGCGCGGGGACGGCCATGAGCTGTCCCGGGTCGAGGTCGTCCAGCCGGTGCTGTGGGCGGTGATGGTGTCCCTGGCCGCCGTCTGGGAGGACTACGGGATCAAGCCGGCTGCCGTCATCGGGCACTCGCAGGGGGAGATGGCTGCCGCGTGTGTGGCCGGGGCGCTGTCGCTGGAGGATGCGGCTCGGATTGTTGCGGTGCGCAGTGATGCGCTCCGGCAGCTTCAGGGACATGGCGACATGGCGTCGCTGGGGACGGGGGCCGAGGAGGCTGCCGAGCTCATCGGCGACCGGCCGGGAGTCTGTGTCGCGGCCGTCAACGGTCCCTCGTCCACGGTCATTTCGGGTCCGCCGGAGCATGTCGCGGCGGTTGTCGCCGATGCGGAGGCGCGTGGTCTGCGGGCCCGGGTCATCGATGTCGGCTATGCCTCGCACGGCCCGCAGATCGACGAGCTGCGCGACCTGCTGACCGAGCGCCTTTCCGACATCACCCCCTCCCGTACTGATGTCGCCTTCTACTCGACGGTCACGGCCGAGCGTCTCGACGACACCACCGCCCTGGACACCGAGTACTGGGTCACCAACCTCCGCCAACCGGTCCGCTTCGCCGACACCATCGAAGCCCTCCTCGCCGACGGCTACCGGCTCTTCATCGAAGCCAGCCCGCACCCCGTCCTCAACCTCGGCATGGAAGAAACCATCGAGCGTGCCGACATCCCCGCCACCGTCGTGCCCACCCTGCGCCGCGATCACGGCGACACCATCCAGCTCACTCGCGCCGCCGCCCACGCCTTCACCGCCGGTGCCGAGGTCGACTGGCGGCGTTGGTTCCCGGCCGACCCCACCCCCCGTACCGTCGACCTGCCCACCTACGCCTTCCAGCGACGCCACTACTGGCTCGAACCGTCCGCGTCACCCGTGGCGGGCGGCGACGGGGAGCAGGGGGCCGCCGAGGCGCAGTTGTGGCGGGCCGTCGAGGATCTCGACCTCGGGCTGCTCGCCGAGACGCTGGGCTCGGAGGAGGGCAGCGAAGAGGCGGTCCGTGCGCTGGAGCCCGCGTTGCCGGTGCTTCAGGGGTGGCGCCGGCGGCACCGGGACCAGGCGGTCGTCGACTCGTGGCGCTACCGGGTCACGTGGAGGCATCAGGACGACGGTCCCCCGCCGGAACTGGGCGGGGAGTGGCTGCTGTTCGTACCCTCGGCGCTGTCCGAGCACCCCGCCGTACGGGCGACGGCCGAGGCGCTGGCCGGGCACGGGGCCTCCGATGTCCGGCTGCATCCGGTCGAGACCGGTCGGGCGTCCCGCGAGGACCTGGCCTCGGTGGAGACCGACGGCCTCGCCGGGATCGTCAACCTGCTGGCGCTGGACGAGGAGCCGCATCCCGAGCATCCGGCCGTACCCGCCGGGCTCGCCGCGACCACCGCTCTCATCCAGGCCCTCGCCGACAACGGCACGACCGCGCCCCTCCACACGGTCACGCAGGGCGCCGTCTCCACGAGCGCCACCGATCCCCTCACCCACCCTTTGCAGGCACACGTGTGGGGGCTCGGGCGCGTCGCCGCCCTCGAACACCCGCGTCTGTGGGCCGGGTTGATCGACCTGCCGTCCCGCGTCGACCGGAAGACCCTCACCCGGCTCGCCGCCGCTCTCCTCCCCCAGGACGAGGACCAGACCGCCGTCCGCGCCACCGGCACCCACACCCGGCGCCTGACCCACGCCCCCACCACCCCCGGCACCCACCGGATCGAGCCCGCCTGGCAGCCCCGGGGCACCACCCTCATCACGGGCGGCACCGGCGGCATCGGTGCCGTCCTCGCCCGCTGGCTCGCCCACCGGGGCGCACCCCGCCTGCACCTGACCAGCCGGCGCGGTCTAGATGCCCCCGGCGCCCGCGAGCTGGCCGACGAGCTGACCCGGCTCGGGACGGCCGTCACCATCACCGCCTGCGACGTCAGCGACCGCGAACAGCTCCGTCGTCTCGTCGAGGAGGTTCCCGCCGACCACCCCCTGTCCGCCGTCATCCATGCCGCGGGGATCACCGATCTGACCTCGATCGGTGATCTGACGTCCGAGCGTCTGGGACAGGTGCTCGGTTCCAAGTCCGACGCGGCCTGGACGCTGCACGAGCTGACGCGGGAGCTGGATCTCTCGGCGTTCGTGATGTTCTCCTCCGGCGCCGGTGTGTGGGGAAGCGGACAACAGGGCGCCTACGGAGCCGCCAACCACTTCCTCGACGCCCTCGCCGAACACCGCCGCACCCTGGGGCTGGCCGCCACCTCCATCGCCTGGGGGCCATGGGCCGAAGCCGGCATGTCGGCCGACCAGGAGTCACTGACGTACTTCAAGCGCTTCGGTCTGCTGCCGATCCGGCCCGACCTGTGCGTCAAGGCGCTCCATCAGGCGGTCGACGCGGGCGACACGACCCTGACCGTGGCCGACTTCGACTGGCAGCTGTTCACGCCGACGTTCACCGCGCAGCGGCCCAGCCCCTTCCTGGACGACATCCCGGAGAACCGCCGGGAGGCGGAGCAGACCGGGTCCGCGGCGGAGAGCAGCGCCTTCCGCACGGAGTTCGCGAAGACGCCCGCGTCACAGCGGCTCGGCTTCCTCGTCCAGCAAGTCCGGACGTACGCGGCCGCCACGCTCGGCAGAACGGTGGAGGACATCCCCGCATCGAAGCCGTTCCAGGAACTGGGCTTCGACTCGCTCACCGCCGTCCAACTGCGTAACCAGCTCAACGCCACGACCGGATTGACGCTGCCCGCCACCGTCATCTTCGACCATCCGACGTCCGAGGCCCTCGCCACCGAGCTGCGCGGGCGGCTGGGCGACGAGGACGGGGCCGTCGGCGAGGGCAACGTGCTCGCGGCGCTCGACAAGTGGGACGCCGCGTACGGCTCGGCCGAAGTGGATGAGGCCGCGCGCCGTCGCATCGTGGGCCGGCTGCAGGTGCTGGTCTCGAAGTGGAGTCCCGCCCAGGACGGCCCGGAGGGGGCCGAGTCCGCCCACGCCGACCTGGAGGCGGCGAGCGCGGACGACATCTTCGACCTCATCTCCAACGAGTTCGGGAAGTCCTGATCCCCGCCCTCATCCCTACCCCCGTCCCCGCCTCTCCCGTCACTCGTACGTTCCCCGTCACCACGTAGCGCCAAGGAGCCTGGGTCAGATGTCGAACGAGGAGAAACTTCTCGATCACCTCAAGTGGGTCACCGCGGAGCTGCGCGAGGCCCGCCAGAAGCTCCGCGACAAGGAGTCGGCGGAGCCGGTCGCGATCGTGGGCATGGCCTGCCGTTTCCCCGGCGGCACGCGGTCCGCCGAGGACCTGTGGCAGTTGGTGCGCGACGGCGGCGACGCGGTCTCGGCCTTCCCCGACGACCGGGGCTGGGACCTCGAATCCCTGTACCACCCGGACCCGGAGCACCCGGGCACCAGCTATGTGCGGGACGGTGCGTTCCTGTACGACGCGGGCGACTTCGACGCCGAGTTCTTCGGGATCAGCCCGCGCGAGGCCGTGGCGATGGACCCGCAGCAGCGGCTGCTCCTGGAGACCGCCTGGGAGGCGATCGAGCACGCGGGGCTCAACCCGCAGTCACTGCGGGGCAGCGACACCGGGGTCTTCACCGGCGTGAGCGCCCACGACTACCTGACGCTGATCAGCCAGACGGCGAGTGACGTGGAGGGGTACATCGGCACCGGCAACCTCGGCAGCGTGGTGTCGGGCCGGATCTCGTACACGCTGGGCCTCGAAGGTCCCGCCGTGACGGTCGACACGGCCTGTTCGTCGTCCCTGGTCGCGATCCACATGGCGAGCCAGGCGCTGCGTCAGGGCGAGTGCTCCTTCGCGCTGGCCGGTGGCTCGACGGTGATGGCGACGCCCGGCTCGTTCACCGAGTTCTCGCGGCAGCGCGGGCTCGCGCCCGACGGGCGGTGCAAGCCGTTCGCGGCCGCCGCGGACGGCACCGGCTGGGGCGAGGGCTCCGGCATGGTGGCGCTCGAACTGCTCTCCGACGCACGCCGCCGCGGCCATCAGGTCCTCGCGGTCGTCCGCGGTTCGGCCATCAACCAGGACGGTACGAGCAACGGCCTCGCCGCGCCCAACGGCCCCTCGCAGGAACGCGTCATCCGCGCCGCCCTCGCCAACGCCCGCCTCTCGCCTGAGGACGTCGACGCGGTGGAGGCCCACGGCACGGGCACCACGCTCGGCGACCCCATCGAGGCGCAGGCGCTGCTGGCCACGTACGGCCAAGGGCGGCCCGAGGAACGGCCGTTGTGGCTCGGCTCGGTCAAGTCGAACATCGGTCACACGCAGGCCGCCGCGGGCGTCGCGGGCGTCATCAAGATGGTGATGGCCCTGCGCCACGGCCTCCTGCCGACCTCCCTCCACATCGACGCACCCTCACCCCACGTCCAATGGGACCAGGGCGGTGTACGCCTCCTCTCCGAGTCCGTCGCATGGCCGGCGGAGCGCACGCGACGGGCGGGCATCTCGGCGTTCGGCATCTCGGGGACGAACGCGCATCTGATCCTGGAGGAGGCGCCGGAGGAGGTGACGGACCCGGAGGTCCCTGCGGAGGAGACATCCTCGTCGGGCGCGGTGTCGCCGGGCGCGGGTGCAGGTGCGGGTGCGGGTGTGGTCCCTTGGGTCGTGTCCGGGCGGACCGGGGCAGCCTTGCGCGAACAGGCGCGGCGGCTGCGTGAGTTCACCGCCGGGGACACGGCCGCCTCGTCGGACGAGCTCGGCTGGTCCCTGACCGCGACGCGGCCGCTGTTCGAGCACCGGGCCGTCGTCGTGGGCCGCGACCGGGACGCGCTGACGGCAGGCCTGGGGTCTCTCGCTGCGGGTGAGGCGTCGGCAGACGTGGTGTCGGGGGTGGCCGGGGATGTGGGGCCAGGGCCGGTGCTGGTCTTTCCCGGGCAGGGGTCGCAGTGGGTGGGCATGGGTGCCCAACTGCTGGATGAGTCGCCGGTGTTCGCGGGGCGGATCGCTGAGTGTGAGCAGGCGCTTTCGGCGTACGTGGACTGGTCACTGACGGATGTGCTGCGCGGGGATGGCGGTGAGCTGTCCCGGGTCGAGGTCGTCCAGCCGGTGTTGTGGGCGGTGATGGTGTCCCTGGCTGCGGTCTGGGAGGACTACGGGATCAAGCCGGCTGCCGTCATCGGGCACTCGCAGGGTGAGATGGCTGCCGCGTGTGTGGCCGGGGCGTTGTCGCTGGAGGATGCGGCGCGGATCGTCGCGGTGCGCAGTGATGCGCTCCGGCAGCTTCAGGGGCACGGCGACATGGCCTCGCTCGGTACCAGTGCCGAGGAGGCCGCCGAGCTCATCGGCGACCGGCCGGGGGTGTGCGTGGCGGCCGTCAACGGGCCCTCGTCCACGGTCATTTCGGGTCCGCCGGAGCATGTCGCGGCGGTCGTCGCTGACGCGGAGGCGCGGGGCCTGCGCGCCCGCGTCATCGACGTCGGTTATGCCTCCCATGGCCCCCAGATCGACGAACTCCGCGACCTGCTGACCGAGCGCCTGGCCGACATTCAGCCGTCGAGCACTGACGTGGCTTTCTACTCGACCGTCACGGCCGAGCGCCTCGCCGACACCACTGCCCTGGACACCGAGTACTGGGTCACCAACCTCCGTCAGCCGGTGCGTTTCGCCGACACCATCGAAACCCTACTCGCCGACGGCTACCGGCTCTTCATCGAAGCCAGCCCCCACCCCGTCCTCAACCTCGGCATCCAGGAAACCCTCGAACAGACCGGCGTCACCGCGCACACCATCCCGACCCTGCGCCGCGATCACGGCGGCAGTGTTCAGCTCACGCATGCCGCCGCGCAGGCGTTCGCCGTCGGTGCCGAGGTCGACTGGCGGCGTTGGTTCCCGGCCGACCCCACCCCTCGTACCGTCGGCCTGCCCACGTACGCCTTCCAGCACCGGCACTACTGGGTGGAGCCGCCTGCGGCAGGCGTGCCCACGGGCGGTGGTCATGATCCGGTCGAGGCCCGGGTGTGGCAGGCGATCGAGGACCAGGACATCGATGCCCTCGCGGGCAGTCTGGACATCGACGGGCAGGCCGAGACCGTCCGGGCGCTGGAGCCCGCGCTGCCCGTCCTCTCCGCGTGGCGCCGCCGGCACCGGGAGCGGACCACGGTCGACTCCTGGCGTTACCACGTCACGTGGAAGCACCTGCCCGACGGCCCCACACCGGAGCTGGGCGGAACGTGGCTGCTCCTCGCGCCCTCCGCGCATGCCGACCACCCCGCCGTCCTCGCGACCGCCCAGACACTGGCCGCGCACGGTGGCGACGTACGACGCCACCTGGTCGACACGCGCACCGTCGAGCGGGCCGGGCTGACCCAGGAACTGCGGTCCCTGATGGACGGCGGGGTCGCCTTCTCCGGGATCGTCAACCTGCTCGCGTTGGACGAGGAGCCGCATCCCGAGCATCCGGCCGTCCCCGCCGGGCTCGCCGCCACCACCACGCTCGTCCAGGCCCTGGGTGACACCGGCGCCGACATCGCCGTACGCACCCTGACGCAGGGGGCCGTCTCGACCAGCGCCACCGATGGGCTGACCCATCCCGTGCAGGCACAGGTGTGGGGGCTGGGTCGCGTCGCCGCGCTGGAGTATCCCCGGCTGTGGGGCGGGCTCGTCGATCTGCCCGGCCGCATCGACCACCAGGCGCTCGCCCGGCTCGCCGCCGCGCTGGCCCCTCAGGACGAGGACCAGATCGCCGTCCGGCCCGGCGGTGTCCACGCCCGCCGGCTCACCCACGCGCCCGCCGCGGCGCAGACCGGCGGTGTGCCGTGGCGGCCCGAGGGCACCACCCTCATCACGGGTGGTACGGGCGGCATCGGTGCCGTCCTCGCCCGCTGGCTCGCCCGTGAGGGTGCCCCCCATCTGCTCCTGACCAGCCGCCGCGGCCCCGATGCGCCCGGCGCCCGGGACCTCGCCGCGGAACTGACGGAGTTGGGTTCCACCGTCACCATCACCTCCTGCGATGTGGGCGACCGCGAGCAGGTGCGTGCGCTCGTCGACGGCGTGCCCGCCGAACACCCGCTCAGGGCCGTGATCCATGCGGCCGGAGTACCGAACTACATCGGTCTCGGCGAAGTGTCGGGCGCGGAGCTTGACGAGGTGCTGCGGCCCAAGGCGCTCGCGGCGCTGAACCTTCACGAGCTGACGCGGGAGCTGGATCTCTCGGCGTTCGTGATGTTCTCCTCCGGCGCCGGTGTGTGGGGAAGCGGACAACAGGGCGCCTACGGAGCCGCCAACCACTTCCTCGACGCCCTCGCCGAACACCGCCGCACTCTGGGGCTGGCCGCCACCTCCATCGCCTGGGGGCCGTGGGCCGAGGCCGGCATGGCATCGGATCAGGCCGCGCTCACGTTCTTCAGCCGCTTCGGCCTCCACCCGCTGGCGCCCGACCTCTGCGTCAAGGCGCTGCACCAGGCGCTCGACGCCGGAGAGACGACGTTGACGGTCGCGAACTTCGACTGGGCGCAGTTCACGTCGACGTTCACCGCGCAGCGGCCCAGCCCGCTCCTCGCCGACCTGCCCGAGAACCGGCGGGCGAGCACACCGGACGCCCCCGAGGAGACCGGCGAGGCATCCTCGCTGCACCAGGAGCTGACCGAGGCGAAGCCCGCGCAGCAGCGGCAGTTGCTGCTGCAGCACGTGCGCGCGCAGGCCGCGGCCACCCTGGGTCACTCGGACGTCGACGCCGTGCCCGCGACGAAGCCGTTCCAGGAGCTGGGCTTCGACTCGCTGACGGCGGTGGAGCTGCGCAACAAGCTCAACAAGAGCACCGGTCTGACGCTGCCGACCACGGTCGTCTTCGACCACCCCACGCCCGACTCGCTCGCCGACGTCCTGCTGGCCGAGCTGTCCGGGGACACGGCGACGGCCGACACGGCGCGGGCGGCGACGGCGGCAGCCGACGACGAGCCGATCGCCATCGTCGGCATGGCCTGCCGGTATCCGGGGGACGTCCGCTCCGCCGAGGACCTGTGGGACCTGGTCATGGCCCGCAAGGACGCCATGGGCGACTTCCCCGACGACCGGGGCTGGGACCTGGAGACCCTCTACGACCCGGACCCGGAGAGCCGCGGGACCAGCTATGTCCGCGAGGGCGGATTCCTTTACGACGCCGCCGACTTCGACGCCGCCTTCTTCGGCATCAGCCCGCGCGAGGCCATCGCGATGGACCCGCAGCAGCGGCTGCTGTTGGAGACCGCCTGGGAGGCGATCGAACGCGCGGGGCTTGACCGGGAGGCCCTCAAGGGCAGCAACGCCGGCGTGTTCACGGGACTGACGATCTTCGATTACCTGGCGCTCGTCGGCGAACGCCCCACCGAGGTCGAGGGGTACATCGGCACCGGCAACCTCGGCTGTGTCGCCTCCGGCCGGGTGTCGTACGTACTCGGCCTCGAGGGCCCGGCGATGACGATCGACACCGGATGTTCGTCGTCCCTGGTCGCCATCCACCAAGCGGCGCACGCCCTGCGGCAGGGCGAGTGCTCGCTCGCCCTCGCGGGCGGCGCGACCGTGATGGCCACGCCGGGCGCGTTCGTCGAGTTCTCCCTGCAGCGCGGGCTCGCCAAGGACGGCCGGTGCAAGCCGTTCGCGGCTGCCGCGGACGGCACCGGCTGGGCCGAGGGAATCGGCCTCGTCGTCCTCGAACGGCTCTCGGAGGCCCGCCGCAACGGCCACAACGTCCTTGCCGTGATCCGGGGTTCGGCCATCAACCAGGACGGTACGAGCAACGGGCTGACGGCACCCAACGGGCAGGCGCAGCAGCGGGTGATCCGGCAGGCCCTCGCCAATGCCCGGCTGTCGGCCGAGGACGTCGACGCGGTGGAGGCGCACGGCACGGGCACGATGCTCGGCGACCCCATCGAGGCCAGTGCGCTCGTCGCCACGTACGGCAAGGAGCGGCCGGAGGACCGGCCGCTGTGGCTCGGTTCCATCAAGTCGAACATCGGCCACGCCCAGGCCTCGGCAGGTGTCGCCGGCGTCATCAAGATGGTGATGGCCCTGCGCAACGAGCAGCTGCCCGCCTCCCTGCACATTGACGCCCCCACCCCGCACGTGGAGTGGGAGGGCAGCGGCGTACAGCTGCTCTCCGAGCCGGTCGCCTGGCCGCGCGGCGAGCGCCCGCGCCGCGCGGGCGTGTCCGCCTTCGGCATCTCGGGCACGAACGCGCACGTCATCCTGGAGCAGGCCCCCGACGACCAGGCACCCGACGCCCCGGAGCCGGTGGCCCCCGCCAGCCCTGGTGACTCGCGGATGGACGACGCGCCGTCCGGAGTGGTGCCGTGGGTGGTGTCGGCGCGGGGCGCGGACGCGCTCCGGGCCCAGGCCGCTCGGCTGGCCGAGCGCGCGACGGCCGATCCGCGGCTCGCCTCCCCCCTTGACGTGGGCTGGTCGCTGGTGACCACGCGGTCGGTGTTCGAGGACCGGGCCGTGGTGGTCGGCAAGGACCGCGAAACGCTCCTCGCCGGGCTGCGGTCACTGGCGGCGGGCGAGCCCTCTCCGGACATCGTCGAAGGCACGGTCCAGGGCGCCTCCGGGGCCGGGCCGGTGCTGGTTTTCCCCGGGCAGGGGTCGCAGTGGGTGGGCATGGGTGCCCAACTGCTGGATGAGTCGCCGGTGTTCGCGGAACGGATCGCTGAATGTGAGCGAGCGCTTTCGGCGTACGTGAACTGGTCACTGACGGACGTGCTGCGGGGGGATGGCGCCGAGCTGTCCCGGGTCGAGGTCGTCCAGCCCGTGCTGTGGGCGGTGATGGTGTCCCTGGCTGCGGTGTGGGAGGACTACGGGATCAAGCCGGCCGCCGTCATCGGGCACTCGCAGGGTGAGATGGCGGCCGCGTGTGTGGCCGGGGCGCTGTCGCTGGAGGATGCGGCACGGATCGTCGCGGTGCGCAGTGACGCGCTCAGGCAGCTTCAAGGTCACGGCGACATGGCCTCGCTCGGGACGGGGGCCGAGGAGGCTGCCGAGCTCATCGGCGACCGGCCGGGTGTCTGTGTCGCGGCTGTCAACGGGCCGTCCTCCACCGTCATTTCGGGCCCGCCGGAGCACGTGGCTTCCGTGGTCGCTGACGCCGAAGCGCGTGGTCTCCGCGCCCGGGTCATCGACGTCGGCTACGCCTCCCACGGCCCCCAGATCGACGAACTCCGCGACCTGCTGACCGAGCGCCTTTCCGACATCACCCCCTCCCGTACCGACGTCGCCTTCTACTCGACCGTCACGGCCGAACGTCTCGACGACACCACCGCCCTGGACACCGAGTACTGGGTCACCAACCTCCGCCAACCGGTCCGCTTCGCCGACACCATCGAAACCCTCCTCGCCGACGGCTACCGGCTCTTCATCGAAGCCAGCCCCCACCCCGTCCTCAACCTCGGCATGGAAGAAACCATCGAACAAGCCGACATCCCCGCCACCGTCATCCCCACCCTGCGCCGCGACCACGGCGACACCACCCAGCTCACCCGCGCCGCCGCCCACGCCTTCACCGCCGGCGCCGACATCGACTGGACGGGATGGTTCCCGGCGGTTCCGTTGCCGCGGGTGGTGGATCTGCCGACGTACGCCTTCCAGCGGGAGCGGTTCTGGCTGGAGGGGCGCAGGGGGGTCGCCGGGGATCCGGCGGGGCTCGGTCTCGCGTCCGCCGGGCATCCGCTGCTCGGGGCCGCCGTGGAACTCGCGGACGGCAGCAGTCATCTGCTGACCGGGCGGATCTCGCCGAAGGATCAGGCGTGGCTGGCGGAACACCGGGTGATGGACACCGTGCTGCTGCCGGGTTCGGCCTTTGTCGAGCTGGCGATGCAGGCGGCCGTGCGTACCGGCTGCGAAGAGCTCGCGGAGCTGACGCTGCACACCCCGCTCGCCTTCGGGGACGAGGGTTCGGGTGCGGTCGATCTGCAGGTGGCGGTCGGCCCGGTGGGCGAGGACGGCCGGCGTCCCGTGTCCGTCTATTCGCGGTCCGTGGGTGACGGCGAGGACGCCGTGTGGACCCGGCACGCCGCGGGTGTGGTCGCGGATGCGGCCGATGGCCCAGGGGCCGATGCCGTGGACGCCTCGTTCGACGGGGCCTGGCCGCCGCCCGGCGCCGAGCCGGTCGGCGGGCAGGATCCGTATGCGGAACTCGCCTCGTACGGCTACGACTTCGGCCCGAGTTCCCAGGGACTCGTGGCGGCCTGGCGGCTGGGTGAGGACATGTTCGCCGAGGTCGCGCTCCCCGATGCGGAGAGCGGCGGGGCGGGACGCTATCAGGTGCACCCGGTGCTTCTCGACGCCACGCTGCACGCGTTGATCCTGGACGCGGTCACCTCGTCCGCCGACACCGACCAGGTGCTGCTGCCGTTCTCCTGGGGCGGGCTGCGGGTGCATGCGGCGGGTGCGGACAGGCTGCGGGTCCGTATCGCGCGGACCGGGCAGGACCAGTTGGCGCTGACCGCCGTGGACGGGGCTGGGGCGCCGGTCCTGACGCTGGAGTCGCTGACCGTGCGGCCGGTGGCCGCCCACCAGATCGCGGGTGCCCGTGCGGCGGACCGTGACGCGCTCTTCCAGCTCGACTGGAAGCCGGCGGGCGCACGGGGCGAGGATCACCGGGGTGAGGAGCAGCGTGGTGCCGAGCGGTGCGCTGTCGTCGCGGACGCCCGGGAGCCGCTGACCGCTGCCCTGGCCGGTGCGTTGCCCGATGCCCCGGTGCGGGACACGTTCGCGGAGCTGCGGGCCGGGGTGGTGGCCGAGGGCGAGGCGCCCGATGTCGTACTCGCCGTGGGTGCCACGTCCGCCGGAGAAGGCGGCGCCGCCGGTGACCTGGCCGGGGAGGCGCGGCGGGCGGCAGTCTCACTGCTGTCGCTGCTGAAGGAGTGGGTGGACGACCCGTTGTTCGCCGCGAGCCGTCTCGTCGTCGTCACCCGGGGCGCGGTCGCCGTGCGGCCCGGTGAGGGTGCCGACGATCTGCCGGGCGCGTCATTGTGGGGTCTGGTGCGCAGTGCGCAGGCCGAGAACCCTGGTCGTCTCACGTTGCTCGACGTGGACGACAGCGAGGCTTCTCTCGCCGCGCTGCCGGACGTACTGGCGTCCGGGGAACCGGAGTCGGCACTGCGGGACGGACGGGAGTACGTGCCGCGGCTCGTGCGTGACGATGCCTCCACGCGGCTCGCGCCGCCGGTCGGGTCGCTCACCTGGCGTCTGGCCCAAGAGGGCGGTTCCGGGCGGGAGTTGGCGCTCGTGGACGCGCCGGAGGCCGGGCGGGCGCTGGAGCCGAACGAGGTGCGGGTGGCGCTGCGGGCCGCCGCGTCGGACGCCGGTCCGCTCGGTGCGGGCCGGGTCGAGGGCGCCGGTGTGGTGACCGAGGTCGGTGCTGAGGCCGGCGGGGTGGCCGTCGGTGACCGGGTGATGGGTCTGTTCGACGTGGTGGGGCCGGTGGCCGTCACCGAGGCCGGGCTGCTCGCCCCGGTGCCCGCCGGGTGGAGCTGGGCGCAGGCGGCCGGCTCCGTGGGGGCGCATGTGGCGGCCTACCACGTCCTGGCGGATGTCGTCGCGGTGCGGGGCGGGCAGACGCTGCTCGTCGAGGAGGGGGTCGGTCCTGTCGGCTCGGCCGTGCGGAGTCTGGCAGGGCGTTGGCGGGTGGACGTTGTCGACGGTGCCTCGTCGGCCGCCGGACCGGGCGATGGGCCGGGTGCCGACGTGGTCATCGGCAGGACGGACGCGGCCGGGGCCGGCGCGGGGTCTCTGGTGGTCCGTCGCGCGGGCGGCCCGGAGGCGGGGCAGGTGGTCGCGCCGCCCGACTCGGGCCGGGTGCGGGACATACTCGCCGAGCTGGCGCGAGAAGACGGGGACGGCTTCCCGGCGCCGCTCGACGTCGCCGTCTGGGACGTCCGGCAGGCCCCCGCGGCCCTGGCCGCGCCGTCCATCGGCCGCAGGATCGTGTTCACGCTGCCCGTCGCCTTCGAACCCGAGGGCACCGTGCTGATCACGGGCGGCACCGGGGCCCTGGGAGCGCTGACGGCGCGTCACCTGGTGAGCCGGTACGGCGCACGCCACCTGCTGCTGTCCAGCAGGCGTGGGGCGGACGCGCCGGGGGCCCTGGAGCTCGCTGCCGACCTCTCCGCGCTCGGCGCGCGGGTCACCTTCGCCGCCTGCGACCCGGGTGACCGGGACGCGGCCGTCGCCCTCCTCGACTCGGTGCCCGACGAGCATCCGCTCACCGCCGTCTTCCACTGCGCGGGCACCGTGAACGACGCCGTCGTGCAGAACCTCACGACCGCACAGGTCGAGGAGGTGATGCGCGTGAAGGCGGACGCCGCCTGGAACCTGCACGAGCTGACGCGGGACGCGGACCTGTCCGCGTTCGTCCTGTACTCCTCGGTCGCCGGGCTGCTCGGCGGTCCCGGGCAGGGCAGCTACACGGCCGCCAACGCCTTCCTCGACGCGCTGGCCGGGCACCGGCACGGCGGCGGGGCGGCGGCGACCTCGCTGGCCTGGGGGTACTGGGACCTGGAGAGCGGCATGTCGGGGCGGCTCACCGACGCCGACCGGGCCCGGCACGCCCGCGCCGGTGTCATCGGGCTCGGCGCCGACGAGGGGCTCGCCCTCCTCGACATCGCGTGGGCCGGCGGGCTGCCGCTGTTCGCGCCGGTCCGCCTCGACCTGGCCAGGATGCGCCGGCAGGCCGGGACCCATCCCGCCCCGGCGCTCCTGCAGGACCTGGTGCGCGGCACGGGCAAGGGCGGCGGATCCGGTTCGGCCGGGGCGTCCGCGCTGCTCAAGGCGCTCGGCGGCATGTCGGAGACGGAGCGGGAGGAGGCCCTCCTCGACCTGGTGTGCACGCATGTCGCGGCGGTCCTCGGCTACGACGCGGCGACACCGGTGAACGCCACGCAGGGGCTGCGGGAGCTCGGCTTCGACTCGCTGACCGCGGTGGAACTGCGCAACCGGCTCTCCTCCGCGACCGGCCTGAAACTGCCCGCCACGTTCGTCTTCGACCACCCCAACCCGGCGGAGCTCGCCGCGCATCTGGGGCAGGAGCTGACGCCGCGGGCCGCCGATCCGCTCGCCGACGTCCTCGCCGAGTTCGAGCGGCTCGAGAACTCGCTCCTCTCGGTCTCCGCGAAGGACGGCACGGCACGGACGGAGCTGGCCGGGCGGCTGCGGGCCACGCTGGCCCGGCTCGACGTGCCGGCACGGACGGCCGAGGAGGCGGGGGTCGCCGCCCGTATCCAGGACGCGTCGGCCGACGAGATCTTCGCGTTCATCGACCGGGACCTCGGCAAGGGCAGCGGCACGGGCAACGGCAACGGACAGGCAGCGGAAGGACCGGCAGTGGAGGGACAGCGATGAACGAGTTCGCCCGCAAGAAGCGCGCCCAGGAGCACAGCAGGCGCGTCAACGCCGGTGATCTGGACGCGATCGTCGAGCTGTACGCGCCCGACGCCGTCCTGGAGGACCCGGTCGGCCTGCCGCCCGTCGTCGGGCACGACGCGCTGCGCGCCCACTACGGGCCGCTCCTCTCCGCGGGCCTGCGGGAGGAGGCGGCCGAGCCGGTCGCCGGGCAGGACGCGACGCACGCGCTGATTCAGGTCACCTCCGTCATGGACTACCTGCCCGTGGGGCCGGTGTACGCGGAGCGCGGCTGGCTCAAGGCCCCCGACGACCCCGGGACGGCGCGCGTCCGGCGGACGGCGATGCTCGTCATCCGCATGGACGCGTCCGGCCTCATCCGGCATCTGAAGTCGTACTGGGGCACATCCGATCTCACGGTCCTCGGCTGAACCGCCGGCCCCGACCCCACCCTTCCTGGAGGTGCCATGCCCGACGAGGCCGCGCGCAAGCAGATGGCCGTCGACTACGCCCAGCGGATCAACGCCGGTGACATCGAGGGCGTCCTCGACCTGTTCACGGACGACATCGTCTTCGAGGATCCGGTGGGCCGGCCGCCGATGGTGGGCAAGGACGATCTGCGCCGCCATCTCGAACTGGCCGTCTCCTGCGGTACGCACGAGGTGCCCGACCCGCCGATGACGTCCATGGACGACCGGTTCGTGGTGACGCCGACCACGGTCACCGTGCAACGCCCCCGGCCCATGACCTTCCGCATCGTCGGCATCGTCGAACTCGACGAGAACGGCCTCGGCCGCCGGGTGCAGGCGTTCTGGGGAGTGACGGACGTGACCATGGACGGGCCCGCCGGGGCCGGTCCGCAGGGCGCGGCGGCCGAGCCGACCGGGACGGACGGGGCGTCCGGGCCCGCCGACACCACTCACCCCGAAGGGATCCGCGCGTGACCACCACCCGACCCGCACACGCCGTCGTCCTGGGCGCCAGCATGGCAGGCGCCCTCACCGCCCACGTCCTGGCCCGCCACGTGGACGCCGTCACCGTCGTCGAGCGCGACGCGCTGCCCGAGGAGCCCCTGCACCGCAAGGGCGTACCGCAGGGCCGCCACGCGCACCTGCTGTGGTCCAACGGGGCCCGCCTCATCGAGGAGATGCTGCCCGGCACCACCGAGCGGCTCCTCGCGGCCGGCGCCCGCCGTCTCGGCTTCCCCGAGGACCTGGTGACGCTGACCGGGCAGGGCTGGCAGCACCGCTTCCCGGCCACGCAGTTCGCACTGGTCGCCAGCCGGCCCCTGCTCGACCTGACGGTACGTCAACAGGCGTTCGCGGCAGACAACGTCACCGTCCGGCAGCGCACCGAGGCCGTCGAACTGACCGGCGACGACCGCCGGGTGACCGGTGTCGTGGTCCGCGAGGTCGAGAGCGGGCGGCAGGAGACCCTGGAGGCCGACCTGGTGATCGACGCCACCGGCCGCGGCTCACGCCTCAAGCAGTGGCTCGCGGCGCTCGGCGTGCCCGCGCTGGAGGAAGACGTCGTGGACGCGGGCGTCGCCTACGCCACCCGGCTCTTCCAGGCCCCGCCCGGCGCGACCAAGCACTTCCCGGCCGTGAACATCGCCGCCGACGACAAGGTGCGCGAGCCCGGCCGCTTCGGCGTGGTCTACCCCATCGAGGGCGGCCGCTGGCTCGCCACGCTCTCCTGCACACGCGGCGCCCAACTCCCGAGCACCGAGGACGAGTTCATACCGTTCGCGGAGAAGCTCAACCACCCCGTCATCGCCGAGCTGCTCCGGGACGCCGAGCCCCTCACCCCCGTCTACGGCTCCCGCTCCGGCGCCAACCGCCGCCTGTACCCGGAACGGCTGGAGCGGTGGCCCGACGGTCTCGTCGTCATCGGCGACTCGCTGACCGCCTTCAACCCGATCTACGGGCACGGCATGAGCTCGGCCGCGCGCTGCGCCGACACGATCGACCGCGAGTTCACGCGGCGGCCGTACGGCGGACCGGGCTCCGCGCTCACCTTGCAGAAGGCCGTCGGAGCGGCGGTCGACGACCCGTGGATCCTGGCCGCCACCAAGGACATCGACTACGTCAACTGCCGTGTCTCCGCGACGGATCCGCGGCTCATCGGCATGGACACCGAGCAGCGCCTGCGGTTCGCGGAAGCGATCACGGCGGCGTCGATCCGTTCCCCGAAGGCGTCCGAGATCGTCACCGACGTGATGAGTCTGAACGCGCCGCAGTCCGAGCTGGGCTCCAACCGTTTCCTGATGGCGATGCGCGCCGACGAGCGCCTTCCGGCGCTGACCGCTCCCCCGTTCCACCCGGACGAGCTGGCCGTGGTGAACCTGGACGCCGCCGCGATCACTCCGGAGGCCGTACGTTCCTGAGGTGACGCACTCCGCCCCGCCCCGGTGCCGTGAAGGGCCGGGGCGGTGTGGTGCGTGTGTGGCCGGCGCCGCGCCCGTGTGGCCGGGCACCGGAGGTCGTGGTCAGCGCACGCGGCGGATGCGGATCGGCCCTCGGGCCTGGGCCGGGTCGACGGGGCGGCCGGACTGGGTGATCTCGACCTCGCCGGCCGCGACCAGGCGCCGGGCCGCGCGACGGGCCGGTTCCATCAGCGCGCGCCAGCCGTCACCGTCGCCTTCGTACACCGCCCGCGCGGCGTCCGACGGGCAGATCGTCGCCGTGGGATCACGGTGCTCGAGGAGCTCCAGGATGGTTCGCTCCAGGCGCCGGTCCGTCTCGGGGTCGTCGTTCGTCACCGCGCCAGTCTCGCACCGGGGACGGCCCGGACCGCTCCGGCACGGCCGGGCGGCGCGGAAGACGCGGGGCCGCTCCGGCCTCCGTCAGCCGAGGGCCGCTTGCAGGTCCACCCGCTTGACGTCGAGTTTCCGGTAGATCCGGGTCAGGTGCTGCTCGACGGTGCTGACCGTGACGCACAGTTTCCGGGAGATCTCCCGGTTGGTGAACCCGTCCGCGGCCAGCTCCGCCACCCGGCGTTCCGCGCCGGTCAGCCCCGGGTCCTGGTCGGCGCCCCCGGGCGGCTCCGGCGTCTCTTCGGCGGTGGCGGGGGCGGGCGTGCTGCCCCAGCGCCGCGCGAGGAGCTGGGCCCTGCGAGCGAGGAGCCGGGCGCGTTCCGCCTCGCCGTCCTCGCGTACGGCCGCGCTCTGGTCCGCGACGGCGCGGGCCAGCTCGAAGGTGTCACCGCACTCCTGGAGTACCGCGACCGCCTCGTCGAGGAGCGCGGTCCGCTCCGGCGCGGGGGACGTGGCCGCCCGCAGGCGCAGCGTCATGCCGTGGGTGCGGCCGCCTTCCGGGGTGGGCAACGCCAGCTGTCGGTCAACGAGTCCGCGGGCCAACAGCGTCTCCCCGAGCGCCACGTACGCTTCGGCGGCGCCCAGGCGCCATGGTTCGATGGCGGGCAGGTCGACGCCCCAGCCGCTCATCCGCGTACCGCAGGCGTAGAAGTCGCACAGCGCCGCGTAGTGGCAGCCGGTGGCCAGGTGGTAGCGGCCCCGCGCCGCCAGGTAGTGCAGCCCCGGCCGGGTCTGGAACACCGCGGCCGGTACGGGGCGTTCGAGCAGTTCGGCCGCTCCGTCCACGTCACCCAGCGCCGACTTCGCCTGTACGGCGGCCGCGAGGGGCAGGCCGATCGCGGCGCCCCAGCCCTTGGGCCCGAGCAGGGCGAGCGCGCGGCCGGCGCACCGGTCGGCGGCGGCCGGGTCGCCCTGGCGCAGGTGGATCAGGGCGCGCCATGCGGTGAACAGCGCCTGCCAGGTGGGGCTGTCGCGCTCGTCGGCCTGCGCGAGGAGCCCGTCGCACCAGGCGGCCGCCCGGTGCGGCCGGTCGTGGTAGGTCAGGGTGGCCAGGGCGGCCGTCTGGACGGCGACCGTGCGGGGGCCGAGCCGGTACCGGTTCAGGGTGCGCTCGGCGGCGTCGGCGGCGTCCCGTCCGGTCCCGTGCAGCAGGTCGTTCAGGAGGGTGCCGGCGCCCTGCAGTTCCGGGGTGAGCGCGGGCGGGGCCGACCGCTGCGAGGACAGGACGCCGGAGCCCAGATGTTCCTTGACGTGCCCGGGGTAGAGGTAGGCGCCCCACAGCCAGGGGGTGTCGAGGTCGGCGGCGTTCATCGGCGGCGTACCGCCCGGGTTCGGTCCGGTGAGGGTTCCGATGGCGTCGAGGCCCTCTTCGACCCGGCCGTGCCACAGCAGGTGGGCCGGCAGCGGTGGCACGGGTCCGGCTTCCGCCGCCGCGGCGCCGGGGACGGGCAGGTGCCTCAGCACCTTCGCGGGGTCGAGCCGCCACTCCGCGTCGGCGAGCGCGCCGACCACCTCCGTCCGCTGCTCGGCACTCCGGCACCGCCCGTGGGCGGCGCGCAGATATCCGATGGCCGTCTCCACCCGGTCTTCCTCCAGGGCGAGCCGGGCGGCCTCCTGGAAGACCGGTACCGCCCAGGGGGCGTCCGGCCGGTCGGCGGCCACGAGGTGGGCGGCCACCTCGGTCGCCGGTGCGCCTTCCTCGTACAGGAGGGTGGCCACCCGTCCGTGCAGTACGCCGCGTTCGCCGGGCTCCATGCCGTCCAGGACCGCCGCACCGAACGCCGGGTGGCACAGACGGCCCTCGTGCACCACTTCCGCGGCGGTCAGCCGGCGCAGGGCATGCGCGACGGACACCGTGTCCACGTCCAGGAGCCGCCCGACCAGCGTCGGGTCGCCGCGCTCGCCCAGCACCGCGAGGGCCCGCGCGACCTGACCCACCGGCGCTTCGTGGCGGTACAGAAAGCCGAGCACGGCCCGTCCGTACGCCTCCCCGGCACCGCCCGCCGCGCGGTGGTCGTCCACCAATGCCCGTACGAGGAGCGGGTATCCGGCACTCATGCCGTGAACGACGGGCGCGAGGGCATGGGCCGTGGGTTCGTCGAGTTCCCGTACGAGCATGGCCTGCACACCGGCCTTCGACAGCGGCTCCAGGCGGATCCGGCACAGACCGGGCTCGTGCGGGAACTCGCTGCCGAGCAGGGCGTTCGACGCCTTCTGCTGCGCGTACTCGGTGAACACCACGTGCAGCCGCGCCGACCGCAGCCGGCGCACCATGTACAGCAGGCACCGCAGAGAGGCCGCGTCGGCGTGGTGCGCGTCATCGACGGCGATGACGACGGGCCGTCCATGGAGCAACTCCCGCAGCTCGCCGCAGAGTCCGCGTAGGACGGGCGCGGGGGGCAGGAGGTCGGGGGCGGGCTGCGGGGGCGCACCGGTCGGCGCTGGTGGGACTGGGGCGGGTGCGTCCGGGAGGGCGGGGCTCGGGAGGGCGGGGTCCGTTTGGGAGGGGTGCGGGACCGTGGGGTTCGGGACGGCAGGGCCCAGGACCGTGAGGCTCGGGACGGCAGGGCCCGGGACCGTGGGGTTCGGGACGGCGGGGCGCGTGAGCGCGAGGTCGGTGACCGGCGGGTTCGTGACCGCCGGGGCCGGGACCGCGAGGGACGTGACCGCTGGGCCCGGGGCAGCGGGGGCGGCCGCGCCGATCCACGCCAGTGCGCGTGCGGCGTTCGCGGCCGGCAGGCCGGGGCTGTGCAGCAGCTGCTCCAGGACGCCCAGCGGCAGGTCGCGCTCGGCGCGGCATGCGGTGGCCGTCAGCACCAGCGCGTCGGAGCAGAGGCGCTGCGTCCACGCACGCAGCAGCGCCGTCTTTCCGGTGCCCACCGCGCCGCTGATCACCACCAGGCTGCCGCGCCCCTCCGGCGTGGAGCCGTCGAAGGCGTCCTGGAGGGTGGTGAGTTCGTCGTTCCGTTCCACCAGGTCCATCGCCTGCTCCCCTCCGTGATCGCCTGCCGTATTCGGAACTCCCGCGACCCCGACCTCTCCGCCGTGGCCGGAGACACACGTCACGGTGTGCCCCACTCGCGGTCGATCAGCGCGAACATGTCGTCGGCGCTGGCGGCCGCCAGATCCGCCGTCCCGTCCGGCGCGTCCTCCTCCGCGGGCACCGGCGCGCCGCTCGCCTCCGGCTGCTTCCACAGCAGCGTCTGGAGGCGCCGGATCAGACCCTTGCGGCGCGGGTCGTCCGCCGCCAGTCCGGCGAGGGCGGCCTCCAGGTCGTCCAGATGGCCGGCGACCGGCAGTTCGCCCGCGCCACCGTCGGGCAGAACCCTCTCCAAGAGGTGTTCCGCGAGGGCGCGCGGCGTCGGATAGTCGTAGACCATCGTGGCGGGCAGGCGGAGCCCGGTCGCGGCACGCAGCCGGTTGCGCAGCTCGACGACGACGAGGGAGTCGAAACCCAGGTCCTTGAACGCCTTCTCCGGTTCCACCTCCTGCCCCGGCTCGTACCGCAGGACGGCGGCCACCTGTTCGCGCACGACGTCCAGCAGCGCACCGACGCGCTCGCGCGGCGGCAGGGGAGCCAGGTCGCGCCGGAGTGCCTCGGCCTTCTCCGCTCCCCCGGCGGTGTCGGATGCGGCGTCGAGGACCCGCCGGGCCTCAGGGACCCCGTCGAGCAGACGGCTGGGGCGGGCCAGCGTGAACAGCGACGCGAACCGGTCCCACTCGATGTCGGCGACCAGCGTGTGCCCCTTGCCGCCGTCGAGCACGGTCCGCAGCGCGCCGAGCGCCAACTGCGGTTCCAGCGGCGGCAGTCCCTGCCGCCGCGAGAGCCCGGCGGCGCCCCGTGCCACGTCTCCGTCGTCCGGCAGGTCCCAGATGCCCCACCCGATGGATACGGTGCGGACGCCCTCGGCGTCGCTTCCCTGGGCCAGGGCGTCGAGATAGGCGTTGGCGGCGGCGTAGGCGCCGTGTTCCCTGCTGCCGAGGGAGGCGGCCACGGAGGAGAAGTACAGAACGGTCCGCGCGCTGTCCCCCTCCGCCTGCCCCTGCCCCTGCCCGTCGCCGACCGCTTCCGGGCCGGTGGGCGCCAGTCGGCCCAGTTCCATGGCGGCGGAGGTCACCGCACCGAGCTCGGCGGGCGTGACCTCCGCCAGCGGTGCGAGCCGGCCGGGCAGCGACGTGTGGATGACGGTCCGTATCGGCAGGTCCGGCAGCTCGCGCAGTGCCCGCGCGACGGCCTCCGCGCCCTCGGCGCCGGGGTCACCCACGAGTACCGTCAACTGGGCGCCGTGCTCGGCGACTTCCCGCGTCAGGCGGTTGATGCGGTCGCTGACGGAGTCGGGGGCGGGGCCGAGATCGGGGTCGAGACCGGAATCCGGGTCGGTGTCCAGGAGTACGACATGGTCGGCGCCGGACGCGGCAAGCCACTGTACGACCTGATCGGCCAGGTGGCCGACGCCGCCCGTGACCAGGACGGCACCCTGCGGCCGCCACTCCCCCGTGGCCCCGTCGTCACCGGCCGCTTCCGGCACCAGACGGCGGCCGAGGACCCCGCCCCGGCGCAGCGCCACCTGGTCCTCGCCGCTGTCGCCGCACAGCACCGCGTACAGCGCGCCCGGGTCGAGCTCCGAAGGATCGGCGGGCAGATCCACCAACCCGCCCCACAGCTCCGGGTGTTCCAGTGCGGCGACCCGCCCGAGCCCCCAGACCGGCGCCTGCGCCGGAGCGACGACCGGGTCGGCGTCGCCGCACGCCACGGCGCCGCGCGTGGCACACCACAGAGGCGCCTCCAGACCCGCGTCCAGGAGGCCCTGCACCAACGTCAGCGTGTCGGTCAGGCCGCGGGTGGCCGAGGTGTCGTCCGATGAGGTGTCGAGCGCGAGCAGGGAGAGCACTCCGGCGAGCGGCACGTCCTCGGGGAGCGGCGCGCCCTCCGTAGTCGTGGCGTGCCGCGATCGGAGGAGGTCCGCCAGGTCGGCCCGGCTGGAGTCCGGGCCGACCTGGACGACTGTCACCGAGGCCCCGGCTTCCTCCAGCGCCCGGACACACGCCTCCTGCCAGACGGACGCCCCGTCGTCGGGAGCCACGACCAGCCACGCCTTTCCACCCGGGGCGTCCTCGGGCGCCACCGATGGGGTCAAGGCGTGTTGGGGGAGCGCGACACGCTGCCAGTCGACGCGGTAACGCCAGGAGTCGACGATCGACCGGTCACGCCGCTCGCGCCGCCACCCGGACAGCGCGGGGAACACCGTCTCCAGAGCGGCCCGGTGCTCGTCCTCCTTGAGGTGCAGGGTGTCGCAGAGCGCCTGGATGTCCGCACCGTCGACCGCGGCCCAGAACCCGGCCTCCTCACTGTCCACCCGCGAGACGGCCGAGGTCGTCGCGTGATCGGCCAGCCAGAAGCGCCGCCCCTGGAAGGCGTAGGTGGGCAGGTCGACGGCACGGGGCGCGGGGTCGGCCGGGAAGTACGGCGACCAGTCCACCCGGACCCCCGCCGTGTGCAGACGGGCCATGGCTTGCGCGAAGGCGACGTCGTCCGGCTTCGCGGAGTCGAGAGAGGCGGCGAAGACGGGCTCTGGCCCACCGCCGTCCGACAGATCGCCCGTGCTGTCGAGGGTGTGCTGGGCAGCGGTCACCAGAACCGGGGCGGGACCCAGCTCCACGAACACGCCCGCACGCTCCGCCACGTGGGCTATCGCGGGCTGGAACAGCACCGCCTGCCGCACGTGCCGCGCCCAGTACTCCGGCCGCGTGATCTCCTCACCGGCACGCTCACCCGAGACATTGCTCAACAACGGAATCGACGGCTGACGGAATTCAACTTCCCGCAGTGCTTCGGTGAACTCATCGAGCATCGGCTCCATCAGCGCGGAATGGAAAGCGTGACTCACCGAGAGGGCCTTGGTCTTCCTGCCCTGCTCCCGCCACCGACCCGCAACCGCCTCCACCTCATCCGCCGGACCCGAAATCACCGTCGAATCAGGAGTATTGACCGCCGCAATACTTACTCCCGTGCCGTCCACATCCGCCGCCAGCTCGGCCGGCGTGGCCTGCACCGCGCACATCGCCCCGCCCTCAGGCAACGCACCCATCAACCGAGCCCGCGCTCCGACCACCCGGCACGCATCCTCCAGCCCGAATACACCCGCCACATAAGCAGCGGCAATCTCCCCGATCGAGTGGCCCACGACCACATCGGGGCGCACCCCGACCGACTCCCAAAGCCGGGCCAGAGCCACCTGCAACGCAAACAACCCGGCCTGCGCCCACATCGTGTGATCCAACAACTCACGCGGACCACCGAAAACAACATCCTTCAGCGAAGCCCCAAGCTCCGCATCCAGCAGGCCACACACCTCGTCAAAGGCCTCGGCGAACACCGGGAACCGCTCATACAGACCAGCCCCCATCCCCACCAGCTGACTCCCCTGACCGCTGAACAACCACACCACGTCACTCGCCGTGCCGGCCCGCGCCGGAGACGGTCCGACGAGGGAAGGGTGCAGGTCTCCCGCCGCCAGTGCCTCCAGGCCCGCCACCAGGTCGGCGCGCCGGTCGCCGACGACCACTGCACGGTGTTCGTGCAGCGCGCGTGTGTTCAGCAGGGACCAGCCGATGTCGGTGGTCGTGGCCGAGGCGGCCAACGGCCCGCCGCTACCGGTGCGTTCGGCCAGGGCGGCGGCCTGCGCGCGCAGCGCCTCCTGGCTGCGGGCGGAGACCAGCCACGGCACCACCCGGCTGTCGGAGGAGTCCGATGCCTCCGTGAGTTCCGGGGGCGTCGGCGGGTGGGATGGCTCGTCGGCTCCGGCATGGCCTGGTGCTTGTTCCACGATCAGGTGCGCGTTCGTACCGCTGATGCCGAAGGAGGAGACACCTGCCCGGCGCGGGCGGTCGGAGCTCGGCCACGGGACCGGTTCCGTGAGCAGGCGCACTCCCCCGCCCTCCCAGTCCACGTGGGGCGTGGGCCGGTCGATGTGCAGGGAGGCCGGCAGCTCGCCGTGGCGCATCGCCATCACCATCTTGATGACGCCCGCGACACCCGCGGCGGCCTGCGTGTGACCGATGTTGGACTTCACGGAGCCGAGCCAGAGCGGCCGGTCGGCGGGCCTCTCCGTTCCGTAGGTGGCGAGGAGCGCGTTGCCCTCGATCGGGTCGCCGAGCGTGGTGCCGGTGCCGTGCGCCTCCACGGCGTCGACGGTGTCGGGGGTGACGCGGGCGTTGGTGAGGGCCTGGCGGATCACCCGTTCCTGGGAGACGTCGTTGGGGGCGGTCAGGCCGTTGCTCGCGCCGTCCTGGTTGACCGCTGATCCGCGTACGACACCGAGTATCCG
This sequence comes from Streptomyces sp. NPDC037013, assembly GCF_055607265.1. Classification (NCBI taxonomy): domain Bacteria; kingdom Bacillati; phylum Actinomycetota; class Actinomycetes; order Kitasatosporales; family Streptomycetaceae; genus Streptomyces; species Streptomyces sp. NPDC037013. The sequence continues at coordinate 564,964 of NZ_JBVJRV010000001.1, read as the reverse complement.
GTGGCCGTTGCGGCGCGCGTCGGAGAGGCGTTCCAGGAGGATCAGGCCGACTCCCTCGGAGAAACCGGTGCCGTCGGCGGCCTCGGCGAACGGCTTGCAGCGGCCGTCCGGCGCCAGGCCGCGCTGGCGGGAGAACTCCACGAAGGCGGTGGGCGTGGAGAGTACGGTCACTCCGCCGGCGAGTGCCAGGGTGCAGTCGCCCTGCCGCAGCGCCTGGCAGGCCAGGTGGATCGCCACCAGTGAGGCCGAGCACGCGGTGTCCAGGGTCACCGCGGGGCCCGCGAGACCGAAGGTGTAGGCGATGCGGCCGGAGATGACGCTCGACAGGGTGCCCGTGGTGGCGTACCCCTCGACCTCGCGCGGCACCTGCTCGCCCGACATGTGGTCCTGGCTCGACACGCCCGCGTACACGCCGGTCAGCGTGTCCTTGAGCGTGGCGGGGTCGATGCCCGCCCGCTCGAACAGTTCCCAGGCGACCTCCAGGAGCACCCGCTGCTGGGGGTCGGCGGCGAGTGCCTCCCGCGGATTGACGCCGAAGAAGTCGGCGTCGAAGCGGGCCGCGTCCCGCAGGAACCCGGCCTCCCTCACGTAGGTCGTCCCCGGGTGGTCGGGGTCGGGGTGGTAGAGGCCGTCGAGGTCCCAGCCGCGGTCGGCGGGGAACTCCTCGATGGCGTCGCCGCCCGAGGCGACCAGGTCCCACAGCTGCTCCGGCGAGGCCACGCCGCCGGGGTACCGGCAGGCCATCGCGACGATGGCCACCGGTTCCCGCTGCCGTTCCTCCATGTCGCGCAGGCGCTGACGGGTCTGCCCGAGATCCGCCGTCACTCGCTTCAGGTAGTGGCGGAGCTTGTCCTCCGTACCCGGTGTGTCCTGCGTGCCCGGCATGTCTTCTCCACTCCTGATCAAGAAGGCAGTTCTCGGTCGATCAGTTCGAAGAGCTCGTCGTCCGACGCGGACTCGAGGTCTCCGTTCGGGACGGCCTCGCCGTCGGCCCCACCCTCGCCGTGCGTGCCGGCCGCTCCGTTCATGGCCGAGCCGCCGTTCGCGGCGCCCGTTGGGCCGCTGCCGAGGGCGGCGTCGTCCAGCCGCCACAGCAGGTTCTGCAGGCGGGCCGTCAGCCGGTTGCGGGTGTCCTCGTCGTGCGCCTGTCCCGTGATCGCCGTCTCCAGCTTGTCCAGCTCGCCGAAGAGCGGCGCCGACGGATCCGCGCCGGCCGGGCAGAGCCGCGTCCGCAGCTCGGCGGCGATGGCCGACGGGGTGGGGTGCCGGAAGATGAACGTGGACGGCAGGCGCAGGCCGGTGGCGGCCGACAGCCTGTTGCGCAGTTCGACGGCGGTGAGGGAGTCGAAGCCGAGGTCCTGGAAGGGGGCGTCGGCGCGCACGGCGTCGGTACCGGTGTGTCCGAGGACCGCCGCCGCGTGTGTCCGCACCAGGTCGAGGAGTGTGCGGTGTTGATCGTCGGCGGTCAGCACGGACAGCTTGCCGGCCCAGTCGATGTCCTGCCGGACGGTGGCGGCGGTCGGCCGCGCGGCACCCCGGCCGCCACCGAAGCCCCGCAGCAGGGCGGGCAGGGCGGCGGCCTCCTGGCCCGCCAGGATGCGGGTGTTGAGGTCGGCGGCCACGAGGTGGGCGTGACCGTAGCGGTGGGCGGCGTCCAGGAGGGCCAGGCCGTGTTCGTTGGTCATGGCCTTGACGCCGATACGGCTCATGCGAGCCAGGTCGGTGCCGCTGAGCCCGCCCGTCATCCCGCCGACGGCCCCGTTGGTCGCGTCGGCCGTCTGGTCGGTCGCTGCCGCCGTGTCCTGCCACAGCCCCCAGCCCACGGACAGCCCCGCCAGACCCGTGGCACGACGGTGACGCATCAAACCGTCGCAATAGGCGTTGGCTGCCGCGTAGTTGGCCTGACCCGGGCTGCCGAGAGTGGCCGCCGCGGACGAGAAGACCACGAACAGGCCCAGCCGCATCCCACGCGTCGCCTCATGCAGATTTTCCGCGGCAGCGGCCTTCGCCGCCCACACCCGCCCCAGACCCTCACGCGTCTGCGCGGTGACCACGGCATCCTCCAGGACACCCGCCGCATGTACGACACCGGTCAGCGGATGGGAGGGGTCGGTCTTGCCGACCAGCTCCACCACCGACGCCAGATCACCGACATCAGCGGCCACGATCTGCACCTCAGCACCCAACTCGCCGAGCCGGGCCACCAGTTCCTCAGCACCAGGAGCGGCAGGACCGCGGCGGCTGGCCAGCAGAAGATGACGCACACCCCACTCACGCACGAGATGCTCCGCCACCACCTGGCCCAACGCACCCGTACCACCGGTGATCAACACCGTGCCGTCCCGGTCGAGAGCGGGGGGAATTTCCAGCACCAGCTTGCCGGTGTGCTTCGCCTGGCTCATGAACCGGAACGCCTCCCGCGCCTTGTCCAGCGGCCAGGCGCGGACGGGCAGCGGGTCGAGTGCGGCGGACGCGAACTTCTCCCCCAGCTCCCGCATCATGGCCTGGATCCGGTCCGGCCCGGCATCGGTGACGAGGTCGTACACGGTGTACGCCACGCCCGGGTGTTCGGCGGTCACGTCCTCGGGGGTACGGAGATCGGTCTTGCCCATCTCCAGGAACCGGCCGCCCTCACCGAGCAGTCGCAGCGACGCGTCGATGAACTCACCCGTCAGGCTGTTCAGTACGACGTCGACGCCCTGGCCGCCGGTCGCTGCCCGGATCGTGTCCTCGAAGGCGAGATCCCTGGAGGAGGCACGATGAGCGGCGTCGATTCCCATCTCTTCCAGCACCGCGTGCTTGGCCGGGCTCGCCGTCGCGAATACCTCCGCCCCCAGGTGTTGGGCAATCTGAATCGCCGCCATGCCCACACCACCCGTACCGGCGTGGATCAGCACCCTCTCCCCCGCCTTGAGGCCGGCCAGCTCCACCAACCCGTACCAAGCCGTCAGATACGCGACGGGCATGCCGGCCGCCTGACGCATGTCCCAGCCCTGTGGGACCGGCGCGACCATCCGCGTGTCCGCCACGGCCATGGGGCCGAAGGAGCCGTGCAGTACGCCCATGACGCGGTCACCGACCGACAGGTGCGTCACACCCGGGCCGACCTCCGTCACCACGCCGGCGCCTTCGCCGCCGAGGCCGATCTGACCCGGCACCATGCCGAGACTGACCAGGACGTCACGGAAGTTGATGCCCGCGGAGTGGACGTCGAGCCGTACCTGACCGGGGCCGAGCGGTTCCAGGAGCTCCGGGTAGGCGACCGGGGTCACGCTCTCCAGCGTCTCCGCGGCCCCCTTGTCGAGGCGCCAGGCGCGTGCGTCGGGCACCGCGGCCAGCAGTCCGGCCGCCGCACGGACGAGTCGGGGCACCAGTATGTGGCCGTTGCGCAGGGCGAGTTGGGGTTCGTCGAGGTGCTCGGCGGCTTGCCGCAGGAGGGCCTCGGGCAGCCCCTCCTCGGGGCCTCCCGCGACGGTGTCGCTCTCGACGTCAGGCTCGACGTCGAGCAGCACGAAGCGGCCCGGGTTCTCCGATTGGGCGCTGCGCACCAGGCCCCATACGGCTGCCGCGGTCGCGTCCACGTCTCCGTGCAGGCGACCGTCGCTGTCGGTGGTCACCGCTCGGTGGGTCACGAACAGCAGGCGGGACTCCGACAGTTCCGGCAAGGCCAGGAACTCCTGTATGAGCTCCAAGGCCCCTTGGACGACGTCCACTCCACGCCCGGCGAGGCCGTCGACGGGAGCGAGGACCGCCCATGGCGCCTCGTCTTCGGCGGCCCGCGCCACCTCCGACAGACCGACATCCTCCGTCAGCGTGACCCAGCCGTCCCTGGCCACGGCCCCGGCCTCGGTCTCGGCTGCGGCCTTCGACGGCTGGGGCAGCGGGAGAGCTGTCCATTCGAGAGCGAACAGCCCCTTTTCGTGCGCCTGTTCGGCCTGGAGCTGTGTGAGGTCGGCGGGACGCAGCGTCAGCGAACCCACGGTCAGGACCTGGGCGCCGACGCCATCGGTCACCTGGACCCGTACCTCCCGTTCGGCCTCGTCGTGCTCGCCGGGCGACAGACGTACGCGTACGGTGCCGGCGCCGGCCGCCCACAGGGCGACCTGGTTCCAGGTGAACGGCAGCCAGATCCTGCCGTCGTCCTCCTGCGGTTGGCCGGGCCAGTCGAGCAGCAGGGCCGGGTGGAGGACGGCGTCCAGGAGGGCGGGGTGGATGCCGTAACCGTCGTGGGTCCCCGCGACCTCCGGCAGTTCCACTTCCGCCAGCAGGTCCTGGCCGTGCCGCCATGCCGCGCGCAGGCCTCGGAACGCGGGGCCGTACGCGTAGCCCGCGTCGGCCACGCGCTCGTAGAAGTCCTCGATGCCCACGGGTTCGGCATCGACGGGCGGCCAGACACCCGTCAACTCAGTTTCTGCTGCGTCGACTTCGGGAGTGAGGGTTCCGGTGGCGTGGCAGACCCACGTGTCATCGCCGTCTGTGGTGTCCCCGTCGGGGCGGGTATAGATCTGCACCCCGCGACGGCCCTGGTCATCGGCTTCATCGACGACGACCTGCACGCGAAGTCCGGACGCCTCGGGCACCACCACAGGTGCCTGCAGCATCAACTCCTCCACCGCCCCGCAGCCGACCTCATCACCGGCGCGCAACACCCACTCCACCAGGGCCGCACCCGGCACCAGGACAGTCCCGGCCACCACGTGATCGGCAAGCCAGGCCGCACCCGAGCGCGACAACCGTCCCGTCAGCAGGCACCCGCCCCGGTCGGCGAACTCCACCGCCGCGCCCAGCAACGGATGCCCCGCAGCCACCAGCCCCAGCCCGGCCGCATCTCCACCACCCGCACGACCCGACAACCAGAAACGCTCACGCTGGAAGGCATACGTCGGAAGATCCACCACCCGCGGCACCGGACCCGCCGGGAACAACCCCGACCAATCCACGGCAACCCCCGCCACATGCAGACGAGCTACCGCCTCGAAGAACGCCGACTCCTCCGACCGCTCCCCCGCCAGCGAAGACACCAACACCGGCTCGGCCACGGATGAATCAACTGCATCATCCAGGGTGTGCTGCGCTGCGGTGACCAGGACCGGGGCGGGACCCAGCTCCACGAACACGCCCGCACGCTCCGCCACATGGGCTATGGCGGGCTGGAACAACACCGCCTGCCGCACATGCCGCGCCCAATACTCCGGCCGCGCGATCTCCTCACCCGCAACCTCACCCGAGACATTGCTCAACAACGGAATCGACGGCTGACGGAACTCCACCCCACGCAGCGCTTCGGTGAACTCCGCCAGCATCGGCTCCATCAGCGCGGAATGGAAAGCGTGACTCACCGCGAGGGCCTTGGTCTTCCTGCCCTGCTCCCGCCACCGACCCGCAACCGCCTCCACCTCATCCACCGGACCCGAAATCACCGTCGAATCAGGCGTATTGACCGCCGCAATACTCACTGCCGTGCCGTCCACATCCCCCGCCAGCTCCGCCGGCGTGGCCTGCACCGCACACATCGCCCCGCCCTCAGGCAACGCGCCCATCAACCGAGCCCGCGCACCCACCACCCGGCACGCATCCTCCAGCCCGAACACACCCGCCACAAACGCAGCGGCAATCTCCCCGATCGAATGGCCCACGACCACATCGGGGCGCACCCCGACCGACTCCCACAACCGCGCCAGGCCCACCTGCAACGCAAACAGACCGGCCTGCGCCCACATCGTGTGATCCAACAACTCCCGCGGACCACCGAAAACAACATCCTTCAGCGAAGCCCCAAGCTCCGCATCCAGCAGGGCACACACCTCGTCAAAGGCCTCGGCGAACACCGGGAACCGCTCATACAAACCGGCCCCCATCCCCACCAACTGACTCCCCTGACCACTGAACAACCACACCGTGTCGCCGCTGGGAGGGACGGCGCCCGGGCGGGTTTCCGTCAGCGTGGGGTGGGGTTTGCCGTCGGCCAGTGCGTCGAGGCCTGCCAGCAGTTCGGTGCGGTCGCGGCCCGTCACCACCGCGCGGTGGTCGAACAGAGAGCGCGAGTGCAGCAGGGACCAGCCCACGTCTCGTATCGCCGGCGCCGTATCCGTGGCCACCGCCTCGCGCAGGCGGCGTGCCTGAGCACGCAAGGCCTGGGGGCCGCGCGCCGACAGCACCCACGGCACGCTGGAGGAGACCTCCGGCGTCAAGGAGTCCGTCGCCTCCGGGAGCGAGCTCACCGGCTCGTCCGTCAGCTCGGGGTCGTATTCAAGTATCAGGTGTGCGTTCGTTCCCGAGGCGCCGAAGGACGAGACGCCCGCACGACGGACCCGGCCCACTTCCGGCCACGCCACCGTCTCCGACGCCAGACGAACCGCGCCAGACTCCCAATCCACATGCGGCGACGGCGCATCCACATGCAGACTCGCCGGCACCACACCATGACGCATCGCCAACACCATCTTGATCACACCCGCCACACCCGCGGCAGCCTGCGTATGACCGATGTTCGACTTCACCGAACCCAACCACAACGGCCGCTCCACCGGCCGACCCTGCCCATACGTCGCCAACAACGCCTGCGCCTCAATCGGATCACCCAACGTGGTGCCCGTGCCGTGGCCTTCCACCACGTCCACATCGGCCGCGGTGAGATGGCCGCTCGACAGCGCCTGGCGGATCACCCGCTCCTGCGACGGGCCGTTCGGGGCCGTGAGGCCGTTGCTCGCGCCGTCCTGGTTGACGGCGGAGCCGCGCAGGAGGCCCAGGACCTGGTGGCCATTGCGGCGGGCGTCCGAGAGGCGTTCGAGCAGGAGTACGCCGACGCCCTCGCCCCAGCCCGTGCCGTCGGCGGCGGCGGCGAAGGGCTTGCAACGGCCGTCGGGCGCCAGGCCACGCTGGCGCGAGAAACCGGTGAAGACCTCAGGGGTGGCCATCACGGTGACGCCGCCCGCCAGGGCCAGGTCGCACTCGCCCTGGCGCAGTGCCTGCGCCGCCAGATGGATCGAGACCAGCGACGACGAGCACGCCGTGTCGACCGTCACCGCCGGGCCCTCGAGTCCCAGGGTGTACGAGACCCGGCCGGACACCACGCTGCCGGAACCGGCCAGCATGGAGTAGCCCTCCAGCTGGGCGTCCTGCGCCAGGCCCGCGGCGTAGTCGTGGTACATGACGCCCACGTAGGTGCCGGTCAGGCTGCCCTTGAGCGTCGTCGGGTCGATGCCGGCCCGTTCGATCGCCTCCCAGGACGCCTCCAGCAGCAGCCGCTGCTGCGGGTCCATCGCCAGCGCCTCACGCGGATTGATCCCGAAGAACGCCGCGTCGAAATCCCCCGCGTCCGGCAGGAAGGCCCCTACGTCGGCATAGCTGGTGCCGGGGTGGTCCGGGTCGGGGTGGAAGAGGCGTTCCAGGTCCCAGCCGCGATCCGTGGGGAAGGCACCCATGGCGTCCGTGCCCGCGGCGACCAGGTCCCAGAGGCCTTCCGGCGAGGTCACGCCACCCGGGTACTTGCAGGCCATGGCGACGATCGCCACCGGGTCGTCCGTCCCGGTCGACGACGGCGCCACGGGGGCGGCGGGTGCCGCCGCCCTGCTGCCGCCGAGCCGCGTGCACAGGTAGGCGGCGAGGGCGTCGGGGGTGGGGTGGTCGAAGGCCATCGTGGCGGGCAGGCGGAGGCCGCTCGCCGCCGAGAGGCGGTTGCGCAGCTGCACGGCCGTGAGGGAGTCGAAGCCGAGGTCCTTGAAGTTGGCCTCGGTGCGCACGTCCGCCGGGGACCGGTGACCGAGTACCGCCGCCACGCATTCGCGTACCACGTCACCGACGACGGCCCGGCGGCCGGCCTCGTCCAGGCCGGCGAGCCGCGACTCCAGTGCGCCTCGGTCCACGGTTCCGTCGGCCGCCGCCCTGCGCCGGGAGCGGCCCGTCAGGTTGCGCAGCATGGCGGGCACGTCGTCCCCGCCGAGGCCGCGGACGTCGATTCCGGCGGCGACCACCAGCGAGGTGTGCGGGGCGGCGGTCCGCGCCGCGTCGAGCAGTGCGAGGCCCTGCTCGTCCAGGAGCGGTTTCACGCCGCCCGCGCGCAGCCGCGCCAGGTCGGCGTCGTCCAGGTGCCGCGTCATGGCACTGCCGCGCGCCCACAGGCCCCAGGCGATCGAAAGGCCGGGCAGACCGGCGCCGCGGCGGCGGGCCACGAGGGCGTCGACGAAGGCGTTGGCGGCGGCATATCCGGCCTGGCCCGCGTTGCCGAGGACACCGGCGGCGGACGAGAACATCACGAACAGTCCGAGCGACAGTTCCGCCGTGGCCGCGTCCAGGTTGGCGGCGACGGAGGCCTTCGCGGCCCACACCCGGGCCAGCTGCTCGGGGGTCTGGGCGGTGACCACGGCGTCGTCCAGGACACCCGCGGCATGGATCACGCCGGTCAGCGGGTGCGCCGGGTCGACGGAGGCGACCAGTTCCGCGGTGGCGGGGCCGTCCGTCAGGTCGGCGGCCACGATCCGCACCTCGGCGCCCAGTCCGGTCAGCCGGTCGGCGAGCTCCCGGGCGCCCGGGGCGTCGGAACCCTGCCGGCTGACCAGCAGGAGGTGCCGTACCGACCAGGCACGCACCAGGTGTTCGGCGACGAGACCGCCCATCATGCCGGTGCCGCCCGCGATGAGGACGGTGCCTTCGGGGTCGAGGGCGGGGTCGGAGGCGGGCGCGGTCGAGGGGGTGGTGGCCGGGGTCAGGCGGGGGGCCTTCGGTTCTCCCGCGCGGACGGCGAGCTGCGGCTCCCCCGTGGCGAGGGCTCGCGCGAGGGCCGCCGTCCGGTCGGTGTCGTCTCCGGCGTCCAGGTCCAACAGGACGAAGCGGTCCGGGTGTTCGGCCTGGGCGCTGCGTATCAGTCCCCATATGGCGGCGGCCGACGGATCGATGGTCTTCTGGGTCGGCTGGGGCTGGGGGGCCAGGTGGTCCCCGCCGTCGTCGCCCTTCGTCGCGGTCGCCACCGCGTGGCGGGTCACCAGGACGAGCCGGGCCTCGGCGAGGCGCGGTTCGGCGAGCCACTCCCGTACCAGGTGCAAGGTGCGTTCGGCGGCCTCACGGCCGCTCGCGTCGACCGCCCCGCCGGGTGACGTGGGAGAAAGCGTGGCGGCGGTATCGACCAGGACGGTGGTGGGGGCCTGCGTGCCGGCGTCGAGCGCGGCCGACAGGGCCGGCAGATCCGGGTACCGGGTCATGTCCTGCGCGGATACGGCCCCGTCGGGTGTGTCCGGGCCGAGCACCGCCCAGCCGTCGCGGCTCTCCTCCTCGGCCGCCGCGTGCGCGGTGATCCACTCCACGGTGAACAGCCCGTCGGTGCCCCTGCCCGCCCGCGCGGCCGAGCGCAGAAGTTCCGGGTCGGCGGGCCGCAGCGCCAGGGAGTCCGCGCTCAGGACCGGCGCCCCGGCGGCGTCGGCGACCGTCACACGCAGCGCACCGCCGTCCTCCGCTCCCTCTTCCGTGTACGGGGCCAGACGTACCCGTACGGTGGCGGCGCCCGTGGCCCACAGAGACACCCCGTTCCACGCGAACGGCAGACGGAGTTCTCCCGTGCCGCCCGCGTCGTCCGGGTCCTGCTCCAGCAACAGGGCCGGGTGCAGCGCGGCGTCCAGAAGTACGGGATGGATGCCGAAGCCGTCGTGTGAGCCGGCCTGCTCGGGCAGCTCCACCTCGGCCAGCAGGTCCTGTCCGTGCCGCCACACCGCGCGCAGGCCCTGGAACGACGGCCCGTACTCGTAACCCGCCGAGGCCGCGCGCTCGTAAAGATCCCCGATCTCCACAGGCTCGGCACCCGCCGGGGGCCACTGGCCCGCGAGCCCGTCCGGAACCTCGACGGAGTCGGGGCTCAGCGCGCCGATGGCGTGACAGGTCCAGCCCTCGTCCTGCCCGACCGGATCCTCGTCCGAGTCGACACGGGAGAAGACCCGCACCTCGCGCCGGCCGCCCTGCCCGTCGGTCGCGCCGACGACCACCTGGACCTGCAGACCGCCGGAGTCCGGGAGCACGAGGGGTGCCTGAAGCGTCAGCTCCTCGACCGTGGAGCACCCGGCCTCGTCGGCCGCCTGCAACGCCCACTCGACCAGCGCGGCGCCGGGCACGAGCGTCGTACCCGCCACGGCATGGTCGGCGAGCCAGCCGCCATCACCGCCACCGGCCGCCGAGAGCCGCCCGGTCAGCACGAGCGCGCCGTCGGCGAGTCCGAGCGCGGCGGGCAGCAACGTGTGTTCGAGCCTCCGCAGCCCGGCGGACCGCACGTCGCCGACGCCGTCCACCGGCAGCCAGTAGTGGCGGTGCTGGAAGGCGTAGGTGGGGAGGTCGACGGTACGGGGGGTGGGGTCGGCCGGGAACCAGCGCCGCCAGTCGACCTCGGCACCGGCGGTGAAGGCGTGGGCGGCGGCGCGAGTGAGCTGGAGCGTGTCGCCGTGATCGCGGCGCAGGGTCGGCACGACGGTCGCCGGGATCTCGGCCTGTTCGATGGTCTCTTCCATGCCGAGAGCGAGCACCGGGTGCGGGCTGGCTTCGATGAAGAGCCGGTAACCGTCTGCGAGGAGCGCTTCTATGGTGTCGGCGAAACGCACCGGCTGGCGGAGGTTGGTGACCCAGTACTCGGTGTCCAGGGCGGTGGTGTCAGCCAGGCGCTCGGCCGTGACCGTCGAATAGAAGGCGACATCAGTACTCGACGGCCGGATTTCGGCCAGGCGCTCGGTCAGCAGGTCACGGAGTTCGTCGATCTGGGGGCCGTGCGAGGCGTAACCGACATCGATGACCCGGGCCCGCAGACCACGCACCTCCGCATCGGCAACAACCGCCGCGACATGCTCGGGCGGACCCGAAATCACGGTGGAGGACGGCCCGTTGACGGCAGCGACGCAGACGCCCGGCCGGTCGCCGATGAGCTCGGCAGCCTCCTCGGCCCCCGTCCCCAGCGACGCCATGTCGCCGTGCCCCTGAAGCTGCCTGAGCGCGTCACTGCGCACCGCGACGATCCGCGCCGCGTCCTCCAGCGACAGCGCCCCGGCCACACACGCGGCAGCCATCTCGCCCTGCGAGTGGCCGATGACAGCAGCGGGCTTGATCCCGTAGTCCTCCCAGACCGCAGCCAGGGACACCATCACCGCCCACAGCACCGGCTGGACAACCTCGACCCGAGACAGCTCACCGCCATCCCCGCGCAGCACATCCGTCAGCGACCAGTCCACGTACGCCGAAAGCGCCCGCTCACACTCAGCGATCCGTCCCGCGAACACCGGCGACTCATCCAGCAGTTGGGCGCCCATACCTACCCACTGTGACCCCTGCCCAGGGAAAACCAGTACCGGCCCCGGCCCCACATCCCCGGCCACCCCCGACACCACGTCCGCCGACGCCTCGCCCGCTGCGAGAGACCCAAGGCCTGCCGTCAGGGCTTCCCGGTCGCGGCCCACGACGACCGCGCGGTGTTCGAGAACCGCCCGTGTCGTGGCCAGGGACCAACCCACCCCGTCCGTCGGGGCATCCGCATGCCCGGACGTGAACTCGGCCAGCCGCCGCGCCTGTTCACGCAATGCGTCGAACGAGCGCCCGGACACCATCCACGGGACCACGCCCGCTCCCGGCGCGACGACGTCACCCGGAGCGGCCTCGGCCGACGGGGTCTCCTCTCGCGACTCCTCCGGCGCCTCCTCCAGGATCACGTGCGCGTTCGTGCCGGAGATGCCGAAGGAGGAGACGCCGGCGCGGCGCGGGCGTTCGCCGCGGGACCAGGGGACCGGCTCGGTCAGGAGGCGTACGCCGCCACCGTCCCATTGGACGTGCGGGGTCGGCTCGTCGACGTTGAGGGTGGAGGGCAGCAGTTCGTTCTGCAGGGCCATCACCATCTTGATGACGCCCGCGACGCCCGCGGCGGCCTGCGTGTGACCGATGTTGGACTTGACCGAGCCGAGCCACAGCGGGCGGTCGGCCTCGCGGTCCTTGCCGTACGTGGCGATGAGCGCCTCGGCCTCGATGGGGTCACCGAGCCTGGTACCGGTGCCGTGCGCCTCGACGACGTCGATCTCCGACGTGGAGAGGTGGGCGCCGGCGAGGGCCTGGCGGATGACGCGACGCTGGGAGGGGCCATTGGGCGCGGTGAATCCGTTGCTGGCGCCGTCCTGGTTGATGGCCGAACCGCGCAGCACGGCAAGGACTTTGTGGCCCTTGCGGCGGGCGTCGGAGAGACGTTCCAGGACGATGAGTCCCGCGCCCTCGCCCCAGCCCGTGCCGTCCGCCGCGGCGGCGAAGGGCTTGCAGCGGCCGTCGGGTGCCAGTCCGCGCTGGCGCGAGAAACCGGTGAACACCTCGGGGGTGGACATGACGGTGACGCCGCCCGCCAGGGCGAGGTCGCACTCGTCCTGCCGCAAGGCGTTGGCCGCCAGGTGCATGGCCACCAGCGAGGAGGAGCAGGCGGTCTCGACGGTCACCGCGGGGCCTTCGAGGCCGAGGGTGAAGGAGACGCGTCCGGAGAGGACGCTGGGCGCGGTGCCCGCGTACCCCTCGGTGGCCTTGCCGCCGGGGTCGCCCTGCGTCTGGTTGCCGGTGGTCGCCGCGCCGACGTAGACGCCGGTGGGGCTGCCCTTGAGCGAGGCGGGGTCGATGCCGGACCGTTCCAGGGCCTCCCAGGAGGTCTCCAGGAGCAGCCGCAGCTGCGGGCTGCTGGCGAGGGCCTCGCGTGGGCTGAAGCCGAAGAAGTCGGAGTCGAACCGGCCGGGGGCGCTGATGAAGCCGCCTTCGCGTACGTAGCAGGTTCCGGGGTGGTCCGGATCCGGGTGGTAGATGCCCTGGAGGTCCCAGCCCCGGTCCGTGGGGAAGGGCTCGATCGCGTCGTCGCCGGTGGCGACCAGGTCCCACAGCCCCTCGGGCGTCTCGATGCCGCCCGGAAAGCGGCAGGCCATGCCGACGATCGCCACCGGCTCCTGCCTGCGGTCCTCCACCTCGCGCAGGCGCTGCCGGGTGTCATGCAGCTCGGCGGCGACCCGCTTGAGGTAGTCGACCAGTTGCTCTTCACTCGCCATGAGAGTTCACCCAGCCTTCAGCGTGGTTTTCGCGCCGTGCACGGTCGTTTCACACACCCAGTTCTTTGTCGATGAAGTCGAGGACCTGGTCGGTCGTGGCGACCTGGAGCTGCTCCTTCGTGCTGCCGGAGTCGGGCGACGCGCCGGCCGCCTTCCACTTGGCCAGGAGCGCTTCAAGGCGTGCCGTGACGGCGTCGGTGTCGACGGCGACGTGTTCGACGAGGGTGCTTGACAAGGCGTTCTCGAGCTTCGCCAGGTCGCGCAGGAGCGGGTCGGTGGCTTCCTGCCCGGCGGGCGCGTCGCCGTCGGGGGCGAGTTGCGCGCCGAGGTGTTCGGCCAGGATGTCGGCGTCCGGGTGGTCGAAGACGAGGCCGGCGGGCAGGCGGAGGCCGGTGGCGGCGGACAGCCTGTTGCGCAGTTCGACGGCGGTGAGGGAGTCAAATCCGAGTTCCTTGAAGGTGCTGCCGGTGGCGAGCGCGTCGGTGTGCTGCCCGAGAACGGTGGCCGCCTGCTCCCGGATGAGCCTCACCAGCGTGTGGTGCCGGTCGGTCGGCGGCAGCGCGGCGAGCCGGCCGGCCAGGTCGGCGGGGTGTCCACCCGCCGTGGCCGTCGGCCTGCTCGTCCCACCCTTGGTGGAGGCGGCCAGACCGCGCAGGAGGGCGGGCCTGGTCGCCACGGGGTGCGTGGCGAGCGTGCGCAGGTCGAGGTTGAATCCCACCAGGTGGGGGTGGGGGTGCCGGTGTGCGGCGTCCAAAAGGGCCAGGCCGTGTTCATTGGTCATGGCCTTCACGCCGATACGGCTCATGCGGGCCAGGTCGGTGCCGCTGAGCCCGCCCGTCATCCCGCCGACGGCCCCGTTGGTCGCGCCGGCCGTCTGGCCGGTCGCTGCCGCCGTGTCCTGCCACAGCCCCCAGCCCACGGACAGCCCCGCCATGCCCATGGCCCGGCGGTGACGCATCAAACCGTCGCAATAAGCGTTGGCTGCCGCGTAGTTGGCCTGGCCCGGGCTGCCGAGGGTGGCCGCCGCGGAAGAGAAGACCACGAACAGGCCCAGCCGCATCCCGCGCGTCACCTCGTGCAGATTCTCCGCGGCAGCGGCCTTCGCCGACCACACCCGCCCCAGACCTTCACGCGTCTGCGCGGTGACCACGGCATCCTCCAGGACACCCGCCGCATGTACGACACCGGTCAGGGGGTGGGAGGGGTCGGTCTTGCCGACCAGCTCCACCACCGACGCCAGATCACCGACATCAGCGGCCACGACCTGTACCTCAGCACCCAACTCACCGAGCCGGTCCACCAGTTCCTCAGCACCAGGAGCAGCGGGGCCACGGCGGCTGGCCAGCAGCAGATGACGCACACCCCACTCACGCACGAGATGCTCCGCCACCACCTGGCCCAACGCACCCGTACCACCGGTGACCAGCACCGTGCCATCGGGGTCCAGCGGAGCGGGTACGTCGAGTACCAGCTTGCCGGTGTGCTTTGCCTGGCTCATGAACCGGAACGCCTCCCGCGCCTTGTCCAGCGGCCAGGAACGTACCGGCAACGGCTTAAGCCGTTCTGAGGTGAACAACTCGACGAGCTGGTCCAGCATCCGGCCGATGCGGTCAGGACCGGCATCACCCACCAAGTCGTATGCGGTGTACGCGACTCCGGGGTGCTCGGCGGTCACGTCCTCGGGGGTACGGAGGTCGGTCTTGCCCATCTCCAGGAACCGGCCGCCCTCGCCGAGCAGTCGCAGCGACGCGTCGATGAACTCCCCGGCGAGACTGTTGAGTACGACGTCGACGCCCTGGCCGTCGGTCGCCGCCCGGATCGTCTCCTCGAAGGCGAGATCCCGGGAGGAGGCGCGATGGGAGACATCGATTCCCATCTCTTCCAGTACTGCGTGCTTGGCCGGGCTCGCGGTCGCGAATACCTCCGCGCCCAGGTGCTGGGCGATCTGAATCGCCGCCATGCCTACGCCGCCTGTACCGGCGTGGATCAGCACCCGCTCCCCCGCCTTGAGACCGGCCAGCTCCACCAACCCGTACCAAGCCGTGAGGAACGCCGCCGGGACGCCTGCGGCCTCGCGCATGTCCCAGCCCTGCGGTACGCGGGTGACCATCCGCGCCTCCGCGGTCGCGACGGGGCCGAACGCCCCCTCGAACACACCCATCACGCGGTCACCGACCGAGACATGGGTGACGTCGGGCGCGACCTCCGTCACGATGCCGGCGCCCTCGCCGCCCATGGCCCCGTACGCGGGGACCATTCCGAGGGCGACCAGGACGTCGCGGAAGTTGATGCCCGCCGCGTGCACGGACAGGCGTATCCGTCCGGGTGCCAAGGGTTCGAGGACCTCCGGGCAGGGGGCTGCCGCCAGGTCGTCCAGCGAACCGCCGTCCACCATCCGCAGGCGCCAGGCCGATTCGCCGGTGGGGGCGACCAGTTCGTTCGTGCGGCGTGCCTGCGAGAGGCGGGGGATGTGGAGCTGGTCGCCGCGCAGGGCGAGTTGAGGCTCGTCGAGGTTCTCCACGGCATGCCGCAGCAGACCCTGGGGCAGCTCCTCGTAGACCTTCGAGACGACGTCGCCCTCGACCTCGCTCTCGACGTCGAGCAGGACGAAGCGGCCCGGGTTCTCCGACTGCGCACTGCGCACCAGGCCCCACACGGCCGCCGCGGCCGCGTCCACGTCACCGCCACCGTCGGTGGCCACCGCACCCCGCGTCACGACGCACAGCCGGGACTCGACCAGCTCCGGTACGGCCAGGAACTCCTGCACCAGCGCCAGCACCCTCTCCACCACCGGCAGAGCGTCGTCGTCGGCGGAGTCCGCGACAGGAGCCAGCACCGCCCACGGCACCTCGCCGCCCGGCCGCACCAGATCGGCCAAGTCGGCGCCGTCCGTGAGACGGACCCAGCCACCAGACTCCGGCACGTCGGTCGACGCAGCCTGAAGGGGGGCCCAGTCCACCGTGAACAGGCCTCGAATGGCGGGCTGTTGCGTCGCGGACGACAGTTGACCGGGCTTGACGGGACGCGTCTGCAGGGTGCCGACACTCATGACCGGGCCGCCGGTCGCGTCGGCGACCGTCACGCTCAGACCCTGCTCGGCGCTCTCCCCGACCGGACGGAGCCGTACACGCACCGTCGAGGCCCCCACGGCGCGCAGGGACAAACCGGTCCACGCGTACGGCACGTAGACCTGCTCGTCCTCACTGCCGCTCAGGAAACGGTCGGCGAGGAGGGGGTGGAGGGCGGCGTCCAGGAGGGCGGGGTGGATGCCGTAACCGTCGTGGGTTCCAGCGGCCTCGGGCAGCGCCACCTCGGCAAGGAGATCCTTCCCGTGCCGCCATACCGCACGCAGACCCTGGAAGGCCGGACCGTATCCGTACCCGGCCTCCGCCGCCTGCGCGTAGAAGTCCTCGATGCCCACGGGTTCGGCATCGGTGGGCGGCCAGACACCCGTCAAATCGGCACCCGTTACGTCGACTTCAGGAGCGAGCGTTCCAGTGGCGTGACAGACCCAGGTGTCGTCGCCGTCTGTGGTGTCCCCATCAGGGCGGGTATAGATCTGCACCCCGCGACGGCCCTGGTCATCGGCTTCATCGACGACGACCTGCACACGAAGTCCGGACGCCTCGGGCACCACCACGGGCGCCTGCAGCATCAACTCCTCCACCGCCCCGCAGCCGACCTCATCACCGGCGCGCAACACCCATTCCACCAGGGCCGCACCCGGCACCAGGACAGTCCCGGCCACCACGTGATCGGCAAGCCAGGCCGCACCCGAGCGCGACAACCGTCCCGTCAGCAGACACCCACCCCGGTCGGCGAACTCCACCGCCGCACCCAGCAACGGATGCCCCGCAGCCACCAGTCCCAGCCCGGCCGCATCTCCACCACCCGCGCGAGCCGACAACCAGAACCGCTCACGCTGGAAGGCATACGTCGGAAGATCCACCACCCGCGGCACCGGACCCGCCGGGAACAACCCCGACCAATCCACGGCAACCCCCGCCACATGCAGACGGGCCACGGCCTCGAAGAACGCCGACTCCTCCGACCGCTCCCCCGCCAGCGAAGACACCAACACCGGCTCCGAGCCAGCAAACTCGTCCAGCGTGTGCTGAGCAGCGGTCACCAGAACTGGGGCGGGACCCAGCTCCACGAACACTGCGGCGGTCTCGGCTACTTGAGCTATGGCAGGCTGGAACAGAACCGCCTGACGTACATGCCGCGCCCAGTACTCCGGCTGCGTGATCTCCTCACCGGCACGCTCACCCGAGACATTGCTCAGCAAGGGAATCGAGGGCTGGCGGAATTCGACTTCCCGCAGTGCTTCGGTGAACTCCGCCAGCATCGGCTCCATCAGCGCGGAATGGAAAGCGTGACTCACCGACAGGGCCTTGGTCTTCCTGCCCTGCTCCCGCCACCGCCCCGCAATCGCCTCCACCACATCCGACGGGCCCGAAATCACCGTCGAATCAGGAGTATTGACCGCCGCAATACTCACACCCGTGCCGTCCACATCCGCCGCCAGCTCCGTCGGCGTGGCCTGCACCGCACACATCGCGCCACCCTCAGGCAACGCACCCATCAACCGGGCCCGCGCACCCACCACCCGGCACGCATCCTCCAGACCGAACACACCCGCCACAAACGCAGCCGCAATCTCCCCGATCGAGTGGCCCACGACCACATCCGGGCGCACCCCGACCGACTCCCACAACCGCGCCAGAGCCACCTGCAACGCAAACAACCCGGCCTGCGCCCACATCGTGTGATCCAACAACTCCCGCGGACCACCAAAAACAACATCCTTCAACGAAGCCCCAAGCTCCGCATCCAACCGCGCACACACCTCGTCAAAGGCTTCAGCGAAGACAGGGAACCGCTCATAAAGGCCGGCCCCCATCCCCACCAACTGACTCCCCTGACCACTGAACAACCACACCGTCTCGCCACCCGGGCGAGGCTGCGACGAGGGCGAGCCGATCAGCGTGGGGTGCGGCTCTCCGGCCGCCAGTGCCTCCAACCCCGCCATCAGGTCGGCCCGTTCCGCGCCCACGATGACCGCGCGGTGGTCGTGGAGTGCCCGGGTCTTCAGCAGCGACCACGCCACATCGACCGGCCGGGTGTGGGGCGCGTCGCCGACGTGGTCGTGCAGGCGGCGTGCCTGGGCACGGAGGGCCTGGGGGCCACGCGCCGACAGCACCCACGGCACGCTGGAGGAGACCTCCGGCAACACCGAGTCCCCCGGGCCGTCCGCCGCTTCGGCCACCGGCTCGACGTCCGGCTCCGGAACCTGTTCCAGGATCAGGTGTGCGTTCGTGCCCGAGGCGCCGAACGACGAGACGCCCGCACGACGGACCCGGCCCGCCTCCGGCCACGCCACCGTCTCCGCCGCCAGCCGAACCGCACCCGACTCCCAATCCACATGCGGCGTCGGCTCATCCACATGCAGACTCGCCGGCACCACACCATGCCGCATCGCCAACACCATCTTGATCACACCCGCCACACCCGCGGCAGCCTGCGTATGACCGATGTTCGACTTCACCGAACCCAACCACAACGGCCGCTCCACCGGCCGACCCTGCCCATACGTCGCCAACAACGCCTGCGCCTCGATCGGATCACCCAACGTCGTCCCCGTGCCGTGGCCTTCGACGACATCGACGTCGGCCGCGGACAAGCGCCCACTCTCCAGCGCCTGACGGATCACCCGCTCCTGCGAGGGACCGTTCGGCGCCGTCAAGCCGTTGCTCGCGCCGTCCTGGTTCACCGCTGAACCCCGTACGACCGCGAGGACCTGGTGGCCGTTGCGGCGCGCGTCCGAGAGACGTTCGAGCAGGAGTACGCCGACGCCCTCGGAGAAGCCGACTCCGTCGGCCGCGGCGGCGTACGGCTTGCAGCGGCCGTCGGGTGAGAGGCCGCGCTGGCGCGAGAATCCCGCGAACATGTCCGGGTCCGCCACGATCGAGACGCCGCCCGCGAGGGCCAGGTCGCACTCGCCCTGGCGCAGCGCCTGCGCCGCCAGATGGATCGAGACCAGCGACGACGAGCACGCCGTGTCGACCGTCACCGCCGGACCCTCGAAGCCGAAGGTGTAGGCGACGCGCCCGGAGACCATGCTTCCGGTGCTCGCCAGGTAGGCGTAGCCCTCCAGTTGGGCGTCGGCCTCGGGGAAGGACTTGGCGTAGTCGTGGTTCATCAGACCCACGTAGGTGCCGGTCAGGCTGCCCTTGAGCGTCGTCGGGTCGATGCCCGCCCGCTCGAACACCTCCCACGCCGACTCCAGCAGCAGCCGCTGCTGCGGGTCCATCGCCAGCGCCTCACGCGGATTGATCCCGAAGAACGCCGCGTCGAAGTCGCCCGCGTCCGGCAGGAATCCGCCCTGGTCGGTGTAGCTGGTGCCGATGTGCTCGGGGTCCGGGTGGAAGAGGCGCTCCAGGTCCCAGCCGCGGTCCGTGGGGAAGGCACCCATGGCGTCCGTGCCCGCTTCGAGCAGGTCCCACAGGCCTTCCGGCGAGGTCACGCCACCCGGGAAACGGCAGGTCATGGCGACGATCGCGACCGGGTCGTCGGTGTCGGACGCGGTCCGCCGCGGGTGTGCCGTCGCGGGCACGGAGGCGGACGCGGGCGTGGTGGCGGCCGGGCCGGTGCCCGCCAGGCGGTGCACCAGGTGGGTGGCGAGGGCCTGGGGTGTCGGGTGGTCGAAGACGAGGGTGGCGGGGAGCCGTTCGCCGCAGGCGGCCGAGAGCCGGTTGCGCAGTTCCACCGCGGTCAGCGAGTCGAAGCCGAGGTCCTTGAAGGCCACGTCGACCTTCACCTGGGCTGCCGAGCCGTGGCCGAGGACGGCGGCGACGTATTCGCGTACGACATCGGTGAGCAGCCGGAGGCGGCCCTCCGCGTCGAGTCCGGCGAGGCGGCCCGCGAGCGCTCCGTCGGCGAGACCCTCGGAGGCGACGCGGCGACGCGTGCCGGAGGCGGTGAGCGCGCGCAGCAGGGGCGAGAGGCCGTCGGTGACAGCGCGGGGGTCGAGGTCGGCGGCGACCACGTAGGCGTGGTCGTGGGCGCGGGCGGCGTCGAGCAGGGCAAGCCCGCCCTCGTCGGTGAGCGCGGCGAATCCGGTCCGCTTCATGCGGGCCAGGTCCGTCCGGCTCAGCTCCCCGGTCATGCCGCTGGTCGCCTCCCAGAGGCCCCAGGCGATGGAGAGGCCCGCGAGGCCTTGCGCGCGGCGGTGCTGGACGAGGGCGTCGCAGTAGGCGTTGGCGGCCGCGTAGTTGGCCTGTCCGGGGCTGCCGAGTGAGGCGGCCGCCGAGGAGAAGACCAGGAACAGGCCGAGGGGCGTCTCGCGGGTCGCCTCGTGGAGGTGCCGTGCCGCGGTCGCCTTCGCCGCCCATACGCGCGCGAGGCTCTCGGGGGTCTGCGCGGTGACCACGGCGTCGTCCAGGACACCCGCGGCATGGATCACGCCGGTCAGCGGGTGCGCCGGGTCGACCGACGCGACCAGGCGGGCGACCGACTCCACGTCGCCGACGTCGGCCGCAGCGACCGACACGTGGGCGCCCAACTCGTCGAGTTTCCCCGTAAGTTCCGAGATTCCGGGGGTCGCGTCGCCGCGTCGGCTCGCCAGCAGGAGGTGGCGTACGCCCCACTCCCGTACGAGATGTTCGGCCACCAGCCGGCCGAGGACGCCGGTGCCGCCGGTGATGAGGACCGTGCCGTTCGGGTCGATCCCCTTGGCGGTCTCAACGGTCTCAGTAGCCTCAGCGGTCCCCGTGGTCTCGGTGCTTGCGTGTGTCGTGGGCACTGCGCGGACGAGGCGGGGCACCCGCGTTTCGCCTCCGTGCACGGCCGCCTGCGACTCGTCCGGGCCGACCGCCGCCATCGCCGCGGCGAGCGTGTCGTCCGGGCCGAGGTCGATCAGCGTGAAGCGGCCGGGGTTCTCGGACTGGGCGCTGCGGACCAGGCCCCAGACGGCCGCCGCCGCCACGTCCACGTCACCATCGCCACGACTCTCGCCCTCCCCGTCGCCGTCGCCGTCGCCGTCGAAGGCGACCGCACCCCGTGTCACCAGCACGAGGCGGGAGTCCGTCAGGGGCGAGGCCAGCCAGGTCTGGAGGAGGTCGAGGACACGGGTGGTGAGTGCGAGACCGTCGTCGCCCGGGGCCGGTTCGACGGGGGCGGCCACGAGCGGCGGCACCGGGGCGCCGGCCTCGACCGACGCCAGCAGCTCCGCGAGGCTCACCGCGTCCTCGTACTCGTATGCGTCCTCGTATGCGTCCGCCTTGCTCGCGGCATCCGCGTTCGCGGCGTCGTTTATGGTCACCCAGCTGTCGTCCGCGGCCTGGACCGGGACCGGTGCGGAAGCGGGCTCGGGTGCGGTCCACACCAGGTCGAAGAGTCCGTGCCGGTCGCGGGATCCGGCCGCGGCGAGGCGGCCGGTGTCGGTCGGGCGGGAGCGCAGGTCGCGGACGGTGAGGACGGGAGCGCCCACCGCGTCGGCGACGGTGATGCGCAGCCCCTCGTCGATCCGTTCGCCGAGCGGCGTCAGGCGTACCCGGACGGTGGTGGCCCGCACGGCGTGCAGCGCCACGTCGTTCCAGGCGAACGGCAGCCACACCTGTCCGGCGTCGGTGGACGGCAGCAGCAGGGCGGCGGGTTGCAGGACGGCGTCGAAGAGGGCCGGGTGGATGCCGAAACCGGCCGGGTCGCCGGCCTCCTTGGGCAGGCTCACCTCCGCCAGTACGTCCTTGCCGTGGCGCCACAGGGCGCGCACTCCGCGGAACGCGGGGCCGTAGCCGTATCCGGTGCGGTCGGCCCGGGCGTAGAGCTCCTCGGGGTCCGCCGGTTCGGCGTCGGCCGGGGGCCAGGCGCCGTCGAGGGTGTCCGCCGTGGCGTCGGCCGGCCGGGGGCCGAGCACACCGGCGGCGTGGCAGGTCCAGGGCCGGGAGGAGGCGAAGGCGTCGTCGTCATCGGGGCGGGAGAACACCTGGACGTCGCGTCGCCCCTGCGCGTCGGCCGCGTCCACGACGACCTGGATCTGCAGGCCTCCGGAGTCGGGCAGCACGAGCGGTGTCCGCAGCGTGAGTTCCTCGAGGGCGGGGCAGCCCACTTCGTCGGCGGCCCGCAGCACCCACTCGACCTGCGCGGCGCCGGGAACCAGCGCCTGGCCGGCCACGGCGTGGTCATCAAGCCAGGACGCCGACTGCCGGGACAGCCGGCCGCTCAGCAGGTGTATGTCTCCGCCGGCGAGGCCGATGCAGGCGCCGAGGAGCGGGTGCCCGGACGCGGCGAGGCCGAGTCCGGCCGGGTCACCGGCCTTCCCGCCGGCCGGAGCGATCCAGAAGTCCTGGTGCTGGAAGGCGTAGGTGGGGAGGTCGACGGTACGGGGGGTGGGGTCGGCCGGGAACCAGCGCCGCCAGTCGATCTCGGCACCGGCGGTGAAGGCGTGGGCGGCGGCGCGGGTGAGCTGGATGGTGTCGCCGTGGTCGCGGCGCAGGGTGGGCACGACGGTGGCGGCCACTTCGGCCCGTTCGATGAGGCTCTCCGTCGCCAGGTTGAGGACGGGGTGGGGGCTGACCTCGATGAACAGCCGGTACCCGTCCGCGAGCAGCGCGTCGACCGTGTCGGCGAAGCGCACCGTGCGGCGCACGTTCCGTACCCAGTACTCCGTGTCCAGGCCGGTGGTGTCGGGCAGGTGCCCGCCGGTGACGGTGGAGTAGAACGCGATGTCGGTGGCGGTCGGGGCGATGCCTGCGAGGCCCTCGGTGAGCTGGTCCAGGAGGGCGTCGAGCTGCGGGCCGTGGCCGGCGACGTCGGAGGCGACCGCGCGGGCCCGGAGGCCGCGTTCCTGGGCGTCGGCGACGACGGCGGCGATGCCGTCCGGGGGCCCGGAGATGACCGTGGAGGTCGGCCCGTTGACGGCGGCTATGACCACGCCCTGGTGCCCGTCGATCAGGTCGGCGGCCTGCTCCTGGCTCATGCCCAGGGAGGCCATGCCGCCGCGTCCGGACAGCTGCCGCAGCAGGATGCTGCGCACGGCGACGATGCGCGCGGCCTCGTCGAGGGAGATGGCGCCGACGACGCAGGCGGCGGCGATCTCGCCCTGGGAGTGGCCGACGACCGCGGCCGGGGTGACGCCGAGGTCGGCCCAGACGGCGGCGAGCGAGACCATGACGGCCCACAGCACCGGCTGGACGACGTCGATCCGGGCCAGTTCGGATCCGTCGCCGCGCAGGGCGTCGGTCAGGGACCAGTCGACGTACGGGGAGAGGGCCTGTTCGCACTCGGCGATCCGGGCGGCGAAGACCGGCGACTCGTCGAGGAGCCGGGCGCCCATGCCCACCCACTGGCCGCCCTGGCCGGGGAAGACCAGGACCGGGCCCGGGCCCGTGGCGCCCGCCGTCCCGGAGACCACGTCGGGCGAGGCGTCGCCCGACGCGAGGGAGCGCAGGCCGTCGAGGAGGCCTGCGTGGTCCTCGCCGATGACCACGGCGCGGTTCTCGAAGACCGACCGGGTCGTCGCCAGTGACCAGCCCAGCTCGGCCGGGGACGCCGGTCGCGGGTCCGTGCCCGCGTGTTCGGCCAGGCGGGCGGCCTGGGCGCGCAGCGCGTCGTCGCCGCGCGCGGAGACGATCCATGGCACGACCCCGCCCGCCACCGGTCGCGACTCCGGGAGGGGTTCCGTCGCCGGTGTCGACGGTTGCCCGGTGGCCTGCTCCGGGGACTCGTCGGTCTGCTGCGGGGGCCCATCGGTCCGCTGAGGAGACTCGTCGGTCCGCTGAAGGGTCTCTTCCGCGGGCGCCTCCTCCAGGATCACGTGGGCGTTCGTGCCGGACATGCCGAACGCGGAGACGCCCGCGCGGCGGGGGCGTTCGCCGCGTGTCCACGGCACGGGCTCGGTCAGGAGCTTGACGGTGCCCGTGGACCAGTCGACGTGCGGGGTGGGTTCGTCGACGTACTGGGTGGCGGGCAGCAGTTCGTTGCGCAGCGCCATCACCATCTTGATGACGCCCGCGACGCCCGCCGCGCCCTGCGGGTGGCCGATGTTCGACTTGACGGAGCCGAGCCACAGCGGCCGGTCCTCGTCCCGGTCGCGGCCGTAGGTGGCGAGGAGCGCCCCGGCCTCGATGGGGTCGCCGAGCTTCGTGCCGGTGCCGTGTGCCTCGACGGCGTCGACCTCGGCGGCGCCGAGGCCCGCGTTGGCGAGGGCGGCGCGGATGACGCGTTCCTGGGAGGGACCGTTGGGGGCGGTGAGGCCGTTGCTCGCGCCGTCCTGGTTGACGGCGGAGCCACGGATCACGGCGAGGACCTGGTGGCCGTTGCGGCGGGCGTCGGAAAGGCGTTCGAGGAGGAGCAGGCCAGCGCCCTCGGAGAAGCCGGTGCCGTCGGCGGAGGCGGCGAACGCCTTGGAGCGGCCGTCGGGCGACAGCGCGCCCTGCCGGGAGAACTCGGTGAACGCGCCGGGCGTCGACATCACCGTCACACCGCCGGCGAGGGCCAGCTCGCACTCGCCCTGCCGCAGTGCCTGCGCCGCCAGGTGCATCGCGACCAGCGAGGAGGAGCAGGCAGTGTCGACGCTCACCGAGGGGCCTTCGAGGCCGAGGGTGAAGGAGATCCGGCCGGAGAGCACGCTCAGCGCGTTGCCGGTGAGGAGGTGGCCCTCCACCGTCTTGTCGGGCTGGGCGCCGCCGAAGCCGAGCACGCCGGCGCCGACGTAGACGCCCGTGGGGCTCAGCTTCAGCGCGGCGGGGTCGATGCCGGCCCGTTCCAGGAGCTCCCAGGCCGTCTCCATCAGCACCCGCTGCTGCGGGTCCATGGCCAGGGCCTCGCGCGGGCTGATGCCGAAGAACGCGGGGTCGAAGGCCGGGGCGTCGTACAGGAAGCCGCCGTGGCGCACGTAGCTGGTGCCGGGGTGGTCGGGGTCGGGGTGGTAGAGGCTCTCCAGGTCCCAGCCCCGGTTGGCGGGGAAGTCACCGATGGCGTCGCCGCCGTCGGCGACCAGCTGCCAGAGGGCCTCGGGCGTACGGGTGTCACCGGGGAAGCGGCACGCCATGGAGACGATGGCGATCGGTTCCTGGGCGCGCTCCTCCACCTCGCGCAGACGCCGGCGGGCCTGGCCGAGGTCCACTGTGACCCGCTTCAGATACTGACGAAGCTTTTCTTCGGTGTTCGACATCGAACGTCACTTCTCCATCGGTGAAGGGCACAGGGGTACGGAGGGGCTGGGGGGAGGGGTGGGCCGGGGCAGGGGTCACAGCTCCCGGTCGATGAACTCGAACATCTCGTCGTCCGAGACGTCGTCGAGCGCGTCCAGACCGGTCGCGCCGTGCCCGTCCGCCGTGGCGCCGCCGGCGGCGCCGTTCAGCTTGGACAGCAGCGTGTTGAGGCGCCTGGTGACCCGGCCGCGCGCGTCGTCGTCGAGGGCGAGGACGTCCAGGGAGGACTCGATCCTGCCGAGTTCGTTGAGCACCGGGTCCGCCGCGTCCTTGACGGGCGGGGCGGCGCCGTCGGGCGACAGGCGTTCCAGGAGGTGGTCGACGAGCGCGGCGGACTCCGGGTAGTCGAAGACGAGTGCGGCGGGCAGCTTCAGGCCGGTGGCCGCCGCGAGCCGGTTCCGCAGTTCCACGGCGGTCAGGGAGTCGAAGCCGAGCTCCTTGAAGGACGTGTCCGGGCGGACCGCGTCGTGGTCGGTGTGGCCGAGGACGCCCGCGACGTTGGTCCGTACGAGATCCAGCAGTTGGCGGCGCCGTTCGGGGACCGTCAGTCCGGCGAGCCGGGCGGCGAAGCCGTCCGTGGCGGGGGCGCCGGCCCCGGTCGCGCTGCGCCGGGTCGTGATCCGGCCGCCGCGTGCGGTGGCGGCCACGGCGCGCAGGAGGACGGGACGGGACGCCGCGGGCTGGGCGGCGACGGTCCGCGCGTCGAGGTCGACGGCGACGAGGTGCGGCCGGCCGTGGGCGAGGGCGCCGTCGAGCAGGGCGAGGCCGCGCTCGGTGGTGAGCGGGGTGAATCCGGTGCGCTTCATGCGGGCCAGGTCTCCCTCGCCCAGGTGCCCGGTCATGCCGCTCGCGGTCTGCCACAGGCCCCAGCCGATCGAGAGGCCGGGCAGCCCCTGTGCGCGGCGCCGCTGGACGAGGGCGTCGCAATAGGCGTTCGCCGCCGCGTAGTTGGCCTGCCCGGGGCTGCCCAGTGTCGCCGCCCCGGAGGAGAAGACGACGAACAGCCCGAGCCTCAGGTCGCGTGTCGCCTCGTGCAGATGCGTCGCGGCGGCGGCCTTCGCCGCCCATACGCGCGCGAGGCTCTCCGGTGTCTGCGCGGTGACCACGGCGTCGTCCAGGACACCGGCGGCGTGGATCACGCCGGTCAGCGGATGCGCCGGATCGATCTTGCCGATGAGTTCGGCCACCGCCTCGCGGTCGGCGACGTCCGCCGCGACGACGGTCACCTCGGCCCCCATCCCGGTCAGCCGGGCCGCGAGTTCGCCGCTGCCGGGCGCCTCGGAACCACGCCTGCCGGCGAGCAGCAGGTGTCGTACGCCCCACTCCCCCACCAGGTGCTCGGCGACCGCGGCGGCGAGCACTCCGGTGCCGCCGGTGATGAGGACCGTACCGTCGGGGTCGAGGGCGGGCGGGATCTCCAGGACGAGCTTGCCGGTGTGCTGTGCCCGGCTCATGAACCGGAACGCCTCCCGTGCCCGGCCCAGCGGCCAGGGCGTCACCGGCAGTGGGGAAAGGACCCCGGAGGCGAACAACTCGCCCATTTCGGCCAGCATTTCGCCGATCCGGTCGGGTCCGGCGTGCGGCACCAGGTCGAACGCCCGGTACCAGGCGCCCCCGTGGTCGGCCGCGACCTGCTCGGGGTCGCGTTTGTCGGTCTTGCCCATGTCGACCATGCGCCCGCCCTCGGCGAGCAGCCGGAGCGACGCGTCGGTGAACTCCCCCGCCAGGCTGTTGAGTACGACGTCCATGCCCCGCCCGCCCGTCGCCGCGCGCAGCTCTTCCTCGAAGGCGAGGTCGCGGGAGGAGGCCCGGTGGGCGGCGTCGATGCCCATGCCGTCGAGCACGCCGTGTTTGGCGGGGCTGGCGGTGGCGTACACCTCGGCGCCCAGGTGGCGGGCGATCTGGGTGGCGGCCATGCCCACCCCGCCGGTGCCGGCGTGGATGAGCAGCGACTCGCCCGCCCTGAGGCGACCGAGGTCCACCAGCCCGTACCAGGCCGTCAGGAACACCACGGGCACGGCGGCGGCCTGCTGGAGGCTCCACCCCTCCGGGACCGGGACGACCATCCGGGCGTCCGCGACCGCCAGGGGCGCGAAGGCACCCTCGAACAGGCCCATCACGCGGTCACCGACGGACAGATGCGTGACGCCGGGCCCGACCTCCGTCACATGCCCGGCACCCTCGCTGCCCGCGAAGGTGCCCTTGTCGGGATACATGCCCAGCGCGATCAGTACGTCACGGAAGTTGATGCCGGCCGCCCGTACGGAGATCCGCACCTGGCCGGGCTCGAGCGGGGCGAGCGCCTCCGGGGCGTCGACGACCGCGAGGTTCTCCAGCGTGGCCGTGCCCGAGGTGCCGAGACGCCAGGCGGGCGTGCCGGTCGGCGGCACCAGCTCCTCCGGCCCACCGGCGGGCGTCAGACGAGGAACACGTATCTTTCCATCCCTGAGGGCGAGTTGGGGCTCGTCGAGTACTTCGACGGCGTGCCGCAGAGCGCCCAGCGGCAGCCCGTCGGCGACGGCACTGCGACTGTCTCCGTGCCCGTCGCCATCGCCACCGAGGCCGCCATCAAGATCGCCGTCGACATCGAGCAGGACGAAGCGGCCCGGGTTCTCCGACTGCGCGGTGCGGACCAGGCCCCATACAGCGGCGGCGGACGCGTCCACGTCGCCGGCGCCGTCCACGGCCACGGCGCCCCGCGTGACGAGGAAGAGCCGGGACTCGGCCAGCTCCGGCACCGCCAGGAACTCCTGGACCAGGGCGAGCGCCCGCTCCACCACCGGCCGCCCGTCGTCTCCCCCTGCGGGGGCCTCGACAGGAGCCAGTACGGCCCACGGCGCCTCGCCGCCGCTCTCCGGCACCACGCCGGACAGACCGGCATCACCCGAGAGCACGACCCAGCCGGCATCCTCCGACACGTCGGTCGACGGCACCTCAAGCGGCGTCCAGTCCACCGTGTAGAGACCGTCGACGCCGCTGCCCGCGGCGGCCGCCAGCTGCCCCGGGTCGGCCGCCCGCAGCGTCAGCGCGTCCACAGCCAGAACGGGCGCGCCGTCGCCGTCGGCGATCTCGACCCGCAGGCCGCGCTCGGCCGAGTCCTCCTGCGGGGAGAGCCGCACGCGGACGTGCGTCGCACCCTCCGCACTGAGGGCCACCCCGTTCCACGCGAACGGCAGCCACATCTGACCGTCGGCCGGCCGGTCGATGAGCAGCAGCGGATGCAGGGCGGCATCCAGCAGCGCCGGGTGGACCCCGAAGCCGTCATGGCCACCCGCCTGCTCGGGCAGTGTCACCTCGGCCAGCAGCTCGGACCCGTGCCGCCACAGGGCCCGCACCCCCCGGAACGCCGGGCCGTACGCGTACCCCGCCTCGGCGGCCCGCTCATAGAAGTCCGACACATCCACGGCCTCGGCGCCGGGCGGAGGCCACGCGCCGCCCATCTCCGGTGTGGGCGCTGCGAGTTCCGCGCTCACCACGCCGACGGCATGGCACAACCACGGGGCGGCTCCGTCGGCCCCATCCGGCCGCGAGTACACGCGTACGTCCCGTCGGCCCTGCTCGTCCGCCGCGCCCACGGCCACCTGGACCTGGACGCCGCCGGACTCGGGCAGCACAAGCGGCGCCTGCAACGTCAGCTCGTCCACCGTGGCGCAGCCCGCCTCGTCGGCGGCCCGCAGCACCCACTCCACAAGGGCGGCCCCCGGCACGAGGACCGTCCCGGCCACCACGTGCTCGGCAAGCCAGGAAGGGGCCTTGCGGGAGAGCCGGCCGGTGAGCAAGTACGCGTCGGACTCGGCGAGTTCCACGCAGGCACCGAGCAGCGGGTGACCGGCGGACGCCATGCCGAGGTCGGCGGCGTCCCCCGTGGAGCCTCCGGGCTCCTCCAGCCAGTAGTGCCGTCGCTGGAAGGCGTAGGTGGGGAGGTCGACGGTACGAGGGGTGGGGTCGGCCGGGAACCAACGCCGCCAGTCGACCTCAGCACCGGAGGTGAAGGCGTGGGCGGCGGCCCGGGTGAGCTGGATGGTGTCGCCGTGGTCGCGGCGCAGGGTGGGCACGACGGTGGCGGGGATATCGGCCCGCTCGATGGTCTCTTCCATGCCGAGAGCGAGCACCGGGTGCGGGCTGGCCTCGATGAACAGCCGGTAGCCGTCCGCGAGCAACGCCTCCACGGTGTCGGCGAAACGCACCGGCTGGCGGAGGTTGGTGACCCAGTACTCGGTGTCCAGAGCGGTGGTGTCGTCGAGGCGCTCGGCGGTGACCGTCGAGTAGAAGGCGACATCAGTACGGGAGGGGGTGATGTCGGAAAGGCGCTCGGTCAGCAGGTCGCGCAGCTCGTCGATCTGCGGGCCGTGCGAGGCATAGCCGACATCGATGACCCGGGCCCGCAGACCACGCGCCTCCGCGTCAGCGACGACCGCCGCGACATGCTCCGGCGGACCCGAAATAACCGTGGACGAGGGCCCGTTGACGGCCGCCACGCACACACCCGGCCGGTCGCCGATGAGCTCGGCAGCCTCCTCGGCCCCCGTCCCCAGCGACGCCATGTCGCCGTGTCCCTGAAGCTGCCTGAGCGCATCACTGCGCACGGCAACAATCCGTGCCGCATCCTCCAGCGACAGCGCCCCGGCCACACACGCGGCAGCCATCTCGCCCTGCGAGTGCCCGATGACGGCAGCCGGCTTGATCCCGTAGTCCTCCCAGACGGCGGCCAGGGACACCATCACCGCCCACAACACGGGCTGGACAACCTCGACCCGGGACAGCTCACTGCCGTCCCCGCGCAACACCTCCGTCAGTGACCAGTCCACGTACGCCGAAAGCGCCCGCTCGCACTCGGCGATCCGTTCCGCGAACACCGGCGACTCATCCAGCAGTTGAGCACCCATACCCACCCACTGCGACCCCTGCCCGGGAAAGACCAGCACCGGCCCCGCCCCCGCAGAAGTCGCCGCACCGGACACGACGTCCGCGCACGCGTCACCTGCCGCCAGCGACCGCAACGCGGCCCTCAACTCGTCCCGGTCGCGGCCCACGACGACGGCCCGCTGCTCGAACACGGACCGGCTCATCACCAGCGACCAGCCGACCTCGGCCACCGTGGAGTCAGAGTCCCGTGAGGTGAACTCGTCCAGCCGCCGCGCCTGTTCACGCAACGCGTCCACCGAGCGCCCGGACACCACCCACGGCACCACACCCGCTCCCGGCGCGACGACGCCACCCGAAGCAGCCTCTCCCGAGGAGACCTCCCCCGAAGGCACCT
Source organism: Streptomyces sp. NPDC037013 (assembly GCF_055607265.1). Taxonomy (NCBI): domain Bacteria; kingdom Bacillati; phylum Actinomycetota; class Actinomycetes; order Kitasatosporales; family Streptomycetaceae; genus Streptomyces; species Streptomyces sp. NPDC037013. The sequence goes on along the minus strand of NZ_JBVJRV010000001.1, from coordinate 534,461 downwards.
CCTCCGGCGCCTCCTCCAGGATCAGATGCGCATTCGTCCCCGAGATGCCGAAGGACGAGACTCCCGCGCGCCGCACCCATTCGCCACGCGACCACGGGACCGGTTCGGTCAGCAGGCGCACCCCGCCGCCATCCCACTCGACATGAGGGGTCGGTTCGTCGGCGTGGAGGGTGGCGGGGAGCTGTTCGTTGCGCAGGGCCATCACCATCTTGATGACGCCCGCCACGCCGGCCGCCGCCTGAGTGTGACCGATGTTCGACTTGATCGAGCCGAGCCACAACGGCCGGTCCTCGGACCGCCCTTGGCCGTACGTGGCCAGCAGCGCCTGCGCCTCGATGGGGTCGCCCAGCGTGGTGCCCGTGCCGTGGGCCTCCACCACGTCGACGTCCTCGGGGGCCCGGCCCGCCCCGGCGAGGGCGGCGCGGATGACGCGTTCCTGGGAGGGGCCGTTGGGGGCGGTCATGCCGTTGCTCGCGCCGTCCTGGTTGACGGCGGAGCCCCGTATCACCGCGAGGACCTTGTGACCGTTGCGGCGCGCGTCGGAGAGGCGCTCCAGGACGACGAGGCCGGCGCCTTCGCCCCAGCCGGTGCCGTCGGCCGCGGCCGCGAACGGCTTGCACCGGCCGTCGGGGGCGAGGCCTCGCTGGCGCGAGAACTCCACGAAGGTGTTCGGGGTGGCCATGACGGTCACGCCGCCGGCGAGCGCGAGCTCGCACTCGCCCTGGCGCAGCGCCTGGGACGCCAGGTGCATCGCGACCAGCGAGGAGGAGCAGGCGGTGTCCACCGTGATGGCGGGGCCTTCGAGCCCGAACGTGTAGGCGACCCGGCCGGAGGCCACGCTCGGCGTGCTGCCGGTCATGATGCGTCCCTCGAAGCCGTCCGGCTTGCGGGCAAGGAAGCGTGAGCCGTAGTCGTCGTACATGATGCCGGTGATCACGCCGCAGGAGGTGCCGCGCAGGGTGGCCGGGTCGATGCCCGCGTGTTCGAAGGCCTGCCAGGCCGTCTCGAGGAGCAGGCGTTGCTGCGGGTCGGTGGCGGCGGCCTCGCGGGGGCTGATGCCGAAGAAGCCGGCGTCGAAGCGGGCCGCGTCGTAGAGGAAGCCTCCTTCTCGCGTGTAGCTGTGGCCGACCTGGTCGGGGTCGGGGTCGAACAGGGCGGCCGTGTCCCAGCCGCGGTCCTCGGGGAAGGGGCCGATGGCGTCGGTGCCGGTGGCTACCAGCTGCCACAGCCGGTCGGGCGAGGTCACGCCGCCGGGGTAGTGGCAGGCCATGCCGACGATGGCGATGAGGTCGTCGTCGGTGCCCGTGGTGCGCGGGGCGGGTGCCTGGGTGGCCGGTGACGTGTGTGCGTCGCTGTCGGGGAGGTGGCCGCGCAGGTGGCGGGCGAGGGCGCCGGGGCTGGGGTGGTCGAAGATGAGCGTGGCGGGCAGCCGGATGCCGGTGGCGGTGGAGAGGCGGTTGCGGAGTTCCAGGGCGGTGAGCGAGTCGAAGCCCAACTCCTGGAAGGCGCGGCCCAGTTCGATGGTCTCGGGTGAGGGGTGGGCCAGGACCGTCGCGATCTGTTCACGGATGAGGTCGTTGAGGGCGCGGTCGCGGTCGGCGTCGGAGAGCTTGGCGAGGCGGGCCACCCACGACGTGGGCGTGGCCTCGTCGGTGCCGGTGCCGGTGCCGGTGGTGCGGGTGGCTGTGGGGCGCTGCGTGCGCACCAGCCCGCGCAGGACGGGTTGCAGGGTGCGTGCGGCGGCCTGGCCGCGCAGGACGGCCCGGTCGAAGCGGGTGGCGAGGACCGTGGCGTGCGGGGCGGTGAGGGCCGCGTCGAAGAGGGCGAGGGCCTGGTCGTCGTCGAGTCCCGCGACCCCGGTGCGGTGGATGCGGGCGCGGTCGGCGTCCGCGAGCCGGGCCGCCATGCCGCCGGACGCGGACTCCCACAGTCCCCAGGCGAGGGAGGTGGCGGCGAGGCCGTGGGCGCGGCGGTGTTCGGCGAGGGTGTTGAGGAAGACGTTGGCGGCCGCGTAGTTGGCCTGGCCGCCGTTGCCGAGGAGGGAGGCGCCGGAGGAGAAGACGACGAACGCCGACAGGTCCGTGTCGCGGGTGAGTTCGTGCAGGTGCCAGGCCGCGTCGACCTTGGGTGCCAGGACGGCGTCGAGCTGGCCGCGGGTCATCGTCGTGACGAGGCTGTCGTCGATGACGCCTGCGGTGTGGACGACGGCGGTGAGGGGGTGGGCGGCGGGGATGCCGGCCAGGAGTGCCCTCAGGGCGTCGGGGTCGGTGATGTCGCAGGCCTCGACGCGTACGTCGACGCCGTCGGCGGCGAGTTCGGCGCGCAGCTCGGCGACACCTTCGGCCGCCTCGCCACGCCGGCCGGCGAGGAGGAGGTGGCGTGCGCCGTGTGTGGCGGCCAGGTGGCGGGCGACGGCGCGGCCGAGACCTCCGGTGCCGCCGGTGATCAGGACGGTGCCCTCCGGGTCCAGGTGTGGCGCGGTGGCGTCGGGGCCGGGCGGGGTGACCGCGAGGCGGGGGACGAGGGCCGTGCCGGTACGCAGGGCGAGCTGGTTCTCGGCGTGGACGGTGGCGGCGGCCAGGGCGGCGGGCAGCGCGTCGCGTGACGCGGTGTCCTGGTCGGTGTCCACGAGCAGCACGCGGTCGGGCTGTTCGGCCTGGGCGGCGCGGACCAGGCCCCAGAGGGGCGCGGTGGCCAGGTCGGCGGGCGCGTCGTCGGGGTGGGCGGTGACCGCGCCCGTGGTGAGGATGACGAGGCGGGCACCGGGGAGGCTGTCCGTGGTGAGCCACTCCCGCAGCAGCTGGAGGGCGTGCCGGGCGTGGGCCCGTACGCGCGCCGGGATGCTCTCCGCGCTGTCCGCGGTGGGGCCATCGGTGGCGTCAGTGGTTGCGTCGCTGTCGACGGTGAACGGGGCGAAGACGATGTCCGGTACGGGCTCGCCGTCGGCGACGGCGGCCGTCAGCGCGGCCAGGTCCGGGTGGTGTGCGGTGGGTCCGATGCCCGCGTCGTCGGTGCCGAGCACGGCCCAGGTCCCGGCGGGCTGCGTCTCGTCCCGCAGCGGCAGCGGCTGCCAGTCCAGGTGGTGCAGGGGGATGGTGGCCGCGGGGCGGGCGGCGCGCCAGCGGTCCGCGGGGATCAGCCGCAGTTGGAGGGTGTCTATGGTGGCGACGGGCGTGCCGTCGGCGCCGGTCAGGGTCAGGGTCAGCCGGTCGTCACCGCGAGGGCCGAGGCGGGCCCGCAGATGGGTCGCCCCGGTGACGTGATGGCGTATGTCGCTGAAGGAGAACGGCAGCCGTACGGGCGCCTCGGCCTCGCCGTCCCCGGCGTGATAGAGCTCGTCGACGGCGTGCAGGGCGGCGTCGAGCAGGGCCGGGTGCAGGGCGAACGCCTCGGCGTCGGCGTGCTGTTCGTCGGCGAGGCGGACGTCCGCGTAGAGGTCGTCGCCGTGCCGCCAGGCCGCGTGGACGGCGCGGAACGCCGGCCCGTAGCAGTAGCCCTGGGCGTCGAGACGGTCGTACAGCGCGTCGACGTCGAGGGCGGTGGCCCCGGCGGGCGGCCAGGGCGTGGTGTCGGGGGCCGGGGGTTCGGTGGCCGGGCCGGCCGAGAGGATGCCGGTGGCGTGTCGGCGCCAGCCGTGGGTGCCCGTTCCGTCTTCCATCCCGTCGGTGCCGGCGTCGGCGTCGTCGTCGGCGGGCCGGGTGTGGATGGTGAGGGTGCGGCGGCCGGTCTCGTCGGGGGCTGCCAGGGCGAGTTGTACGTGGACGGCGCCCGCTCCGGAGCCGTGCGCGCCACCGGTGCCCGTACCGCTGCCACCGCCTGAACCCGTGCCGCTGTCGGCGTCATCGAGGAGCAGCGGCGTCTCGAGTGTCAGGTCGTCGACGGTGTCGCAGTCGGCGAAGCGTCCCGCGAGCAGGGCGAGTTCGACGAAGGCGGTCGCGGGCAGCGGGACGCCGCCCGCGATGGCGTGGTCGGCGAGCCACGGGTGGGTGCGCAGGGAGAGCCGGCCCGCGAGGAGCAGGCTGCCGTCGGCCTGGTGGATGACGGCGGGCAGGAGCGGGTGGCCGGTGTCGTGGACGTCGGCGGCGCGGGCCGGCGCGGCGGCGTCGGGGGTGGCGCGCCAGTACCGGCGGCGCTGGAACCGGTAGGTGGGCAGCGGCAGTTGGGCGGCGTCCGCGGGGAAGAGCGGGGCGAGGTCGGCGGTGTGTCCGTCGGTGTGCAGCGCGGCGACGGCGCCGAGCAGGGTGCGGGCCTCGTCGTGTCCGGCGCGCAGGGCGGCGACGACGAGAGGGGCGGGTTCCTCGGTGCCGTCGGCCGGGGCGGCCGGGAGGCAGTCCTGGACCATGGTGGCGAGGACGGGGTCGGGGCCGAGTTCCAGGTAGCGCACCACGTTGTCGGCGCCGAGGGTGCGCAGCCCGTCGAAGAAGCGCACGGGCCGGCGGACGTGCCGCACCCAGTACTCGGGGTCGGTCAGGAGTTCCGCGTCGGCGAGGCGCCCGGTGAGGTTGGAGACGACGGGCAGGGTCGGCGGGTGGAGGGTCAGGGAGCGGACCACACGGCGGAAGTCGTCGAGCATCGGCTCGATGAGCGGCGAGTGGAAGGCGTGACTGACGTTGAGGCGCTTGGTCTTGACGCGGCGGGCGCGCAAGGCCCGTTCGATCTCCGTGACGGCGTCCTCCTCGCCGGAGACGACGACGGCGGCGGGGCCGTTGACCGCGGCGAGCGAGAGGCGCTCCTCCTCCCCCGCGAGCAGGGGCAGTACGTCCTCTTCGGCCGCCTGTACGGCGAGCATGGCGCCGCCCGAGGGCAGGGCCTGCATGAGCCGGCCGCGGGCGGCGACCAAGGCGCAGGCGTCCGGCAGGGAGAACACCCCTGCGGCGTGCGCGGCGGCGATCTCGCCGACGGAGTGTCCGGTCAGCCGGGCGGGTGTCACACCGAAGGAGGTGACCAGGCGGTACAGGGCGACTTCGAGGGCGAAGAGGGCGGCCTGGGTCATGCCGGTCCCGTGCAGCGCGGCTGCCTGCGCGGTGTCGGCGGGGGCGAACAGGACGGAGCGCAGCGGCTGTTCGAGCAGCGGGTCCAGGTGGGCGCAGATCTCGTCCAGGGCTTCGGCGAAGACGTCGAAGGTCTCGTACAACCGGGCGCCCATGCCGGGCCGTTGGCTGCCCTGGCCGGTGAAGAGGAAGGCGGTGCCGCCGGGGCGTGCGGGGCCCGCGGCGCGGGTGAGGGCGGGGTGGCTGCGGCCGGCCGCGAGTGCGTTCAGTGCGGCGGCGCGCTCGTCGTGGTCGGTGCCGAGCACGACGGCGCGGTGCTCGAACAGGGTGCGGCGCAGCAGGGTGGCGCCGATGTCGGCGGTCGAGCCGCCGGGGTGGGCGGCGAGGTGGCCGGCGAGCGCGTCGGCCTGGGCGCGCAGCGCGGCGGGGGTGCGGGCGGACAGCACCCAGGGCAGCGTCGCCGCCCCGCCCCGGGAGACCTCGGAACGCGCGGACACGGCAGAGGCGGCGGCCCCTGCAACGGCATCGGCCACTGCTTCGGTCCCGGCCGGGAGTGCCGCTTCCTCGGCCAGGCGTGCCCCTTGTGCGGCCGAGGACGTCGCTTGTGCCGGCGGGGGCGCGTCCGCGGCGGCCGGGAGTGTCTCCTTCTCGTCCTGAGGTGCCTCCTCCAGGATGAGGTGGGCGTTGGTGCCGGAGATGCCGAAGGAGGAGATGCCCGCGCGGCGGGCGCGGTCGCCGCGCGGCCAGGCGACGGGCTCGGTGAGCAGGCGTACCGCGCCCGACTCCCAGTCGGCGTGCGGGGTGGGCTCGTCCGCGTACAAGGTGGCGGGCAGCGTCTGGTGCCGCAGCGCCTGGACCATCTTGATCAGACCCGCGGCGCCCGCCGCGCCCTGGGTGTGGCCGATGTTGGACTTCACCGAGCCGAGCCACAGCGGCCGGTTCTCGTGCCGCTCCTGGCCGTAGGTGGCGAGGAGCGCGTCGGCCTCGATGGGGTCGCCGAGCCGGGTACCGGTGCCGTGTGCCTCGACCGCGTCGACTTCGGCGGGCGAGAGCCGGGCCCCGGCGAGTGCGGCGCGGATGACGCGCTGCTGGGAGGGGCCGTTGGGGGCGGTCAGACCGTTGCTCGCGCCGTCCTGGTTGACGGCGGAGCCGCGGATGACGGCGAGCACGCGGTGTCCGGCCCGGCGGGCGTCGGAGAGGCGTTCCAGTACGAGGAGTCCGGCGCCCTCGGAGAACGCGGTGCCGTCGGCGGCGGCCGCGAAGGGCTTGCAGCGGCCGTCGGCGGCCAGGCCGCGCTGGCGGGAGAACTCGGTGAACACGTACGGGGTGGTCATCACCGTGACGCCGCCGGCGAGCGCCAGGTCGCACTCCCGTCGGCGCAGCGCGTGCGCGGCCAGGTGGACGGCGACGAGCGACGACGAGCAGGCGGTGTCGATCGTCACCGCCGGGCCTTCCAGTCCGAAGGTGTAGGCGAGGCGGCCCGAGAGGACGCTGGGGGCGCTGCCGGTGACGAGGTGGCCCTCGGCCGCCGGGTCGATGTGGGGGGTGCCGAAGCCGGGCAGTGCCGCGCCCGCGTAGACGCCGGTGCGGGTGCCGTTCAGCGAGCGCGGGTCGATGCCCGCGCGCTCCAGCGCCTCCCAGGCGCACTCCAGGAGCAGCCGCTGCTGGGGGTCGAGCACGGCGGCCTCGCGCGGGCTGATGCCGAAGAACTCCGGGTCGAACCGGTCGGCGTCGTGGATGAACCCGCCCTCGCGGGCGTAGCTCGTGCCGGGGTGGTCGGGGTCGGGGTGGAAGATCCGCTCCAGGTCCCAGCCCCGGTTGTCGGGGAAGGGGCCAAGGGCGTTGCCGCCCGTGGAGACCAGTTCCCACAGGTCCTCCGGGCTGCGGACGCCGCCGGGGTAGCGGCAGGCCATCTCCACCACGGCCACCGGTTCCTGGTCGCGCTCCTCGGCCTCGCGCAGCCGCTGCCTGGTGGCGTGCAGGTCCGCGGAGACACGCTTGAGGTAGTCGACCAGTTTCTCTTCGCTCACCATGTGCGCTTTAGCTCCCCGCCCGTGATCGCGGGGCGTGCGGCCGGCATGCGGCTCACACCCCGAGTTCGTTGTCGATGAAGTCCAGTACTTGTTCGGCGGTGGCCGTCTCCAGCTGGTCCGCCGCGTCGTCGCCGCCGTCGGCGGTGGTCGTGCCTGCCGCCATGGCCGCCGTGAAGCGGGCGAGCAGCGCTTCCAGGCGGGCCGTGACGGCCGCCTGGTCGAGGCCCTGTGCGACGGCGGCGGACAGGGTGTGTTCGACCCGGGCCACCTCCCGCAGCACCTGGGCGGTCGTGTCGCCGCCCGTGGCGGTCGCGGCGCCGGCCCCGTCGGGGGCGAGCCGCTCGGCCAGGTGGGCGGCGAGCGCGTGGGCCTGCGGGTAGTCGAAGACCAGGGCCGCGGGCAGCTTCAGGCCGGTGGCGGCCGCGAGCCGGTTGCGCAGTTCGACCGCCGTCAGCGAGTCGAGGCCCAACTCCTTGAACGGCGTGTCCACTTGGACCGCGTCCGGGTCGGCGTGCCCGAGGACGCCGGCGGCGTGGGTGCGGACGAGTCCGGTGAGGAGCTCGACCCGCTGTTCGGCGCCGAGCCCCGCGAGCCTGCCCTGCCAGTCCTGTGCTCCGCCGTCGGCGGCCGCGGTGGGCCGTGCGGCGGCGGGTGCCCCCGCTGCGGCCAGGGCGCGCAGCACGGTGGGGACGGGTGCGTCGGAGCGGGCCGGGACGCGGGCGTCCAGGTCCATGGCGAGCAGGTCGGGGCGTCCGTGGCTCCGTGCGGCGTCCAGCAGGGCGCAGCCGCGGGCCGCGCCGGTGGGCTTGATGCCGTAGCGGTCGATGCGGGCACGGTCGGCGGCGGAGAGGGTGCCGGTCAGACCGCTCGTGGTCTCCCACAGCCCCCATGCCACGGAGAGGCCCGCAAGGCCCTCGGCGCGGCGCCGAGCGGCCAGCGCGTCGCAATAGGCGTTCGCGGCGGCGTAGTTGGCCTGGCCCGGGGTGCCGAGGGTGGAGGCGAAGGACGAGAACATCACGAACAGACCGAGCCGCATCCCGCGCGTCGCCTCGTGCAGGCGGCGTGCGGCGGCGGCCTTGGGCGCCCACACCCGGGCGAGGCTCTCGGGGCTCTGCGCGCCGATCAGCGCGTTGTCGAGCACACCGGCGGCGTGCACGACGCCGGTCAGCGGGTGCGCCGGGTCGATGCCCGCGATCAGCGCGTCGACCGCCTCGGGGTCGCTCACGTCGGCCGCCACGAAGGTGACCTCGGCGCCCGACGCGGCGATCCGGTCGGCGAGTTCGTCCGCTCCCTCGGCGTCGCCGCCGCTGCGGCCGGCGATGAGCAGGTGCGTGCAGGCGCCGGTGCGCGCCAAGTGCTCGGCGACGGCGGAGCCAATGGTGCCGGTGCCGCCCGTGATGAGGACGGTTCCGTCGGGATCCAGTGGCGCGGGTACGTCGAGTACCAGCTTGCCGGTGTGCTTCGCCTGGCTCATGTGGCGGAACGCCTCGCGCGCCCGGCCGAGGGGCCATGCGGAGTGCGGCAGCGGCCGCAGCGCGCCGGTGGCGAAGAACTCGCCGAGCCGGTCGAGGAGTTGCCCGAGCCACTCGGGCCCGGCGTCGGCGACCAGGTCGAAGGCGGTGTACGTGACCCCGGGGTGCCCGGCTGCCACATCCTCGGGGGCACGGAGATCGGTCTTGCCCATCTCGACGAACCGGCCGCCCTCACCCAGCAGTCGCAGCGACGCGTCGATGAACTCACCGGCGAGACTGTTGAGTACGACGTCGACGCCCTGCCCGCCGGTCGCCGCCCGGATCGTCTCCTCGAAGTCGAGATCACGGGACGAGGCACGATGAGCGGCGTCGATTCCCATCTCTTCCAGCACCGCGTGCTTGGCCGGGCTCGCGGTCGCGAACACCTCCGCACCCAGATGCCGGGCAATCTGCACCGCAGCCATGCCCACACCACCCGTACCGGCATGGACAAGCACCCGCTCCCCCGCCTTGAGACCGGCCAGCTCCACCAACCCGTACCAAGCCGTCAGGAACGCCGCCGGGGTGGCAGCCGCCTCCCGCATGTCCCAGCCGTCCGGGACGGGCGCCAGAGTGCGCGCGTCGGCGACCGCCCACGGCCCGAACGCGCCGTCCACCATGCCCATCACGCGGTCACCGGCCGACAGGCGGGTGACACCGGGCCCGACTTCGGTGACCACACCGGCCACTTCGGTGCCGGGCAGCGCGTCCGGGTCCGGATACATGCCCAGAGCGATCAGTACGTCACGGAAGTTGACCCCCGCGGCGTGCACGGCGACGCGGACCTGACCGGCTCCCAACGGACCCAGCACGGCGTCACAGGGCTCCGCCACGACCGCCTCCAGCGTTCCGGACTCCCCGCCGACCAGGCGCCAGGCCCCGGCGCCGGGCGGCCCGGCCACCTCGGCGGGCTCGTCGGCCCGCGCCCAACGCGGCACCAGCACCCGGCCGCCCCTGAGCGCCAGTTGGGGCTCGTCCGCGTCCACCGCGCGTCGCACCGCGTCGATCACGGCGGAACGGTCGGCGGAGTCACGGGGCCCGTCCATGTCGAGCAGCAGGAAGCGGCCCGGGTTCTCCGACTGCGCACTGCGCACCAGACCCCATACCGCCGCGCCCGCCGGGTCCGCCGCGCGCACCGCCCCGAGGTCGTCGGCGGGATCGGCCGCGTCGACCGCGCCCCGGGTCACGAAGATGAGACGGGTCTGCTCCAGGGCCGGTGCGGCGAGGAACTCCTGCACGACCCCCAACACCCGCTCAGCCACGGCGAGTCCGTCCTCACCGCGGGTCTCGACGGGGGCGAACACCACGGCGGGCACGGCAGCGGCGTCCGCGAGAACACCCACGTCCCGATACCGTTCCAGGTCCGCGCCGAACTCCGCGTACGCGTCCGGCGCCGCGTCCGCCTCGCCGAGCACCGCGCAGCCGGACGCGACGAGCGTGCCGGCCCCGTCGTCCGAAGCCGGTACGGGCAGCGGCGACCAGCGCAGTTCGTAGAGCCCATCCGTGCCGGGCCCGGCGGCGGTCCGCATCTGCCGGGCACTGGTCGACCGCAGCCGCAGCTCGGCCACGTCGAGGACGGGCCCACCGGCGGGGTCGGTCACCGTCAGGGCCACCGTCTCCTCGTCACCCCCGGACAGCCCGGCGAGCCGGACCCGGACGGTGGTGGCCTCCGTCGCCCACAGCGAGACACCGCTCCAGGTGAACGGCAGCAGTACGTCCCCTCCGTCGGCCCCGGCCGGGCCCCGCTGGGCGAGCAGCGGATGCAGGGCCGCGTCCAGCAGCGCCGGATGGATCCCGAAGCCCGCCGACGAACCGGCCTGCTCGGGCAGCTCCACCTCCGCGAGGAGATCCGGGCCGTGCCGCCACAGCGCCCGCAGCCCGCGGAAGGCCGAACCGTAGGCGTAACCGGCCGCGGCGACGTCGTCGTAGAAGCCGGTCACGTCCACCGGCTCCGCACCCGCCGGCGGCCATGCCCCGGCCTGCGGCGCGGGCCGTACCGCCGCGTCGCGCCCGAGCTCCCCCACCGCGTGGCACAGCCATCCGGCCGAGGCATCCCGCTCGGGCCGCGAATACACGCGTACGTCCCGTCGACCCTGCTCGTCCGCCGCACCCACGGCGACCTGGACCTGGAGGCCCCCGGTCTCCGGCAGCACGAGCGGCGCCTGCAATGTCAGTTCCTCCACCGTGGCGCAGCCCGCCTCGTCGGCGGCCCACAGCACCCACTCCACCAGCGCCGCACCGGGCACCAGGGCGGTTCCGGCCACCACGTGCCCGCCCAGCCAGGCGCCGCGCTCGGCGGAGACCCGGCCGTTGAGCACCACGCCCCCATCGGCGAGAGCGACCGCGGTCGGCAACTGCGCGTGCCCCGAACCGCCCGCGTCCCGCCCCGCACCCCGCATCACGGAGTCGGCCAGCCAGTAGCGTCGCCGCTGGAAGGCGTAGGTGGGGAGGTCGACGGTACGAGGGGTGGGGTCGGCCGGGAACCAGCGCCGCCAGTCGACCTCGGCACCGGAGGTGAAGGCGTGGGCGGCGGCACGGGTGAGCTGGGTGGTGTCGCCGTGGTCGCGGCGCAGGGTGGGGACGACGGTGGCGGGGATGTCGGCCCGCTCGATGGTTTCTTCCATGCCGAGAGCGAGCACCGGGTGGGGGCTGGCTTCGATGAAGAGCCGGTAGCCGTCCGCGAGCAACGCCTCCACGGTGTCGGCGAAGCGGACCGGCTGACGGAGGTTGGTGACCCAGTACTCCGTATCCAGGGCAGTGGTGTCGGCCAGGCGCTCCGCCGTGACCGTCGAATAGAAGGCGACATCGGTACTCGACGGGGTGATGTCGGCCAGTCGCTCGGTCAGCAGGTCGCGGAGTTCGTCGATCTGGGGACCGTGGGAGGCGTAGCCGACGTCGATGACCCGGGCCCGCAGACCACGCGCCTCCGCATCGGCGACAACCGCCGCGACATGTTCCGGCGGACCCGAAATGACCGTGGAAGAAGGCCCGTTGACAGCCGCCACGCACACACCCGGCCGGTCGCCGATGAGCTCGGCAGCCTCCTCAGCCCCCGTCCCCAGCGACGCCATGTCGCCATGCCCCTGAAGCTGCCGGAGCGCATCACTGCGCACCGCAACAATCCGCGCCGCATCCTCCAGCGACAACGCCCCGGCCACACACGCGGCAGCCATCTCCCCCTGCGAGTGCCCGATGACCGCAGCCGGCTTGATCCCGTAGTCCTCCCACACGGCGGCCAGCGACACCATCACCGCCCACAGCACCGGCTGGACAACCTCGACCCGGGACAGCTCACCGCCATCCCCGCGCAACACCTCCGTCAACGACCAGTCCACGTACGCCGAAAGCGCCCGCTCACACTCCGCGATCCGTCCAGCGAACACCGGCGACTCATCCAGCAGTTGAGCACCCATGCCCACCCACTGCGACCCCTGCCCCGGGAACACCAGTACCGGCCCTGGCCCCACATCACCGGCCACCCCCGACACCACACCCGGCGACGTCTCTCCCGACGCCAGGGCTCCGAGGCCTGCCGTCAGGGAATCCCGGTCGCGGCCCACGACCACGGCCCGGTTCTCGAACACCGAGCGGCTCGTCACCAGCGACCAGCCGACCTCTCCGGGCAGCGCCTCGGTGTCGCCCGCCACGAACTCGCCGAGGCGGCGGGCCTGTTCGCGCAAGGCCTCCTCGGTACGGCCGGAGACCACCCACGGCACCACCGTGCCCGGCGCATGCTCGGGGCGGTCGTCCCGCTCGGCTCCTCCGGCCGTCTCCCCCGACGCCGCGTCCGGTGCCTCTTGGGGCGCCTCCTCCAGGATCACGTGCGCGTTCGTGCCGGAGATGCCGAACGCGGATACGCCGGCGCGGCGCGGGCGGCCGGTCTCCGGCCACGGCGTGGGTTCCGTGACGACCTCGACGGCGCCCGCGTCCCAGTCCACGTGCGGGCTCAGTTCCTCGACGTGGAGCGTGGCGGGGACCATGCCGTTGCGGATGGCCATGACGGTCTTGATGACACCGGCGACACCGGCGGTGGCGTGGGTGTGGCCGATGTTGGACTTGAGGGAGCCGAGCAGCAGGGGCCGGTCGCGGTGCTGCCCGTAGGTGGCGAGCAGCGCTCCGGCCTCGATGGGGTCGCCCAGTTTGGTGCCGGTGCCGTGGGCCTCCACGGCATCCACCTCGGCGGGGGCGAGCCGGGCGTTGTCGAGGGCGGCGCGGATGACCTGTTCCTGGGCCGCGTCGTTGGGGGCGGTCAGGCCGTTGCTCGCGCCGTCCTGGTTGACGGCCGAACCCCGCAGAACGGCCAGCACGTTGTGGCCGTTGCGGCGTGCGTCGGAGAGGCGCTCCAGGAGGATCAGGCCGATGCCCTCGGAGAAGCCGGTGCCGTCGGCCGCCGCGGCGAACGGCTTGCAGCGGCCGTCGGGGGCCAGACCCCGCTGGCGGCAGAACTCTGTGAACATCAGCGGGCTCGACAGCACCAGCACGCCGCCCGCGAGGGCGAGGTCGCACTCGCGCTGGCGCAGCGCCTGGCTCGCGAGGTGGACGGCGACGAGAGAGGCGGAGCAGGCGGTGTCGACGGTGACGGCGGGGCCCTCGAGACCGTAGTTGTAGGCCACGCGTCCGGAGATGACACTCGTGAGGCTTCCCGTGGTGGCGTGTCCCTCGAACCCCTCCGGGATGCGCGGGAGTTGGGACATGTAGTCCTCGCTGGACACTCCGGCGTAGACGCCGGTGCGGCTGCCCTTGAGGGTGACGGGGTCGATGCCCGCCCGTTCGAACAGCTCCCAGGACGTCTCCAGCATGAGGCGCTGCTGCGGGTCCATCGCCAGGGCCTCGCGCGGGCTGATGCCGAAGAAGTCGGCGTCGAAGGAGCCGGCGTCGTCCACGAATCCGCCGTGGCGCACGTAACTGGTGCCGTAGGTGGCCGGGTCCGGGTGGTACAGGCCCTCCAGGTCCCAGCCCCGGTCGGTGGGGAAGTCCTCGATGGCGTCCTTGCCGGCGGCGACGAGGTCCCACAGGTCCTCGGGCGACGACACGCCGCCCGGGAACCGGCAGGCCATGCCGACCAGGGCCACCGGCTCCTGCCTGCGCTCCTCCTCCTGTGCGAGGCGGCGGCGCGTGTCATGGAGCTCGGTGGTCACCCGGCGCAGATACTCGACCAGTTGCTCTTCACTCGCCATGTGGGGTCACCCGGCCTTCGGAGTGGGGGTCGCGCGCGAGGTGTCGTGCCCGACACCCAGCTCGTTGTCGATGAAGTCGAAGATCTGATCGGCGGAGGCCGCCTTCAGCCGGTCGGCGGCGCTGTCGTCGTCGTCCGCGGTGCCGGTGGACGCGGGGGCGTCCGTGGTCTTCCACCGGGCGAGGAGCGCCTCCAGGCGGGTGGTGATCTCGCCCGTCTCCTGCTGCGGGAGCCTGGCCGCCAGCGCTGCCAGGGTGTTCTCCATGCGGGCCAGCTCGCTCAGCACGGCGGCGGGGGCGGGAGGCCCGTCGGCGCCCTGCGCGGCGGACTCGGCCGCGGGCGTGTCGTTCCCGCCGGTCAGCCGCTCGCGCAGGTGTGCCGCGATGGCCGCCGGTGTCGGGTGGCGGAAGACGAGGGCGGTGGGCAGGCGCAGTCCGGTGTCGGCGACGAGCCGGTTGCGCAGCTCGACCGCGGTCAGCGAGTCAAGGCCCAGCTGTTTGAAGGTGGCGTCGCCGCGCAGCGCCTCCGGGTCGGTGCGGCCGAGTACCGCGGCGGCGTGGGTGCGTACGGCGTCGATGAGCAGGCGGAGTTGTTCGGCGGCCGACAGGGGGGCGAGGCGTGCGGGCCAGTCGGTCGGGGGCCTGCGGTCGGCCGCCGTGCGGCGGGCCGGGGTCTGCCCCGCGGCCAGGGCGCGCAGCGGCGCGGGCAGGGTGGCGGGGTCCTCGGCGGCCAGGGCGCGGACGGCCGCCCTGACGCCGACCAGGGGGTGGCCGCCGTGTCCGCGCGCGGCGTCGAGCAGGGCGGGCAGCCGGCCGGGCGGCGTCTCCTTGAGACCTGGCCCCGGGGCGGTCGGTGGCCCGTAGGCGAGGGCCACGCCCGTCGTGGTCGTGGTGTGCCGTCGCAGGGCGAGTGCCTCGCGGAAGGCGTCGGCTCCTGCGGTGATCCCCGGCCGGGGAATGCCCAGGGCCGCGCCGGCCGGGGACAGCACGGCGAAGAGGGCGAGCGGCAGGTGGGCGGTGGCGGCGTGCAGGGCCGCCGTGACACCGGCGCTCGCCGCCCACGCCCCGCCGGGAGCGGGGTCGTCGGTGTCGTGGGTGGTGTCGGTGACGTGGATGACGCCGGTGAGGGGGTGGTCGGAGTCGACGGCGGCCACGATGTCGGCGACGGCGGCGGGAACCGCCGAGGAGGCCGCGACGTGGCTGACGGTTGCGCCCGAGTCACGCAACTCTGTTGCCAGTCGGTCGAGTTCGCTTCCGTCGGGTCCCGCTTCGCCGCTGTCCGGAGCGGTGAGGAGCAGCAGGTGTCCGCACTGTCCGGCGCGTACGAGGTGGGTGGCGACGGCCGCGACCGGCGCACCGGCCGCCCCGGCGAGCAGGACGGTGCCGTCCGGGTCGAGCGGGCGAGCCGTCTCATGGGCACCGGCATCCCGGACCACCGCGAGACGGGGTACGAGGAGACGGCCCGCGCGCAGGGCGAGGCGAGGCTCGTCCGTCGCGAGCGCGGTGGTGAGCGCCTGTGCGAAGGCGGCGTCGTCCGCCCCGGTGCCGGTGTCCGTGTCGATGAGGAGGAACCGGCCCGGATGCCTGGCCTGCGCGTCCTCGACCAGTCCGCGTACGGCGGCGACCGTCGGGCCGGGCAGCCGCCCGTCGTCCGTGGCGACCGCGCCTCGGGTGATCAGCACCAGGGGGGTGCCGGTGAACCGTGCGTCGGCGAGCCAGCGTTCGAAGAGGGCGCCGGTCCGCGTGACCGCGGCCAGGGCGACGGCGGGGTCGTCGTCACCCGCGTCGACGTCGGCACCGATCTCGGCGGGAGCGTCGGCGCAGACTTCGACGACGACGGCGGACGGTGCCGGCGTCCCCCCGTCGACGGCCGCGTCCAGCGCGTCGAGGTCCGGGTACCCGTCCGGTCCCAGACGCGCCCAGCCGAGCCGGTCGCCCGCCTCCGCACCCTCACGCCCGGCGGCAACCCCGGCCCCGGCATCCGGCACCCACCGCAGTGCGTACAGGTCGGACACCCGGTCACCGGCGGCCCGCAGTTCCCGGGCCCCCGCCGCCACGACGACCAGAGCCTCGCAGGTCAGCACCTCGGCACCGGCCGGATCGCTCACGCCGACCCGCCAGCTCCTCCCGGACTCCCCGGACTGTCCGGCCTCGCCCTGGTCCAGCGGGGTGAGACGGACGCGTACGGAAGTGGCACCGGTCGCCCATAGAGAAACGCCGCTCAGCGTGAACGGCAGCCATACCTGGCCGTCCGCGTCCGGCCGCTCGCCGAGGAGCGCGGGGTGCAGTGCGGCGTCGAGGAGAGCGGGGTGGATGCCGAACCCCTTGGCGTCCGGGGCCTCTTGGGGCAGTACCGCCTCGGCGAAGAGCTCGTCGCCGCGCCGCCACACGGCACGTACTCCCGTGAAGGCCGGCCCGTAGCCGACCCCCGCCTCGGCGGCCCGCTCGTAGAAGTCGCCCAGGTCCACGGGCTCGGCGCCGGAGGGCGGCCACGCCTCGTCCGAGGAGCCGGGGCGCCCCGAAGGGCCCTCGGCCGCGGGGCGTACGGCCTCGGCGACCAGCCGTCCAGCGGCATGGCAGGTCCAGGGCGCGCCGCTCGCGTCGGGGGCGTCCTCGTCCTCGGGTCGGGCGTAGACGTGGAGCTCACGGTGGCCGTCCTGCCCGTCGGCGGGACCCACCACGATCTGCACTTGTACGCCCGCGGTCTCCGGCAGGGTCAGCGGCGCCCGGAGCGTCAGCTCGTCGACGCCCGCGCATCCGGCCTCGTCGGCGGCGCGCAGCGCCCATTCCGTGAGCACGGTGGCGGGCACGACCGCGGCGCCGAAGAGGGTGTGCTGGGCGAGCCAGGGGTGGCTGTGCCTGCTGATGCGGCCGGTGAGCAACCGTACGTCGCCGTCGGCGAGTTCGGTCGCCGCACCGAGGAGCGGGTGGCCGGCCGCGGCGAGGCCGAGGCCCGCCGCGTCCTGGGTGCCCGCGGGCGCCTCCAGCCAGTAGCGGCGCCGTTGGAACGCGTACGTGGGCAGCGGGACGGTGGGCGTGCCGTTGGCCGGGAACCACTTCTCCCACCTGACCGCGCACCCGGCGGCGTAGGCCTGCGCCAGCGAGAGGGCCAGGCGTGCCTGGCCGCCGTCGTCGCGGCGCAGGGTGGGAACGGTGACCGCGTCGGCCCCGGCTTCCTCGAAGGTCTCCTGCAGCCCCAGGGTGAGGACGGGGTGGCTGCTGGACTCGATGAAGACGCGGTGTCCGTCGGCCAGAAGTGCGGCGATGGCGTCGGCGAACCGGACCGGCTGCCGCAAATTGGTGACCCAGTAGCCGGTGTCGAGGCCGGAGGTGTCGACGCGGGTGCCGGTCACGGCCGAGTAGAACGCCACGGGCGCCGTGCGGGGGCGGACGCCCGCGAGGGTGCGGGTGAGTTCGTCGGTGATGGCGTCGACCTGCGGGCTGTGCGAGGCGTAGTCCACGTCGATGACGCGGCCGCGCAGCCCGCGCGCCTCGGCGTCGGCCACGACGGCGGCCACCTGTTCCGGCGGGCCCGAAATGACGGTCGACGAGGGCCCGTTGACGGCGGCGACCCCGACGCCCGGCTGCCCCGCGACGAGTTCGTCGGCCTGCTCGCGGCCCACGCCGAGGGAGGCCATGGCGCCCGCGCCGGAGAGCTGCCGCAGGGCCCGGCTGCGCAGCGCGACGATCTTCGCGCCGTCCTCCAGGGTGAGTGCCCCCGCCACGACGGCCGCGGCGATCTCGCCCTGGGAGTGGCCGACGACCGCGGCCGGGGTGACACCGTGGTCCGCCCAGACGGCGGCGAGCGAGACCATGACGGCCCACAGCACCGGCTGGACGACGTCGACGCGGGACAGCTCGCCGCCGTCCCCGCGCAGCACCTCGGCGAGGGACCAGTCGACGTACGCGGAGAGCGCCTGCTCGCACTCGGCGATCCGGGCGGCGAACACCGGCGACTCGTCGAGGAGCCGGGCGCCCATGCCCACCCACTGCGACCCCTGCCCGGGGAAGACCAGCACCGGGCCGGGGCCGACATCGCCCGCGACGCCGGATACGACGTCGGCGGACGCCTCGCCCGCGGCCAGCGCGGCGAGGCCGGCCGCCAGCGTGTCCCGGTCGCGGCCCACGACCACGGCCCGGTGCTCGAACGCGGCCCGCGTGGTGACCAGCGAGCGGCCCACGGCCGACACCGGCACCGTCGCGTCGCCCGCGACGAACTCACCCAGGCGGCACGCCTGTTCGCGCAGCGCCGCTGCGGTCCGCCCGGAGACCACCCAGGGCACCACCGCACCGTCCGCTGCTTCTCCGGACTCAGGTGCCGTCAGTCCAGAGGTGAGCGCCGCTCCCGTAGCCGTCCCGGCCTCTTCCAGTACGAGGTGCGCGTTCGTGCCGGAGATGCCGAAGGACGACACGGCGGCGCGGCGCGGACGTTCGCCGCGGGGCCAGACGACGGGTTCGGTGAGCAGCCGGACCGCGCCCGTCGACCAGTCCACGTGCTCGCTCGGCGCGTCGACGTGCAGGGTGGCGGGCAGCAGTTCGTTGCGCAGCGCCATCACCATCTTGATGACGCCCGCGACGCCGGCGGCGGCCTGCGTGTGACCGATGTTCGACTTGACCGAGCCGAGCCACAACGGCCGTCCCTCGGAACGTCCTTGGCCGTACGTGGTCAGCAGCGCCTGCGCCTCGATGGGATCGCCGAGCGTGGTGCCCGTGCCGTGGGCCTCCACCGCGTCGACGTCCTCCGGCGCGAGCCGGGCGTCGGCGAGGGCGGCGCGGATGACGCGCTGCTGGGAGGGGCCGTTGGGGGCGGTCAGGCCGTTGCTCGCGCCGTCCTGGTTGATCGCGGAGCCCCGGATCACGGCGAGTACGTCATGGCCCCTGCGCCGCGCCTCGGAGAGGCGTTCGAGGAGGACGAGGCCCACGCCCTCGGCCCATCCCGTGCCGTCGGCACCCGCCGCGAACGGCTTGCAGCGGCCGTCCGGTGCAAGGCCGCGCTGGCGCGAGAACTCGGTGAACATGCCGGGGGTGGCGAGGACGGTGGCGCCGCCCGCCAGCGCCAGGTCGCACTCGCCGCGCCGCAGCGCCTGGGCCGCCAGGTGGAGCGTGACCAGCGACGAGGAGCAGGCGGTGTCCACCGTCAGGGCGGGCCCTTCCAGGCCGAAGCTGAACGAGAGGCGGCCGGAGGCCACGCTGGGGGTGCTGCCGGTCAGCAGGTAGCCGTCGGTGGACCGGGACGGCTCGTGCAGCCGGGGGCCGTAGTCCTGTCCCGTCATGCCGACGAAGACACCGGTGGGGCTGCCCTTGAGCGCCGTCGGGTCGAGGCCGGCCCGTTCGAAGGCCTCCCAGGCGCATTCGAGGAGCAGCCGTTGCTGCGGGTCGACGGCGAGCGCCTCGCGCGGGCTGATGTCGAAGAACTCCGCGTCGAAGTCGGCGGCGTCGTACAGGAACCCGCCCCTGCGCGTGTAGCTGGTGCCCGAGCGGGTGGCGTCGGGGTGGAACAGCCGGTCCAGGTCCCAGCCGCGGTCGGTGGGGAAGTCGCCGATCGCGTCGGTGCCGTCAGCGACCAGCCGCCACAGCTCCTCCGGTGACCCCGCGCCGCCCGGGTAGCGGCAGCTCATGGCCACGACGGCGATCGGGTCCTCGTCGGTTTCCGTGCCGGGAACGCCCGTGCCGTCGGGCCGTGTTGGGAGCGGGGGTTCCGCCGTCCCGGTGAGGAGGGACCTCAGGTGGGAGGCGACGGCCAGGGGCGTCGGGTGGTCGAAGGTGAGGGTGGCGGGCAGCGGCAGGCCCGTCGCCGTGCCGAGCCGTTCGCTCAGCTCGGCCGCGGCCATCGAGTCGAAGCCCAACTGCTTGAAGGTGCGGGCGGTTTCGACCGTCTCCGAGGTGGCGCCGAGCACCAGGGCCACCTGTTTGGCGACCAGGCCGATGAGGGTGCGCTCCTGGTCGGCGACGGTGAGTTCGGCGAGTCGCCGGGCCAGCCCGGTGCGCGCGTCGTTCTCCTCGTCGGCCACCGGCGCGGGCCGCTCCGAAGGTTCGGCCTCATCCGGTGCCGCATCCTCCGGGACGGCGGCGCTCGGGGCGGCGTCCTGAAGGGAGTCCGGCGGGGTGGTGTCGGGCCAGTGGCGTTCGCGCTGGAAGGCGTAGGTGGGCAGGCTCGGGCGGTCCGCGGTGCCGGTGTCGTCGCCGTACGCCGCCGTGAAGTCGACGTCGGCGCCGCGCACGTACGCCTGCGCCAGAGCCGTCATGAAGGTAGTGGGCTCGTCGCGGCCCCGGCGGCACACGGCGACCGCCACAGGACGGCGGGCCGAGTTCGCGGACGGTGCCGAGGACGGCGGGAAGCACTCGCGGGCCATCGCGGACAGCGGGGCGTCCGGGCCGAGTTCGACGAACGTGGTCACGCCGCGCTCGCACAGCCCCCGCACACCGGACAGGAACCGCACGGGCTCACGCGCGTGCCGCGCCCAGTACTCGGGGTCGGCGAACTCGGTGCCGGTCACCGGCGCGCCCGTCACGTTCGAGACGACGGGGATCTTCGGTGTACGGAAGGTCAGGCCGGCGGCGACGGCGCGCAGGTCGTCGAGGACGGCGTCCATGTGCGGGGAGTGGAAGGCATGACTGACCGTCAGGCGGCGTGCCTTGCGGCCGCGGGCCCGCCAGTCGGCGGTGAGCCGGTCGACGGTGTCGCGGTCGCCTGAGACCACCACGGAGCCGGGGCCGTTGACGGCGGCGACGGTGACCCGGTCCTCGTGCCCGGCGAGCAGCTCGGCCGCCTCGTCCGCGCTCGCCTGCCAGGCGGCCATCGCGCCGGGCGCCCGCACCGCCTCCATGAGCCGGCCGCGTGCGGCCACCAGGGCGCCGGCGTCCGCCAGCGAGAGGACGCCGGCCACGTGCGCGGCGGTGATTTCGCCGACCGAGTGGCCGAGGACGTGGTCGGGCCGCAGGCCGAAGGAGGCCGCCAGGCGGTACAGGCCCGTCTCGACGGCGAAGAGCGCCGGCTGGGTGTACGCCGTCCGGTCGAGGAGCGTGCGGTGTTCGGCGTCCTCACCGAAGACGATCTCGCGCAGCGGGTGTTCCAGATGGGCGTCGAGCTCCGCGAACGCCTCGTCGACGGCGTCCGCGAAGACGGGGAAGGCCGCGTACAACTCGCGGCCCATGCCCGGCCGTTGGGCGCCCTGGCCGCTGAAGAGGAAGGCGGTCTTGCCGTTGCCGTCCGCCTCGCCGCGCACCACGGACGGGCTCTCCGCTCCCTCGGCCAGCACCTCAAGAGAGGTGAGGAGCTGGGTGGTGTCGGTGCCGAGCAGCACCGCGCGGTGGGTGAGGGAGGCCCGGGTGGTGGCCAGCGCACGGCCGAGCCGTGCGGCGTCGGGGGCGGGACCCGCGGCGAGGTGTTCGCGCAACCGCGCGGCCTGGGCGTGCAGTGCCGGGGCGGTGTGGGCGCTGACCGGCCACGGGACAGGGGGCGCGGCGGCGGGTTCGGCCGTTGTACGGGCGGGCTCGTGCGGCCGGGAGAGGACGGTGTGCGGTTCGGCCTGCGGTTCGGCCTCCGGCGTGGCCGGGGCGGGGGCCGCGGACAGGACGAGGTGGCTGTTGGTGCCGCCCATGCCGAAGGAGGACACGCCGGCGAGCAAGGGCTGTTCGGGGCGGGGCCAGGCGCCCGGCTCCCGCTGGACGGCAAGTCCGAGTTCGGTGAGCGGGATGGCCGGGTGGGGGGTGTCGAAGTTGAGGCTCGGCGCGAGCCGCCGGTGGTGGATGCTCAGGGCCGTCTTGAGCAGTCCGGCGATTCCGGCGGCGGCCTCGAGGTGGCCGATGTTCGTCTTGGCGGAGCCCACGGCGAGCGGGGTGGTGCGCGCCGCGTCCTGCCCGAGGGCGGCGCCGAGCGCGGCGGCCTCGATCGGGTCCCCGACGGGGGTGCCGGTGCCGTGCAGTTCGACGTACTGGATCTGG
Source organism: Streptomyces sp. NPDC037013 (assembly GCF_055607265.1). Lineage (NCBI taxonomy): Bacteria > Bacillati > Actinomycetota > Actinomycetes > Kitasatosporales > Streptomycetaceae > Streptomyces > Streptomyces sp. NPDC037013. The sequence goes on along the minus strand of NZ_JBVJRV010000001.1, from coordinate 512,807 downwards.
TCGGGACGCACCCCGGCACGGCGGCAGGCGAGCCGCACCACGTCCCGCTGTGCCTGCCGGCTCGGCTGGGTGAGGCCGTCGGTCGCGCCGTCGCTGTTGACGGCGCTCCCCCGGATCACGCAGTAGACCGGGTCGCCGTCGCGGCGCGCCGCGGCGAGCGGCTTGAGGACGACGAGCCCGCCGCCCTCGCCGCGCACGAATCCGTCGGCGCGGGCGTCGAAGGTGTGGCAGCGGCCGGTGGCGGAGAGGCCGCCGAAGCGGGCCGCGGCCAGTTCGGTGGAGCGGGGCGAGCAGATGAGGCTGACGCCGCCCGCGAACGCGGTGTCGCTCTCGCCGTTCCTGAGGCTCTCGCAGGCCAGGTGCACGGCGACGAGCGAGGAGGACTGCGCGGTGTCGACGGTCAGGCTCGGGCCCGCCAGGTGGTACGTGTACGAGATGCGGTTGGCCAGGATGCCGCGGTGCACGCCGGTCATCGTGTGCCGGGCGACGGCGCGGTCGGTCCGGCGGTCGAGGACGTGGGTGTAGTCGTCCCAGAAGGCGCCGACGAAGACGCCGGTGCGGCTCCCGGTCAGCGTGGGCGGCCGGATCCCGGCGTCTTCCAGGGCCTCCCAGCTCAGTTCGAGGAGCAGCCGCTGCTGGGGGTCCATCGTCTCGGCCTCGCGCGGGCTGATGTTGAAGAATCCCGCGTCGAAGCCGTCGATCCGGTCCAGGAAGCCGCCGGGCCCGTGGAGACCCGAGTCGGCCCGCCGGCGCTCGGGCGGCGTGGCGCGCACAGCGCTGCGCCCCTCGCTCAGCAACTGCCAGAAGGCGGCCGGATCGGCCGCGCCGGGCAGGCGGCAGGCCATCCCGACGACCGCGATCGGCTCGGGGAGCAGGCTCTCGTCCGACGACGGCGAGGACGACGGCGAGGACGATGACGGTGAGGACGTCGCCATCACGTCAGCTGCGGTCGAGCTCGGAACAACTGGCTGCCACAAGACATCAACGGCGCTCCCGGTCCGAAATCGGAGATCGCTACGAGTACCGGGCTCATCGTGGGCGGGCTCTCTAAAGGCGCCCCAAACCCCGGCTAGCCGCCTGCCGCTTTAGCCGCGCGCTAAGGTCCGCCGCCAGCATCGGGGGCGCGCGGCACCGGTCCGCGAGCGGAACGTGTGGGAGCGAGAGGGAGTGCGATGGACAGGGGCATGGCGCGAGTGGCGCCGACGACCGGGGCCGGGGTGTGGCTGCGCCGCTACCACGACGGCGCGTCGGCACCGGTGAGGCTGGTGTGTTTCCCGTTCGCCGGCGGTTCGGCGAGCTACTACTTCGGCCTTTCGGGGCTGCTTGCGCCGGGCATCGAGGTGCTGTCCGTGCAGTATCCGGGGCGGCAGGACCGGCACACCGAGCCGTGCCTGGAGTCGGTGGCCGCGCTGGCCGACGGCGTGGTGCCGCACCTGCCCGCGGACGGCAAGCCGTTCGCGCTGTTCGGGCACAGTCTGGGCGCCATCGTGGCGTTCGAGGTGGCGCGGCGCCTGCGCGGCCCTTCGGGCCCGGGCCTGCCGGTGCACCTGTTCGCCTCGGGGGGCCTGGCGCGGCCGTACCGGCCGGCGGGACGGGCGGCGGCGCCGCTCGGGGACGCGGACATCCTGGCCCATCTGCGGGCGATGGGCGGCACCGACGAGCGGTTCTTCGCCAGCCCGGAGCTGCAGGAGCTGATCCTGCCCGCGCTGCGCGCCGACTACCGGGCCGTGGGCACGTACGAGGCGCCCGGTCCGGAGCACCTCGCCTGCCCGATCACGGCGCTGATCGGTGACGCCGACGGGCGGACCTCGCCCGAGGAGGCGGCGACCTGGCGGGAGCGCACCAGCGCGGCGTTCGATCTGCGGGTGCTGCCCGGCGGCCACTTCTACCTCGACAACTGCCAGGAGCAGGTGGCCGGCGTGATCAGGGCCGCGCTTGCGGCGGCGCCGGGCGTCTGACGCGGGCGGGAAAACCCCTGGCGTGCTCCGCCGAGGGAAGTCGGAGCACGCCAGGTTGGACCGTACGCGGTAGCCGGGGGACGGTGGCCGCGCGCGGTCGTCCTCCCCCTGTGGGCCCCGCGCCCCTGCGGGGGAATTGAGGGGCGCGGGGGTCGCACGCACCGGCCGGAGCCGACGCGTACGACGTCTGGGTGAGGGGCGGGAAGGTGTTCCGCCCCTCGTCGGGTGGCTGTGCGGTGACCACGCCGTGGCGGTCGCCGACAGTCTTCAACCGGTCAGGGCCTCAGGTCCTCCAGGCAGTGGAGCGCCTCGTCCAGGGTGGTCGCGAAGTCCATCTCCGGATCGTTGGCCCAGTCCATGGAGATCTGCAGCATCACTCCGAAGACGGCCCCGGTGTAGGCGCGCACCGCGGGGTCCCGCGGCTCGCGGCCGGCCCGTTTGGCCACCTGTTCGCCCATGAGCTCCATGGTCTGGCCGATGTTGCCGAGGCTTGCGCCCCACAGCTCCGGTTCGGAGAGGATGAGCGCGAACCGCTCGCGCTGCAGGGCCAGTTCCTGCTCGGGGATGTCCTCCAGGATCGATCTGATGGCCTGCCGTTCGGCCTGGATCGGCGTCAGGTCGGGCGACTGGGCCTGGAACATCATGGCGAAGGGCAGGTCGTAGTCGTGCGAGAAGACCAGGTCCTGCTTGGTCGCGAAGTAGCGGAAGACGGTGCTGGGGGCGACCTCGGCGGCTTCGGCGATCTGCTCGATGGTCGTGGCGGAGTAGCCCTGTTCCCTGAACAAGCGCACCGCCTCCCGCTGAATCGCGGCCTTCGTTCTGGCCTTCTTGCGTTCTCTCAGTCCAGGCACGGTTCGGGCCTGGTCAGACTGCGTCTGCGGCTTCATGCTCAGATTCTGCGGGCTTGGCGGTGGTCTGACCAACATGGCGGGGCAGCCACACCACGGCCAGCAGCACCCCGAGCAGACCCAGGCCTCCGGAGACCACGAGGACGACGTCCAGGGCGTGGACGTACGCGGAGCGCACCGAGTCGCCGAGCGCCGAGGACTTGAGGGCGCGGGCCACCGCAAGGCCGCCGAAGACGGAGTCCTTGGCCGCCTCGTGGGCCTGTGCGGGCACTCCGTCGAGGTCGAGCTTGCCGCGGTAGGCGGAGTTCAGGACGGAGCCGAGGATGGCGGCGCCGAAGCTGCCGCCGAGCGTACGGATCGACTGGTTGACGCCGGATCCGACGCCCGCGGAGTCCTCGGACAGCGCGCCGAGGGCGGCGTCCATGGCGGTGGGCAGGGCGATGCCGAGGCCGAGGCCGTACGCCGCCGTCCACGCGGCCGCCAGACCGGTGCCGCTGTCGGTGCTGGTGGTGGCGCCGTAGAAGAGGGCGGCGGCGAGCAGTGCGAAGCCGATGCCGACGGAGGTCTTGGGGCCGAGCCCCTTGGCGACCTTGTTGGCGACGGTCACACCCACGAGGAGACCGCCGACCATCGGCAGGAGCCGGAAGCCGCTGCCCATCGCGTCGGTGCCGAGGACCGCCTGGTAGTACTGCGGCATGGTGAACAGCACACCGAACATGGTGAAGTTGATCACCGTGCCGAGCATGGTGCCTGAGGTGAAGCGGGCCGAGCGGAAGAGCGAGAGGTCGACCAGCGGGTCGGCGACGCGCTTCTCCCAGAGGACGAAGACGACGAGGGCGAGCAGTCCGCCGAGGGTGGGGACCACCGTGGTGACGTCCGTCCAGCCCTTCTCGCCGCCCTGGATCACGCCGTACGTGAGCGCGGCGAGACCGACGCTGGAGAAGACGAGGCCGCCCATGTCGAACGGCTTGGCCTCCTTGGCCTTGGATTCCGGGAGCCAGGCGGAGACCGCGAGGAACGCGAGGATCACCACCGGCACGTTGATGAGGAAGACCGAGCCCCACCAGAAGTGGTTGAGCAGGTAGCCGCCGAGGATCGGGCCGAGCGGATAGGCGAGCATCGCCGCGCCGGCCACCGCCCCGATCGCCTTGGGCCGTTCCTCGTCGGAGAACATCACCGGCAGCAGTGACAGCGTCGTCGGCATGATCAGCGCCGCGCCCAGGCCGAGCACCGCGCGCGCGCCGATGAACGTGCCGGACGACGTGGCGTAGGCACAGGCCAGCGAGCTGATGCCGAAGATCACCAGGGCGCCGAGCAGGACCTTCTTGCGTCCGAAGCGGTCGCCCAGCATGCCCGCCGGGATCATGCCGGCCGCGAAGACCAGCGTGTACGACGTCACGAACCACTGCAGCTCGACGTTGTTCGCACCCAGATCGTCGGCCATGGCCGGCAGCGCCAGGCTAAGGATCGTCACGTCGAAGCCGACGACCATCGAGGCGAGTACGAGAGCCCCGACGGCCCACCACCGCCGCGCACCCAGATCTGACACGGGAGTCGACCTCCTAAAGAGAGTTCAATATCTAGTCGGAGCGTACTCTCATTTTCTGCGCCGGGGTAGCACCCGTTCCGTATGGATCGCGTCAAGGCCCGTGGACAAGGGGCCGACACCCCCGCAGGGGCCCTTCATAGGGGTGGGTGAGGGGCGGACATAGGGGCTGTTGAGGGGCCCTGTCGGGGTTGTGGCGCCGCCTGCCGGGCGGTGACGCTGAGGCCGTGACGAAGAACGCGACGACCAAGAAGCCCCCGACGGTGAACAAGACCGTCGCCCCCGAGCCCACCGACATCGGCCACTACTACGACCACAAGGTCTTCGATCTGATGACTCAGCTCGGAGACGGCAACCTGCACTACGGCTACTGGTTCGACGGCGGCCGCCAGGAGGCCACGTTCGACCAGGCCATGGTCCAGATGACGGACGAGATGATCCGGCGCCTCGACCCCGGCCCCGGCCACCGCGTCCTGGACATCGGCTGCGGCAACGGCACCCCGGCGATGCAGCTGGCCCGGGCCCGCGACGTCGAGGTGGTCGGCATCTCCGTCAGCGCCCGCCAGGTCGAGCGCGGCAACCGCCGGGCGCGCGAGGCCGGCCTCGCCGACCGCGTCCGCTTCGAGCAGGTCGACGCGATGAACCTGCCGTTCGAGGACGGCTCCTTCGACCACTGCTGGGCCCTGGAGTCGATGCTCCACATGCCCGACAAGCAGCGCGTCCTCTCGGAGGCGTTCCGCGTCGTGAAGCCCGGCGCGCGCATGCCCATCGCCGACATGGTCTCCCTCAACCCCGACCCCGGCAGGCCCCGGACCGCCACCGTCAGCGACACCACCATCTACGCCGCGCTGACCGACATCGAGGACTACCCCGGAATCTTCCGCGCGGCCGGCTGGACGGTGCTCGAACTGACCGACATCACCGCCGAGACCGCCAAGACCTACGACGGTTACGTCGAGTGGATCCGCGCCCACCGGGACGAGTACGTCGACATCATCGGCGTCGAGGGGTACGAGCTCTTCCTGCACAACCAGGCGGCCCTCGGCAAGATGCCCGAACTGGGATACATCTTCGCCACCGCGCAGCGCCCCTGACCGGGCGTCAGCCGACCGCGGATCCCGCGGTGCCCCGTGGCCGACGCGCCGTCCTCGTCCCGCTCCCCCACCCCTAGGGCCAGCCTGTGAAGAACCTCCGCGTCCCCGTGTCGAACACCGTCTCCCTCAATGTCCGGCACCGGCCCGTGGGCGGGCCGGGCGCGGCGCGGCGGCCGTTCCTGCTGCTGCACGGCATGCTCTCGAACGCCCGGATGTGGGACGAGGTCGCCGAGCGCGTCGCCGCCGCGGGCCACCCGGTCTACGCCGTCGACCACCGCGGTCACGGCGAGTCGGACACCCCGCCGGACGGCTACGAGAACGCGGCCGTCGTCAGGGACCTGGTGGAGGCCGTCACCGCGCTGGGCCTGGACGGCGCCCTGGTGGCGGGACACTCCTGGGGCGCGCACCTCGCGCTGCGCCTCGCGGCGGAACGGCCCGACCTGGTCTCCGGTCTGGTACTGATCGACGGCGGCTGGTACGAGTTCGACGGGCCGGTGATGCGGGCCTTCTGGGAACGCACCGCCGAGGTGGTCCGGCGCGCGCAGCAGGGCACCACGAGCGCCGCCGACATGCGCGCCTACCTCCGGGCCACGCACCCGGAGTGGTCGGCCACCTCCGTCGAGGCGCGCCTGGCCGACTACCGCGTGGGGCCGGACGGGCTGCTCGTGCCCCGGCTGACCTCGGAACAGGTCATGTCGATCGTCGAGAGCCTGCAGCGCGAGGCCCCCGCCGACTGGTATCCGAAGATCACCGTGCCCGTCCGGCTGCTGCCCATCATCCCGGCCATCCCTCAGCTCTCCGACCGGGTGCGCGCCTGGGTGGCCGCCGCCGAAGAGGCCCTGGACCAGGTGAGCGTGCGCTGGTATCCGGGCTCCGACCACGACCTGCACGCGGGGGCGCCCGACGAGATAGCGGCCGACCTCCTGCGGCTGGCCCACGACACCGCCGCACCCGGCGGCAAGCCAGGGGTTAGACCCGCTTAAGCAGCCGCGGCAACCCTGGCAACGACCGTGTGCCGCGCACGCCTGCCCACCCCGTCCTCGATCTCCTTGCGGCTCCCACCTGAGGCTTCACGCGCGAGAACAGGAAGGCTGACCATTCCCGTGGCGAACGAAGAGAAGCTCGTCGAATACCTCAAGTGGACGACCGCCGAGCTGCACCAGGCGCAGCAGCAGCTGCGCGAACTCCAGGCCGCGCACCACGAGCCGATCGCCATCGTGTCCATGGCGTGCCGGCTGCCCGGCAAGACCCGCACCCCGGACGACCTGTGGGATCTGGTCTCCGAGGGGCGCGACGCCGTCACCGGTTTCCCCGACGACCGCGCCTGGGACCTCCCCGAGGACCCCCCGTACGCGGAGCTCGGCGGTTTCCTCGACGACGCCGCGGGGTTCGACGCGGGCTTCTTCGACATCGGCGCCGCCGAGGCCGTCGCCACCGAACCGCTCCAGCGCCTCATGCTCCACCTGGCCTGGGAGACCGTCGAGCGCGGCCGCATCGCCCCGCACACCCTGCGCTCCACCCTCACCGGCGTCTACGTCGGCGCCACCGGGCACGACTACGCCACGCGCCTGGAGACCGCGCCCGACGAGCTGCTGCCCTATCTCGGCGGCGGCACGTCGGGGAGTCTCGTCTCCGGGCGCATCGCCTACGCCCTCGGCCTCGAAGGTCCCGCGATCAGCGTGGACACGGCCTGCTCGTCCTCGCTGGTCGCCCTCCATCTGGCCTGTCAGGCGCTGCGCCGCGGCGAGTGCCGTCTCGCGCTCGCCGGCGGCGGCACCGTCATGTCGACGCCGCACACCTTCCACGCCTTCGCCCACCAGAAGTCCCTGGCGGCGGACGGCCGGTGCAAGCCGTTCGCCGCCGCGGCGGACGGCATGGGCCTGGGCGAGGGCGTCGGCCTGGTCCTCCTGGAGCGGCTCGGCGACGCGCGGCGCAACGGCCACCCGGTGCTCGCCGTCATCCGCGGCTCGGCGGTCAACCAGGACGGTGCCGGCTACGGCCTCGCCGCCCCCAACGGCCCCTCCCAGCAGAACGTGATCCGCGCCGCCCTCGCCGACGCGCGGCTCGCCCCCGACCAGGTCGACGCCGTCGAGGCGCACGGGACGGGCACGCCCATCGGCGACGCCATCGAGGTGCAGGCGCTCCTCGCCACCTACGGCGCGGGGAGGCCCGCCGACCGGCCCCTGTGGCTCGGCTCCGTCAAGTCCAACACCGGGCACACGCAAGGAGCCGCGGGTACCGCCGCGCTCATCAAGATGGTGCAGGCCCTGCGGCACGGCACGCTGCCCCCGACGCTCCACGTCGACCGCCCCACCCCGCTCGCCGCCTGGAAGAAGGGCGGGGTCCGGCTGCTCACCGAGGCGGTCGACTGGCCCCGCCGCGAGGAGCCCCGCCGGGCGGGCATCTCCGCGTTCGCCACGTCCGGCACCAACGCCCACCTCATCCTGGAGGAGGCCCCGGAACCGGACGCGCCCGTCCCGCCCGCCGACGCCGCCTCCCCGGCGCGCCCGGTGGTGGTCTGGCCTCTCTCGGCGCGCACCCCCGAGGCCCTCCGGGCGCAGGCGGAAGCACTCGTCACCCACCTCTCGGCCGTGGACCCGGCGCCCTCGCCCGCCGAGGTCGCGTACGCGCTCGCCGCGACCCGCAGCCCCATGGAGCACCGCGCGGTCCTCATCGGCACGGACGCCTCAGAGCTGCTGGGCGCGGCCCGTGCCCTGGCCGCGGCCGACGACCACCCGGCCCTGATCGGCGGCGCCTCCGATGACGGCGGCGACGGTCCGGCCGCGCCCGGAAAGGTCAGCTGTCACTTCGCCGGGGGCCCGCTGACCGACACCGCGCCGGCCGCCGACCTGTACGCGGCCCTCCCCCTGTTCGCCGCCGCCTTCGACGAGACGTGCGGTCTGCTCTCCCCGCACCTGGCCGCCCCGCTGCCCGCCGACCCCCTGGGCTCCCCGCACCCGGGCCATGCGCAGGCCCTGCGCTTCGCGGTCGACGCCGCGCTCGCCCGGCTGCTCCTCGCGGCCGGGGTCCACCCGCACGCGCTCACCGGGGACGGTGTCGGCCACATCGCCGCCGCGTACGCCGCGGGCGTCCTGAACCTGGACGACGCGTGCCGCCTGGCCGCCGCGCACGCCACGGTCACGGCCGACGGCACCCGGGAGCCCACCCCCGAGGCGTACGAGCAGGTCCTGGGGCAGCTGACCTTCTCGCCGCCCACGCTCACCCTGACGAGCACCGCCCCCGCGGACACGCCCGTCACCACCCCCGCGTACTGGCACCACCACCTCACCGCCTCCCCCGCCGACGCGGCCCCCGCCCCCGGCACCCACCCGATCCTCGACCTGGGCGCCCACTCCTCCGACACGCCCGCCCCGCACGCCCTGCTCGCCTCACTCGCGCGGCTGCACACCACGGGCGGCACCGTCGACTGGACGCCGCTCGTCCGGCACACCCCCCACGCCCCGGCCGTCGACCTCCCGACGTACCCCTTCCAGGCCACGCGTCACTGGCTGCACGACCACACCGCGCACGCCTCGGTGTGACACGCCACCAACCCACTCACACAGGAGCATTCATGACCAGCACCGGCAACACCCCCGGCCAGGACGCCACCGAGCTCGAGAAGCAGCTCGCCGCGGCCACCCCCGAGGAGCGCGAGAAGCTCCTCACCGACACCATCCGCACGCAGGCCGGCACGCTCCTCAACACGCCCCTCGACGACGACAGCAACTTCCTGGAGAACGGCCTCAACTCCCTCACCGCCCTCGAACTCACCAAGACCCTGATGACGCTGACCGGCATGGAGATCGCGATGGTGGCCATCGTCGAGAACCCCACGCCCGCCCAGCTCGCCCACCACCTGGGCCAGGAACTGGCGCACACCACCGCGTAGCCCTCGCGGACAGCCGAGGCTCGCCCCCGCCCCCGGACGCACGGCGCTCCCGGGGGCACAAACATGCGGTGGCCCGAAGAACGTCGAGGGCGCAAACGAATCGAGGGCCGTTTCAGATTCGCTCTGAAACGGCCCTCGATCTGCGACTCTCTCGAGTCGGGACGACAGGATTTGAACCTGCGACCCCTTGACCCCCAGTCAAGTGCGCTACCAAGCTGCGCCACGTCCCGGTGCCCGTGTGACCTGGGGTTTCCCCCGGCCGAACGCGCACCGAAACAATACCGCACTCCGACCGGTGATCGCTCACCCCTTTCCGTCGTACTCGTGCGCACCGCCGCCCCGCCACTCGATGAGCAGCGACTCTCCGAGTACGAGGCCTTCGGCGTCGTCCAGTCCCGCGCGTCTGAGGAACTCGATGAGATCGCGGTCGTCGTGGGCCAGGCCCAGGGTCGCGGTGCCCAGGGTGACCCGTCGCCCACCGTTCGCGGACGGTCGGTGGACGACGATCGCGGGCGTCATGAGTCCCACGTGCCGCTGCGGGCCGGGCGGTGCGGCTCGGGTTGGTCCGGCCGAATGGGGTCGCGAGGATCGGTGTGACGCATGCTTCGATGGGATCACACGTTCGAATTCCAGGGCAAGCGTCACTCCCCGCCCGCGCCGATCAGGTGTCATCGGCGGCGGTGCCCCACCGTCCACGTACCGGTCACCACGCCGTCCGCCGGTGTTCACGCGGCACCGCGCAACTCCGTTCCGGGGCCCCCTGTCTAACCGGGTGACCAGAAGCACCACCGCACACGCACACCCTGAAGGGCCACTTCCGCATGCGCATTCACCGGACCATCGCGGCCTCCGCCACCCTCGCCCTGACGCTCGGCGCGGCCGGCTTAGCGGCGTCGGCGGCCCAGGCCGCCCCGTCCGCCCCGTCCGCCCCGTCCGCCACCGAGGCCACGGCCTCTCTCGTCGTCGCGGACGGCGAGCTCTGGTACAAGGCCGCCCCGGGCCAGCAGAACAAGGTGACGGTCGACGAGACGATCGACCACCGCGGCGAGCACGACTCCTACTACGTCCTCACCTTCCACGACCGGTACGACATCGCCGTCTCCGCCGACGCGGCGCAGTGGGACGAGTGCGCGTACCCGGAGGAGGGCGACCACACCGCCGTGCGGTGCGCGGTCAAGATCCCGGAGAACTCGGACGACTCCGACAGCTACGACATCGACCTCGGCGACAAGAACGACACCGCGACCCTCGCGCCGGACAGCCAGGCCTGGGCCGGCATCTACGGCGGCGCGGGCAACGACGTCATCAAGGCCTCGGAGTCCGCGCTCCTGCACGGCGGCGACGGTGACGACCGTCTCGACGGCGGTGGCGGCCCGATGGGCTTCGGCCCGTATGGCGACGCCGGGAACGACACCCTCACCCGCTGCAGCCAGGACTGCTTCGGCGGCCCCGGCAACGACACCCTGACCGGCACCGACGAGGAGAACAACCTGCACGGCGAGGACGGGAACGACGTCCTGCACGGCAAGGGCGGCGCCGACGTCCTCTACGGCGGCAAGGGCAACGACAAGCTGTACGGCGAGGCGGGCAACGACACGCTGTGGGGCAACAGCGGTGACGACGTCCTGTGGGGCGGCGCGGGCACCGACAAGCTCTCCGGCGGGCCGGGCCGCAACGAGGTCCACCAGGACTGACCGGACCGGGCTGCTGGACCGGACGACCGGGCCGACGGCACCCGGCAATCCGCGGACCGACAAGTGACCCACGGATCACGACGCCTCACGAACCGCCCCGCCCCGGACGCCACCGGGGCGGGGCGGCCGCGTCGTGGACGCCGAGGCCGAGACCGCCGGGCTCGCCCACCTCCGCCGCCCGCCGCACGACGCCCGACGGAGCCACGTCCGCCCGCACCAGATCGCGGATCGCCGGGACGGCGAGCAGGGCCAGGCAGACGAGCACCGTCATCACGCCGCCCGTGAGCAGCACCTTCTCGGCGCCGAAGGCGTCCGCCGCCGGGCCCGCGAGGGCCTGGCCGACCGGGAGCATGGCGAGGGAACCCGCGACGTCGTAGGCGTGGATGCGGTTGAGGACGTCCGGCGGGACCTGGGTCTGGACGCTCGTCGCCCACATCACTCCCCAGAAGGAGACCCCGGCGCCCGCGACGGCGGCCCCGGCCGCCATCAGCGGAACACCCCACCCGGCACCGACCGTGGCCGGGAAGGCGCCGTAGCCGACCAGGGCGATGGCGCCGGCGCGGAGCATGTGACGCGGGCGCAGCCGCAGGGCGAGCAGGCCCCCGAGGACGGTGCCCGCGCCGAGCGCGGAGTTCACCAGGCCGTACGAACCCGAACCGTGCTCCCGGACGACCAGGGTCGCCACCAGCGGCACGGCGGGACCGACGGTCGTGATCATCAGCACGCCGAAGACGGCGATGACGCCCCACAGCCAGGTGCGGGACCTGAACTCCCGCCAGCCCTGCACCAGATCGGCCCGGAAGCCGTGGCTCTGCGGCTGCGATCCCGGGCGGGCGGGCGGCAGCCGGAGCAGCAGGAGGCAGAGCGCGCTCAGCGCGTACGTGCCGGCGTGGGCGGCGAAGACCGCCCCGGGTGAGGCGAGGCCGACGAGGACGCCCGCGGCGGCCGGCCCCGCGAGGGACGCCGTCGACTCCGCCACCCGTATCGCGCCGTTCGCCTTCTGCACGTCGGCGGCGAGGCGCGGGACGGTGCTCGCGACGCCGGGCTGGAAGAGGGCGGCGGCCGCGCCGTTGACCGCGCCGATCGCGCAGATCTGCCAGAGCACGACGTGTCCGGTGAAGAAGAACACCGCCGCCAGCGACTGCGTGCCGAGCCGGACGGCGTCGGCGCCGATCATGAGCCGGGTGCTGAAGCGGTCGGCGAAGACCCCTCCGAAGATCACCAGACCGGCGAAGCAGACGGTCGTGGCGGCCATCACGAGGCCGACGGCGCCGGCCCCGTGCCCATGCCGCAACAGGCCCGCGGCGAGGGCGACCGGCAGCATGGTGTCGCCGAGCTTGGCCACGGCACGGGCCGCGAAGAACAGCCCGAAGTCCCGTGACCAGATCCCCCGTTGGCCCTCTGGGGCGCCGGCCTCCCGGTCGCCCTTCCCTCGCGTCCCCGGCCCTGACGGCACGCTGACCCACCCCTCCCCTACGGCAGTGGTGGGATCATGCCACGGGTCATGGACAGCGCTCTCTGTCCCGTCATTCCCCGGCCGCGACCCCCAGCGTCGGATGCTCTTCCAGGAGGCGGGGCGGGGCCGCCTGGCGCCAGGAGTCGGCGAGGATGTCGGAGAGCTCGTCCGCGTCCAGCGCCGCGAGGCGCACCCGCACCCACGCGGAGCCCGCCTCGTGGGCGGCGACCCAGAACTTCTCCGGCTCGGCGAGGACCAGTTCGTCCCGCTCGGCCTTCGGGCAGCGCACCGCGAACGACGTCTCGTCGTCGGGGACCGTCACGAACATCTTTCCTGCCACCCGGAACGTGGGCATGCTCCACGCGATCTTCTCCACCGTCTCCGGCAGGGCGAGGGCGATGCGGCGCACGTCGTCGGAGGTGACGGCGGTGCGGGAACGGGATCTGGACTTCGACATGGCATGAACCGTAGCCAACGCCACTGACAGTCACCCGCCGGCGACCGCGCGCCCGGCCCGGGTCACAGCACCCGCTTGTCCAGCCAGGACCTCAGGTCCTCCTGGACCTCGTCGCGGTTGGTCTCGTTGAGGATCTCGTGGCGCGCGTCCGGGTAGCCCTTCCAGGTCAGGTCCTCGATCCCCGCGTACCGGAAGTCCTCCAGGAGTTCGTGGACGAGTGTCATGTGCTGGTTGCAGGGGTCCTGTTCGCCGACCGCGACGTGGATCGGCAGATCGGCGGGCACGCGCGCGATGTTGCGCGGATCGTTGATCTTCCGCACGGCACGCACCCAGTCCAGGGAGAGTCCGGCGGAGAAGCCGAATCCGCAGCGCTCGTCGGCGGCGTACGCGTCGACCTCCGCCTCGTCCCGCGAGAGCCACTCGAATCCGGTGCGGCGCGGGAAGGCGTCGTTGAACGAGGCGAAGAGCTCGGAGACGTACGAGGACGGGGCGGCGCGGCCGTGTTCGGCGATCTCCCGCTCCAGGCGGGCGATGGCCGACTCGGTGTCGGCGCCGGGCAGCGAGCGGAACGTGCCGGAGAGGATCAGACCGGCGAGGCCGTCGGCGTACTCCTGTGCGTAGTCGCGCGCGAGCATCGAGCCGAGGCTGTGCCCCAGGAGGAAGAACGGCGCGCCGGGGTGGAGCGTGCGGACCTGGTCGCCGATGGCCTTGAGGTCGTCGACGATCGCCCGCCAGCTGTCGGCCTCTTCCCCGCCGGCCACCTCCGAGGTCACTCCGTAGCCGCCGGTGGCCTGGGCGGTGGCGCCGTGGCCCCGGTGGTCGGAGGCGACCACTCCGTAGCCGTGCGCGGTCAGGTGGCGGGCGAAGCGGTCGTAGCGCAGGGCGTGCTCGGCCGCTCCGTGCGCGATCTGCACGTAGGCGCGGGGCCTGCCGTCGGCGGGCAGCCAGGTGTACGTGGCGACGGGCACGCCGTCCGCCGCGTTGAGCAGTCCCGCGGTGTACGCGGCGGGGGCGGGGTTCGAGGTGGTGTCAGCGGCTCGGTCCGGCATCGTGTCGGGCTCCCTGGGGGTGCGGCTGGGGTCTCTTCGGGGCAGCCTCCCCCGCGCGCGGGACGTCATGCGTGCGGGGTCCGCCCCTGCCGAGCCGCTTGTAGAAGAGGGTCGTGGGGTGGAGGGCGCCCGCCGGGTCGGTGGCGTAGTCGGGGATCGTGCCCGCCGCCGTCCAGCCGGCTCGCTCGTAGAGGGTCTCGGCGGGGCTGCCGGTCTCGGTGTCCAGGACGAGGAGGGTCACGCCGGCCCGTTCCGCCGTCTCTTCCGCGGCGGTCAGGAGCGTACGGGCGAGGCCCTGCCCGCGCGCCGCCGGGTGCACCATCAGCTTGGCCAGCTCCGCGCGGTGGCGGCCGTTGGGCTTGTCCACGAAGGCGAGACTGACGGTGCCGAGGACGCGTCCGGCGTCCCGCCCGTCGCTCTCCTCACCCTCTTCGCCTCCTTCTCCTCCTTCGCCGCCTTCGCCGTGGATCGCCCAGACTGCGAGCCGTCCCCGTTCGACGGCCGTGTCGAGCCCGCGCCACCAGGCGGCCGCCGTGGCCCGGTCCAGGTCGGCGAGGAAGCCGAGCGAGGAGCCGGCCCGAACGGTGTCGACGAGCAGCGCGGCCAACGCGTCGGCCGACGCGCGGAGTCCGGCGGCGTCGAGCCGGACGGGGCGGGTGCGCGTGGCGGGGGCGGTCACGGCTTCACCACCACGAGCGCGTACCGCACGGCCTCCTCGCCGCGGCAGCGGAACCGCGACGCGCCCCACAGCCGGTAGCGCAGGCAGTCGCCCGTGGACAGGGTGTGCGCCTCCCCGTGCACCGTGACTTCCAGGGAGCCTTCGAGCACCCAGATGTGCTGCTCGAGGCCGGGCACGGGCGGCCGGTCGTAGGCGATGTCGGCACCCGGCTGCAGCCGGCCCTCGACGAGTTCGCCGCGCATCCCGGTGGTGGGCGGCGAGACCGACCACCGCATGAAGCCCGCTTCGTCGTCGGCCCACACCGACTGGTCGACGGCGCGCACGAGTTGGGCGGGCTCCGCCTCCACCTCGCTCAGGAGCTGCGACATGGTGCGTCCGTAGACGGCGCAGAGCCGGTTCAGGAGGGCCGCGGTGGGGCTGATCTCCGCGCGTTCGGCCCGGGACAGGGTGGAGCGGCTGATGCCGCTCAGTTCGGCCAGCTCACCCAGGGACCAGCCGCGTTCGGCGCGCAGCTCGGCCAGTCGGGCGGCGAGGCGCGCGTCGACTCCATCGTGTTCCATATTCGGCACGGTATCCCGGATGTGGGATGCGGGTAAATGCCTCGGCCGGCCCGCGCTCAGCCCGCCGCTTCGCCCAGGGCGTCCAGGACCGGACGGATCAGCGGGTGGTCCTCCGCCCCGCACCGCACGGCCGCGAACACCCGGCGCGTGGGGGCCACGCCCTCCACCGGACGCACCACGGCCCCCGACACGTCCATGCCGCGCAGCGCCGAACGCGGCACGAGGGCGACCCCGGCCCCGGCGGAGGCGAGCGCCACCACCGCCCGGAAGTCGTCCGACCAGTGCTCCAACAGCGGCTGGAATCCGGCCAGTTCACAGGCGAGGACGACCACGTCGTGACAGGGGTTGCCGGCGAACGGGCCGATCCAGGGGTCCTTGGCGAGCTCGGCGAGGGCCACCCGCTCCGCGTCCGCGAGCCGGTGGCCGGGCGGCAGCACCGCGTCGAAGGGCTCCGCGTAGAGCGGGACGCGGGTGAGCCGCGGGTCGTCGGCGCCCGGCGCTCCCCGGTACTCGACGGCCACGGCCACGTCCACCTGCCGGTCGAGGACCATCGGCAGGCTGGCGTCGCCCTCCGCGTCCTGGACGTGGACCCGGATGCCGGGCGCGGAGGCGGCGAGGCGGGTGAGGGCGGGCGCGACGACCAGTCCGATGCCGGTGGCGAAGGCGGCGACGGTCACGGTGCCCGCCTCGCCGGAGCTGTAGGCGGCGAGCTCGGCCTCGGCGCGCTCCAGCTGGGCGAGGACGGCGTTGGTGTGGGTGAGCAGGATCTCGCCCGCCGCGGTCAGCCGTACGCCGCGTGCCGAGCGCTCGACCAGGCGGTGGCCGGTCTCCTGCTCCAGGGCGGCGAGCTGCTGGGAGACCGCGGAGGGGGTGAGATAGAGCGCGGCGGCGGCCGCCGTGACCGTGCGGTGGTCGGCCACCGCACGGAGGATGTGCAGCCGCCGCGCTTCGATCATGTCGTCGATTCTCCCAACCGGCGGTGGACGGCGCACCACCGGCCCCGCCCCGGTGACCGGGGCGGGGCCGCGGGGCGTCAGGCCCGGCCCGGCTCCGCCAGCTCCGCGCGGGCGGCGACGAACGCGTCGACGGCGCGGTTCACGTCGTCGGTGGAGTGCGCGGCCGACAGCTGGACGCGGATGCGGGCCTGCCCCTGGGGCACCACGGGGTAGGAGAAGCCGATGACGTACACGCCCCGCTCAAGGAGCAGCTCGGCCATCCGTCCGGCCACGGCCGCGTCGCCGATCATGACCGGCGCGATGGCGTGATCACCGGGGAGGACGTCGAAGCCCTCCTCGGTCATCCGCGAGCGGAACAGGGCGGTGTTGGCGGCGAGCTGTTCCCGCAGCTCACCGGCGGACTCCAGCAGGTCGATGACCTTCAGCGAGGCGGCCGCGATCACCGGGGCGAGGGTGTTGGAGAAGAGGTAGGGGCGGGAGCGCTGCCGGAGCAGGGCGACGATCTCGGCGCGGGCGGCGACGTAGCCGCCGGAGGCGCCGCCGAGGGCCTTGCCCAGCGTGCCCGTGATGATGTCGACGCGGTCCATGACGCCGTGCAGCTCGGGGGTGCCGCGGCCGCCGGGTCCCACGAAGCCGACGGCGTGCGAGTCGTCGACCATGACCATGGCGTCGTACCGCTCGGCGAGGTCGCAGATCTCCCCGAGCGGCGCGACGTAACCGTCCATGGAGAAGACGCCGTCGGTGACGATCAGCTTGCGCCGGGCGCCGCCCTCCGTGGCCTCCTTGAGCTGCTTCTCCAGGTCGCCCATGTCGCGGTTGGCGTAGCGGAAGCGGCGCGCCTTCGACAGGCGGATGCCGTCGATGATCGACGCGTGGTTGAGGGCGTCGGAGATGACGGCGTCCTCGGCGCCGAGCAGCGTCTCGAAGACGCCGCCGTTGGCGTCGAAGCACGAGGAGTAGAGGATCGTGTCCTCCTGGCCGAGGAAGGCCGACAGGCGCGCCTCCAGCTCCTTGTGCACCTCCTGCGTGCCGCAGATGAAGCGGACGGAGGCCATGCCGTAGCCCCAGCGGTCCAGGGCCTCGTGCGCGGCGGCGACGACCTCGGGGTGGTCGGCGAGGCCGAGGTAGTTGTTGGCGCAGAAGTTCAGGACCTCGCCGGGGCGGCCGCCCGCGGTGACGGCGACCGTCGCGGACTGCGGGGTGCCGATGACGCGCTCGGGCTTGTGCAGTCCGGCGGCGCGGATCTCGTCGAGGGTGGCCTGGAGGTCTTCGCGTACGGAGTCGAACATGCGGGATTCCTTTGGGGAGTCGAGCCGAGGAGGTCGTAGGGGCCGGCGGGCGTCAGGCGGTCCAGTCGAGGATGACCTTGCCGCCCCGGCCGCTGGCCGCGTCGTCGAAGGCGGCCTCGAAGTCGCGGTGGCCGTACCGGCCGGTGATGACGGGCGCCAGGTCGAGGCCGCCTTCGAGCAGCACCGACATCGCGTACCAGGTCTCGAACATCTCGCGGCCGTAGATGCCCTTGATGGTGATCATCGAGGTGACGATCCGCGCCCAGTCGACGGCGAAGTCCTCGGCGGGCAGGCCCAGCATGGCGATCTTGCCGCCGTGGGTCATGTTGGCGACCATGTCGCGCATGGCGCGCGGGTTGCCGGACATCTCCAGGCCGACGTCGAAGCCCTCGCGCAGGCCGAGGCCGCGCTGGCCGTCGGCGATCGTCGAGTCCGCCACGTTGAGGGCGAGGCTCACGCCGACCTTGCGGGCCAGCTCCAGGCGCTCTTCGCTGACATCGGTGATCACCACGTTGCGGGCGCCCGCGTGCCGGGCGACGGCCGCCGCCATGAGGCCGATCGGGCCCGCGCCGGTGATCAGGACGTCCTCGCCGACGAGCGGGAAGGACAGGGCGGTGTGCACGGCGTTGCCGAACGGGTCGAAGATCGCGGCGACGTCGAGGTCCACGGGGACGCGGTGGACCCACACGTTGCCCGCGGGCAGCGCCACGTACTCCGCGAAGGCCCCGTCGCGTCCGACGCCCAGGCCGACGGTGGCACGGCACAGGTGGCGCCGGCCGGCCAGGCAGTTGCGGCACTTGCCGCAGACCAGGTGGCCCTCGCCGCTGACCAGGTCGCCCGCCTTGATGTCGGCGACGTCCCTGCCGGTCTCCACGACCTCGCCGACGAACTCGTGGCCGACGACCAGCGGGGCGGTGATCGTCTGCTGCGCCCAGCCGTCCCAGGACCGGATGTGCAGGTCCGTTCCGCAGATACCGGTGCGGAGCACCTTGATGAGGACGTCGCCGTGGCCGATGACCGGCTCCGGCACGTCCTTGAGGCTGAGACCCGGCTCAGCCTTCTCCTTGACCAGCGCCTTCAACGCCACGGCTCCTGTCGTACGTCGCTTCTTCCCCCGACGACACAGGAATCTTCCCTACGGCGGCGCCCCGGTCCATCGAGGATTTCTTAAGCGCCGCCGCAGCTTTCCTTCAGGCCCCGCCCGCCCGGTCCGGTCAGCGGGTCTGGCCGCGCTCGAAGTAGGCGATCAGCTCCGGATCGAGGACCGGCACCTCGCGGGGTGTCCCGCCGTCCCGCAGCGACTGCGTCGCCCGTACGCCCGCGGCCACCGCCATCCGGGCCGCGACGGGCGAGGTGTCGGTGCGCCCTCCCTCGCGTACGAAACGTACGAACTCGTCCACGAGCAGGGGGTCAGCGCCGCCGTGCCCCGCCTCGTCCTGCGCGTGGGGCACCGCGTACTCGGCGTCCGCCTGCGCCCGGTGGCCCGAGCGGCGCGCGTTCCACACCTTGGCGGTCGCGCCGGGGCCGTCGCCGAAGTTCTCCAGGCGGCCGGCGTCGCCGATGACGGTGTAGTTGCGCCAGTAGTCGGGGGTGAAGTGACACTGCTGGTAGGCGGCGAGAACACCGTTGTCCAGGCGCATGTTGACCAGGGAGACGTCCTCGACGTCGATGACCGGGTTGAGGGCGCGCTGGGTGTGCGGCGGCCAGTGGCCGTCCGCGGTGTACCAGTCGTCGCTCTTGGGCTCGCCCGGCGCGCGGCGGTGCGGGTTGTCGCCGTAGACCATGAGGTCACCGAGGGCCTGCACCCGGCGTGTGTAGCCGTTCGCCAGCCAGTGCAGCACGTCGATGTCGTGGGCGGCCTTCTGCAGCAACAGGCCGGTGGTGTACTGCCGTTCGGCGTGCCAGTCCTTGAAGTACCAGTCGCCTCCGTAGCCGACGAAGTGGCGCACCCAGACCGTCTTGACCGTGCCGATCTCGCCGCGTCCGATGATGTCGCGCATCAGCCGGACCACGGGCATGTGGCGCATATTGTGCCCGACGTAGAGCCGGGTGCCTGTCTCGTACGCGGTCCGCAGGATCGTGTCGCAGGCCTCGATCCCCGTTTCGAGGGGCTTTTCGACGAAGACGGGCTTGCCCGTGCGCAGCGCCTCGCAGGCGAGTGCCGCATGGGTGTGGTCGGGGGTGAGGACGAGGACCGCGTCGACGTCCGGGTCCTCGACGACCTCGCGGTGGTCGCCCGATATAGAGGCGCCGGGGAAGGCCGTGGCCGCCTCGGCGCGGGCCGCGGCGTCGGGGTCGGCCAGCGCGGTGACGCGCGAGCCCGCGTCCGGCCGGTGGGCGGTGCGGGCGAGCGAGCCGCGCAGTCCGTAGCCGAGGACGCCGAGACGGAGGTCGGTCATGGAACTTCCTTCGTTTGACCGGGTGTTGCGGGTGAGCTCACGGATGCGCGAGCTGTGGGTGGCCGGGCGGTCGGCGCCTCACCGTGCCGCGTTCCGGTCCCGGTCCGCGGGCATGGGCGGGTTGTCGAGGTCGAAGAGCCAGTGGCGCAGGAAGGTGCCGACGGAGGGGTCGCCGGTCACCTCGACCGCGTTGTCTATGAAGTCCCGGGTGTCGGCGTTGCCGTGCCGGTGCCCGGTCAGCCAGGCCTTCATGACCGCGTCGAACTCGTCCTGCCCGATCTGCCGGCGCAGCGCGTAGAGGGTGACGGCGCCGCCGTCGTAGATGTTGAAGCCGCCGAGTCCCTTCGGCCTGCCGGGCGGGCCTTCGGCCTTGCGGACCGCGTCGAGCTTCGCGTACGCCGTCCGCATCTTCTCCTCGATCGGCTGGAAGCCCTTCTGGTCCGCCCACAGGGCGGCGTAGTACACGGCGGGCCCCTCGTTGAGCCAGGCGTCCTGCCAGGTGGCGGGGGTGACGGAGTCGCCGAACCACTGGTGGGTCAGCTCGTGGACCATCGTCGTGGAGTAGGTGGGCCGTTCGAACCAGCCGGGGCCGAAGAGGGAGAGGGTCTGGTTCTCCAGCGCGTCGCCGTAGCCGTCGCGGACGATCTGCACGCCGTACGTGCCGAAGGGGTAGCGCACGCCGAGGGTCTTCTCCAGCCAGGCGAGGTGGCCGCCGGTCTCCTCGACGATGGGCCGGTACTTCGCCACTTGGTCCTCGGGTACGAGGTGGCGCAGCCGCACCCCGTGCGGGCCGCGGCCGTGGACGTAGGTCTGCCGGTCGACGGAGATGCCGAGCAGCTCCGGTGCCATCGGGGAGTTCAGGGCGAAGTCCCAGGTGCGGCGGGCGCCGGGGGCGTCCCTGCGGCCGGTGAGGTCGCCGTTGGCGGCGGGGGTCCAGCCCTTGGGCGCGGTGAGGTGGAAGGTCCACGTCGCCTTGTCCGACGGGTGGTCGTTGACGGGCGCGAAGGTGTCGGCGCGGGAGGCCTGGGCCGCCGAGGCGAATCCGCCGTCGGACATGTGCCGCCAGCCGGGCAGGCCGGCCGGCTTCGTCCTGCCGTTGCCGTGGTAGGCCACTTCGACGCCGAAGAAGCGGTGGTCGCGCAGGGGGCGGGCGGGGGTGACGGTGAGTTCCTGCCCCGTCGGTCCTGGGGTGAGCGTCCAGGTCGCCTTCTCGCCGTTGACCTCGATGGCGTCGACGGCGAGCGAGTCGACGTCGAGGTTGAAGGAGGACAGGTCCTGGGTGGCCCTCGCCCGGATCTTCATGGTGGCGGTGAAGTCGTACGTGACGGGCGTGAAGTCGAAGGAGAGGTCGTAGTGGCGGACGTCGTAGCCGCCGTTGCCGAGGGTGGGGTACAGGGGGTCGCCCACGCCGTCCGCGCCGGGGGTGGGGGTGCGCGGGGCCGGGTGGGCGGGGACCGCGAGGGCGAGGGTGGCGGCCGCGGCCGCCGTCGCGACGGCGGCACGCGCGGTTCGGGTCCTTTTCTCAGCCATGAGGTGGCAACGTAGTAATCGCTTACCGCCGACGTCAACGGACATCTGCCCGTGCACACTTGGATTTTTCCCGCACCCGGACCTGGCGCCGGGAGCCGCCTCGGTACACGCTTACTGCCGACGCGCGCGACCGCCCGCGCCCCGTCGGCCCGCCGCCCGTCGAGGAGTCACGGAACGATGCCCGCACCGCACCTGCACCTGCCGCCGACCGACCGCGTCCTCTCGCCCCTCACCGGCTGGACCCGCGCGCACTGGGAGGCGCTCGCCGACCGGCAGCTGGCGGCGCTCCTGCCGCATGCGACGCCGGGCTTCGCGCAGTACCGGCTGCCGGGCCGCAGCAGCTGGTCGGGGGTCGTCTCGGACGGGCTCGAAGGGTACGCGCGGTCCTTCCTGCTCGCCGCCTTCCGGATCGCGGGAGCCGGCGGCGACGTGGACCCCCGCCTCACGGAACGCTACGCACAGGGCCTGGCGGCCGGCACGGACCGACGCGGCGGCGAGGCCTGGCCCCGGCTCACCGACTGCTCGCAGCAGATGGTGGAGGCCGCGTCGATCGCCGTCGCACTGCACGAGACCCGCCCCTGGATCTGGGAGAGACTCGACGACCGGGTCAGGGAGCGGGTGGTGGACTGGTTCTCCGGGTTCGTCGGCGCGAAGACGTGGGACAACAACTGGCGGCTCTTCCAGGTGGTCTCCGAACAGTTCCTCGCCTCGGTGGGCGCGCCGTACAGCCGGGCGGACATCGACGGCGGCCTGGACCGCATCGAGGACTGGTACCGCGGCGAGGGCTGGTACAGCGACGGCGACGGCCGGAACTTCGACTACTACATCGGCTGGGCCCTGCACCTGTACCCGCTGCTGTGGGCCCGGATCGCCGGGGCCGAGGACGGCGGCCGCGCCGAGGTCTACCGTGAGCGCCTCGCCCAATTCCTCACCAGCTACCCGCACTTCTTCGGCGGCGACGGCGCCCCCGTCCACCAGGGCCGCTCCCTGACGTACCGCTTCGCGGCCGCCGCGCCCGTGTGGATGGGCGCGCTCGCCGGCTGCAGCCCGCTCGCGCCGGGCCTGACCCGGCGCCTCGCCTCCGGCACCGCGCGGCACTTCGTGGAGCGCGGGGTCCCCGACGGGCGGGGGCTGCTGCCGCTCGGCTGGTACGGGACACATCTGCCCACCACGCAGCCCTACTCGGGGCCGGCTTCCCCGTACTGGGCGAGCAAGGGCTTCCTCGGCCTGCTGCTCCCGGCCGCCCACCCGGTGTGGACCGAGCGGGAACTGCCGCTCCCCGTCGAGGAGTCCGACCAGTACACGGCTCTCCCCCAACCCGGCTGGCTGCTGCACGGCACCCGGCACGACGGCATCGTCCGCCTGGTCAACCACGGCAGCGACCACAACCCCCTCGAAGGTCCCGCCGAGGACGACCCGCACTACGCCAAGTTCGGCTACTCGACGGCCACCGCGCCGGAGACCGCGCCGCGCGCCTGGGAGCGCGCCGTCGACGGCCACCTCGCGCTGCTCGCCCCGGACGGCACGGCCTCGCGCCGCCTGCGCATCCACCCGCTGCGCTGCGCGGGCCGGGTGGCCGCCTCCCGCCACGACGCCCGATTCCCCGGCGGCGACGAGGAGTTCCCCATCGAGACGGTGAGCGCGCTGCACGGCCCGTGGGAGATCCGCGTGCACCGCGTGCGGGCCCCCGCCGGTGTCACCGTCCGCGAGGGCGGCCACGCGGTGGCGGGCCGGGCGCGGCCGCACGCCGAGCAGGGCCCCGGCTGGGCGCTCACCCGCACGGAGTCCGGTCTGACCAGCGCGGTCGTCGGCCTGTACGGCTGGGACGAGGAAGCGGGCATCGCCCGCGAGGCGGCCGCCAACGCGTACGGACCGCACTCCGCGACGCCGTTCCTGACCTCGGCGGCCCACCCGGGCGGCGACACCCTCCACGTCACCCTGGTCGCCCTGTCGCAGGACACGGTGTCCCCACGGGCGCTGCGGGAGGCCGTCAGCTGCGCCGTGGAGGGGGACCGCGTGCGGGTCGGCTTCCCGGACGGAACCGAACTGGACCTCTGAGCTGGACCTTTGAGCGGGGCCGGACGCCTGGCGGACCAGGCTCAGAAGCCGCCCTCCTCGCGCCGGTGTATCTGCTCGGTCAGCTCCGCGGCCATGCGCTTGATCGTGTCCAGGCCCGTCCTGCCCCAGGGGCGCGGCTCGACGTCGACGACGCACACCGTGCCGAGTGCGATGCCCGTACGGTCGATGAGGGGCGCGCCCAGATAGGAGCGGATGCCGCTCTCGTCCACCACCGGGTTGCCCGCGAACCGCGGATAGTCGCGGACGTCCTCCAGGACGAGCGCCTTGCGGCGCACCACGACGTGCGGGCAGTAACCGTGATCGCGCGGCAGGTGGCGGCGCGCCTCGCTGCCCAGGGCGTGCAGGCCGGCGAAGAACTGCCGCTCCTCGCCGATGAAGTTGACCATCGCGCAGGGCGCGCCGGTCAGCCCGGCGAGCCGGCCCGCGTAGACGTCGAGCGCCGGCTCGGGGTACTGCCCGATCCCGAGTGCGCGCAGCCTCAGCACCCGCGCGGGCGCCTCCTTGTCGACGGGGGTCAGCAGCAGGTGCCCGGTCGGGTCGTACGTCACGTATGGGCTCCGTAGCTCGGCGCCGGGGCGTGGTCGAGGAGGTGCTTGACGAGGATCAGGAGGGTCTGGATGCCGGAGCTGGAGATCCGCGCGTCGCAGCGCACGACGGGCACTTGAGGGTCCAGGTCGATCGCGGCCCGTACCTCCTCCGGCTCGTAGCGGTGGGCGCCGTCGAATTCGTTGATCGCCACGATGAAGCCCATGCCGCGCTGCTCGAAGAAGTCGACGGCGGCGAAGCAGTCCTCCAGGCGCCGGGTGTCGGCGAGCACCACGGCGCCGAGGGCGCCTTCGGAGAGCTCGTCCCACATGAACCAGAACCGCTCCTGGCCCGGTGTGCCGAAGAGGTACAGCACGTGTTCCGGGTCGAGGGTGATCCGTCCGAAGTCCATGGCGACGGTCGTGGTGGTCTTGTTCTCCACGCCCGACAGGTCGTCGGTCGCCTCGCTGACCGTGGTGAGCAGCTCCTCGGTGCTCAGCGGCGCGATCTCGCTGACGGCGCCGACGAAGGTCGTCTTGCCGACCCCGAAGCCACCCGCGACCAGGATCTTGAGTGCGGTGGGGAAGGGGTCAGAGCTGTCGTCGTAATCCATCGAGCACTGCCTCCAACAGGGACCGGTCAGTGGGGTTGTGGTAGGAGTCCGGGGCCTTCTGGGTGAGGGCCCCGCAGTCGAGGAGATCGCAGAGGATCACTTTGGCCACGACCGCGGGCAGCTTCAGCTGGGCCGCGATCTCGGCGACGGAGGTGGGCGCCTCGCACAGGCCGAGGGCCGTGGAGTGCTCGGGCCCGAGATAGCCGAGCGGTGTGGAGCCGGTCGCCATCACCTGGGAGAGCAGGTCGAGTTGGCCGGTCGGTCTGGTCCTGCCGTTGCTGACCGTGTAGGGGCGGACGAGCCGCCCGGCTGCGTCGTCGAGCCAGGGCCCGTCGTGCGGGGCCGCCATGCTCAATGCCTCATCGGCGCGGGTTCGCCGGCGGGCTGCCGGGGAGCGGTGATCAGGTACGGGCGGACGCTCTTGACCAGCATCGCCATCTCGTACCCGAGGACGGCCGCGTCCGCGTCGCGCCCGGCGAGTACGGCGAGGCAGGTGCCCGAGCCCGCGGTGGAGACGAACAGGAGGGTGGAGTCCAGTTCCACGACGACCTGGCGGACGTCGCCGCCGTCGCCGAAGCGGATGCCCGCGCTGCGCCCCAGGGAGTAGAGCCCCGAGGCGAGTGCCGCCATGTGGTCGGCGCTGTCCGGGTCGAGGCCGTGCACCGACTTCACGAGTCCGTCGGAGGAGAGCAGGACGGCGCTTCTGGTGTGCGGCACGCGCTGCACGAGGCCGCTCATCAGCCAGTCGAGATCGGATACATGGCCGGTCGGCGCATCGCTCGCCATGGGGGATCGACTCCTTGGGGTACAGAACGTACGTAGGTCTGCCGGGGCAGAGGTGGTGGGGGGTGGTCGGGCTGCCCGGTGCCGGTCAGCCGCCTTGGCCGCGCCCGTCGTGCGGGACGCCGATCTCGTGCTCCCGCGGGGTGGGATCGCGTGCGTCCTGCGCCTGGGCGAGACCGATGCCGCGCTGGAACGCGGCCATCAGGCCCGGGTCGTGGCCGACGACGGTGTCGCTCTCGGGCCTCGGCGCCGGGGCGTCCCGGAGCTGGGGGGCGAGGTGCTCCTGGGCGCGCCGCTTGGGGAGCTGGGGCCGGCCGACGCGGCCGCGCACGGCGCCGCCCAGGGGGGTCACCGGTGCCGCGGTGTGTTCGGCGACGGCCTGCCGGTCCTCCGGCCGGATGCCGGGGGTGGCGTCGGCGGGCGTCGGGCGCTCCCGGCGGGAGCCGCGCACGGGCAGCGGGGCGGGCGGGGTGCCGTGCACGCCGTTCGGGCGGTGCGGCGCGGCCACCGGTTCCGGGGAGGGGGCCGGCAGGGGTGCGGAGCGGGGCGCCGGACCCGGTACGGGGTGGGGCTGTTCCTGGGGTTCGGCGGACGGCCACGGCGATGCGGCGACGGACGCGTCGTCCCGTACACCTCCGGGGCCGGGGACGCCTTCGAGACCGGGACCGGGAATGGCTCCGGGGCCAGGGGCGCCTACGGGACCAGGGGCGCCACCGACGCTCTCGGCGCACCGGATGTCCCCGAGGCTGCCGGTCTCCCCGATGGCGCCGGTCTCCCCGAGCTCGCCGGTGTCCCCGATGGCGCCACGGGCCGCCGCCTCGGCCGCGGGGCGGCGACGGGTGACCGGCTCCGCCTGCTCCTCGGCGCCGAGCAGCGCCTGGGGCAGGATCAGGACCGCCTGGACGCCGCCGTAGATGTTGCTCTGGAGGCGCACGGCGACGCCGTGTCTGCGGGCGAGCGCGGAGACGACGAAGAGCCCGATGCGGCCGTCCTGCAGGAGGCTGCCGACGTCGACCTGGTCCGGGTCGGTGAGCAGCCGGTTCATCCTGTTCTGCTCGGCAAGGGGCATGCCGAGGCCCCGGTCCTCGACCTCGACGGCGAGCCCGGCGGTCACGGCGTTGGCGCGCAGCAGGACCTGGGTGTGCGGGGCGGAGAACACCGTGGCGTTCTCGACGAGTTCGGCGAGCAGGTGGATGACGTCGGCGACGGCGTGCCCGCGCAGGGTGCCGTCGACGGGCGGCACGAGTTTGACGCGCGAGTACTGCTCGACCTCGGCGATGGCCGAGCGCATCACCTCGGTCATGGAGACCGGGTTGCTCCACTGGCGGCGCGAGACGGCGCCGCCCAGCACGGCGAGGTTCTCGGCGTGGCGCCGGATGCGGGTCGCGAGGTGGTCGACGTGGAAGAGGCCCTTGAGCAGGTCGGGGTCCTCGACCTCGTTCTCCAACTCATCGAGCAGGGAGATCTCGCGGTGCACGAGCGACTGCAGGCGCCGGGCGAGGTTGACGAAGACCTCGACCTTCTGTTCGCTGCCCGCCCGGCCGGAGAGCCGGGAGGCCTGGACGACGGCGCCGACGGCGGCGTCCTGTGCGCGGGACAGCTCGTCGGCGAGCTGGTCGAACTCGTCGCCGCCCGCCCTGGTCCTCGGCGGCGGCGCCGACTCGGGCTCCGCGGGCGTGTCGCCGCGGCGCAACCGGTCGACGACGGCGCGCAGTTCGGCCTGGCCGCGTGCGGTGGTGCGGCGCAGCAGGACGACCCGGTCGCGCACGGTCCTGGCGGCGCGTTCGGCGGCGACGGCGGCGGTCACGATGCCGGCGAGGCCGACCAGGGCGGCGGCGGTGAGGACGGCGAGCAGGACCGGTCCCGGCCGGGCGCCGGTCGAGCGCAGCGTGAAGAGCACGGCCGCACAGGCGCTGAGGCCCACGGCGACGGCCGGCAGCACCGCGATGCGCAGGAGCTGCGGCCGTATGTGGGTCTCGGGCAGTGCGGCGGCGCTTCGGCTGCCGGGCCTGCCGTGCCGGCCGCCCTCACGGCGGTCTGGGCGGGCGGCCGGTGCGCGTAGGTGAGACATCTGCGTCCTCGGTACGTTGCGACGAGGGCCCGGCGGTCGGCCCGGCTCCCCTTTGCGGCGTGGTTGCGGCATCGCCGTGCCGGCCGGCAGGTCGCGACGTCAGCCCTGCGTCGTGATCCCTGCGTCGCCCGACGGCCACTCACGGTAGTCGGCAACGCATCACGTGCGGTGGGCAGTTGACAAAGTCAGCGGCGCAGCGTCCCGCTCTGGTATGACGCCTCGCACGGGGGTCCGATTCGCCTCGTACACAGGACCGATTCGACTCGCGTACGCGGGACGCCACCGCCCTCCGCGGGCTACTCCGGTGATCGGCCGGGCGGTACGCGGGTGAGCGGCCGGGCGGTACGACGGTGAGCGCCCGGCCCGGACCTCATCTCCGGCTCAGCCGCCCCGTGATGATTTGGAGCAGCTCATCCAGTACCGCCTCGTGCGTCCGCCGCCGGGACCGGGCCAGCCCCACCCCGCTCGGCGAGACCCCACGGACCGGACGGAACATCACATCCGGGTGGGAGTGGAAACGGGCCGCCGACGCCGGGGCCAGCGCCACGCAGCCGCCGGCCACCGCTCCGAGCCATTCGTCGGGACGGTCGGCGACGGCGCCGACCCTGACGGGGTGCCCGTCCCGCTCCTCCGCCGCCAGCCAGTGTTCCCGCCAGGCACCGGTCCCGGCTCCGGCCGCGACGAACGGCTCGTCCCACAGTTCGCGGAACTCCACCGTCCCGCCGGCCGCCAGCGGATGCCGGGCCGGCAGCAGCACGCCGCGCTCCTCCACGTACAACTCCCGCACCGAGAAGCCCTCCTGCCCCGGAAACGGCAGACGCACCACCGCGGCATCCACCTCTCCCCCGGCCAGGCCGGCGCTCGGGTCCGACCAGTCGGACTGCCGCAGCTCCACCCGCCACTCCGGCCGCGCGCGGCGGAACCGCGCGATGGCCTCGGGGACGGCCCCCACCGCACCCGCGTCCAGGAAGCCGAGGCGCAGCACCCGTGCCGCGCGGCCGGTCGCCCGCACCGCCTCGTCCCAGCCGTCCAGCAGCGCGGGCACCCGCGCGGCGAGTTCACCGCCCGCCTCGGTCAGGCTGTGAGACGAACAGCCTCTTCGCGGCACCGGTCAGGCTGCCCGCCTCCGCCACTGCGGCGAAGTACCGGAGCAGGCGCGTGCCCACGTCCATGCCGCGAGGTCATAGAAGGAGATAATGAACGGTGCCGGGGCACCTGTGGGCGTTCCCCGCTCCTGGCTCCCCCGGCTGGCCGTCCTCAAGCTGGCCGGCGCGGCGGGCCTCCTCCTCGGACTCTTCGATGCCGCGCTACGCCCCCTCGGCGCCGCGGCGGCCTGCGGTCTCGTCCTGCTCTATCTGGGCGCGCTCGCCTTCCATCTGCGGGCCCGCGTGCTCCACAACCTCGCGTTCCCCGGCTTCTACTGCGCCACCGCGATCGCCTCCCTGGCCCTGACCGTGTCCTCCTGAGGGCCGCGTCTCGCGACGGCCGCCCTGCTGTAATGGCCGCATGCATCTCAACCCTTACGGGGAAGCCGCCGTGAACCTGGCCGCCGATCTCGCCAACTCCCGCCCCACCAGCGCGGAGGAGCTCGCGGACCGCTGCCGTGCCGCGGGCCTGACCCTGGAACGGCTGGTCGAACCGGGTGACTTGGCGCGCGCCGAGGAGGCCCTGGACGCCTGGGAGAAAGTCGTCGACGCCACCGGGGAGCACGAGCGCGCCGAGCGCGTCAACGCCATGCTGGCGGCGGCCACGGCCCACCCGCGCCTGACCGACCACGCGGGCAGCGGCTGGCACCTGCACTACCGCGAGCCCCGACAGCCCCTCGGCGCCCTGCTGTTCTCCCTGATCTCCGTCGGCACCGCCCTGCACCTGGCGGGGCGGGGCATGCACCGGCTGCGGAGGTGCGACGTGACCGAGTGCACCACGATCTTCGCCGACACCTCCCGCACCGGGCGGCAGCGCTACTGCACCCAGCGGTGCGCCAACCGCGACGCCGTACGCCGGCACCGCGCCCGCGCCGCGTGAGCGAAAGCCGCGCGGGCCCGCTATCCGACGGGCGTCGCCTCGTGCTCCCCGCTGTCCGCCTTCGGCGAGGCGATCGCGCGCACCACCATGGTCGAGGCGCCCGGCCAGCCGCCCTCCGGCACGACGGCGACGCCGCGCCACCAGAGGTCGCCGGGAAGGGACTCCGCGCCGGGCTCGAAGGGCTCGCCGGGGACGGGCAGCGCGATGGTGGCGCCCACCCGGCGTGCCGCGGCGACGGTGCCCTCGCCGGGGTCGGACCAGGCGTGGGGGGCGAGGTTGAACGTGCTCCAGTGGATGGGCAGCAGCACGCCGTGCGGCTCGCCGCCCTGGAGGTCCAGATGGGCCTGCATGCCTTCGGCGGGCGTCATGTGGATGTCCGGCCACCACTCCGAGTACGCGCCGATCTGGATCATGGTGGCGTCGAAGGGGCCGTGCTCGGCGCCGATCTCCTTGAAGCCGGGGAAGTAGCCGGTGTCGCCGCTGTGGTAGACGCGGTGCTCGGGTCCCGCGACCACCCAGGAGGCCCACAGCGTGTGCTGCGGATTGCGCAGGCCACGGCCGCAGAAGTGCCGTGCGGGCGTGGCGGTCAGCGTCAGCTCCGCGACCTTCGCCGTCTCGTTCCAGTCCAGCTCGCGGAGCCGGTCGGCCGGCACGCCCCACCGCTCCAGGTGGGCGCCGACGCCGAGCGGCACCGCGAACACGGTGTCGGTGCCGGCCAGCGCCTTGATCGTGGGCATGTCCAGGTGGTCGTAGTGGTCGTGCGAGATCACCACGGCGTCGACGGGGCCGAGGGCCTCCAGGGGCACCGGTACCGGGTGCAGCCGCTTGGGTCCGGCGAAGGAGTACGGCGAACACCGCTCGCTCCAGACCGGGTCGAACAGCACCCGCCGTCCGTCGATCTCCACCAGGACGGTGGAGTGACCCATCCAGGTGACCCGCAGTCCGTCGGCCGGCGGCACCGCGAGGTCGGCGAGGGTCGTGGGGTGCACCGGGATCGCGCCGGCCGGGCCGCGGCGTACGCGCTCCTCCTTGCGGAAGTAGACCTTGGCGAGCTCCACGGACGAACCGGAGGGCCGGGTCCGGGCGGCGACGGGGTTCTGGAAGGACCCTTCGGCCACGGAGAAGTTCGGCGATCTGCGGATCCGGGCCAGCCGGGCACCTGCGGGATCCGCACCGAAAGCGGCGGACCGCAGCGAGCGGAGCCCGGGGATCAGAGACCGGGACACGTGACCTCCTGAGGGGGGTGGATAGGCCTCTCCATTATGTCCACCGGCCCCGGCCGAGTCCTGCGCGGGCGGCCCGGACGGCTCCCCGCCCACACCGAAGGCGCCCCGCGGACGGGGCGCCTTCGGTGTGGGCGGAGTCGCTCCGTCCGCCGTGGTCCGCGGCGCTCGGAGTGCTCGGGAGGCTCAGGAGACGGCCTCGATCTGCATCTTGATGGTGTGCGGATTGCGGAAGCCCTTCGCCTCCACGTGGTCCCCCGAGCTCTCGCCGCGGATGCGCCGCCCGATCCACGGCACCAGGTACTCGCGCGCCCAGTGGATGTCGTCGCGCCGCACCTCCAGCGTGCCGCGCGGCGGCATCGGCGGCCACGCCTGGTCGGGGTCGGCGGGCACCTCGAGGCCCAGGACCTGAGCGGCGCGGAGCGCCACGCGCGTGTGCCCCTCGGCGGAGAGGTGCAGCCGGTCGCCGTCCCACGCCCTGCGGTCCTGCACGGTCCTGAGGGACCACAGGTCGAGCACGGGGCAGCCGTACCGGTCCGCGATGGCGCGGACGTGCATGTTGTACGTGGCGATCTTGCCGCGGAGGTGTTTGAGCACCGCCACGCCGCGGGTGTCGAAGCCGGTGGTCACCATGACCGTGCCGACCGCCGACGAGAGGTCGGCGACGGCCCGCTCGAACCGCTCGGCGACCTCGTCGGGGTCGGTGCCCGGCCGGATGATGTCGTTCCCCCCGGCGCAGAACGTCACCAGGTCGGGGGCGAGTTCCTTCGCCCGCGGCAGCTGGTCCTCGACGATCTGGTCGAGGAGCTTTCCGCGGACGGCGAGGTTGGCGTACCGGAAGGTGTTCTCGGGTACGCGGTCGTCCAGCAGGACGGCGAGGCGGTCGGCCCAGCCGACGAAGGTGCCGTCGGGTCCCGGGTCACCCACGCCTTCGGTGAAGCTGTCGCCGACCGCTGCGTAGGAGCTGAATACGCCGTTGTTGATGGGGTGTTTGATGAAGGATGTCGACTCTGCGCTCACGAGGTACCATCCTTCACCTCCCTAAGTGACCTACGCCACCGTAGGGAAGGGTTGACGGGGCGTGAGATAAGCCACCGGTCAAGTTTCGTTCAACTCGGAATAAGTGCACGCACCACATTTCGCGCGCACCCAGATCCCTCGCCGCTCTCCTCGATGGCTCCGTCGGTCCCGATTGACATGCAGCCAAATGGCTGCCAATCATGGATGGGCAGCCTCACGGCTGCATGACTGGGGGTGACAGCGAATGGACGCGGCGTTCAAGGCGCTGGCCGACCCGAACCGGCGCCGGTTGCTCGACCGGCTGCGGGACCGCAACGGCCAGACCCTGCGCGAGCTCTGCGCGGGCCTGGACATGGCCCGGCAGTCGGTGAGCAAGCACCTGGCCGTGCTGGAGGCGGCCGAGCTGGTCACGACGGTGCGGCAGGGGCGGGAGAAGCTGCACTACCTGAACGCCGCTCCGATCAACGCCATCACCGAACGATGGATCAGCCGTTTCGACCGCGACAGGGTCGACGCCCTCGCGGACCTGAAGAGAGCATTGGAGCATCCCCCCATGGACAGCAGGACCTTCGTCTACACGACGTACATCCGCACCACCCCCGAGCGCCTGTGGCAGGCGCTCACCGACCCGGCCTTCACCCAGCGGTACTGGGGCGTCAGCTTCCGGACCGACTGGGCGCCGGGCTCCCCGATGACCTGGACCGAGACCGGCGCCACCACCGAGGACCCCGAGCAGGTCGTCCTCGTCCACGAACCGCACCGCCGCCTCGCCTACACCTGGCACACGTTCAGCACCCAGTGGGCCGAGGCGAACGGCATCGACGAGGACCTGCGGGCGCGACTCGCGAGCGAGCGGCGCTCCCAGGTCACCTTCGACCTCGAACCCCACGGCGACCAGGTCAAGCTGACCGTCACGCACGAGTTCGACGAGGCGGGCACCCTGCACTCCATGTGCAGCCAGGGCTGGCCGGCCATCCTCTCCAGCCTCAAGACGCTCCTGGAGACCGGCGAGCCCCTCGCCGAATCCCGCTGAACCGGCGCGGTGCCGGCACTCAGGCGGCGGACCTGTCGCCGGCCGCGCGCCGCCGGAGTGCCGGCACGGAGAGCGCGGGCGGGGTCCAGACGCCGTCCGGCGGGTAGATGTCCGTGCCGGGCGGCACGATCTCGTCGATCCGGTCGAGTGCGGCGTCGTCGAGGACCACGGCGGCGCCCTTCAGCGTGGCCTGCAGCTGCTCCATCGTGCGCGGGCCGATGATCACCGAGGTGACGGCCGGATGCGCGAGCGGGAAAGCGGTCGCCAGCTCCGGCAGCGTGCAGCCCACCTCGTCGGCGACGGCCACGAGCCGCTCGACGGCCTCCAGCTTCGCGGCGGTGCGCGGCGCCGCCGGGTCGAAGCGGTCCGGGTGCAGGGTGGGCCGCCCGCTGCTCAGGTCGAGGGCCTGGCCCTTGCGGTAGCGCCCGGTCAGGAACCCCGAGGCGAGCGGGCTCCAGGTCAGTACGCCCATGCCGAGCCGCTGAGCGACCGGCAGCACGTGCCGCTCGATCCCCCGGGCGAGCAGTGAGTACGGCGGCTGCTCGGTGCGGAACCGCTGCAACCCCCGCCGGTCGGCGACGTGATGGGCCTCGACGATCTCGTCCGCCGGGAAGGTCGAGCAGCCGAACGCCCGGATCTTGCCCTGGTGCACCAGGTCGGTCAGGGCGGAGAGCGTCTCCTCGATGTCGGTGGTGTGGTCCGGCCGGTGCACCTGGTAGAGGTCGATCCACTCCGTGTCCAGCCGCCGCAGGCTCTCCTCCACCTCGCGGATGATCCAGCGCCGGGAGTTGCCGCCGCGGTTGGGGCCCTCCCCCATCGGGAAGTGGACCTTGGTCCCGAGGACCACGTCGTCGCGGCGGCCCTTGAGCGCCTTGCCCACGATCGTCTCCGACTCCCCGGCCGAGTACATGTCGGCGGTGTCGACGAAGTTGATGCCCGCGTCCAGGGCGGCGTGGATGATGCGGGCGCAGTCCTCGTGGTCGGGGTTGCCGACGGACCCGAACATCATGGTGCCGAGGCAGTAGGGGCTGACCTCTATGCCGGTCCCGCCCAGAACGCGATGACGCATGTGAATCTCCTTGGCCGCTGTGCTCGTGAGTCCCGTGACTGTACGAGCTGGAGAGCACTCCAGGGCAAGGACGAATCCCGTCCGCAGGGGGCCGCCACAGGGCCGCTCACCCCACCGGCGAAGGGGTGATTGCCCCAGGTACCCATGTCGTATCGTCAAGGACGCACCCACCGGCGAGCCGCGCCGGCGCAGAGTCTGAGGAGAGCCCGTGACGCAGCAGGTCCCGTCGACAGAGCCCGAGCTTGCCGGAGTGCGCAACTTCCGTGACGTGGGCGGGCTGCCGACGGTCGACGGCCGGCGCGTCGCCCGGGGCCGGCTCTTCCGCAGCGGCCACCT
This sequence comes from Streptomyces sp. NPDC037013, assembly GCF_055607265.1. NCBI lineage: Bacteria > Bacillati > Actinomycetota > Actinomycetes > Kitasatosporales > Streptomycetaceae > Streptomyces > Streptomyces sp. NPDC037013. The sequence continues at coordinate 478,623 of NZ_JBVJRV010000001.1, read as the reverse complement.
GGCGCACGCCACCGCCGCCGACGCCGCGTACCTCGCCTCGCTGGGCCTGCACACGGTCTTCGACTTCCGCAACGCTGCCGACCAGCGCCTCGAGGGTCCCGACATCGAGCTGCCGGGCGTGCGCAACGTGAACCTGCCGCTGACGGACCCCGCCGACGGCGCCGAGTTCTGGAAGATGGTGCGCGACGGGGACCTCGACCAGCTCCGCTCGATCCTCTCGGACGGCAGGGCCGCGTCCCGGATGGCGGACGCGTACCGCGCGATCATCACGGAGCGCACCGCCGAGCACAGCAAGGTGCTGCACGCACTCGCCGAGGACAGCGTGCCCGCGCTGATGCACTGCGCGGCGGGCAAGGACCGCGCGGGCCTCTCCATAGCCGTGACGCTGCTCGCCGTCGGCGTCGAGCGCGACGCCATCGAGGCCGACTACCTCGAGTCGAGCGCGTCCCACCGCCGCTACAAGGTGCACCGCAGCGACAGCTCGCCGAACGCGATGTCCCCCGAGGTCATGGAGCTGCTCGACCCGCTCTTCGACGCCCGCGCCGAGTACCTGACGGCGGCGTACGAGGCGATCGACGAGACCTGGGGCGACCTGGACACCTACTTCACCGAGGGCCTCAAGGTGAGCGCCGAGACCCGCGAGCGCCTGCGGGAGCGCCTCCTCGACTGAGCTTCCGCCCCGCAGCCCGACCCGCGCCCGGGTCTACTGGTTCTTCGCGCCCAACTCGAAGAGCAGGTAGATGAAGGCCGCGAAGAGGTGGCCGACCGCCACGTAGATGATCAGGCGGACCCAGAGAGCGCGCGGGAACTTCTCTTCCATGGTGTTGCGGGGGCGCTCCGGCTGGCGGGGGCCCTGCGGTTCCGGTTCCGTCATGTCGGTTCTCCCTGGGTGGGGCCGCCGAGGCACAGCGCGGTGGCGGGGCTCTGCAGCAAGGTGTGGACGAAGAGGAGATCGACGCCGTCCCGGTCGGCGGCGGCGATCCGGTGCGGGGTCAGCGAGTCGAAGTGCGCGCTGTCCCCGGCTCCGAGGGCGTGCGCGGTGTCCCCGAGACGCAGCCGCAGCCGCCCCTTCAGGACGTACAGCCACTCCTCGCCGGGATGGACGCGCACGATGTCGCCCTGCGCCCCGTGCGGGACGTGCACGCGCAGCGCCTGCATGCCGCGTCCCGGGGCGCCCGCCTGCCAGTAGGTCCAGCCGCCGGCCCGGGTCGGTTCCATGTCCTGGGCGCGGACGACCGCGTCCCGGTCGGCGACCGTCTCGCCGAGCAGCTCGGAGACGGTCGTACCGTAGACACGAGCGAGCGTGAGCAGCATCGGCAGCGACGGCTGCCGGTGGCCGGTCTCCAGGCGGGACAGATGGGCGGGCGAGAGCCCGGCGTTCCGGGCCGCGGCCTCCAGGGTGAGGGAGGCGCGGCGGCGCAGTTCGCGCAGCTGGGGCGCCACGGCGGGCAGCGCGTCGGCCGTGCGGGACGGCTCGGCGGACGTGGCCGCTCCGGACGCGGGCTCGGCGGATTCCGTGGGATCCGTGGGACCCGTGGGCTCGGCAGGGCTCATACCCCTGATTGAGCCAGAGCCTTGCCTCGCGGGCAACTTTCTTGCCCGGGAGGCAAAATCTCTGCCGATGCCGCCGCGTCCCGGCCCGTTCCGGACGTCAGCGGTTGGCGACCGCCTGCTTCACCAGCGTCCTGCCGAAGTCCCACATCAGGCCGCCGCCGTTGTGCGCGTCGTCCATGACCGCGGTGAACGCCGCCACGAAACGGTCCACCTCCCGCTCCCCCACCGTCAGCGGCGGGATCAGCTTGATGACCTCCAGATGGTCCCCGGAGACCTGGGTGAGGATGCGGTGTTTCTGCAGCAGGGGCACGACGACCATCTGGGCGAAGAGCCCCTTGCGGGCGGCCTGCAGCATCGTCCAGCGGCCGCGCAGCTTCAGGGACTTGGGGCGGCCGAACTCGATGCCGATCATCAGTCCCCGGCCGCGCACCTCGCTCAGCAGCTCGTAGCGGTCCACGAGCGCGGCGAGCCGGGATTTCAGGAGCTCCCCGGTGACGCGGGCGTTCTCGACGACCTTCTCGTCGTCCATGACGGAAAGGACCGCGAGCCCCGCCGCCATGGCCTGCGCGTTCGAGCCGAAGCTCGCCGAGTGCACCAGGACGCGGTCCATCGAGGAGTAGACCTTCTTGAAGATCCAGTCCTTGCCGAGCGTCGCGCCCACCGGCACATAGCCGCCGGACAGCGCCTTGGCGACGCAGACCAGATCGGGCTCGACGCCCTCCTCGTGCTGGTACGCGTAGAAGTCGCCGGTCCTGCCGAGACCCGTCTGCACCTCGTCGACGATCAGCAGCGCCTTGTGCCGGTGCAGCAACTCCTGGGCGGCGCGCAGATATCCGGGCGGCATCTCGTGGACGCCCTTGCCCTGGATGGGCTCGACGATCAGCCCGGCGACGTCTCCCCTCCTCAACTCCGCCCGCAGCGCGTCCAGATCGCCGAGCGGGACCGCCGTGTCGGGCAGCAGCGGCGCGAAGCCGTCCCGGAACCCGTCCTCGCCGTTGACGGAGAGCGATCCCGTCGTAAGCCCGTGGAAGGCGTGCGCGCAGTAGAGCACCCGCGGCTTCCCCGTCGCGTACCGGGCGAACTTCAGCGCCGTCTCGACGGCCTCCGTGCCGCTGTTTCCGAAGAAGACCCGGTCCAGGTGCGGGCTGTGCGCGAGCAGCCGCTCCGCGAGCAGGCCGGGCAGCGGCTGGCAGTCGAAGCGGGTGAGGTCGGCGAGCGAGGCGTCGATGACGTCGTGCAGCGCCTTGCGTACGACGGGGTGGTGCCGGCCGAGGCCCATCACGCCGAAACCGGCGAGCATGTCGAGGTAGTCGTTGCCCTCCGCGTCCCAGAAGTACGCGCCCTCGGCCCGCTCGTAGACCTTGTCGAAGCCGATGGTGTGCAGCATCCGCGGCAGCTGGTGGTTGAGGTGCCTGGCGTGCAGTTCGTACCGCTCGGCGCCGCGCTCGGCAAGGAGCCTGCCGAGGTCGAACCCCTTGGGGCCGTGCTCCCCGGTACCGGGCTCTCTGGTGTCGAACTCCTTGGTCATACGCTGTGCTCCTTGCCTGAACCCTGCTCCCGCGCGCCCTCCTTGGCCGCGAGGGTGGCACTGACGCGTCCCGCGATCTCGACCGGGGTGAGTCCGAGGTCGGCGAGGACCTCGCCCCGCTTGGCGTGCGCGAGGAACTGTTCGGGGATCCCGAACCGCCGTACGGGAACGTCCACTTCGGCCTCGCCGAGCGCCAGCGCGACCGCCGAACCGACCCCGCCTGCCCGGCTGTTGTCCTCGACCACCGCCACCACCCGGTGCCGCCCGGCGAGCGCGGGCAGCTCCGCATCGACCGGCTTGACCCAGCGCGGGTCGACGACGGTGCAGCCGAGGCCGCGCGCCCGGAGCAGCTCGGCGGCCTGCAGACAGACCGGCGCCATCACCCCGACCGCGACGAACAGCACGTCCTCAGCCTCCTCCCGGAGCAGGACGTCCATGCCGCCGAGCCGGTCCACGGCAGGGATCGCGGGCCCCACCGACTCCTTGGGGAACCGGATGAGCGTCGGCGCGTCGTCCACCGCGACCGCCTCCCGCAACTGCGCCCGTAGCTGGTCGGCGTCGCGCGGCGCGGCGATCCGCAGCCCCGGCACGACCTGCAGGATCGACATGTCCCACATGCCGTTGTGCGAGGCGCCGTCGACGCCCGTGACGCCGGCCCGGTCGAGCACGAAGGTGACCCCACACCGGTGCAGCGCCACATCCATCAGGAGCTGGTCGAAGGCGCGGTTGAGGAAGGTGGCGTAGACGGCGACGACGGGGTGGAGGCCGCCCGTCGCCAGTCCGGCGGCGGAGACCGCGGCGTGCTGCTCGGCGATGCCGACGTCCCACACCCGGTCGGGGTGGGCCGCGGTGAACTTCGTCAGGCCGACCGGGCCGAGCATGGCCGCGGTGATGGCGACGACGTCCTCGCGCTCGGCGCCGATGCGGGCGATCTCGTCCCCGAACACCGAGGTCCAGGACGGCGCGCCGGCCGGGGTGAGCGGCTCGCAGGTGAGCGGGTCCATGACGCCGACGGTGTGGAAGCGGTCCGCCTCGTCGGCGAGGGCCGGCTCGTAACCGCGGCCCTTCTCGGTGAGGCAGTGGATGAGCACCGGGCCGTGGAAGCGCTTCGCGCGCCGCAGCGCCGACTCGACGGCACCGATGTCGTGCCCGTCGATCGGCCCGACGTACTTCAGTCCCAGGTCCTCGAACATGCCCTGCGGCGCGAAGGCGTCCTTGAACCCCTTCTTGGCGCCGTGCAGTGACTCGTACAGCGGCCTTCCGACGACGGGGGTGCGCTGGAGCAGGTCCTTGCCCCAGGCGAGGACCCGCTCGTAGCCGTCCGTCGTACGGAGGGTGGCGAGGTGGTTGGCGAGGCCGCCGATGGTCGGGGCGTACGAGCGCTCGTTGTCGTTCACCACGATGATCAGCGGCCGGTCCTTCGCGGCCGCGATGTTGTTGAGCGCCTCCCAGGCCATGCCGCCGGTGAGCGCGCCGTCCCCGATGACGGCGACGACATGGCCCCGCTCACCGAGGACCTGACGCGCCTTGGCGAGGCCGTCCGCCCAGCCCAGCGCGGTCGAGGCGTGGCTGTTCTCGACGATGTCGTGCTCGGACTCCTCCCGCGAGGGGTAGCCGGAGAGGCCGCCCTTGCCGCGCAGTTTGGAGAAGTCCTGCCGCCCGGTGAGCAGCTTGTGCACGTAGCTCTGGTGGCCGGTGTCCCACACGAGCCGGTCGACGGGCGACTCGAAGACCCGGTGCAGGGCGATGGAGAGTTCCACCACCCCCAGATTGGGCCCGAGATGCCCGCCCGTCCTGGCGACCGCGTGCACCAGGAACTCCCGGATCTCCCCCGCCAGTTCGTCGAGCTCGACCCCGGAAAGCCCCTTCAGGTCCCGTGGCCCCCTGATGGTTTCGAGAATGGTCATGCTCGGGCCCCCTCTCTCATTCTTCTCAGCTCACGGTGACGGGGGGCACCCCTTCTCGGAGTGCCCTCGTCCGCCCGTTCATGACGTCACCCGCGGTTCCCCGAGACCGTCTCGCGGGCCGCGCGGATGGACTCCTTGAGGGAACCCATCGTGGCGAGGACGGCGGTCGGCTCGTAGCCGCAGTGCGCCATGCAGTTGGCGCACCGCGGGTCCTTGCCGCGGCCGTACTTGTTCCAGTCGGTCTCCTCGATGAGCTCGCGGTACGTGGGGACGTAGCCGTCGCTCATCAGGTAGCAGGGGCGCTGCCAGCCGAAGAGCGAGTAGTTCGGGATCGCCCACGCGGTGCACGGGAAGTCCGCCTTGCCCTCCAGGAAGTCCAGGAAGAGCGGGGAGTGGTTGAGCCGCCAGCGCCGCCGGTTCCCGCCCGCGAAGGCCTTCTTGAACAGCTCCCTGGTCTGCTCGACGCCGAGGAAGTGCTCCTGGTCGGGCGCCTTCTCGTAGGCGTAGGCGGGCGACAGCATCATCTCGTCGACCTGGAGGTCGTCGTTGAGGAAGTTCAGGACCTCGATGATGGTCTGCGGGGTGTCGGTGTTGAAGAAGGTCGAGTTGGTGGTGACCCGGAAGCCGCGCCTCTTGGCCTCCTTGATGGCCTCCACGGCCTCGTCGAAGACACCTTCCTTCGCGACGGACTCGTCGTGCCGTTCCCGCATGCCGTCGATGTGCACCGCGAACGCGAAATACGGCGAGGGCGTGAACTTCTCGATCTTCTTCCGCAACAGCATGGCGTTGGTGCAGAGGAAGACGTACTTCTTCTTCGCCACCAACTGCCGCACGATCTCATCGATCTGAGGATGCATCAGCGGCTCACCGCCGGCGATGGACACCATCGGAGCACCGGACTCAAGAACGGCACCCACGGCCTGGGCCACCGGCATGCGCTGCTTGAGCACACCGGCCGGGTGCTGGATCTTGCCGCAGCCCTCGCACTTGAGGTTGCAGGCGAAGAGCGGCTCCAATTCGACGATCAGCGGAAACTTGTCGCGCTTGCGCAGCTTCTGTTCAAAGAGATACGTAGCGACCTTGATGGACTGACGAAGCGGCATGGCCATCTGGCTCACCTCCGGGGGAGCAGCGAAGAACGGTGCCATTCAAAGAAAGCGGGAAGCACGGCACGGAGAACGCGGAAAGCCGATATTCCACCGCGCACCGTGCCGATGCGGACGAGTTCGTGCTGAGGTGCGTCCACGACCACCCGGACGGCCGCAACGGGCCGCTCTCCGGCGCGTACGGCGCTGTGCAGCGTCGCGGCGGACTCCATGTCCACCGCGACCGCGCCGGTGGCCAGCAGGTCGCTGCGCTCCTGGCCGCGGATGACGTGGTCGGAGCCGGTGAGCGGTCCGGTGTGCACGGTGCGTCCGGGCATGGCCCGCACCAGCTCCTCGATCAGCAGACCGGTTCCCGTACAGGGGGTGCTGCCGCGCGCGTCCCTGGTCTCCTCGGCGACGACGAGGTCGCCGGGGTGCATGCCAGGGGCGAGTCCGGCGCAGAAGCCGGTGGCCAGGACGGCCGCGTCGCGCAGGGTTTCCTTGCCGAGGGCGCCGGTGACGGCGCGCTCGGCGTTCTTGGGGCCCATGCCGGTGCGCAGCACCGTCATGGTGTGCGGCGCGCCGCTGCGGTCGCCGGTGCGCAGGGCGAAGCGCTCGATGCCGAGCGCGCAGGCGATCAGCAGCGGCGCGGGGCCCGGCCGCGGAGCCGGGGTCCGGTCCATCAACTGCTCTTGCCGGACTGTGTGGTCGTACCCGGCCGTGCGGCGGCTCCCGGGGCGAAGGGCTCGCCGTTGACGTACCTGCCGAGCGCGGTCAGCGGGAACACCTGCCGGTACAAGTGGTAGTTGATGGAGAAGTCCCAGGGGAAGCCGGTGCCGGTGAAGTACGGCTCGTCCCAGGAGCCGTCCTCGCGCTGCGTCCCGACGAGCCAGGCGATGCCCCGCTCCACCGAGGCGGCCTCGCGCTCGCCCGCCGAGAGGAGCGCGAGCAGCGCCCACGCGGTCTGCGACGCGGACGACGTACCGTGGCCGACCCAGCCGCGGTCGCGGTAGGAGCGCAGGTCCTCGCCCCAGCCGCCGTCGTCGTTCTGCACCGACTCGACCCACTGGACCGCGCGTCGGATCGCGGGGTGCGAGGCGGGCAGCCCGGCGGTGATCAGGGCGGGCACCACCGATCCCGTGCCGTAGATGTAGTTGACGCCCCAGCGCCCGAACCAGGCGCCGTTCTCCTCCTGTTCGGCGAGGAGCCACTCGATGCCGCGCCGGGTGCGCGGGTCGTGGGACCTGCCCTCGACGGCGAGCATCTCCACCACGTGGCCGGTGACGTCGGCGGAGGGCGGGTCGATGACCTCGCCGAAGTCGCAGAACGGCAGCCGGTTGGGGAAGGGGCTGGTGTTGTCGACGTCGAAGGCGCCCCAGGCGCCGTTCTTCGACTGCATGCCGAGGTTCCAGCGCACCCCGCGCTCGATGGCGTTCTCCAGGCGGGCCTTGTCCGGGTGCGCGACCCGGCGCAGTGCGAGAGCGACCTCGGCGGTGTCGTCGATGTCGGGGTAGTTGTCGTTGTGGAACTCGAACGCCCAGCCGCCCGGCGTCAGCGCGGGCCTGCGCACCGACCAGTCGCCCGGCCGCACGATCTGCTCGCCGAGCATCCAGTCGGCGGCCTTGACCAACTGCGGGTGGTCCGCGGGCACTCCGGCGTCCGCGAGGGCGATGGTGGCCAGGCAGGTGTCCCACACGGGCGACTGGCAGGCCTCGATCATGCGGGCGCCGTCCTCGCGCCACACGGCGAACCGGTCGAGGGAGTCGAGTCCGGCCTTCAGTACGGGGTGGTCCAGGTCGTAACCGAGCAGGTGCAGCGCGATGATGGAGTAGACGGCGGGCGGCTGGATCCCGCCCCAGCAGCCGTCGTTCTCCTGGCGCTCGATGATCCAGCGCGCCGCGCTGTTCATGGCGGCCCTGCGCAGCCGGCGCGGCGCGACCTTGTGGTAGACGTGCAGCGCCTTGTCGAGCCGCTGGAAGACGCCGTCCCAACTGACCACGGGGGCAAGCGGCTTGGCGGGGTTGGGGACGCGCGCGTCGGTGTGCAGCTCGTCCAGGGCGAAGGGCGCGGGGCGCACAGGACGCTTGGCGGAGACGATGGTCAGCGGCACTATGGTCTGCCGGGCCCAGCAGCCGAAGTCGTAGATGTTGAGCGGGACCCACTTGGGGAAGTAAATGAGTTCCGGCGGGAGTTCGGGCAGGTCGTCCCAGTTCCACCAGCCGAACAGGGCCAGCCAGATCCGGGTGAAGACCCGGGCCGACGCGATGCCTCCGCGCTCGCGGATCCACGCCGAGGCCTTCGCCATGTGCGGCTCGTCGGGCCGGTCCCCGGCCAGGCGCAGCGCCACGTACGCCTCGATGGTGGTGGAGAGCTCGCCGGGCCCGCCGAAGAAGGTGGCCCAGGTGCCGTCGTCGCGCTGCTCGCCGCGGATGAAGAGGGCGGCGGCGCGCGTGGTCGCCTCGTCCCGGATCCCGAGGAACTGGCGCAGCAGGAGATCCTCGGCGTCCATGGTCACATTGGTCTCGAGGTCGCCCTTCCACCATCCCTCGGCGTCCTGCCGGGCCAGCAGGAACTCCGTGGAGCGCCGTATGGCCTGCGCCGCGGCTTCTCTGGTGCCCGCCGGCGCGGCGACGGTGTCGATGCGGTCGACGGGCTCGGTGGGCCGGCTGGCCGAGGCCGCGCGGGGCGTGGCCGCTCCGGTGCTTCCGTCGGTCGTCGCTGTCATGGCTTCCCCTTCGTGCAGTGCGGTGGCTACGTCTGCTGTGTGGGTCCGCCGTCGGCCGGCGCGGGGCGCCGGCCGGCGACTGCCTGGGTGCTGGGGGTCACCCCCCAGAAATCCCGGATGTCCGCGCGATAGTGCTCATCTCTCTCGTACGACGACGAAGTCGGCGAGGGCGACGAGCTGCGCCCGCACCCGCTCCGGCATCCGGACGCTGTCCAGTGCCTCGATGGCCACGGCGTGCTGGCGCCGGGCCTCCTTGGCGGTCCACTCGCGGCCGCCCGCCTCTTCGATCAGGGCGGCGCGCGCGGCGAACTCCTCCTCGGAGAAGTTCTCGAACTCGCTGCTCTTGGAGTCGGCGGTGAGCAGTTCGCCGAGGCGCTCGGACGCGGGGCCGCCCGCGGCGAGCGCGGCCACCACGGGCAGCGACTTCTTGCGCTGGCGCAGATCGCTCCACGTCTGCTTTCCGGTGGCCTCCGGGTCGCCCCAGATGCCGAGCAGGTCGTCGACGGCCTGGAAGGCGAGGCCGAGGTGGTAGCCGTACTTCTCCAGGGAGTCGGCGGTGTGCTCGTCCGCGCCGCCGAGGACGGCGCCGATGGAGACGGCGCAGGCGAGCAGGGCGCCCGTCTTCCTGCCCTCCATCTCCAGGCACTCCTCGACGGTGACCCGGTCGCGGTGCTCGTAGCTGATGTCCTGCGCCTGGCCGTCGATCAGGGCGCGGGTGGCGGTGGTGAGACGGCGGGTGGCGCGGCCGGCCTCGACCGTGCCGAGCTCCAGGAGGATCTCGTTGGCGAGGGCGAAGAGGGCATCGCCGACGAGGATGGCCTGTGCCGGGCCGTGCACCTTCCACACCGTGTCGCGGTGGCGGCGCTGTTCGTCGCCGTCCATGAGGTCGTCGTGGAGCAGCGAGAAGTTGTGGACGAGCTCGACGGCGACCGCCCCGGGGACGCCGACCTCGGGGGCCGCGCCGGCGGCCTCGGCGGAGAGCAGGGCGAGCGCGGGACGCACGGCCTTGCCGCCGTCGCCGTCGGAGGGGTTGCCCTCGGCGTCGATCCAGCCGAAGTGGTAGGCGGCGACGGTGTCCATGGGGGAGGCGAGACGGTCCACCGCGGCCCGCAGCACCGGGGTGGCCAGCGTCCTTCCTTGTTCGAGCAGTGAGGTCACGTCCACCGTGTCGGCAGCCGTTTTCTCGGCCGAGGGCACAGTCGGCACAGTTTCTCCTCTTGTTCCGGTGCTGGTTCTCTGGGGACCTGACCCCAGAAGGTCGAGCTTCACGCCGCCGCCTCCTCGAACGAGAAGAGGTGATCACGGGGGCGGTCGAGGGTGGCGAGGGCGGCCTGTGCCGCGCTGATGCCGCTGCGTACGGCGCTCTCCATGGTCGCGGGCCACCCGGTGGCGGTCCACGAGCCCGCGAGGTAGAGGCCGCGGGCCTTGGTGCGGGCTCCGGGGCGGAGCCTGCCGACGCCGGGGGTGGGCGCGAACGTGGCCGTGCGTTCGCGGGTGACGAAGAAGTCGCGCACCTCGGCGCCGTGCGCGGCGGGCAGCAGCCGTTCCAGCTCGGGCAGATAGCGTTCGCGCAGCGCGGCGACGGGCGCGTCGATCTCGTCGTGGGCGACGGACTGGGAGAGCGCGAGGTACTGCCCCTCGGCGAGCCCGGACGCCTCGGTCCTGTCGAAGACCCACTGGACGGGGGTGCCGAGTGCGGCGAAGAACGGCCGCTTGAGCACCTTCCGGTCGTAGACGACGTGGATGTTGAGGATCGGGGCGGTGTCGATGTCGAGCAGCCGGTCGGGCTCGTCGAGCGCGCCGTCCGGCAGGAGGTCGTGGGTCTCGTGCTGCGGCACGGCGAGGACGACGGTTTCGGCCTCGACGGTCTCGCCGGGAACCTCCACCCGCCAACCTCCGTTGTCCGTACGGGAGATGGAGGTGACCCGTGCCCTTAGTTCCGTACGGACTCCCGCGGCGTCGAGCGCCTTGCGGGCCAGCGTGTCGTGCAGATCACCGAGGGGGACCCGGGCCCAGCCGATGTCGGCGGCGCCCGGTTCCGAGAGCAGCCCGGTCTTGAACACCATCGCGGCGAGCCCGAGCGAGGCGTCTCCCGCGACGGCGTTGAGCGTCGCGACGCCGACGAGGTCCCAGAGGGCCTCGATGGCGCGCGCCGACTGACCGTGCCTGGCGAGCCAGCTGCCGAAGTCCTGGCCGTCGAGGACGGGGTCGGCCGGGTCCAGTCCCTTGAGGGCGAGCGCCGCGCGCCCCACCTTGGCGCGCTCGGCGACCGACAGATGAGGGTAGGTGGCGAGGCTCGCCGCGAGGTGCAGCGGCACCGGCAGCCCGGCGCGGCGCAGCCGTCCGAGCCGGTTGCGGTCGGCGTCCAGGACGGGCACGTCGAGACGTTCCTGCAGGGGTGCGAGGTGGCTGCCCTCGATGCGGTCGAGGAACCACCGGTAGGCGGTGCAGCAGCGCAGGTAGACGTGCTGGCCGTTGTCGACGGTGAGCGCGCCGCGCCGGAAGGAGAACGCAAGGCCGCCGAGGCGCGGCCGGCCTTCGAGCAGGGTCACGCGCAGGCCGGCGTCGGCGAGCGCGAGCGCGGCGGTGATGCCGGCGAGCCCGCCGCCGACCACCACGGCGGCCGCCCCCGGGGGGCGGCCTTCGGCGTCCGCGTCCAGCCCGTCGGGCTGCAGGTCTTCGCTCTTCACGCACCCACCCCTTCGGCCGTTGCAGTCTGGGACGCGACCCTGGAGCGGAGGGTTGCCCGCCGCTTCACTCGCGCCGTCCCCGCTGCCCCACGATCACTGCGGATGCGGCTCACGCGCGCCTCCGGACGGTCTGCCGTGACACGTTCCGCGCGTCGAGCCCGGACAGCCCGCGCACGGCGACGTACGCCTTCTCGTGGCCCGGCAGCGAGACGCGGCCCCGGAGGACCGCCTCGGGTTCCCGCTCGATGCGGTCGAGCAGCCTGCGGTAGATGCCGGCCATGGCCGCGACGCAGGCGCCGCTGCGCCGGTCCAGCATGGGCAGCAGCCGGTAGCCCTCGGCGAAGAGGGCACGCGCGCGGCGCACCTCGAAGTGGACGAGGCCGGCGAAGTCGGATCCGGCGGGCGGCTCGGAGCCGGAGAATCCGGCGGAGCAGCCGAACTTGGCGAGGTCGTCGGCGGGCAGGTACGTCCGCCCGTCCTGGGCGTCCTCGCGAACGTCCCGCAGGATGTTGGTCAGTTGGAGCGCGAGACCGAGCGTGTCGGCATACTCCGGCGCGCGCTCGGCATGGAGCGCCCCCCGTTCCGTACCGAACACGCCGAGGGTGAGCCGTCCGATCGCGCCGGCGACACACCGGCAGTAGACCTTCAGGTCCTCCCACGTCTCGTACGTGCCGCCGCGCACGTCCATGAGGACCCCGTCGATGAGCTCGTCGAGGCCCTCCATCGGGATCGGGAAGTGCGCCGCCGCGTGGGCGAGGGCGACGGCCACCGGGTCGGTGTCGTCCTCCCGCACGTCGCCCGCGCGGATCCGGGCGACCAGCGCCCTGGTCTCGTCGAGCCGGTCCGCCTTGACCTGTGGGTCGAGCGCGCCGTCACCGATGTCGTCCACCCGCCGCGAGAGCGCGTAGAGCGCGGACACGGCCCGCCGCTTCGGCGTCGGCAGCAGCCTGATGCCGTACGCGAAGTTGCGCGCCTGCTGTCCGGTCACGGCCTCGCAGTAGCTGTACGCGGCGAGCACCGACGCGGACACGCGCGGGTCTGACTCCACTACCCGGCTCACCCCTCTCCTCGCAGAACTGCACCCGCCTCGCGCAACAGGCGTGGCTTGGTGGGTCTGGGTGGTCCAGGAAGTACGTCGTATCCGGCGGCGACGATCGCCTGGACGGCCGCCCTCCCTCCTGCCACGAACCCCGCCAGCAACAGCTTCAGCCTGCCGTGGACGCTACCCACCAGGGGGGTGCCTTCATTCAGGAGGTGGCGGGCGCGTTCCGCTTCGTACGCGACCAGGGCGCGTACCGACGCACCCGCCGTCGGCCGGGACAGTTCTGACTCGCTCACGTGGAACCGCTTCATATCCTCAACCGGCAGGTAGATGCGGCCGCGCCCCAGGTCTTCGGCCACATCCTGGATGTGCTCGATGATCTGCAGCGCGGTGCAGACGGCGTCCGAGCGGCGGATCCGCTCGGGGGTCTCCGTTGCGGTGATGGCCAGGACGAGCCGGCCGATCGGGTTGGCGGAGAGCGCGCAGTACGCCACCAGGTCGTCGTAGGTCTCGTAGCGCGTGACGAGCTGGTCCTGGCGGTTGGCCTCGATCAGGTCGAGGAACGGCGACACCGTCAGGGTGCCGCGTTCGGCGGCCGGCCGCAGCGCCCGCACCAGCGGGTGCCCGGCGTCGGCGCCGGCGAAGAGCCTGCCGAGGTCGGCCTCGACGGCGTCCAGGAGGCCGAGCGGGTCGTCGGCGTCGGTGCCCAGGTAGCGGGCGTGGGCGGCCTCGGGCGCGAGGTCGCCGTCACCGATGTCGTCGATGAGGCGCACGACGCCGTAGACGGCCATCAGGTCGTCGCGCCAGGCCCGGGGCAGGAAAAACGGAGCCACCGGGAAGTTCTCGTCCGCGGCCTTGTCGAGGACGGCGGATGCATCGCGGAGCCGGAGATCATCCGTAGCCATTGCCGTCACATCTCCCGTTCTACACTGCCGACCCAATACATCCCATTTCGGACACGCCGCCCAGCCTTGCGCGAGGCGGACGCCGCTCCGAGCCGGGGCGCCGCGCGATATCGCCCCACTTGCCGCGAATCAGCACCGGTACAGCTTACGTTGTACAACCCCTCGCGCATCGTCGGGGTGTTCGGCGCATCACAACAACACACCGATTGGCGTCAACGTTCCCCGCGCACCGGCGAGTTGTGAGGTCCTGGCGGCTTCGGGGACACCATGTCACGACAGTGCCCCGCCGGATCACTCCCGGCGGGGCACTGCTGCCGAACGGGTGCACGCCCGATGGCTCGAACGGGCTACTTGCCCGTGAACTTCTCGTACTCCTTTATGACCTCGTCGGTCGGGCCGTCCATGCGCAGCTCACCGCGCTCCAGCCAGAGCACGCGGTCACAGGTGTCACGGATCGACTTGTTGTTGTGGCTGACCAGGAAGACCGTGCCGGCCTCCTTGCGCAGCTCGCGGATGCGGGCCTCGGAGCGCTTCTGGAACTTGCGGTCGCCGGTGGCCAGGGCCTCGTCGATCATCAGGACGTCGTGGTCCTTGGCGGCCGCGATGGAGAAGCGCAGGCGGGCGGCCATGCCGGAGGAGTAGGTGCGCATCGGCAGGGTGATGAAGTCACCCTTCTCGTTGATCCCCGAGAAGTCGACGATCTCCTGGTAGCGCTCCTTGATCTGCTCGCGGGACATGCCCATCGCGAGACCGCCGAGGATGACGTTGCGCTCACCGGTCAGATCGTTCATCAGGGCCGCGTTGACACCGAGCAGCGAGGGCTGGCCGTCGGTGTAGACCTTGCCCTTCTCGGCGGGGAGCAGGCCCGCGATGGCGCGCAGCAGGGTCGACTTCCCGGAGCCGTTCGAGCCGATCAGGCCGATGGCCTCGCCGCGGTAGGCGGTGAAGCTGACGCCGCGCACGGCGTGCACCTTGCGGACGCCGCGCTCCTCGCCGCGCCGCAGCATGCGGCTGAGCGCGGAGGTGGCGCTGCCCTTGCCCGTCTTCGCGCCGTTGACGCGGTAGACGATGTGCAGCTCGTCGGCGATGACGGTGGGGATGTGCCCCTTGCCGGCGTTCTTGTCCTCAGCCACGGCCGTAACGCTCCTCAGCCTTCCAGAAGTACACGAAGCCCACGATGCCGATCACCACGGCCCAGCCGACGGCGAAGAGCCACACGTGCGGCGGCAGGTAGGAGGAGTCGTACTTGTCGATCATGGCGAAGCGGATCAGGTCCATGTAGATCGAGGCCGGATTCCACTGGAGCACGTCCCCGACCCAGCCGGGCACGTCCTTCTTGGTCGCGAGCATCGCGGGGATGCTGAACATGACGCCCGACGCGTACATCCAGGTCCGCATCACGAACGGCATCAGCTGCGCCAGGTCCGGCGTCTTGCTGCCCATCCTGGCGAAGATCAGCGCCAGGCCCATGTTGAAGACGAACTGCAGGACGAGCGCGGGCAGGACCAGGAGCCAGGAGAACGCCGGGAAGATCCCGAACGCGCACATGATCACGACGAGCACGACCATCGAGAAGAGCAGCTGCTGGAGCTGCTGCAGCGCGAAGGAGATCGGCAGCGAGGCGCGCGGGAAGTGCAGGGCCCTGACGAGCCCGAGGTTGCCGGAGATCGCCCGCACGCCCGCCATGACCGAGCTCTGCGTGAACGTGAAGACGAAGACCCCCGTCACCAGGAACGGCACGTAGATCTCGTGCGGGATGCCCTCCCTGGCGCCGAGCAGCAGGCCGAAGATGAAGAAGTAGACCGCCGCGTTCAGCAGCGGGGTCGCCACCTGCCACAGCTGGCCCAGCTTGGCCTGGCTGTACTGGGCGGTCAGCTTCGCCTGCGAGAAGGCGAGGATGAAGTGGCGCCGTCCCCAGAGCTGGCGGACGTACTCGAAAAGTCCGGGCCGGGCGCCGCTGACGGTCAGACCGTACTTGGCGGCGAGTTCGGCCCGGGAGAGCCCGTCATCGGGCGACGGGGACGCGGTCACCGCGACCCCGGCGTCATGCGTTGTCTCACTCACGAGTGGAAACTTTCGTCTTCAGATGCGCAGCCGGTCGGGCGTAGGCGTGGGCCAGGGACCGGGGTATGGCCCGAATGCTCTCAGACCCGAGCTTGTCAGATGACAGGAGGTCGGCCCAGTCGGGTCAGCCGCCACACCGTACGCCACTTCATGGGCGTGCGAGGCCCGCAGGGGGTGGTCCACCCCTCCTTGAAACCGCCGAACCAGGCCTTCAGGGCCGGGCCCGAGGGGCGCCGGGCGAGGGTGAGGAGCAGCCAGACGCCGAGGTAGACCGGGACCAGCGGCGCGGGGAGGTTGCGACGGGCCAGCCAGACGCGGTTGCGGGCCACCATGCGGTGGTAGACCGCGTGCCGCGAGGGCGCCGTCGTCGGGTGGAAGAGGACCATGTCGGAGCGGTAGTCGATCATCCAGCCGGCGTTCAGTGCGCGCCAGGCGAGGTCGGTCTCCTCGTGCGCGTAGAAGAACTCGCCGGGCAGCCCGCCGACCTCGGCGAGGACCTTCGTGCGCACGGCGTTGGCGCCGCCGAGGAACGTCGTCACGCGCGAGGAGCGCATCGGGTCGGAGGCCCGCAGGCGCGGCACGTGGCGGCGCTGGGTCTCCCCCGTGTCCGGGTCCGCGATGCGGAAGCTGATGATGCCGAGCCGAGGGTCGGCGGCGAAGGCCTCGCGGCACAGCCGCGCCGTGTCCGTGTTGGCGAGGAGTCCGTCGTCGTCGAGGAAGAGCAGGATGTCGACGTCGGTGCCGCCGGGGCCGAAGGCCTCGATGCCGACGTTGCGGCCGCCGGGGATGCCGAGGTTCTCGGGGAGTTCGACGGTGCGCACGCCTTCGGGCACCTCGGGCACGGGGGCGCCGTTGCCGACCACGACCACCTCGACCGGGTCGCCGTCCTGCTTGGCGACCGAGTCGAGGAGGGCGCGCAGTTCCTGCGGCCGGTTGCCCATCGTGATGATGACGGCGCCGACCTTCAGCTTCTCCGCCGGAGTGCTCGGGGTACTCGGGGTGCTCACTTCAACCTGCTCGATACGAGGATGGACACGAGGTGGAGCACGGTCTGCAGCAGCGCGATGCCCGCGAGCACGGCGACGCCCAGACGCGAGAAGAACAGGTCGCCCCTGACCTGGTCGACGACGGCGAGGGCCAGGATCAGCAGCGAGGCCTCGACGCCGAGGATCAGCCGGTGGAACTTGAGCGCCGCGGCGGCCCTGCGGGCCAGCGCCATGCCGGAGGAGCGCGGCTCGGCCGCCGACTCCTTGACCGGCTCCTTGCCCGTCTGGTGGCGGGCGACGCCGACCAGGTCGGTCTCGGACTTGATCAGGATCGCGCCGAGCGCGGCCAGCGTGCCGAGGAAGGCCCACAGCCAGTCGATGCGCCCCGAGCCCCACAGGTCGGCGGCGCGCAGACCGAAGCCGACCAAGACCGCGGCGTCGCACAGGTAGGCGGCGACCCGGTCCAGGTAGACCCCGGCCATCGAGTACTGCTTCTTCCAGCGGGCGATCTCGCCGTCGACGCAGTCGAGCAGCAGATAGAGCTGGACCGCGAGCACGCCGAGCACGGCGCCCGTGATCCCCGGCACGAGGAGGGCCGGGGCGGCGAGGGCGCCGGCGACGGTCATCACGTAGGTCAGCTGGTTGGGCGTGACCCGCGTGTTCACCAGGTGGCGGTCGATGCGCAGGGAGACCTCGCGCATGTAGAGCCGGCCGGCCCAGTGTTCGCCGCTGCGCCGGTCCTTCACCCCCGGGGGGTGAACAACCGGGCGGAGCTCAGCTACCGATGGCTTTTGCATAGTCGGCGTATGCGTCCCTGATCTGGTCTGCGGACAGGTCGAGGTGTTCGAGGATCGTGTAGCGGCCCGGCCGGGTCTGCGGAGCGAACTCCACGACCTGGACGAACTCGTCCACGGTGAAACCGATCTCCTCCGGCAGCACGGGCAGGCCGTGGCGGCGCAGCACCGAGGCCATGAACGCCGACTCCTCGCGGGCACCGCGCAGGTGCATCGCGAAGGCCGCGCCCAGGCCGCACTGCTCGCCGTGGCTGGCGGCGCGCTTGGGGAAGAGAAGGTCGAAGGCGTGGTTGATCTCGTGGCACGCGCCGGACGCCGGGCGGGAGTCGCCCGAGATCGACATGGCGATGCCGGTGAGGACCAGTCCCTCGGCCAGGACCTGCAGGAAGCCGTCGTCGCCGACGCCGCCGGGGTGGCGCAGCACGGCCTCGCCCGCCTGGCGGGCCATGGCGGCCGCGAGACCGTCGATGTCCTCGCCGCGCTCGCGGGCGGCGAGCTCCCAGTCCCGGATCGCGGAGATGTTGGAGAGGGCGTCGCCGATGCCGGAGCGGACGAAGCGGGCGGGCGCCTCGCGGATCACGTCGAGGTCGATGACGACCGCGATGGGGTTCGGCACGCCGTACGAGCCGCGGCCCGCGTCGTTGTCGAGGGTCGCGACCGGCGAGCAGAGGCCGTCGTGCGACAGGTTCGTCGCGACGGCGACCAGCGGCAGGCCGACGCGCGCCGCGGCGAACTTGGCGCAGTCGATGATCTTGCCGCCGCCGAGGCCGACGACCGCGTCGTAACGGCCCGACTTCCTGATGTCCTCGCCGAGCTTGATGGCGTCGTCGAGCGTGCCGCCACCGACCTCGAACCACTCCGCGCCGCTCAGCGAGGGCATCAGCCGCTCGCGGAGCACCGCACCCGAGCCACCGCTGATGGCGATGGCGAGCTTGCCGGTCGACGAGCAGATCCGCTGGTCGGCGAGGACACCGGCCAGGTCGTCGAGCGCCCCCGGCCGGATGTCGACGACGACCGGCGAGGGGATGAGCCTCGTCAGTACTGGCACGCGATCTCCCGGCCCTTGGCGAGGTCGTCGTGGTTGTCGATCTCGACCCACTTGACGTCGCCGATCGGGGCCACGTCCACCTTGAAGCCGCGGTTGACGAGCTCCTGGTAGCCGTCCTCGTAGTAGAGGTCGGGGTCGCGCTCGAAGGTGGTCTTCAGGGCGTCGGCGAGCTCGTCGGCGGCGGAGCCCTCGATGAGGGTGACGCCGATGTACTCGCCGGTGGCCTCGGAGGGGTCCATCAGCTTGGTGATGCGCTGCACGCCCTTGGCGTCGTCGACGATGACCTTCATCTCCTCGTCGGCGAGCTGCTTCACCGTGTCGAGGGCGAGGATGATCTTCTGGCCGTTGCCGCGGGCGGCGAGGAGCGTCTTCTCGACGGAGACCGGGTGCACGGTGTCGCCGTTGGCGAGGATCACGTCGTGCTTGATGGCGTCACGGCCGCACCACAGGGAGTAGGCGTTGTTCCACTCCTCGGCCTTGTCGTTGTCGATCAGGGTCAGCTTGAGGTTGTACTTCGCCTCGAGCGCCGCCTTGCGCTCGTAGACGGCCTCCTTCTTGTAACCGACGATGATCGCGACCTCGGTCAGACCGATCTCGGCGAAGTTGCCGAGCGTGAGGTCGAGGATGGTGGTGTCACCGTCGACCGGCACCAGGGCCTTGGGCAGGGTGTCGGTGTAGGGGCGAAGACGCCGTCCGGCGCCTGCCGCCAGCACGAGGCCGATCATGCGGGTTCTCCTTCATCGTGTACGGCGGGTGCGCCGAGTCTGTGGGCGGTCACCCAGAAGCGGATGCTCTCGACGAGCACCACGAGTGCCACGGCCACGGCGAGTGCCGTGAGCGCGACGGTGAAATCTGTGGCGGGCAGCAGGGCCGCGGCCAGCGCGACCACGAGGGTCCTGCCGTCCTGGCCGCCGATCGCACGCACCAGCCGGCGCGGGGGCGCGCCGGTGCCGCCCTTGATGCGGTACACCGTGTCGTAGTGATGGTAGGCGACCGCGGCCACGAGCCCGAAAGCCGCCGGAAGCGCACCGTTCACATCGGCTTTGGCCGCAAGTACCAGGACCGTGCCGTACTCGGCGGCGCGGAAGAACGGCGGGACCAGCCAGTCGAGGGGGGCCTTGAGGGGCATGATCAGGGCGAGGCCCGCGAGGGCGACGTACAGCGCGGCGGCGGCCACAACGACGGGGCTGCCGTAGGGGTTGGCCAGCGCCGTGCCGACGAGCCCGGCGCCGCCGACGAAGGCGAGGACCGGGGCGGGGCGCAGCCAGGTCACCCGGGGCCTGAGGGCCGAGAAGGCCGAGGCGAGGGGGCCGTTGTCCGCGAGATCGGCGAGGGCGTCCGCGGCACGGTCGGTGCGGGTGGCCTTGCGGGTCAGCGAGCGCAGGACGCGGCCCGCGGTGGTGTAGCAGGCGGCGAGGGCGCAGCCGATGAGCAGGACGACCAGGGTGGTGCGGGGGGTGGTGGCCGCGGTGAGCACGGCGATCATCGCCCAGCGCTCACCGATGGGCAGGACTATCATCCGGCGCACCCAGACCGTCCACCCGACGCTGTCGAGCTTGTCCGAAAGGGCCGCGGTGGGGCTGGTGTTGGCGGTGGCGTCGTGGTTCGCCTCGTTGAAGGAGAAGTCCACGACGTGCCGGCAGGTCTGCAGGATCATCGCGCCGAGCGCGAGCGCCCACACGTCGTCGCCGCCCCGTGCGGCGCCGAGCGCGAGGCCCGCGTAGTAGGCGTACTCCTTGGCGCGGTCGAACGTCGCGTCCAGCCAGGCGCCCAGCGTCGAGTACTGCAGGGAGTAGCGGGCGAGCTGCCCGTCGGTGCAGTCAAGGACGAAGGAGAAGAGCAGCAGCAGGCCCGCGGCGACGAACCCGCCGCGCGTCCCGGTCGCCGCGCAGCCGGCCGCGATCAGGGCGGTGAGCAGCGAGGCGGTGGTGACCTGGTTCGGGGTCAGACCCCGGCGGGCGCACCAGCGGGCGATGTAGCGCGAGTACGGGGAGATGCAGTACGTCGTGAAGAAGCCGTCGCGCGACTTGACCGCGGTGCGCAGCCGCACCGCCTCGTCGTCGACGGCGGCGACGGCCTGGCGCGCCTCGTTCCTGGCCTGCGGGTCGCTGGGCACGGTGGCGACGAGGGCGCCGAGGTCGGGGCGGTGCACGTCGGCGGTGCCGGACTCCATGGCCGCGGCGATGGTGTCGGGGAGGGCGTCGAGCGTGGCGACGCCGCCCGCCGCGCCGGCGCCGGCGCGCAGGGCACGCGTCAGTTCGGCGCGGGCCTCCGGCTTGGCCGTGACGGCGCCGGGCACCGCGCAGGCGGCGAAGCGGGGGTCGGTGAGGCACAGGCGCAGCGCGTGGACGTGGCCGACGAAGCGCGCGTCGACGACCGCGACCCGCTGGTCGCGCGGCACGTCGGCGATCAGCGTCTCGGCGTCCGCCGCGTCAGAGGCGACCCGCACGTCGAAGCCCAGGGACCGCAGATCGCCTTCGAGCGGCGACCCGGGGACCGGCTGACCGGTGAGGATGGCGGTCGACAGACGAACTCACTCCTTGAGTCCCGGCGCGGCTCGCGCCGGGCACATGCGTAAGGGGAGCGCCCCTGGCCACGGCGGCCGGGCGGCACGTCGGCAGAGGCTATCGGATGATGGGAAGCGGGCGTTCATCACCCGTTCACGCCCCGATAAGGGCGGCCTGCGAGGGCCTCGGCCTTCGCGATCATCATGGTGGATGGGGGGCCGCGGCCACAAACCGCGCCCGCCCCGCGCCCGGCTTGCCCGCATAGCGACCGGCTGTCCGCCCGACGCGTTCGCTTAGGGTGGGCGCCCATGACATGGCTGATCACAGGCGGAGCGGGATACATCGGGGCACATGTGGCGCGGGTCATGGCCGCCGCCGGGGAGGACGTCGTCGTACTGGACGACATCTCGTCGGGGGTGCCGCAGCGGCTGCCCGAGGGCCTGCCCCTGGTGAAGGGCTCCTCGTTCGACGGGGAGCTGCTGCGCCGGGTCTTCGCCGAGCACGGCGTCACCGGGGTGGTGCACCTCGCGGCCCGCAAGCAGGTCGGGGAGTCGGTGGAGCAGCCGCTGCGCTACTACCGGGAGAACCTCGGCGGCCTGACGACGCTCCTCGAGGCGGTCGCCGAGGCGGGCATCCGGCGGTTCGTGTTCTCCTCGTCGGCCGCGGTGTACGGCAACCCGGCGGACGTGGAGCTCGTACGCGAGGACACCCCCTGCGTCCCGGTGAGCCCCTACGGCGAGACCAAGCTCGCCGGGGAGTGGCTGGTGCGGGCCGCCGGGCGGGCGCACGGCATCGGGACGGTCTGCCTGCGCTACTTCAACGTGGCGGGCGCCGCCGCCCCCGAGCTGGCGGACACCGGGGTCTTCAACGTGATCCCGATGGTCTTCGACCGGCTGATGCGCGACGAGCCGCCCCGCATCTTCGGTGACACGCACCCCACCCCGGACGGCACCTGCGTGCGGGACTACGTCCATGTGTCCGATCTCGCCGAGGCCCACCTCGCGGCGGCCCGCCGGCTGGCAGGCGGGGCCGGGGGCGATCTGACGGTGAACATCGGGCGGGGGCGCGGTGTTTCCGTACGCGAACTCGTCACGCTCATCGGCGAGGTGAGCGGGGACACCCGGCCCGCGCTCGTCGAGCCGGCCCGTGCCGGGGACTCGCCGCGTGCCGTGGCCGACGCGGGCCTGGCCGCGGCGGAGCTCGGCTGGACGGCCCGGCGCGGGGTGCGCGAGATGGTGGAGTCGGCGTGGGCGGGCTGGTGCCTGCACCACCCGCGGGCGCGCCGCGACTGATCGTCCACCGCCCTGACCTGCGACCCTCCCCTTGACGGCAACCGTTGCCATTTTCGCAGGTCAGGGAGATGACAACGGTGTTCAGTGCCACGTTGTCAGATACCCCCCACCCGTAGTTCACTGTGGTCGCGCGACCAGCGAACGGCAGTACCGACGACCGACTCGGGAGGCGGCTCCATGGGGGCTGGGCACGATCACGGACACACGCATGGGGCACCGGCCACGGGGACCGCGGCCCAGGCCTACAAGGGGCGGCTGCGAATAGCCCTCGCGATCACGATCACGGTGATGGTCGCGCAGATCGTGGGCGGCATCGCGGCGGACTCGCTCGCGCTCGTCGCGGACGCGACGCACATGGCCACGGACGCCCTGGGCCTCGGCATGGCGCTGCTGGCGATCCACTTCGCCAACAGGCCCCCCACGGAGAACCGCACGTTCGGCTACGCCCGCGCCGAGATCCTGGCCGCGCTCGCCAACTGTCTGCTGCTGCTCGGCGTGGGCGGCTACGTGCTGTACGAGGCGGTCGAGCGGTTCATCACACCCGCGCAGACCGAGGGTGCCCTCGCGATCTGGTTCGGCGCCTTCGGCCTCGTCGCCAACATGATCTCGCTCTCACTGCTGATGCGCGGCCAGAAGGACAGCCTCAATGTGCGCGGCGCCTTCCTGGAGGTCGTCGCGGACACCCTCGGCTCGGTCACCGTCATCATCGCGGCCACCGTGATCATGCTCACCGGCTGGCAGGCCGCCGACCCGATCGCCTCGCTCGTCATCGGCTTCATGATCGTCCCGCGTACGGTCAAGCTCCTCAAGGAGACCCTGAACGTGCTCCTGGAGTCGGCTCCCCAGGGGGTCGACATGGCGGAGGTGCGGGCCCACATCCTCGATCTGCCGGGCGTCGAGGAGGTCCACGACCTGCACGCCTGGACGATCACCTCGGGCATGCCGGTGCTCTCCGCGCACGTCGTGGTGAGCTCCTCCACCCTCGACTCCATCGGCCACGAGAAGATGCTGCACGAGCTCCAGGGCTGCCTGGGCGACCACTTCGACGTGGAGCACTGCACCTTCCAGCTGGAGCCGAGCGGCCACGCGGAGCACGAGGCGAAGCTCTGCCACTGAGCTCTGCCACTGAGCTCCGGCACCCGGCGGCGAGAGCGCCGGTGTTATCGTGGCCGGAGTTCTCGGATTCCAGGAGGTGGGTTGATGACTGTCGCGGCCGACGCTGCTCCGCGCGGCGACACGTGCATCCCCACTTCCCGGGCCCGCGCCTGACGCTCCGTACGTCCGCGGGCCCCTCACCCGAGGGTTTCCCACGTTGACCGAGAACACCTCCATCACCCACGCCTTCTTCGCCCTGCACCACGGCCTTCCCCGGCAGGGCCCCGGCTCCGACGCGACCACCCGGCGGCTCTCCGCCCTCGCGGGCGCGCTGCCGGAGCGGCCGCGCGTCCTCGACCTGGGCTGCGGCCCCGGCAGGGCCGCGCTCCTGCTCGCCGCCGAGCACGGCGCCGAGGTGACCGCCGTCGATCTGCACGAGCCGTTCCTCGAGGAGCTCCGCGCCGCCGCCCTGGCGCGCGGGCTGGCCGGATCGATCACCACGCTCAACGCCGACATGGCGGAACTCTCCTTCCCGGACGGCTCGTTCGATCTCGTCTGGGCGGAGAGCTCCGCCTACAGCATCGGCTTCGACACCGCGCTGCGCGCCTGGCGGCGGCTGCTCGCCCCCGGCGGCGCGCTCGTCCTCACCGAGTGCGAATGGACGGCCGACGAGCCCTCCGCCGCCGCTCGCGCCTTCTGGGAGCGGCACTACCCGCTCCGCACCCACGAGCAGAACATCCGGGCCGCGACCGGCGCCGGCTACTCCGTACTCGGCGTGCACCGGCAGCCCGAGTCCGACTGGGAGGAGTACTACGGCCCGCTCGCCGCGCGCGCGGACGCGGCGGACCCGGACACTCCCGGCATGGCGGAGGCGCTCGCCGCCACCCGCGAGGAGATCGCGATGCGGCGCGAGCACGGGACGGAGTACGGCTACACGGGCTATGTGCTGCGGCCCGTGGACTCCTGGCCGACCCGTCCGGAGACCGCGTCGGACAGGGCCGCGGTGCACGCCGTGAACGCCGCGGCCTTCGAGACCGGGGCGGAGGCCGACCTCGTCGACGCGTTGCGCGCGGACGACGACGCCTGGCTGCCGGGGCTCTCCTGCGTCGCCGAGGCACCCGACGGCACGGTGGCCGCGTACGCGCTGCTCACCCGCTGCCGGGTGGACGGGGCACCCGCGCTGGCTCTCGCGCCCGTCGCCGTACTGCCCGCACACCAGCGCACGGGGGCGGGTTCCGCCGTGGTGCGGGCGCTCCTCGACGCGGCGCGCGCACGGGGCGAGCGGCTCGTCCTCGTGCTCGGGCACCCCTCGTACTATCCGCGCTTCGGGTTCGAGCCCGCTTCCAGGTACGGAATCCGGCCAGGTTTCGAGGTGCCCGACGAGGCCATGATGGCGCTCGCGCTGACCGGGTCCGACGATTTCGCCGGGCTGCCACGGGGCACGATCCGGTATCCGGCGGCCTTCGGCGTCTGACGTTCCGGCGGGACATGCGGGTCCTCGAAGTGCCGGGGGCGTCCGGAACGTACGGCAGACTTGGGGCCCGTAGACCGAAGCGAAGGATGGGTATGCCGATCACACCTGCCACCGCGACGAACAGCTCGTCGAACGGCACCGGAGAAGCGATCTTGCTCGAACTCGTCGACGAGGACGGCAGGACGATCGGCACAGCGGAGAAACTCTCCGCGCATCAGGCGCCCGGGCAGCTGCACCGGGCGTTCTCCGTCTTCCTCTTCGACGAACAGGGGCGGCTGCTCCTCCAGCAGCGCGCCCTCGGCAAGTACCACTCCCCCGGCGTCTGGTCGAACACCTGCTGCGGCCACCCCTACCCCGGCGAGGCGCCCTTCGCGGCGGCCGCCCGGCGTACGTACGAGGAGCTGGGGGTCTCGCCGTCGCTGCTCGCCGAGGCGGGCACGGTGCGCTACAACCACCCGGACCCGGCCTCGGGACTGGTGGAGCAGGAGTTCAACCACCTGTTCGTGGGCATGGTCCAGTCCCCGCTGGACCCGGACCCCGAGGAGATCGGCTCCACGGCCTTCGTGACCGCGGCGGAGCTGGCCGAACGGCACGAGCGGGACCCGTTCTCCGCGTGGTTCATGACCGTGCTCGACGCGGCGCGCCCCGCGATCAGGGAGCTGACGGGCCCGTCCGCGGGCTGGTAGCGCCGCACCGGCGGGGGCGCGGGCCGAGCCCGGTCGGTCCGTACCAACTCCTTGACGGGGTCCGGGCGTCGGCCTTAAATCAAGTACTGAACAAAGTGAACGCGGTGGCTCCGTCGCCGCGTTCATTTCTCGATCGTCATTTGTCATGCGCATGCCCCACGCGCCACCGCCCCCACGCGAAGCGATGTGATGACAGTGCACACCTCCCCCCTCCGCCGCACCAGGCTCTGCGCCCTCGCCCTGGCCTGCGGCGCCGCGAGCCTCGCCGTGCTCCCCTCGGCATCGGCCGAACCCGCGCCCCGTACGCCCGGCGCCGTCTCCACGGCCGCCGCCACCTTCACCGACGACTTCAACGGGCCCGCGGGGGCCGCGGTCGACGGCGCCAAGTGGCGGACCGAGACCGGCGACAACGTCAACAACCACGAGCGGCAGTACTACACCGCAGGCACCGCCAACGCGGCCCTCGACGGCCGGGGCGACCTGGTCATCACCGCCCGCAAGGAGAACCCGGGCAACTACCAGTGCTGGTACGGCAGATGCCAGTACACCTCGGCCCGGCTGAACACCGCGGGCAGGTTCACGCAGACCTACGGCCACGTCGAGGCGCGGATGAAGGTGCCGCGGGGCCAGGGCATGTGGCCGGCGTTCTGGATGCTGGGCGGCGACATCGGGGACGTGGGGTGGCCGGCCAGCGGCGAGATCGACGTGATGGAGAACGTCGGCTTCGAGCCCGGCACCGTCCACGGCACGCTGCACGGGCCCGGGTACTCCGGCTCCGGCGGGATCGGCGCGGCGTACACCCTGCCCGGAGGCGAGGCCTTCGCGGACAGGTTCCACACGTTCGCGGTGGACTGGTCGCCCGGCTCCGTCACCTGGTCCGTCGACGGCACCGTCTACCAGCGGCGCACCCCGGCCGACCTCAACGGCAACCGATGGGTCTTCGACAAGCCCTTCTTCCTCATCCTCAACCTCGCGGTCGGCGGCTACTGGCCCGGCGACCCGGACGGCAGCACGGCCTTCCCCCAGCAGCTCGTCGTCGACTACGTCCATGTGAGCACCGGCAACACGGGCGCACCCACGACGTGAATGCCTGAGACACGCCGCTCGGGAAGCGGGCACCATGTGCGGCAGCCGCCGCGCTGAACAATGACGTATCCACCCCTCTTCCCAGGAGCGACAGGCATGAGCACTACAGCCCAGATCGGGGTCACGGGCCTCGCCGTCATGGGGCGCAACCTCGCCCGCAACTTCGCCCGCCACGGGTACGCGGTCGCCCTCCACAACCGCACCGCGGCCCGCACCCACCAGCTGGTGAAGGAGTTCGGCGAGGAGGGCATCTTCGTGCCGACCGAGACCGCCGAGGAGTTCGTGGCCGCCCTGGAACGGCCCCGGCGGCTCGTGGTCATGGTGAAGGCGGGCGAGCCGACCGACGCCGTGATCAAGGAGTTCGCCCCGCTCCTGGAGCCCGGCGACATGATCGTCGACGGCGGCAACGCGCACTTCGCGGACACCCGGCGCCGCGAGAAGGAGCTGCGCGAGCAGGGCATCCACTTCGTCGGCACCGGTGTCTCCGGCGGCGAGGAGGGTGCCCTGCACGGGCCCAGCATCATGCCCGGCGGAAGTCCCGAGTCGTACGCCTCGCTCGGCCCGATGCTGGAGAAGATCTCCGCGAAGGCGAAGGACGGCGCCCCGTGCGTCACCCACGTCGGCCCGGACGGCGCCGGCCACTTCGTGAAGATGGTGCACAACGGCATCGAGTACGCGGACATGCAACTCATCGGCGAGGCCTACCAGTTGCTGCGGGACGTGGCCGGGTACTCCCCCGCGCGGATCGCCGACATCTTCCGCACGTGGAACACCGGCCGCCTCGACTCGTATCTGATCGAGATCACCGCCGAGGTCCTCTCCCACGTGGACGCCGCCACCGGCAAGCCCTTCGTCGACATCGTCCAGGACCAGGCCGAGCAGAAGGGCACCGGCCGCTGGACGGTGCAGATCGCGCTCGACCTGGGCGTGCCGGTGTCCGGCATCGCGGAGGCGGTGTTCGCCCGCTCCCTGTCGGGCCACGCCGGGCTGCGCGCCGCCTCCAGGGGCCTGGCGGGGCCCACGCCGAAGCCGCTGGGCGAGTCCGAGGCGGCGGCCTTCGCCGACCGGGTCGAGCAGGCGCTGTACGCCTCGAAGATCGTCTCGTACACGCAGGGCTTCCACGAGATCGCCGCGGGCGGCGAGCAGTACGACTGGGCGATCGACCTGGGCGCCGTAGCCCGCATCTGGCGCGGCGGCTGCATCATCCGGGCCGCGTTCCTGGACCGGATCACCGAGGCGTACGAGGCCCAGCCCGGCCTGGTCTCGCTCCTGGCGGACAAGAGCTTCGCGGACGAGATCGCGGGGGCGCAGGACGACTGGCGTGCCGTGCTGACGGCCGCGACCACGCAGGGCGTGCCCACCCCCGGCTTCGCGGCGGCGCTTGCGTATTACGACGCGCTGCGCGCCGAGCGGCTGCCGGCCGCGCTCACGCAGGGCCAGCGGGACTTCTTCGGGGCCCACACCTACCGGCGCACGGACCGCGAGGGCTCCTTCCACACGCTCTGGGGCGGTGACCGCTCCGAGACCGAGGCATAGGCGCCGCGCGGGGGCACAGGCGCTCCACGGGCCGACGGCCCGGGCCGGCCGCGGGCCGCCCGGGCCGTCGTCATGCGGTGACCCACGCCACCTCGGGGGCCCCGGGGCTGTGAAGCCACTCATAGGGGTCAGATCACATGCGAAGGGAAATAGTAGGTGCTTCGGTGCAGACCCCCCGGGGCCTGGGGGCACTTCGGGGCGGTGCCGGGCGGGCCCGACTGCGTACCGGGGTAGTACGTCACACCGTTGCGCCCGCCGGGGGCGATCGCTGAGTCTGGCTGACGTCGCCGGAGCTCGGGGACACACCGCAGGGCGCTCTCGCCCGCTTCGGACCGGGCTCCCTCTACGTCCCCCGCTTGAGGAGTCATCCCCCCATGGCCACGACCAAGACGCTCGACCGTGCCGCTCGCTTCCGAAAGATCTCCATCGCCGGCATCGCCGCCACCGGTGCGATGGCCGCCGCCCTGACCGTGGCGCCCTCCGCCGCCCACGCCGCGGAGCCCACCAAGGCGAGCACCGCGGTGACGCAGGCCAAGGCCGCCAAGAAGCCCTACGCCGACAACCTCGACGGCTGGATCCGCCAGTCCCTCGACATCATGAAGTCCAAGGGCATCCCCGGCACCTACGAGGGGCTGCACCGCAACATCATGCGCGAGTCCGCCGGCAACCCGAACGCCCAGAACGGCTGGGACGTCAACGCCCAGAACGGCACCCCCTCCAAGGGTCTGCTCCAGGTCATCCAGCCGACCTTCGACGCCTACCACGTCGAGGGCACCGCGAACTCGCTGACCGACCCGGTCGCCAACATCACCGCGGCCGCCAACTACGCCGCCGACAAGTACGGCTCCATCGACAACGTCGACTCCGCCTACTGAGCACCCGGTCATCGAGGAGAGTCAGCGCATGCCGCACGAGAACGGGAATGAGCCGCGGGTACGCCGCTCACGGCACCGGTCCAGGAAGAAGGCCCTGCGGTACGTCGCATGGGGCGCCCTGGGCGTGGTCCTCGTCGGCGGCGGAGGCGTGGCCTACGCCTGGCAGCACCTCAACGGCCAGATCAGGGGCACGGACGTGAACGCCGCCCTCGGCGGCGACCGGCCCGCGGAACAGCGGGACGGTTCGATGAACATCCTCCTGCTCGGATCCGACTCACGAGCGGGTACCCACGGCGAGTACGGCAGTGGGGTCAGCGGGGCCAGGGCCGACACGGCGATGGTCCTGCACGTCGACAAGACCCACAAGAAGGCTTCGGTCGTCAGCATCCCGCGCGACACGATGGTCGAGCGGCCCCGGTGCGCGCCGGCCCACGGCGGCGGCGCGGCGGGCGCACAGCAGGCCATGTTCAACTCGTCCTACCAGGTGGGCGGGCCGGCCTGCACCGTCAAGACGGTCGAGAAGATGTCGGGCCTGCGCATGGACCACTACCTCGAAGTGGACTTCAAGGGGTTCCAGAAGCTCATCGACGAGCTCGGCGGCGTCGACATCACCACCCACAAGGCCATCAGGGACCACAACAGCGGGCTCTCGCTGACCGCGGGCAAGCACACGCTCAAGGGCGAGCAGGCCCTCGCGCTGGTCCGCACCCGGCACGGCGTCGGGGACGGCAGCGACCTCGGCCGCATCCAGCTCCAGCAGGCCTTCGTCAAAGCCCTGATCCAGCGGGCCGACACCCTCGACCCGCTCGGCGACCCCGCCAAGTCCTACGACCTGGCGGACACCGCGACCAAGACCGTGAGCGCCGACTCCGATCTGGCCTCCGCGGACAAGCTCCTCGGTCTCGCCAAGGAGCTGAAGGGCATCAGCCCGGACCGCACCCGCATGGTGACGATGCCGGTCACCTACGACGCGCAGGACTCCGGCCGGGTCAAGCCGCTGGACGAGGCGTCCCACCGGGTCTGGGACGCGCTGCGGCAGGACCGGCCCATACCCGCCTCCGCCACCCGGCAGTCGGTGGGCGACCGGATGGACTCTCCGGTGTCGGCGGGGTCCTGAGCCCTCCGGGCCGTCCGGCCCGGCCTCCGTCCGATCCGCTAGCCCGCGTCGGGCTTGAGGGGCAGCGCCGCCCAGATGACCTTGCCCCCGCTCGCGGTGTGCTCGACGTCGCAGGCGCCGCCCGCCTCCCGGGTGATCTCGCGTACGAGGAGAAGTCCCCTGCCGCCCGTCTGGCCGTGGTCCGCCTCCAGGGCCGTCGGGCGGTAGGGGTGGTTGTCCTCGACGGAGACCCGGACCCACTCGGCGCCGACCGCGACCTCCACCGCGAGCATCGGCGAGAGCAGGGCCGCGTGCCGTACCGCGTTGGTGACCAGCTCGGAGACGATGAGCAGCAGGCCCTGGACGAGGTCGTCGGGGGCCGGCACGCCCTGCCGGGCCAGCAGGTCCCGCACCGCGTGCCGGGCCTGGGGCACGGAGGCGTCGACGGCGGGGGCGGTGAAGCGCCAGACGCCCTCGTAGGGCAGCTGCCCCGCGCCGTTCGGGAGCGGGCCCGCCTCTCTCCCGCCGTTCGCCATCGTCCGGTCGCCGCCCTCGCGCTCGATAGTCGCCACACATCGAGTGTTGGGACTGCTCTGGTCCGGACCGCTCCACTGACCAGAAGTCAGCGACTATCGACGGGATTTGATCGGTGGCGCATGGCACCGTCAGTTGTGCGACTGGTCCTGCCCCCGTTGTTGCGTATTCAAGCGTTCTTCAGGTTGTACGAGGCTCACGATGCGGCGCCCGCCGATGCCCGTGGCGAGCAGGCCGAGGCCGTCGAAGAGCAGCGCCAGGGAGAAGAAGCACCCGATCACGTACTGGCTGCTGCTGGGCCACCCCGCGAGGACGAGGACGCCGATCAGCAGGCCGAAGGCTCCCTGGAGGAGCGTCAGGGCGAACTGCGGGCCGCGCACCACCAGGCTGCCGACCAGCCGGAACACTCCGCCGGTGAGGAAGAGCAGGGCCGCGAACATGGTCAGCGCCTCCGCCGCCACGTCGGGCCTGCGGATGATCACGACCCCCGCCGCGAGGTTCAGCGCGGCGACCACCACGCCGAGCCAGAAGAAGCTGCTCCCGCGCGACTGGACGGCGTGCAGCAGGCCGACGACCCCGCCGATCAGCAGCAGCCAGCCGAACAGGAGCATCGAGGTCAGGGTGGCTACCCCGGTGTAGACGAGGCCGACGAGGCCGGCCACGGCGAGGATCGCGCCGAGCAGGGCGAGCCAGCCGAAGCCGCGGCTGAGCCGCGCGCCCTGGGGGTCGGGGCCGCCGCTCCCGGGGCCGGCCGCCCCGTCGGTCCTGGCGTCGGCGTTCTTGCGTCCGGCCATCAGCGTCTCCCTCTCCCTCGGCGGAGCCTTCTGCGCGTTAAGTTCCGTATACGTCGTATACGTCTTATGCGTCGACCCTTCTTGATCGTACGTTCGAGGGGTGCGGATAGCATCCGGCGCATGGAGCCGCAGCTGAGCCACACCGTCACGGACGGCGTCGCCACCGTCCTCATCGACCATCCGGCCAAGCGCAACGCCATGACCGCGGACATGTGGCGCCGGGTGCCGCCGCTGTTCGGGGCCCTGGCCGCCGACCCCGCCGTACGCGCCGTGGTGCTGACCGGGGCCGGTGGCACGTTCTGCGCGGGCGCCGACATCTCCTCGCTGCGCGAGTCCCCGGGTACGGCACAGGAGCTGGCGGTGCGGGCCGAGGACGCCCTCGCCGCCTTCCCCAAGCCGACGCTCGCGGCGGTACGGGGCTACTGCGTGGGCGGCGGCGCCCAGCTGGCGGGCGCGTGTGACCTGCGGTTCGCGGACGAGGACGCCCTGTTCGGGGTCACGCCCGCCAAGCTGGGCATCGTCTATCCGGCGTCGTCCACCCGGCGCCTGGTCTCCCTCGTGGGTCCTTCCGCCGCCAAGTACCTGCTGTTCTCCGGGGAGTTGATCGACGCGGAGCGGGCGCTGCGCACCGGACTCGTGGACGAGGTGCTGCCGGCCGGCGAGCTGGACAAGCGGGTCGCGGAGTTCACCCGGGTCCTCGCCTCCCGCTCGCAACTGACCCAGGCGGCGGCGAAGGAGTTCGCGGCGGGGCGCACGGACCGGGACGCGTACTGGACGGAGCAGGCGCGCGGCAGCGGCGACACCGCCGAGGGTGTCGCCGCCTTCCTGGAGCGCAGGCAGCCGCGCTTCACCTGGACCGCGCGGGCCGACTGAGCGCCCGGCGCCGCCGTGCGCCCGGGATTTTCACTGCGCGAAGCGGCTCCGGTCGCGGAACCTCGCGACGAGGTGCGCCGGCGCCTTCTCGGGGGAACCGGCGTCGTAGGGCGGCCGCGGGTCGTACTCGGTCAGCAGCTGTACGGCCTGCGCGTGCTCGTCGCCCGCGATCTTGCCGGCCAGCGTGAGGCCCATGTCGATGCCCGCCGAGACCCCGGCCCCCGTGACGTACTTGCCGTCGAAGACCACCCGCTCCCCCGTCGACTCCACGCCGAGCCGGTCGAGTTCGCCGAGGGCGCACCAGTGCGAGGTGGCGCGGCGGCCCTTGAGGAGTCCGGCGGCGGCGAGGGCGAGGGAGCCCGTGCAGACCGACGTCGTCCAGGTGGTCGTGGCGTCGACGGCGCGGAGCCAGTCCAGGAGCGCCTCGTTCTCCATCTGGTCGCTCTGGCCGGGTCCGCCGGGCACCACCACGATGTCGGGGGTGCGCACCTCCGCGAAGGTCTTGTCGGCGATCAGGGCGAGGGAGCCGGTGTCGTCGCTCACCGGGCCGGCCTGCTCCGCCACGAAGACGGTCTCGTAACCGGGCAGGGAGTTGAGCGTCTGGTAGGGGCCGATGGCGTCGAGGGCGGTGAAGCGTTCGTACAGAGCGATGGCGATCTGCATGGTGTCCCTATCGGTGTGGGTCGCTGGGGTGGTGCGGGTCGCTGGAGCGGTGTGCGTCGCTGGTGTGGTGTGCGCCCGGCCGGTGCGGGTGGCCGGACCGGTGGGCGGGGGTGGTGACCGGGCCCGTCTCCGCGGCGGGCAGTGGGTGGAAGCGGCGGCGGTACTCGGCCGGTGCCGCGCCGAGCGCCTTGACGAAGGCGCGGCGCATCGCCTCCGGCGTCCCGTAGCCGCAGGCGCGCGAGACCTGTTCGACGCCGTCGTCGGTGTCCTCCAGGAGCCTGCGGGCGTGCTCGACCCGGACCCGCTCGACGTACTTGCCCGGCGTCAGCCCGGTGTCCGCCCGAAAGGCGCGGGCGAAGTGGCGGGGCGAGAGCTGGGCGCGCGCGGCGAGCGCGTCGACCGTGAGGTCGTCCTCGGGGTGTTCGGTGATCCACTGCTGGACCTCCCGGATCGGCGCGCGCCGCGCGGTCTGCGCGGCGAGCTGGACGCTGAACTGCGCCTGGTTGCCCGGACGGCGCAGGAAGACCACCAGGTGGCGGGCGATGGTGAGGGCCACATCGCGGCCGAAGTCCTCCTCCACAAGCGCCAGGGCCAGGTCGATGCCCGCGGTGACCCCGGCCGATGTCGCGACGTGACCGTCCCTGACGTAGATGGGGTCCGGGTCGACCTCGACCCCGGGGTGCTGACGGGCGAGCCGGTCGCAGTACGCCCAGTGCGTCGTGGCGCGGCGCCCCTCCAGGAGGCCCGCCTCGGCGAGCCGGATGGCGCCGGTGCAGACCGAGACGAGGCGCTCGGCCCGCGGCCCGTGCTCGCGCAGCCAGTCGACGAGGTCCGCGTCCTCGGGCCTGGTGCCCGCGCCGCCCGGGACGAGCAGGGTGTGCGGCGTGGGCGCGTCGGCCAGCGCGAAGTCCGGGACCAGGGTGAGCCCGCTCGACGTGCGCACGGGCCGGCCGTCCATGGACGCGGTGCGGACCCGGTAGCCGTCCCCGGTCCCGAGGCAGGGCGCGGCGCCCGCGAACACCTCCACGGGGCCCGTGACGTCGAGGCTCTGGACATCGTCGAAGAGGACGACCAGGACGGTTCGCTGCTCCATGCCCCGATTCTTGGCCCGCCCAGTGATGTCCGCAATGACGGGCACCCACCTTTCCTGCCATCCGGCATCCGGTGCGTGCGCGTGCACGCGGAATTGGGGTGGCCTGCGCCACGGACGACATACCAACCAGTAGGTACCGTGCTCCCATGACCTCTTCGACGACGTCCACCACGCCTTCCACCCCGCCCTCCGACGCGGCCGCCGCACTGCCGCCGCGCGCCGGCCGCCGCTGTCACAACGTCCTCAACTCCCTGCACTCGACGCACTACTTCGCGCCCGACTCCGCGCGGGAGATGGCCGCCCTCGGGGTGAGTCACCCCGCCGCCGTCAACTTCGCCCTGCGGGCGGCGGCGATGGGCGCCGTCGGTGCCGGAACCGTGGCCGCCACCTTCTACAACTACAAGTACGAGCTCGTCGCCGCGCACGTGCCCGAGGTGTGGAAGACCGCCGCCCCTGAGCAGGTCCAGGGCGCGCGCATGCGGGCCGTCGACTCCACGCTGCGCCGGCTCCTCGGCGAGGAGCTCATCACCTCGCCCGAGATGGCCGAGGCCGCCGGGCTCGCGCTGCGCGCCACCGAGGCGTGCGGCCGCGGCGCCCGTCCGCTGTACGCCGCGCACGCCGACCTGCCCGTCCCCGACGAGCCGCACCTCGCGTACTGGCACGCGGCGACGCTGCTGCGCGAACACCGCGGCGACGGGCACCTGACCGTCCTGCTCGGCGTCGAACTCGACGGTCTTGAGGCCATGGTGACCCACACCGCCACCGGCAAGGGCATGACCCCGAAGTGGGTCTTCGCCACCCGGGGCTGGAACCAGGAGGACTGGGACGCCGCCGTCCAGCGACTGCGCGGGCGCGGACTGCTCGACGACGAGGGCGAGTTGACGGAGGCGGGCGTGGCGCTGCGCCGGGACATCGAGGCCGAGACGGACCGCCTCGACCGGGCACCTTACGAGCACCTGGGCGCCGAGGGCGTCGAACGCCTGACGGAGCTCGGCACCCTCTTCATCGGGAAGGCGCTGCAGGCCGGGGCGTACCCGGCGGACCTCCTCGGCAAGCGCTGAGGGCCCGCGCGGCATGGCTTGCCCGCTCCGAGGTACCCGGACGTCCCCCGGCCGCCACCCAGGCGGCGCCGGGAGACGAGAGGGGAAGCCATGTTCCGTGCCATAGCGGACGTACTGCGTCAGATCGCGGGCGCCATCGCCACCGTCGTCACCCTGCCGTTCCGGGCGGTGGCGCGGCTCTTCGGCGGAGCCTCCCGTTCCACCGGGCGGGGCGGGCGGAGCACCGGCAGGCGACCTGGCCGGACGGGCCGGACCCGACGGGTCTGATCACCCTTTGCCGCCGCCACCTGCCACAATTGCCCGGCAACCTCAGCGAGAAGGCGGTACCGGAACGTGGCAGCTGTGAAGACGTCCACCCCTGCGTCCATCGAAGGCAGGATCGCCGAGGAGCTCGGCGTACGGGAGCGGCAGGTGAAGGCCGCCGTCGACCTGCTCGACGGCGGGTCCACGGTGCCCTTCATCGCGCGCTACCGCAAGGAAGCGACCGAGATGCTCGACGACGCGCAGCTGCGCACGCTCGAGGAGCGGCTGCGCTACCTGCGCGAGCTGGAGGACCGCCGCGCCGCGATCCTCGAATCGGTCCGCGAACAGGGCAAGCTCACCGACGAGCTCGAGGCGCGGATCCGCGAGGCGGACACCAAGGCCCGGCTCGAGGACATCTACCTCCCGTTCAAGCCCAAGCGCCGCACCAAGGCGCAGATCGCCCGCGAGGCGGGGCTCGAACCGCTGGCCGACGGGCTGCTCGCCGACCCGTCCGTGGAACCGCAGGAGGCGGCCGCCGCGTTCGTGGACGCCGGCAAGGGCGTCGCGGACCCGCAGGCCGCCCTCGACGGCGCCCGGGCCATCCTCGCCGA
Source organism: Streptomyces sp. NPDC037013 (assembly GCF_055607265.1). Classification (NCBI taxonomy): domain Bacteria; kingdom Bacillati; phylum Actinomycetota; class Actinomycetes; order Kitasatosporales; family Streptomycetaceae; genus Streptomyces; species Streptomyces sp. NPDC037013. The sequence goes on along the minus strand of NZ_JBVJRV010000001.1, from coordinate 442,776 downwards.
GCGGTTCTCGGAGGACGCCGACCTGATCGGCGAGTTGCGCGAGCGCATGTGGGTGCGCGGCCGGCTCGCCGCGAAGGTCCGTGAGGGCAAGGAAGAGGCGGGCGCCAAGTTCGCCGACTACTTCGACTTCGCCGAGCCCTTCACGGAGCTCCCCTCGCACCGTGTCCTGGCCATGCTGCGCGGCGAGAAGGAGGACGTCCTCGACCTGGTCCTCGAACCCGAGGAGCCGCCCGCCACGCCGGGCACCCCGTCCTCGTACGAGGGGATCGTCGCCCAGCGCTTCGGCATCGCCGACCGCGGCAGGCCCGGCGACAAGTGGCTGCAGGACACGGTGCGCTGGTCCTGGCGGACCCGGATCCTCGTCCACCTCGGCATCGACCTGCGGCTGCGGCTGCGGACGGCCGCCGAGGACGAGGCGGTGCGCGTCTTCGCGTCGAACCTGCGCGACCTGCTGCTCGCGGCGCCCGCGGGCACCCGCGCGACACTGGGCCTGGACCCGGGCTTCCGCACCGGCGTGAAGGTCGCCGTCGTCGACGCCACCGGCAAGGTCGTCGCCACCGACACGATCCACCCGCACGTCCCGGCCAACAAGTGGGACCAGTCCCTGGCCACGCTGGCCCGGCTCGCCGCGGAGCACGCGGTCGAACTGATCGCCATCGGCAACGGCACGGCGTCCCGCGAGACCGACAGGCTCGCCGCCGAACTCATCGCCAGGCACCCCGAGTTGAACCTGACGAAGGTGATGGTCTCCGAGGCGGGCGCGTCCGTGTACTCGGCGTCGGCCTTCGCCTCACAGGAACTGCCCGACCTGGACGTCTCGATCCGCGGCGCGGTCTCCATCGCCCGCCGTCTGCAGGACCCGCTGGCCGAACTCGTGAAGATCGACCCGAAGTCGATCGGGGTCGGCCAGTACCAGCACGACCTCTCCGAGACGAAGCTGTCGCGCTCGCTCGACGCCGTCGTCGAGGACTGTGTGAACGGCGTCGGCGTCGACGTGAACACCGCGTCCGCCCCGCTCCTCGCCCGGGTCTCCGGCATCGGCGCGGGCCTCGCGGAGAACATCGTGGCCCACCGCGACGCGAACGGTCCCTTCAAGAGCCGCAAGGGGCTCAAGGACGTCGCCCGGCTCGGCCCGAAGGCGTACGAGCAGTGCGCGGGCTTCCTCCGCATCCGCGGCGGCGACGACCCGCTGGACGCCTCCAGCGTGCACCCGGAGGCGTACCCCGTGGTGCGCAAGATGGTGAAGTCGGCCGGGGGCGAGGTCGGTTCGCTGATCGGCAACACGGCGACGCTGCGCTCGCTGCGGCCGGACGACTTCGTGGACGAGGTCTTCGGGCTTCCCACGGTCACGGACATCCTGAAGGAGCTGGAGAAGCCCGGGCGCGACCCGCGTCCCGCCTTCAAGACGGCGACCTTCAAGGAGGGCGTCGAGAAGCTCTCCGACCTCGCTGCCGGGATGGTGCTCGAAGGCGTGGTCACGAACGTGGCCGCGTTCGGCGCCTTCGTCGACGTGGGCGTGCACCAAGACGGCCTGGTGCACGTATCCGCCATGTCGAAGACGTTCGTCAAGGATCCGCGCGACGTCGTCAAGCCCGGCGACATCGTCAAGGTGAAGGTCATGGACGTCGACATCCCGCGCAAGCGGGTCTCGCTGACGCTGCGGCTCGACGACGAGACGGACGCGTCCGCCTCCGGCGGGGAGCAGCAGAAGCGGGGCGGGCGCCCGCCCCGGCAGCGGCAGCAGGGCGGCCAGGGGCAGGGGCAGCAGCGCTCCGGCCAGGGCCAGCGCGGTGGGCAGGGCCAGCGCGGTGGGCAGGGCCAGCGCGGCGGCCAAGGTCAGCGTGGTGGCGGGCAGCGGCAACAGCGGCAGGGGCCGCCGCCCGCCAACGACGCGATGGCCGAGGCGCTGCGGCGGGCCGGTCTGGTGGACCCGAAGCGGGGCTGAGGCGCTCGACGCGCGGCGGGGGTCGGAGTGGTCAGAGCGACAGCTCGGTCACTCTGCCCTCCGCCACCTCCAGACGGCGCGTCACACGGACCGCGTCGAGCATCCTGCGGTCGTGCGTGACCAGCAGCAGCGTGCCCTCGTAGGACTCCAGGGCCGACTCCAGCTGCTCGATCGCGGGCAGGTCGAGATGGTTCGTCGGCTCGTCGAGGACGAGGAGGTTGACGCCGCGGCCCTGGAGCAGGGCGAGGGCCGCGCGCGTCCGCTCGCCGGGCGAGAGCGTGGCCGCCGAGCGCAGCACGTGCTCCGCCTTGAGGCCGAACTTGGCGAGCAGCGTGCGGACTTCGGCCGGTTCCGTCTCGGGGACCGCCGCGCAGAACGCGTCGAGCAGAGACTCCTCGCCGTGGAACAGCGCGCGGGCCTGGTCGACCTCGCCCACCAGGACCCCCGAGCCGAGAGCGGCGTGGCCCGCGTCGAGCGGGACGCGTTCCAGGAGGGCGGCGAGCAGCGTCGACTTGCCCGAGCCGTTGGCCCCGGTGATCGCCACGCGGTCCGCCCAGTCGATCTGCAGGGTCACCGGGCCGAGCGTGAACGCGCCCCGGGACACCCGGGCGTCGCGCAGGCTCGCGACGACCGTGCCGGAGCGCGGGGCGGCAGCGATCTCCATGCGCAGCTCCCACTCCTTGCGGGGTTCGTCGACGACGTCGAGGCGCTCGATCATGCGCTGCGTCTGGCGGGCCTTGGCGGCCTGCTTCTCGCTCGCCTCGCTGCGGAAGTTCCGGCCGATCTTGTCGTTGTCGCCCGCCTTGCGCCGGGCGTTCTTGACGCCCTTGTCCATCCAGGAGCGCTGCATCTGGGCGCGGCCCTGGAGCGCCGCCTTCTTGCCCGCGTACTCGTCGTACTCGTCGCGGGCGTGCCGCCGGGCCGTCTCCCGCTCCTCAAGGTAGGCGTCGTAACCGCCGCCGTAGAGGTTGATCTCCTGCTGCGCCAGGTCGAGTTCGAGGACCTTGGTGACCGTGCGGGTGAGGAACTCGCGGTCGTGGCTGACCACGACGGTGCCGGCGCGCAGGCCCCGTACGAAGCTCTCCAGACGTTCCAGGCCCGCGAGGTCGAGGTCGTTGGTCGGCTCGTCCAGGAGGAACACGTCGTACCGGGAGAGGAGGAGGGAGGCGAGTCCGGCGCGGGCCGCCTGGCCTCCCGAGAGCGAGGTCATCGCCTGGTCGAGGTTGACGGCGAGGCCGAGCGAGTCGGCGACGTCCTCGGCGCGCTCGTCCAGGTCCGCGCCGCCGAGCGCCAGCCAGCGCTCCAGGCTGGTGGCGTAGGCGTCGTCCGCGCCCGGGGCGCCGTCGACGAGGGCCTGGGTGGCCTCGTCCATGACGCGCTGGGCCTCGGCGACGCCGGTGCGGCGGGCGAGGAAGGCGCGGATGGACTCGTCCGGGCGGCGCTCCGGCTCCTGGGGCAGGTGCCCGACGGACGCGGTGGGCGGCGAGAGCCTCAGCTCTCCCCCTTCGGGGGTGTCCAGCCCCGCGAGCAGCCTCAGGAGCGTGGACTTGCCGGCTCCGTTGGCCCCGACGAGACCGATGACGTCGCCCGGGGCGACGACCAGTTCAAGACCGGAGAAGAGAGTGCGGTCGCCGTGGCCGGCGGCGAGATCTTTGGCGACGAGGGTTGCGGTCATCAGAGGGCGATTGTAGGCCGGGGACGCGTCGCCGCTCCGCTGGGCCGGGGTGGGGCGCCTTGGGTTCGGTGGGTGGTGCGGCGTCGGGGGGCGAGTGCGGGCGTGCCTGGGCTGGTCTCGCCTTGGGGCGGTGGTGGGTGCGGGGCCGCGGGGGTATGTGCGTACTCGCCATCCCTGCGCCACGCCGTGCGGACAAAGACGGCACAGGGGGCTCGGTGCTCCGTTCGCACATACCCCCACGTCCCCTCCCGTCTCGGGGGCGGGTGCGGGCCGGGGGGAGTCAGCGGGTGGGTGTTGCCAGGACGTTCGTGGATGTGCGTGCCACCACGTAGGCCTCGCCCTTTGTGGCCTTGGTCGGCAGGGTGATCCTGTGCTCGCCCGGTTGCAGGACCTCGTCCAGGACCTCGTGGGCATGTGTGCGCGCCAGCCGGTCCAGGCGGTACGTCGTCAGGCGGACCCGGCACGCCGACGTGACCTCCAGCTCGGCCGAGGAGGGTGACGCCTCCAGCCTGGTCAGGCGGCGCTGTTCCCGGGGGCTGCGGTCCAGCGCGTACTCGATCTGCGCGACCAGGAGCGGGATGATCGGGGCGAGCCCGTCGACGTAGGCCACCTCGACGTCGGCGCGGTCGAAGGCGGAGCGTACGGAGCGGCGGGTCTCGTCGGGGACCGCGCGGCCGAAGGCGACCGCTCCGTAGGTGCGCAGCTCCTCGGGCGGGACGCCCGCCGCATCCGCCGCGATCTCCGCGCCGATGCCGATCGTGCGCAGCGCCGCCGCCAGCTTGGCGAGGAGCGCCACGCGGGCGCCGATGAGCAGGACCCGGCGGCGGGCCTGCGACTCGCCGTCGGTGAGCAACTGGCCGAGCGCCGCGCGGTATTCGTCGCCGCGGAAGCGGAACGGCCCTATGCCGTGGTAGCCGTTGAGCTCCAGGTCGGCCGGTTCGGCCGTCTGCCAGGCGAAGTCGCGCCAGATGAAGTCGTCGCTGCCGTCGGCGCTCTTCTCGATGACCGCGGTCACCGCGCCGCACTCCAGGCCCTCGCACTCGGGGCAGCCGTATATGACGTACCGGCCGTCGCGCAGCGGTGCCCGCGCCTCCAGGAGCAGCCGGCGGACATGTGCCGTGAAGATCGCCGGCGGGATGTCGGCGGCCAGCGGCGACACCGCGTCGAGGTCGGAGAGCTGGAAGAGCAGGGGGCGGCCGTCCACGATGAAGTCGACGAAATCACGGTGCGCTTGGAAGCCACCGTCGGCGAGAACCCCACCGGCGCGCATGGCCGGTGCCAGACCGAAGGTCGCGTACTCGGCAGACATGGTGTGAGTATCCCCACCTGAGATGTGATGTGAGCACGGCATCGCGACTTCCGCTACGTTCCCGGGATGAAGGATGACGCGGTGATCGTGGTGGGCAGCGGTGTCGTGGGGCTCACCACGGCCGTCGTGCTCGCGGAGGCGGGGCGGCCCGTGCGGGTGTGGAGCAGGGAGCCCGCCGAGCGGACGACCTCGGCCGTTGCGGGTGCGCTGTGGTGGCCGTACCGCATCGAGCCGGTGGCGGCGGCCGGTGACTGGGCGCTGGGTTCCCTCGCCGTTTACGAGGAGTTGGCGGCCCGCGGTGGTGTCGGCGGCGTACGCATGGTCGAGGGCGTACTCGCCGGGGAGCGGCTGGACGCGTTGGGGCCCTGGGCGGCGGGGGTGGCGGGGCTGCGGGCGGCGGAAGCCGGGGAGTACGCGGGGCAGGGGCTGTGCGCCCGGCTGCCGCTCATCGACATGCCGGTCCATCTCGCCTGGCTGCGGGGGCGGTTGCGCGCCGCCGGGACGGTCGTGGAGGAGCGGACGGTCGGGCGGCTCGCGGAGCCCCTGGCCGAGGCGCCCACCGTGGTCAACTGCTCCGGCATCGGGGCACGCGAGCTGGTGCCGGACGAGGCGGTGCACCCGCTGCGGGGGCAGATCGTCGTCGTGGAGAACCCGGGGATCGACACCTGGTTCACGGCGGCCGATCCCGCCGCGGGGACGACCACGTACTTCTTCCCGCAGCCGGGCGGGCGGCTGCTGCTCGGCGGGACCGCCGAGGCCGGCGCCTGGTCCATGGAGCCGGACCCCGCCGTGGCCGAGGCCATCGTCGCGCGGTGCGCGGCCGTGCGGCCGGAGATCGCCGGGGCGCGGGTGCTCGGCCATCGCGTGGGGCTGCGGCCGGCCCGCCGCCGGGTGCGGCTGGAACGCGAGCGGACCGCGGAGGGCGGGGTCCTCGTGCACAACTACGGGCACGGCGGCGCCGGGGTCACGTCGCCTGGGGGTGCGCCCGGGAGGCGGCGCGCCTTGCGGACACCGCCTCCTGAGCCGGCCGGTCAGCGCTTCCCGGCCGCGGTACTCCCCGATTCCGGCTCGGCGTCGTCCTCGTCCTGGGCGGGGCCGATGCGGATCTCGAAGTCACCGTCGTACTGCTCGTGACCGGCGATCACCGCCTTCTCGACGGCTTCCGTGCCGTGCTCGCCGCGCACGATCAGCGGGTCGTGGCGCAGGTCCCGCATCAGGGACACGCACATGCCGATCATCACGAGGGTGAACGGCGCGGCGACCAGGATCGTGAGGTTGCGCAGGCCGGTGAGCGCGTCGTCGGAGCCGTCGCCGATCAGCAGCATGATCGCGCCGACCGCGCCGGTCACGATGCCCCAGAAGATCACGACGAACCGGCCGGGTTCGAGGGCGCCCTTCTGGGAGAGCGTGCCCATGACGATGGAGGCCGCGTCGGCACCCGAGACGAAGAAGATGCCTACGAGGATCATCACGAGCAGGCTGGTGACGGTGGCGATCGGATACTCGTGGAGCAGGCCGAAGAGCTGCGCCTCCGGCGTCGTCTCGCCCTTGAGTCCGCCCCGGTCGGCGACGGTCATCGCGCTGCCGCCGAACACGGCGAACCAGATGAGGCTGACGGTGCTCGGCACCAGGATGACGCCGCCGACGAACTGGCGGATCGTACGGCCGCGGCTGATCCGCGCGATGAACATGCCGACGAAGGGCGTCCAGGAGATCCACCACGCCCAGTAGAAGACCGTCCAGCTGCTCAGCCAGTCCGCGACGCCCTTGCCGCTGGACGCCTCGGTGCGGCCGATGAGCTGCGGCAGGTCGTCGAGGTAGGCGCCGAGGGAGGTGGGCACCATGTCGAGGATGATGACCGTCGGCCCGGCGATGAAGACGAACACCACGAGCAGCGCGGCAAGCACCATGTTGATGTTCGACAGCCACTGGACGCCCTTCTCGACGCCGGAGATGGCGGACGCCACGAAGGCCAGGGTCAGCACGGCGATGATGACGACGAGCAGGCCGGTGCCTGCGTCCTTCATCCAGTCGAGCACCTCGATGCCGCTGCCGATCTGCAGGGCGCCGAGGCCGAGGGAGGCGGCCGAGCCGAAGAGGGTGGCGAAGATGGCCAGGATGTCGATGACCCGGCCCCAGGCGCCGTGGGCGTGCTTCTCGCCGATGAGGGGTTCGAAGACGGCGCTGATGGTCTGGCGCCGGTTGCGCCGGAAGGTGCTGTACGCGATGGCGAGGCCCACGACCGCGTAGATCGCCCACGGGTGGAGCGTCCAGTGGAAGAGCGTGGTGGCCATCGCGGTCTCCATCGCCGCGGGCGCGTCGGACGGGTCGGTGCCCGGCGGCGGCGAGGTGAAGTGGGCGAGCGGCTCGCTCACTCCGTAGAACATCAGCCCGATGCCCATGCCGGCGCTGAACATCATGGCGACCCAGGAGACGGTGCGGAACTCCGGCTCCTCGCCCTCCCGGCCGAGGGTGATCTTTCCGTACCGGCTGACGGCCAGCCAGAGCGCGAAGACCACGAAGCCGGTGGCGGTCAGCATGAAGAACCAACCGCCGTTGTGCATCAGACCTTCGAGCATGTCCGTGGAGACGCTCTCGAGCGAGTCCGTCGACACCGCGCCCCAGACCACGAACGCGAGAGTGAGCACGGCGGTCACGCCGAAGACCACGCGGTCGGTCTGGGGGGACCGGCCGCCGGGGGCGGGTGCCATGATCTCCTGCGACCCTCCCCCGTCGTCCGCTTGATGCTGATCCTGCGTCACAAGTGACACCTTTCGAGGGGTCGTTTGATTCCGGACTTCATCCTCCGCTACCCCCTACCACATGTGACGCACCTCTCACTTCCTCAACAGGCCATGTCGGGCCGAGCTGTGACCATGTGGTACGGCGCGCGCTCGTCGAGCAGGAGCGGGACGAGGGCGCGCGCGGACTGCCGCAGCGGCACGTACGCGCCGGACCGCCGGTGCCGCACGGTGACGCCGTGCAGGGCCAGTTCGTCCTTGATGTCGTCGTACTGGGCGGCGGTCAGGCGGTAGCCGCAGGGCGGGTCCTGGATCACCTCGGACGGCTCGGCCGGGTCATTGTCGGCGCCGCCGACGTAGACGGGGCCGCGGTCGCGGTGGCCCGCGGCGCGGGCCGCGCCGGTGGCGGCCTCGAGCCGGTCGCGGCGCTCGTCCGTGTAGTCGAAGAGGCCGCCGAGCGCGGAGCGTTGGGAGGCGACGCGGCGCCGGTTGTTGAGCGCCTCGTCCTTCTTCTCCGCCTCGGTCATCGGGTCGACGCGGCTCTCGATCAGCAGGCCCGCGGCGTGCTTGATGCCGGACATGTTCCGCAGGATGCGCTCCTGGCCGTCGCCCGCGGTCTGCTTGATCGGGTCGCCGGTGACCGGGTCGGTCCAGATGCCGTACGTGCCGGTGGTGTACCCGTCGTGCCCGGCGGCCGGCCGCACGTACGCCTTCGACAGGGTCTGCGCCTCCTGGTGCACGGCCTCGTCGGTGTTGAGGTTGCGCGGCCAGAGGTCGAACAGGTCCTTGTCGTAGTACTTGGGGGTGGCGCCGTACTCGTGCAGGTCGTAGATGACGTCGGGCTTCCGGTCACGGATCACGGCGGCCATGGCGCGGGCCTCCGCGGTCTTCAGGGCGAGGTGGTCGCGGTTGATGTCGACGCCGTCGGAGTTGCCGCGGGTGTCGGCGGCGCGGCCGTCCGGGTTGGCGGTGGGTACGACGAGGAGCGTGGTGCGGGAGAGGAAGCGCGCGGTCTTCTTGTCCTTCGCGTACGCGAGGTCGCGGATGGTGGACAGGCAGGCCTCGCGGCCCGACGGCTCGTCGCCGTGCTGGCTGCAGACCAGCAGCACCGTGTTCTTGGCGGGGCGTTCGCCGATGCGGACCAGCTGGAGGGGGCGGTCCTGCTTCGTGGTGCCGACGCGGGTGACCGAGACCCGCGCGGTCGCCTTGTCGACGGCGGCGAGGAGGCGCTGCTCCTCCGCCTGGCTGGTCCAGCGGGCCCCGTCGGTCTCCTCGAATCCGGTACGGGGCGGGGTCGTCGTCGCCTGCGCGGGCGCCGTCAGGAGCGGTGCGGCGAGCGCGGTGGTGGCGCAGGCGAGCACCAGGGTGCGGATGGCGGGTCTCATGAAGTGCTGCCTCCCGGGCGGGGGTCGAGCGGTCGCGGCGGGGCCACGCCGGCGGGACGGGACGGGCCGGGCGTGCCGGGTGCGGTGGTGGTGAAGGCGCCGGGTCCGCCGGACAACGGCAGGTTCGCCGAGGTGCGGGCCAGGTCGAGGGTGAGCGTCGGGGTGTCGGCTGGGGGCTCGATGAGGTTCTTGTCGGTGCCCGCGACGATCAGGGCCAGCCGGTGGCCCGCGGGGACGACGTGGTCGCTCGCGGCCAGGTCGAGCGTGATGGTGTAGGGCTTGCCCGGGGTGAGCGGGCGGCCGTGTCCGGGGTCCGCCCAGTTGCCGAGGTCGGCCCAGCCGCGGCTGAAGACGGTGTGGTCGACGTCGGCGGTCCTGGCGCGCGTCTCCTTGAAGCAGGCGCTGTCACCCGCGGTGCTCGAACCCCAACAGGTGCGCTCCGCGAGGGTGGTGATGCCCTCGCCCGCGGCGGCGTAGTCGCGGATGGTGTCGGGGCCGAGGTCGACGAGGACCGCGGAGAGGTGCGCGGTGCGGGTGGTCGGCGTGGCGGTGACGGTCACCGTGGAGGAGCCGGACAGGCGCAGGTCGCGTCCGAGGGGTCCGGTGACGAAGCCCGCTTTGGCCGGGGTTGGGGTGTCGATGTGTTCGGCCCAGTCCGTCTCGCTCAGCCGGGGGTCGTCGGTGAAGGTCTCGGTGCCCTTGCCGCGTCGCAGGCCGAGGGTGCCGACGCCGGGCGAAGTGCCCTTGGCGGGACGGAGCTTGACGGTGTGGGTGGAGCGCGGCGGCCAGACCCGGTCGGTGGTCCAGTGGTCCGGCGAGCGCTCGATGTCGGCCATCGGCTCGCGGTCGACGCCGTTGTCGTAGCCGAGGAGTTCGTGGTCGAACCACCGGTGCAGCGTGCGCACCCAGTCGCCGCGGCGCAGGTCGAAGGGGTCGACGTGACCGGCCTGGCTGAGCCAGATCTTCCGCTCGACGCCGTTCTTCGCGAGGGCGTTCCACCACTGGCCGAAGTGCTTGGTGCGGACGTTGAGATCCTGCATGCCATGGACGACGAAGACGCTGGCGCGCACCTTGCCGGCGTCCGGGACGTGGTTCCGTTCGCTCCACAGGGGGGTCCAGTCGCCGGAGCGCGGCGCCCCGTCGATCAGGCGCTGCTGCACGGCGCCGCAGCGGGCGCGCGCCTGGGGGCTCTCCACGGCGTCCGACAGCCATTCGGGGCCGCTGTCGTAGAGCGGGGCGCCCTTGGCGAAGTAGTAGTCGTACCAGGACGAGATCGCGCCGATCGGCACGATGGTCTTGAGGCCCCGGGCGCCGGTGGCGGCCACGCCCTGCGCGATGGTCCCGTCGTAGCTCTTGCCGATCATGCCGGTGGCGCCGTTGGTCCAGGTCGCCCTGGCCCGTTCGTCTCCGGTGCGGCTGCGGTAGCCGCGGGCGCGCCCGTTCAGCCAGTCGACGACGGCCTTGGCGGACCGGACGTCGGAGCGGCCGCCGACGTCGACGCAGCCGTCGGAGCGGTTGGTGCCCGCGAGGTCGACGGCGACATAGCCGTAGCCGCGGGGCACGAAGTAGTTGTCGTAGTAGAGCGGGAACCGCACCGGGCTCCCGTCCGCGTCGTACGTCTTCTTCTGGCTCTCGTTGCCCCGCCCGCAGCAGGCGTAGTAGGGGCTGGCGTCCATGATCACGGGTATCCGGCGGCCCGGGCGGTCGAGTTCGTGGGGGCGGACGATGTCGACGGCGACGCGGTCGGTCCTGCCGTCCGCGTCGCCGTCGATCCTCGTGTCGACCCAGACGGACTCGCGTATCGCGTCCTCGTACGAGTACACGGGCCTGCTCTCGCCCGGGGTGCGAGGGGCCTGGCCGGGCGCGCGCGGGGCCGGTGCGGCCCCCTGCGCTGCGCCCGGGGACATGAGGGTGGCCATCAGGGCGGCAAGGGCCGCCGCAAGCAGCGTTCTCCACAGGAGGCGGGTGCGTCGCGCACGTATCGGCATGGCGCGGAAGGTACACCGGTGAACTGCGGCGCGACAGAGGGCCGCACACGGTTGCGTCAGGTGCGTGGGACATTGAGGCACATGTCGGCCGAATGGCGATCGTGTGACGTTCGGGACCATGGACATGACGGGTGCCGGAGGGGCTGAATAGGCTCGTCGACCAAGACGAACAGATCTTGAGCCCCTACGACTTGGAGCTTGACGTGCACCGCAGACTCATCGCCCCGGGCGCGCTCGCGGCCTCCCTCCTGCTGGCGATCCCGGCGTCGGCCGCGGACTTCACCCCCGGGGCCCCGGGCATCGGCGACCCCTACTACCCGGCCAGCGGCAACGGCGGATACGACGTCTCGCACTACGACCTGCGGCTGAAGTACCAGCCCGTGACCGACCTCCTTGAGGGCACGGCGACGATCAACGCCCGTACCACCCAGAACCTTTCGCGGTTCAACCTCGACTTCGGGCTGAAGGTCTCCGAGGTGCGGGTCAACGGCAAGAAGGCGAAGTTCGCGAGGACCGGCGACCAGGAGCTGGAGATCACGCCGCCGGCCGGGCTGCCCAAGGGCACGCCCGTCACGGTCGTCGTGCGCTACGCGGGCAAGCCCTCCGAGCTGAAGATAAACGGGTACACGGCCTGGCACCGGACGCCGGACGGCGGCATCGCGGCGCAGGAGCCGGAGTCGGCCGTGTGGTGGTTCCCCTCCAACGACCACCCGCTGGACAAGGCGACGTACGACGTGTCGGTCTCCGTGCCGGACGGCACCCAGGCGATCTCCAACGGCGTGCTGCAGTCGCAGAGTTCGAAGCTGGGCTGGACGCGCTACAACTGGCGCTCCAACAAGCCGCAGGCGAGCTATCTGGCCACCCTCGCCGTCGGCAAGTTCGACATCACGACCGACAAGACGGAGAGCGGCCTGCCGGTCCTCAACGCCTACAGCAAGGACCTCGGCGACAACGCGGGCGCGGCGCGGGCCAGCATCGAGCGGACCACCGAGGTCGCCGAGTGGCTGGAGACGGTCTTCGGCAAGTACCCGTTCAACGCGCTCGGCGGATACGTGCCGAACGTGAAGAGCAGCTACGCCCTGGAGACCCAGACGCGGCCCTTCTACAGCCCTGCCGCGTTCGCAAACGGCTCCAACGCCTCGATCGTCGTCCACGAACTGGCCCACCAGTGGTACGGCGACAGCGTCTCCGTCGACGGCTGGAAGGACATCTGGGTCAACGAGGGCTTCGCCCGCTACAGCCAGTGGCTGTGGTCGGAGAAGGAGGGCGAGGGCACGGCGCAGGAACTGGCCGACTACGTGTACGCCCAGCACCCCGCGGACGACCCGTTCTGGCAGGTCAAGCCGGGCGACCCGGGACCGGACAACCAGTTCCACGGCGCGGTCTACGACCGGGGCGCGCTCGCGCTGCAGGCGCTGCGCAACGAGGTCGGCGACGACACGTTCTTCAGGATCCTCAAGGAGTGGCCGCAGAAGCACGCGTACGGCAACGCCAAGGTGGGCGACTTCGTGAAGTTCGCCGAGAAGATCTCCGGCAAGCCGCTCGCGGAGCTCTTCGACACGTGGCTCTACCAGCCGTCGCGGCCCGACGCGCCCGCCGTGCGCGAGGCCGGCATCGCCCGCTCGGCGGCCGCCCCGGCCAAGCCGAAGTCGTGGAAGCAGATCGCGGCGACGAACGGGGTGCACGAGCACGGCGCCCGGCACGGGCACGGTCACTGACGACCGCGTTCACCGTTCACCGCGCCGTCCGGTCCCACCGCCGGGCGGCGCGGTACCGCGCCCGGGCCCTGCGGGCCTGCGGCAGATAGCGCAGCCGCTCCGGCAGCAGCGGCACGACCGTGCGCACCACCCGGCCGAGCCTGCGCAGCCGGCGCTCCTGCCCGGCCGTCCACGGCAGGCCGATCGCCTCGCGGGCGTCCGGCGGCATCAGGCCGATGGTGACGAAGCGGCGGAAGCGGGCCAGCGGCGGCAGGAGCAGCGGCCACAGGAGGCGCAGCACGAGACGCGGCAGCCGCGGGCCGCGGTCCGGCGGCGGCAGCCTGCCGACGGCGGTCAGCTCCTCGGCGACCGCGGTGAGTTCGATCTCCTCGGCGAGGACCTTGCGGTAGTAGGGCCAGAACTCCTCGACGGTCTGCGGCATGTCCCGGTCGTGGATGCCGAGGATCCGCCCGACCTGGAGCCACTCGGCGTACAGCTGCCGTTCCTGTGCCGCGGTGAACGGGCGGCGGCCCAGGTACTTCTGCGCGTGCCGGTAGACGGGGAAGCCGGTGGCGTGGACCCAGGCGTAGTTGGCGGGCGTCAGCGCGTGGTAGCGGCGCCCGTGCGCGTCGGTGCCCTGGATGGTGCGGTGCAGTGCGCGCAGTCTGCGGCCCTCGGCGGCGGCTTCCTCCCCGCCGTACACCCACAGCAGGAGCGAGCGCACCGAGCGTTCGCCCCGCCCCCACGGGTCGGTGCGGAACACCGAGTGCTCGTCGACGCCGGCGCCGACCGCCGGGTGGGCCACCTGCAGGGTGAGCGCGGGCGGCAGCATGAGGACCATGCGGATGTCGCCCGCGATGCTCCACAGGATGCCGCCGGGCGGCGGCGGGGCGGGGTCGGGGCCGGAGCGGCGCTGCGTGGGGCGGTCCGTGCGGTGGGCGGCAGGGTTCATGCGACGTGCTCCTTCGCCGTGCCCGGTTCGTGCGCCTTCCAGTATGCGACCGGGCACGGCACGGAGGACCGCGGGGGCGTCACCGTGCCGCGGCGTACGCCTCCTCGATGACGTCGACGACGGCGTCCGGTTCCCGGACCGTCGGGAAGTGGTCGCTGTGCGCGAGGCGTACCAAGCGGCAGCCGGGGATGCGCCGCGCCATCGTCTCGTTCACCTGGATCACCTCGGGCCGGTCGTACTCGCCGAGGGCCAGCACGCACGGCACGTCGAGCTCGCCGAGCCGGCCGTAGGTGGGCGGGTCGGGCACGTTGTGGGGGTAGTTGGCGAACCACGCGGGGATGACCGCCCTGATGTGCGCCTCCACCTCCGGGTCGTCCCCGGTGACCGCGGCGCCCGAGGTGCGGCGCAGCAGGGCGACGAGCCCGTCCAGGTCGTTCGCCTCGGCGAGCCGGCCCATCTCCGCCTGGAACTCCGCCGACACGAGCTCGTCGGCGCCGGTGACGCCCGGCACCAGCAGAGCCAGGCTCGCCACCCGCGCGGGATCGCGCAGCGCCAGACCGAGGGACGTCGCACCGCCCATGCTCGACCCGGCGAGGACCGCGCGGGCCACCCCGAAGTGGTCGAGGACGGCGATCAGGTCCTCGACCATCGAGTACGCGGCGGTCGGGGCCGGCGACCTGCCGTACCCCCGTACGTCGTAGTGGATCACCCGGTGCCGTTCCTCGAGCCGCGGGCGGATGCCGTCCCAGATGCGGGAGTCGCCGACGCCGGGGTGGAGGAGGATCAGGGGGAGGCCCGCGCCGCCCGTGCCGCTGGGCTCACCCGAGTCGTGGGCCCATACTTCGCCGTCCTTGACCGAGACCATGACGTCCATGCCCCGAGTCTCCGCGGGGGCGGGCCGGGCCGCCAGTGGTGTCGGCGGAGGAGGGCGCGAATGCGTCGGCCCAGCGACCTGAACCCGTCGGCCCGGCGTCGGGCCGGGCGGCCGGTTCGGCGAGCGGGACCACAGGGGGTCCGGTGAGCGGCTCGGCGGCGATGCGGCTCGCCAGCTCGGAGGCCCACTCGGAGACCTGGCCGCGCAGCTCGGCCTCCGCAGCGGCGCGCGCCGCCTCCACTCCGGCCTGGCCGGTGGCGGGCACGGCCGTGCCGTCCCACTCCTCACCTGCGGTGCCGTGCGCCGGCGGGGTCCCGGGCCGGGCCTCGGAGAGCAGCCTGCCACCGGCCGGGCTCCCGGTCTCGGCGCCCGTGCGGGCGGAGTCGGTGGCGCGGCGGCCGGGACGGGTCAGGGCGCGTCCGGCGAGGAGGCAGAGAGCGCCGCACAGCAGGGCGGCGAGCGCCAGTGCCTGGGGCTGCGGGCCGAACGGCCCGAGTTCCGTGGGGGTGAGCTGCATGCCGGTGCCTTACCCGCTCATCCGTGCGCGACAACGCACAGCTGCACAGCAGTTGTCCCGAAGACGCGGTGGCGCCCTCTCGGAGCTACGTGATCCGAGAGGGCGCCACCGTACGGGCCGCCGTCGGCGGCGGCCCTCAGCCGTTACGGACGGCCGGTCACCTGTCCTGCGTCTCCGTGAGGCTCTGGGCCTCGCGCTCCACGCGGCGGCGCACGCCGAACCAGCCGGCGACGAGGGCCGCGCCCACGATCGGGATGAGGAAGAGCGTCTTGCGGCCCACCTCGGCGTCCTTCCACATCAGGCAGAGGACGGTGAGCAGGAACGCGATGGTCACGTACTCGGTGACACCGCTGCCGGGGAGCCGGAACTTCGGCCGGGTGATCTCGCCCCGCTTCGCGCTGCGCACGAAGGCCAGGTGGCAGACCATGATCGTGATCCAGGTGCCGATGATGCCGAGCGAGGCGACGTTCAGGACGATCTCGAAGGCCTGGTCGGGGACGATCCGGTTCAGGCCGACGCCCAGGACGCCGATGGAGGCGGTGAGCAGGATGCCGCCGTAGGGCACCTGGTTGCGGTTCATCTTCGCCGTGAACTTCGGGGCGGAGCCCGCCATCGCCATCGAGCGCAGGATGCGGCCGGTGGAGTACAGGCCGGAGTTGAGCGAGGACATGGCCGCGGTGAGGACCACGAAGTTCATCACGTCACCGGCGGCCGGGACGCCGATCTTGGAAAGGACCGTCACGAACGGGCTCTGGTCGGCCGTGTACATCGTGCCCGGCAGCAGCAGCGCGAGCAGGATCACGGAGCCGACGTAGAACAGGCCCACGCGCCACATGATCGAGTTCACCGCGCGCGGGACGATCTTCTGGGGCTCGGCGGTCTCGCCCGCCGCGACGCCGACCAGCTCCAGCGAGGCGTACGCGAAGACGACGCCCTGCATGACGATCACGACCGGCATCACGCCGTTCGGCATGAGGCCGCCGTGGTCGGTGATCATGTTGAGGCCGGGCGCCTCGCCGCCGACCTTGTGCTGGCTGGCCAGCAGCCAGATACCGATGATCATGAAGGCGCTCAGCGCGGCCACCTTGATGATCGAGAACCAGAACTCCATCTCGCCGAAGTACTTCACCGAGACGAGGTTCACCGTGAGCACGACCGCGAGGGCGATGAGCGCGAGGACCCACTGGGGTATGTCGGTGAAGAAGCTCCAGTAGTGGGTGTACAGCGCGATCGCCGTGATGTCGGCGATGCAGGTGGTCGACCAGTTGAGGAAGTACATCCAACCGGCGAAGTACGCGCCCTTCTCGCCGAGGAACTCACGCGCGTAACTCACGAACGAACCGGACGACGGCCGGTAGAGGACCATCTCACCGAGCGCCCTCACCACGAAGAACGCGAAGATTCCGCACACGAGGTACGCGAGGGCGAGCGCGGGGCCCGCCGAGTGGAGGCGGCCACCCGCCCCCAGGAAGAGGCCGGTGCCGATCGCGCCACCGATGGCGATCATGTTGACGTGGCGGGCCTTGAGGTCCTTGCTGTAACCGGCGTCGCCGGCGTCCGCGGGGGCCTGGGAGGCGTCGTTGCGGGACGCGTCCACGGCGGCCGTGTCTACGGCTTCCTTGCTCACGTGGTCGATCTACTCTCTGGTGCCCGGAGGAGCTCCGGGGTCCGGATGTGCTCCGGCCCGCGACACCCCTGACGCGCGCGAACCGACGGGACACCTTCCCTTACACCACCCGCCCCACGCGGTGGCGCACGTCACATAGCGGAACTTCTCACATGCTGGTCAGGGGGTGTACAGGGCCTCGATGACCTGCTCGTACTTGTCCCGGATCACGCGGCGGCGCAGTTTCAGGGACGGCGTCAGCTCTCCGGTCCCGGGGCCCCACTCCTCGCCGAGGACGCGGTAGCGCTTGACCTGTTCGGTGCGGTTCAGGCGGGCGTTGGCGGCCCGGACGGCGCGGTCCACCTCCGCGAGCACGGCCTCGTGGGTGACGAGGTCCCCCTCGATCCCGTGCGCGGCGGCCCAGGCGGGCGCCGCCTCCGGGTCCAGGACGAGCAGCGCCACCAGATAGGAGCGGCCGTCCCCGTGGACGAGGGCCTGCCCGATCAGCGGATGCTCCTTGAGGGCGTTCTCGACCAGGGCGGGCGAGACGTTCTTGCCCGTCGAGGTCACGATCATCTCCTTCTTGCGGTCGGTGAGCCAGAGGTATCCGTCCTCGTCGAACCGGCCGATGTCGCCGGTGGCGAACCAGCCGTCCGCGTCGCAGGCGCTGTCGACACCGCCGTCGGGCCGCAGGTAGCCGTCGAAGACCGTCGCGCCGCGCACCAGGATCTCGCCGTCGTCGGCGACGCGTACGTCGAGGCCTTCGAGGGGGCGGCCGACCGAGCCGATCCTGAACGCCCCGGGGCTGTTCGTCGTGACCACGCCGGAGGTCTCCGTGAGCCCCCACGCGTCCATGATCACCAGGCCGAAGCCGGCCCAGAACCCGGCCACCTCGGGCGGCATCGGCGCCGACGCGCTCGCGGTCCACACCAGCCGGTCGAACCCGGCGAGCGCGAGCAGCGGGTCGAGCACCTCCCGCTTGGCCTTCTCGTACGCGGCGCTCAGCTCGGCGGCGGGCTCCTCACCGCGCTCCCGGCAGGCGACATACGCGCGCGCCGTCGCGTTCGCCGCCTCGATCACGCGGCGCCGCTCCTCGGGCAGCCCGGCGAGCGCGGCGCGCACGGAGGCGGCGAGCTTCTCCCACACGCGCGGGACGCCGAAGAACTGGAGGGGGTGCAGCTCGCGCGCGGTGGCGGCCACCTGCGCGGGGTCCGCGCACAGGTGGACGTGGGCGGCGCGCAGCACCGTCAGGTAGATGCCGAGCAGCCGCTCCGCGATGTGCGCGAAGGGCAGATAGCAGAGGTGTCCGACGTGTTCGGGGAGGTCGACGACGGCGTCCAGGGCGGTGCCGCCGATGAGGATGTTGCGGTGGGTGAGACGGACACCCTTGGGGTCGCCGGTGGTGCCCGAGGTGTAGACGACGGTGAGCGGGTCGGTGGGGCGGATCGCGCGCCAGGACTTCTCGAAGGCCGCGGCGTCGAAGAGGCGGGCGCCCGTCGCGTGCAGCCAGCCGTACGCGCGGTGTTCTCCGGCGTCCGCCCCCTCCACGACGACCAGCCGCTCCAGCGGCGTCGTCCCGTCGCCCAGCAGGGGCTCCCAGCGCGGGAGTTCGCCGGCTCCCTCGACGACGGCGAGGCGGGCCCGGCTGTGCCGCGCGATGTGGGCGACCTGTTCGGGCGCCGCGGTGCCGTACACGGTGACCGGGACGGCACCCAGGTGCACCAGGGCGAGGTCGCTCAGCCAGTGCTCGGGGCGGTTGCCCATCATCATCAGGACGTGCTCGCCGCGCCGCACCCCGAGCGCTTCGTAGCCGGCGGCGAGGACGGCGATCTTCCGGCGCGCCTCGCGCCAGGTGAGCGTCGACCACCCGCCGCCCTCGCGCCAGGAGAGCGCGGGGAGGTCGCCGTGGTCCTCGGCGTTGCGGAGCAGCAGGGCGGGGAGCGTGATGTCGGCGGGGTCCCCGGGGAGTCGCAGGGTCGTGGTCATGACCGCCTCCTGGCGCCATCGGCTGTGCGTGAGCGGACGGGTGCGTGAGGAGCGAGTGGCCGAGCGTGGACGCGCATGTGACTGGCCCGGAGGGTTTCACAACACTGGTGTGCCAGCAATACTGTTGCACTGGTTTGCCGCACGTCCCGGCGGGCGCCGGACCACTGCACCACGGGGAGACGTCCGGAGAGCCGGCCGGGAGGGAGGGCACCGCCATGACGACGGACACCGCAGGCACGGAGGCGACGGAGGCCGGTGAGCCGACGCTCACGGTCGACGAACTGGCCGCGCGCGCGGGCGTCACGGTCCGCACGATCCGCTTCTACAGCACCAAGGGCCTGCTGCCGCCGCCGGTGATCGGCCCGCGCCGCGTCGGCCACTACGGCCGGGAGCACCTCTCCCGGCTCGCCCTCATCGAGGAGCTCCAGCACCAGGGCATGACGCTCGCCGCGATCGAGCGGTACCTGGAGCAGCTGCCCGCCGATCTGAGCGCGCACGATCTGGCCATCCACCGCGCCGTGGTGGCGTCATGGGCACCCGACGCGGCCGAGGACGCCCCGCACGCCGAGCTGGAGCGCAGGGCCGGCCGCACGCTCGACGAGGCGGACCTGGAGCGGCTCACCGCGATGGGCGTGATCGCGCGGACCGGGACCCCGGGGACGTACCGCGTGGACCTGGGGCTGCTGCGGCTGGGCGTGCAGCTCCTGGACGTGCCCATCGCGCACGAGACGATCCTCGCGGCGCGCACGGTCCTGATGGAGCACACGCGTTCGGCCGCGCGCGAGCTGTCCCGGCTCTTCCGCGACGAGGTGTGGGGGCCCTACCGCGAGCGCGAGTCGGACCCCGGTCACGTCGCGGCGATGCGGTCGCTCTCGGCGCACATGCAGCCGTTGGTGGTGCAGGCGCTCGTGACGGCCTTCCAGCGCTCCCTCAAGGAGGAGCTGAAGGAGTGGCTCAAGGAGGACTGAGCCACTCCCCCGCCCTCAGCCGTCGCTGAACTTCTCGCCCTTCTCCGCCTTCTCGACGAGCAGCGCGGGCGGCGTGAACCGCTCTCCGTAGCGCTCGGTGAGCTCACGCGCGCGTGCCACGAAGCCGGGCAGGCCGCCCTCGTAGCCGTTGATGTACTGGAGCACGCCGCCCGTCCAGCCCGGGAAGCCGATGCCGAGGATGGAGCCGATGTTGGCGTCGGCGACCGACGTCAGGACGCCCTCCTCAAGGAGGCGCACGGTGTCGAGCGCCTCGGAGAAGAGCATGCGCTCCTGCATGTCCTCGAACGGGATCTCGTGCCCCGGCTTGGTGAAGTGCTCGCGCAGGCCCGGCCAGAGCTTGCCGCGCTTGCCGTCCACGTAGTCGTAGAAGCCCGCTCCGCCGCTCCGGCCGGGGCGCCCGAACTCGTCGACCATGCGGTCGATGACGGTGTCCGAGGGGTGGCCCGCCCAGGTGCCGCCCGCCTCCTCGACGGCCTTCTTCGTCTCGTTGCGGATCTTGCGGGGCAGGGTGAGGGTCAGCTCGTCCATCAGGGAGAGGACCTTCGCCGGGTAGCCGGCCTGGGCCGCGGCCTGTTCGACGGAGGCGGGCTCGATGCCCTCGCCGACCATCGCGACGCCCTCGTTGATGAAGTGGCCGATGACGCGCGAGGTGAAGAAGCCGCGCGAGTCGTTGACGACGATCGGCGTCTTGTTGATCTGGCGCACCAGGTCGAAGGCGCGGGCCAGCGCCTCGTCACCGGTCCGCTCGCCCTTGATGATCTCCACGAGCGGCATCTTGTCGACGGGCGAGAAGAAGTGCAGCCCGATGAAGTCGACGGGGCGCGAGACGCCCTCCGCCAGCGTGGTGATGGGCAGCGTGGAGGTGTTGGAGCAGAGCAGCGCGTCCGGCTCGACGATGTCCTGGATCTCCTGGAACACCTTGTGCTTGAGGGCGGTGTCCTCGAAGACCGCCTCGATCACGGCGTCGCATCCGGCGAGTGCCTGCGGGTCGGCGGTCGGCGTGATGCGGGCGAGCAGCACGTCCGCCTTCTCCTGGGTGGTGCGGCCCCGCTGGACGGCCTTGGCGCAGAGCTTCTCGGAGTAGCCCTTGCCCTTCTGGGCGGCCTCGGCGGAGACGTCCTTGAGGACGACCTCGATGCCCGCGCGGGCACACGAGTACGCGATGCCCGCGCCCATCATCCCGGCGCCGAGCACGGCGACCTTGCGGACCTGGCGCGGCTCGACGTCCTTGGGGCGGTTGGCGCCGGAGTTGACGGCCTGGAGGTCGAAGAAGAAGGCCTGGATCATGTTCTTCGCGACCTGGCCGGTGACCAGCTCGGTGAAGTACCGGGCCTCGATGGTCAGCGCGGTCTCGAAGTCGACCTGGGAGCCCTCGACGGCCGCCGCGAGGATGTTGCGCGGCGCGGGGTAGTTGGCGCCCGCCGTCTGCTTCTTGAGGTTGGCGGGGAAGGCGGGCAGGTTCGCCGCGAACTTCGGGTGGGCGGGGGTGCCGCCCGGGATGCGGTAGCCCGGCTTGTCCCAGGGCTGCTGCGACTCGGGGTTGGCGTCGATGAAGGCGCGGGCCTTCTCGATCATCTCCTCGCGGGTGGCGGCCACTTCGTGGACGAGGCCGTTCTCCAGGGCGCGCTTCGGGTTGTACTGGGTGCCCTGGAGGAGCACCTTCAGGAGCGCGTCCGTGATGCCCATGAGGCGTACGGTGCGGGTGACGCCGCCACCGGCGGGCAGCAGGCCGAGGGTGACCTCGGGCAGGCCGATCTTGGAGCCGGGGGCGTCCAGGGCGATGCGGTGGTGGGAGGCGAGGGCGATCTCGTAACCGCCGCCGAGCGCCGCGCCGTTGATGGCGGCGACGACGGGCTTGCCCAGGGTCTCGATGCGGCGCAGCGAGTTCTTGATCGCGGTGCCCGTCTCGAACGCCTGCCGGGCGTTCTCCGGGCCGACCTTGATCATGTCCTTGAGGTCGCCGCCCGCGAAGAAGGTCTTCTTGGCGGAGGTGTAGATGAATCCGCGGATGGCGTCCTTGTCGGCCGCGACGGCGGCCTCGGCACGGTCGGCGATGGCCGCGATGGAGTCCTTGAACGCCTGGTTCATGGTGTTCGCGGACTGGTTGGGGTCGTCGAGGACGAGGGTGACGACACCGGTGTCGTCCTGCTCCCAGCGGATCGTGGTGCTTTCGGTCATGTTCGTGTCTCCGTGAAGTCTGTGGCAGGCGGAATCTGGGGGGGGATCGCCGAGGCTCGTGGCCGTCTGGCGGTGGGTGGGGGCTGGTCGCGCAGTTCCCCGCGTCCCTGAGAGGCGCACTTCGTGCGCCGTCTCAGGGACGCGTCCGGGGAAGGCGCGGCCCCTACAGCCGCTCGACGATCGTGGCGATGCCCATCCCGCCGCCCACGCACAACGTGGCCAACCCGTACCGGAGGTCCCTGCGCTCCAGCTCGTCGACGAGCGTGCCCAGGATCATCGCCCCGGTGGCGCCCAGGGGGTGGCCCAACGCGATCGCGCCGCCGTTGACGTTCACCTTGTCCAGCGAGAGACCCATGTCCTTCACGAAGCGCAGCACGACCGCCGCGAACGCCTCATTGATCTCGACGAGGTCGATGTCGTCGATGGTGAGGCCGGCCTTGGCGAGCGCCTTGCGGGTCGCGGGCGCGGGCCCGGTCAGCATGATCAGCGGCTCGGAGCCGGAGACCGCGGCGGAGACGATCCGCGCGCGCGGGATGAGCCCGTACCGCTCCCCCACCTCCTTGGTGCCGACGGCGACCAGCGCGGCGCCGTCGACGATGCCCGAGGAGTTGCCCGCGTGGTGGACGTGGTCGATCTCCTCGATCCAGTGGTACTTCTGCAGCGCGACCGCGTCGAAGCCGCCCATGTCGCCGATGTCCTTGAACGACGGCTTGAGCTTCGCGAGGGAGTCGGCGGTGGTGCCGGGGCGCAGGTGCTCGTCGTGGTCGAGGACGACGAGGCCGTTGCGGTCCTTGACCGGTACGACGGACCGCCCGAAGCGGCCGTCCTTCCAGGCCGCGGCGGCGCGCTCCTGCGAGAGGGCCGCGTACTCGTCGACGTCGCGCCGCGAGAAGCCCTCGATGGTGGCGATGAGGTCGGCGCCGATGCCCTGCGGCGCGAAGTTGGTCTCGAAGTTGGTCATCGGGTCGGCGAACCAGGCGCCGCCGTCCGAGGCCATCGGCACCCGCGACATCGACTCGACGCCGCCCGCGAGGACCAGGTCCTCCCAGCCCGAACGGACCTTCATCGCGGCGAGGTTGACGGCCTCGAGGCCCGAGGCGCAGAAGCGGTTCTCCTGGACGCCGGCCACCGTGTCGGGCAGTCCCGCGGCGATGGCGGCGATGCGGGCGATGTCGGAGCCCTGGTCGCCGACCGGCCCCACCACGCCGAGGACGATGTCGTCGATGGCGGCCGGGTCCAGGTCGGGGAAGCGGGCCTGGATCTCGTGGATCAGGCCGACGACGAGGTCGATCGGCTTGGTGCCGTGCAGGGCGCCGTTGGCCTTGCCGCGTCCGCGCGGGGTGCGGATCGCGTCGTATACGTACGCTTCGGTGGTCACGCGTGAGCCTTTCGGGGTGTCCGGGAGGGTGAGGCTTTCGGGGAGGTGCGGGAGGGTCAGGCCCGGGCCCGCGGAGGGGGCGGGTCAGCCGAGGAGGGAGCGTCCGATGATCTCCTTCATGATCTCGGTCGTGCCGCCGTAGATGGTCTGGATGCGTCCGTCGGTGAAGGCCTTGGCGACGCGGTACTCGCTCATGTAGCCGTAGCCGCCGTGCAGTTGCAGACAGCGGTCGGCGACGCGCTTCTGCAGCTCGGTGGCCCACCACTTCGCCATCGACGCGTGCACGGCGTCGAGTTCCCCGTTCGAGTGGTCGACGATGCACCGGTCGAGGAAGGTGCGGGTGACGGCGCACTCGGTGGCCATCTCCGCCATCTCGAAGCGGATGTGCTGGAGCTTGGCGAGCGGCCTGCCGAAGGCCTCGCGTTCCTTGACGTACGTCGTGGTGATGTCCAGGAGGTGTTCGGCGGCGGCGATCCCGGCGACGGCGATGCCCATGCGCTCCTGCGCGAGGTTGGTCATCAGGTGGACGAAGGCGCCGTTGAGCTCGCCGAGCAGGTTCTCCTTGGGGACGCGGACGTCGTTGAAGAACAGCTCCGCCGTGTCCTGGGCCTTCTGGCCGATCTTGTCGAGGTTGCGGCCGCGCTCGAAGCCCTCCATGCCGCGTTCCACGACGAGGAGGGAGAGGCCGTGGGCGCCGCCCTCGGGCGAGGTCTTGGCGACGACGATGACGAGGTCGGCGAGGATGCCGTTGGAGATGAACGTCTTGGAGCCGTTGAGCACCCAGTGGTCGCCGCGGTCCTCGGCGGCGGTGCGGATGCCCTGGAGGTCGGAGCCCGCGCCGGGTTCGGTCATCGCGATGGCCGTGATGGTCTCGCCGGTGCAGAAGCCGGGCAGCCAGCGCCGCTTCTGCTCCTCGGTGGCGAGCGAGGTCAGATAGGGGCCGATGATGTCGTTGTGCAGGCCGACCGCGAGTCCGGCCGCGCCCGCGCGCGTGAACTCCTCTGCGAGGACCGCGGAGTAGCGGAAGTCGTCGTTCCCGCCGCCGCCGTACTCCTCCGGGACGGCGAGACCGAGCAGCCCCTGCCTGCCGGCGGCGAGCCAGGCCTCACGGCTGACGATGCCGTCCTTCTCCCACTGCTCGTAGTGGGGCAGCACCTCCTTGGCGAGGAAGGTGCGGACGGTCTCGCGGAACGCGTCGTGCTCGGCGGCGAAGATCTGCCGTTTCATCTGTACGTGGCCTCCTGGAGCCCGGTGGACCAGCGAGCCCTTTCAGAGCCAGCTCTTGACGGTTTCGATCAGCCTGGCCGGCTCGGGGCCGACCGGGATGACGTTGAGCATGGTGACGCCGGCCTCGCGGAAGGCCTCGACACGCTCGCGTACGTAGCCCTCGGGTCCGCAGAGCGACATGAGCTCGCAGAACTCGTCGGGGACGGCGGCCTCGGCCTCCTTCTTCTTCCCGGCGAGGTAGAGCTCCTGGATGCGGGCGGCCTGTGCCCCGTAGCCGTAGGCCACCGCGAGGTCGTTGTAGAAGTTCTTCCCCTTCGCGCCCATGCCCCCCACGTAGAGGGCGATCTGCGGGCGGGCGAAGTCCCGTACGGCCGCCGCGTCGTCGCCGATGGCCAGCAGTCCCCCGGCGACGGTCCGCAGCGGCCCGAGGGCCGGATCCCGTTTCGCCCCGCCCTCGGCGAGCGCGTCGCCCCACACCTGCCGCGCCTTCTCCGGGATGAAGAGGGTGGGCAGCCAGCCGTCGGCGATCTCGGCCGTCATCGCCACGTTGGCGGGCCCCAGCGAGGCGACGTACAGCGGCACTTCGGGACGCACCGGCCTGGTCAGGATCTTCAGGGGCTTGCCGAGCCTGCCGCCCTTCTCCGCGGGCAACGGCATGTCCGTGATGCCGTGGTGGTCGATGACCTCGCGGCGCAGGATGCGGCGGGTCAGCTCGATGGCTTCGCGGGTGCGGCCGAGCGGCTTGTCGTACGTCTTGCCGTGCCAGCCCTCGACTACCTGCGGGCCCGAGGCGCCGAGCCCGATGATCGCGCGCCCGCCGGAGATCGCGTCGAGCCCGGCGGCGGTCTGGGCGATCAGGGCGGGGGTGCGGGAGTAGACGTTGAGGATGGCGGCGCCGATCGTCATGCGCTCCGTGCGCGCCGCCAGATAGCCCATGATCGTGGGCGAGTCGAAGCCGTACGCCTCGGCGACCCAGACGGCGTCCAGCCCCGCGGACTCCAGCACGGCGACGTCGTCGGCCGCCTCGCGCGGGTCGCCCGCGTAGGCGAGCGGTACCGAGATCTCCATCAGTGGGCTTCCTCTTCCTTCGGGGGCGCGGCGGGCCCTTCGGCGGGCTCCGCGAGGGCAGGCACGTCCCAGTCGCGGGCCACCTCCGCGGTGTCGGCGCCGGGCTGCGCGGGTCCGGTGCGCACCCGCGTGGGGGTCGCGGAGAACCGGGGGGCGGGGGCGGGCTGGGTGATGCCGCCGTGGTCGACGAAGGTGCCGCGCGCGGCGAGGTGCGGGTGGCCGGGGGCCTCGCGCAGGGACAGGACGGGCGCCACGCAGGCGTCGGAGTCCTCGAAGACGGCCGTCCACTCGTCGCGCGTACGTTCCTTGAAGCGGGCGGCGACGGCCTCGCGCAGCTCGCCCCAGCGGGCCAGGTCCTTGCGGGCGGGCACGACGTCGGCGAGGCCGAGCAGCCGGATGAACTCGTCGTAGAACTGCTGCTCCAGGGCGCCGACGGCCATGTGACCGCCGTCGGCGGTCTCGTAGTTGCCGTAGAAGGGGCAGCCGCCGTCGAGGAGGTTGG
The DNA here is from genome assembly GCF_055607265.1 of Streptomyces sp. NPDC037013. NCBI lineage: Bacteria > Bacillati > Actinomycetota > Actinomycetes > Kitasatosporales > Streptomycetaceae > Streptomyces > Streptomyces sp. NPDC037013. Next base: position 416,759 of record NZ_JBVJRV010000001.1, on the reverse strand, counting down.
CGCCCCGGCGGTCCTGCCAGCCGCCGGCCGCCAGCATGCCGTGGATCATCGCGGAGAGGTGTGCCGCGCCGTCGACGATCGCGGCGTCCACGACCTGCCCGGCGCCGTGCACGCGCGCGTGGTGCAGCGCCGCGAGGATGCCGACGACGAGGTAGAGCGAGCCGCCCGCGTAGTCGCCCACGAGGTTGGCGGGGATCGCGGGGGGTTCGCCGGGGTTGCCGATCATGCCGAGGGTGCCGGTGACGGCGATGTACGCGATGTCGTGTCCGGCGCGCGGGGCGAGCGGCCCCTCCTGGCCCCAGCCGGTCATCCGGCCGTAGACGAGGAGCGGATTGCGGGCGTGGCACTCCTCGGGGCCGACGCCGAGGCGTTCGGCGACGCCGGGGCGGTATCCCTCGATCAGGACGTCGGCGCGTTCGACGAGGTCGAGGACGCGGGCCGCGCCGTCGGCGGCCTTCAGGTCGACGACGACGGAGCGCTTGTTGCGGTTGGTCACGTCGTACGCCGGATCGATCGCGAGGCCGCCGCCGCGCGGGCGGTCGACGCGTACGACGTCGGCGCCGAGGTCGGCGAGGAGCATGGCCGCGAACGGGCCGGGGCCGATCCCCGCGAGCTCCACCACGCGCACCCCGGCCAGCGGCCCGTGAACGCCCTTGCCCGGTACTGCCATTGAGCCCCCAGCGCTAGGACACGGCTATGACACAACTGATGTAACACCAGTGATGCTAAGAACGTGTTCCACCGCGCACAAGCCCCTGAAGAGCAAGCGCTTAGCCAATTCTGGCCCGCGGCCCGGCACCGGCCGTGCGGCACCTAACCTGAGGCCATGGATTCCGTACTGGTCAGCGCGTGTCTGCGAGGCGTCCCGTGCCGCTACGACGGCCGGGACAAGGCGTCCCCCGAGCTGGACGAGGCCATCGCCGGCCGCGAGGTCGTGTCGTTCTGCCCCGAGGCCGCCGGGGGCCTGCCGACGCCGCGCCGGCCCGCCGAGCTCGTCGGGGGCGACGGGCACGACGTCCTGGACGGCACCGCGCGGGTGGTCGAGGACACCGGGCGCGATGTGACGGCGCACTTCGTGGCGGGGGCGCGCCGCGCGCTGGCGGCCGCCCGGCACGGCGGCTGCACGGAGGCGCTCCTGATGCCGCGCAGCCCTTCCTGCGGACGGGGCGAGGTGTACGACGGGTCGTTCGGCGGTGAGCTGGTGGCGGGCGACGGGGTCACCGCGGCGCTCCTGGCGCGGCACGGGATCGCGGTCCGGATGGCTCCGGGGGTGTGAGCAGGGCCTCGTGGTCACGGTCGGCCGTCCTCACGCTAGCCTCGGCCACCGACAATCGCGCGGGGCGTACGGCGGAGAGGTGCCATGACTGCCAGGACCGGACGTAACAGCAGGAACAGCGGGCGCGAGCACGACATCGTGCTCTTCGGAGCGACGGGTTTCGTGGGGATGCTGACCGCGGAGCATCTGGCCGCCCACGCCCCCGAGGGGGTGCGGTGGGCCATCGCCGGGCGCGACACAGCCAAACTCGAGGCGCTGCGCGAGCGGCTCGCCGCCATCGACCCGGCCTGCGCGGAACTCCCCCTGGTCCGCGCCGATGTGGAGGACCCCGGCTCCCTGCGGGAGATGGCCGCCCACGCGCGCGTGGTCGCCTCGACCGTCGGCCCGTACCTGACGTACGGCCAGGAGCTGGTCGCGGCCTGCGCCGAGGCGGGCACGGACTACGTGGACCTGACGGGTGAGCCCGAGTTCGTCGATCTGATGTACGTGCGGCACGACGCCCGTGCGCGGGAGACCGGCGCCCGGCTCGTGCACTCCTGCGGCTTCGACTCGGTCCCGCACGACCTGGGGGCGTACTTCACCGTGCGGCAGCTGCCCGAGGGGGTGCCGCTGCGCGTCGACGGGTTCGTGCGGGTCGGTGCGCAGTTCTCCGGCGGCACCTTCGCCTCCGCGCTCAACCAGTTCGCGCGCGGGCCGCAGATGCTGGCCGCCGCGAAGGAGCGCAGGCAGCACGAACCGCGCCTGGTGGGACGCAAGGCGTACGCGCCGCCCGGCGCGCCCCGTTACGCCGCCGAGGTCGGCGCGTGGGCGCTGCCGCTGCCGACGATCGACCCGCAGGTGGTGCAGCGCTCGGCGCGCGCCCTGGAACGGTACGGTCCTGACTTCCGCTACCGGCATTACGCGGCCGTCAAGTCGCTGCCGGTCGCCCTGGGCGGTCCTGTGGCCGTCGGCGGTCTGCTGGCGGCCGCGCAACTGCCGCCCGTGCGGCGCTGGTTGTCGGGCCGGCTCAAGCCCGGCGACGGGCCGAGCGAGGCGCGCCGGGCCACGTCGTGGTTCACCGTGCGGTTCGTCGGCGAGGGCGGCGGGAAGCGGGTGTTCACCGAGGTCTCGGGCGGCGACCCCGGTTACGACGAGACGGCGCGGATGCTGGGCGAGTCGGCCCTGTGCCTCGCGCTCGACGAACTGCCCCAGACGGCCGGGCAGGTCACCACGGCGACGGCGATGGGCGACGCCCTGATCGAGCGGCTGCGCGGCGCGGGCATCTCGTTCCGGGTGGCGTCCGTCCGCTAGTACGCGAAGCGGTCCACCCGTACGCGAAGGGCCCCGCACGGCACTGTGCGGGGCCCTTCGGCGGTGGATCAGATCACCGGCACCGGGTAGGTCGGGTACTCCACCCCGGAGACGTGCTGGACGACCCGGATGACCTGGCACGAGTAGCCGAACTCGTTGTCGTACCAGAGGTAGAGGATCGCGTTGTCCCCGTCGACCTTGGTCGCACCGGCGTCCACGATCGAGGCGTGGCGCGAGCCGATGAAGTCGTTCGAGACCGCGTCGGGGGCGCTGGTGAAGTCGATCTGACGCTTGAGCGGCGAGGTCAGCGACACGTTGCGGAGGTAGTCCAGGACCTCTTCGCGGTCGGTCTCGCGGCCGAGGCGCAGGCTGAGGATCGCGATCGAGACGTCCGGCACCGGCACGCGGATGGAGCTGCCGGTGATCGGCGCCTTCAGGTCGGGCAGCGCCTTGGCGACGGCGGAGGCGGCACCGGTCTCGGTGATGACCATGTTGAGCGGCGCGGAGCGGCCGCGGCGGTCGGCCTTGTGGTAGTTGTCCAGGAGGTTCTGGTCGTTGGTGAACGAGTGGACGGTCTCCACGTGGCCGCGCACGACGCCGTACTCGTCCGCCATCGCCTTCAGCGGCGGCACGATGGCGTTGGTGGTGCAGGAGGCACAGGACAGGATCTGCTCGTCCGGCTTGATCGTGTCGTGGTTGACGCCGTGCACGATGTTCGGGACGTCGCCCTTGCCGGGGGCGGTGAGGACGACCTTGTCGATACCGGGGCGCAGGTGCTGCGAGAGGCCCTCGCGGTCACGCCACTTGCCGGTGTTGTCGATGAGGATGGCGTCCTTGATGCCGTACGCCGTGTAATCGACCTCGGAGGGGTCGTTGGCGTAGATCACCTTGATCTCGTTGCCGTTGGCGACGATGGTGCTGTTCGCCTCGTCGACGGTGATCGTGCCCTGGAACTGGCCGTGGATGGAGTCGCGGCGCAGCAGCGAGGCGCGCTTGACGATGTCCTGCTCCCCGCCCCGGCGGACGACGACGGCACGCAGTCGCAGGCCGTTGCCGGAGCCCGCCTTCTCGATGAGCAGGCGGGCGACGAGGCGGCCGATGCGGCCGAAGCCGTAGAGGACGACGTCGCGGCCCTGGCGGCACTCGATCTTGTTGGCACCCGTGGCGCCGGCGACGGCCTCCGCGGTGAACGCCTCGACCGTGAGGCCGCGGTCGTCGCTCTTGTACATCGCGGCGAGCATGCCGATGTCGATCTGCGCGGGGCCGAGGTCGAGGGTGGTGAGAGCCTGCAGGAACGGCAGCGTCTCGGTGACCGAGAGCTCCTCGCCGGCGATCTGCCGGGCGAATCGGTGGGTCTTCAGGATGCTGACCACCGACTTGTTCACCAAGGAGCGGCTGTGCAGCAGGACCGTCACGTCCCGCTCGCGGTGCAGCTTCCCGATGATCGGGATCATCGACTCCGCGATCTCCTCGCGGTGCTTCCAATTGGTGAACGAGTCGTCATTGACAGTCACAGAAGTATCTTTCGAGCTAGGCGGCGCTCATATGCTAACCCGCCCCTCATTTGATCGTTCAACCCGGTGCCCTACCCCCCGACCGCCGCGCGCAGCGCCACACGGCAGAGGGAGTCCGCGCGGCGCGTGGACTCCGGGAGGCGGTAGCGGGGGGTCAGCCGCAGGACGTGCTCGCAGGCGTTGTCGAGGCTCACGCGGTGGCCCACCGAGACGAAGACCGGCTTGACGCTCTCGCGGGTGCGCAGCGCACGGCCCACCTCCTCCGCGCCGTCCAGGAGCGGGGCCGCGCTCCCGCGTGCCGCGGCCGGGTCCTCGTACGAGAAGGTGAACGGGTTCTTCGCGACCCCGATCGTGGCCAGCCCGGTCAGCACCCCGAGGTGGCTGGCGAGACCGAAGCGGCGCGGGTGGGCGATGCCGTAGCCGTCGCAGACGACCGGGCCGGGGTCGGCGCGCAGCCCGGCGAGCGCGGCGAGGACGGTCGGGATCTCGCGGAACGCCAGCAGACCCGGCACATAGGGGAACGTCACCGTGCCGACCGCCGTCGACTCCTCGACCACATCGAGGGTGGCGGCGTCGAGGACGACGACGGCCGCGGCGACGATGTCCCGCTCGTCGTCGTACGCGACGTCCACACCGGTCACGTGTCCCGTGCCGGGCGGCGGACCCGCCTCGTCGAGGACGACGCGGGCGCGCAGCTCGTCCTGGACGGCGCGTGCCGTCCGCTCGTCGGTGGGCCAGTCGGAGGGCATCGCGTAGCTGGTCATAGTGGTCGGCAGCCTAGTCGCGGGGAAACCGCCCCTCCCCCGCCGCCGTGACGTCGCGGCCACGGCCGACCGGCATCAAAGGAGCGTAAAGATTGCCGGAACCTGGCAATGTTCCGGCCCCATGTGTCATGCCACCATCGCCCCGTACCGAGGTGGGCAGCATGGACGGGAGAGTGATCCGATGACGGTCTTTCTGGGTCTCGGCATCGCGGGAATCGTGCTGCTGCTCCTCTCGCTGGCGCTCGACGGGGTCCTCGAAGGGGCCGGTGCGCTCGACGGGTTCTTCGACGGGCTCCTCTCCCTGCCGGTCGTCGCGGGCTTCGTCTCGATGCTCGGCTTCGGCGGAGCGCTCGTCCTCGGGACGACCGGGCTCGGGGCGGGGCCGGCCGCCGTCGCGGGGGCCTGCGCGGGAACCGGAGCCGGCTGGGTGACCTGGAAGTTCACCCGGGCCCTCATGCGCGACCAGACCGCGCGCACCCCGCGCGGCGACGACCTGGTGGGCACCGCGGGCTCCGTCGTCACCGCGATCCCCGCCGACGGCTACGGCGAAGTGCTGCTCCGCCTCGCGGGCCAGCCCGTGAAGTTCGCGGCCCGCAGCTCCGCCGCCGTGGCGCGGGGCACCGAGATCTGGGTCGACGCGGCGCTGTCACCGACCTCGGTCGCGGTACGGCCCGTCGAGCGCTGACCGCGCCCTCACCGACACCACCTCTCCGAACACCATCACCTGACCGAACACCATCACGTAACCGATCTGCCGTCCCCGGGTGGCAGGGGGGAATGCACCATGAGTCCTGTCCTCACCTCCGTCATCGGAGTCGTCGTACTCCTCGTCCTGCTGGCGCTCGTCGTCATCACGCGCTACAAGGTCGCCGGGCCCAGCGAGGCGTTCATCGTCACCGGGCGGCGCGGCAAGAAGTCCACCGACCCGGACACCGGCCGGGTCATGACCGACAACAGCGGCCAGAAGGTCGTGGTCGGCGGCGGCGTCTTCGTCGTGCCGTTCGTGCAGCAGAAGTTCACCCTCGACCTGTCCTCGCGGCACATTCCGATCGCCGTGCGCGGCGCGGTCACGCTGCGCGGCGTGAAGGCGAACCTCGAAGGCGTCGCCATCGTGAAGGTCGGCGGCACCGAGGACTCGATACGGGCCGCGGCCCAGCGGTTCCTGGTACAGCAGGACGGCATCGTCGGCTTCACCCAGGAGGTGCTCTCCGGCGCGCTTCGCTCCATCGTGGGCCGCATGTCGGTCGAGGACATCATCCGCGACCGCGCGGCCTTCGCCGGACAGGTCGCCGAGGAGGCCGAGGCCAGCCTCTCCGGGCAGGGCCTGGTCCTCGACGCCTTCCAGATCCAGGACATCACCACCGAGGGCTCCTACCTGGAGGACCTCGGGCGTCCGGAGGCCGCCCGCGCCAAGCAGGAGGCGGACATCGCCGAGGCCGTGGCGCGCCGCGCCGCCGAACAGGCGCGGCTGAAGGCCGAGGAGGAGATCGCGATCGCCCAGCGGACGTTCGCGCTCAAGCAGGCCGAGATCAAGGCCGAGACGGACGAGGCCGCGGCGCGCGCCGCGGCCGCGGGGCCGCTCGCCGAGGCGGCCAGGCGGCAGGACGTCCTCTCCGAGCAGGAAAAGGTCGCCCAGCGCCAGGCCGCCCTGACCGACCGCGAGTTGGACACCAAGGTCCGCAAGCCCGCCGACGCCGCCCGCTACCAGGCCGAGCAGGAGGCGGAGGCCCGCAGGATCGGCCTGGTCAAGCAGGCCGAGGCCGACGCGGAGCGGGCCCGCCTGACCGGTGAGGGCGAGAAGGCGCACCGCGCCGCGCTCGCCGACGCCGTACGCCTGGAGGGTGAGGCCGAGGCCGCCGCGATCGGCGCGAAGGGCTCCGCGGAGGCGGCGGCGATGCACAAGAAGGCGGACGCGTTCTCCCGGTACGGCGACGCCGCCGTGCTGCAGATGCTCGTCGAGGTCCTGCCGAGCGTGGTCGCCAAGGCGTCCGAGCCGCTGAGCGCGGTCGACAAGATGACGGTGATCTCGACGGACGGGGCGAGCCGGCTCTCCCGTACGGTCGCCGACAATGTCGCGCAGGGCATGGAACTCCTCAACTCCACCACCGGGGTCGACCTCGCGGAGCTCCTCAAGGGCATCACCGGCGGCAGCGCTCCGGCGCCCGCGCAGGACGCCGTCCCGGCCCCGGCCGCCGCCAACGGCCGGATCGAGGTGACCGACTGACCCCCGCGCCCTAGCCGCCCGTACGCCGCAGCGCGATCGCCAGGGTGTCGTCCTGGTGCAGCACGTCACTGAGCAGGTCCTCGGCCAGCAGGCCGGGGATCTGCTCCGTCGGTCGTGCCCGGTGGCGGCAGACGGCCTCCTTGAGCCGGGCCTCGCCCGCGATGGGGTCCCTGCGGCTCTCCGTGAGGCCGTCGGTGTACAGGAGCAGCACGTCGTCGTGGGCCATGGTGGTGGTGAGGACGCGGTCGCTGCCGGGCAGCGGGAAGCCGATGCCGCGCCCGCGCACCTCCAGATAGGTCGCGGTGCCGTCGCCGTGGGCGAGCAGGGCCGGCGGGTGGCTGCCGTTGGCCAGGGAGAGCGTCCCGTCGGCGGGGTTCAGCCGGGCCAGCAGCAGGGTGGCCATCACGTTCTGGTCGAAGGGCGCGAGGATGGTGTCGGTCCGCGCCACGATGCTCTCCAGCGGATGGCCTTCGAGGGCGAGGGTCCGCACGGCGTGGGTGACGGTCAGCGCGGTGCGGGTGCTGGTGATCCCGTGGCCGATCGCGTCGACGACGGTGATGTGGACGGTGCCGTCCGGGAGGGTGAACCAGTCGTACAGGTCTCCGCCGGTGGGCGCCTCGTCGCTGGCCGGGGCGTAGTGCACGGCGAGTTCCAGGCCGTCGACGTGCAGGGGCCGTGGCCGCAGCGCGTCCTCCAGGGCGCGCAGCGTACGGCCGTGCGCGGTGCGCAGCTGCTCGTCGCGCTCTTCGAGCTGTACGTACAGGGCGAGGACCCCGCTGTTGGTCTCGGCCAGTTCGTGCTTGAGCCGCTGGTGTTCGTCGGCGAGGGAGTCGGCGCGGGCCAGCGCCGCCCGGAGCTCCTCCTCCAGCAGCGCGACGTCGCTCTCGGCGTGCTGCGCCGGGGTGGCCGTGGGGCGGCTCGGCTGCCCGGCGGTGAAGGAGCCGCCGTGGCCCTGTGCCCCGGCGGGCGGCAGGGGCAGGTGCCATACGACGGTGCCGTCCGGCTGGGTCAGCGCCCGCAGCGGCAGCCGTTCGGTCGCCACCTGCGGTCCTGTGCTCTGGCGCGGCAGGCGCAGGGCGAGGGTCAGCCGGTGGGCGCCGTCCTCGCCCGTCTCGCGGCCGCTCAGCAGGGTGACGGCGCGGCCGCCGCCGAGGGCGGCGGCGGCCACTTCGCTCAGTGACAGGACGAGGCGTGCCCGTTCGTCGGCGGGCAGCCGGTGTCCCAGGGCGATGCTGCGTACGGTGTGCCGCAGCGCCGTGAGCGTTCGGAAGGTTTCGCGGGTCATCTCATTCCCAGGTGCGGGCCGAGGGCCAGGACGGTGGCGTCGTCACGACGGCGGCGGTGGGTGTGGGCCAGGGAGGCGGCCAGCAGCACCGGGGGCAGGGTGAGGCGCGCGTCGGAGGGTGCGTGGGTCCACCGGTGGTCGATTCCGTCGGTGTACAGGACCACGGTGGTGTGGTCGGTGAGCTCCACGAATCGGCTCCTGGGGGTGGGGAGGGTGTAGCCGACGATGCCCGCCTGACCGTTGAGCTGGTGGTGGATGCCCCCGGGGGCCAGCGCGGCGGCGCGGACGTTGCCGACGCCGCAGAATTCCGCCCGGCGGCCGGTGATGCGGAGTGCTGCGACGGCGGCACCGCGGGTGTGCCGCAGCGCCTTGTGCAGGGCGGTGAGTATGTCCACCAGCGGGGCGTCGGGGTCCGCGAGGAAGGTGCGTTCGGCGCGCTGGGCGGCGGTGGCGGCCTCGGGGCCGTGCCCGAGTCCGTCGATGACCAGTGTGGTCCGGACCCCGTCGCGTTCGGCGACCGCGTATCCGTCGCCGCACATCTGTTCCCCGTCGGCGGCCAGGCAGAGCGCTCCGGGGCCCGGCGGGGTACGGGGCTCGTCCCGCGCGGCGAGACGGCCGTGGGCGAGCGTGCCGAGCCCCGCCTCCGAGCGGATGGTGAAGTCGGTGGCGATGCGGCGCGCGGCGCCCAGGCCCGCGCCCATCGTCTTGGTGGTGCTGTACCCGTCCGTGAGGCTCAGGGCGATGTCGGGCATGCCGGGGCCGCTGTCGACGGCGATGACGTCCAGGCCGCCGCCGAGCGGGGCACGCTGGACGAACAGCGCGCCGTTCGTGGCGTGCTTGACGATGTTGCTCGCCAACTCACTGGCGAGTACGGCCGCTTGGTCCGGCAGCGCTCCCGGCATCCCGCTCGCGACCTCACGGGCCCGGTGGGCCGCGCTCTGCACAGCGCTCGGGTGGTCTATGGCGATGTGCAGAGTACGGGCCGCCGCGACGGCGTTCACCGGCGTCCGTTCCAGCGCACGGCGGTGACCGTCGTGCCCTTGCCCGGAGCGGACTCCACCGTGAACTCGTCCATGAGGCGCCGCGCGCCGCCCAGGCCGTGCCCCAGCCCGGCACCGGTGGTGTACCCGTCGGTGAACGCCTGGTCGAGGTCGGCGATGCCGGGCCCCTGGTCGCTCACCGACAGGCGCAGGCCGCGACGGCCGCCCTGCCCGATGATCTCCAGGGTCACGGAACCACCGCCGCCGTGTACGTAGGCGTTGCGGGCCAGTTCGCTGGCGGCCGTGACGATGCGGGTCTGGTCGACGAGTCCGAAGCCGGCCCGCAGCGTCGCGTCCCGCACCGCGTGCCGGACGGCGAGCAGGTCCTCCTCCGCGCGGATGGTGTGCTCGCTGCGCAGGGGGCGCTCGCTCTCGTCGGGGCCTCCCGAAGGAGCCGCCGACGAGCTGTCGGAGCGGGTGGGGGCGGGGAAGGAGTGCGTCTTCTCGAGGTCACCGTAGAGGGACAACTTGGCTCCCCTTGGGTGATCGGGAGGCCGGCTGCCAGCCCAGCGCGATCATTCCCTGCTCCGCGTTGAGAGTGGTCTCCACCCCGGAGAGCTGCAGCCCCAGCTCCACGAGGGTGATCGCGACCGCCGGCCGCATGCCCGCCACTATCACGCGTGCTCCCAACAGCCGCGCCGTGGTCGTCAGTTCCATCAGGGTGCGGGCGACGAACGAGTCGATGATCTCGAGCCGTGAGATGTCGATCAGGATCGCGCGCGCCCGGTCGGCGACGATGCGTTCGGTCAGCTCCTCGGTGAAGGCGACCGCCGTCTTGTCGTCGAGTTCGTTGAGGAGACCGGTGACCAGTACGTCGCCGAGTCGCAGGATCGGTACGCCGCCGTTCAAGTCGCCGCTCACCGCGCATCCGCGAGAGAGGCCCGCTGCTCCGGCTGGCCCGTGAGGAGCGGAATGGCGGCGGCGAGGGCGTCGGCCAGCGTCGCGCGCGTCAGGATCGCCGACAGGTCGATGCCGAGCTGCGCGATGATCTGGGCGATCGGCGGCCGGATGCCGCTGATCACACAGTCGGCGCCCATCAGCCGTACGGCGTTGACCGTCTGCATCAGGTGGTGCGCCACCGCGGTGTCGACCGTGGGCACCCCGGTGATGTCGATGATGGCCACCTGCGCCTCGTCCCGCTCGATGGCCTCCAGGAGGTTCTCCATCACCACCTGCGTACGGGTGGTGTCGAGGGTGCCGATCAGCGGGACGGCGAGGACCCGGTCCCAGATGCGCACCACCGGGGTGGAGACCTCCAGGAGCTGGCGGCTCTGGCGCCGGATGATCTCCTCGCGGCCCTCGACGTAGGTCTCGAAGGACATGGCGCCCGCGATGTCGAGGAGGCGGTTGATGAACAGGGCGGCCTCATAGAGCGCGGTGACGTCACGCGTCTCCTGCTGCACCGCCTCGAGCAGCGCTTCCTTGAGCGCGAGGACCGCCCGGTAGGTCGCCGTGGGTGTTGCACCCCCTCTGGCGCGGCGCATCGACAGGTCCGTGATGGCCTGCCGCAGACCGACGTGCGAGACGACCACGTCCTGGACGGGGCGGTCCGCCTCCAGGCCGTCGAGCAGCGCGCCGACGAGGGAATCGGCTTCCTCGTTCAGCTCGTCCTCGCTGATGCCTGTCTGCAGGACCGATTGTTCCGACTGAAGCTGCACCCAGCGATCGGCCACCTTCTCCCCCTGCTCGCGCAGGGCGGCAATGACGCGCAACCGGGCCTCGGGCTCACTGGTGTTCATTCCATCCACCTTAGCAATTATTGTCGCACGGCAAATGTTAACCGAGGTCGACGATCTTCGAAGGCGGAGGCCACGTCGCGTCAACTCGGCGTCGCGGCGGCACGGTTGCCGCCGCACTCCGGGCCACGACCCCTCACTCACCCGAGCCTCACTGCACCACGTTCTTCACGGACGTATTCATGTACCTGGGTTCGTGTGAAGTAAACCCACGCGATCAGGCGAACCGTCTCGTACGGAGCCGGGGCGCGGGGTCGCGGCGAGGTCAGGCGGACTCCGCCGGGCGGTCGGCCGCCGGGACCGGGCCGGGCGCGGTCTCCTCCACCGCCCGGTGGAAGCCGCTCAACCCCTCGACCAGGGCCGCGCGTTCCGCGGGCCGCATCGCCGAAATGGCTTCGAGCAGGGCACTTTCCCGGCGGGCGCGCAGTTCGTTGAGGTAATTTTCACCCCGGCTCGACAAGCGCAGCTCGAGCTCTCGGCGGCTGGCTGAACTGAGGGACCGCTCGATGAAGCCCAGGGCGTGAAGGCGGTCACACATACGACTCACCGAAGACGGCGCCGACCCCAAGTGCTCACCGAGGGTCCGCAGGTTGATTCCCCGGGCGCCGTCCAGGACGTACAGCACACGCAGCTGTGAGGACGACACCGGTGCCGTGGGCGTGAGGTCCCTGCCGCGGCTCCACAGCACCTCGAGCAGTTCGATGACTTCCCGGGCGGCATGCGCGGACGCATCCCGGCCGCCCTCGAGGGAAGTTTCAAAATCCATGCCCTCAACTGTGACACTTCGCAACGGCCCTGTCAGTCGCTGAGGCATGGCAGGCCGACGACTCCTTCACAAGCTCACATTCCGAACAGGAACAGGTGGTACCGGACAAGTGGACAGATTCACGGCCGTGGAACGTGCTCTGCGCAGATCCGCACCGCACGCTCTTCTGGGAGCAGTGCGGGAGGCGCTCACTGTTCACTACGCGGCCGACTCCGTCGAACTGCTCATGGCCGACTACGCGATGACCATACTCCAACCGGTCAACGCCCTCCCGTACACCGCGACGCCCGTACCGGTCCACACCAGCGCACCCGGTCGCGCGTTCGGATCCCAGGAACCGTACGCCGAACCCGGCGGGCCCGAGGAGTCGCTCACCCTCCATCTCCCCGTGAGCGTGCGCGGTGACCGCATCGGCATCCTCACCGTGCGCCTTCCCGCCCACGCCGGCGACCCCGCCACCGTGCGCGAACTCGCCGAGGTGGCCGAGGTGCTCGGCCACGAGATCGTCGTGTCCGAACGCGAGACCGACCTCTTCCTCCAGGCGCGCCGGGCCGACCGGCTCACCCTCGCCGCCGAGATGCAGTGGCAGCTCCTGCCGGGACGCTCCTGCTCCCGCCCCGAGTACGACATCGGGGCCCAGCTCGAACCCGCGTACGCCATCTACGGCGACAACTTCGACTGGTCGGCCTCCGCGGACCATCTCACCCTCACCGTCACCAACGGCATGGGCAACGGGATCCAGGCCGCCCTCCTCACCAACCTTGCGGTGACCGCGCTGCGCAACGCCCGCCGCGCCGGGCTCTCCCTCACCGACCAGGCGTGCCTGGCCGACCAGGCGGTCTACGGCCACTTCCAGGGCACGGCGCACCTCTCCGTACTGCTCCTCAGCTTCGACCTGCGCACCGGCGAGACGGAGATCATCGACGCGGGTTCGCCGAAGATGTGGCGCCTGCGCGACGGCAGGCCCGAGTCCATCGAGCTGGACGCCCAGCTCCCGCTCGGCATGGCCGAGGACACTCCGTACACGACGGAGCACGTCCAGGTGCGGCCCGGAGACCGGCTCATGTTCGTCAGCGACGGCGTCTACAACACCGCGTCGCCCACGGGCGAGCGCTACAGCGAGCGGGCGCTCAGCCGGGCGATGACCAACACCCGGCTCCTGCCGCCCTCGCAGGTGCCGCGCGCTGTGCTCAAGGAGCTCTCCGGGTACCGCGGGCCCATCGACGCCGACGACGACGCCATGATCGTGTGCCTCGACTGGCGGGGGCGCCCCTGAGGCCCGTCTCCCGCGCGCGGAGGTGGCACTCGGCGGGCCCGGCGATTCTCTTCGGCAACAAGTGCGTTGAACCCGCCACTTTTCGGGCAAGAGTTCCTCTCGTACGGCCACCATCTGGTATGGCCAACCCGATGAAGGAGGGGGCTCATGCGGACACAGCCCATACCGCTTGACACCGGACCGCCGGCAACCGCCACCTTCGACAAGAGTCCGGAGGCGGTCTCGAACGCGCGGGAGCTCGCCCGCGGTTTCGTCGACGGACTCACACCCGCCGTGGACGAGCAGCACGCGGCGAGCGTCGAACTCGTCGTGTCCGAGTTGATCACCAACGTGGTGCGGCACGCCCGCGGCGCCCTGTGCTCGCTGCGCCTGCACGCACGGCCCGACACCATCACGGTCGCCGTCTCGGACGCCGATCCCCGCCCGCCCCGGGAGAGGGCACCCGACCTCCGGGGCGGTACGGGCGGCTTCGGCTGGCCCATGGTGCAGCACCTGGCCAGGGCCGTGGCGGTCACGCTCGACCCGGCGGGCAAGACGGTCCGGGCCGAGCTGGCGCGGTAGCACCCGGTGGTCGGTCGCGCCGCAAGGGCGGCGATACTCCGATCATGGCGGACTGGAGACTGCGTCCCGCGCGGACGGCGGACATCGAGACCATCGCCGAGCTGCGCGCCACCGTGCTGCGGCCGGACCTGGAGCGGCTCGGCCGCTTCGATCCGCACCGGGTGCGGCAGCGGCTGCGGGACTCGTTCTCCGCCGCGCACACGTCGGTGATCGAGACCGACGGCGTCTTCACGGGGTGCGTCACGCTCCGGCCGGCCGCGGACGAGCGGTGGCTCGAGCACTTCTACCTGGCTCCCCACGCCCAGGGCCAAGGGCTCGGCTCGGCCGTCCTGACCGCGCTCCTGGAGCGGACCGACGCGGCGGGCGTGCCCGTCCGCCTGAACGTGCTGCGGGGCAGCGCCGCGCGCCGGCTCTACGAACGGCACGGCTTCACCGTCGAGGCCGAGGACCCCGTCGACGTGTTCATGGTGCGGCTGCCGGGCGACCGGCGGCGCCCGGTAGCCTCGCGATCATGTTCATCCTCGAATTGACCTACACCGCTCCGCTCTCCGCCGTCGACGAGCAGCTGGCCGCCCACGTCGAGTGGCTCGACAAGCTGTACGAGACCGGTGTCTTCATCGCCTCGGGCCGCAAGAACCCGCGCGACGGCGGCCTGATCATCGCCGTCGCGGAGGACCGCGCGCGGATCGAGGAGCTCGTCGCGACGGACCCGTTCACGGTGGCCGGGGTGTGTGAGTACCGCATCACCGAGTTCTACGCGACGAAGACGGCGCCCGCCCTCGCCGAGTACCGCGAGACGCTGCCCGCCTAGCGCGCGGCTCTTTGAGGGGCCGGCCGGTCGACCGGATGCGCCGGGACACGCTTCAACGGCCCGCGCAGATGTCCCGGTAAGGCACCTCCGGAAGGTATTTCTCCCAGTCGGACCGGGACAGGCCGCCGTCCGTACGTGCGCAGACCGTTGCGGTCGCGCGCCCGGTGTCCACCGCGAGCGAGCGCGGAGCGCTGTGCCTGCCCACGGTGTGGAGCGTGCGGCCGTCCGCCGAGAAGGCGAGGGCGAGCACCGCGTCGCCCGGTGTCGGCAGGGGTGCTCCCAGGCGCCGGCGGGAGGCGGCGTCCCAGAGTTGCAGGGTGCCGTGCTCGCCGCCGACCGCCAGGACCGTGCCGTCCGGGGAGTAGGCCAGTGCCGTGACCGTCTCCGAGCCCGGGGAGCCGGGCCGGGTGGGGGCGGTGTCATAGGTCCCGAGGATCTGCTTCGCCTCCCCGTCCCAGAGCACGACCCGTCCGGTGTCCGTGCCCGCCGCCAGGTGTGTGCCGTCCGGGCTGAAGGCGAGCGCACCCGTCTCTTCCGCGGGGATCTTGTTGGCGGTGGCCCGGCCCGACGGGAGGGCGACGGTCTGGCCCGGGGCGGTGAGCAGCCGCCCGTCGGGGCGCACGGCCACCGGGGTGCGGTCCGACGCTCCCCCGAGCGCCTGGGTGTTCCCGGTCTTCTTCGTGGCGTCGGGCAGGTCCCGGGTGAGAGTGGGCTCCTTGCCCCATCGCCGTATCAGCAGCGAGCGCCCGTCCGGGGTGAACGCGAGGCCGGCCGTCCCTTCGTCATCCCGGGAGGCATGCGGGGCGGGGAGAGAGCGGGACCGCGAACCCTTGCGCACGTTCCACAGCGTGATGGGGTCTTGTGCGGCGGATCCCCCGTCGGCGTCGAACATGACTCTCGCGTACGCGAGGGTGCTGCCGTCGGGGCTGAGGGTGAAGGCGGTGTGGCATGTGCCGCCGCGGAAGGGGGAGTTCGACGACTTGCAGCGCAGGGCCGGGGTGCGGGAGAGCTGCTTGCCGCCGGGTATGCGCAGCGCTTCGAGTCGCGCGGTGTCCGTGCCGCGTCGTTCGAGCGCGAGGACTCGGCCGTCGCCGCTGAATCTTCCCTGGGCGGCAGGGGTGGCGTTCCATCCGGCGGCCATGGCAGCCCCGTAGGACAGCGTGCGTACCGTGGTGTCGGTGGTGGAACGCTCGCTCAGGTAGCGGATCACTCCCCTTCTTACGTCGAACCGCGGTTGGGTGGCCGTCTCGTCGGCGAGCGGGGCGCGGAAGACCGGTGCCTCGGGAGCCCGGGTGCGCCACAGCAGGATCTCCTTGCCGTCGGTGGCCACGAGGAATGCGCCGTCAGGGCTGAGGGACGCCTCCTGAACTCCCTTGTGCCGGATACGGGACCTCTCGCGTCGCTCGTCCATGTCCCACACCCGTACCTCGTTGGCCGTCACCGCCATCAGCGCGTGACCGTCCGGGGAGAACTGGAGCGTCGAGTCCTCGTCACATATGTCTTGTATGTCCGCCTTCGAGCCGGACCACGGGCGTGCCACGTTCCGTCGCTCGGCAACATCCCTGACCAGCAAGGGGCCGCGGGGGCCCGGGCACAGGGCGAGCAACCGGTCGTCCGGGCTGATGGCCCACTGGGTCGGGGCGGGCCCGCGCCGTTGGAAGGCCATCCGCCGTCGCGCCGTGTCCCAGAGCGTGACGCGGCCCGTGTCCCCCTCACCGAGCAGCAGGCCCCCGCCGGGCCCGAAGGCGTAGACCGCTTCGGCGTCGCCGAAGGGGGCGCCCATCGGGGTGCCGGTGCGCAGGTCCCACAGCCGTACGCGGTCGCCCGCGGTCGCGAGCAGCCGGTACCCGTCGGGGCTGACGGCCAGAGCGGACTCGTCGTGGAGCGGCAGGGGCGGGCCCGCCGGCCGGTGTTCGGTGACACTCCATGCCCGTACGTAACGGTCCCCCGCCACCACGACGATGCGGCCGTCACGGCTCAGCCGCGTCATCGCCATCGACTCCACGCCGGGAACGGGGTAGACGTCCTGCTCCCGTTGGGACAGAGCACCCAGGAGTGCCGCACGGGTCTCGGTCGTGTCACTCAGGCTCGACGCGGCCGCGCTCAGCCGCATCGCCGTGACGGGGTCGGATGCGCGCATGCTGTCGGCCACCGCCGCGAGCCGTCGGGCCACCGCCTCCTGGCGCCGCTGGTCACTGGTCCGGCTCTGCTGCCAGGCGATGGCGCCCGCGACCAGCGCGAGGGACGCCAGCAGCGCGACCGCACCGGTCACGGTGTGCCGGACCCGCCGGGTGCGGGCCCGAGCCGCGGTGCAGGCGTGGAGGAAGTCCCGCTCCAGTGACGTCAGATCGCCTTGGTGCTCCGCGGCACGGAAGGCCTCTTCGGTTTCGGTGAGCTCGGCGCCGCGCAGCAGGGCCCCGCTGTCGCGGCCGCGTTCCTGCCAGTGGCGGGCGGCGTGCGTCAGACGCCGGTGGCGCCGCAGACGCTCACGGGCCTCGTTGATCCATCCGTGCAGCCGGGGCCACGCGGTGATCAGGGCCTCGTGGGCGAGGTCGACGGTGGTCTCGTCCAAGGTGATGAGCCGGGCGCGGGCCAGCAGGTGGAGCGGTGCGGACGTGTCGTCGCCCGCGGGGCCCGTGGTGTCCAGTTCCGTGCGGTCGACGGGGCGGCGGGTGTCCGGGCCGCCGTCGCCGGGCGTGATCAGGCGCAGCAGGATGCGGCGGGCGGTGACGGCCTGCGGCTCGGTGAGCCGTGTGTACAGGGTCTCGGCGGTCTGGGCGATGGCGCCGTGGATGCCGCCGACCGCTTCGTACGCCTGAAGGGTCAGCGTGCGTCCCCGGCGGCGGCGCCAGGTCTCCAGCAGGGCGTGCGACAAGAGAGGCAGTCCGCCGGGCTCTTCGCGCACTTCCTCGATGAGGCGGTCGGTGAGGGCGCGTTCCACGATCAGTCCGGCCTTGGCGGCGGGTTTGACGATCGCTTCCCGCAGTTCGGCCGCCGTCATCGGGCCGACGGGCAGGCTCGCCGCACGGATGACGGCGGCCAGTCCCTCGTGTTCCAGACATCTGGCGTAGAAGTCGGCCCGCACGCCCAGGACCACTCGCAGTCGGCTGTCGGGGTCTCGGGCGGATTCTCGGGCGGACAGGATCAGATCGATGAACTCCTGCTGTTCCGCCGGGTCGTGACAGAGCGTGAACGTTTCCTCGAACTGGTCCACGACGAGCCAGGTTTCCCCCGCCGCCGCTGCCGGCAGGAACAACTTCGCGTGATCGCGCGCCGGCCGAGGACCCGGGGTGAAGATCCGGATCGCCGCCGGGCGCCGCGCGGCGTCCTCGGTCTCCCGCAGGGAGGGGATCAGCCCGGCACGCAGCAGGGAGGACTTTCCGCTGCCGGAAGGGCCGAACACGGTCGTCACGCGGTGGGAACGGGTCAGTCCGACGAGGTCCTCGGTAAGGCGGCCGCGGCCGAAGAACAGATCACGGTCACCGGCCTCGAAGCGCACCAGCCCGCGGTACGGCGCGAGGGCCGTCTCCTCCTCCGGGACAGGAGCGCAAGCTTCCACTTCCTCCTGGGTCTGCCTCCACTGCTCTTCCCATGTCGCGAGGTCTCCGCCACAGGCCTCCACGTACGCCAGGGCGACGGCCAGGGAAGGCAGCTTCTCCCCGGCGGCGGCCGTCGACAGTGCCGTGACCGAGTAGCCGGCCTGCTTCGCCATCGTCCGGTACGGCGGAGTGCCCGCCTCCTGGCGCAGCTTGCGCAGCGCGTACGCGAAGCGCTCCACCGGTCCCTGGTTCGGGTCCACCGGTTTCTCGCGACGTCCCACCACAGCCTCCCCCGCGATTTTTTGTTGAGTACCACGTCAGAGGGGTGCTGAACAACTCGTCACCCGCTGAACTCAGTGGTGCAAGGCCGCAGTCGCCCACATCAACGGGGGGGGGGCGGCTCCGGTAGTGCGCCGACCTCGAACAGGGCCGCAGCGGGCCGTCCGCGGTGCTGTGACTGCTCGAACGGGGGAGGTCGGCGCATGTCGAACAAGGAAAGGGACAGAACCTATGCGCACGTTGCGCACCGTCCTGGCAGTGGTGGGGACGACCGCCGCGGTGGCCCTTCCGGGCTCGGCGGTGGCCCTCTCCGATACGGGGAGTGGCTCACCGGCCGGCACGGGTGGCGTGGCTTGGGCCACGCAGTCATCAGACAACCAGGCATCAGACAGGCAGACGTCAGACAAGCAGGCATCAGACAAGCAGTCGTCAGACAACCGGGCATCTGACAAGCAGTCGTCAGACAACCGGGCATCTGACGGGCGGCACTCGTCAGACAAGCAGTCGTCAGACAAGCAAACGTCAGACAACCGGACGTCAGACATGTCTGCAACGCCCGCGGATTTCGCCGGCGCCAGCCTGCGACCCGTCGCCGGGCGGGACAACATCTACTACATCAAGGCGAAGCACAGCGGTAAGTGCCTGACCGTGCGCGGGGCCAGCCACGCCAACAACGCGGTCGTCAACCAGTACCGATGCGTCAGCGGCGCCAGGAACCAGTGGTGGATCGTCTACGACGGGGGCGGCCTCGCCCGCCGCTTCACCAACTTCGAGAGCCAGAAGTGCCTGTCCCTCAAGGGCGGCCGTACGGCGAAGGGAACCCCCGCGGTCCAGCGCGACTGCGACAACGGGCTCGACCAGATCTGGTACTCCATGCCGCCTTACGCCGAGGGAGCGATGACCCCCTTCCGCGCCAGCGGAAAACAGTGTCTGGACGTGCAAGGGACCAGCAAGGCGGACAACGCGCGGGTGATCTTGTGGGACTGCAACAGCAGGAGCAATCAGAAGTGGAAGGGCGTGGGATGAGCATCACGGACAAGGGCGCGAGGACCGTACTGATCTCACTGGCGGCGACGGCGACGCTGGGCACGCTGGCCGCGGGTACGCCGAGCAGTGCCGCCGATGCGCCCAGGTCGGGCGAGCGTACGGCTGTCTCGGCGAAGGCCGCCGCCCAGAACATCCGGTACGTGGTGGCCCGCCACAGCGGCAAGTGCCTGACCGTGCGCGGGGCCAGCCGCGCCGACAACGCGGTCGTCAACCAGTACCGGTGTGTCGGCGCCAAGAACCAGCAGTGGCGGCTGGAAATGCTCGGGGGCGATCTGAGCATCGCCAGCACCGTCCTGCGGAACGTCAACAGCGGCAAGTGCCTGACCGTGCACGGCGCGAGCACCGCCAAGGGCGCCAAGCTCGATCAGTACACGTGCACGGGCGCCAGGAACCAGACGTTCTCGTTCACTCCGGCGTTCATGCGGCAGACCGCGCTGTTCACCCAGCCGCTCAGCGGGGGGAAGTGCGTGGATGTCCAGGGGGCCGGCAAGGCGGACAACGCCTCCGTGGTCCAGTGGACCTGCAACCAGAGGAAGAACCAGTCGTGGGACCTGACCCGGCGTCCCTGATCGGGGACTCCCGGCCCGCTCTCCGGTGAGGCTGTGGGGCTGTGGGGCAGGGCATAGGCCGTGCCCCACAGCCGGCAACCGTAGGCCATGCGCTTTTGCGGCACACCAGGCACACCAGGCGTGCCAGGCGTGCCAGGCGTGCGGATGATCCCCTAGCGCCACTCCAGGCGCGCGATGCGTCCCTTCTCCCCCGCGGCCCAGCAGCCCCGGTCGCGGGCGCAGTCGACGGTGTCGTACGAACCCGGGTCGACCGTCCGCCAGCTCCGTCCGCCGTCCGTGGTGAGGTCCGTACCCGTCGGGCCGACCGCGAGGGCCGCGGTGCGGCTGTGCGGGAACCACGTCACGCCCGAGCGGTAGGCGGGCGGTGGCGCTCCCGCCGCGTCCCAGTGGCGGCCGCCGTCCCGGGTGACCGCGGCCGCCCGCGGGGAGGGCTGGTCGGCCCGGTAGTCGCCGCCGACCGCGAGGCCGTGCGAACGGTCGCGAAAGGCGAGCCCGAAGACGCCCCGGGCCGCGTCGCCCGCCGGAATCGGCGCCTCGGAGGCCGTCCAGGTGCGGCCCCGGTCGGCGGAGTGCAGGATCCGCGCCTGCCGCGCCCCGCCGGTGGCCAGCCAGACGTCGCGCGGCCCCGAGCTCACCAGGCACTGGCCGCTCGCCGCGAAGCCCGCCTCGCCCTCCTGCGCCGGGGGCATGCCCGCGTCCGGCAGCACCTGCCAGGAGCGGCCGCCGTCGGCGGTGGAGAGGAGGCGGAACCTGCCGTCGACCGGATCGCTCATGGCGAGCCCGTGCCGGCGGTCGAAGAAGGTCATGCAGTCGTAGAAGGCCTTGGCGTCGGTATTGCGGAAGGACTCCGTCCAGGTCTTCCCGCCGTCCTGCGTGCGCAGCACCCGCGACGCCTCGCCCTCGCCGATGGCGAGCACCACCGCGCGGCGCCCGTCGAAGGCCTCGATGTCACGGAACTCCAGATCCGCGGCGCCCGGCGGGGAGACTTCGCGCCAGGTCCTGCCGCCGTCGGCCGTGCGCAGCACGGTTCCCTTGGTGCCGGCCACCCAGGCGGTGTCGCGGCTGACCGCGGCGAGGCCGCGGAAGCGGGCGTCGGTGCCGCTCTCCCCCTGCTGCCAGCGCGGAACCGGTCGCGGATGGTGTGCGGGCCCGTCCGCGCGGGCGCTCGCCGGCGCCGCGAGGACGGCTCCGGCGAGCGCCGCCCCACACAGTCCCGTGAGTACCGTCCGCCTCGTCGACTTCGTCTTCCCCATGCCCCTCATGGCGGGCGAAGCTAGCCGACGCGCGGGGCCTCGTCCAGATGGCCTGAAGGCATCCCCCGTGAGGCGGTCGCCGGGAACCGCCGGCGCCGCCACGGTGTCGCGGTGACAGAGGTCACTCCTTCCGACCCACCCTCCGTGTGCACGCTTCTCGTCATTCCGTCGTCTAGTCAAGTGCCGACCCCAGTCGTCCAGCAGTCAGTGAGGGAGCAGGCGTTGTCCACCGTCATCGAGCAAGCCGTAGAGGCCCGCCTCGTCGCCACCGCGCCGCGGATGCCGACCATTCCCGCCACGCTCCACTACGACCGGCGGGACCCCTTCGCCGTGCGGATGAGCTTCCCCGCGCCCGCGACCCTGGAGGGCGTCGAGGTCTACTGGACCTTCGCCCGCGAACTGCTCACGCAGGGCGTGGAGCGGGCGGTGGGCGACGGCGACGTCCGCGTGCGGCCCTACGGCTTCGACCGCACCGTCGTGGAGTTTCACGCCCCCGAGGGCACCGCGATCGTCCACATCCGCACCGGCGACCTCCGCGGCTTCCTGCACCGCACGACGGCCCTGGTGCCGGTCGGCCAGGAGCACCGCCACGTCGACCTGGACCACGATCTGGCCGAGCTGATGCGGGACGCCTGCTGAGCCAGGACGCTCCCCGCTGAGGCACGGCCGCCACCCGCACGACGCTTCGGCCCGCACCGCGCCGGGGGGCGCGTCGGCGTGGTCGGCACCCCGCGCGGACGAAATCTTGCAAGGTGGGCCGGTGGACCAGACGACAGACGCCGGGATCTTCACCCGCCGGTTCGGGGCACCGCCGCGCCCCGGCGCCCCGAATCTCGTGCTCGTACACGGGCTCGGGCTCTCGGGGAGGTACTTCGTGCCCCTCGCGCGGCGGCTCGCCGCGGACGGCACGACCGTCCTCGTACCCGATCTGCCCGGCAACGCCGGGTCCCGGGCGGCCGCGCGCCGCGCCCCCGGCATGGGGCAGCTCGCCGAGGCCCTGGCACGCTGGCACCGGCGGCTCTCGCTCGGACCGAGCTGTCTGGTGGCCAACTCGGTCGGCTGCCAGGTCACCGCGGCCCTCGCCGCCCGCCACCCCCACCTGGTGAGCCGGCTGGTGCTGGTCGGCCCGGCGCTCGAACCGGGGACGTCCGGCGGCCGGCAGTTCGGCCGGCTCCTCGCGGACGCGCCCCGGGAGCCCCTCTCCCTGCTCCCGCTGGCCGCCGCGGACTACCTGCGCACCGGCCTCGTACGCTGCGCCGCGTCCTTCCGCAACGCCCTGCGTGACGCGGCGGAGTCGTTCGAGGCGGACCTGGCCCGTGTCCGGGCGCCGACGCTGGTCGTCCGGGGGGCGGGCGACACCATCGCCTCCGGCCGCTGGATCCGGCACGCGGCGCGGACGGTCGGCGACGGACGGACGGCGGAGCTCCCCGGCGCGGCCCACGCGGCGCACTATGGCGCGCCGGACGCGATGGCGGCACTCATCAAGCGATTCATGGCGGGAGACCTCTCGTGACACGGCCCTCTCCCTGGCTGCGGCTGCTGCCCGGCATCTCCCCCAAGCGGCGCGGCTTCGTGCTGGCCTGGTGGGGTTTCGCCGTCACCTTCGGCGGGATGCGGCTGCTCACCTGGCTCATCCACATCGACGTGGCCGGAGTGGGTGACATGCAGGCCGGCGGGGTGCACATCCACCACTACGTGTGGGGCATCCTGCTGCTGGCCGGGGTGGGCGCGGCCGGGCTGGCGGAGCGGTCGGCGCGGGCGCGCGCCTGGATGGGGCTCGCCTACGGGGTGGGGCTCGCCCTGGTCGTCGACGAGGCGGCGCTGCTGATCAGCCTGGAGGACGTGTACTGGGACACCGAGGGCGGGATCAGTGTGGCGCTGGCCATCGCCGTGATCGCCGTCGCGGGAAGTGTCCTCGCGGTGACACGGGGCCGGCGGGCCTCCAGGGATGACCACGATTAAAAGGCGTTGACTCCGTCCGCCGGGCCTCCTACGGTCTACGACGGATCTGTTGCCGTCGAACAGGAGAAGGACGTTGCTCGTCTGAGGTCATGAGACACCGCGTCACGCAGCCCCCGGCTGCCGTGCACGTCGCGTGCGACCTCGGCGCATGAGCCGTCCCGTCCCCCGGCACACAGGCCTTCTCTCTTTCTCCGGCCTCCCCACCGCCGCGGTGTCTCGAACGCGTTGCCCCTGACCGCGCTTCACAACACGCAACCGCGAGGCCCGTATGTCTACCGCACCCACCTCCATCACCTGCACCTCGCTCTCCTTCGCCTGGGCCGACGGCACCGACGTCCTCGACGGACTCCAGGTGACCTTCGGCCCCGGCAGGACCGGGCTCATCGGCGCCAACGGCTCAGGAAAGTCGACGCTGTTGAAGCTGATCGCCGGTGAGCTGACGCCCTCCGAAGGCACCGTCCGCGTCGTCGGCGAGGTCGGCCACCTGCCGCAGAACGTCACCCTCGACACCCGCCTGCGCGTCGACGAGGTGCTCGGCATCGCCGCCGTCCGCACCGCGCTGCACGCCATCGAGGCGGGCGACGTGCGCGAGGAGCACTTCACCGTCGTCGGCGACGACTGGGACGTCGAGGAGCGCGCGCTGGCCACCCTCGACCAGCTCGGGCTCGGTCACATCGGCCTCGACCGCACCACCGGCGAGGTCTCCGGCGGCGAGTCGGTGCTGCTGCGGCTGGCCGCGCTGCTGCTGCGCCGCCCCGACGTGCTGCTGCTCGACGAACCGACCAACAACCTCGACCTGTACGCCCGTCGGCGCCTGTACGCGGCCGTCGAGGCGTGGTCCGGGGTCCTGGTCGTGGTCAGCCACGACCGCGAACTCCTCGACCGCGTCGACCAGATCGCCGATCTGCGCGAGGGCGGGATCCGCTGGTACGGCGGCAACTTCACCCGGTACGAAGAGGCCCTCGCCACCGAGCAGGAGGCGGCGGAGCGCATGGTGCGCGTCGCCGAATCCGATCTGAAGAAGCAGCAAAGGGACCTGGTCGACGCCCAGGTGAGACTGGCCCGCCGCAAGCGGTACGGCCAGAAGGTCCAGGACAGCAGGAGCCAGCCCAAGATCCTCATCGGGGCGCGCAAGCGGGCCGCCCAGGAGTCGGCGGGCAAACACCGCATCCTGCACGAGGAGCGGCTCGCCGAGGCCAAGGAGCGTCTTGACGACGCCGTCGAGGCGGTGCGGGACGACGACGAGATCCGCGTCGACCTGCCGCACACCCGGGTCCATCCGGGGCGCACCGTCCTCACCCTGAGCGGCCTCCGGCTGCGCCACGGGGCCCGCGTGATGAAGGAGTTCGAGCTGCGCGGGCCGGAGCGGGTGGCGTTGATCGGGCGCAACGGCGCGGGCAAGACCACGCTGCTGCGCACCATCGCCGGCGAGCTGGCGGCGGTCTCCGGGGAGGCGCGGGCGCATGTCCCGATGCGTTTCCTGCCGCAGCGCCTCGACGTGCTCGACGGCGACCTGAGCGTCGCCGAGAACGTGGCGGCGTACGCTCCCGACGCGACCAACAACCGCGTCCGGGCGCGCCTTGCCCGCTTCCTGTTCAAGGGGGCCAAGGCGGACCAGCCCGCGGCGACCCTGTCGGGCGGCGAGCGGTTCCGTGCGACGCTGGCGGCCCTGCTGCTCGCGGAGCCGGCGCCGCAGCTCCTGATGCTCGACGAGCCGACGAACAACCTCGACATGGCGAGCGTGAAGCAGCTCTCGACGGCCCTGGAGTCGTACGAGGGCGCGCTGATCGTGGCCGGCCACGACCTGCCGTTCCTGGAGTCCATCGGCATCACGCGGTGGCTGCTCCTGGACGGGGAACTCACGGAGATCACCCAGGAAAAGAAGACAGAAGCTGTCGGGTATTTTGCCTAGCGTCGAAGGCATGCACCAGGACACACACGACTGCATCACCATCGCCGGAGCCCGGGAGAACAACCTCAGGGGCGTGAATCTGCGCATACCGAAGGGCCGGCTGACGGTCTTCACCGGGGTCTCGGGCTCCGGGAAGTCGTCGGTCGTCTTCGACACGATCGCGGTGGAGTCGCAGCGCCAGCTGAACGAGACCTTCACCTGGTACGTCCGCAACCGGCTGCCGAAGTACGAGCGGCCACACGCGGACGCCATCGAGGAGCTCTCCCCCGCGATCGTCGTCGACCAGAAACCGGTCGGCGGCCACTCCCGCTCCACCGTGGGCACGATGACGGACATCTACTCCGTGATCCGCGTGCTGTTCTCCCGGCACGGCACGCCGAGCGCGGGTCCGGCGACGGCGTACTCGTTCAACGACCCGTCGGGCATGTGCCCCGCGTGCGACGGGCTCGGCCGTACCGTGCGCCCCGACTACGACCGCATCATCGACCCCACCAGGTCCCTGGCGGACGGCGCGATCCTCTTCCCGCCGTTCGCCGCGGGGACCTGGCAGGGCCAGACGTACACCAACACCCCCGACCTGGACCCGCACAAGCCGGTCGGTGAATTCACCGCCGCCGAGCGGCAGTTCCTGCTGCGCGGCGGCGGCCGGTCGCGCAAGGTCAGCGTCGACAACACCGGCGGCGCGCGGGACATCGACTACGAGGGGCTCGCCGACCGCTTCGAGCGGCTCTACCTCAATCGCGATCTGTCGACGCTCTCCCAGAAGACCCGCGACATGGTGGGGGCGTTCCTGGAAGAGGGCGCCTGCCCGGCCTGCCACGGGGCGCGGCTCAACCCGGCGGCGCTCGCCACCCGCATCAACGGCCTGGGCATCGCCGAGTGCACCCGGATGGAAGTCACCGACCTCATCGCGGAGTTGGGCCGCATCGACGATCCGGTGGCGGGACCCATCGCGCGGGCGGCCGTCGTGGCACTGGAGCGGATCGAGGCGATCGGCCTCGGCTATCTGAGCCTGGACCGCGAGACGTCCACGCTCTCCGGCGGCGAGGGCCAGCGCCTGAAGATGGTGCGCCACCTCGGCTCCAGCCTCACCGGCATGACGTACATCTTCGACGAGCCCAGCGTCGGACTGCACCCCCGGGACGTGGGGCGCCTCAACGACCTGTTGCTGCGCCTGCGCGACAAGGGCAACACCGTCCTGGTCGTCGAGCACGACCCGGACGTGATCGCGATCGCCGACCACGTCGTCGACATGGGCCCTGCGGCGGGCGCCGGCGGCGGCCTCGTCGTCTTCGAGGGCACCCCCGAGGAGCTGCGCCGCGCGGACACCCTCACCGGCCGCCACCTGCGGCGCACCACCGGCCTCAAGGAGCACCCGCGTGAGGCGACGGGCGGCCACTGGATCAAGGACGCCGGTCTGCACAACCTCAAGGACGTGAGCGTCCGGGTGCCGACCGGCGTGCTCACCGCGGTCACCGGCGTCGCGGGGTCCGGCAAGAGCACGCTGGTGTCGCGGGCGTTCACCGCGGCACACCCGGACGCCGTGGTCGTCGACCAGTCGTCGATCGGCATCTCGGGCCGCTCCACCCCGGCGACGTACCTGGGGATCATGGACACGGTGCGGGGGCTCTTCGCGCGGGAGACGGGCGCGAAGGCGAGCCTGTTCAGCTTCAACTCGCACGGCGCGTGCGAGCGTTGCAAGGGACGCGGGATCATCTACAGCGACCTCGCGTTCATGGATCCGGTGACCACGACGTGCGAGGCGTGCGAGGGGCGGCGCTTCAAGGAGGAGGTGCTGCGGCTCACCGTCGACGGCCGGTCCGTCGTGGACGTCCTGGAGATGACGGCCGGGCAAGCCCTGGACTTCTTCGAGCGCTTCGACGACGCGCCGGTACGCCGCCGGCTGCGGGCCCTGCGGGACGTCGGGCTCACCTACCTCACGCTCGGGCAGCCGCTGAGCACGCTCTCCGGCGGCGAGCGCCAGCGCATCAAACTCGCCACCCAGCTGCACCGCACGGGCACCACGTACGTCCTGGACGAGCCGACCACCGGACTGCACATGGCGGACATCGACGGGCTGCTGGCCCTGCTCGACCGGCTCGTCGACGCGGGGAACACGGTGCTCGTCGTCGAGCACAACCTCGATGTCGTCAAGCACGCGGACTGGGTGATCGACCTGGGCCCGGAGGGCGGCAAGCACGGCGGGCGGATCGTGTTCGAGGGGACGCCCGCCGCGCTCCTGCGGGCCGAGGGGTCGTTCACGGCGGATCATCTGCGCCGGGCTCTGGGCCTGGGGCCTGACCGCGCTGCATGATGTGCGGCACGGCCCCGACCCGCGAGGGCGGCGGCACCCCGCGTCCGTGAGGAGAGCCAGCCGTGCCCAGCAAGAAGGCCCTGGTCCGCAGGCCGAGCCCGCGCTTCGCCGAGGGCCTCGTCACCCACCTGGAACGCCGGCCGGTCGACCCGCGGCTCGCCATGCGGCAGTGGGAGGCGTACGTGGAGGCGCTGGGCGGGCACGGCTGGGAGACCTTCGAGGTGGAGCCCGCCGACGACTGCCCCGACGGGGTCTTCGTGGAGGACGCGGTGGTCGTCTTCCGCAACGTGGCGCTGATCGCCCGGCCGGGCGCCGAATCCCGGCGGGAGGAGACACCGGGCGTCGAGGAGGCGGTGGCGAGGCTCGGCTGCTCGGTGAACTGGGTGTGGGAGCCCGGCACGCTCGACGGCGGTGACGTCCTGAAGGTCGGCGACACGCTGTACGTGGGGCGGGGCGGCCGGACCAACGCGGACGGGGTGCGGCAGCTGCGGGCCGTCTTCGAACCGCTCGGGGCGCGCGTCGTCGCCGTCCCCGTCTCCCGCGTCCTGCACCTGAAGTCCGCGGTGACGGCGCTGCCCGACGGGACGGTCATCGGGTACGGGCCGCTGGTCGACAGCGCCTCGCTCTTTCCCCGCTTCCTGCCCGTACCGGAGGAGGCGGGGGCGCACGTGGTGCTTCTGGGGGGCTCGAAACTGCTGATGGCGGCGAGTGCGCCGAAGAGTGCCGCACTCTTCGCCGATCTCGGATTCGATCCCGTTCCGGTGGACATCAGTGAGTTCGAGAAGAGGGAGGGCTGTGTGACGTGCCTCTCAGTCCGGCTGCGCGAACTGTACGTCTGACCTGCAACAACGCCGTTCGCTCCCAGGTGGAGGGAGGGGTCGGTTCCGGAAGCTCTTTACGGGGGGCTTAACCTACGGCAACGTAACCTACGAGACCGTAGGTAGTGCACCGCTCGCGCTGCCCGTAAGTACCCCCGTCCCCCTTCTGGAGCCCACGTGACGATCACCTCTCCCCACCTCGGCAGCACGGACAGCTGGACCGATGCCCGGCTGCTGTACGCCCTGGAGGAAGTGGTCGAGCAGGAACTCAATCGCCACCTGAAGGTGGCCAAGGACTGGATGCCCCACGAGTACGTCCCGTTCTCCGACGCCCGCAACTTCCCCGGCTTCTTCGAGGACGGCGAGGCGTGGGAGAAGGGCCAGTCCCCCGTCACCGACATCGGGCGCATCGCCCTGGTCGTGAACCTGCTCACCGAGGACAACCTCCCCAGCTACCACCACGAGATCGCCTCCCTCTTCGGCCGCGACGGCGCCTGGGGCACCTGGGTGCACCGCTGGACCGCCGAGGAGGGCCGCCACGGCATCGTGATGCGCGACTACCTCCTCGCCTCGCGCGCCGTCGACCCGGACCAGCTGGAGCAGTTCCGGATGGCGCACATGAGCGAGGGCTTCGAGTCGGACAACCGCCACTCGATGCTGCACTCGGTCGCGTACGTCGCCTTCCAGGAGCTGGCGACCCGCATCTCGCACCGCAACACCGGACACCAGTCCGGCGACCCGGTCTGCGACCGCATGCTGGCGCGCATCGCCACCGACGAGAACCTCCACATGGTCTTCTACCGCAACCTCCTGAAGGCCGCCTTCGAGCTCGCCCCCGACCTGACGATGCAGGCCGTGCGGGACGTCGTGGTCAACTTCCGCATGCCCGGTCACGGCATGCCGGGCTTCGAGCGGGCCGCCGCGCAGATGGCCATCGGCGAGGTCTACAACATGCGCATCCACCACGACGACGTGCTCCAGCCCGTGCTGCGCTTCCTGAAGGTCCTGGAGATCGACGGCCTCGGCCCCGAGGGCCTGAAGGCACAGGAGGAGCTGGGCTTCTTCATGAGCGGTCTCGACGCCGAGGCGTCGAAGTTCGACGAGAGGCTGGCCGCCCGCAAGGCGCGGATGGCGGCGCGCGGCGCCTGACGCCCGGCGGCACCGGGCCCGGCCGCGTCGGCGGCGGGGTCCGAGGGGGCGGGGCGGCCGGGATCGAACCGACGTGTTCCGGTTTTGGAGACCGGCGCGACTGCCTCTGCGCTACGACCCCGCCTTGACGCTCATCGTACGGCCCTCGGACAACTGCCCGGGGGCCGTACGCCGTTGCGCCGGAGCCGGATCAGCGGTGCACGCTGCGCACCGCGGCCACGTCCGGCGGGACCGCGGGCGCCGGGACGGCCGCGCCGAGCGCGGCGAGGCGCCGCTTGACGCTCGCCGCGATGCCCCGGCCGAGCACGAAACGCGTGGGCGTACGCGCCGCCCCGGCGGTGTCGAGCAGCCGGTGCGCCTCGCGGCTGCGCATCCCGGTGTGGGTCAGGACCAGGTGGGCCAGGCGGTGTTCGCCCGCCGCGAGCGAGGCCGCCACCGCCGCGGCCGCCGCGTCGTCGATGCGGTTGTCCGCCGCGCCGAGGGCCCCGGCGGCCCGCACCCGGCCGAGGTCGAGCAGCTCCACCCCGGCGGCCACCGACGCGGCGACGACCCGGGCGGCGGCGCGCGGCCCGATGCCGTTACTGGCGAGGGACAGCCGCTCGAGCCCGCCGTACGGGGTGCGCTCCAGGGCGTCGGCGAGCAGCAGGGCCCCCGCGTCCCCCAGCCGCGCCGCCGAAACGTAGAGTTCCCGCACTCCGCCCCCGGCGATCAGCTCCGCGAGCGGTACCGCGCCCTCCCGCCCCAGCGGATTGCCGCCGAGGAAGACCCGCTCGACCCGGCGGCCGGTCCCGGCCGCGGCGAGCAGCGCGTCGGCGAGGACGGTGAGCCCGCCCGCGTCGAGCCCGGTCTGGACGAGGTCCAGGGTGCGCAACTCCCTTGCGGCGTCGATCAGTTCGGCCGCCGCTCGGCCGCCCGGCGGCCCCAGCGGATTGCGCTTCAGCCAGACGCCGGACACGACCTGCGGCGAGGCACGCAACTGGTCCGCGATGCGGCAGGCGCCGCCCGCGGTGATGCCGTTGCAGCCGAGGTAGAGGGTGGCGATGGGCGCCTCGCCCGTCACGCCCGCCACCTGGGCCGCCCCGGTGTCACCGAGGCCGTCGGTGCCGAGCAGCAGGTGGCGTACGGGCGTGGCGTCGCGGGCCTCGCGGAGCGCCCCGGCGACGAGGGCCGCACCGCGCGCGCCCAGCGCCTGCTTGCACAGGTCGAGCCGTCCGTCGGGCAGCACCGTGCCCGCCGCGAAGTCGAGACGCTCGCCGGCCGGGACGCCGCCCCGCAACCAGTCGAGCAGCGGCGCCAGTTCGGCGACGGGCCGGGGGACGACGTGGGGTACCCCGGCCGACGGCGCCTCGCTCACCACTGCGCCTCCCGGTAGTCCTTGAGGAAGACGCCGGAGAGCGGTGACCCGGCCTCGCCCCGCACGATGGGGTCGTAGATCCGGGCGGCGCCGTCCACGATGTCGAGCGGCGTCCGGAAACCGGCGCCGGCGATGCGGTCCTTCTTGGGCGCGGGGTTCTCGTCCGTGATCCAGCCCGTGTCGACGGCGCACATGTGCACGCCCTGCTCGGCGAGTTCGGCGGCGCTGGTGCGGGTGAGCATGTTCAGGGCGGCCTTGGCCATGTTGGTGTGGGGGTGGCCGCCGGTCTTGTTGCGCACGGCGAAGCGGCCCTCGACCGCCGTGACGTTCACGATGTACCTGCGCGGGCGGGGCGATGCGAGGAGCAGGGGCAGCAGCCGGTCGCAGAGCAGCGCCGGGGCGAGCGCGTTGACGAGCTGGGTCTCCAGGAGCTCGGCGGGGTCGAGGGCGCCGAGCCGGGCGGACCAGGAGTTCTCCGGGGACGGGTCGGGGAGCAGGCCCGCCTCGTCGGCCCCGCTCGGCAGGCCCGGCCCGCCGGCGTCGCGGAGGACCAGGTCGAGCGCGGCCTGCCCGGCGGGGTCCGCCGTCGTCCGCATCGGCCGGAATCCCGGGGCGCTCCGGGCGAGTGCGGGCAGCCGCGCCGACTCGCCGGCCGCGAGCGCCGCGTACGAGGCGGGGGGCCGCCGGACCGTCTGGGCGGCGTTGTTGACCAGGATGTCGAACGGCTCGCCCGTCCGGCGCAACTCCTCGCAGAGACCGAGCACTTGGCGCGGGTCGCGCAGGTCGACGGCGAGCACGGTGAGGCGGTCGAGCCACTTTTCGCTGCCCGGCACCGCGCGGAAGCGGCGCTCGGTGTCGTGCGGGAAGCGGCTGGTGACGAGGAGTTCGGCGCCGTCGCGCAGCAGCATCAGGGCCAGCTGGAAGCCGATCTTCACGCGGCCTCCGGTGAGCAGGGCGCGGCGCCCGCGCAGATCCGTGGTGAGCGCGCGCCGGGCGCGGTTGTCGGCCGCGCACTCCGGGCAGAGCCGGTGGTAGAAGGAGTCGACCTGTCGATACGACGCCTTGCAGACGTAGCAATGGCGGGGGCGCAGAAACACGCCGCCTTTCCCCTCCGCGACCAGGGGCGCGTCCTCGCGGCGGTCGCCCGCGCCGGTCGCGGTGGCGGCCATGACGGCGGCGTCGGCGGCGGAGAGTTCGGCGCCGCGCGCCTTGCGTCGGCGCAGCCGGCCGTCGCGGGCGAAGGAGGCGGCGACCTGCTCGGCGCGCAGCCGCACCGGGTCGTCGACGGGGAGCTCCCGGAGTCTGCCGACCACGTCGTGGAAGGCCGCGAGGTCCGCCTCGCTGATCCCGCCGCTCTCACCCATACGTTCCCGCCCCGCGTGTGCCGTGCTCGTGGTCCCGGCCGGATTCGAACCGGCGTATCCGCCCTGAAAAGGCGGCGAGTCTGCCTCTGCTCTACAGGACCCCCGCCGCACGCTCCGCGTGCGACCCCCGGATCGTAACCATGGCCGCGCGCCTGTGTCGCATCGATTTACGACCGGCCCGCGCCGGCGACGGTGGGCTAGGGGTGAACTCAAGGCGCACACCCACGAGTGGATGTTCTACGAGGTCATGTGGCGCGGCTGGGCGGTCGGTGTCGGCGGAGGGACAGGAAAGGGGAAAGGGGAACGGAGCGACTGAGCCCTTGAGTTCCGGTGCCGCTGTCGCGACACACTCGGACACTCAAGGGCTCAGGGCTGGTGCTCGGTGCTCAGCGCCCCTCCTCGGGGCCGGTGCTCGGGGCTCAGGGATCAAGCCCGAGGTGCACGTCTGAGGGCATACCGCTCCTTCTCGGAGAGGCCGCCCCAGACGCCGAACCGCTCGTCGTTGTTGAGCGCGTACTCCAGGCAGGCCGAGCGCATCTCGCACATCCGGCAGATGTCCTTCGCCTCGCGCACCGAGCTACCGGGCTCGGGGAAGAAGAAGTCGGCTCCTGTCTGGGCGCACAGCGCCTGCTCCTGCCAGGCGAGTTCCCGCTCGGCTGTGATGTCGATCTGCATGCCACCGATGGTGTCCCACCGCGCGAAACAACCGATCAACGATTGATCAACGAACGATTGGTCGGTCTCCCTCAGCCGCCCTCAGGCCCCCGTAACCGTCCACAGCCTGGTAGCCGTCCGCAGGCCCGTGCGCCCGCTGAGGACTGCCCGTGGCACGAGGCCGTGAAACGAGATGATGCGGCAAGTCGGTGCCGCGAAGCCAGGGCGCCACACCGTGACGCCCCGACACCTGACACTTCCCTGACATTTCCGCGCTCGGAGCGGTCCGCCGGGCCCGCGCGCGGAACGGCAGGACCAGAGTCACGCCCCGCCCTGCTCGCCGGACGGCGCCGGCTGCAGCACCGCGAACCGCGCTCCCGCCGGGTCCGCGAGCTTCGCGAAGCGGCCCACGCCCTCCATCGACACGGGCTCCATCCGAACGGTGCCACCCGCCCGGCCGGCCTTGGCCACGGTGTCGTCGCAGTCGTCCACCTGGAAGTACGGCAGCCAGTACGCCCCCGCGTCCGCCTCGGTGGGGTCGGTGGCGAGCGGCACCACGCCGCCGAACATGTCGTCCGGTGTGCCGTCGGCGGGGTGGACCATCGTGTAGCTCCCCCCGGGGAACGGGGCTTCGGTGGTCTGCCAGCCGAAGACCGAGCCGTAGAACGCGACCGCCGCCTCGACGTCCGGGGTGTACAGCTCGGTCCAGACGAGGCCGCCCGGTTCGTTCAGCACATCGAGGCCCTTCAGGCGGCCCTGCTGCCAGACGGCGAACGAGACGCCCGCGGAGTCGGCGAGACCCGCCATGCGGCCGAGGTCCAGCACGTCCACGGCCTCGAAGTGGGTACGGCCGCCGGCCTGCTCGACCGCCTTGGCGGTGGCGTCCACGTCGGGCGCGCGGAAATAGAGCGTCCACGACGGGGATGCCTGGTCGGCCGGGACGGCCATCGCGCCCGCGGCGGTCCTGCCGGAGAGCTGATACTGGCTGTACCCGCCCACCTCCTCGCCGCCGCGCTGGAGCTCCCAGCCGAACAGCGTGCGGTAGAAATCGCTGACGTCGCCGAGATCGGGTGCACACATGTCCACCCAAACCGGCGCACCAGCGGCGAAACGGTCATTGAGCATGATCGACTCCTTTGTCGCATGTCTCTTCCGTCCTTCTGAGTCTGGCACCCGCCACTGACAATCCGCCTCCGGTCGCCTCCACCCGCCCCCGGGGCCGGCGGGAGGCGGGGACGGGGCCCGCGCCACGCCGTCAGATGATGAAGGAAGAAGATTTCTGAGAGCGCTCTCAGTCACAACTCTTGACGCCGCATTCGGCCGTCGGGACAGTGGTGCACCACCCCCACGCTCCCCGTATCACCCCCTCCCCGTGTCACTAGCACGCTCCCCCCACGCAACCGCGCAGGAGACCTTCCGTGATATCGCGTCGAACGTTCCTGACCTCCACGGCCGGCGCCGCGGGCGCCCTCACCTACCCCCTCTGGGGCAGCGCCCTCAGCCCCGGCGCCCGAGCCGGCACCGCAGCCGCGCCCGCCACCTGCGAGCTGGCCCTCGCCAACAAATCGCTCCCCGGCCAGGTGCGCGCCTACGTCACCGGCCACGAGCAGGGCACCGACCGCTGGGTCCTGCTCAGGCCGGACGGCGGCGTCTACCGGCCCGACTCCCCCTCCGCGCCCCAGACCCCACTGCCCGTCGACTGCGCCATCCCGCTCGGCGCCGCCGGAGCCCCGCCCAAGGTGCTGACGCTCCCTCAGATGTACGGCGCCCGGGTCTACTTCGTGCGCGACGACAAGCTGGACTTCTTCCTCAACCCGGGGCCCGCCTTGGTCGAGCCCGCCTTCGCCACCCGCGCCGACCCCAACTACGGCCGTACGTGGTCGTTCTGCGAGTTCACCTTCAATCCGCAGCAGCTGTACGCCAACATCAGCTACGTCGACCTCGTCACCGCGCTCCCCATCGGCCTGACCCTGGAGGGCGACGCCACGCACACCGTCGCCCCGCTGCCCGACGGAGCCGTCGGCAGGATCGCCGCGGACCTCACGGCACAGGCGGCCAGGGACGGGCAGCCGTGGGACAAGCTGGTCATCCGCGGTGACGACGGCGGCGTGCTGCGGGTCATCTCGCCGCAGAACCTCATGGCGCCGTATTTCGACAGGCCGGACCAGATGCCGTTCCGCGACCTGTGGAACGGCTACATCGACCGGGTGTGGGACAAGTACCGCTCCACGGACCTCCGGATCGATCTCCAGGGCGGCCGGGGCGTGTTCACCGGGCGCGTCAGCGGCGACGTCCTGACCTTCACCGGCGGCCACTCCTTCGCCAAGCCCACCTCGAAGGACGTCTTCACCTGCAACCACGGGCCGTTCGCCAACAATCCGGGCGACCCCGACGACAAGAAGGCCCTGCTCGCCCGGCTCGCGGCCGGCTTCAACCGCAGCATCATGCTCACCCACCCCGCGCAGCCGAACGGCACGACCACCGCCGACTACTACCGGGACCCCGTGACCAACCACTGGTCACGGGTGGTCCACGCCAACTCCCCCATCGGGTACGCCTTTCCGTACGACGACGTGCGTCCCGACGGGCAGCCCGACGTGTCGGGCGCGGCACACGACGGGAACCCGCGCCGCTTCACCGTGAGCGTGGGGTCCTAGGGCGTGTCCGCAAGGTCGCGTCTGGTCCGCGACGCCTGGCACGCGCGCTCGCCGCGTTGTCGGGCCCGCCCGAGTACGCCCGGTACAAGGGCGACCCTCCGCCTTGCGATCGCACGCACCAGACGCCGCGGACCACGCCCTTCGGGCGAACGACGCGACTTCGCGGACACGCCCGGCCCTGGCGCCGACGCGCCGCAGGCGGGGGCCACGGGTCGTCGCGCGGCCGCCCGTCGTAGCGGGCGCGGACCGCGCGCGGGCCACGCCCCAGCGTGCGGATCACGTCACGCCGAAGCCCGGCGCACCAAGGACGTCGGCAGGACCACGGCGGCCGGCTCCGCGGCGGCGCCCGCCCCGTCACCGCCCCGCTCCCTGCCCCGCAGGAGCATCCGGGCCATCAACCGGCCCATCTCCTCGATGTCCTGACGGACCGACGTCAGTGGCGGGTCGGTCTGCTCGGCCACCGCGAGCATGTCGTCGAAGCCGACCACGGCCACGTCGTCCGGCACCCGCAGGCCCCGCTCGCGCAGCACCCGCAGGGCGCCGGACGCGGTCAGGTCGTTGGCGGCGAAGACCGCGTCCAGGTCGGGGACGCGGTCGAGCAGTTCCCGCATCGCCTGCTCCCCGCCCGCATGGGTGAAGTCGCCCTCGGCGATCAGCCGCGGATCCACGTCGCCCAGTACGTCCCGGAATCCGTCGAGCCGATCGACCGCGGAGGTCTGGTCGAGTGCGCCCGTGATGTGCGCGATGCGCCGACGGCCGAGGCCTGCCAGATGGCGCACCGCCTCGCGGGCGCCACCGCGGTTGTCGCAGTCGACGTACGGCGCGCTCGGCTCCTTTGGGTCCTGCTGCGGCCAGCCGGGGCGCCCGCCGAAGACCGTGGGCACGCCCGCGCGCCGGATGATGCCCGGCAGCGGGTCGTCGAGGTGCAGCGAGAAGACCAGCGCGCCGTCGACATGGCCGCCCGCGAGGTAGCGGCCGACCCGCTCGTGGTCGTCCCGTCCCTCGGTGAGCAGCAGCACGAGCTGCACGTCGTGGGCGGTCAACTCCTTGCTGATGCCGCGCAGTTGCAGTGCGAAGAACGGGTCGGCGAAGACGCGCGTCTCGGGCTCGGCGATCACCACGGCGACGGCGTCATGGCGCCGGGTGACGAGGCTGCGGGCGGCGCGGTTGGGTACGTAGCCGAGCTCGTCGACCGCGTGCCGCACCTTCTCGGCGAGCACCTCCCGCACCCCCGGGTCGCCGTTGACGACACGGGACACGGTGGCCCTGGAGACCCCGGCGCGAGCGGCCACGGCCTCCAGTGTGGGACGCGGTTCCTCGGTCACCTTCGGTCACTCCTCCCTGACGGTGTTCAGGAGGCATCCTCCCGTATCGGCCCGGACACCACGTCAGGGAGGGCGGGCGGTCCCCCGGAGGCGACCGCCCGTACACCCGGCGGTACCGCGGGGCGACACGCCAGGGGACGTGCCGGGCTGCGCATACGCTGCCCTCATGTTCAAGAAGCGGAGAGAGCACCGGCAGGCCGAACTGCACGCGAGCCTGGCTGCCGCCCTGCGGGACCCGGACGCGGCCGTCCGCGCCCGGGCCGCGTCGCAGGCGGCCGAGACGGCCGACCTGGAGTGGGCGTTGCGGGAACTCGCCCTCGCCGTGGGGCGCGAGCCGTGCTCGGACGACTTCCACGCCTCGGTGGTGGACGGCTTCGCGACGGCGCTGCGCCGCGAGGCCGGGCTGCGGCGGCGCGTGGAGCGGGTCGTCGCCGGGCATCTGGACGACCCCGAGGGTTTCGTGCGGGAGTGGACCGCCCTCGTCGCGGAGCTCGGCGGTCCGCCGGCCCCGGCGGAGGTCGGCGACGACCTCTGCGACGACATGCGGGCCCGCCTCACCTCGCTCCGCGGCGAGGGCTGGACCGCCGAGGGGCTCGACGGGCTCGGGGCGCCCGGCACCTTCGCGCGCGACCTCGCCTTCGACCTCGCGGTCATGCTGGCGTCGCTCGTGGTGCGCCGGAACGAGCCGCTGCCCGCCGAAGAGGCCGAGCGGGTGCGGGCCGAGACGCGCGCGGTCCTGGAGCGGGCCCTGATGGTCCCTCCCGACAGTGACGCGCGTCTCGAACTGATCGCCCCGCTGGGCGAGACCCCCGAGGACGAGTCGTGGACGGACCGCGCCCGCCACGGCATCCAGGTCGACGAGACGCTGACCCTGTGCATGAGCGCGGAGGACGACCGGGCGGCCCTCGGCGTCGAGACGCTCGACCACCAGCTCGGACGCGACGACGTGCTAAGGCGCCGGCGGACCCGTGAGGCCCTCGACCACTTGGTGGCGCGTGAGCGGCCGCCCTTCGTCCTCGCCCAGATCCTCGACGGTTACGTACAACTGCACACCGCCGCACCGCTCGAGGACCCGCCGGTCAAGCTGTTCCTCGCCGCGATGCGCCACACCGACGCGTCGGTGCGCTCCACCGCCGCGACGGGCGTCGGGCTGCTGGCGCTCGGCACCCCGGACGAGACGCGGGTGGTGGAGGCCCTGGTGGCGCTGCTCGACCACGACGCGGAGGACGAGGTACGGGGCTCCGCCGCCGGCTGCCTGGTCAACACGGACCACGGCGCGGAGCCGAACTCCGGGACCGTGGCCGCGGCCATGGCACGCCACGCCGACTCCCGCTGTCCGCCCGTGCGCGCCGCCTCCCTTCAACACGCCCTGGAACACGGCGCCACGGACGCGTACGACCGGCTGCTCGCCGAGCTGGACTCGCCGGACGTCGACTGGACCTTCCTGTCCGCGGTCGAACTGGCCTGCATGGACCGGGGATTCAGCGTCCCGGACGACATCAGGCCGCGCCTCACCGAGCGCCTGGAGCGGCTGGCCGCGAACGGCTGGGCCGACCGCGGCGCGGACCCGGACGGCTACCCGGACGCGGACGACCGCGCGGAGATGCTCTCCGAACTCATCGACCGGGTGCGGGCCCGCGCCTGAGGTCCGGGTCCGCCCGGCTCGCCCCTAGTGGTGGTCGTGCGCGCCTGCCGTGTCCTTCGAGGTCGCCCCGGACCTCCGAGAACTGGACTTCCGCGGACCGGACTTGCGTGAAACGGCGTGGTGCGGCTCGTAATCCGGGATCGTCCCGTCCGGCTTCTTCACCAGGAAGAGACCGGCCATGCCCATGTCCGAGTGGCTCTGAACGTGGCAGTGGTACATCCAGGCCCCGGCCCCCACGCCCTCGCCCGCGATGACCTGGAAGCCGAAGGAGTCGCCCGGTCCCGTGATCTTGTCGTCGAGGATCTGGCTCGGGTCGTCGGGGCCGGTCAGCAGGCCCGTACGGTTGTCCGCCCAGCGATGACCGTGCACGTGGAAGGTGTGGTAGTACTCGCCGTGGGTGATCGAGACGAACTCGACGCGGTCGCCCACCGTGGCCTCGAAGGTGGGGGTGTCGTGGCCCGCCCTGTTGTTGACCGTCATGTCGTTGAAGACGATCGTGAAGGTCTTGTCCGGCAGCAGATCGCCCTTGCGCCGCACGATCAGCGGCCCGTAGAGCCCCTTGCGCACGCCGCCAGTGCCGTGATCGGTGCCGACCACATGATCGTGGTAATGCCAGTAGCCCGCGGTGCCGGGACGCCAGGTGCCGTCCTTGCGGCGGCCCGGCGCGTGGGTGCGCCAGGTGTAGGTGCGCCTGCCGCCCGGCTCGACGTGGCTGTGGGTGTGCCGGGTGCCGTCGCTGGAGATCTCGTAATCCATGCCGTGGACGTGCAGGCTGGCGTCGACGTCCGTGGTGTTCTCGAACTCGATGTGCAGGGTGTCGCCCTCGTTCAGCTCGATGAGCGGGCCGGGAATGGACGCCTTGCCCTTCTCCAGGCCGTACCCCAGCTGCCCGTCCGGCAGCTTCTCCGCATACATCGTGATCCGCTTGACCTCACCGCCGGCGGGCGCCGTCCTCGGCGCCGCCTCGGCCGTGCTCGCACCCGGCGCACCGGCCACCGACAACGATGTCACCCCGGCTGCCGCCGCCGCGCCGCCCACGAGCATCCGCCGGTTGAAGCTCCGCCTGTCCAAGTTCCGTCGGGCCATGAGGAATCCCCCATCGTGGTACGGAGACTGACGGGGCATCGGACGGCCCCGAGACGGCCATACGGTATCGGCCGGATCTTTGTTTATCCACACGCAGGACAAAGTTCGTGCTATCGCGGTGATACCTATTGGCGAGTTGCGAAAAGAGGTCTAGCTTCGTCGGCGCTGTTGCTGTGACCGACGAGGGGTTGGTGTAGTCATGCGGCGCACACCGCGTCAAAGGCCCTTGCAGTTACGAGGGTTGAGCAGAGCACGACTCAGATCGACCGGCTCACGACGGGCCTGGGCGGCCGCGCTGCTGTCCGGCGCGCTGGTCACCGGGGCGCTCTCGGCGCAGGCCGCGTCCGCGCGGCCGTACCCGGAACCGCCGTTGACAACGATGTCTCTTCCTTCGCCACCCGGCGGGGCCAAGGTCAAGGTCCTCGTCTTCCACGGTTCGGCGGCGGGCGGCGACGAGTCCCCCGTCGTCGACGCCGGCATCGAGGCCATCGAGAAGATCGGGCGATCCGGCCCGGCCGACCAGCGGTTCACGATCGAGGCGACCGACGATCCGGCCGTCTTCACCGACGAGCGGAGGCTCGGCACGTTCAACGCCGTGACGTTCCTGACCGGCGGCGGGGACATCCTCGACCCCGAGCAGGAGGCGGGCCTGGAGGCCTACATGGAGGCCGGCGGCGGCTTCCTCGGCATCCACGACGCGGCCCGCGCCGAACCGTACTCGAACTGGTTCACCGGACTCGTCGGCGCCCGCCCCGCCGAGTCGGGCCCGAGCGGCGTCCAGCGGGCGACCGTCGAGGTCGGCGACCGGGAGAATCCGGCCACCAAGGAGCTCCCGCTCCAGTGGAAGCGCCCCGACCGGTGGCTGAACTGGACGAAGAACCCCTCCGGCGACGTGCACACGGTCGCCCGCGTCCGGGAGTCGACGTACCAGCCGGGTGCCGGCGCGAACGGCGCGGACCACCCGGTGTCGTGGTGCCGCGACTACGACGGCGGCCGCTCCTTCTACACCGGCATGGGCGGCACGGCGGCCTCGTACGACGAAGCCGACTTCCGCGCCCATCTGCGCGGCGCCCTGCTGTGGACCACCCGCCTGGCGCGCGCCGACTGCAAGGCCACGATCAACGCCAACTACAAGGCGGAGCGCCTCACCCAGCCCAACCAGCCGGGGAAGAACGACCAGATCGGTGAGCCGCACGGCCTGGTCACCGCCCCCGACGGCAAGGTCTTTTACATCGGCCGCGGCGGCGCCGACTCCTCGCGGCCGGTCGTCACCGACTGGAACGACCCGGACGTCGGCAAGGGCACCGGTGAGATCCATGTGTACGACCCGAAGACCAAGAAGGTGACGCTCGCGGGCGCCCTGACCGTCTTCGGCAACAAGGGCGGCGGCGATGAGCTGACCAAGGTCGAGGAGGGGCTCCTCGGCATCGAACTCGACCCGCGGTTCGAGCGGAACGGCTGGGTGTACCTGCACTACACGCCCCACTCCCGGATCAACCGCGAGACCCACATGGGCGAGCGGTACGTCTCCCGCTTCACGCTGGACCCCACCACGGACAAGCTGGACATGGGCAGCGAGAAGGTCCTCCTCAAGTGGCCGGTGCAGGTCCACAGTTGCTGCCACGCGGGCGGCGGGATGGCCTGGGACTCCAAGGGCAACCTCTACATCGCGACCGGCGACAACAACTCCTCCGGGTTCAGCGGCGGT
This sequence comes from Streptomyces sp. NPDC037013, assembly GCF_055607265.1. NCBI lineage: Bacteria > Bacillati > Actinomycetota > Actinomycetes > Kitasatosporales > Streptomycetaceae > Streptomyces > Streptomyces sp. NPDC037013. The sequence continues at coordinate 375,581 of NZ_JBVJRV010000001.1, read as the reverse complement.
TACTCCGGAAACAACCCGCAGCCGAACTTCAAGGGCGTCTCGGTCGCCGACGCGCGCCGCACCGCCGGCAACACCAACAACCTCAACGGCAAGATCCTGCGCATCCACCCGGAGCCGGACGGGACGTACACGCTCCCCGAGGGCAACCTCTTCACCGGCAAGGAGCAGGACGAGGGCGGCGGCAAGACGCGCGGTGAGATCTACGTGATGGGCGTCAGGAACCCCGCGCGCATCTCGATCGACAAGAAGACCGACACCCTGTACGCGGGCTGGGTCGGTCCGGACGCCGGCGCGCCGTCGACGACGTGGGGCCCGGCGAAGTACGACACGTTCGCCGCGATCACGCACGCCTCCAACCGCGGCTGGCCGTACTGCATGGGCAACAATCAGCCCTACCGCGACCGCAATCTGCCGGACCCGACGAAGCCACTCGGCTGGTACGACTGCAAGCACCTCAAGAACGAGTCGCCCAACAACGACGGCCTGGTGAACATCCCGCCCGCCGAGCCCAACAACATCTGGTACTCGCCGCAGGGCGGCGGCATCGACTACCCGCGCGACGCCAACGGCGTGCCGAGCTACCGGACCCAGGAGCAGAAGCAGCTCCTGCCGTGGCTCAAGGGCGGCGGCCAGGCGACCATGAACGGCCCGGTGTACCGCTACGACGCGGCGAACGCGAGCGCCGGAAAGTGGCCGTCCTACTGGGACGGCAAGTGGTTCGTCGGCGACTTCTACGACGGTGACCAGCCGCGGCACGCGGTGCTCATGGACCCGAAGACGGTCGGCGCCGGCGGGCTGCCCGTCCACGCCGAATCCCTGAAGAAGATCATTCCGGTCGGCAACGACGGCATCAAGAACCTCATGGACTGGAAGTTCGCCCCGGACGGCTCGCTGTACGTCCTCGACTACGGCAGGGGCTTCTTCACCTCGGACTCCAAGTCGGCCCTGTGGCGCGTGACGTACAACGGCGGCGGGGCGACCCCGGCCGCCGACGACCTGGCGAGGAAGGCGGGATGATGCGCGCATCCTGGAACGCGCGCGGCGGTACCTCGCGTACCGCCGCCGGAGGGCGAAGACTGTACGCGGCGCTCTGCGCGGCGCTCCTGATGGTGCTCGGGCTGACCTCGACGGCCGCCACGGCGCGCCCCGACAACACCGGTGTCGCGGCGGCCCAGACCCTGACCTGGACCGCCGACAACGACATCGCCAAGTACAGGTCCGCCCCCACCACGGCGGTGGCGGGCGCGACGACGATCGTCTTCGAGAACAGCGAGGCGACCGGCAACACGACGGGCATGCCGCACACGCTGACGTTCGACACCTCCGACCCGGAGTACAACAACGACGTCGCGCTGAACATCCTGGCCAACCCCAACGACGACCAGGGCGGCAGGCACACCGCAGAGGTCACGCTCACCCCGGGCCGCTACCGCTACCACTGCACCATCCCGGGCCACGGGGCGATGCAGGGCATCCTGGTGGTGACCGAGGGCGGCGGCGAGGACACCACGGCGCCCGTCGCCTCGGCGAAGGTCGAGGGGACCACCAACTCCGATGGCGCGTACGTCGGTTCGGCGACCGTGGCGGTGACCGCGACGGACGAGGGCTCGGGCGTCGACAGGATCGAGTACGCGGTCGGCGTGGACGGCGCCTGGCAGCCGTACACCGCGCCGGTCGTCGTCGACCGGGCAGGCACGCACAAGATCCGCTACCGGGCCACCGACAAGGCGGGCAACGCGTCGGCGGAGAAGGCCGTCGACTTCACGGTCGTCGCGCCGCCGACCGACGACAGGACGCCGCCGGAGACCTCCGCCACGGTGACCGGCGACAAGAACGACCAAGGGCAGTACGTCGGGATGGCGACGGTCACGGTGACGGCGTCCGACACCGGTTCCGGCGTGAACAAGATCGAGTACGCGCTCGGTGACGGCCCCTGGACCGCCTACACCGCTCCGGTCATGGTCCATGAGGCGGGCGCCCACAAGGTCCGCTACCGCGCGTCCGACAAGACGGGCAACCAGGCGGCCGAGAAGTCCGCCGAGTTCACCGTGGTCGCGCCGCCCGTGGAGGACAGGACGCCGCCCGTGACCTCGGCGAAGGTCGAGGGCGACAAGGATTCGGACGGCGCCTACCTCGGCCGGGCGAAGGTGACGGTCACCGCGACGGACGCCGGCTCGGGCCTGGACAAGGTGGAGTACTCGCTCGACGGCGGCCCCTACCTCGCGTACGGGGCGCCCGTCGTCGTCGACCGCGTGGGGCGCCACAGCGTGGCCTACCGGGCGAGCGACAAGGCCGGCAACTCCAGCGAGGCCAAGACGGTCTCCTTCACCCTCTCCGAGGGCGGCGGCGTGCCCGCGCCCAACTGCCCCGAGTACGACGAGCGGAAGACGGTCTTCGTGGGGACCGTCGACACGGGCATCCCGAACCGGGTCACCGACAACCGTTGCCGCATAGGCGAGTTGATCGAGGACGAGAAGGAGTGGACGTCGCAGGCGCTCTTCCTCAAGCACGTCAAGGGCGTCACGGACAAGCTCCTCAAGGCGGGCGAGATCGACCGGCGCGAGTACAACAAGATCAATCGCGCCGCCAAGCAGTCCGGCATCGGCAAGCCCGGCCAGACGGAGGGCTACACCAAGCTCTTCGACGGCACGAAGGGCTCCCTCGACCGGTGGGAGCAGGTGGGGGGCGGCCGGTTCGGTCTCAACGGCGACGGCTCGATCACCAGTTCCACGTCGGTCGAGGGCATGGGCATGCTGTGGTTCCCGCAGCGGAAGTACGGCGACTTCTCGCTGAAGCTGCAGTGGCGGGACGACGCGCCGGGCAACGGCAACACCAACGCCGGTGTCTTCGTGCGCTTCCCGCAGGTCCACGACCACCCGGAGGAGTCACGTCCGGAGTGGGTCGCCATCAAGTACGGGCATGAGATCCAGGTGAACGACCGCCCCGACGGCGACATGTACAAGACCGGGTCCGTCTACGGCTTCGACCGGGTGGGCCTCGCCGGTGCCGGGGTCACCCCCAAGGGCACGTGGAACGATTACGAGATCCGCGTGGTGGACCAGCACTACTCGGTCTACCGCAACGGCGTCCTGATCAACGAGTTCGACAACGTCGGCGGCCAGGAGTTCGTGCCGCCGCGCGGTGACGACCCGGGCACGGACGGGCGCCGGTACGCCTCCGGCTACCTCGGGCTCCAGGTCCACGGCGTGACGGATGTGGTGTCGTACCGCGACATCCGGATCAAGGAGCTGTAGGCCAGGCCCCCGCCCGCTCCACCGCGGCGCCCTCACCCGTACGGGATGGGGGCGCCGCCTCCGTCAGTCCTCGTGCTTCGCCCGGCTCGGCTGGACCCGCTTCGGCTCGCCCGGCATCTTCGGGTACTCCGGCGGGTAGGGCAGGTCGCCGAGGCCGTGCTCCCTCTCGTCGCGGTTGGCCAGGTCGAGCAGGGCGTCCAGCGCGTACGCCCGGTCCTCCATCCCGGCGTGGACGTCGCCGACCTCGGCGAAGCGGGCCGGCATGGTGGCGAGGTCGAAGTCCTCCGGTACGGCGTCGTCGACCTCCTCCCAGCGCAGCGGTGCCGAGACCGGGGCGTGCGGGCGGGCCCGCACCGAGTAGGCGGAGGCGATGGTGCGGTCCCGCGCGGTCTGGTTGTAGTCCACGAAGATGCGCTCGCCGCGCTCCTCCTTCCACCACGCGGTGGTGACCGCGTCCGGCATGCGCCGCTCCAGCTCCCGTCCGCAGGCGATGGCGGCCCGCCGCACCTGCGTGAAGGTCCACCGCGGCTCGATCGGCACGAAGACGTGCAGGCCGCGCCCGCCGGACGTCTTCGGCCAGCCCACCAGGCCGCCGAACTCGTCGAGGACCACCCGCAGTTCGTGGGCGGCCCGGACGGCGTCGGCGTAGTCCGTGCCCGGCTGCGGGTCGAGGTCGATGCGGAGCTCGTCGGGGTGGTCGAGGTCGTCGCGCCGCACCGGCCAGGGGTGGAAGGTGAGGGTGTTGTACTGGGCGGCCCAGATGACGGCGGCCAGCTCGGTGGGGCACATCTCGTCGGCGGTGCGGCCGCTGGGGAAGGAGATGGTGGCGGTGGGGATCCAGTCGGGGTGGTTCTTCGGCACGCGCTTCTGGTAGAAGAACTCGCCCGCCGCCCCGTCGGGGTACCGCTGCAGTGTGGTGGGGCGGTTCCGGAGCGCGCGCAGGATGCCGGGCCCGACGGCCACGAAGTACTCGGCCAGGTCCAGCTTGGTGAACCCCCGCTCGGGAAAGACGACCCGGTCGGGGCTGGAGAGCCGTACCTGGCGCTCCCCCGCGTCGATCTGCACGGCCGCGCTCTTGCCGTTGGCTGCACCCATGCGAGCCACGCTAAGCGCAGCAGACATTCACCGCATACCGGGCGGACGCTGGCCTTGGCCCGCCCCTGGCTCCGGGCGCCCGCTCAGCCGGAAGCGTGCAGTGAGCGGGAGGCGGCCGCCAGGAACTCCGCCCTGTCCCTCTGCCGGTCGAGCCGCGTACCGCGCCCCTGCGCCATCGCCGGACCCAGGCTGTCCACCCATGACGCGGCCGGAGCCCAGACGGCCTGCGGCGCTTCGAGCATGACGGCGGCCAAGGCGCGTTTGACCGCCAGGTAGTTCTCGGGGGCGTTGTCCTCCTCGCAGACGTCGGCCGCCTGCAGGAAGGTGACGAAGACGCGGCGCCGATTGTCCTGCTCGCGCACCCTCTGCTGGTCCTCCAGGGTGGCGCGCACCGTCTCCAGTACGGCGTCGGCCTGCCGCTCGCCGGCGTGCCGGGCGGCCGCGGCCTGGTCCTGTCCCGCGCGCTCGGCGGCCTGCGCCTGCCTGACGCCGGTCGCCCGGGTGAACCACCCGGTGACGATGCTGCCCGCGACGGCCGACCCCGCGGCGATGAGTGCGACTCCCCATTCGCTCATGCGGCCAGTCTGACGCGCCGTCGCCGCCGTCGCCGCCGTCCGGTGCCGGTCGCGAAGACGTCCGCCTCGCCCGTCGGGGCACGCGCCCCCTCGTACGCGCGAACAGGCGGGCCGCCCGGGCCGACCCTAGATTTGAATCATGGATCTGCCGGTGATGCCGCCCGTGAAGCCCATGCTCGCCAAGCCCGTGGCGAAGATTCCGGCGGGCATGCAGTACGAGGCGAAGTGGGACGGGTTCCGCGCGATCGTCTTCCGGGACGGTGCCGAGGTCGAGATCGGCAGCCGTACGGGGAAGCCGCTGACCCGCTACTTCCCCGAGCTCGTGACCGCCCTGCGGGAGCGGCTGCCGGAGCGTTGCGTGATGGACGGCGAGATCGTGATCGTCAGGGACGGGCGGCTCGACTTCGACGCGCTCACGGAGCGCATCCACCCCGCCGCCTCCCGCGTGACCCTGCTGGCGGAGCGGACGCCCGCCTCGTTCGTGGCGTTCGACCTGCTCGCGCTCGCCGACGAGGCCCTGCTCGACGTGGGCCTCGCCGACCGGCGCGCCCTCTTGGTGAAGGCGCTGGCCGGGGTCACCCCGCCCGTGCACCTGGCGCCGGCGACCACGGACCCCGCGACGGCCCAGGTGTGGTTCGAGCAGTTCGAGGGGGCGGGGCTCGACGGGGTCATCGCCAAGCCGCTCGACCTCGCGTACCGCCAGAACGAGCGCCTGATGTTCAAGATCAAGCACGAGCGCACCGCGGACTGCGTGGTCGCGGGGTACCGCTTCCACAAGAGCGGGCCGGTGGTCGGCTCGCTGCTCCTCGGCCTCTACGACGAGGAGGGCGCCCTGCAGCACGTGGGCGTGTGCGCGGCGTTCTCGATGAAGCGCAGGGCCGAGCTCGTCGAGGAGCTGGAGCCGCTGCGGATGGAGTCGGCGGCCGGACACCCGTGGGCGGCCTGGACGGACGAGAGCGCCCACGAAAGCTCGCGGATGCCCGGCGCCCCGAGCCGCTGGTCGGGCAAGAAGGACCTCTCCTGGATGCCGCTGCGCCCGGAGCGGGTCTGCGAGGTGGCGTACGACCACATGGAGGGCGGCCGGCGCTTCCGCCACACGGCCGCCTTCCGCCGGTGGCGCGACGACCGGACCCCGGCGAGCTGCACGTACGCACAGCTGGAGGAACCGGTACGGCACGCCGTGACGGACGCGCTCGGCACCCCGGGCTGACCGGACGCGCACACGCGCGACGGGCCCGCCCCACGCGCCCCCGGCACCCGCGGGCACCGGAATCGCGCCATTGTGCGATCAGGCCCCCGCGCACCTTCCGCCCCATCGGCCGCGACCGTATGCTCCTGCGCCTGACACTTCAGTTACCGACGGTAATGGGGGCCGGGCATGGGGCGGGACATGGGGCGGGACACGGAGCACGGCGGTGGCGAGGGAAGTACGCGGCGCGGTTTCGTCGCGGGGGCCGCGGCGGTCGGCGGGGCGGCCGCGCTGGGAGTGGGGGCCGGGGCGCTGCCCGCCGCGGCCGCACCGGAGGCGTCGCGGGCGAAGCCGTCCGTGGCCGTGCTCGGTGGCGGCGTGGCCGGACTGACCGCCGCCCACGAACTGGCCGAGCGGGGGTTCGCCGTCACCGTCTACGAGCGCCGGGCGCTCGGCGGCAAGGCCCGCAGCATGGACGTGCCGGGCAGCGCGAAGGGCAACCGCAAGCCGCTCCCCGGCGAGCACGGGTTCCGTTTCATCCCGGGCATCTACCACAACCTCCCGGACACGATGCGCCGCATCCCCTTCCCGGGGAACCCGCACGGCGTGTGGGACAACCTGGTCGCGCCCCGCGAGATGTCGTTCGCGCGCACCGGGCGCGAGGACCTGCGGATGCCGATCCCGTGGCCGGGCAACCAGCCGGAGAGGCTCACCCTCGACGACATCCGCCGGGCGCTCGGCGCGCTGCTCGACACCGCCTTCAACCTGCCCGCCCACGAGGCCGCGTACTTCGTGAACCGCGCGCTGGTCTTCCTGACGAGCTGCGACGAACGCCGCGCGGACGACTGGGAGTCGACGCCCTGGTGGGAGTTCACCCGCGCCGAGCGGATGTCCAAGGACTACCAGCGCATCCTCGTCATCGGCGTCACCCGCAACATCGTGGCGACCAAGGCCGAGGAGGCGAGCACCCGCACCGTCGGCACGCTCGGCGAGGCCTTCGTCCTCAACGCGCTGGGCCAGGGCGCGGACGGCCCGCCCGACCGGATCCTGAACGCGCCCACGAACGAGGCGTGGATCGACCCGTGGGTGGCCCATCTGAGGTCGCTCGGCGTGGAGTTCCGCATCGGCTGGACCGTGCGCGAGCTGGCGTTCGACGGCGCCCGCATCACCGGGACCGTCGTCGAGGACGCCGACGGCGTACGGCGTGAGGTCACCGCCGACCACTATGTGCAGGCCATGCCGGTGGAGCACGCGCGCAGGACGTGGAGCGCCGCGCTCAAGGCGGCCGACCCCCAGCTGGCGCGCTGCGACAAGCTGGAGACGGACTGGATGACGGGCATCCAGTTCTATCTGACGGAACGCCCGCCGCTGGTGAAGGGCCACTTCAACCTGATCGACTCGCCCTGGTCGCTGACCGGCATCGCGCAGGCCGCGCACTGGCCCGAGCGGGACTTCCCGGCCGACTACGGCGACGGCGTCGCGGTCGACTGCCTGTCGGTCGACATCTCCGAGTGGGACAAGCCGGGCATCCTGTACGGCAAGACGGCCAAGCAGTGCACCCGCGACGAGGTCGCCAAGGAGGTGTGGGCGCAGCTCAAGGCCGCTCTCAACGACACCGGCAGGACGGTCCTGAGCGACGGCAAGCTCCATTCGTGGTTCCTCGACCCAGGAGTCGACGGACTGGGCACGCCGAACCCGACCAACGAGGACCAGCTGCTCATTCACCCGGTGGGCACGTTCCACAACCGTCCGTCGGCCGCCACGAAGATCCCGAACCTCTTCCTCGCCGGCGACTACGTCTCCGTGGACATCGATCTGGCGACCATGGAGGGTGCCAACGCCGCGGCCCGCCAGGCGGTCAACGCCCTTCTGGAACGGTCGGGTTCGGACCAGAAGCCGTGCACGGTGCAGCCGCTGTACCGCGTCCCGGCGATCGAGGCCCTCAAGCGCCACGACCGCACCCGCTACCGGCTGGGCCTGCGGAACGCGCTCGATCTGGGCTGACGGGCTGCGACCGGGTCTTCGGGGTAGGACTCCCCTATGAGACGGCGGACACGGACGCGGGCACGGGCCGGGGCGGTGGTGGCGATCGCACTCGCCGCCCTGGCGTCCGGCTGCACCATCGAACCCTCCGGGGCCGACGGGAACGGGCGGTCGGACCCGGGGCGGGGCGCCGTGTTCGCGGTGAAGATCGACAATGTCGGCCCGGCGCGGCCGCAGACCGGCCTCGACGCGGCGGACGTCGTCTACGTCGAGCAGGTGGAGGCCGGGCTCAGCCGTCTGATGGCGGTGTACGCGTCGCGGCTGCCGGCCGCCGTCGGCCCGGTGCGCAGCGCCCGCGAGACGGATCTCGAACTGCTGCGGCAGTTCGACCGGCCCACGCTCGCGTTCTCCGGGGCGCAGTCGAAGCTGCTCCCGTTGATCGCCGGCGCCCCCGTGCGGGCGCTGCCGCCCGGCAAGGCTCCCGGCGCCGCCTACTACCGGGCCGCCGGGAGGGCGGCGCCGCACAACCTCTTCGTACGGCCTCATGCACTGAAGACGGACCCGCGCGCGAGCGCCCTGCAGAGCACCGGTTTCCGGTTCGGGCCGCGCCCGGAGGGCGGCACACCGCAGACCCGGCGGACGGTCCGCTTCCCCGCGGCCCGTTTCACCTTCGACTGGGTGGAGTACGAGGGGCGCTGGCGCGTCACGATGGACGGCGAGCGGGCCCGCACGTCCGACGGCAAGGAGCTGGGGCCCCCGACGGTCGTCGTGCAGTACGTGAAGGTGCGGCCGTCCCGTTTCCACGACCGGGCGGGCAGCGTCTCGCCGTTCACCGAGACCGTCGGCGCCGGCTCCGCGAGCGTGCTGCGGGACGGGCGCGCCTACCAGGCACGGTGGAAGCGCCCCTCGGCGTCGGACGGCACCACGTTCACGACGGTGGACGGCAGTCCGCTGCCGTTCGCCAAGGGGCAGGTGTGGGTCGTGTACGCGAAGGCCTGAGCCCCGTCAGTCGGTGAGGGCCGCGGCGGCGGGTGCCGCGGGGTTGCGCAGGTCCTCCGCGGCGTCCGCGACCCGCTGGATCAGGTCGAGGAAGACGGAGCGCTCCTCGGCGGAGAGCGGGGCGAGCAGGACCTGGTTCATCCGGGCGGTCCGCAGGGTGAGCCGGCGGTGGGTGCCGTGGCCCTCGTCGGTCAGGCGCAGCAGGAAGCGGCGGCCGTCCCGCGGATCGCGGATCTTGTGGAGCAGGCCGCGGCGGATCAGCCGGGCGACGACCTCGGCGATCGTGGACCGGTCGAGGCCGACCCGCTCGCCCACGGTGCGCTGGTCGAGGCCGGGTTCGGCGACGAGGGCGTTGAGGACGGCGTACTGCGGCGAGGTGATCTCCTCGGAGACCATCGCGTTCCACAGCAGGTGGTGTGCCTGCTGGAGGCGCCGGGCCAGGTGCCCGGGGTGGGTGGCCAGGTCCGCCGCGACCATGGGGTTCTCCGCTCCTCCGGCTCACCGACGCGGGCCGTCGGCGCGGATCTCGTTGTGGCGTGTTCGCCGAGGACTTTCGTTGGTGCACAGAACAATACTCGTTCTCCGTCGCGGAGAGGTCAGGTCTTGTCAGGCAGTTGGTGAACTCCTATCCTCGCCGAAATAGTCAGTGCCCTGATCAATGTGCGGGACACGTCGGGATGAGAGGGGGGCGTACGGATGGACAAGGTGGTGGCCACGGCCGCCGAGGCGGTGGCCGACGTCCGGGAAGGGGCGTCGGTCGCGGTCGGCGGCTTCGGTCTGAGCGGCGTGCCGAACGAACTGATCCGCGCGCTGCACCGGTCCGGGGTCGCGGACCTGCGGATCGTCTCCAACAACTGCGGGGCGATGGATTCGGGGCTCGCGGTGCTTCTCGCGGCGGGCCGCATCGCCCGCGTGACCGGCTCCTACATCGGCGCCAACAAGGAGTTCGCACGGCAGTATCTGAGCGGCGAACTGGAGGTCGAGATGATCCCGCAGGGCACGCTCGCCGAGCGGCTGCGGGCGGGCGGCGCCGGCATCCCCGCCTTCTACACCCCCGCGGGCGTGGGCACACAGGTCGCCGAGGGCGGGCTGCCCTGGCGCCACGACGGCGAGGGCGGGGTCGCGCTCGCCTCACCACCCAAGGAGGTGCGGGAGTTCGACGGCACCCCGTACGTCCTGGAGCGCGGCATCCGCACCGACTACGCCCTGGTGCGCGCGGCCCGCGGCGACCGGCACGGCAACCTCGTCTTCGCCCGCTCCGCCCGCAACTTCAACCCGCTCGCGGCGATGGCCGGGCGGGTGACCGTCGCGGAGGTGGAGGAGCTGGTGGAGCCCGGCATGATCGACCCGGACGCCGTGCACCTGCCGGGCATCTTCGTCCAGCGGGTGGTGGCGCTCACCCGCGAACAGGCCGCCGACAAGGGCATCGAGCGGCGCACGGTCTCCGGGCCCGCGACGCGGGGAACGGTGGGCGTCTGATGGCCTGGACCCGGGAGGAGATGGCCGCCCGCGCCGCGCGCGAACTGCGCGACGGGCAGTACGTGAACCTGGGCATCGGCCTGCCCACGCTGATCCCCAACCACCTGCCGCCGGGCGTGGAAGTGGTCCTCGAGTCCGAGAACGGCATCCTCGGCGTGGGCCCCTACCCCACCGAGGCGGAGGTCGACCCCGACCTCATCAACGCGGGCAAGGAGACCGTGACCGTCCTGCCCGGCGCCTCCTTCTTCGACTCGGCGCTCTCCTTCGGGATGATCCGCGGCGGTCACATCGACGTCGCCGTGCTCGGCGCGATGCAGGTCTCCGCGCGCGGGGATCTCGCCAACTGGGCGGTCCCCGGCAAGATGATCACCGGGATCGGCGGGGCGATGGACCTCGTGCACGGCGCGCGGACGGTCGTCGTCGTCATGACGCACACCGCCAAGGACGGCACCGCGAAGATCCTCGACGAGTGCACGCTGCCCCTGACCGGCCGGGCTTGCGTCGACCGGATCATCACCGACCTCGGCGTACTGGAGGTCACGGACCACGGCTTGGAGCTGGTCGAGACGGCGCCCGGCGTCACCGTCGCGCAGCTCGTCTCGCGGACCGCGGCCGAGGTCCATGTGCCGGCGGAGCTCGCGGGCTGACCCGCGCCGCCCACCACTTCTCCGTACGGAGCCCGAAGAACGGAGCCCGAAGCGATGTCCCTCACCACCGAACCCCTGCCCGACGGACTCAGCCAGGAGGCGATGGACGCCGAGATCGAGAAGGCGCAGGCCGCGGCGGCCGGTGGCCCCCATCCGGCGCGCGACTACCCGCCCTACCGCAGCAGCCACCTGCGCCACCCCAAGCAGCCGCTCGTGCCGCTCCGCGACCCGGAGGCGGTGGAGCTGAGCGGGCCCGCGTTCGGCGTCACCGACGTGACCGACCTGGACAGCGACCTGACGCGGCAGCACCCGGGCGAGCCGCTCGGCGAGCGCATCACGGTGAGCGGCCGGGTGCTCGACCGCAGGGGACGTCCGGTCCGCGGCCAGCTGGTCGAGCTGTGGCAGGCCAACGCGTCCGGCCGGTACGCCCACCAGCTGGACCGGCATCCGGCGCCCCTCGACCCGAACTTCACGGGCTTCGGGCGCTGCCTGACCGACGACGACGGCGCCTACTCCTTCACCACCGTCAAGCCGGGCGCCTACCCGTGGCGCAACCACGTCAACGCCTGGCGCCCGGCGCACCTGCACTTCTCGCTCTTCGGCACGGCGTTCAGCCAGCGCCTGGTGACCCAGATGTACTTCCCCCAGGACCCCCTCTTCCCGTACGACCCGGTGCTGCGCTCGGTGACCGACGAGTCGGCCAGGCAGCGCCTCGTCTGCGCCTACGACCACGCCCTGTCCGTCCCCGAGTGGTCGCTCGGCCACCGCTGGGACATCGTCCTCGACGGCCCGTCCGCGACGCTCTTCGAGGAGGGCGACCAGATCCGATGACGTCCGCACCCACTCCCCCGCGGCCGCGCTCGGCGCCGTCCGCGCCCGCGCACGCCCCCACGCCCTCCCAGACCGTCGGCCCCTTCTACGGTTACGCGCTGCCCTTCCCGCGCGGCGGCGAGGTCGCGCCCGTCGGCCACCCCGACACCATCACCCTGCACGGGTACGTGTTCGACGGCGCCGGACGGCCCGTGCCCGACGCCCTGATCGAGACCTGGCAGCCCGCGCCGGACGGTTCGCGCACGGGCGCCCCCGGGTCGCTGCGGCACGACCCCGTCACGGGCGACGTCGTGGGGCGGGACGGCGTCGCGTTCACGGGATTCGGCCGGGTCCCGACCGACGCGGACGGCCACTGGGCCGTGCGGACGCTGCCTCCGGGAGGCGTCTCATACATCTCCGTGGCCGTCTTCGCGCGCGGGCTGCTCCACCATCTGTACACGCGCGCGTACTTGGTGGACGAGCCCGGAGACGCGCTGCTCGCCGGGCTCGACGCCGAGCGGCGTGCCACCCTCGTCGCCCTCGGCGAGGGGCCACGCACGTACCGGTTCGACATCCGCCTCCAGGGCGAGGGTGAGACGGTCTTCCTCGACTTTGGGCCGGATCCCCGATGAGCGGCCTGTTCGCCCCGGGAGAGGTGGGCTCCGCCGTCGCCGACGCGACCTCCGACACCGCCTTCCTCGAAGCGCTGCTGGCCGTAGAGGCAGCACTGACCCGCGCCCAGGCCGCCGTGGGTCTTGCGCCCCCGGACGCGGCGGACGCGGTGACGCGGGTGGCCGCCGACCCCGGCCGCTTCGACGTGGCGGACATCGCGCTCCGCGCGCGGGACGGCGGCAACCCGGTGATCCCGCTGGTGGCGGAGGTGACGGCGGCCGTACCCGCCGACGCCGCGCCCTACGTCCACCGGGGCGCGACCAGCCAGGACGTCCTGGACACGGCGCTGATGCTCCTGTCCGCGCGGGCACTCGACCTGGTCCTCGGCGACCTGGCCCGCACGGAACGGGCACTGGCACGGCTCGCCTCGGCGCACCGGGAGACGGTGATGCCGGGCCGTACGCTCACGCAGCACGCGGTGCCGACGACATTCGGCCTCAAGGCGGCGGGCTGGCGGTCGCTGGTCCTCGACGCGCGGGACAGGATCGCGCACGTACGCGGCGGACTGCCGGTCCAACTGGGCGGCGCGGCGGGCACGTTGGCGTCGTTCGGGGCGGACGCGCGGCGTGCGGGAGTGTCGGTGGACGGGGAGCCCGGCCCCGGCACGGCTCCCGGCCCCGGCGCGGCCCCGCATCCGTCCCGGGAGTCCCTGGTCGCGGCCTTCGCCCGCGAACTCGCGCTGCGCGAGCCGATGTTGCCCTGGCACACCCTCCGTACACCGGTCGCCGACCTCGCCGCCGTCCTCGCCCTCACCGCGGGCGCCCTCGGCAAGACGGCGGCCGACGTGCTCACCCTCTCCCGCACCGAGATCGCCGAAGTCTCCGAGGGCACCGGTGGCGGCTCGTCCGCCATGCCGCACAAGGCCAACCCCGTGCGCGCGACGTTGATCGCCGCGGCCGCCCGCCGCGCACCCGCGCTCGCCGCGACCCTCTACGGCTCGCTGCCCGCCGAGGACGAACGGCCCGCCGGCGCCTGGCATGCCGAGTGGGAGCCGCTGCGCGCCCTGCTGCGGCTGGCCGGCGGCGCGGCCCGGGACGCGGCCGAGCTCGCCGAGGGGCTGCGCGTGCACCCGGAGCGGATGCGCGAGAACCTCGGCCTCACCCGCGGGGCGATCGTCGCCGAGCGCCTGTCGGTCGAGCTGACCCCGCTCCTTGGCCGGGCCCGCGCGAAGGAGCTGCTGACCGGCGCCGCCCGGCGGGCCCACGCCGAGCAGCGGACCCTCGCCGAGGTCCTGGCCGAGGAGCCCGCCCTGAAGGACGTCGACCTCGGCGAGCTCACCGACCCCACCCACTACACCGGTTCGGCCGGTGCCCTCACCGACCGTGCCCTGGAGCGACGTTGACCCCCGTACCGAGCGGCAGGCTGCCGCACCACACCACGGAGGGGGCGGCCACCGCTCCCCCACTCCTCCTCGGCCCGTCCCTGGGCACCTCCACCGCCCTGTGGGACGCCGTCGCGCCCGAACTCGCCACCACGCACCGGGTCGTGCGCTGGGACCTGCCCGGCCACGGCGGCTCCCCCGCCGACCTGATCGGCCCCGGCGCGACCGTCGCCGAACTCGCCGGACTCGTCCTGGCCCTCGCCGACTCGCTCGGCGTCGACCGCTTCGCGTACGCCGGCGTCTCGCTCGGCGGGGCCGTGGGCCTGCACCTCGCGGCCCACCACGGCGACCGGGTGGCGAGCCTCGCGGCGCTCTGCACGTCCGCGCACTTCGACGGGGCGCGGCCCTGGCGGGAGCGGGCCGCGCTGGTGCGCCGCGAGGGCCTGGCCGGTGTCGCAGAGGCGGCGCCGGGGCGGTGGTTCACCCCCGGATTCACGGTGCCCGCCCTGGTGGCGGACCTGCGGGCGGCCGATCCGGAGGCGTACGCCGCGTGCTGCGACGCCCTGGCCGCGTACGACATACGGGAGGCACTGGCGTCGGTCGAGGCGCCGACACTGGTCGTCGCCGGACGCGCGGACCCGGCGACTCCGCCCGCCCACGCGCGCGAGATCGCCGACACCGTGCCGGGCGCCACGCTCCTGGAAGTCGCGGGCGCCGCGCACCTGGCGCCCGCCGAGCGGCCAGGCGCCGTCACGGCGGCGCTGCGCGCCCACTTCGGTGGCGACACCGCGGGCGGCGGTACGGCCGTGCGGCGCGCCGTGCTCGGGGACGCGCACGTGGACCGCGCGCAGGCGAACACGACACCGTTCACGGCACGCTTCCAGGACTTCATCTCCCGCTACGCGTGGGGCGAGATCTGGACCGACACGACGCTGGCCCGCCGCGAGCGCAGCATGATCACGATGACGGCGCTGGTCGCCCACGGCCACCTCGACGAGCTGGCCCTGCACGTCCGCGCCGCCCGCCGGATCGGGCTCACGCCCGAGGAGATCGGCGCGGTCCTCCTGCAGTCCGCGGTCTACTGCGGGGTGCCCGCCGCCAACGCGGCGTTCGCGGTGGCCCAGCGCGTACTGGCGGAGGACGCGGCCGCCGACGGGACCGGGGGAGCCTAGAGCCCGGCGCGCGCCCCCCAGAGAGACCTCAGGTGGCCGAGGCTCCGCTCGGCCAGGGGGCGCAGGGCCGGCGCGACGGCGCGCGCCTCGGCCCGCAGCCGGTCGGTCGCGCCGGGGCCGAGCGCTCCGGCCGCCTCCTCGGCGAAGGAGGGCTCGGCGAGCCACTCGTCCAGGAGGCCCGGCGTCACCTCCAGGTGGAACTGGAGCCCCCAGGCCGCCGGGCCGGCCCGGAACGCCTGGCACTCGGTGGTGGCGGTGCGGGCGAGGACACGGGTCCCGGCGGTGGGCACGATGCGGTCGTCGTGCCAGTGGAGGACTCCGGGGGCATCGGCCAGCGGGCCGACGACGGGGTCGTCCCGGTCCACGTCGCGCAGCGGCGCCCAGCCGATCTCGCCCGCGCGCCCCAGCTCGGCGCCCGCGCGGACGGTCAGCCCTTGGGCGCGGGCGAGGAGTTGGGCGCCCAGACACACGCCCAGCGTCGGGAGCCCGACGCGCACCGCGTCGACCAAGAGGTCCCGCTCCAGCTTGAGCGCGGGGTGGCCCGACAGGTCGTCGGCGTTCATGGGGCCGCCCATCACGACGAGGCCCGCCAGCTCGGACACGGACGGCAGGTCGTCCGCGCCGGCCCCCGGCACGTCGAGCAGATTGCGGACGTCGACGTCGAGTCCGCTGCCGTCCAGCGCGTCCAGGATGAGGCCCGGCCTCTCCACCTCGACGTGCTGGAGGATCAGGACGGTGCGCGCGGGCATGGGAGGTCTCCTCGACCGGGAACTGGGGAAGGCCTCCAGCCTAACGTGCCTGGTCAGAGTGGTGCGGGGGGCCTCGGGCCGGGGGTGCGGCGGGGCTCGGGGCGCACCTGGAGCACGGCTGCGTGGCGAGAACGCTTTCCCTGCCGCTCCGTCGCGGTCCCGCGCTCAGCGCGCCCCGTACACCGGCTGGGGCGGCTCGGCGTCGGCGAGCAGTCCGAGCGCGGCCTCGCCGGCCTGTGCCGGGGTCCAGCGCGCGCCCTTGTCCGCGGTCGGGCCGGGCCGCCAGCCCTCCATGACCGTGATGCGGCCCGCCTCCGCCTCGAAGACGCGGCCCGTGACGCCGGCGGAGGCGGTGGAGCCGAGCCAGACCACCAGCGGAGAGACGTTCTCCGGGGCCATCGCGTCGAAGCCGCCGTCCTGGGGTGCGGCCATGGTGTCGGCGAAGGTCCGCTCGGTCATGCGGGTGCGGGCGGCGGGCGCGATGGCGTTCACCCGCACTCCGTAGGCGCCCAGTTCGGCGGCGGCGACCAGCGTCAGGCCGAGGATGCCCGCCTTGGCCGCGCTGTAGTTGCCCTGCCCGACGCTGCCGAGGAGCCCCGCTCCCGAGCTGGTGTTGACCACGCACGCGTGCGTGGCGCGGCCGGCCTTCGCCTCGGCGCGCCAGTACGCCCCCGCATGCTTGAGGGGCAGGAAGTGGCCCTTGAGGTGAACGCGCAGCACGGCGTCCCAGTCGTCCTCGTCGAGGTTGACCAGCATCCGGTCGCGCAGGAAGCCCGCGTTGTTGACGAGGATGTCGAGGCGTCCGTACGTGTCGATCGCGGTCCGCACCAGTGAGGCGGCGCCCTCGGACGTGGCGATGTCGCCGCCATGGGCGACGGCTTCGCCGCCCGCCGCGCGGATCTCCCCGACGACGTCGTGGGCGGGTCCGCGGGATCCGCCGGAGCCGTCGGGCCCGACGCCGAGGTCGTTGACGACGACGCGGGCGCCTTCGGCCGCGTACGCGCGCGCGTGGGCCCGGCCGAGACCGCGCCCCGCGCCGGTGACGATCACGACGCGGCCCTCGCAGAGCCCGGAATCGGCAGCTGACGTCATGGCAGAACTCCTCGGGTGCGATCAGTGGTTGACGGAGGCCGCGGCAAGGAAGGCGGGGCGCTCGCCGCCGCCGTGCAGCCGCAGGGCGGCGCCGCTGATGTAGCGGGCGCGGTCGGAGGCGAGGAAGACGCAGGCGTCGCCGACGTCGGCGGGGTCGGCGAGGCGGCCGAGCGGGACGGTGCGGGCGACCCGGGCGATGCCCTCCTCGTCGCCGTAGTGGAGGGCGGCGCTCTCGGTGCGGGCGAGGCCGAGGACGACGGTGTTGACGCGCACGTCCGGGGCCCATTCGACCGCCATCGTGCCGGCCAGGTTCTCCAGGCCCGCCTTCGCGGCGCCGTACACGCCGCTGCCGGGCGAAGGCCTGGTTCCGCTGACGCTGCCGATCATCGTGATGCTGCCGCCCGTCTCCTGACGGCACATCACGGCGTGGGCGGCGAGCGAGGCGTACAGCGGGGCGAGCAGGTTCAGTTCGACGATCTTGGCCTGGCGGGTGGGGGCGGAGTCGGCGAGCAGCCCGAACGGGGTGCCGCCCGCGTTGTTCACCAGGGCGTCCACCGCGCCATGGTCGGCGGCCACTTCGGCGAAGAAGGCGCGGGCCGCCTCGGCGTCGCGGAGGTCGAGGGGCCTGAACTCTGCGGTCGCGCCGGCGTTCTCGACCGGCCCCTCGGGTGGCCTGCGGGCGCAGATGACGACCCGGGCCCCGATGGCAAGGAAGCTCCGGGCGATCCCGGCGCCGACGCCGCGGGTGCCGCCGGTCACGACGACCACCTGTCGTCTGTCAGTCATCGCTGCTACCTTTCCGACTAACAAATGTTTGGTTGAGGCGTGTGGTCGAAAGGTAGCGGATCCTCTGATGTCTGTCTCCACCTCCACCCCGGACAAGGGCGTGGCCGTCGTCACCGTCGACCACCCGCCCGTCAACGCCCTTCCCGTCCAGGGCTGGTACGACCTGGCGGAGGCGGTGCGCGCCGCCGGGCGCGACCCCGGGATCCGCTGCGTCGTGCTGAGCGCGGCGGGCCGCGGGTTCAACGCGGGCGTGGACATCAAGGAGATGCGGCGCGACCCCGGCCACACCGCGCTGATCGGCGCCAACCGCGGTTGCTACGAGGCGTTCTCGGCGGTGTACACCTGCGAGGTCCCCGTCGTCGCCGCGGTGCACGGCTTCTGCCTGGGCGGCGGGATAGGCCTCGTGGGGAACGCGGACGCGATCGTGGCCAGCGAGGACGCCACCTTCGGCCTGCCCGAGCTGGACCGGGGGGCGCTCGGTGCCGCCACCCACCTGGCCCGTCTCGTGCCGCAGCACCTGATGCGCGCCCTGTACTACACCTCGCGGACGGTGACCGCCGCCGAGCTGCACGCGCACGGCTCCGTGTGGCGCGTCGTCCCGCGCTCGGAACTGGCCGGCACCGCCCTGGAGCTGGCCCGGGAGATCGCCCGCAAGGACGGCACACTGCTGCGTTTCGCGAAGGCCGCGATCAACGGCATCGACCCGGTCGACGTGCACCGCAGCTACCGCTTCGAGCAGGGCTTCACCTTCGAGGCGAACCTCAGCGGCCTGGCCGACCGCATCCGCGAGGACTTCGGCACGCGAGCGGAGGCCGGGACGGAAGGGGAGGGCAGGGCATGAGCGGCAGGATCGACAAGAGGATGACGCCCGAGGAGATCGTGGGCCGTCTGAGGAGCGGGATGACGCTCGGCATCGGCGGCTGGGGCTCGCGCCGCAAGCCGATGGCGCTGGTGCGCGCCCTGCTGAGATCCGACGTCACGGACCTCACCGTCGTCTCGTACGGCGGCCCGGACGTCGGTCTGCTCGCCGCGGCCGGCCGCATCCGCAAGCTGGTCACGGCCTTCGTGACGCTCGACTCGATCCCCCTGGAGCCGCACTACCGCGCGGCACGCGAGCGCGGCGCGTTCGAACTCGTCGAGCTGGACGAGGCGATGTTCATGCAGGGCCTGACCGCGGGCGCCCAGCGGCTGCCGTTCCTGCCGATCCGCGCGGGGCTCGGCTCCGACGTCCTCCGGGTCAACCCCCATCTGCGCACGGTCACTTCGCCGTACGAGGACGGTGAGGAGCTCGTCGCCGTACCCGCGCTGCGGATGGACGCGGCCCTCGTCCACCTGAACCGCGCCGACCCCTTCGGCAACGGCCAGTACCTGGGCCCCGATCCGTACTTCGACGACCTCTTCTGCGAGGCGGCCGACACCGCGTACGTCTCCTGCGAGCGCATCGTCGACCCCGGCGAGCTCACCGCGCACGCCGCGCCGCAGACGATGCTCGTCTCCCGGCACGCGGTGACGGGCGTCACCGAGACGCCCAAGGGAGCCCACTTCACCTCCTGCGCGCCCGACTACGGCCGCGACGAGCCCTTCCAGAAGGAGTACGCCACCGCGGCGGCGGACCCGGCGGCCTGGGACGCCTTCCGCGCCCGCTTCCTCGCCGGCGACGAGCCCGACTACCACCTGGCCGTGCAAGCCTTGCACAAGGAGCAGCGATGACGTCGACCACCGACCGGGCCGTCACCCGCGCCGAGTACTGCGTGATCGCCTGCGCCGAGGCATGGCGCGGCGCGGGCGAGATCCTCGCCTCGCCGATGGGCGCGGTTCCCCTGGTCGCGGCCCGTCTCGCCAAGCTGACCTTCTCCCCCGACCTGCTGCTCACCGACGGCGAGGCGCTGCTCATCGGCGACGTGCCGGCCGTCGGCGCGGCGTCGGCGGTGACCGAGGGATGGCTGCCGTACCGCAGACATCTGACGATGGTCATGGGCGGCAGACGGCACGTGATGATGGGCGCGAGCCAGATCGACCGCTTCGGCAACCAGAACATCTCCTGCATCGGCGACTGGGCGCGCCCCGCCCGACAGCTCCTGGGCGTGCGCGGCGCCCCGGTGAACACCCTGAACAACCCGGTGAGTTACTGGATCCCGCGGCACTCGACGCGCGTGTTCGTCGAGAAGGTCGACATGATCAGCGGCGTCGGGTACGACAGCGCGGCCGCCGCGGGCCCGTCCGCCACCCGCTTCCACGATCTGCGGCGGGTCGTCTCCGACCTCGGCGTCTTCGACTTCCGGACACCCGACCGCGCGATGCGCCCGGTCTCCCTGCACCCCGGCGTGACGCCCGACCGGGTGCGCGAGGCCACCGGCTTCGCGCTCACCGTGCCGGACGACGTCCCGCCCACACGCGAGCCGACCCCGGAGGAACTGCGGCTGATCCGCGACGTGGTGGACCCGCGCGGCCTGCGCGAGCGCGAGGTGCGCCCGTGATCCCACCGCCCACCGTGGAGACGCCGCTGACCCGGCTGGTCGGGGTCCGGCATCCGATCGTCCAGCCCGGGATGGGGTGGGTGGCGGGCCCCCGGCTGGTCACCGCCAGCGCCGAGGCCGGGGCGCTCGGCATCCTCGCCTCGGCCACGATGACCGTCGGCCAGCTCCGCTCGGCCGTCCGTGAGGTGAAGTCCCGTACGGACAAGCCGTTCGGGGTCAATCTGCGGGCCGACGCGGGCGACGCGCGGGAGCGGGTCCGGATCATCGTCGACGAGGGTGTGCGGGTCGCCTCCTTCGCCCTCGCGCCCTCCAGGGAGCTCATCGCCGAGCTGAAGGACGCCGGCGTGGTGGTCATCCCCTCCATCGGCGCGCGGCGGCATGCCGAGAAGGTCGCCGCGTGGGGCGCGGACGCGGTGATCGTGCAGGGCGGCGAGGGCGGCGGCCACACCGGCGAGGTCGCCACGACCGTGCTGCTCCCGCAGGTCGTGGACGCCGTGGACATTCCGGTGGTCGCGGCCGGCGGCTTCTGCGACGGGCGCGGTCTGGTCGCCGCCCTCGCCTATGGCGCGGCGGGCGTGGCCATGGGCACCCGGTTCCTGCTCACCTCGGACTCGACGGTGCCGGACGCGGTCAAGGCCCGCTATCTGGCCGCCTCCGTCAAGGACGTCACGGTCACCACGCGGGTGGACGGCCTTCCGCACCGGATGCTGCGGACGGAGCTCGTGGCGGGCCTGGAGAGGTCGGGCCGGATCACGTCGCTGGCGCGCGCGGTGCGGCACGCGGCGGCGTTCCGGAAGGTCTCCGCGATGAGCTGGGGCCGGCTGGTCCGCGACGGCCTGGCGATGCGGCAGGGCAAGGAGCTGACCTGGAGCCAGGTCCTGCTGGCGGCGAACACCCCGATGATGCTCAAGTCGGCGATGGTGGACGGGCGTCCGGAGCTGGGGGTGATGGCGTCCGGGCAGGTGGCGGGGGTGATCGAGGACCTGCCGTCGTGCGTGGAGCTGGTGGAGCGGGTGATGGCCGAGGCCGGGGAGGTCCTGGGCCGGCTGAAGGCGGTCTGATCCGGCAGGACCCCTTGCGGCCCGGCGGGTGTCAGCGGCGTACCGGAGTCAGGTGATCCAGCGCCCGCTCCACCAGGCCGTCCGCGCCGCAGGAACGCGCGAGCGTCAGACCGCGCTCCAGGTCCGTCGGGGAACCGGCGGCGATGCCGTACTCGACGCGGGCCACCGCGTGTTCGTACGCGCAGGGCGACGCCTCCAGGTAGGTGACGGCCTGGCGGTGGAGGGCGATGGAGCGCGCTCCGCTCTCCAGGGCCGCCGCGCACCGCAGGGCCTCGCCGATCGCGGTGTCCGTGCCGAACCGCTCGGCCTGCATGCGGGCGTCCGCGACCAGGTCCGCCGCCCGCTTGGGGTCCTCGTGGGCCAGGGCGCGGGCGAGGTCGTACGCCCACGGCGCGAGGACGGTGTTGTACTGGCCGCGTGCCGTCAACGCCTTCGCGGTGGCCTCCAGTTCGTTCAGGCCTTCCTCCGTGCGGCCGAGGGCGAGCAGGAGTCTGCCGCGGACGGACGGGGCGTCGGGCACGTAGATCGTGGAGGCGGAGGGCGGCGCGAAGCCGTACCGGTCGGCGATGTCGCCCGCCTCCTCGACGTGGCCGCGCGCCAAGAGCGTGTCGATGAGCATGCTGGCCGCCTCCCAGTGCATCGGCAGGCCCTCGCCGACGCGGTCGGCGAGGCGCAGGCTCTCGCGCAGGGAGCGCTCGGCGTCGGTCAGCCGGCCGCGCCTGCGGTACACATAGCCGAGGAAGGCGTGCGACAGGGCGAGGTGTCCGCCGCTCCAGCCCGCCGTCTCGTAGGCGCGCACGGCCTCGGTGAAGAGGCTCTCGGCGCGGTCGAGCCGGTCCGAGAAGGCGTACGAGCCGCCGAGCATGAGGCGGAGCTCGAAGGTCCATTCGGGGTCGGTCCAGCCGAGCCCGGGCGCCAGGCGGCCGTTGACGAGGGCCCGGTCGCAGAGTTCGACGACGAGTTCGGCGCTCTCGCCGCGGGTCATGGCGTCGAAGGCGCGCAGGATCAGCAGGGCGCGCTCGGAGTTGTCGCTGCCGGTGAGGGGTCCGGCGAGCTCGGCGAGGCGCCGCGAGCGCCGGGGCGAGTCCTCCTCGCCCGCGTGGATGCCCTCCCACATGTAGTGCACGGCCTGCAGGCGCAGCCGCGCGGGCCCCTGGTCGAGCCGGGCCGCCTCGTCGGCGATGACGCGCAGCCCCTTGTCCAGCTGGTCGTTGTGGACGAGGGCCTGCGAGAGGCGGCAGACGGCGTCGACGCGCAGCTCCTGGTCGAGGCCGGGCATGGAGAGGGCCTCGCGCAGGTGGCCGATGGTGGTGACGGGTGAGGTGAGGAGGGTGGCACAGCCCAGTTCATAGAGGACGCGGGCGTGGATCTCGGGCAGCGGGGGTTCCCGCAGGGCCCGCTCCAGGCACCGGCGGGCCGCGTCGGGCGCGCCGACGGCGAGGTGTTCGGCGGCGGCCTCGCGCAACTGCTCCACCAGCTCGGGGTCGTCGTCCGGGTGGACTTCGAGGAGGTGCCGGGAGGCGGCCGCGGCGCCCCGGCCCGACAGGGTGACGACGGAGGCGGCCTGGCCGTGCATCGCGGTGCGGGTGGCGGCGGGGATGGAGCGGTAGACGGTGCTTGCGATCAGCGGGTGGACGAACTCGAGCCCTTCGTCGCCCACGACCAGGATGCGCGCCGTGCAGAGCCGCTCCGCGCAGCGCTCGGCGCTGTCGGGGGTCATCCCGGCGAGCTGGGCGGCCAGTTCGACGGAGATGGCGCTGCCGAGGATGGCGGCGGCCCAGGCGAAGCGGGTGGCGTCGGTGCCGAGTCCTTCGAGGCGGGCGACGAGGCCGCGGCCGCGGGCGGTGCGGTTGAGGGCGCGCAGCTCTTCGGCGGAGCTCTCCACCGGCTCCAGTTCGCTGTCCTGCACCTTGGCGAGGAGTTCGACGGATTCGTACGGATTGCCGCCGGTGACTGCCCAGACCTCGCGGCAGAACGGGGCGTCGGCGTGCTCGCCGAGGGTGGCGCGGGTCAGGCCCGCGGCGGCGTCCGGGGTGAGGGCGCGCAGGGTGGTGAACGACCGGGCGTGGGCGCCGACCGTCGCCAGGTGACGGGCGCTGTCGCCGGTGGCCTCGCCGGGCCTGCGGGCGACCACGACGAGTACGGGCAGTTCCTCCAGGCGCTCGGCGAAGGTGGCCAGCCAGTGCAGTGTCTCCTGGTCGGCCCAGTGCGCGTCGTCGATGAGGAGGACGAGCGGCCAGTACTGCCGGGCGAGGCGGGAGACCGCTTCGACGAGGCCGTCGCAGACCCCCTGCGGGTCCGCCTGGCCGCCGCTGGGCTCGGCTATGCCGAGGGCGGGGCCGGCGATGTCGTAGCAGTCGCCGAAGTACTCGCGGGCCTCGTCGGGCGTGAAGTGGACGAGGGCGGGCTGCAGGAGCTGGCGCACGACGTTGAACGGGACGGAGGTGACGGTCTCGCCGCCGCGCGCGGACCAGACCGTGGCGCGGTCCTCGGCGATGCGGCGCACTTCGGCCAGGAGCGCCGTCTTGCCGATGCCCGCTTCCCCGCTGAAGGCGATGAGACCGCCGGTGGCCGACGCGTCGGCGCAGAGAGCCTCGACGGCCCTGGTCGCCGCCGCGAGTTCGTCGTCGCGCTCCCACAGCGGGGCCGGGGCGGCTCCTCCGGGCCGTACCTGCGTCATCGCGCTACCTCCCGGGGTCGCTCAATCGACGTACAGAAGTCGAGACTAGCCGGGTCCGGGCCGCGATGGAGCGCGGTCGGCGCAGGTACTGCCGCAAGGGGTGAGGAGGAGTCCATATCCCGGACGGCCGGGGCCCTTCGGTGCGGCCGTCAGAGGCGTTCGATGATCGTCACGTTGGCCTGGCCGCCGCCTTCGCACATGGTCTGGAGCCCGAACCGGCCGCCGGTGCGCTCCAGTTCGTGCAGGAGGGTGGTCATCAGGCGGACGCCGGTGGCGCCGAGGGGGTGGCCGAGCGCGATGGCGCCGCCGTTGACGTTGACCTTCTCCGGGTCGGCGCCGGTCTCTTTCAGCCAGGCGAGGACGACCGGCGCGAAGGCTTCGTTGATCTCGACGAGGTCGATGTCGCCGATGCTCATGCCGGTCTTCTTCAGGGCGTGGGCGGTGGCCGGGATCGGCGCTGAGAGCATCCGGATGGGGTCTTCGCCGCGCACGGAGAGATGGTGGACGCGGGCGCGGGGCGTCAACCCGTGGTCGCGGAGGGCCCGTTCGCTCGCGACGAGCAGCGCCGCGGCGCCGTCGGAGACCTGCGAGGAGCAGGCCGCGGTGATGGTGCCGCCGTCGACGACGGGCTTGAGGGCGGCCATCTTCTCCGCCGTCGTGTCGCGGCGCGGGCCCTCGTCGGCGGTGACGGCGCCGTGGGCGACGAGTTCGCGGTCGAAGCGGCCCTCGTCGATGGCGCGGACGGCCCGCCGGTGCGAGCGCAGCGCGAACTCCTCCATGTCGTCGCGGGATATCCCCCACTTCTCCGCGATCAGCTGAGCGCCGTGGAACTGGTTCACGGGCAGGTCGCCGTAGCGGGCGCGCCAGCCCTCGCTGCCGGCGTAGGGGCCCTGGGTGAGGCCGAGGGGCTCGGCGGCCTGCCGGGAGGCGAAGGCGATGGGGACCATCGACATGTTCTGGGTGCCGCCGGCGATGACGAGGTCCTGGGTGCCGGAGAGGACGCCCTGCGCGGCGAAGTGCACGGCCTGCTGGGAGGATCCGCACTGCCGGTCGATGGTGACGCCGGGGACCTCTTCGGGCAGCCCGGCCGCGAGCCAGCTGGTGCGGGCGATGTCGCCGGCCTGCGGCCCGACGGTGTCCAGGCAGCCGAAGACGACGTCCTCGACGGCGCCGGGGTCGATGGCGGCGCGCTCGACGAGCGCCTTCAGGACGTGGGCTCCCAGGTCGGCGGGGTGGACCCCGCCGAGCCCTCCCCTGCGCCTGCCGACGGGGGTGCGGACCGCTTCGACGATGTAGGCCTCGGCCATGAGTGCGTACTCCTCGGTCGTGCGGCGCCGCGCTGTGACGTGCCGCTCACGTACGTACGGAGATGCCGTCCAGGACCATCGACAGGTACTGGCGGGCGATCTCCTCGGGGCTGTGACCTCCGCCGGGGCGGTACCAGGACGCGGCGACCCAGACGGTGTCGCGCACGAAGCGGTAGGCGAGCCGGATGTCCAGGTCCTCGCGGAAGACCCCTTCCGCGACGCCTCGCTCCAGCGTCGTCAGCCAGGCCTTCTCGAACCGCTGCTGCGAGTCCGACAGGTACTGGAAGCGCTGCTGTGCGACCAGGTGCTTGGACTCCTTCTGGTAGATCGCGACGGCGGCGCGGTGCCGGTCGATCTCCCGGAAGGACTCGGTGACGAGGGCTTCGAGCGTGCCGCGGGGGTCGAGCTGGGCCTGGAGCACGGTGTCGTACCCGTCCCACAGCTCGGTGAGGAAGGTGCGGAGGATCTCTTCGAGCATCGACTCCTTGGAGTCGAAGTGGTAGTAGAGGCTGCCGGCGAGCATGCCCGCGGCGTCGGCGATCTTGCGGACGGTGGTGGCGTTGTACCCCTGCTCGGCGAAGACGTCGGCGGCAATGGCGAGCAGTTCGCTGCGGCGCTCGGGCGACGGGCTCATCTGGGGCTTCTTCGGTGCGTGGGGCTTCTTCGGTGCGCCGGTCGGCTTGCCGGTGCGCTGGTTCGGTTTCGACACACGGACATTCTCCGCTAGGCGTGCTGGCTGCTGACCGAGACCGTCTCCCCCGTCATGTACGAGGAGTAGGCGCTGGCCAGGAAGACGATGACGTTGGCTATCTCCCAGGGCTCGGCGTGCCGGCCGAACGCCTCGCGCGCGGTGAGCTCTTCGAGGAGCTCGGGCGAGGTGACCTTGGCGAGGTGGGGGTGGAGGGCGAGGCTCGGCGAGACGGCGTTGACCCGGATGCCGTGGGGGGCCGCTTCGATCGCGGCGCAGCGGGTGAGGGCCATGACGCCCGCTTTCGCCGCGGCGTAGTGCGCCTGGCCGGCCTGGGCGCGCCAGCCGAGCACCGAGGCGTTGTTCACGATCACGCCGGACGGCCCACCGCCCCGCGCACCTTCCCGGGCGCCGCCCCGCTCACCGCCCCGGGCCGCGGCCCGCATGCGGCGCAGCGCGGCACGGGTGGAGCGGAACGTGCCGTTCAACGTGACGTCGACGACCCTGTCCCACTGTTCGTCGGACATCTCGGTCAGCTCGGCGGTGCCACCGAGGCCCGCGTTGTTCACGACGATGTCGAGGCGGCCGTGGGACCGCTCCGCCAGGTCGAACATCGCCTCGATCTGCGCCGTGTCGGTGACGTCGCACGGGATGCCGTCGACGCGGTCGGCGCCGAACTCCCCGGCGAGCGCGGTCACCGACTCCTTGGTGCGGCGCGCGTGGGCGTCGCCGATGACGACGCGCGCCCCTTCCTCCAGGAAGCGGCGCGCGGTGGCGCCGCCGATGCCCGCCCCGGCGGCCGCCGTGATCACGGCGGTGCGGCCCGCGAGCAGGTCGTGGCCCGGCACATATGCGGGTGCGTCCATGGGCGGCCTCCGGTTCTGGTTCCCGGCACTCGACTCCCGGGCTCCCTTCAGGCTAATCTACCAAACACTTGTTAGGGAAGAGTTCATCGCGAGCATCGAGAGCCGAAGAGGTGGGCCGCTCATGGACCTCGACTTCACCGCCGAGGCAGAGGAGTTCAGACTGCGGGCGCGCGACTGGCTCGCCGCGCACGTGCCGGCAAGGCCGCTCCCCTCGCTGGAGACCGAGGAGGGCTTCGCCGCCCACCGCGCGTGGGAGCGCACGCTCGCGGCCGACCGCTGGTCGGTGGTCTCCTGGCCCGAGGAGTACGGCGGGCAGGGCGTCGACCTCGTCACCTGGCTGCTGTTCGAGGAGGAGTACTACGCGGCGGGGGCGCCGGCCCGCGTCTCGCAGAACGGCATCAACCTCCTCGCCCCCACCCTGTTCGATCACGGCACCGAGGAACAGCGCGCGCGGGTGCTGCCCTCCATGGCGACCGGCGAGGTGATCTGGGCGCAGGCCTGGTCGGAGCCGGAGGCGGGCTCGGACCTGGCTTCCCTGCGCTCCACCGCCCGCCGTACGGAAGGGGGTTGGCTGCTCAGCGGGCAGAAGACGTGGTCGTCGCGGGCCGCCTTCGCCGACCGCGCGTTCGGCCTGTTCCGCAGCGGGCCGGACGAGACCGGCGGGGACGGGGCGGGGGGCGGGGACGGGACGGGCGGCGGGCACGCCACCAGGAGGGCACCGCACCGGGACCTCACCTATCTCATGTTCCCGCTCGACGCGGACGGTGTGACGGTCCGCCCGGTCGGACGTCTGGACGGCAAGCCCGCCTTCGCCGAACTCTTCCTGGACGACGTCTTCGTACCGGACGCCGACGTGATCGGCGAGCCTGGCCAGGGCTGGCGGATCGCCATGTCCACCACGGGCAACGAACGCGGCCTGACGCTGCGCTCCCCCGGCCGCTTCCTCGCCTCCGCCGACCGCCTGACCCGGCAGTGGCGCGCCCACGCGGACCCGGCCGACACGGCGCTGCGCGACCGGGTCGCCGACGCCGTCATCGGGGCGCGCGCCTACGCGCTGTTCACGTGGGCCAACGCCTCGCGATTCCTGGCCGGGGAGACGATCGGCGCCGAGTCCAGCCTCAACAAGGTCTTCTGGTCCGAGTACGACATCGCGCTGCACGAGACGGCGCTGGATCTGCTCGGCCCGGACGGCGAGCTGACCGAAGAGCCGCCGCCGGGCGGCACCGACTGGGCCGAGGGGTACGTCTTCTCGCTGGCCGGGCCCATCTACGCGGGCACCAACGAGATCCAGCGCGACATCATCGCCGAGCGGCTGCTCGGCCTGCCGAAGGGACGCCGCTGATGAGGTTCCTCCTCGACGACGGGCAGCGGGAGTTCGCGCGCTCCCTGGACGCGATGCTGTCGGCCACCGGCACGGTGGCGGCCACGCGCGCGTGGGGCACCGGGGACCACACGCCGGGGCGCGCGGTGTGGTCCCGGCTCGCCGACGCCGGGGTCTTCGCGCTGCCGGTCCCCGAGGAGTACGAGGGCGTGGGCCCGCTCTCCGTCGAAACGGCCGTGGCCTTCGTGGAGTTGGGGCGGCACGCCGTGCCGGGTCCGCTCGTCGAGACGGTGGCGGCGGCCGCGCTCCTGACCCACCTGGCGGACGACGGCGAGCGGGAACCGGCCAAACGTCTGCTGCCCTCGCTCGCCTCGGGCGCCGCGAGCGCCACCCTCACGCTGCCCGACTCGGGACCGCTCGCCCTGGACGCGGACGCGGCGGATCTGATCCTCGCCGTGGGCGACGACGAGCTGCGCCTCGCTCCCGGGCACGCGCGCGTGCGCCGTTCCCTGGACCCGGCGCGGCGCCTCGCCGCGCCGCTGCCCGGCGGCGAGTTGCTGGCCTCGGGGCCGGCGGTGGGCGCGGCCGCCCGGCACGCGGCCGGCTGGGCGGCGCTCGCCACGGCGGCGCAGACGCTCGGCGTGGGCCTCGCGCTGCTCGACAGGACGGTCGCGTACGCCAGGCAGCGCACCCAGTTCGGGGTGCCGATCGGGTCGTTCCAGGCCGTCAAGCACCGGCTCGCCGATGTCCTGGTGCGGCTGGAGTTCGCGCGTCCGCTGGTCTTCGGCGCGGCGACGACGCTGGCGCCGGGCGATGTCGCCGCGGCCAAGGTCACGGCTGGCGAGGCCGCCTACGGCGCCGCGCGTGCCGCGCTCCAGCTGCACGGCGCGATCGGGTACACGGCCGAGTTCGACCTGTCGCTGTGGCTGACCAAGGCGCGGGCGCTGCGGAGCGCGTGGGGGGACCCGGGGCTGTGGCGGGCCCGCGCGCTTGCCGCGTACGACTGACCTCTGACGGTTTGGCGGACCCGGCCCGCCGAAAGACGACTGCACCCCGTGCCGCTTTCGGGGAAGAGGAGTCGCCCGCGGCCCGCGGGATGCAATGATCAAGCGCGTTGGCGAGCCGACCGGGAAGGGGGCCACACGTGCGCGTGATCGGGCTCATGTCAGGGACCTCATACGACGCGATCGACGCGGCGGCGGCCGATCTGACGCTGGACGGCGACCGTCTGACGCTCACCCCGCTCGGACTGATCAGCCGCGGGTACGACGAGGGGCTGCGCGCCGATCTCACCGCCGCGCTGCCGCCCGCCACCACGACCCTCGGCGACGTCTGCCGTCTTGACACCCGGATCGGCCGGGCCTTCGCCGCCGCCGCGGTCGAGGCCGACCGCGAGCTGTGCGACGGGCAGGCCGAGCTGGTCGCCTCGCACGGGCAGACGGTCTACCACTGGGTGGCGGACGGGCAGGTGCACGGCACCCTGCAGATCGGCCAGCCCGCCTGGATCGCCGAGGCGACGGGGCTGCCGGTGGTCGCCGACTTCCGCCCCCGTGACATCGCGGCGGGCGGACAGGGCGCGCCCCTGGTCAGCCTGGTGGACCGGATGTGGCTGCGCGGCCGGCCGGGCGCCCCCGCGGCGCTCAACCTCGGCGGCATCGCCAACATCACCGCCGCCGACGGCACCGCCTACGACACCGGCCCCGCCAACGCCCTCGTCGACGCCGCGGTGCGCGAGGCGACGGGCGGCCGCCTCGCCTACGACCTGGACGGCGAGCTGGCCGCGCGCGGCACGGTCCACGAGGGGCTGCTCGCCCGGCTCCTCGCCGAGCCGTACTACGCGCTCCCGGCCCCGAAGACGACCGGCAAGGAACTCTTCCACCTGCCCTACCTGCGGGCGGCGTTGAAGGGGTACGAGGAGCTGCCGGCCGAGGACGTCGTCGCCACCCTCACCTGCCTGACCGCCCGTACCGTCGCCGACGCCGTCCGCACCGCGGGCGCCACGGAGGTCATCGTCTCCGGCGGCGGCACGCGCAATCCGGCGCTGATGGCCGCGCTGCGGGCGGAGTTGGGCAGCGGGATCCCGGTGCGCGGCTCCGGCGAGCTGGGGCTGCCCTCCGCGGCGAAGGAGGCGTATGCCTTCGCCGTGCTCGGCTTCCTGACGCTGCACGGCCTGCCCGGGACGGTCCCGGCGAGCACGGGGGCGCGGCACCCGAGCGTGCTGGGGTCGATCACGCCCGGACGCCGGGGAGTTCCGTGGCCGCGGCCGGTGCCGGCGGACGAGGGGCCGGTGCGGCTCGTCGTCAACGGCCATGGGCGCGGGGGCACATAGCCGCGCGGCCGGGACGGGGCGGGGAGGACCCCTCTCATCCTGCTTTCACGCGGGGCTCATACGCTGACCGCCATGACCCAGATGACTCCCCCAGGCTGGTACCCCGACCCGGGCCAGACGGCCGGCGGTCCTCCCACCGAGCGCTGGTGGGACGGGAACGCGTGGACGGACCAGGTGCGGGCCGCCGCCGGCACCGCCGCGTACCCGACTCAGCCGGCCTTCCCGGTCTACCCCGGACAGCCTCCCGCCCCGCGGCGGCGGCTGCGCATCGCGATAGCCACCGGCGTGGTGGTCGTCGTCCTCGCCGGCATAGCCGGGGGCGTGTACGCCCTCACCTCCGACGACGACGGGGACGGCGGCGGCACCGCGGCCAAGGAGCCGTCGGACGGCGCCCCGCGGGAGCCGGGTTCACCCCGGTCGCCCAAGGCGCCGCGGTCCCCGGACGCGTCCGACGGCCCGCGGGAACCCGGGCAGGACGCGGGATTCGTGAGCGACCGGGTGAACGGCATCAAGATCCCCGTGCCGGACGGCTGGCTGGGCGGCACCACGCGGTACGGCGCCGGCGTGCAGACCCAGCCGATCCCCTGCCCGGGGAACGCCGACGAACAGTGCACCCGGGGCAGCGCGTACTCGCAGTCGGCCGAGCAGCTGGACATCGACGCCAAGACGCCCGAGGCGGCGGCCAAGGCGGACATCGGGCGGAACGCCAAGTCGGGGTATGGCGGCAAGACCTACGGGAAGATCACCTCGCACAAGGTGCTGGCCTCCGAGGCCGTCACCGTGGCGGGCCAGAAGGGCTACCGCGTCCGCTGGAAGGCCGTCACGAAGAAGAGCGACGACGGCTACGTCGAGTCGCTGGCCTTCCCCTCGCCCGCCGACAAGTCGAAGATCGTCGTCGTCCGCATGGGCATCGACGTCAACGACGCGGCCCCGCCGCAGTCCGTCATGGACAAGATCGGCGAGGGGATCGAGGCAGGCCCCGTCGGCGGCGGAGCCGGCAAGAACGTCTAGCGGCCGGCCAGAACGTCCGGGGCACCGGTGTGAGCCGGTGATGCAGCGGGCCGGGCGGGGTTCCTCGCCGCTCAGGAGGAACCCCGTCCGGCCCGGGGGTGCGCGCCGCCCCCGTCCCCACGGTGCGGCGCGGGCAGGCCCGGGTCCCGTCATCCAGCGACCCGGGCCCACGATCAGGTGAGGCCCAGTGCGGGAAGCACACAGGCGTCGACGAAGCGGGACAGATACTCCTCGTCGGCGTACGCCCCCTCCAGGATGGGCCGGGCCCGCAGCACGCCGAAGAGCTGCACCGAGAGGAACTCCACCGCGGGGTGCCCCTCGGCGATCTCGCCGCGCTCCACGCCGCGCCGGATGATCGCGTCGATGGCCCGCAGCTCCGGCTCGACCAGCGTCTCGCGCAGCGCCCGCTGGAGCTCCTCGTCCTGCAGGACCGCGTGGCTGAGCGCCTGGACCAGCATCGTGTCCCGGCCCGACTGCTCGCCGGCGGCCCGGGCCGCCTCCCGCAGGTCCCCGGCGAGACTGCCGGTGTCGATGCCGGCGAACCGCACACAGCGGTTGGCGCGCAGCGCGGCGGCCACGAACTGGGGCTTGGTCTTCCACTGCCGGTAGAGCGTGGACTTGCTGCACCGGGTGCGCGCGGCCACGCCCTCCATGGTCAGGGCGTCGTACCCGCACTCGCGGAGCTGGTCGAGGACGGCGTCGTAGAACTCCTGCTCACGCTCGGGCGTGATCTTCGAGCGGTTCGACGTCGACGTCATGGCTCTTCTCCTCGGTACGGCGGCCGATCGGCACCTTTCGATACGCCAGTGTACCGGTACGCCTCCGTATCGGTACACTGGCGTATCGATGAGTGGGGCGTTCCCGCTCAAGCACCGCACCACCCAGTCGTCACGTAAAGGGGCCGGGGGATGGAATCCCGAACCGAGCCTGCCGAACGGGAGCCGGACATAGAGGTCCGGGAGCCGGGCGCGACCGCCGTCCGGAAGCCGGACACGTCTGCCCGACCGCCCCTCGTCCGCGAGCTCCTCCTCGTCGCAGGACTCTTTCTCGTCTACAAGTTCGGCAGGCAGCTCGCCAACGGTCACACCGGCGAGGCCTTCCGCAACGCCCACCGCGTGTGGGACACCGAGCGCACCCTTCACCTGCCCGGCGAGGGCGCCGTACAGCACGCCCTGCTCAGCAGCGAGTCGCTGATCCATGTCGCGAACACCTACTACGCGACCGTGCACTTCCCGGCGACGCTGCTCGTCCTGGTCTGGCTCTATCTGCGCAGGCCCCGGCAGTACGTCTGGACGCGACGGGTGCTCGCCGCGCTGACCGCCGCCGCGCTCGTGCTGCATCTCGGCTTCCCGCTGGCGCCGCCGCGGATGCTGGGCGCCGCGCACCTCGTGGACACCGCCCAGGTGTACGGGCCCTCGGTGTACGCCGCCAAGCCCGCGACCGACACCATGGCGAACCAGTTCGCGGCGATGCCCTCGCTGCACTTCGGGTGGGCGCTGATGGTCGCCGTCGGGATGATCGTCGCCACCTCGACGCGGTGGCGCTGGCTCTGGCTGCTGCATCCGCTGCTGACCCTGCTCGTGGTGGTCGGCACCGCCAACCACTACTGGCTCGACGCGATCGTGGCGACCGCGCTGCTCGGCCTCGCCCTCGCGGTGATCAGGATGCCGCGCCCGGCCCGCTCTCTCGTCGTGCGCCGCTCGGCCCCGGTGGCCGCCCCGGTCCTGACGCCTGCCCCGGAATCCGCGCCGGCTCCGGAACTCATCGCCTCGGGGGCAGGCCGATGAACGCCACGCTGCTCGCCGTCGCCCTCTCGCTCGTCTCCGCCGCCGCGTACGCCGCCGCCGCGGTCGCCCAGGAACGGCTCGCCTCCCGCGTCGCCGAGGGCGAGAGCGGCGTCCTGCGGATGCTCGGCAGCGGCACCTGGTGGTCCTCGGTCGGACTCAACGCCTCCGCGGCCCTGCTGCACGTGGCGGCGCTGAAGTACGGCCCGCTCACCCTCGTCCAGCCGCTCGGCGCGCTCACCCTGGTCGCCGCCGTGCCCCTCGGCGCCCGGCTCGCGGGGCGCCGCGTGACGCGCCTGGAGTGGCGCGGCACGGGGCTCACGCTCATCGGTCTCGGCGCGCTGCTCCTGACCGCGTCCGGGCCGGCCCCCGACGACACCCTGACGGTGCCGGAGGCGCTGACCGTGGCGGCCGCGACCATGGCGGTCATCGGGGTCCTCTCCCGTCCCGGCACCCGGCCCGGGCTGCGGCACGCGACCGCGTCCGGCTTCGCCTCCGGGGTGGCTTCGGCCCTCACGCAGACCGTGACGGTGGCCGTCACCGACCGCTCGGGGCCGCTGCTCAGCCCGCAGGTGGTGATCGTGGCGCTGCTGGTCGCGGCGTTCGCCGCCGGTGGCCTGCTGCTCTCGCAGACCGCGTACCGCGGCGGGCTCGGCGCGCCCCTCGCCGTGGTGACGCTCGCCAACCCCGTGGCGGCCTCGGTGATCGGCGTCGCGCTGCTCGGCGAGCGGCTCCAGGGCGGGGCCGGCGGGATCCTGCTGGCGGTGGCGGGCGCGGCGGTGGCGGCGTACGGCGTCGTGGTGCTCACCCGCTCGCCGCGCGTTCCCGCGAGCGGGGCCGGGCCGGAGTTCCTCGCGTCGATCCCCGGTCAGCCGGTGGAACCGCACTCGCTGCATCTGTCGCGGCCCTGAATTCCGTCGTCAAAAGCGCGCGGCCGGGGCAGAGTGGGCGGGTGCACGATCACCGTGAACTCGCCGGTGCGGAACGCGGGTTGCCGCCCCGTTCCCGCCCCGGCCCGACCGCACCCCTGGAGACGACATGAGCACCGCCCTCCTCGTGATGGACGTCCAGCAGGCCATCGTGGACGCCGTCGACGGCGACGCCGCCTACCTGTCACGCGTGCGCGGCGCGATCGACGGGGCCCGGGCGGCGGGGATCCCGGTGATCTACGTGGTCATCGCGTTCCGGCCGGGCTTCCCCGAGGTCGGCACGTACAACAGGCCGCTCGCCGCCATCGCCGGTGCCGGGCTCTACGTCGAGGGCGCCCCCGGCACCGAGATCCACCCCGCGGTCGCCCCTCGGCCCGGGGACGTGGTGGTCACCAAGCGGCGGGCGAGTGCCTTCTCCGGCAGCGACCTCGACGTGGTCCTCAGGGCGCGGGGCATCCACCGCCTCGTCCTCGCCGGCATCGCCACCAGCGCCGTGGTGCTGTCCACCGTGTGCCAGGCGAACGACCTGGACCTCGGCCTCACCGTGCTCTCGGACGCCTGCCTGGACCCCGACCCCGAGGTGCACCGGGTCCTCGTCGACCGGCTGTTCCCGCAGTGGGCGGATGTCATCACCGTCGACGAATGGGTCAGGACCGCCTCGCCTCAGTAGCGGGACGGGCCGGGACCGGCTCCGCATACCCGCACGACGGCGTCGGCCGCACCCCCCACAGGGATGCGGCCGACGCCGTCGCCGTACGGGGCCTCGGTCACCCGAAGCCGCGGGCGTCCTGCTTGAGGGCCGTGTCGACGGTCAGCGCCGTCGCCACGACGAGGCTCAGGAGCGGCTCGGGCAGCTGGTAGTGGATCTGCAGGACGTAGTTGTCCGCCGTGGTGAACATCGTCTTGGCGAGGCCCTCCCACGTCTTCGTGATCCGGGCGACCTCGTTGTCGGCGTGGTCGACGATGGAGAAGTTCCAGGCGCGCCAGTTCTCCGCCTTGATCGCGCCGACCTGCTGGCCGTTGGCCGTCATCGCGAAGTTGATCTTGCCGATCATGTTCTGCTGGACGATCTCGCCGACCTGCTGGCCGTCCGGGCGCTCGACGATGACCCGGGACTTCATGATCTTGCGGGGGCGGGTCAGCGTCAGCTGCGGCTGGCCGTACGCGTCACGGATCTCCAGCTTGTGCGTCATGAACTGGTCGACGCTGGCGACGAAGCGCGCGACCTTCTTCAGCGTGCTCTGGCCGACCTGGACGACCGAGCCGAGCGTGTTGCCCGCCTGGTCCATCACGCTGTACTCGTTCGTCAGCTCGATGAGCTTGGCCTTCTGGTTCACGACCAGGACCGGCTCGGTGAACAGCGTGCCGCCGCCCTGGGCGGACGGCGCGACGCCGGCCTGCTTCTGCACCTGACGCTGCACCTTGGCCGGATCGACCGTCGGGGCCTGCGGGTGCGCCTGCGGCTGCCCGAACTGACCCTGCTGGGCCTGGGCCTGCCCGAACTGGCCCTGCTGGGCCTGCGGCTGGCCGAACTGGCCCTGCGGGGCGGCCTGCGGCTGGCCGAACTGGCCCTGCTGCTGGGCGGCCGGGGCGTGCGCGTGCTGCTGCGCGGGCTGCGCCTGCTGCGGGACCTGCTGGGCCTGGCCCTGCGCGGCCTGGTCCTGTCCGGCGGGGCTGGTGTGCTGGGTCCACTGGGACCCGTCCCACCAGCGAAGGAGCTGGGGCGTGCCCTGGGGGTCCGGATACCAGCCTGCAGGAGTGTTCGAATGCGTTGTCACCCGGGTGACCCTACCCCCGGCGCACGGGCCGTCCGCCAGCCCCGTGCACAGGTGTGACGTCCGACTCACCCGGCACTTCCGCGGGCGCGGCACCACCGACCCCGCGCGCCCCCGAGGCCCCTCAGGGGCGCGCCCCGCCCCTACAGCGCGACCTCCACCCGCAACGGGCCCCCGCCCTCCCGCAGTTCGACCGCGGCGATCCTGCCCGCCGCCCGCACGTCGCCCTCCGCCGCCGCGAAGCGGTCGAGGACCGCCCGGGGCGCGGTGACCGTCGCCCTCGCGACATCCGCCCGCATCGAGAGCCGCGCCCGCGACTTGGCCCTGCGGACCGCGGCTATGGCCTCCGACGCTCCGGCGAGGACCTCGGCGTCGCCCTGCCGTTCCCGCAGCGCCGTCGGCTCCGGCCACGCCGCGCGGTGCACGGAGCCCTCGCGCCACCACGACCAGACCTCCTCCGTGACGAACGGCAGGACCGGCGCGAAGAGCCGCAGCAGGACGTCGAGCGCCGTGCGCAGCGCCGCACGCGCCGACCGGGTCGCGGCCGGGTCGCCGTGGTCTCCGTAGGCGCGGGCCTTGACCAGCTCGACGTAGTCGTCGCAGAAGTGCCAGAAGAGCTGCTCCGTGCGGTCCAGGGCACGGGCGTAGTCGAAGGCGTCGAAGGCGGCGGTCGCCTCGTCCACGGTGGCGGCGAGGGCCGCGAACAGCGCCCGGTCGAGCGGCTCGGTGACGAGGGCGACCTCGCGGCCCGCACCGCACCCGTCACCCGTATCACCCGCGTCACCCGTGCCGTCCGCGTCGATCTCGCCGAGGCTCAGGACGAATCTGCCGACGTTCAGGAGCTTCGTCGCGAGGCGGCGGCCGATCTTCATCTGGGCGACGTCGAACGCCGTGTCCGTGCCGGGGCGGCCGCTCGCCGCCCAGTAACGGACCGCGTCCGAGCCGTGCCGGACCAGCAGGTCGTCGGGGGTGACCACATTCCCCTTGGACTTCGCCATCTTCTTGCGGTCGGGGTCGAGGATCCAGCCGGAGATCGCCGCGTGCCGCCAGGGCAGCGCGTCGTGCTCGGCGTGGGCACGCGCGACCGTGGAGAAGAGCCAGGTGCGGATGATCTCGTGGGCCTGGGGGCGCAGGTCCATCGGGAAGACCCGTGCGAAGAGGTCCGGGTCCGTCAGCCACCCGCCCGCGATCTGCGGGGTGAGCGAGGACG
Organism: Streptomyces sp. NPDC037013; assembly: GCF_055607265.1. Taxonomy (NCBI): domain Bacteria; kingdom Bacillati; phylum Actinomycetota; class Actinomycetes; order Kitasatosporales; family Streptomycetaceae; genus Streptomyces; species Streptomyces sp. NPDC037013. The sequence goes on along the minus strand of NZ_JBVJRV010000001.1, from coordinate 338,320 downwards.
TCGCCCAGGTGTCCATGACGTCGGGGTCGCCGGCGAAGCCGTGCGGCTCGCCGCGCTGCGCCGCGTCGTAGCCGGGCGGGGTCTCCGCGCTCGGGTCGACGGGCAGGGCGGAGCGGTCGGGGACGATCGGGTGGTCGTGGTCGGGCCGGCCGGCGGCGTCCAGCGGGTACCAGACGGGGATGGGGACCCCGAAGAAGCGCTGGCGGCTGATCAGCCAGTCGCCGTTGAGGCCGCCGACCCAGTTGTCGTAACGGGCCCGCATGTGCGGCGGGTACCAGGCCAGTTCCGCGCCGCGGGCGAGGAGCCGCTCGCGCAGGGCGGTGTCCCGGCCGCCGTTGCGGACGTACCACTGGCGGGTCGTGACGATCTCCAGGGGCTTGTCGCCCTTCTCGAAGAACTTGACGGCGTGGGTGACGGCGCGCGGCTCGCCCTTGAGGTCGCCGCTGTCCCGCAGCATCCCGACGACGCGTTCGCGCGCGGTGTGCGCGGTGGCGCCGGCGAGCCCGGCGTAGGCCGCGACGGCGGCCGGTGTCTCCACGCCGCGGGGCGGCTCGGCGAGGAAGCGGCCGTCCCAGCCGATCACCGGGCGGGTGGCGAGCCGCAGTTCGCGCCACCAGGTGACGTCGGTGGTGTCGCCGAACGTGCAGACCATCGCGATGCCGGTGCCCTTGTCGGGCGCCGCGAGCGGGTGCGCGAGGACGGGGACCTCGACGTCGAAGAGCGGTGTGCGGACCGTCGTGCCGAACAGCTCCTGGTAGCGCTCGTCGTCGGGGTGGGCGACGAGGGCGACGCAGGCGGGCAGCAGCTCGGGGCGGGTGGTCTCGATCAGGACGGTCCGGCCGCCCGTGCCGCGGAAGGCGAGCCGGTGGTGGGCCGCGGGCCGCTCCCGGTCCTCGAGTTCGGCCTGGGCGACCGCCGTGCGGAACGTGACGTCCCAGAGCGTGGGCGCCTCGGCGACGTACGCCTCCCCGCGCGCGAGGTCGTTGAGGAACGCGAGCTGCGAGGCGGCCCGGGCCTCCGCGCCGATGGTCCGGTAGGTGCGGGACCAGTCGACGGAGAGGCCGAGCCGCCGCCACAGCTCCTCGAAGGCCTTCTCGTCCTCGGCGGTGAGCCGCTCGCACAGCTCGATGAAGTTCCGCCGGGAGACGGGGATCTGCCGCTTCCCCGGTGTCGCGGGCGGGACGAAGTCCGGGTCGTGGGGCAGGCTCGGGTCGCAGCGGACGCCGAAGTGGTTCTGGACGCGCCGCTCGGTCGGCAGGCCGTTGTCGTCCCATCCCATGGGATAGAAGACTTCCTTGCCGCGCATCCGCTGGTAGCGGGCGACGGCGTCCGTGTGCGTGTACGAGAAGACGTGGCCGACGTGGAGGGAGCCGCTGACCGTGGGCGGCGGGGTGTCGATGGAGAAGATTTCCTCGCGCGTCCTCGAACGGTCGAAGGCGTATACGCCCGACTCGTCCCATCGCCGAGACCATTTCTCTTCGAGCCCGTCGAGGACGGGCTTCTCGGGGACGCCTGCGCGGCGATGGGTGGCTGCCATGCACCCGGATGCTATCCATCGGCCCCGGTCGGGGGCCTCCGCTTTTCCGGCGGGCCACGCGCCCCGCCCCGTACCCAAGGCGGCACGGGGCGAGGCGCGTTGAGGTCGGCCGGTGGGTCGGCCCGTGGGTCAGCCGGTGATGAGGGCCGGGTCGCTGACGCCCGCCGCGCCGGTCTCCACGTGGCCCGCCAGGCGCCGCAGGAATCCGGCGTCCGCGTCGGACTTCACCGTCAGGTCGTACCAGCGCCTGGTGCCCCGCAGGTCGACGGTGTGCTGCACGGACGTACCGGCCTTGACCTTGAACGTCTGGCTCGCGCCGCCGTAGGCGTTGGTCACCGTGAGGTTCACGTCGGTGCTGCCCGCGTTCTTCAGGGTCAGCCTGATGTTGCCGGTCGTGCCGTCGTGGCGGGCGACGACCTCGGGGCCGGCCTTCTTGCCCGGCCCCTTGAAGGTGCGCAGGAAGCCGTTGGGGCCGAACACCGAGAGGTCGTGCGCGCCGTTGGAGTACGCGGAGTTCCAGGTGTCGGAGACCGTCTTGCCCGCCTCCGCCGTATACGTCCAGGGGCCGTCGGTGCGGTTGCCGGACCGCACGTGGAAGCAGACGCCCGCCTTGGGGCCGCCGCCGAACGTGAGCGTGATCTTCCCGGTGGCCGGGTCCGCGGCACCGTCCACCAGCGGCACGTACGGCAGCGCGCGGGCGGGCCGGGAGCCCGGCTCCTGCTTGGGCAGCGCCGGATTGGCGGGCGCCTTGGGCACGTAGTCGGGGTGACGCTCGCGGTCCGGCGGCTCGTAGGCGGCGGTGTCGGGGAGTGCGGCCGGGTCGGTGTCCTTGCCGCCGAAGTCGAAGGCGGAGGTGAGGTCGCCGCAGATCGCGCGGCGCCACGGGGAGATGTTGGGCTCCCTGACGCCGAAGCGCGTCTCCATGAACCGGATGATCGACGTGTGGTCGAAGACCTCGGAGTTGACGTAGCCGCCGGTGCTCCACGGCGAGACGACGATCATCGGGACGCGCTGGCCGAGGCCGTAGTGCCCGGCCGCATAGGAGGCGTTGCCCGGGAAGTAGTCCAGCGTGGTGTCGACGGTAGACTTGCCCTGGTTGGCGTCCTTGGGCACGTACGGCGGTACGACGTGGTCGAAGTATCCGTCGTTCTCGTCGTACGTGATGAACAACGCTGTCTTCGCCCACACCTCGGGGTTGGAGGTCAGGGCGTCCAGGACCTGCGCTATGTACCAGGCGCCGTAATTCACGGGCCAGTTGGGGTGCTCCGTGAACGCCTCCGGGCAGGCGATGTAGGAGACCTGCGGCAGCCGGCCGGCCTTCACGTCGGACCGCAGGAGGTCGAAGTAGCCGTCGCCCGCCTTGGCGTTGGTGCCGGTGCGGGCCTTGTCGTACAGCGGGTCGCCCGGCTTGGCGTTGCGGTACTTGTTGAAGTAGAGCAGCGAGTTGTCGCCGTAGTTGCCGCGGTAGGCGTCGTTGATCCAGCCCCAGTGCCCGGCCGCGTCCAGGCCGTCGCCGATGTCCTGGTACACCTTCCAGGAGACGCCCGCCCGCTCCAGGCGCTCGGCGTACGTCGTCCAGTCGTACCCCGCCTCCTGGTTGCCGAGGACCGGGCCGCCGCCCTTGCCGTCGTTGCCGACGTGGCCCGTGAGCATGTAGTAGCGGTTGGGGTCGGTGGCCCCCATGAACGAGCAGTGGTAGTCGTCGCAGACCGTGAAGGCGTCGGCGAGCGCGTAGTGGAACGGGATGTCGTCCCGTTCCAGATAGGCCATCGTCCGCTCGGACTTGGCGGGGATCCACTGGTCGTACCTGCCGTTGTTGAACGCCTTGTGGCCGCCCGCCCAGTCGTGGTCGAGGCCCGCGATGAACTGCATCCCGAGGTTCTCGGCGTCCGGGTGGAAGGGCAGGACCTCCTTGGTGCCGTTCGGCTGGTGCCAGACCGGCTTGCCGTTCGGCAGCGTCACCGGGCGCGGGTCGCCGAAGCCGCGTACGCCCTTCAGGGTGCCGAAGTAGTGGTCGAAGGAACGGTTCTCCTGCATCAGCACGACGACGTGCTCGACGTCCTTGATGGTGCCGGTGGCGCGCCTGGCGGGCAGCGAGGCGGCACGGGCGATGCTCTGGTTGAGCGCGGCGAAGGCCGCGGTTCCGCCGGCCAGCTGCATGAAGCGGCGCCGATTGAGTTCAGGCATGTGTGATCCGACCTCGTGAGGTGTGGGGGACGCGAGCGGGTGCAGTGTGCCAAGGGGAGCAAGCGATAGGGAAGGCCCGGTGACCGGCGTGTGAAGAGAAGTCCAACCCCTGGAGGGCAGGACACAAGGCCCGGATATTCCGGGACCAACGTCCCATATTTGACATAGCGCAACGGACGTGCCTGACTTGGCCGTGCGCCGGTCCGTGGCGCGTTCCTCATGTCCCGCGATCGCAAGGAGGTGTTCGGGATGAGTCCCGAAGGAAGTCCTTGCGTCAGCGGTGCGCTTCTCTGAGGCCGCTCTCCGCCGCCTCTCCCCTCTTCTCCCCCTTCTCCGCCGTACCGGCATCCCGGCAGTGACCCCCGATGCCGCGGCGGTGCCCCCTGCCCTGCCGCGGCGTTTCTGCCGTCGGCAGGTCCGGGGTTGATTTCACAGCACCTTCACCTCACATCTACGTCCTCGTGCACGGGTCTGCTTCGTCATGCCCCGCACGGAGGGAGGTCTGCCATGAACAAGCTGATTCCCCGCGTACGCCTGGCCCCGCCAGGCGAGAACCCCACCCCCCGCCCCACCCCGCGCACCCGCGGCGCCGCCGAACTGGACGCCCGCACCCGTGAAGTCGGCGCCCGGCTCGCCGGGTTCAGCGCACGGCCGGCCCGCGACGTCCTGCGCGACCTCGACACCTCCACCCGCGGACTCCGTCAGGACCAGGTCCTCGAACGCGTCGAGCGGTACGGCGAGAACACCGTCGCCCACGAGCGCGCGCCGCACTGGACCGTGCAGCTCGCCAAGTCGTTCCGCAACCCCTTCATCGGCGTCCTCGTCGTGCTCGCCGCCGTCATGTACTGGCAGGACCCGGCCGATCCCGGCGTCTGCATCCTCACCTCGATGGTGCTGATCAGCGCGGTGCTCCGGTTCTGGCAGGAGTTCCGCTCGGCCAGGTCCGCCGAGGCGCTCAAGGCCCTCGTCACCACGTCCTGCGCGGTCCGGCGGCGCTGGAGCGAGACCGCGGGCACCGAGGAGATCCCGATGGAGCAGGTCGTCCCCGGCGACCTGGTCGAGCTCGCGGCCGGCGACCTGGTCCCGGCCGACCTGCGGCTGCTCACCGCCAAGGATCTGATGGTCGCCCAGGCGGCGCTGTCCGGCGAGTCATTGCCGGTCGCCAAGGCCGACACCCGCTCCCCCGACCTGGGCGGGCCCGGCACCAAGGACCCCGTCGAGGCCGACAACCTCTGCCTGATGGGCACGTCGGTGACCTCGGGCACCGCGACCGGCGTGGTCGTGGCGACCGGCTCGCACACCTACTTCGGCTCGATGTCGGGCGCCCTCACCGGTGAGCGCCCGCAGACCGCCTTCGACCTCGGGGTGCGCCGGGTCAGCTTCCTGCTGATCCGCTTCATGCTGGTGATGGTCCCGGTCGTCTTCGCGGTCAACGGCTTCACCAAGGGGGACTGGGACCAGGCCCTGCTCTTCTCCCTCTCCGTGGCGGTCGGGCTGACCCCCGAGATGCTGCCGATGGTGGTCTCCGCCAACCTGGCGCGCGGCGCGGTCGCCATGTCGCGGCGTCAGGTCGTCGTCAAGCGGCTCAACGCCATCCAGAACCTCGGCGCGATGGACGTGCTGTGCACCGACAAGACGGGCACGCTCACCGAGGACCGTGTCGTGCTCGACCGCTATCTCGGCACGAGCGGCGAGGAGGACCGCGAGGTCCTGGAGTACGCGTACCTCAACTCCCACTTCCAGACGGGTCTGCGCAACCTCCTGGACCAGGCCGTCATCGACCGGGTGGACGAGGCCGAGGAGGTTGTCGTCGATCACCTCTTCACGCTGGTCGACGAGATCCCCTTCGACTTCGCCCGCCGCAGGATGTCCGTCGTCCTGCGCCGCAACGAACTCACCGGCCCCGCCCCCGAGTACACGCTCGTCACCAAGGGAGCGGTCGAGGAGGTCCTCGACCGGTGCGCCCGCCTGATGGACCGCGGTGAGCGCGTGGAGCTCACCGAAGAGCTGCGCGACCGCGTCACGCGTCTCACCGAGCGCCACAACAGGGAGGGGCTGCGGGTCCTCGCGGTGGCGACCCGCACCTTCCCCGTGGCGCCCGGCGAGGCGGAGCGCGAGACGTACTCCGTGGCGGACGAGAGCGAGTTGACGCTCGTCGGCTTCCTCGCCTTCCTCGATCCGCCGAAGAAGGACGCGGCCGACGCCCTGCGGGCGCTCGCCGAGAACGGCGTCGCGGTCAAGGTCGTCACCGGCGACAACGAACTCGTCGCCGCGCGCGTCTGCGCCGACGTCGGCCTGGACACCGGTGAGCTGATCACCGGTGCCACCATAGACCTGGTCGACGACGCCGAGCTCACCCGACTGGCGCGTACGACCACGGTGTTCGCAAAGGTCAACCCGGTCCAGAAGGCGCGGATCGTGCGGGCCCTCAAGGCCGGCGGGCACACGGTCGGCTTCCTCGGGGACGGCATCAACGACGCGGCCGCGCTGCGCGAGGCGGACGTCGGCGTCTCCGTCGACACGGCCGTGGACATCGCCAAGGAGTCCGCGGACATCATCCTGCTGAAGAAGGACCTGATGGTCCTCGAACAGGGTGTGCTGATGGGGCGCCGGACCTTCGGCAACACGATCAAGTACATCAAGATGACGGCGTCGTCGAACTTCGGCAACGTCTTCTCGGTCCTGGTCGCATCGGCCTTCATCCCCTTCCAGCCGATGCTCGCCATCCACCTCCTGGTGCAGAACCTCTGCTACGACATCAGCCAGCTGGCGATCCCCTGGGACCGCATGGACGAGGAGTACCTGAGGAAACCGCGGGCCTGGGACGCGCGGGGCATCGGCCGGTTCATGGTCCGGGTCGGCCCGGTCAGCTCGCTCTTCGACATCACGACCTTCCTGGTCCTCTGGTACGTCTTCCGCGCCGACTCACCGGAGCGGCAGACCCTGTTCCAGACGGGCTGGTTCGTGGAGGGCCTGCTGTCGCAGACGCTCATCGTCCACATGATCCGCACGCGGAAGGTCCCGTTCGTCGGGTCCCGCGCCTCCTGGCCGGTCCTCGCGATGACGGGCGCGGTCATGGCCTTCGGGCTCTGGCTGCCGTTCTCGCCGCTGGCCCCGGCGCTGTCGATGGAGCCGCTGCCGCTGGGCTACCTCCCCTGGCTCGCCGGGACGCTCATCGCGTACTGCGTGCTGATGCAGGTGGTGAAGGTCCGGTACATCCGCCGGTACCACGACTGGCTGTGACGGCCTCTCATGAACGCGGCGCCCAGGGGGTAGGTGCCGAGGGCAACCATGCGGATGCATGGCGCCCGCGGCACCCTGCGTCCGCCCGTCCCGGCCCACCGAGGAGAGTCATGACCGTACGTGTCCACGGCATCTGCGCCCCCGGATTCGAGGGCGTGCGCGAGGAGTTCGAGCGGGGCTTCGCCGAGCGGGACGAGCTCGGGGCCGCGGTCGCGGTCATGGTGGGCGGCGAGACCGTCGTCGACCTGTGGGGCGGCGCGGCGGACCGCTCCGGCACCCGCCCCTGGGAACGGGACACGCTGGTCAACGTCTACTCCACGACCAAGGGCATGACCGCACTCTGCGCCCATCTGCTCGTGGACCGGGGCGAGTTGGACCTGGACGCGCCGGTCGCGCGGTACTGGCCCGAATTCGCCCGGGAGGGCAAGGCGGACCTGCCGGTGCGCTGGCTGCTCAGCCACCGCGCCGGGCTGATCGCGCCGGGCGAGCCCATGGCGCCGGGCGCGGCCTACGACTGGGAGAAGGTGACCGGGGCGCTGGCGGCGACGCGTCCGTGGTGGCGGCCCGGCACCGCCCAGGGCTACCACGCGGTGACGTTCGGCTTCCTCGTCGGCGAGGTGGTGCGCCGCGTCAGTGGGGTCTCGCTCGGGGAGTTCCTGCGGGCCGAGGTGACCGGACCGCTCGGCGCCGACGTGCACATCGGCACGCCGGAGAGCGAGCACGGCCGGTGCGCGGACCTGGCGCCGCCGCTGCGCGCCGCGGACCCGGTGTCGGCGCGCGGCACGTTCGGCGACGCCCCGAAGCCTCCGGTCGGCGGGATGTCCGACCACCCGATGGCGCCGGTCACGCTGGCCCTGCACTACGTGCCGCTCGGCGACGTGAACGGCGCGGCCTTCCGCTGCGCGGAGATCCCCGCGGCCAACGGCCACGCCACGGCACGCGGACTCGCCGCGGTGTACGGGGAGCTTGCCTGCGGCCGGCTCCTCTCCCGCGCCGCCGTCGAGCGGCTGCGCACCCGGCAGGGCGGGGCCGGCGAGCCGGACCTGGTGCTGCGGACGAGCACCCCGTTCGCCGACGACTGGCCCTGGGGCCTCGGCTACATGCTCAACCAGTTCGGGCAGGCGGGCCCCAACCCGCGGGCGTTCGGCCACGGCGGCATGGGCGGTTCGTACGCCTTCGCCGACCCGGAGACCGGCGTCTCGTACGCGTACGTGATGAACCGCATGGGCGCCGGCACCTCGGGCGAGGACCTGCGCAGCGTCCACCTGGTCGGCGCGGTGTACGAGGGGCTGCGGGGCCGCGGCCCGGTCCAGGGTCCGATGATGGGGACATGACCTCACACCGAAGAGCCGCCTTCTTCACCGGCGAGGCGGACGCCCCCCGGTACGGCGCCCCCACCACCGGGAGCGAACGGCCGATGCTCGTCGGCCTGCTGCGCTCCCAGCGGGCCACCCTGGAGCTCAAGTGCGCCGGCCTGGAAGCCGAGTTGGACCGGCGGTCCGTGCCGCCCTCCGCCCTGTCGCTGCTCGGCCTGGTCCGCCACCTCACCGACGTGGAGCGCCGCTGGTTCCGCCGGGACCTCGGCGGCCAGGACCCGGCGCCCCTCTACGCCACGCCCGAGAACGCCGACGCGGACTTCGACGACGCGGTCGCGGAGCCGGGGGCCGTCGCCGCGGCGTGGGAGGCGTGGCGGGCCGAGGTGGCGTTCGCCGAGAAGTTCGTCGAGGAGGCCCCCGACCTCGACGTCGAGGGCCGGGACGCGTGGCTCGGCGCGGTGTCGCTGCGCTGGGTGCTGCTGCACATGATCGAGGAGTACGCCCGCCACAACGGCCACGCGGACCTGCTCCGGGAGCGGATCGACGGAGCGGTGGGGCTGTGACGCGGGGCGGCCCCCGGGCGGGGCCGCCCCGGTGCGCCTCACTCGCGCGGGTGCCTGCCGGGCCCCCGGTCGTGGTCGGCGAGCTTGCTGGGCGACAGGTCGGTGGCGTCCTCCCCCGGTTCCAGCAGCGTGTTGGCGGCGCCGATGATCAGCGGGTCGGCCTTGCCCACCGCCTCGTCGTCCTTCGCCTCATAGTCGACCTGGAGCAGCAGGTGGCGCATGGCCTCCAGGCGGCCGCGCCGCTTGTCGTTGGTCTTCACGACGGTCCAGGGGGCGTGCGGCGTGTCCGTGGCGCGGAACATCTCCACCTTCGCGTACGTGTAGGCGTCCCACAGGTCAAGCGATGCCAGGTCGGTGGAGGAGAGCTTCCACTGCCGTACCGGGTCGACCTGGCGGATCGCGAACCGCGTGCGCTGTTCGGCCCGGGAGACGGAGAACCAGAACTTGATGAGGATGATGCCGTCGTCGGTGATCATCTTCTCGAAGAGGGGCGCCTGTTCCAGGAAGTGCGCGTGCTCGCGAGGGGTGCAGAACCCCATCACCGGCTCGACGCCGGCGCGGTTGTACCAGGACCGGTCGAAGAAGACGATCTCGCCCGCCGACGGCAGCTGGGCGACGTACCGCTGGAAGTACCACTGGCCGGCCTCGTGCTCGTTCGGCTTGTCCAGCGCCACCGTGCGCGCGCCGCGCGGGTTGAGGCGCTCGGTGAACCGTTTGATCGTGCCGCCCTTGCCCGCCGCGTCACGCCCCTCGCAAAGGACCACGATGCGCATCCCCTGGTCGCGCACCGACTTCTGCAGCTTCAGCAGCTCGATCTGGAGGATCCGCTTGCGCCGCTCGTACGTCGCCCGGCTCAGTTTGCGGTCATACGGGTAGTTCTCCCGCCACGTCTGAAGGGGCCGCCCGTCCGCGTCGAGGAGCACCGGGCGCTCCGGACGGGCCTCGTCCACGGACAGCCCATCGAGCAGATCGTCGTCGTTGTTCCCGTCGGTCGGCACCACGCGTTGACCTCTCCCTCTCGTACTCTCTCGCCGGCTCCATTCGAAAGCTTGCCCCCGAGATCGCCGCTCAGCCCCCCGGCCCGCCGGGCGCCCGGGAATAGCCGGCCGATCTTGGTGGTCGTTCCCTGCGGAGACCGGAAAGACCGCCCGACCGAAGTGAGGGAGCACGATGCCCAAGGCGTACGCATTCACCGAACACGGTGGCCCGGAGGTGGAGGCCTTCCTCGACCTCCCGAAGCCGGCGCCCGGCCCCGGCGAGCTGCTGGTCGCGGTGCGCGCGGCCGGCGTCAACCCGGTCGACTGGAAGCTGCGCGCGGGCAAGCGGCGCCCCGGGCAGGGGCCTCTCACCGGGCCCGAGGTGCTCGGCAGCGAGGTCGCCGGGGTCGTGGAGCGGGTCGGGGCCGGCGTCACGGGGTTCGAGCCCGGGGACGCGGTGTTCGGCAACCCGGTCACCGGCGGGTACGCGGAGTTCACGCTGGTCCCCGCGGACATCGCCGCGCACAAGCCGGACGCCCTCTCCTTCACGGACGCGGCCGTCCTGCCGGTGGCGGCGGCGACCGCGTACGACGGGCTGCGCCAGCTCGGCCTGCCGGCCGGTTCGACGCTGCTGATCACGGGGGCGGGCGGCGGCGTCGGGGTGGCCGCGACGCAGATCGCGCTCCACTTCGGGCTGCGGGTGGTGGGCACGGCGAGCGCGGGCAAGAAGGAGTTCGTCGAGTCGCTGGGCGCCGTCCATGTGCCGCCGGGTCCCCGACTGGCCGAGCGCATACGGGAGTCGGCGCCGGACCACCGCGTCGACGCCGTCTTCGATCTGGTCGGCGGCCCCGGTCTGGCCGAGGTGGCGGAGCTGCTGACCGACCGCGGGAAGCTGATCACGGCGGCGGCCAAGGAGACCGTGGCCGAACTGGGCGGCGCGCCGATCGCGCGGGCCCGCACCGCGGCGGTCCTCGACGAGATCGCCCTCCTCGCCGTGGCGGGCGTGCTGCGGCCGCGGGTGACGGCGACGTACCCCCTGGACCGCGCGGACGAGGCGCTGCGCGCGGTGGAGAGCGGTCACGCCCGGGGCAAGGTCGTCATCGAGGTCTCCGCGTGACGGCGGTGGACGCCCCGGCCCCGGGGGTGGCAGGTACCGGGAGAAAATGACACGACGGCTCCGCCGGCCCGTTGATACCTTCCGGATCATGAAGCCCGTCAGTGAGAACGAGATCCGCACGTCCTTCGTCAACTGTTCCAAGGGCGAGGCCCGCAGACTCTCCCTCCCCGCGGGCTTCGCCGACACGCCCTGGTCCGACCTGGACTTCCTGGGCTGGCGCGATCCCAAGGCGCCCGAGCGCGGCTATGTGGTGACGTGGCGGGGCGACGAGCTGGTGGGCATCTCCCTGCGGGCCTCCACCGGGGCGCGCAAGAGCCTGCTCAAGTCCAGCATCTGCTCGGTGTGCGTGACGCCGCAGTCCGGCTCCGGCATCACGCTGCTCGTCGCGCCCAAGGCGGGCGCGGCGGGCCGCCAGGGCAACTCGGTGGGGCTGTACATCTGCGCGGACCTGGCCTGCTCCCTCTACGTACGCGGGAAGAAGACCACGGCACTGGCGCCGCGGCGCCTGGAGGAGAGCCTCACGCCGGAGGAGCAGAACGCGCGCACCATACGGAACCTGAACGGCTTCCTCGACCAGGTCCTCGACGGCTAGACCGCGCGGGGATCCACCAGCTGGAGGGCGAGGGCGGCCGACGGTTCGGCCACCCCCGGGCCGCCCGCCCCGGCCCAGGCGAGTATTCCGTCCAGCGACTCGTCGTCCGTGACGAAGCCCACCCAGGCGGCCCGGCCGCCGCGCCTGCGCCCCTCGTACGAGGGCTGGACCACCACGACGTTGGCCTGCCCGCACGGCCCGAGGCAGTCGCTCGTGCGCACCGCGAAGCGGCCGCGCGAGGCCGCGGCGGCCGACCGCAGCCGCTCCAGCTGCCAGTCGTGGTCGATGCCGGGGTTCTTGCGCGCGTCGCCGCAGCAGCAGCCCCGGCACACCACGAGGGTGCAGGGGCGGCGGGCGGCGGCGCCGATGGAGACGACGGGACTCATGTCGTGATCATCTCAGGTACGCGAGGCCCGGGTGCACACCCCGGTACCCCTCCACCAGGCGTCGCGCCACCGTCACGGAGTCGACGAGCGGATGGAGCGCGAAGGCCTTGACGGCCGTGGCGGCCGAACCGCTCCGGGCCGCTTCCAGCACCTCGCGCTCGACGGCCTTGACCGCGCACACCAGACCGGTGGCGTGGCCGGGCAGCGGGGCCACCGACATGGGGTGGGCGCCGTTGGCGTCGACGGAGCACGGCACCTCGATCACGGCGTCCGCGTCCAGCGCGGCGAGGGTCGTGCCGTTGCGCACGTTGAGGATCAGGGTCGCGCGCTCGTCGCGGGCGATGGCCCGCATCAGGGCGAGGGCGACCTTCTCGTACCCGCCGGACTCCAGGTCCTCCTCGGCCCGCTCCCCCACGCCCGCCGCTTCCCGGTTCTCCGCCATGTACGCCGCCTCGCGCTCGGCGAGCGTGTCGTACCAGGTCTTGAGGGCGGGCGTGCCGGGGTGCCGCATGTCGGCGTAGAAGCGGCCCTGCTGGCCGTGGAGGAAGGCGCCGCGGGTCCGCTCGGCCTGCTGGTAGGCGCGGACGGTGTCGCGGTTGAAGTAGTAGTAGTGCAGGTATTCGTTGGGGATCGCGCCCAGTGACTGGAGCCAGTCGGCGCCGAAGAGCCTGCCCTGTTCGAAGGAGAGCAGGAGCCGGGGGTCGGCGAGCAGGCGCGGCAGTTCGTCGCGGCCCCTGATGTGCAGCCCGCGCAGCCAGCCGAGGTGGTTGAGACCCACGTAGTCGATGAAGGCCTCGTCGGGGTCGCCGCCGAGCACCTGCGCGACGCGGCGGCCGAGGCCCACGGGCGAGTCGCAGATGCCGATGACGCGGTCGCCGAGGTGGCCTGCCATGGCCTCGGTGACCAGGCCCGCGGGGTTGGTGAAGTTGATGACCCAGGCGTCGGGGGCGAGCCGGGCGACGCGCCGGGCGATGTCGACGGCGACGGGCACGGTGCGCAGCCCGTAGGCGATGCCGCCCGCGCCGACCGTCTCCTGGCCGAGGACGCCCTCGGCCAGGGCGACGCGCTCGTCGGCGGCGCGTCCCTCGAGGCCGCCCACGCGGATCGCGGAGAAGACGAAGTCGGCGCCGCGCAGCGCCTCGTCGAGGTCGGTGGTGGCGGTGACGGTGGGCGCGTCCGGGACCCCGGCGGCCTGCTCGGCGAGGACGCGGGCGATGGCGTCCAGCCGGGCGGCGTCCAGGTCGTGCAGGACGACGTCGGTGACGCGGCCCTCGGCGCGGTCGCCGAGCAGAGCCCCGTACACGAGCGGCACACGGAACCCGCCGCCGCCGAGAATTGCCAGCTTCACGTCTGAACCGCCTTCTGTCGGACCGTTATCACCGGTACTCACGTTACGTACGATGGCGCGGCAGCGTTCCGACCCCCCACGGAGGTAGCGCCCCGATGACCCTTTGGAAGGCAACCAGCGCCCTGTTCGGTGCCGTCGCCCTGGCGGTGGCCGCGGGCGGGTCCGCGTCGGCCGCGCCCGCCGCGCCGGGCGGCTGGCAGGAGTCCGGCACTTCGTACGTCAACTCCCTCACGGCCGGCCAGGGTCTGGCGAGCCGCGCCGACGGCGGCCTCCTCTACCGCGGCCTCGGCTCGATCCCCCTCGACCTGCGCGTCAAGGGGTGGGGGCACATAGGGGATCCGGACATCTCGGACGGCCACACCTTCGACGCCTACCAGGGCGGTGACACCGCGCGGTCGAAGATGTTCGCGGTGACGACGCCGGCCGGGAAGCGCTACCTCTACGAGCACCCGCTCGACGTCGGCGAGAAGCTCAACAACTCCTTCGCGGCCGTCTCGCCCGACCACCAGTGGCTGGTCTCCGGCGAGTGGGGCGACCAGGACCGCCTCCAGGTCTTCCCCGCCCCGCTGCTCAACTCCTCGACGCCGCCCACCGGCGGGACCCTGCCCCAGGCGGGTCAGATCTCGCTCGACAAGCCGGTCCGGGACGTCCAGGGCTGCGACTTCGCCTCACCGACCCGGCTGGTCTGTGCGTCGAACGACGCGTCCAGGGAGCTGTGGCCCGAGGACCGCCCCGTCCTCCAGGTCGACCTGGCACGCCCGCTCGACGGCGCGCCGGTGACCGGCCACGTCACGAGTCTCTTCGCCGCGCCGCAGCGCAGCGTCTGCTCCGGGACGTTCGAGACGGAGGGTGTCGACTACGACGCGGCCCGCCGCACGCTGCGCGTCGAGGTGGTGCCGCCCGCGCCGTGCCTGGTGACGACCGCGGTGCACGCGTACGCGCCGACGACGGGCTGAGCGCCCGCCCCGTCCGCCTGCCGGACAGGACGTGTGGGGCGCCGCCGCACAGGGGAAGGTCGTGATCATGACACAGCACGACCAGCAGGTGGCCACCACCGTCCCCGCCCCCGAGCGGCGCCCGATCCGGCAGCTCCTCGCCGCCTCCGTCGGCAACGCCGTGGAGTGGTACGACTGGTACGCGTACACCTTCCTCGCCACGTACATCGCCGACCAGGTCTTCCCCAAGGGGTCCGGCAACTCCCTGGTGCCGCTGCTCTCCACGTTCGCCGTCTTCGCGGTGGGCTTCTTCATGCGGCCCGTCGGCGGGCTGCTCATGGGCGCTGTCGCCGACCGGCGCGGCCGGCGCGCCGCGCTGACCGTCACGATCCTGCTGATGGGCGGCAGCAGCCTGCTGGTCGGCCTGACCCCGACCTACGCGGCCGTCGGCGTCCTCGCCCCGGTCGTCCTGGTGCTCGCCCGGCTGCTCCAAGGCCTCTCCGTCGGCGGCGAGTTCGCCGCGTCGACGACGTTCCTCGTCGAGTCGGCGGGCCCCGGGCGGCGCGGCCTCTTCTCCAGCTTCCAGTACGTCTCCACGAGCGCGGGCCAGCTCGCGGCGTCCGGCGTCGCGGCCCTGCTCGTCGCCACGCTCTCGGACGGGCAGATGGACGGGTGGGGCTGGCGGGTGCCGTTCGTCGTCGGGGCGGCGCTCAGCCTCGTCGGCTTCTGGATCAGGCAGGGCGCCCACGAGACCCACCGGGCGCCCGCCGAACATGCCGACTCACCGGGGCTGTTCGACGCGCTCCGGCACCACCCGCGCCAGTCGCTGCTGATCTGCGGCATCACGGCGGGCGGCACCCTCGCCTACTACACCTGGACCTCGTACCTGCCGACGTACGCCGAGCTGAACACGGACATCGGCAAGAGCAGTGCGCTCCTCGCCGGCACCCTCTCGCTCGCGTTCTTCGCCCTGCTCCAGCCGGTCGGCGGAGTGCTCTCGGACCGGTGGGGGCGCCGTCCGCTGCTACTCTTCTTCGGGATCGGCTTCGCCGTCCTGAGTGTGCCGCTGCTCAAGTCCCTGACCGGATCGTTCGGTTCGCTGCTGCTCGTGCAGTGCGCCGGCATGGTGCTGCTCACCGGTTTCACGTCGATCTCGGCGGCGGTCAACGCCGAGGTGTTCCCCGCGCGGGTGCGGGCCGCGGGAATCGGTTTCCCGTACTCGCTCACGGTCGCGCTCTTCGGCGGCACGGCCCCGTACATGGGCACCCTGTTCAAGGAGATCGGATCTCCCGGGCTGTTCCCCGTGTACGTGGCCGTGCTGTGCGTCGTCTCCTCGGTGGTCTACCTGCGGTTGCCGGAGACCGCGCACAAGGAGCTGGAGAAGTGAGCTTCTCGGCCGCTGCCCTCAGGAGGCCTTCGGCACCGCCGCGATCGAGCGGCCCGCCCACTCCGGGGCCTTTTCCACGAGGCCCGTGAGGCGCGCGCGGATCTCGTCGGGGAACGGTGTCGCACGGCCCGCGTTCCGGTCCACGTGGATCGCCAGCAGTTCGGTGGTCGCCGCGGGGGCGGCGTCCGGGGCGGGTTCGCCGCCCTCCTCGTCGACCACGTACATCTCGTGCGTGAACCGCGCCTTCTTGGCGTCCGCGCCCAACAGGCGGCTCCGGACGGCGAGATGGGCTCCTTCGGAGACGTCGCTGAGGTATCGCACGTGTGCCTCGACCGTGTAGAGGGAGCAGCCGGTGGACTCGCGGTAGCCGGAGTGCAGGCCCGTCTCGATCATCGCGGCGTCGGTCGCGTAACCGAAGACGAGGACGTAGAAGGCCTCGCTCATGTGGCCGTTGTAGTCGATCCACTCGGGCCGCACGGTCCGGTGCAGCAGGGGCAGGGGCCCGCTCACTTGCCGCCCCCGTTCAGCCGGCCCGTCGCGCGCAGCACGTCGATGACGCCCTGGTCGCGCTCGGCGACGAGCTGGGCGATGGTGCGGCCCGCGGCCTCCTCCTCGCAGCCGGCGACGACGGCGTCGTACAGCTTCTTGTCGAGTTCGGGGGCTTCCAGGCGCGTCCAGGGGGACTTCAGGGACGGTCCGAAGTGGTCGAGCATGTGGGCCATGCCGCCTTCGCCGCCCGCGAGCGCGAAGGTGAGCATGGGGCCCATGAAGGCCCAGCGCAGGCCGGGGCCCTCGGTGATGGAGTCGTCGATCTCCTGGACCGTGGCTTCGCCGTTGGCGACCATGTGCAGGGCCTCGCGCCACAGGGCTTCCTGGAGGCGGTTGGCTATGAAGCCCGGCACCTCGCTCCGCATCGTGATCACCGACTTGCCGGCGACCTCGTAGAACCGGGACGCCCAGGCGACGGCCGCGGCGTCGGTCCGCTCGCCGCCGACGACCTCGACCAGCGGGATCAGGTACGGCGGGTTGAAGGGGTGGCCGACGACCAGGCGGCCCGGGGTGGCGGCCCCGGTCTGCATGTCGGTCATCGGATAGCCGGAGGTGGAGGAGGCGATGACGACGCCGGCGGGCGTGGCGGCGTCCAGCCGGGTGAGCAGGTCGCGCTTGAGCTCCAGCTTCTCGGGGGCGCTCTCCTGCACGAACTGTGCGTCGGCGACGGCCTCTTCGAGGGTCGCGGTGACGGTGAGGCGGTCCTGGGAGGCGCCGTCGGCAAGGCCAAGCCGGGTGAGGGCCGGCCAGGCCGCCCCGACCAGCCGGCGCAGCCGCTCCCCGGCGTCGGGGGCCGGGTCCCAGGCGGTGACGTCGTAGCCGCGGGCCAGGAAGTGGGCGACCCAGCCGCCGCCGATCACGCCGGCGCCGACACAGGCGACGCGGCGTACTTCTTCAGGGGTGGTCGTACTCATGATGCGGTCCTTGGAGGTGGGGGGAGGTCAGGAGCGGGGATTGAGGCCGAGCTTGCGGCGCGCCTCGTCGGGCGTCGCGACGCGCGAGCCGAGGGCCTCGGTGATCTGCACCGCGCGCTCGACGAGCTGCGCGTTCGTGGCCTTGTTGCCCTTGCCGAGGTAGAGGTTGTCCTCCAGGCCGACGCGGACCTGGCCGCCGAGCAGGATCGACTGGGCGACCCACGGCATCTGCATGCGGCCGAGCGCGAAGCTGGCCCACTGAGCGCCTTCGGGCAGCATGTTGACCATGGACTGCAGGACGCCGGGGTCGGCGGGGGCACCCCACGGGACGCCCATGCAGAGCTGGAAGACCGTGGGGTCGTCGAGCAGGCCCTCGGCGAGGAGCTGCTTGGCGAACCAGAGCTGGCCCGTGTCGAAGATCTCCAGCTCGGGGCGGACACCGAGCTCCTGGATGCGCCGGGCGCCCTGGCGGAGCATGTCGGGGGTGGAGACGTAGAGGTTGCTGCCGTCGCCGAAGTTGAGCGAGCCGCAGTCCAGGGTGCAGATGTCGGGGAGGAGTTCCTCGACGTGCGGGAGCCGGTCGAGGCCGCTGACCAGGTCGGTGCCGGGCAGGTGCCGGAGCGGCTCGTCCGGGTCGATGACAAGGTCGCCGCCCATGCCAGCGGTGAGGTTGATGACGACGTCGGTGCCGGTCTCCTTGATGCGCTCGACGACCTCGCGGTACAGGCGGGGATCTCGGGAGGGCTCGCCGGTCTCGGGGTCGCGGACGTGGATGTGCACGACGGCGGCGCCCGCCCCGGCGGCCTCGACCGCCGAGGCGGCTATCTGCTCGGGCGTCACGGGCACGTGCGGACTCTTGCGGACGGTGTCGCCCGCGCCGGTCAGGGCGCAGGTGATGATGACGTTGTCGTTCACGGGCATGCGGAACTCTCCCTCTGAGGTGGGGGGTTGGGGGACTTCGTGCGGTCGTGCGGTCGTACGGGGGGTCAGTGCGCGGTCAGCGTCGCGTCGACGTAGGCGGTGAGGGCCTCGTGCATGGCGTCCGGTCCGGTGCCGGGGCCTTCGGGGGCCACGGCCAGCACCTGCGTGGCGAGGCCGTCGATCAGGGCGGTGAGGCGCAGCGCGGCGGCCTCGGGGTCGGCGGGCCGGAAGACGCCTTCGGCGATGCCGCGGCGGATGACGTCGGCGACGGTCTCGCGCCACTGGCGGTAGTAGTCGGCGTGCAGGCGGCCCACGGCGGTGGAGCGGGCGGCCTCGGCCCACAGGTCGAGCCAGACGCTCCACTGCCGGCGCTGCTCCGGGGTGCGGGGAATCTGCAACTCGATGAGCTGGCGCAGCTCGTCGGCGGTGTCACCGGCGTCCGCGATCCTGGCGGCGCGGCGCGCGGTGTCCTCGTCCATGCACCAGCGCACGGCCGCTTCGAGGAGGTCGTCGCGGCCGGGGAAGTGGTAATGGATGGCGGCGGTGCTGGTGTCGCAGGCGGCGGCGATGTCCTGCACGCGGACGGCGTGGAAGCCGCGCTCGGCGATGAGACGTACGGTCTCCCGCACGATCTGCAGGGGGCGCCCGCCCTCGGGCGACGGCCCGCCCGCGCGCCGGCGCCGGGCCGGCGGCCCGGACACCTCCGCCGCCTCCGCGCCGAGGAGCCACCCCGCGTCGACCTGCCCCGCGGCGGCGATACGGGCCAGCTCGGCCGCGGTGAACCTGCGGGTGCCGCCCAGCGAGCGGGACAGCTTGGAGGGGTCCATGACGATCCGGCGGGCGAACTCCCGCTGGGTCACCCCGGCCTCGGCGATGACCTTGCGCACCCGCTCGGAAACGTCGCCCCGCTGCTCTGACTGCATGGTGGGCCACGGTACATACGCGTTGCGCTGAGCACAACACAGGACACCGAGAAGGTGTACCATGGCCCATATCATTGCTGGTAATCGAGCATATTGAGGTCTGTGCTGACTGATGCATCAGTCAGGATCGCATCGGCCACTCCCCCAGGAGCTGCAAGGAACTCGCCGAGTGGCCGGACTCCGGGAACCGTGGCGTCACTTGCGGCACTCTTCCTCCTGTGTCGCACGCATCTTCGCTTCCCCCTCAGCGTCCCCCGCTGCCCGCCACCGGCCACATGGTCGTCTGCGGCGGCGACAACGTCCTGGCCCACCGGCTCGCCGCCGAACTCCGCGGCGTCTACGGCGAACAGGTCGTCCTCGTCGTCCCGCCCGCGGGCCGCGGCGAACGGAACCGGCCGACGGGGCTGGCGATGACCACGGCCCTCCTCGGCCGCATCACGGCCGCCGTCTCGCGCACCGCCGGCAACGGCGGCGGGACCGTCAACGGGACCGGCGAGAACGGCGGCACCCCCGACCCGCCGCGGACCGTGGAGGCCGTCGACCTGACCGACGACGTCCTGGCCGACGCGGGCGTCGCGCGGGCCACCGCGCTCGCCCTCATGCACGACGACGACGAGACCAACATCCGCACCGCGCTCGCCGCGCGTCGGCTCAACCCCCGGCTGCGGCTGGTGATCCGGCTGTACAACCGCAAGCTCGGCCAGCACCTGGAGGAGCTGCTCGGCCAGGCCGCCGCCGTGGCCGGTCTCGCCACCACCGACGCCAGCGTCACCGTCCTGTCCGACGCGGACACCGCGGCGCCGGCCCTCGCGGCCACCGCGGTCGCCGGGACCAGCAAGGTCGTGCACGCCGACGGGCTGCTGCTGCGCGCGGTGGAGCGGACGCCCCCGGCGCCGGGCGAGGTGGCGCCGCGCGGTCTGGCCACCCTCGCGCTGCTCTCGGCCACCACCCACGACCCGGCGGGCGCCGAGGGCTCCGACGACGCGGGCGCCGGGGCGGGCCCCCTGCTGCTGCCGGGCGACGACGCCGTGGCGGCCGCGGCCGGGCGGGGCGCGCTCGTCCTCGAGACCGTCTCGTACTCGGGGTCGGCGCCGCCGCCCGGGTTCCTCGCCGGGCGGGGCGTGCCCCTGCGCCAGCTGTTCTCGCGGCGGCTGCGCTGGTCGGTCGCGGGGTTCGCGGCGGCCGTCCTCGGCATGGCCATCGCGTCGATCGTCACCACCGACGACACCCCGCTGCACGCGACGTATCTGACGCTCCTCGACCTCTTCTCCATCAACGACCCGGCCACCGAAGGACCGATGAGCCGCCAGGTCCTCCAACTCCTCGCCGGCCTTGTCGGATTGCTGCTCCTGCCGATCCTCTTCGCCGCCGTCCTCGAGGCCCTCGGCACCTTCCGCACCGCCTCCTCGCTGCGCCGGCCGCCGCGCGGTCTCTCCGGCCACGTCGTCCTGCTGGGCCTCGGCAAGATCGGCACCAGGGTGCTGGCCCGCCTCCGTGAGCTGGACATCCCGGTGGTGTGCGTGGAGGCCGACCCGGAGGCGCGCGGCATCTCGCTGGCGCGGCGGCTGCGCGTGCCGACGGTGATCGGCGACGTGACCGAGGAAGGGGTCCTGGAGGCCGCCAAGGTGCACCGCGCCCACGCCCTGCTCGCCCTGACCAGCGCGGACACCATAAACCTTGAGGCGGCCCTGTACGCACGGTCGGTCAAGCCCGATCTGCGGGTGGCGCTGCGGCTGTACGACGACGAGTTCGCGACCGCCGTCTACCGCACCCTGCGCGCCGCGCACCCCGGTGCCCTGACCCGCAGCCGGAGCGTGTCCGCGCTGGCCGCGCCCGCGTTCGCCGGGGCGATGATGGGCAGGCAGATCCTGGGCGCGCTGCCCGTGGAGCGGTCGGTGCTGCTCTTCGCCGCGCTCGACGTCTCGCTGCAGCCGCAGCTGACGGGCCGCACGATCGCCGAGGTGTTCCGGCCGGGGGCGTGGCGCGTCGTCGCCCTGGAGCGGCCGGCGGGGCGGGGTCCCGGCCACCCGTCGGGCCTGGAGTGGGAGCTCGACCCGGAGTACCGGCTGTGCCCGGAGGACCGTGTGGTCCTTGCCGCCACCCGTCAGGGCCTGGCCGAGCTGCTGGCCCGCCGCCCGCTGCCCGCCCAGCCCTGACCGGCCCCTTCGTCAGGCCCCGGCGGGCGGCACCGGCAGGACCTGCCGCAGATGCGGGTCGGGGTGGAAGTCCCTGCGCCACTCGCGGGGATAGCCGACGGACGCCTCGATGTGCGGCACGCCGTCGTGCACGGTGGTGCGCGGTATGTGCAGGTGGCCGTAGACGACGGCCGCCGCCCCGTACTTCACGTGCCAGTCGGCGGTCAGCTCGGTGCCGCACCACAGGGCGAACTCGGGGTAGCGCAGGACCCGGGTGGGCTCGCGCAGCAGCGGCCAGTGGTTGACGAGGACGGTGGGCAGGCCCGCGGGCCGCTCGGCGAGCAGCTCCTCGGTGTGCTTGACCCGGGCCCGGGACCAGTCGTCGCGGGTGGCGTACGGGTCGGGGTGGAGGAAGTACTCGTCCGTGCAGACGACGCCCGCCTCGTGGGCGACCGCCAGCGCCGCTTCCTTGGTGTGCGTCCCCTCGGGGCGGAAGGTGTAGTCGTAGAGCAGGAAGAGCGGCGCGACCACGACGGGGCCACCGGGGCCCCGCCACACGGGGTAGGGGTCCTCCGGGGTGGACACGCCCAACTCGCGGCAGAGGCCGACGAGATGCCGGTACCGCGCCTCGCCGCGCAGCTGGACCGGGTCGTCCTTGGGCGTCCACAGCTCGTGGTTGCCCGGCGACCACACCACCTTGGCGAAGCGCCCGGCGAGCGTGCGCAGCGCCCACTCGATGTCGGCCATGCGCTCGGCGACGTCACCGGCGACTATCAGCCAGTCCTCGTCCGTCTCGGGCCGGATGGTCTCGACGTACGCCCTGTTCTCCGCGTACGCCACGTGCAGGTCGCTGATCGCGAGCAGCTTCGGAGTCTTCTCGGATGCCATCACGCTGCGAGGCTAACCGAGGCGGTGTGCGGCACGGCGCCGACGCCTAGGCGGGCTGGTCGGGGTCGCAGCTCGCCCGGCGCCGGCCGATGGCCGCCAGCGCCTCGCGGAGCGCGGCCCGGTCGCCGTGCCGGACGACGTGCACGCAGCCCTCCTCCTGCTCCAGGAGGGCGGCCGCCACCGGCACGTCCGAGGAGAGGTGCCAGATGACGCCGCTGGGCGGCAGAAGGCCGCGGACGCCCCGGAACAGCTGCCCGAGACCCTGTCCGCCGCCGGGTACGGCGCTGTCGATCAGGACGATGTCGGGCAGCAGCGCGCGGGCCTGCGCCAGGGCCGGTACGGGCCCCGGCGCGTGGGAGATCACACGGAAGTGCGGGCCGTCCTGCACGAGAGGGCGCAACGCCGCGGCGACGGCGTCCTCGGCCACGATCAGCACGGTCATCATGGGACCAGCTTGCCCCGGCCGGGCGGCCGGCGCCGCCCCGGCGGGGCCGGGAGGCACCCTCCCGGCTCGCAGCCGGGACCGTCAGTGGTGGCCGCCCTCCCCCCGCTGGATCGCCAGGTACTCCTCGGGGGTCGCCTTGGGCACCTGCGCCTTGGGGCCGTACATGGCGCGGGCGAGGCGGGCGCGCAGCCGGTCGGAGCGGCTCACGTCGCGGCGCACGCCGTTGGCGTCGACCAGCGGGCCGATCTCGTAGGGGCGGGGCTGTTCGTGGGCGGTCAGCCGGTACAGCTCGGCCTGCGGCAGGGGTTCGTGGATCTCCACGTACTCGCCGTGCGGGAGCCGTTTGATGGTGCCCGTCTCGCGCCCGTGCAGCACCTTCTCCTGGTCCCTGCGCTGGAGCCCGAGGCAGATCCGGTGCGTGACGAAGAAGGCGATGACGGGCACGAGGAAGAAGCTGACCCGCACGAACCACGTGATCGCGTTGATGGAGAGGTGGAAGTGGGTGGCCCACAGGTCGTTGCCGCCGCCGACCATCAGCACGCCGAAGAGGGCGAGCCAGGCGACGCCGAGCCCGGTGCGCACGGGGGCGTTCCGCGGCCGGTCGGCGATGTGGTGCTCCCTCTTGTCGCCCTTGACCCACGACTCGATGAACGGGTAGACGGCGATGGCCATCAGGATCAGCGGGAAGAGCGCGAAGGGGATGAAGACGCCCAGTTCGAGCGTGTGCCCCCAGGCGTTGATCTCCCATCCCGGCATCACCCGGATCAGCCCCTCGGAGAAGCCGAGGTACCAGTCGGGTTGAGCGCCCGTGGAGACGAGGTCGGGGCGGTAGGGGCCGATCGCGAAGACCGGGTTGATGGAGGCGACCGCGCCCATGATCGCGAGCACGCCGAAGACGAGGAAGAAGAAGCCGCCCGCCTTGGCGATGTAGACGGGCATGAACGGCGCCCCGACGACGTTCTTCTCGGTCCTGCCGGGCCCGGCGAACTGGGTGTGCTTGTGGTAGAAGACCAGGATCAGATGGGCGACGACGAGCCCCAGCATGATGCCCGGCAGCAGCAGCACGTGGATGGGGTAGAAGCGCGGGATGATGTCCTCGCCGGGGAACTCCCCGCCGAAGAGGAAGAAGGAGATGTACGTCCCCACGACGGGGGTGGCGAGGATGGCGCCCTGCGCGAAGCGGACGCCGGTGCCCGACAGCATGTCGTCGGGCAGGGAGTAGCCGGTCAGGCCGGTGATGATGCCGAGGAACAGCAGGGTCCAGCCGAAGAGCCAGTTGAGCTCGCGCGGCTTGCGGAACGCGCCGGTGAAGAAGACCCGCATCATGTGCACGAGCATTCCGGCGATGAAGACGAGCGCGGCCCAGTGGTGGATCTGCCGGATCAGCAGGCCGCCGCGCACCTCCATGCTGAGGTCCACGGTGGATTCGTACGCCCGGGAGACCAGGACGCCCTTCAGCGGCACGTACGGGCCGTTGTAGGTGACCTCGGACATGCTCGGGTCGAAGAAGAGGGTCAGATAGGTGCCGGTCAGGATCAGGATGATGAAGCTGTAGAGGCAGATCTCCCCGAACATGAACGACCAGTGGTCGGGAAAGATCTTCCGCATCTGGCTCTTGGCCAGGGTGTTGATGCCGAGCCGCCCGTCGGCCCAGTCGGCAACCCGCTCCCCTCTGCCGGGCCGTGCAGGTCGTGCATCCGTGCCGCTTCGCTCGATGCGTCCGCTCATGCGACTCCCTTTCAGGCGGTACCAGGGTAGGTCGCAAGGAAGACGGATCCAACAGGGCGGGTTGTGACAACTTGATTCGGTCCGTGGCCCGAGGGTCGCTTCGCCCGGCCGGAAATTACTCATAGGTATGGCGTGACTTCACTCACCGGCAGCAGTAGAACTCGTTTCGATTCAGCCAAACGTGAGGAAGATCACATGAGTGCATCTACCGCGCGTGGCCCCGGATCTGATGGGGTGTCACGCCGAAGATTCATCGCAGGAACAGGTTCCATTCTTGGCGCGGTCGCGCTGGCCGGACAGGCCGGTCCCGCCCGCGCCGCGTCCCCCGCTGCGGCCGCCCCGATCCGGGACGGGGCCGACGTCCCCGCCCTGGTGATCGGGTCCGGGTACGGCGGTTCGGTCGCCGCGCTGCGGCTCGCCGAGGCGGGCGTCGACGTGCACATGATCGAGATGGGCATGGCCTGGGACACCCCGGGCTCCGACGGCAAGATCTTCGCCAACACGACAAGCCCCGACGTGCGTTCCTTCTGGCTGCGCACCAGGACCAAGCAGCCCATCAGCAACTTCCTGGGGTTCCCCATCGACAAGGACGTCCCGCGCCACACCGGCATCCTGGACGCCGAGGAGTTCGGCGGCATCATCGTCTACCAGGGCCGCGGCGTGGGCGGCGGCTCACTGGTCAACGGCGGCATGGCGGTCACCCCGAAGCGGGAGAACTTCGGCGCCATCCTGCCGACGGTCGACGCGGGCGAGATGTACGGCACCTACTACCCGCGCGCCAACGCGGGCCTCGGCGTGAACACCGTCGACCCCGCCTGGTTCGAGACGGCCGAGTGCTACCAGTACGCCCGGGTCGGCCGCAAGCACGCCCAGCGCTCCGGCTTCCGGTTCACCTTCGTGCCCGACGTGTACGACTGGGACTACATGGAGAAGGAGCAGGCGGGCACCGTCCCCAAGTCAGCGCTGGCCGGGGAAATCCTCTACGGCAACAACCACGGCAAGAAGTCCCTCCAGCAGACCTACCTCGCCCGCGTCAGGGCGACGGGACGGGTCACCATCTCCCCGCTGCACAGGGTCACTTCGGTCACCCCGGCGGCCGGCGGCGGCTACTCGGTCACCATGGAACAGCTCAACACCGACGGGGACGCCACCGCCACCAAATCCGTCACGGCCGGCCGGGTGTTCTTCGCCGCCGGCAGCGTCGGCACCAGCAAGCTCCTGGTCAAGCTGAGGGCCACCGGCGCCCTGCCCCGCCTCAACGGCGAGGTCGGCAAGG
The DNA here is from genome assembly GCF_055607265.1 of Streptomyces sp. NPDC037013. Taxonomy (NCBI): domain Bacteria; kingdom Bacillati; phylum Actinomycetota; class Actinomycetes; order Kitasatosporales; family Streptomycetaceae; genus Streptomyces; species Streptomyces sp. NPDC037013. The sequence goes on along the minus strand of NZ_JBVJRV010000001.1, from coordinate 312,953 downwards.
GCTGGGGGGACAACGGCAACGTCATGTGCGGGCGCGCCAACCACATGTGGGACCCGACCGGCAAGCTCCAGTCGTCCATCCCCACGGCCGGCATCGACAACTGGGCCGCGGGCGGCGCCTTCGCCGAGGTCGCGCCGCTGCCCACCGGCATCGAGACGTACGCCTCGTTCTACCTGTCGATCACCAGGACCCCGCACCGCGCCGAGTTCACCTGGAACCCCGCGGCGAACCGCGCCGAGCTGAACTGGCAGACCGCCTGGAAGCAGACGTCGATCGACGCCGCCAAGACGATCTTCGACAAGATCAACGCCAAGGAGGGCACGATCTACCGGACCGACCTCTTCGGGACGTACAAGATCTGGGGCGACCACCTCACGTACCACCCGCTCGGCGGCGCGGTGCTCGGCAAGGCGACCGACAACTACGGCCGGCTGCAGGGCTATCCGGGGCTGTACGTCATCGACGGCGCCCTGATCCCCGGCAACACCAGCGTCAACCCGTTCGTCACCATCACGGCGCTCGCCGAGCGCAACATCGAGAAGATCATCGCGACCGACCTGTGAGCCGGCCGCCCCGCACCGCGGCCGCCGTGCGCCCTCAGGGCCTCGGCAGCACGCACACCGTGTCGAGCCCGAGCACGTGATTGAGCCGGCCGAAGGCGAGCCACGATCCGATGCTCATGCTCAGCTCCACGATCTCGGCCTGACTGTAGTGCGCGGTCATCCGCGCCCAGAAGTCGTCGTCGAGGTTGTGGTGGTCCAGGGCGTATCGCTCGGCGTACTCCGCGGCCAGCCGTGTGCGGTCGTCGAAGGCGTCGGTGGTACGCCACTGGGTCACCGCGTCGGCGAACTCCTCCTCGACCTTCTGCCCGTCCCGCTCGGTGCGCCAGTCCAGGCAGAACACGCAGCCGTTGATCTGGGCGACGCGCAACCGCGCCGCCTCGAACTCCCGCAGCCCCAGGGTGGTGTGGGCGTACACCGCGAGCGAGAAGTTCGACGCGGCCGTCCCGATCTCGGGCACCATGTCGCCCCACACGTACGGGATGGCGTCCTGGCCCTCGGGGATGTCGATGCGCAGGGGACCACTCATGGGTCACTTCCTTCCCAGTCGGCCCGCCGCCGGGCGCAGCGGGACGTCGAGCGCGTCGTAGAGGCCCGGTCCGGCGTCCACCAGCCAGTCGACGGCGTTCACCAGGCGGCCCACCGCGGTGGCGTTGCCTCCCGCGGAGCGGTTCTCGTCCTCGTCGGTGGCCTCCACCGTGACCTGGATGCGGGGTCGGCCCTCGACGATCACGCGGTGGGCTCCGTCGCCGCCGTCGGGAGGGGTGGGCCAGTGAGGGGCGCAGGAGGGGTGGATACGGGTGATGTGCTCGATGACGATGCGCGGCTCGCCGCCGACGAGTCCCCGCACCTCGAAGCGGACGGCTCCCTGGGTGCCCGCGGCGAACCCGCCCATCGTGCGGGTGCGCACATCGGACTCCAGCGGGTACCGCTCCAACGTCTCGTCGATGTCGTCGAGTTCGACGCCGAGGGCTCGGGCCATCAGGCGTATCTGGCCGCCCCACACCATCGTCGGGACCGAGGGCGCCAGCATCAGCGGCTCGTACTCCATCGGATGCCCCATGCCGATCAACTGGCGGACCGAGTCCTCCTGGTCGTACGTGGAGTAGTCGAATATCTCCTGGCAGCGGATCGCGTCGACGGTGGAACCGAGGCCGCTGATCAGCAGCGGCAGGACGTCGTTGCCCCAGCCGGGGTCCACCCCCGAGACGAAGAGCGAGCCGCCGCCCTCCGCGACGGCCGCGAGCACCGGCTCCCTGAACTCGGCCGGCGCGCCGAGCCGGTCGTAGAGCGCGTAGAGCGCGGGTGTGACCACCACGGCGCCGGCCCGTACCGCCCGGACGACGTCGTCGAGCGCCTCGTCGGGTCGCAGGTCGCCGGAGGCCGCGTACACCACCGCGTGCGGCCGGGCGGCGAGGACGGCCGCCACGTCGTCCGTCGCGGGCACGCCCAACCTCCGTCCGAGCCCGGCGAGTTCACCGGCGTCGACGCCGACCTTGGCGGGGCTGTGCACGAGGACGGCCGCGAGTGTCAGACCGGGATGGGCCTCGACGGCGCGCACGGCCGCACGGCCGACGTTGCCGGTGCCCCAGACCACCGTGGGAATCATGCGCGGAGGGTAGCGAGGGGCGGCGACGGTTGACAGAGGCACGACCCCACGAGACCCGGCAACACGACCCCACGAGACCGGGCGAGTAGAGCTCGCGAAGAGATACGGCGCTTTCCCTCCCTCTCCCAAGTCACCTGCCGCCGGTACGCTTTACGTATGCTCCTGGGGCGTTCCGCGGAATGCGCTCGTCTTCTCGCTCTCATCGACAAGGCACGCGGGGGCGAGAGCGGAGCCCTGCTCATCCGCGGCGAGGCCGGCATCGGCAAGACCAGCCTCGTCGGTTACGTCGCCGAGCAGGCCGGCGACCTGATGCGGCTCGGCACGCGCGGCGTCGAGGTCGAGTCCGACCTGCCCTATGTGGGCCTCGCCGATCTGCTGCGGCCCGTCCTGGACTCCCTTGACCGCATCCCGGAGCGGCAGGCGGCCGCGCTCACCGGCGCCCTGGCGCTCGGGCCCGCCGTCGCCCAGGACCGCTTCGCCGTGGCCGCGGGCACGCTCAGCCTGCTCGGCGCGCTCGCCGAGGAGGGGCCCGTCCTGGTCACCGTCGACGACGCGCAGTGGCTCGACCCGTACTCGCTGGACGCGCTCGCCTTCGCCACCCGCAGGCTGGGCCGCGAGGGCGTCGTCGTCCTCTTCACCACGCGCGACGAGCAGGAGGAGACCGCCTCCCGGCTCGCCTCCATCGAGACGTTCACCCTCACCGGCCTCGACCCTCAGTCCGCGCAGCGGCTGATCGCCGAGAAGGGCACCGCCGAACTCACCGATCGGGAGGCCGCGCGGCTGCTCGCGGAGGCCCGCGGCAACCCCCTGGCCCTGATCGAACTGCCCGCGCTGCTGGCCGGCAGCGGCGCCGACGACGAGGACGCGGGGTCCGGGGCGCCGCTGCCCATCGGGGAGATGCTGGCCCACACGTTCGGCAGCGCGGTGGCCAGGCTGCCCTCCGAGGCGCAGGACGCGATGCTGCTGCTCGCGGTCCTCGGCACGCGGCCGCTGGCGGGGACGGAGGCGGCGCTGCGGGCCCACGGGCTCAGTTACGAGTCGTTGGAGGCCGCCGAGGCGGCGGGCCTGGTCGTCGAGGAGCGCGAGGGGTACGCCTTCCGGCACCCGCTGGTGCGTTCGGCGGTCTACCACAGCGCGACACCGGTGCGCAGGCGGCGGGCCCACCACGCCATCGCCCGCTCCCTGCAGGGCGCCACCGCCCCCGCGCTTGAGCAGTACGCCTGGCATCTGGCCGCCTCGGGCGCCGAACCGGACGAGAAGGTCGCCTCGCTCCTCGCCGACGCCGCCGCGGGCGCCCCCGAGACCCTCGCGTATCCGCTGGCCTCACGGCTGTACGAGCGGGCGGCCCGCTTCACCCCGCAGGGGCAGCGCAAGGCCGAGCGGCTGCTGTGCGCGGCCCGCGCCTCCCAGGCGGCGGGGTCCCTCGACGAGGCCGCCGCGATCCTGGACCGCGCCCTGGAACACGCCGAGCGGCTCGGCACCCGGCTCGACATCCGCCAGCTCCGCTGCTACCTGGACGTGCAGCGCGGCCGCCCGACGCGCTCGCGCGAACTGCTCAGGTCCGCCGTCGACGAGGCGGAGAAGGTCGACCCGGCGCTCGCCGCGGTCATGCTCGGCGGCATCGCCCTCACCGAACTGGCGGTCGGCGACCTCACGGCGGCGCACCGCACCTCGGCGGCGGCGGTGGAGCTCGCCGACGTCGCCGGCCAACCCCTGGTCCCGGTACGGCTGTTGCGCACCTTGATGCTGCTGCTCGGCGGGGACGCCGAGACGGGGCGCGCGCTCCTGCGGGAACTGGCGGGGCCCCTCGCCTCGCCCGACCCCACCTTCCCCTATCCGGTCGCCGGGGTGGGCGGCCTGTGCCACCTCGCCGCGGAGGAACTCGACGAGGCGCACGGTCTGCTGGACCGGGCCGCGTACACGGCGCGCGGTTCCAGCGCGGTGGGGCTGCTCTCGCATCTTCTCGGCACGCTCTCCGTCGTCGAGTTCTGGCGGGGCCGCTGGACGCCGTCGCTCGCCCACGCCGACGAGGCGGTGCGCCTCGCCGAGGCCTCCGGGCAGCTCATCGAGGTGTCGCGTGGGCTGGCCGCCCTGGTCAGGACGGAGGCCGCCCTCAACCGCGAGGAGGACTGCCGGCGGCACGCGGCACAGGCCATGGAGTGGGCGGCCTCCACCGAGCTGCAACTGGACGCGGCCCGCTCGCTCGGCGGCCTCGGCCTCCTGGAGCTGGGGCTCGGGCGCTTCGAGGAGGCGGTCCACCACCTGGAGGAGGTGCGGGCCTTCTCGCAGCGGCACGGCCGGGGGGACGGCCTCTACCTGACGTGGGCGGCCGACCTCGCGGACGCGTACGTCCATCTGCACCGGACCGCCGAGGCGCGTGAGGTCCTCGACGTCCTGGAGTACGAGGCGGGCCGCGGCCACCGGCCCGTCACCGCGGGAGCGGCGGCCCGCTGCCGGGGGCTGCTCGAACCGGGGGACCCGGAGACCGCCTCGCGGCACATGCGGCGCTCCCTCGCGCTGCTGTCCGAACGGCCGGTGCCCTTCGAGCGGGGGCGGACCGAGTTCGCCTGGGGCGAGCAGCTGCGCAGGCAGGGCAGGCGCAGCGAGGCCCGGCGCCTGCTGGAGCGGGCGCTCGCCACGTTCGAGCGTCTCGGCGCGGCCGGGTGGGCGGCGCGGGTGGCGGCCGAGCTGCACGCGGCGGGCGGCACCGAAGTACGGCCAGAGCGCGCCCCGTTGGAGCGGCTGACCCCGCAGGAGCTGCAGGTGGCGCTGGTGGTGGGCCGGGGCCTGACCAACCACGAGGTGGCGGAGCGGCTCTTTCTGAGCGTGAAGACCGTCGAGTTCCATCTGAGCAACATCTACCGCAAGCTCGACGGGGTGCACCGCAGGGCCCAGCTGGTCCGGCTGCTCGCGCGGGCCGCCGAGGCCCCCGAGGTCTCCGGGGTCTGATCCGGCGCGGCCCTTCGGGAAGGGCCGGGCGGGGCAGTCCGGGCCGTGGCCGGACCGTCGGGGCCGAGCCGTCCCGGTGCGCGGCCGGTCCGACGCCGTCGTCCGGCTCCCCTCAGCCGGACGGGCAGCAACGGCGTGCCCGGCCCCGGACACGTCTCACACCCGAGCGGGGGTGCCTACGGACACCCCCGTCCCCCGCCCTCGTGACGGTCGCTCCCCCGATCCCGGCGGACCCGCCGGCCGTACACCCCCGTAGTACGTCCGGACACCGGTCCCGTTCCCCCGTCCGGTGTTCCCAGGTCCGCCGCGCCTCCGCGACCGTGGGACCACCATGGCCCCGATCGGGGGCGCGGGCGACCGTGAAAACCCTGGAGTACGGGTGCCGGTGCCGGGGTGGGCGGCCGGTGCGGGCGGGGTGGAGGGGACGGGTGGGGCGGGGGGCCTCGAACGCAGGGTCGGCGGGCCGGTGCCCGCCCACGTCAGCCACGGTTTCGGGGGGCCGAACCCAGGGTTTTCCTCGGGGAGTCCGGGGAGGGGACGGCGGTCCTCCCATGATCGTCTTCTGACGTCACATCAGGGAGTGACAACCGACGGTTGACAGTGCCCCAACTGTCAACCTACGGTTGCCACATGACGCCTTCAGGCCCCACCCAGCCCCAGCCCACCATCCGCCTCGACGACCTCATCGAGGCCATCAAGAAGGTCCACACCGACGCGCTCGACCAGCTCTCCGACGCGGTCATCGCCGCCGACCACCTCGGCGACGTCGCCGACCACCTCATCGGCCACTTCGTGGACCAGGCCCGCCGCTCCGGCGCCTCCTGGACCGACATCGGCAAGAGCATGGGCGTCACGCGGCAGGCGGCCCAGAAGCGGTTCGTGCCCAAGAAGCCGGGCGAGACGTCCGACCTCGACCCCGAGCAGGGCTTCAGCCGCTTCACCGCCCGCGCCAAGAACGTCTTGATGGCCGCGCACAACGAAGCCAAGGCCGGACACCACGACGAGGTGCGCACCGGACACCTGGTCCTCGGCCTCCTCAGCGAGCCCGACGCGCTGGCGGCCCGTGCCGTCGTCGCCCAAGGCATCCCCCTGGAGGGCGTCCGCCGCGCGGCCCTCGACACCCTGCCCGCCGCGGCCACCGAGGTGCCCGAACTCGTCCCGTACGACGCTGAGTCGCGCAAGGTGCTCGAACTGACCTTCCGCGAGGCGCTGCGCCTCGGCCACAACTACGTCGGCACCGAGCACCTCCTGCTCGCCCTCGTCGAATTCGAGGACGGCGCGGGCCCGCTCACCGGGCTCGGCCTCGGCAAGGACGGCATCAGCGCCTGGGTCACCGAGGCGCTCGCCGAGTCGGCGCCGCCCTCCGCCTGACCGTCGGGACACCCCGTTCCGGACAGACCGGGGTGCCTGATTCCGCCAACAACTTCCCTGTTGTCTAGACCCGTTGACAGCCGGTGTGCCGCTCCCTAGTGTCCCCAGCACCGCTCTGAGAACGTCACCGCACACATCGATCATGCGTGGGGGGTTCGTGAACAGCACACCTGGTTCCGGCGACATCGGAATGGCGGCCCCCCAGAATCGAGAAGGCCTGCCAGTGGTCAGTCTCGATCAGGCCCACTCGCCGCAGAAGGTCCTCGCCCACGGGGAATTGCTGCGGCGTTTCGTGGCGGGCGAGGAGATCAAACCGGTCCACATGCGGATCGGCATCATGGGCGCCTGCAACATGCGGTGCAATTTCTGCAACTTCCACTCCCCCAACGAAGAGCAGTTCTACGACCTGTTCTCGTTCAAGGACTCCATCGCCACCGACAAGGCCGTCACGCTGCTGCGCGAATTCGCCGCGAACGACGGCCGCGCCGTGACGTTCTGCGGCAGCGGCGAGTGCACCATCCACCCCGGCTACCCGGAGATCTGCCGGGCCGGGCACGCGGCCGGACTGCGGATCGGGCTGATCACCAACGGTTCGCGGCTCGGCCGCCCGAAGGTCGCCGACTGTGTCGCCGAGACGCACACCTGGGTCCGCATCGGCCTGAACGCCGGGACGGAGGCCACCTTCGACGACATCACGCGCGACCGTGAGCAGACGTTCTCGAAGTTCATCGGGTCGGTCGGCAGGCTCAGGGAGAACGCCGTCGACCCGGAGTTCCGCATCGGCTTCAACTACGTCATCACGCTGCAGAACTACCGCGAGATCATGGCGGCGGCCCATATCGCGAAAGAATCCGGCGCGCATTACGTCAGGTTCGAGCCCGAGTTCTACAGCGCGCTCGGACACGAGACCATCGAATCCGTGATGCCGGAGATCTCCGAGTCGCTCGGCCGCGCCGCCGAACTCTCCACGGACGCCTTCGAGGTCTCGGTGCCCAAACTCGACCGCGGCCCGATGGACCAGGTCGACGAGGTCGAGGGCGATTTCGAGCGCTGCCACTACAGCCGCTTCGTCACGGCCGTCGGCGCCGACGGTAATCTCTACCCCTGCCCGCAGGTCCACCTCAACAGCCGCTATCTGATCGGCAATGTCGTCGAGCAGGGTTACGAGGAAGTCCTTGAGGGCGGCCCGCGCGCCGAGTGGGAGGCGTCCAACCCGCGCAGGACCGACCTGTGCAAGTCGTGCTTCTACCGGCCGCAGAACGAACTCCTGGAACTCCTCAAACGCGGCCAGATCAAACTCGACGAGGCCCTGGACGCCTACGCGCTGGAAGTGCCGAGCACCCTGCACGGCGACTTCGTCTGAGCCGCGCATGCAGCTACGCCACCTCCAGGGCCTCCTCGCCGCCGAGCCGGCCCTGCGCCCCGCCGAGACCGCCGACGACACCCCCGAGGAGCACGCGGCCCGGGCCCGCCGGATCCGCGCCGTCGTCGAGCGGCTGGCCCGCGTCGAACGGGCGCCGCTCACCGTGACCGAGACGACCACCTCGGTCCGCGACGGCCTGCACCACGAGCGGCTCCAGCTCGACTCCCCCGTACGCGGCCCCTTCCCCGGCACCCTCCTCGCGCCGCGGGACGCCGCGCCCGGCCCCGCCGTGCTCGTCCTCGGCGGCCGGAACGCCCGCCTCGACCAGCTCACCGGAGACGTACCGCCGGACCACCCCGACCGCAACGTCGCCGAGCACCTGGCCCGGGCCGGCTTCGTCACCCTCTCCTTCGACCACGGCATCGGCGGCGGCATGGACACCGACCGCAGGGCCGGCCGGGACGAAGGGACGCTGCTGGCCCACGCGTTCACCCTCACCGGCCACTCCCTCCTCGGTGCCCTCACCGGTGACGCCCTCGGCGCGCTGGACGTCCTCGCCGCCCATCCGCTCGTCGACCCGGACCGCGTCGGCCTGTTCGGCCACAGCCTCGGCGCGGCCGTCGCCCTGCACACCGCGCTGCTCACCACCGGCCCCGGCATCCCGCTCTGCGCGGCCGGGCACATCGGCAGCTACCCGGCCCTGTACGAAAGGCTGTTGACCGGCCACGAGGGCGCGGTGCTCCCCGGCATCCTGGAACACGCCGACCTGCCCGACCTGTACGGGGCACTCGCCCCGGCCTCGCTCCAGCTCCAGTACGGCACCGCCGACACCTACCTGGAGCCGGCCGACGCCCGCGCGGCGGCGGACCGGGTCCGTGAGACGTACGCCGTCACCGGCGCCGAGGCGGAGATCCACGCCCTCCCCATGGGACACGGCACGCACATCGGTCACGCGGTGGACTTCTTCACCCGTTCTCTGCCCGCACGGCCCGCCACCGCCGGTGCCGCGTCCCGTGCCGTACGCGACGTACCCGCCCAGCGCGTCCACTTCGAGGTCCGCGACCGCCGTGCCGTGCTCGACCGTGTCGACGCCGCGCTCGCCTCCGGCATCCTGACGCAGGGCCCGCAGGTCGCCCGCTTCGAGGAGCTGGCCCGCCCCTGGACCGGCGCCGACACCGCGGCGGTCGCCTCCGGCGCGGCCGCCCTGGAGATCGCGCTGCGCGTCATCGGCGTGGCGGGCCGCACGGTACTCATGCCGGTCAACACGTTCTTCGCGACGGCGGCCGCCGCGGTGCGCGCCGGGGCGGCCGTACGCTTCGTCGACATCGAGCTCGACGGCCTCGGCATGGCCCCGGACGCCCTGCACGCCGCCCTCGACCGGCACCCCGACACGGCCGCCGTGCTCCCCGTGCACATCGGCGGCATCGTCCCGCCCTCCATCGACACGGTGCTCGCGCACTGCCGCGAGCGCGGCATCCCCGTGGTGGAGGACGCCGCGCATGCCCTGGGCGCCACGCTCGGCGGGCGCCCCGCCGGGAGCCTCGGCCGTTTCGGCGCCTTCTCCTTCTTCCCCACCAAGGTCGCGGTCAGCGGCGAGGGAGGGCTGCTCAGCGCCGCGTCCGCGCACGACCTGGAGCAGGTGCGGCGCTGGCGCGACCACGGCAAGAGCGCCCCGGGCTCCACGCTCCACGACCGGCCGGGCGGCAACTGGCGGCTGAGCGAACTGCACGCCGCCGTCGGCACGGTGGACCTGGAACGCTTCTCCCGCACGCTCCGGGCGCGGCGCGCGCTCGCCGCCCGGTACGACGCGCTGCTCGCCGACGTGCCGGGGATCCGGCCGCACGCCGTGCCCACGGCCTCGGACAGCAACTTCTACAAGTACCTCGCCTACCTCGACCCCGACGCCCCGCTGGACCGGCCGCTCCTGAAGAAGCGGCTGCGGGAGGGGCACGGCGTCTCGCTGGCCGGCGAGGTCTACGACCACCTGCTGTGCGATCACCCGTACTTCGCGCCGCGGCGCCAACTGCACGCCGAGGACGGCCCGTTCACCCGCGCCCGCTGGTTCGCACGGCACCACATCGCCCTGCCGCTGTACCCGTCCCTCACCGAGGCCGAGCAGATCCGGGTGGCCGCCGCGCTCCGCAGCGAGCTGCCGTGAGCGGCGTGCTCCGCGCGTTCCGCAGAGGCGAATGGCGGACGTCCCAGGACCGGGCACCCCTGCCGGGCCCGCCGGGCAGGGAGATGTCGCTGGTGCCGGAGATCGTCGCCGATGCCGACCGGCGCCGGTGGGACGCCATGCTGCCGGAGCTGGCCCCGCTCACCGGTCGGCGCGAACTGCTTATCGCGGCCCTGGAGTTGTTCGACCGAGGCACCCTCTTCATCGGAGGCCTCGGCGAGCAGGGCCCCGAGGAGTTCCGCTCGGCGCTGTGGGAGAGCGCGGGACTGCCGGGTCCGCTGGTCGACCGGTGGTGCGCGATGCTGCGTGACGGCCTCCTCAAGAAGGGCGAGCCCGCCGAGCCCGACGGTGCGCTCGCCCTGGTCGCACTGCCCGGCAACACCTTCACCTGTCTGGAATCGGTCTGTGACCAGGCCGAACGCTCGGCGGGCGTCTGGGTGCGCCCGAGCCGCCGCGAGCCGCTCTCCGCCGCACGGTTCACCGCCGCCCTCCTCGCCGCCGGCTGGCCCCCGGCCCGCCTCGGCCTGTACCCCGCCGAGCGACGGGGAGTGCGCGGACTCGTGCGGCTCACGGACCGGCAGGTCGTCTACGGCGGAGCCGAGCTGGCCGCCGCGGTCCGCGACTCCCCCGGACTCACCCTGCACGGCCCGGGCCGCGGCTGCGCCCTGGTCCCCGCGGACCTGGCGGCCGGCGATGCGGTCTCCTGGCTGCTGCCCCTGGTCGCGGCGGACTCCGGCCGCTTCTGCAGCAACGTACGCACCGTCGTCACCGCGTCACCCGACGCGGCACAAGCCCTGGCACCGGCGCTGGCCGCGGCTCTCGACGCGCTCGCCCCCGACGGACCGTTGCCGCTGACCGCCTTCCGCGAGCCGGGGGCCGCCGAGCGCGCGGCCCGAGCCGTCCGCGACCGCCTGCGTCCCGGCGACCGCATCCTCACCCGCCGCCCACCCGTCATCCACGACCCCGCGCACACTCCTCGCGCACTTCCCCAACTCGCCCTTCTGCATGGCCACTTCTCCGGCACGTCCCCCTCCCACCCCCTGATCGGCCACGAGCCCCCCTTCCCCTTCGCCGCCGTCCTGAGCGCCTCCCCCGAGGCCGTCAGGGCGATCACCGCCGAGTCCCTGTTCGTGTACCGCCCCGCGAAGTGAGGCCCGCATGACCACCACCTCCGGCACGCTCTTCGACGCGCTGTGCGAACGCGTCCCGGAGCTGGGCATCGACCTGGACACCTGGACGCGCCGCATGATGCGCTGGCACTTCGACGCGGAGACCGGCAGCCCGTTCTGGGTCGCGCGGCGCGACAGGCTCGGCTTCGACCCCGTCCGGGACATCGACGGATTCGCCGCCCTCGACCGCTTCGGCCTCTTCGACAAGGCGGAACTGCGCGCCGCGAGCGCCCGCGACCTGCGCCCCCGCGGCTACCGCGACCGGCCCTTCCGGGTCTTCGAGACCGGCGGCACCACGGGCGCGCCGTGCCGGATCGTCAACGTCACGCGGCTCGCGTACGACGTGGAGATCTACCGCACGGTGCTGGAGGCGCGCGGGGTGGCCGGCGGCGACGTGCTCGCGATGACGCCGAGCGGCCCGCACGCGTACGGGCACTTCGTCGAGGCCCTCGCGGACAGCTGGCGCGGCGCCGTGCACGCCATCGACTTCGACCCGCGGTGGGTGAAGGCGGCCCTGCGCGCGGACGGGGATGCCGACGCCTACACCACCCACCTGGCCGAGCAGACCCTGACGCTGCTGGCCGCCGAGCGTCCCGCGCTGCTCTTCACGACCTCGCGGCTGCTCGTAGAACTCGCCATGCGGCTGCCGCGCCCCCTGTACACGTACGGCATCCGGGCGGTCTGCACCGGAGGCACCTCGTGCACCGCCGCCGAGGCAGCCTTCCTGCGCGAGGAGCACCTGCCGGGGGTGCAGTGGATCGACACCTACGGCAACACCCTGGTCGGCCATGCCCTGCAGGCCGACGCGGTGCCCGGGGCGCCGGACGGGACCGGCCACTCCTACCATCTGCCGCCACCCTTCGCGGTGTTGCGGGTCGTCGACCCGGCGGACCCGTGGCGCGAGGTAGACGTCGGGCAGCGGGGCCGCGTACGGGCCACCACCCTCCTCGAAGACCTCTTCCTGCCCAATCTCCTGGAGCGGGACAGCGCCGTCAGGACCGGGCCGCACCCGTGGTTCCCCTGGGACGGGGTGGCCGCGGTGCGCCCCTACCGGGACCCCGCGGACGCCGAGGAGGCGGTGGAAGGCGTCTACTGACCGAAGGAACGAGGGACACGCATCGTGAACCTGTCGTCGAACGGCGTACCCATACCCTTCACGCCGGAACTCTTCGCGCCGCTGCGCGACAGCGCGGACCTGCTGGCGGCGGCGGACTCCACCGCCCTGCGCGAGCGGCTGCACGCGGACGGCTACCTGTACCTGCCCGGGCTGCTCGACCGCACGGAGGTGCTGCGGCTGCGCGGACAGTACTTCTCCCTCTTCCCGCCCGGCCTGCTCGCGCCCGGCACCGGCCCCGAGGACGGGGTGTACTCCGGCCGGTTGCCTGCGGGGGTCCCGGAGCACGGGGTGGCGGGCCATCCGGCGCACGCCTTCGTGCGCTCCGCCGCCTTCGAACACTTCGTGAGCCATCCCCTGCTCGCCGACCTCGCCGCCCAACTCCTCGACGGCAAGGTCGAGATGCTGCCGAGGCGCATCCTGCGCCACTTCCACCGGGGCACGCGGCGCGCCTCCCGCGCCCACGTCGACTTCGACTACATGGACAAGGGTTCGCCGCGCGTCGTCACCCTGTGGATCCCCGTCGGCGACTGCCCGCCGCGCACCGGCGCCCTGGTGTACCTGGAGGGCTCCCACCGGCTGCCGCCCGAGGAGTACGCCCCGCTGCGCGACGTCACCGACCGGCCCGGCGACCGCCGCCAGATCTGCCACGACCTGGCGCTGACCGCCCGTACGCTCGGGCGCCGCTGGCTGTACGCGGACTTCGCGGCGGGCGACGTGATGGTGCATCTGCCACGCATCATCCACGCGTCGCTGGACACGACGACGGACGCCATGCGGCTCTCCGCCGACGCCCGCTTCATCCGCGCGGGCGACACCCCGGACCCCCGCTGGCTGAGACCGTGGGCGGCGGACGACGGAGCCTGAACACCCGTACCGGCTTGCCCGGTGGCGCCGGTGGGCAGGGAGAACCGTCGAGAGGCCGGGGAGCCCCCGCGCTTCGCCGGGCACCGACGGCAGGGAAGGGACCACGATGGCAGACGAGCAGGAGGCGGCGCCGGACAGCACCGCCGTGCGGACCGCGCTGTGGCGGGCGATGCACCTCCGGGTCGACGCGCCGCCCCACCTGATCGAGGACGAGGTCGGCCTGCGGCTTGCGGACCCCGGCGAGGGCTGGCGCGACCGGCCGGACATGGATCCGGCGTTCACCCGGGCATTCCGGGCGTCCATCGTGGTCCGTGCCCGTTTCGTCGAGGACCTGATCGCCGAACAGGCCGGTCTCGGCGTCACCCAGTGCGTCATCCTCGGCGCGGGCCTGGACACCTTCGCCCAGCGCAGGCCGGGTCTCACCGCCGGGCTGCACGTCTTCGAGGTCGACCGGCCGGGCCCCCAGGCGTGGAAGCGCCGACGGCTGACCGAACTCGGCTACGGCGTCCCCGACTCGCTGCATCTGGTGCCGGTCGACTTCGAGGCCGGCGCGTCCTGGTCCGAGGAGCTGGCCGGCGCCGGCTTCGACGCCACGCGTCCTGCGGTCGTCATCTCCACAGGTGTCAGCATGTACATCTCCAAGAGCGCCACGGCGGAGACGTTCCGCCAGGTCGCGGCCCTCGCGCCCGGCTCCCTGCTCGCCATGACCTTCCTGCTGCCGTACGAGCTCGTCGACCCGGCCGAACACGCGGGGCTCCGGGCGAGCGAGGAGGGCGCCCGGCAGACCGGCACGCCCTTCGTCAGCTCCTACGCCCCGGAGGAAGTGCTGGCCCTCGCCCGCGACTCCGGACTCAAGGACCCCCGGCACCTCTCGGGCGCCGCGCTCGCCGAGCGCTACCTCGCCGGGCGCGACGACGACCTGCGCCCATCGAGCGGCGAAGACCTGCTGCTCGCGTCGGTCTGACGTTCAGCCCCAGGGCCTGACCCGCCGCCCGCCCGCGGCGTCCGAGCGTTCCGCCGCGACGATCACGTCGTCGACGAGGCGGGCCTCGGGCACCGGGCACGCGGGGGCCGCGCCGGTCCTGACGGCGGCCGTGAAGTCGGCGAGCAGCGGCTCGTGGGGGTTGTCCGCGGGCGGCAGCAGGAGCGGGGACGCGGCGCCTTCGATCTGCCCGGCGTCGAGCGGGTCGAGCGTCAGGGTGCGGCCGCCGCCGGTGAGCCGCATCCGGTCCACGGGCGGGCCTTCGCCCCACTCCACGAGGCAGTGCGCCCGCAGGCCCGACGGCCAGCGCAGGACCAGTTCGGCCTGCCGCTCCGCGCCGAGAGGGAAGCGGCGGCCGAGCCGGGCCGTCATCTCGTACGGCCGTCCGAAGAGGTGGAGCAGCAGGTCCAGGCGGTGGCTGCCCGCGTCGGCGAGGACACCGCCGCCCGCGAGGACCGGGTCGGTGCGCCAGCGCTGCGGGTCCTCGGGCCCCGGTTCGAAGGCGCGGCGGAACCGCACGTCCACCCGGTCGGGCGTCCACCCGGCGAGCTCCTCGCGCAGCCACCGCACGGCGGGTGCGAGCCTGCGGTAGTAGGCGACGGCCGCGCACGGGCCCGCCCCGTCGAGCGCATCGCCGGTGCCGAGGCCGCCGGCGAGGGGTTTCTCGATCAGCACGGGCAGGCCGTTCGCCGACGCGGCGCAGGCGATCGGTACGTGGTGCACGACGGGGGTGGCGACGTAGACGGCGTCGACGCCGGACAGGAGCACGTCGGGGTCGGCGCCGGACCGCGCCACGCCGTACCGCTCGGCGGTGCGTGCCGCGCGGTGCGGGTCGCGGCCCCACAGGGCCACCGGCTCCTCGCCCAGCGCGTGCAGGGCGGGCAGCACGCGGCGGGTCACGATGTCGCCGTATCCGGCGATGCCCCATCTCACGCGGACTCCTCACTCACCATGGTGCCGTCGTCTCGCCGCGGGCCGTCGTTCAGGGCGCGATCGCCACCTTCAGCGTCTCGCGCGGCGGGCCGTCGTAGGGGGCCTGTTCGGCGTCCGGGTAGAGGGAGCGGCTGGCGGAGAGCTGCTCCATCGCCTTCGGGAGTTCGTCGAGGGGGTACGTGTGGGTGTGGAGGTCGGGCAGGCGCAGGGCGTCGGTGCGGCGCTGGGCGAGCCGCTCGGCGGTGGCGAGTGCCTGCGCGCGGGCGGTGTCGAGGGGTTCCGCGGAGCTGTGCACCCGTAGCCCCTTGCGTTCCCAGGTGACGAGGTCGACGGTGACGTGGGTGTCGACGTGGTGCGTGCCGAGGAGGACGACGAGGCCGTTCTGCCGGACGAGTCCCACGCAGGCGTTGAGAGTGGTGGGGGTGCCCACGGCATCCACGGCCACGTCGAAGTCGGCGCCGACGGCGGCCAGTTGTCCGGCGGTGCCGTCCACGCGGCGTACCGCGTCGGCGCCCGCCGCGGTGGAGCGTGCCAGCCGCCAGTCGTCCAGGTCGACGGCGACGACCTCGGCGGCGCCGCGCGCCCGGGCGACCCGCAGCGCCAGCTGTCCGACGGGTCCCTGCCCGACGATCACCACGCGGTCGCCGAGCCGGACGCCCCGGGTGGCGTGCACGGCCAGCGGCAGGAGTTGCAGGATCGCGCCCTGCTCGAAGGGCACGGAGTCGGGCAGCACGCCCACCGATATCTCACGCGCCAGCGCGAAGTCGGCGTAGCCGGTGGTGAGCGGTGTGCGGACGAAGACCCGCTGGCCGGGAACGACGCGGCTCACGCCGGCGCCGGTCGCCTCGACGGTCCCGGCGACCTCGTGGCCGAAACAGCCCTGGGAGCAGTGCTCGCGCAGCCCGTGGTAGTGGAAGTAGGCGAGGTCGCTGCGGTTGCAGACCGTGCAGGCCCGGACGCGGACGAGGACCTCCCGCGGTCCCGGTTCCGGCACCGCGACGTCGGTGACCAGCCTGATGTCGCGCCTGCCGACGAGTTCGTACCTGCGCATGACCCTCTCCCCTCAGCGGATGCGACCTGCGGAAGTCCCAAGGATTCCCCAACTCGCGCCCCATCATGGTGGATTCGCCCGTCTCGACCGGTTCCGACTCCTTGACAGCCCTGTTCGGTACGAGCCAATATCCACTATCCGATTGGCCTGGACCAATAAGCAGAAGCCTCGTCGCACATCTCGTGCACCGCCCGCCCCACGCACCGCACGCGCCACCCGCCGCCCCATCGCGGGCTCGCGCCCGTACCCGTCACGCACCGCAACTTCGGAGGTCGCGCCATGGCATCGAGCAGTGACCCGACTCTGGAGCACCTCGCCAACTCCGTGCTGCAGCCCGGTTTCGAGGGCACCACGGCTCCGGACTGGCTGCGCCGCAGGATCGCCGACGGGCTGCGCTCCGTCGTCCTCTTCGCGCGGAACATCGAGACGCCCGAGCAGGTCGCACGGCTCACCTCGGACCTGCGCGCGGAGAACCCGGACCTGATCGTCGCCATCGACGAGGAGGCGGGCGACGTGACCCGTCTGGAGGCCTGGACCGGCTCGTCGCGGCCCGGCAACCTCGCGCTCGGCGCGGTCGACGACATCGACCTGACCGAGCGCGTCGCCCACGACATCGGCCGGGACCTGCACGCCGCGGGCGTCTCACTCAACTTCGCGCCCAGCGCCGACGTGAATTCCAACCCGCTCAACCCCGTGATCGGCGTACGGTCCTTCGGCTCCCGCACCGACGTCGTCTCCCGTCACACCGCCGCCTGGATCCGCGGTCTGCAGGGGGCCGGCGTCGCCGCCTGCGCCAAGCACTTCCCCGGCCACGGCGACACGGTCGTCGACTCGCACTACGGCCTGCCCCAGGTGAAGGGCTCCGCCGAGGAGATCGCCCTCACCGCGCTGCCGCCATTCATCGCGGCGATGGAGGCGGGTGTCCGCGCGGTGATGACGGCCCACCTGCTGGCCCCCGCCTACGACCCGGAGCTGCCAGCCACCCTCAGCCACCGCATCCTGGTGGAACTGCTGCGCGGTGAGCTGGACTTCGACGGCCTGCTGGTCACCGACGGCATCGAGATGGGCGCCGTCACCGACCGCTACGGCATCGACGGGGCGACGGTCATGGCCGTGGCGGGCGGCGTGGACGCGGTCTGCGTGGGCGGCGAGAGCGCCGACGAGGCCACCTTCGACCTGCTCTCCACGGCGCTGGTGAAGGCAGTCCTTGAGGGCACCCTGCCCGAGCAGCGACTCGTCGAGGCGAGCACGCGGGTACGGGAGTTCGCGGCCTGGTCGGGTGAGCGGTCCCGGGCCGTCGCGCGGGACGCGGGGCCCTCCGACATCGGCCTGGTGGCGGCCCGGCGCGCGGTGCGGGTGCACCACCGGCCCGGCACGGCGAACGCCGCGATCCCGCTCGCCGGCACCCCGCACGTCGTGGAGCTCTCCCCCACGATGAACCTCGCGGTGGACGGCCACACCCCGTGGGGCGTCGCCGTTCCCCTGCGCGACCTGCGCCCCGGCACGACCTCCGTACGGCTCACGGAGGCCGAACTCGACCACACCGGCGACCTGTTGAACCGCACGGTCCTCACCCCGGCGACGGGCCGTGCCCTGGTGGTCGTGGTCCGCGACGCGGCCCGCCACCGCTGGATGACCGAGGCCCTCAACCGGATCCTGCGCAGCCGCCCTGACGCCCTGGTCGTCGAGATGGGCGTCCCGGCGGGCGACACGGTCGGCGCCGCCCACCTCGTCACGCACGGCGCGACCCGGGTGTCGGGGATCGCCGCCGCGGAGCTGCTCGCGGGCGCCGCGCGCTGACGTGCCCGTGGCGGGCCGCCGGGGCCGCCGCCTCGGCGGTGACTCCGACGGCCCCCCGGTCCCAGCCCTTTCTCTCAGCCCTTGGTGGCAGCCTTCAGCGGGCCGTCGCAGCTGAAGTCCGCGCTGCCCGCGCGGCCGTCGGACCAGATCTCGACCTCGCCGAACGAGCAGTTCATGTCGGCCAGGTTGTTGTCACCCGTAGCGGCGCGTTCGAGCAGGAAGTAGTCGACGGTCTCCGACATGTCCTCGAAGACGGCGTCCGGGTCGCCGGCCGCGCGGAGGTTCGCGGTGATCCGGCCCGTGCAGGCGTAACGGGGCCGCTCCGGCGCGCCGTTGGACCGGCAGTCGGGTGTGATGCCGGTGGTGGCGGCGAGGGAGGCGCGGACCTGCTCGGCGGTGGTGTCACGCAACCGGCCGACCGGCACGTACGCGGTGTCGGGCACGAAGAGGTCGTCGACGTGCGCGATCTGCCGGTCGAGGAAGGCGTCGTAGCGGCTCTGCAGTCCGGCGTCCTTGCCGAGCCGGTCGCGCCAGGCGTCGAAGCCCGCCGGGTCGTCGGCCCTCAGGTACCCGTACATCTCCTTGAGCAGGGCGGGGCGTTCGGTCCACAGGAACTCGAAGAACGTGCCCGCGTAGTCGTAGAAGCGGAAGCCGTCACCGTCGTAGGTGGCGTGCAGGAGCTGGTCCACGGTCATGCGCGGGCCGCCGGCGGCTGTGTCGTCGATGATGCCCTGGATCAGGGACTTGCGGACCTTGATGCCGTCGTCCCGGGTGGCGCCGTCGAAGAACTCGGCCGTTCCCTCGTCCATCGCGGTGGTGCGGTCACCCTGGTACCAGGGGCCCTCCCCGAAGAAGCCCGGCACCGCCCAGCGGCCGTTGAGGTAGTGCGTGTACTCGTGGCGGAAGAGCTCCTCAAGGGTGAGCGTGGAGTCCTGAGGGACGCGCCGCTGGTAGGTGTAGAAGGTCGCGCCGCGCTCGATGTAGACGCCGCCGTTGTTGGTGTCCATGCCGGTGAGCAGCGGGTGGTAGTTCTCGTAGTCGGCCCGCGAGGCGTAAAGGACGGTCGTCAGGCCCGTGTTGGGGTCACCCGCGAGCGGTTCGTCGGTGCCGACGACGCGGTGGAAGTGTGCCTTGACCTGTTTGCTGGCGTAATAGAGCTGGTCGACGGTGCCCCGGCCGAGCGCCGTGCGGACCTTCATCCCGCCCTTGTCGTACGTGTAGGTGTACGGGAAGAGGCGGCGCTCGATGTCGCTCTTGCACACGTTGTAGGGAGCGCAGGCGCCGTACTCGTTCAGCCACGTGGCGACCTTCGCCCAAGGGGCGCTGCCCTCGCCGAAGTTGCGGGCCGTTACGGTGACGAGGCCGCCGAGGCCGGAGACGATCTCGTCGGTGACCCCGTCGATCTGGCCGAACCTGCCGTACTCGCTCAGCGCGTCCCGTACCACCCAGGCGTTGCCGGTGCCCTTGAGGTGGGTGTACGTGCCGAAGGCCTTGAACGCGGCCCGGTAGGAGGGGTTGGCGCGCACCGCTGCGTGGAAGGCGGTGTCCTTGTTGCCGGGGTACACGCCGAGGTAGTTGAGGGAGAGCGCGGCGAGCGCGGAACCGGCCCAGGACGTGTCCTTCGCCGTGTCGGGGTGAGCGTCGTCCATGGTGGCGAGTACCCGTTTGATCAGCGGGAGTTGGTGCTGCCGGAGCCCCGGCGCGCTCGCCGCGTAGAGCGCCTCGCGCAGCGACTCGGCGTTGCTGCGGGTCACGTCGAAGGTGCGGGCGGCCGAGCCGAAGGCGTCGACGGCGCGACGCATCGCGTCGACGGTCGGTGCGTCGGTCACGTCGATCTCGTCGTGCGAGAAGTCCTGGTAGGCGACGGCGTGGAGATAGGTGAGCAGCTCCCGGAGGTTGCTGCCGTTCTTGCCGTCGTGGGCCGGGGCGAGCCGGGTGACGCGGCGGGAGACGGCCTGGACGTGCGCGTCGGACATGACGGGGGCGAGCCGACGGTCCCAGCTCCAGATGAGGGTGCGCAGACAGCCGTCGGCGGTGACGGCCGGGTCGGCGAGGAAGTCGGCGAACTGCTCGGGTGACAGCCCCGTGACGCCGTCGAGGGTGCAGGGCGCGACCGCGCCCTTCGCCGTCTGTTCCGCCTTCGGTTTCGGTGTGCGCGGTCCCGGGACGCGGCCGTCCTTCAGTTTGCCCGGCGCCGGGATCTCGTAGGCGTCACGCTGCGGGGCCTCGGCCCTGCGGTCGACGACGTCCAGAGGGTTCGGCTCGGCGGGCGCGGAGGGTGCGGCCGTGCGGGAGGTGGCCGGCGGGGAGGTGTCGGCCGCGTGCCCGTACTGGGCGGCCGAGACGCAGAGTGTCGCCGCTATCGCGCCGGCGACCACGGATCTGCGCAGGGTTGGTTGACGTAGTGGGGACACCGATGGCTCCTGTGGGGTGTGGAGGGTGATGTCGCGTGCAACTGACGTGCGCTCAGGGTCACTTGACGACCCGTCGCCACGTCATGTGATGCGTAACGTAGTAATGTGAAATTGCACTGACAACCCCTCAGGAGCCGCCAACCGTTTCGGTTTCCGGCTTTCAGCCGCGTGGCGCGGGCTCCGGGCCCGGCTCGCTCAGGGTGCGCAGGAGGAGACGGCCGAGGGCCGGCAGCGCGATCAGCGGGAGAAGCGCCGTCCGCAGCGAGGTGGCGTCGGCGAGCGCCCCGATGAGCGGGCTCGCGAGGCCGCCGATGGAGACCGTCAGCCCCAGGGTGACGCCGCTCGCGGTGCCCACGCGCCGGGGCAGATAGTCCTGTCCGAGGGTGATGTGCAGGGAGAACGGCACGTAGAGGCCGGCCGAGGCGAGCGCGACGAAGACGTACAGCGGCGGTCCGGGGACGAGGACCACGCCCGCCACCGCGACGACCGTCGCGACGTACGACCGGCGCACGACGGGAAGCCGGCCGTACCGGGCGGCGAGCCGCCCACCCGCGAGCGTACCGACCGCGCCGCCCGCGTAGAGCACGAACAGCGCTACGGTACCGGCGAGTTCGCCGCCGCCGGTGCGCTCGCGGACATGGACCGCGATGAACGTGCCGAGTCCGGTGAAGACGATCGAGCGGCAGACGATGGCGCCGGTCAGCCGAAGAAACGACGGCCAGTCGTCCCGCGCCGCGCCGACCGCTTCAGGGGCGGCGCCGCGCCCATCTCCTCCTCTGCCCCCTGCACCCGCTGCCTCTCCTGCATCCCCTTCGTCTCCCAGGCCTCTCGCGGCGGCTGCCGCCTCCCGCGCCCGGGCGCTCCGCAGTCCGGCCACGCACAGCGCCGCGCCCGCGAGGGCGGGGACGACCAGAAGCGGGGATGCGGCCAGGCCCCCCGTGGCGACGACGGCGGAGACCAGCAAGGGGGCCGCCGCGAAACCGAGGTTGCCGCCGAGCGAGAACCAGCTCATGGCGGTGTGGCTGCCCCGGCTCGCCTGCCGGGCCGCGCGCGCCGCCTCCGGGTGGTAGGCGGCGACGCCGAGGCCGGACACGGCGACGACCAGCAGCGTCAGTACGTAGGTGTCGCTCACTCCGGCGAGGGCGACACCGGCCCCGCCCACCAGCGTGCTCACCGGCAGCAGCCACGGCATGGCCCACTTGTCGGTGAGCGCGCCGAACAGCGGCTGCACCACCGAGGAGAGCAGCGAGGCGGCGAGCACGACACCGGAGGCCGCGGCGTAGGTGTAGGCGCGCTCGGAGACGAAGAACGGCACCAGGGCGGCGACGGCCCCCTGGTAGATGTCCACGCAGGCGTGCCCGAGCGCGAGCAGCGTGATGGGACGACCGGTACGGCTGCGGTGGTCAGTGGTACGGCCCGTGCGGGCGGCTCGGGAGGGTGAGGTCTGGTTCGTCGGCACCGGCTCATCCTCGCCACCGTCCGCGCTGGCCCGCTTCCGATAATCTGCCGACTTGTGTCGAACATCCGCCACTCCCCCGCGGCGCCCACCGTCACCAGGGAACTCGCCCCCGGCGAGCGCATCGACGCGCACCGGCACGACGACCACCAGATCATCTACGCGGGCTCCGGCGTCGTGGCCGTCACCACCGACGCGGGCACCTGGTTCGCGCCGGGCACCCGCGCCATCTGGGTCCCCGCCGGTTGCGTCCACGCCCACCGCGCCCACGGACAACTCGCCCTGCACCTGGTCGGCCTGCCCGCCGCGACCAACCCGCTCGGCCTCGACGCCCCGACCGTCCTCTCCGTCGGCCCGCTGCTGCGCGAACTGATCCTGGCCCGCACCCGGGCCCCGCACGACGAGACCCCGTCCCCCGAGCGGAGCCGTCTGACGGCCGTCCTGCTCGACCAGTTGCGCGCGTCACCCCAGGAACCCGTCCAGCTGCCCGCCCCCTCCGACCCCCGCCTCACCGCCGTCTGCGAGCTGTTGCACCGCGACCCGGCGGACCTGCGCGGCCTCGCGGAGCTCGCCGCGGCCGCGGGTGCCGGCCAGCGCACCCTCAGCCGGCTCTTCCGCCACGAGCTGGGCATGACGTTTCCGCAGTGGCGCACCCAGCTGCGCCTCTACCACGCGCTGCGGATGCTGGCCGACGGCGTACCGGTCACCGCGGTCGCCCACCGCTGCGGATGGTCCTCCACCAGCGCGTTCATCGACGTGTTCCGCCGGGCCTACGGCCATACGCCCGGCACGCACCACCGCCGCGCCTGAGCGGACGCCCCGCTTCCTCAACTCCCGTGCTCGCGCATCCTCTTGGCAGCACCAGTGCCATGTGAAATATTACTGGCGTGCTCACGGGACACTCGTCCGGATCACCGGACCTCATCGTCGTGGGAGCGGGAGTGGTCGGCGCCGCCTGCGCCCACTACGCCGCCCTCGCCGGCCTCCGCGTCACCGTCATCGACCGCGGCCCCGTCGCCGGCGGCACCACGGGAGCGGGCGAGGGCAACCTCCTCGTCTCCGACAAGGAGGCCGGCCCCGAGCTCGAACTGGCCCTGCTCTCCGTTCAGTTGTGGCAAACGCTGGCCCGCGAACTCCCCGCGCGCATCGAGTACGAGGCGAAGGGCGGCCTGGTCGTCGCCTCGACCGGACCGGGGCTCGCCGCCCTGCACCGCTTCGCCGCGGATCAGACCCGGGCGGGCGTCACGGCCACCGAGATCGGCGCCGACCGCCTGACCGACCTCGAACCGCACCTCGCGCCCGGCCTCGCGGGCGGTTTCCACTACCCGCAGGACGCGCAGGTGCAGCCCGCCCTGGCCGCGGCGCATCTGCTGCGGGCGGCCGCCCGCACCGGGCGCCTGACGCTGCGGCTCGGCGAGGAGGTCACCGCGATCCTCACCGGCGCCGGGGGCGAGGTGCGGGGCGTGCGGACTCCACGGGGCGAGGTCCGCGCCCCTCATGTGCTCAACGCCGCCGGCACGTGGGGCGGCCAACTCGCCCGTCTCGCCGGCGTGGAGCTGCCGGTGCTGCCCCGGCGCGGCTTCGTCCTCGTCACCGAACCGCTGCCGCGCGTGGTGCGCCACAAGGTGTACTCGGCGGAGTACGTCGCCGACGTCGCGAGCGGCTCGGCGGCCCTGCAGACCTCCGCCGTCGTGGAGGGCACCGCGGCCGGCCCGGTCCTGATCGGGGCGAGCCGGGAACGGGTGGGCTTCGACCGCACCCTGTCGGTGGAGGTCCTGCGGCGCCTCGGGGCCCAGGCCCTGCACCTGTTCCCGGTACTCGCCGAGGTGCGGGCGATCCGCACCTACGCGGGGTTCCGCCCGTACCTGCCGGACCACCTCCCCGCGATCGGCCCCGACCCGCGGGTGCCCGGCCTGCTGCACGCCTGCGGCCACGAGGGGGCGGGCATCGGGCTCGCGCCGGCCACGGGAGCGCTGATCGCGGCGACGCTCACAGGCCGCGAACCGCCGCTGCCCCTGGGCCCGTTCGCACCGGATCGGTTCGAGCGGGAGGGCGCCCCACGATGACTCCACGCCCACCTCACCGCATGACCACGACGAGACCAGGTCCAGCCGACTACTGGACCGTGCCGAGGCCGCATGCGGCTCGCCGCCCGCACACCTCCACGACCCCCGAGAGGAGCCGCCCCCATGGCACGTGACGACCGGACCCCCGCCGAACTCGTGGGCGCAGCCCCCGGGAAAGCCTTCTCGATCACCTTCGACGGACGTCGGCTCGACGCCCTGCCCGGCCAGTCCATCGCCGCCGTGCTGTGGTCCGCCGGGATCCTCGCCTGGCGGACCACCCGGGTCGGCGGGCGGCCGCGCGGTGCGTTCTGCGGCATCGGCCAGTGCCACGACTGCCTCGCGACGGTCAACGGGCGGCCCAACCGGCGGGCCTGCCTGGTCACCGCCCGCCCCGGCGACACGGTCACCACCCAGGAAGGACACGGCCATGCCGGGCTCGACACCTGAAGTACCGCCGGGCCCCGGGGCGCTCCCGGAGAAGGGCCCCGAGCCGCGCCCGTCCGCCCGCGAGCGGTACGACGTGGTGGTGCTCGGCGCCGGACCGGCGGGCCTCGCCGGAGCCGTACGAGCCGCCGAACTCGGCCTCTCCGTAGCGCTGTTGGATTCCTCGAGCCACCCCGGCGGCCAGTTCTACCGGCACCCCGACCCGGCCACGGGAGCCACCCGACCGGAGGCCCTGCACCACGACTGGCCGGTCTTCGCCGACCTCCGCGCCCGCCTTGCGGCGAGCGGCGCCGCGCAGCTCTTCGGCCACCACGTCTGGACGGTCACGCGCGAGGCCGAGGACCGGTGGACCGTCCACGCCCTCACCGGGGAGCACGGCACGAGTGCCGCACCGGGGCGGGACGGGGCCGGGCCGGGCCCCGTGGTCATACGGGCGCGTGCCGTCCTCCTCGCGACCGGCTCGTACGAACGTCATCTGCCCTTCCCCGGCTGGACCCTGCCCGGCGTGGTGGGCGCGGGCGGAGCGCAGGCCATGCTCAAGTCGGGCCTCGCCCTGCCCGGCAGGCGCGTGGTCGTCGCGGGCAGCGGACCTCTCCTGCTCGCCGTCGCCACCTCGCTCACCGCGGCCGGCGCCGAGGTGCCGGAACTGATCGAGGCCGGCGGATACCTCGGATACGGCCGCCACCCGGGCGTACTCGCCACGCAGCCGCGGAAGTTGGCCGAGGCCTCGCTGCACGGCACGGCCCTGCTGCGCCACAGGGTGCGCCTGCGCACCCGGCAGGCGGTGACCGAGGCGCACGGCACGGACCGGGTGGAGGCGGTGACGGTCTCGCGCGTCGACCGCGACTGGCGACCGGTCCCGGGCACGGAGCGCCGCATCGCCTGCGACGCGGTGGCCGTCGGCCACGGCCTGATCCCCCAGATCGAGCTGGCGACCGGTCTCGGCTGCGCCACCCGCCTCACCCCCGACGGCACCCACGCGCTGGACCTGGGACCGCTGCGGGAAACCTCCCTGCGCGGCCTGTGGGCTGCGGGTGAGACCTCCGGCATCGGCGGCGCCCAACTCGCCCGCGCCGAAGGCGAACTGGCCGCCCTCGCCATCGCCGCCCGCCTGACCGGCCGCCTCCCCGCCCCGGCCGCACGGCTGCGCGCCCTGCGCCGCCGCCGTGCCCGGATGGGCGCCTTCGCCGAGGTCATGGCCGCCGCGCACGCGCCCGGCTCCGGCTGGACGGAGTGGCTCTCCGACGAGACGGACGTGTGCCGCTGCGAGGAGGTCACCGCGGGCGAGGTGCGCGAGGCGGTCACGGAGTACGGAGCCCGTGACGCACGGACCGTCAAGCTGCTCACCCGTACGGGCATGGGCTGGTGCCAGGGCCGCATGTGCGGGACCGCCGTGTCCTGCCTGGCCGCGTCGGCCTCCCCCGAGGGACCACCACCGGCCCACCCGTCTCCTCCTCCGGACCGGCGCCCGCTGGCCGTCCCGGTACCGCTCGCGACACTCGCGGCACTGCCGGAGACAACGGAGCAGCCCCTTCCCGAAGACTCCCTCCCCGGCACCGCTGCCCCCGAGGCACCTCTCCCGGGAGGGCATCCCCCGAAGGCGCAGCACCCCGAGACCCGCCACCCCACAGAAGGGCACCCGTCATGACCTCCGCCACCTGGACCCCCGAGCGACCCTGGCGCGGCATCATGGTCGCCACCGCGCTCCCCCTGCGCGACGACCTCTCCGTCGACTACGACGCCTATGCCGAGCACGTGCGCCATCTCATCGGCAACGGCTGTGACGGCGTCGTGCCCAACGGCTCACTCGGCGAATACCAGACCCTCACCGACGACGAGCGCGCCCGTGTCGTCCGTACCGCCGTCGAGGCCGCGGGCGACGGGGCCCGCGTGATGCCCGGCGTCTCCGCCTACGGCAGCGCCGAGTCCCGCCGCTGGACCGAGCAGGCCGCGGAGGCGGGATGCGGTTCGGTGCTCCTGCTGCCGCCGAACGCCTACCGCGCCGACGAGCCGGCCGTACGCGCCCACTACGCCGAGGTCGCCGAGGCGGGCCTGCCGATCGTGGCGTACAACAACCCGCTCGACACCAGGGTCGACCTGACGCCGGAGCTGCTGGCCCGGCTGCACGGCGACGGCACGGTCGTGGCCGTGAAGGAATTCTCCGGGGACGTCCGCAGGGCGTACGAGATCGCCGAACTCGCCCCGGATCTCGATCTGTTGATCGGCGCGGACGACGTCTTGCTCGAACTCGCCGTCGCAGGTGCCGTCGGCTGGATCGCCGGCTACCCGAACGCGTTCCCCGCCACTTGCGCGGAGCTCTACGACGCGGCGTGCGCCCGCGACCTGGAGACGGCCCTGCCCCTCTACCGCTCGCTGCACCCGCTCCTGCGCCAGGACTCCAAGACGGAGTTCGTGCAGTCGATCAAGCTCTCGATGGACATCGTGGGCCGCCGCGGGGGCCCGACCAGGCCGCCGCGCTCACCACTGTCCGACCCCACCCGCGCGCTGGTGCGTTCGGCCACCGAGAAGGCGATGGCGGCCGGACACCGCTGAGCCCGGGAGCAGCCCGGACACAGCAGCCCGGCAAGACCGAAAGGAAACCGGCGCGAGCCGGCCGAGAAACGGAAGGGCACGATGCGCACCCGTCACGTCTTCCACGCCGTGGACTCGCACACCGAAGGCATGCCGACACGCGTGATCACCGGTGGCGTCGGGGTGATCCCCGGCGCCACCATGGCCGAGCGCAGGCTCCACTTCATCGAGCACCTGGACCACCTGCGCACGCTCCTGATGTACGAGCCGCGCGGCCACTCCGCGATGAGCGGCGCGATCCTCCAGCCCCCGACCCGCCCCGACGCGGACCACGGCGTCCTGTACGTGGAGGTGTCCGGGCTGCTGCCCATGTGCGGCCACGGAACCATCGGCGTCGCCACCGTCCTCGTCGAGACAGGCATGGTCCGGGTCACCGAGCCGGTCACGACGGTCCGCCTGGACACCCCGGCGGGCCTGGTCTCCGTCGACGTCCAGGTATCCGACGGCGCGGCCGTCTCGGCCACCCTCACCAACGTCCCGGCCTTCTGCGTGGCCCTGGACCGCAAGGTGGAGGTGCCGGGCCACGGCACGGTCACGTACGACATGGCGTACGGCGGGAACTTCTACGCCTTCGTGCAACTCGACGCGCTGGGGCTCCCGTTCGACCGGGCGCGCAAGGACGAGCTGCTCGCGGCGGGCCTCGCCGTCATGGACGCGATCAACGCGTCGCCGGAGCGCCCCACGCACCCCGGGCAGCCGGACATCGCCGGGGTCAAACACGTCTACCTGGCCGCACCCGGTTCCGACGCCCGGCGCTCCCGGCACGCCATGGCGATCCACCCGGGCTGGTTCGACCGCTCGCCGTGCGGGACGGGCACCTCGGCACGGATGGCACAGCTGCACGCCCGCGGGGAGCTGCCACTGGACCGCGATTTCGTGAACGAGTCGTTCATCGGCACGGAGTTCACCGGCCGGCTGGTGGCGGAGACGGAGGTGGCGGGCGTGCCCGCGGTCATCCCCCGGATCACCGGGCGGGCGTGGATCACCGGCACGGCGCAGTACTTCCTGGACCCGGACGACCCTTTCCCCGCAGGTTTCCTCCTCTGATCCCCGTCCCGAGCCCTCCCACCCCCAACGGGCAACGTGACATTGTACTTTGGTGATCCGCGCGGGCGCGGGACCACCGGAGGGAAGATCATGGGGCACCTGAAGCAGAAGAACCTCATCACCACCAGGGAGCGGCTGCGCGATCAGGTCGGCCACGCCCTGCGGGCCGCCCTGATCTCCGGCGAACTGCGCCCCGGCGAGATCTACTCCGCGCCCGGCCTCGCCGAGGACTTCGGCATCTCGGCGACGCCGGTCCGCGAGGCGATGCTCGACCTGGCCAGGGAGGGCCTGGTCGAGCCCGTCCGCAACAAGGGTTTCCGGGTCACCGAGGTCAATGAGCGCGACCTCGACCAGTACACGGAGATCCGCGGCCTCATCGAGGTCCCCATGATCGGCAGGATCACCGCGACGGCGGCCCGCGAGGACCTGGAGGTACTGCGTCCGGTCGCCGAGGAGATCGTGCGCGCCGCCCGCGACCACGACCTCATCGGCTATCTGGAGGCCGACCGCCGCTTCCATCTCTCGCTGCTCGCCCTCTCGGGCAATGACCGCCTGGTCGAGACCGTCGGCGACCTGCGCAAGCGCTCCCGCCTCTACGGCCTGACCACGCTCGACGAGCGCGACCAGCTGACCCCGTCCGCCGAGGAGCACATCGAGCTGCTCGACCTGATGCTGTCCGGCGACGCGAAGGCCGCGGAGCGGTGCATGGCGCGGCATCTGGGACATGTGAGGTCCCTGTGGGCCGAGAACGCGTCCGCGGCGCCCGCGCCGAGCCTCCAGAGCCTCCCGCGCCAGGCGCGGTGAGGGCCCCCGAAACGCAAAAGAACCCCAGGTGACCTGGGGTTCTTGCTGGTGTCCGAGGGGGGACTTGAACCCCCACGCCCGATAAAGGGCACTAGCACCTCAAGCTAGCGCGTCTGCCATTCCGCCACCCGGACAAGGTGTCTGTCTTCGCGGGGCGTTCCCCGCGGCGACATGGACAACAATACCAAGGTTTCGGAGTGCCTTTCACCTGCGTATCCGGCCCCCGACCACGGGATGCCCGGCGGTCGGGGCCATTCGCCCTAGAGTCTCACCATGAGTGACGGGTTGATTACCGAGGCCGCCGGGGCGCTCGGCGACATGAAGCGGCGCCGCCCCCGGATGCTGTCCCCGCTGCGCGAGCACCTCCGGGACACCATGTGGTTCGCGCCGACCGCGGGGCTCGTGGGGGCCATGCTCCTGTGGTGGGTCTCTTCGGAGATCGACACGCAGATCGTCTCGGAGCTGCGGAACTCCGGCGAGTACGACGTGATCAAGGACCTGAAGCGGATCGCCGACGACGCCAAGACGGTGATCAGCACCATCGGCAGCGCCATGATGACCTTCATCGGTGTCGTCTTCAGCATCTCGCTGGTGGCCGTGCAGATGGCCAGCGGGCAGTTCAGCCCGCGAGTGGTGCGGCTGTACGTCCGGTCGCGCATCACCAAGATCACGCTCACCGGGTTCATGGCGACGTTCCTCTTCTCCCTGATGACGCTGACGTCGTTCGACAGCGAGCGCGATCCCCGCCTCCTGACCATGGTGCCGCTGGTCGAGTCGGTGCTCGCGATGCTGATGGTGCTCCTGAGCCTCCTGTTGTTCGTGGCGTACGTGAACGGGACGGTCCGGATGATGCGGATCGGTTTCGTCATCGACCGGATCGCCCGCGAGTCGTTCCGGGTCGCCCAGAAGCAGCCCACGGAGCTGCCGGTCGACACCGCACTCCTCGGGCCGGAGACCGCCCTGGTCACGCACCAGGGGCGGGCCGGCGTGCTGCGGGACGTGAACATCGCGCGGGCCGTCCGGGCGGCCCGCCGTCAGGGTGTCGTGCTGCGCCTCATCCCGCGGATCGGGGACTACGTGGTGCCGGGGACGCCGGTGTTCTCGGTGCACGGCGGCCCGGCCCCCGCACGCCGCGCGCTGAGCTACACCGTCTTCGTGGGGGTGGAACGGACCTTTCACCAGGATCTGGCGTTCGGTCTGCGGCAGCTGTCCGACATCGCCCTGCGGGCCCTCTCCCCCGCGGTGAACGATCCGACGACCGCCGTGCAGGCCCTGGACCGCATCGTGCAGTTCCTGGCGTCGATCGCCCCGTACCCGCTGGGCGCGCTCGGCCACCGAGACCGGCGCGGGGCGCTCCGGCTCGTGCAGTCGGTGCCGGACTGGACCGCCCTGGTCGATCTGGGATTCGCCGAGATCAGGGGGAGTGCGGTCGGCAACCCACAGGTCACCCGGCGCATGCTGGCCGGGCTCGACGATCTGCTGCTGCTCGTCCCGGAGGAACGGCGCGAGCCGCTGCTGCGGCACCGGGAGCTCCTCGCGCAGGCCGTGGAGCGCTCGGTGCCGCAGGCGGCGGACCGCGCGTTCGCGCTGCTGCCGGACCGGCAGGGCATCGGCTGACACCCGTGCCCGACGCACGGCCGGGCATGCCTGCGCGTCCCGCCCGTCCCGCTACACCATGCGGTGGTGGCTCGGGAAGTTCCCCGGTGGCCGCTCCCCCGCCGGGCCCTGGGTGACGGCGCGCACCAGGAGCTCGCCGCCCACGAAGGCGCCGCGCCAGGAGCCGCCGAAGCCGCCGAAGAGCTCCTCGCGGTCCCCGCGCGAGCGGGGTTTGCCCCTGCCGGTCTTGAAGGCTCGTATCTGGGGCGCGAGACGCTCGTACGTGGCGGTGTCGTCGGTGGAGAGCGTGGCGACGAGCGCGCCGTTCGACGCGTTCATGGCCGCGAGCAGCTCCGCCTCGGTGTCGACCAGGACGATGGTGTCGACCGGGCCGAACGGCTCCGCGTGGTGCAGCGGTGAGGAGGACGGCGGGTTGAGGAGGGTGACGGGGTGGAAGTACGCGTCCGTGTCCTGGCCGGGCAGGAAGCGGCCGGCCGCCGGGTCGCCGCGGTGGAGCGGCACGGCGCCCCGGTCGACGGCCTCGGCGACCTGGTCGGTGAGCTCCTTGGCCTTGGCCGCGTTGATCAGCGGCCCGAAGTCGAGTTCGGGGTACGGGTCTTCGGGGTGCGCGACCGCGAGCGGGTGTCCGACGCGTACCGTACGGACCGCCGGGAGGTACGCGGCGAGGAACTCGTCGAACAGGGCGCGCTGGACGACGAAGCGCGGGTAGGCGGTGCAGCGCTGTTTGCCGTAGTCGAAGAGTTTGGGGACGAGTGCGGTGAGCGCGTCCCAGTCGCTGTAGTTCCAGATGCCCCAGGTGTTCAGCCCTTCCTGTTCGAGGATGTGTCGCTTGCCCAGGTCGGCGACGGCCGTGGCGACGTCGGCGCCCGTGTCGCGGCCGCCGACGAAGGAGACGCAGCCGATCTCGGGGGCGCGGACGAGCGCTTCGGACAGCTCACCGCCGCTGCCGCTGACGAGGGTGAGGGGGACTCCCTCGCGGGCGGCCAGGGCGCAGGCCAGGGTGAGGCAGGCGACGCCGCCGTCGGTCGGGGTCTTGGCGATGACCGCGTTCCCTGCCAGTGCCTGTACCAGCATGGTGTGAACGAGCACGCTCATCGGATAGTTCCAACTCGCGATGTTGGAGACCGGGCCGTCCAGCGGGGTCCTGCCGTCGACCATCGGCTCGATGCCGTCGACGTACCAGCGGACGCCGTCGATGGCCCGGTCGACGTCGGCCTGCGCGAGCCGCCAGGGTTTGCCGATCTCCCAGACGAGGAGCAGCGCGAGCAACTCGCGGTGGCGGCTCAGGGAGTCGAGCGTCGCGGCGACGCGGGCGCGGCGCTCGGGCAGGGCCACGTGCCGCCAGGCGCGGTGCTGGTCGAGCGCGGCGCGTACGGCCTGCCGGGCGGTGGCGGCGTCGAGGCGGGGCGGGCCCGCGATGGGGGTGCCGTCGACGGGGCTGGTGGCGGGCAGGGTGCGCCCGTCGGCCTGCCACGTGCTGTTCCACAGGTTCAGGACCCGGTCCTCGCGGAAGGCCTCGGGTGCGACGGCGAGGCAGCGTTGCCAGGCGTCGGACCAGGCGGTCCCGGCTTTGCGGACGAGCGCGTCCTGCGGGGTGGTCGAAGGTGTCATCTCGTTGTCTCCGCTCACGGTGCACGGTCGGGGCGGGGAGGGGCGTCGGTGGGCCCGGTGCGGGACTCTGGCCGGGCCCGCCGACGTCAGAGCAGGTCCAGCACGAGCCGGGCGGTCTCGGTGGGGGTGTCGCCCACGCGTACGCCGACGGCTTCGAGCGCCGCCTTCTTCGCCTGCGCGGTGCCCGATGAGCCGGAGACGATCGCGCCGGCGTGGCCCATCGTCTTGCCCTCCGGCGCGGTGAATCCGGCGATGTAGGCCACGACGGGCTTGGTGACGGATTCCTTGATGTGGGCGGCCGCGCGCTCTTCCGCGTCGCCGCCGATCTCCCCGATGAGCACGATGAGTTCGGTGTCGGGGTCGTCCTGGAAGGCGCCCAGGCAGTCGATGTGCGTGGTGCCGACGACGGGGTCGCCGCCGATGCCGACGCAGGTGGAGAAGCCGATGTCGCGCAGTTCGTACATGAGCTGGTAGGTGAGCGTGCCGGATTTGGAGACCAGGCCGACGCGGCCGGGCTTGGTGATGTCGGCGGGGATGATGCCCACGTTGGACTGGCCGGGGGTGATCAGTCCGGGGCAGTTGGGGCCGATGACGCGGGTGCCCCGCTCCTTCGCGTACGTGAGGAAGGCGACGGAGTCGTGGACGGGGACGCCCTCGGTGATGACGACGGCGAGGGCGATGCCGGCGTCCGCCGCGTCGATGACGGCGGCTTTGGTGAAGGCGGGGGGCACGAAGATGACGGTGGTGTCGGCGCCCGTGGCCGCCATGCCGTCCTGGACCGAGCCGAAGACGGGGACGGCGCGGTCGTCGAAGTCGATGGTGCGGCCCGCCTTGCGGGGGTTGACGCCGCCGACGATGTCCGTGCCGGCGGCGAGCATGCGGCGGGTGTGTTGCATGCCGACCGCGCCGGTCATGCCCTGGACGAGGACCTTGCTCTCCTTGGTGAGGTGAATCGCCATGTCCCGGCTCCTTAGCGCGCGTCGGCGAGGTCGGCGGCGCGGCGGGCGGCGCCGTCCATGGTGGTGGCCTGCTGGACGAGGGGGTGGGCGCGGTTCTCGAGGATGGCGCGGCCCGCGGCGGCGTTGTTCCCATCGAGCCGGACCACCAGGGGCTTGGTCAGCCGTACCGATTCCAGGGCCCGGACGATGCCGTCGGCCACCGCGTCGCAGGCGGTGATGCCGCCGAAGACGTTGACGAAGACGGATCTGACCGAGGGGTCGGAGAGGATGACGGTGAGGCCGTCCGCCATGACCTCGGCGGAGGCGCCGCCCCCGATGTCGAGGAAGTTGGCGGGGCGTGCGCCGCAGCCCGCGACCACGTCGAGCGTCGACATGACGAGTCCCGCGCCGTTGCCGATGATGCCGACCTCGCCGTCGAGCTTCACGTAGTTGAGGCCCTTGGCGGCCGCCGTCGCCTCCAGTTCCTCGTCGTACGTCTCCTGTTCGGCGCCCCACCGTTCCTGGCGGAAGCGGGCATTGTCGTCGAGGGTGACCTTTCCGTCCAGGGCGAGGATCGCTCCCCGGGTGGTGCGGACGAGCGGGTTGACCTCCACGAGGAGGGCGTCCTCGCGGGTCAGGACGTGCCAGAGGCCGACCAGCACGTCGGCCGTCTCGGCCGGGAGACCCGCGGCCGCCGCGATCTCCGCGGCCGTCTCCTTGGTCACCCCTGTGGCCGGGTCGATCGGGATCCGCACGACCGCTTCGGGCCGGCTTGCCGCCACCTCCTCGATCTCCATGCCGCCTTCGGCGGAGGCGATGGCGAGGAAGCGTCCCGCGGCGCGGTCCAGTACGTAGGAGACGTAGAACTCGGCGGCGATGTCGACGGGTTCGGCCACCATCACGGTGTGCACCGTGTGGTCCTTGATGTCCATGCCCAGGATCTGGCGTGCCGTGATCTCGGCCGCCGCCGGGTCCGCGGCGAGTTTCACGCCGCCGGCCTTGCCGCGTCCTCCGGTCTTGACCTGGGCCTTGATGACGACGCGGCCGCCGAGGCGTTCGGCGGCCGCGCGTGCTTCCTTGGCGGTGCGGGCGATCTCGGCGCGTGGCACCAAGATGCCGTGTTCTTCGAAGAGTTGCCTTGCCTGGTGCTCGAAAAGATCCATTTCGGCTCCTGACCGCTGTGTCTGATCGGGTGCGATCCCAAAGCCCCCGAAAAGTGCCGCACGCCCCCTGGACACCAACCCACCGGATGCGGGATAACAAGCTTCATACAGTATTCGTCGACTGTATGCAATCTACCGCGAGGGCGCCCAGAGAGCGTGCGAGCGCACTCCAACTCCCCTACGAAGGGACAGGACTTCGCCATGCCCGACGACAACAGCCAGAAGGACATCTCCGGTGGACACCTGGTCGCCAAAGCACTCAAAGCCGAAGGTGTGGAGGTCATCTACACCCTCTGCGGTGGCCACATCATCGACATCTATGACGGCTGCGTCGACGAGGGCATCGACGTCGTCGACGTGCGCCACGAGCAGGTGGCCGCCCACGCCGCCGACGGCTACGCACGCATCACCGGCAAGCCGGGCTGCGCGGTGGTGACGGCGGGGCCCGGCACCACGGACGCCGTGACCGGTGTCGCCAACGCCTTCCGCGCCGAGTCCCCCATGCTGCTCATCGGCGGCCAAGGGGCCCACACGCAGCACAAGATGGGGTCCCTCCAGGACCTGCCGCACGTCGACATGATGACGCCGATCACCAAGTTCGCGGCGACGGTGCCGGACACGGCCCGCGCGGCCGACATGGTCTCCATGGCCTTCCGCGAGTGCTACCACGGCGCCCCGGGACCGTCCTTCCTGGAGATACCGCGCGACGTGCTCGACGCCAAGGTGCCCGCCGACAAGGCGCGCGTCCCGGCGGCCGGCAGGTACCGCGCGTCGACCCGCTCCGCCGGCGACCCCGAGGCGATCGAGAAACTCGCCGACCTCCTCGTGCACGCCGAGAAGCCCGCCATCCTGCTCGGCAGCCAGGTGTGGACGACCCGGGGCACCGAAGCCGCCATCGAGCTCGTACGCGCCCTCAACGTGCCCGCCTACATGAACGGGGCGGGCCGCGGCACCCTGCCACCCGGGGACCCACACCACTTCCAGCTCTCGCGGCGCTACGCCTTCTCCAACGCCGACCTCATCGTCGTCGTCGGCACCCCCTTCGACTTCCGCATGGGGTACGGGAAGCGGCTCTCGCAGGACGCCACCGTCGTCCAGATCGACCTGGACTACCGCACCGTGGGCAAGAACCGCGACATCGACCTCGGCATCGTCGGGGACGCCGGGCTCGTCCTGAAGTCGGTCACCGAGGCCGCGTCCGGACGGGTCGACGGCGGCGCCTCCCGGCGCAAGGAGTGGATCGACGAGCTGCGCGCCGCCGAGCAGACCGCCGTGGAGAAGCGGCTGCCGAGCCTGCGGTCCGACGCCTCGCCCATCCACCCGTACCGCCTGGTGAGCGAGATCAATGACTTCCTCACCGAGGACTCCATCTACATCGGGGACGGCGGCGACATCGTCACCTTCTCCGGCCAGGTCGTCCAGCCCAAGTCACCGGGCCACTGGATGGACCCCGGGCCGCTCGGCACGCTCGGCGTCGGCATCCCCTTCGTCCTCGCCGCCAAGCAGGCCCGGCCCGACAAGGAGGTGGTGGCCCTCTTCGGAGACGGCGCCTTCAGCCTCACCGGCTGGGACTTCGAGACCCTCGTGCGCTACGACCTCCCCTTCGTCGGCATCGTCGGCAACAACTCCTCGATGAACCAGATCCGTTACGGCCAGAAGGCCAAGTACGGCGAGGAGCGCGAACGCGTCGGCAACACCCTGGGCGACGTCCCCTACGACAAGTTCGCCCAGCTGCTCGGCGGCCACGGCGAAGAGGTCCGCGACCCCGCCGACATCGGCCCCGCGCTGCTCCGTGCCCGCGAGTCCGGCAAGCCCTCGCTCATCAACGTCTGGGTCGACCCGGACGCGTACGCCCCCGGAACCATGAACCAGACCATGTACAAGTGAGGAGCCCGACGGCCATGACCAAGGCTCTAGAAGGCATTCGTGTCCTCGACATGACGCACGTCCAGTCCGGCCCCTCGGCCACCCAGCTGCTCGCCTGGCTCGGCGCGGACGTGGTGAAGCTCGAGGCACCCTCCGGTGACATCACCCGCAAGCAGCTCCGCGACCTCCCCGACGTGGACTCGCTGTACTTCACGATGCTCAACTGCAACAAGCGGAGCATCACCCTCAACACCAAGACCGAGCGCGGCAAGGAGCTCCTGACCGAGCTGATCCGGCGCTCCGACGTGATGGTGGAGAACTTCGGGCCCGGCGCCGTCGACCGCATGGGCTTCACCTGGGACCGCATCCAGGAGATCAACCCGCGCATCGTCTACGCCTCGATCAAGGGCTTCGGAGAAGGCCCGTACACCAACTTCAAGGCCTACGAAGTGGTCGCCCAGGCCATGGGCGGCTCCATGTCGACCACCGGCTTCGAGGACGGCCCGCCGCTCGCCACCGGCGCCCAGATCGGCGACTCCGGAACCGGCATCCACGCCGTCGCGGGGATCCTGGCCGCCCTCTTCCAGCGGGAGAACACCGGACGGGGCCAGCGCGTCAACGTGGCCATGCAGCACGCCGTGCTCAACCTGTGCCGCGTCAAACTCCGCGACCAGCAGCGGCTCGCCCACGGGCCGCTCGCGGAGTACCCCAACGAGGACTTCGGGGACGAGGTCCCGCGCTCCGGGAACGCCTCCGGCGGCGGCCAGCCCGGCTGGGCCGTCAAGTGCGCGCCGGGCGGCCCGAACGACTACGTGTACGTCATCGTGCAACCCGTGGGCTGGCGGCCGATCACCGAGCTCATCGGACGCCCCGAGCTGGCGGACGACCCGGACTGGGCCACTCCGGAGGCGCGCCTCCCCAAGCTCGGCAAGATGTTCCAGCTCATCGAGGAGTGGTCCGCGACGCTGCCGAAGTGGGACGTCCTGGAGCGGCTCAACGCCCACAACATCCCCTGCGGCCCGATCCTCTCCACCAGGGAGATCATCGAGGACGCCTCACTGATCGCCAACGAGATGGTGGTCGAGGTCCCGCACCCCGAACGCGGCAGCTTCACCACCGTCGGCTCCCCGCTGAAGCTCTCCGACTCCCCCGTAGAGATGGTCAGTTCGCCGCTGCTCGGCGAGCACAACGAAGAGGTGTTCATCGGCGAGCTCGGCCTCGGCGACGAGGAACTGCGCCTGCTCAAGACGGAAGGGGTGATCTGAGTGACCGCCGAGGACCACCGGCAGAGAGTGCGCGCGCTCCTCGACGCCGTGCGCGCCGAGGGACGCACGGCGCTCACCGCCCCCGAGGGCAAGGTCATCGCGGACGCCTACGGGATCGCCGTCCCCGGCGAGGAACTCGCCACCGACGTCGACGAGGCCGTGGCGCACGCCGCCCGCTTCGACGGCCCGGTCGTCATGAAGATCGTCTCCCCGGACATCCCGCACAAGACCGACGCGGGCGGCGTCGTCGTCGGCGTGGAGGGCGCCGCCGACGTACGGGCGGCCTTCCACCGGATCGTGGAGAACGCCCGCGCGTACGACGCCCGGGCACGCATCGACGGCGTCCAGGTGCAGGAACTCCTGCCGAGCGGCCCCTCCGCGCAGGAGGTCATCGTGGGGGCGGTGACCGACCCGACGTTCGGAAAGGTCGTGGCCTTCGGGCTCGGCGGGGTCCTCGTGGAGGTCCTCAAGGACGTCACCTTCCGCCTGGCGCCCGTGGACGCCGACGAAGCCGTCTCGATGCTCGACTCGATCAAGGCGGCCGAGATCCTGCACGGGGTCCGCGGCGCGGAGCCCGTGGACCGGTGGGCCCTGGCGGAGCAGATCCGCCGCGTCTCCCGGCTGGTCACCGACTTTCCGGAGATCGCCGAGGTCGACCTCAATCCGGTCATCGCCACGCCCCGAAACGCCATCGCCGCCGACATCCGGGTCATCCTCTCCGAAGAGGTGCCGAAACCGCGGCGCACCTACACGCGCGAGCAGATGCTCGCCTCGATGCGCCGGCTCATGCAGCCCCGCTCCGTCGCCGTCATCGGCGCCTCCAACGAAGCGGGCAAGATCGGCAATTCGGTGATGCGCAACCTCATCGACGGCGGCTTCTCCGGAGAGATCCATCCGGTGAACCCCAAGGCCGATGACATCGTGGGCCGCAAGGCGTACAAGAGTGTCACGGACGTTCCCGGTGAGGTGGATGTGGCCGTCTTCGCCATTCCCGCCAAGTTCGTGGCATCGGCTCTGGAGGAGGTCGGTCGCAAGGGCATACCCAACGCGGTCCTCATCCCCTCCGGTTTCGCCGAGACGGGCGAGCACGCCCTCCAGGACGAG
Source organism: Streptomyces sp. NPDC037013 (assembly GCF_055607265.1). Lineage (NCBI taxonomy): Bacteria > Bacillati > Actinomycetota > Actinomycetes > Kitasatosporales > Streptomycetaceae > Streptomyces > Streptomyces sp. NPDC037013. Next base: position 274,622 of record NZ_JBVJRV010000001.1, on the reverse strand, counting down.
ATCGTCGCGATCGGCGAACGCCACGGAGTGCGGCTCCTCGGGCCGAACATCTACGGCTACTACTCCACCTGGCAGGACCTCTGTGCCACGTTCTGCACACCGTACGACGTCAAGGGTCCCGTCGCCCTGACGAGCCAGTCGGGCGGCATCGGCATGGCGATCCTCGGTTTCGCGCGCACCACGAAGACGGGTGTCTCCGCGATCGTCGGGCTCGGCAACAAGTCGGACCTGGACGAGGACGACCTCCTGACGTGGTTCGGCGAGGACCCCAACACCCAGTGCATCGCCATGCACCTGGAGGACCTCAAGGACGGCCGTGCCTTCGTGGAGGCCGCCCGGGCGACGGTGCCCAAGAAGCCGGTCGTGGTCCTCAAGGCCGGGCGCACCGCGGCGGGCGCCAAGGCCGCCGGCTCGCACACGGGCGCGCTCGCGGGCGACGACGCCGTGTACGACGACATCCTCACGCAAGCGGGTGTCATCAGGGCGCCGGGTCTCAACGAAATGCTGGAGTACGCGCGCGCGTTGCCGGTGCTGCCCACCCCGAAGGGCGACAACATCGTCATCATCACGGGTGCCGGCGGGTCGGGGGTGCTGCTCTCCGACGCGGTCACCGACAACGGCCTGCGGCTGATGGAGATCCCCGAAGACCTGGACGCGGCCTTCAAGGCGTTCATCCCGCCGTTCGGGGCCGCGGGCAACCCCGTGGACATCACGGGCGGCGAGCCGCCGTCGACGTACGAGGCGACCATCAGGCTCGGCCTGGAGGACCCGCGCATCCACTCCCTCGTACTCGGCTACTGGCACACCATCGTCACGCCCCCCATGGTCTTCGCCGAGCTGACGGCGCGCGTGGTCGCCGAGTTCCGCGAGCGGGGCGTCGAGAAGCCCGTCGTGGCCTCTCTGGCGGGCGACGTCGAGGTGGAGGAGGCCTGCCAGTACCTCTTCGAGCGCGGGGTCGTGGCGTACCCGTACACGACCGAGAAGCCGGTCGCCGCGCTCGGCGCGAAGTACCGGTGGGCGCGGGCGGCCGGACTGCTGGAGGGCGGTTGATGAGGTGACCGGTCCGGGGCCGGCGGCGCGCCCGCCGACCCCGGGTCCCGTGCGCACACGGAAGGGATGGGACAGGGGGCGCTGGCCAGGATCTTTCCGACGCAAGGGGTGCTGAGCGACATGACGACAACCGACGTACCAACCACCGTCCCCTACCGGGAGGTGAGGGACGCCAACGGCCGGGTGTACCGGGTCGGCGAGACCGACATCGACATCATGGGCCGCAAACGCAAGTGGATGGTCATCCTGCCCTGGGTGGGCATGATGGGCATCAGTTCGGCCGAGTACGCGTTCGCATCCGCCGAGGACACCCTGCACACCGCTCACCACTGGAGCAGCCTGCACATCTTCTGGATGCTCGGCGTCTGGGTGTTCTTCCAGGCCGCTGTCGCCTTCCCCGCGGGCAAGCTCCGGGAGACCGGCAGGCTGCCGGCCCGCCACGCGATGATGCTCGGCGCCCTCGGCACCCTCCTCGGCTACCTCTCCCTGGCCTTCGCGCCGCACGTGGTCGTCGCCTACATCGGCTTCGGCATGTTCAGCGGCATGGGTGCCGGCATGGTCTACGCGACCTGCGTGAACATGGTCGGCAAGTGGTATCCGGAGCGGAAGGGCGGCAAGACCGGATTCGTCAACGGCGGCTTCGCCTACGGTTCGGTGCCGTTCGTCTTCCTCTTCACCGGCTACATGGACCTCACCAACTTCCGCTGGGTCCTGGTGAGCGTCGGCCTCCTGCTCGCGGCGATGGTCGCCGCGGCGGGCCACTTCTTCAAGGACCCGCCGAAGAACTGGTGGCCCGCGGACGTGGACCCGCTGCGTCCGCCGGACGACCCCCGGGCCCGGCGCGCCCTGCGGATGAACCCGCCCGCGGTGCGGCAGTACACCCCCAAGGAGGCGTGGCAGACCGGCCGGGTGGCGCTGATGTGGTTCTGCCTGCTGTGCACCTCCGGCGTGAACATCTTCGGCATCGCGTTCCAGGTGGACATCGGTGAGGAGGCCGGCTTCGCGGGCGGCATCGTCGCCACGGCGATGTCACTGAAGGCCATCGTCAACGGCACGGGCCGGGGCGTCATCGGCTGGCTCTCGGACCGCTACGGACGGAAGCGCTGCCTGATCTTCGTCTGCGTCGTCCTCGGCCTTGCGCAGTACGGCATCCTCTGGTCCGCCGACATCAAGAACCTCCCGCTCTTCCTGATCTTCTCCAGCATCTCCGGCTTCGGCGGCGGCGCCATCTTCCCGATGTTCGCGGCGCTGACGGCGGACTACTTCGGAGAGAACAACAACGCCTCCAACTACGGCCTGGTCTACAGCTCCAAGCTGGTCTCCGGACTCCTCGGTTCCGGCATGGGTTCCGTGGTGGTCAGCCACTGGGGGCACACCGGGGCGTTCACCCTGGCCGGCTCGATCTCCCTGTTCGCCGGGTTCGTCGCGCTCTTCCTGACACAGCCCGGCAGGCCCAAACCCAAGGACATCAACCCCAATCCGCAACCCCTCGGTGAGGAGATGGCGTGACATGACCGCTGAGCCCATCGCCGGCCCGCATGCGTCGGCCGACCGCGACGCACCCTACAGAGAGCTCACGGACGCGCGCGGTCGCGTCTACCGCATCGGCGAGAGCGACCGGGAGATCCTCGGCCGCCCCCGCTGGACGATGGTGGCATTGCCCTGGGCGGCCATGCTCGCCATCAGTGTCTTCGAGTACGCCTTCGGAGCAGCCGAGGACACTCTGTCATCGGCGCACCACTGGACGTCGTCGAACACCTTCTGGGTGCTCAGTGTCTGGATCTTCTTCCAGGCGGGGGTCTCCTTCCCGGCGGGCAAGCTGCGCGAGAAGGGGATCCTGACGAGCAGGGCGGCGATGCTGACGGGCTCCGTCCTGTCGCTGCTCGGCTTCCTCAGCCTCAGCCACGCCCCGAACGTGGCGATGGCGATGGTCGGCTTCGGACTGCTCGGCGGCGTCGGATCGGGGCTGATCTACTCGACCTGCGTGAACATGGTCGGCAAGTGGTACCCCGAACGGCGCGGCGGCAAGACCGGTTTCGTCAACGGCGCCTTCGCCTACGGTGCCGTGCCGTTCATCTTCCTGTTCTCGTACGGCTTCGACACCTCCAACTACCGGACGGTCCTTGATCTCGTCGGTTTCTACGTGCTGGCGGTGACCTTGGTGGCCGGTCTGTTCTTCAAGGATCCGCCGAAGAACTGGTGGCCGGCCGACGTGGATCCGCTGCGGCTCGACGGCGATCCCCGGACCAAGGTCGCGCTGGCCAAGAACCCGCCCGCGGCTCGGCAGTTCACCCCTGGGGAAGCCCTGCGCACCGGTGTGATCCCGCTGATGTGGGTGGGCATGCTCTGCTGCGCCGGGGTGTCGATCTTCGGGATCTCCTTCCAGGTGCCGTTCGCGAAGGAGATGGGTTTCGGCCCGCTCATCGCGGCGTCGTCGATGGGTGTGATGTCGGTGATCAACGGAACGGGGCGCGGGGTGGTGGGCTGGCTTTCGGACCGCATGGGCAGACAGCGCACCCTCACGTACGTCTGTCTGGCGCTGGCGGTGGCCCAGTTCGGGGTGTTGTGGGCGGGCGAGATCCGCAACCAGCCGCTCTTCCTCGTCTTCGCCTTCCTGTCCGGTTTCGCGGGCGGCGCGTTCTACCCGCTGTTCGCGGCGCTGGTGCCGGACTACTTCGGAGAGAACAACAACGCCTCCAACTACGGCATGGTGTACAGCGCGAAGCTGGTGTCCGGGCTGTTCGGCGGTGGTATGGGCGCGATGGTGGTGGACTCCTGGGGGTACATCGGCGCGTACACGACCGCCGGGGTGGTGTCGTTGGTCGCGGCGGGCCTCTCCTTGCTGCTGCGGCAGCCGGGGGCGCCACGCGCGCGTGAAGCCCTGGTCTAGTCTCCCTCGGCACGTTCCGGATGGGGCCCTCCCGCCATCGGCGGAAGGGCCCCATCCGTGCCGTGGTGCGATCAGTCGCCGCAGCGGCCCGACCGCAGTGAGTGCAGGTGCTCGCTGGACTTGTGGGCGAAGGCGTAGGACTCGACGGGGTTGTCGTGCTCGGTCTGCCAGTGGTGGTAGCGCCGCCCGTGGTGGGTGCGGGCGGTCACCTTCGACAGGAACTTCTTGTAGTCGATGTCGCCGTCGCCGACGTCCGTCATGCGGTAGCCGTCGCGGGCGGTCTCGTCACGGATGCCGTCCTTGACGTGGAACAGCGGATAGCGGTGCGGCTGCTTCAGTACGTAGTCGAGCGGTTCGAAGGGGGCGGGGGTGCCGTCGGCCCGCTTGCCGAAACGGAACTGAGCGCTGAACGCCCAGTAGATGTCCATCTCCAGGTACACGAAGTCGGGGTCGGTCTCGGCGAGCAGCACGTCGTAGAGGCGGACGTGCGGCTTGTCGGTGGCGAAGGAGAACTCCTCGGCGTGGTTGTGCTGGTAGAACTTCATGCCGCGCTTGCGGGCCGCTTCGCCGTACGTGTTGAAGTCCTCCGCCGCCCGCTTCAGGGCGTCCACGGTCGTTCCGTGACGGAAGGGACCGGAGGCGGTGCCGATGTGCTTCAGACCGAGGGCCTCGGCGTCGTCGAGCACCTTGGTGAGGTTCTGGGCGAACGTGTACGCGTTGGGGTTGTTGTCGTCGTAATACCCGACGTGGGAGCCGATGGGGTTCAGTCCGTGGTCGCGAGCGAGCGCCTTGAGCCGCGCGAGGGAGATGGCGCCGGCGGAACCCTGGGTGTATCCGGCGAATTCGATCTCGTCGTATCCGTACTTCTCCAGCTCGGCGAAGACCGGGGCGAATCCGACGGTGGAGACCTTGTCGCGGAGGCTGTAGAGCTGGATGCCGAGCCGGCCCGGCGGCAGGACGGGGTGGCCGTGGCCCCGTCCCCCGCCCGGGGCGGCCGACGCCGCGGCGGTCGGGGCGGCGGCGCCGACCAGGGCCGCCGCGGTGGCCCCTGCCGCCACGCCGAGCATGCCGCGTCGGCTGAGTCTGCGGGCGAGCTCGGGGTCGGTGGAGGATGGCTTGCGGCTCATGCGGTACTCCTCGGCTGGATCAGGGGCGTATCAGGGATGAGTTCGAAGAACGGATCAGGGATCGCTGGGGGTCGGACCCTGATGGCAGGGTCCGAGCTCTCTGGTTCAGTGGAGATCAAGCAGATTCGTCGACGCGGCAGGCCTGCCTCAGCGCAGGCCCGCGAGGTCGAGCAGGAGCGATTTCACATCGGTGGCCGCGACGCGGCCGCTGAAGGCGCGGGGGGTGGAGCACAGAATGAGCGGACTTTCGTCCTCACTCGTGGGGAGGCGGCCATGGCTGCCGCGAATAGGTGAGGGGTCGAGGGGCACGACCGCCATGCGGTAGCGCATGCCGAGCTTCTTGCGGGCCACGGCGCTCGCGGCCTTGACGCGGACGTAGGGGTCCTGGGGGTCCATGAAGAGTTCGACGGGGTCGTAGCCGGGTTTGCGGTGGATCTCGACGAGCTGCGCGAAGTCGGGCGCGCGGGCGTCGTCGAGCCAGTAGTAGTACGTGAACCAGGCGTCCGGCTCCGCGACGGCGACGAGCTCGCCGGAGCGCGGGTGGTCCAGGTGGTTGGCCTTCTTCCCCTCGTCGTCGAGGAGCTGCTCGATGCCGGGGATGTCCCGGAGGGCAGCGCGGGTGGCGTCGAGGTCTTCCGGGCGGCGGACGTAGATGTGGGCGATCTGGTGGTCGGCGACGGCGAAGGCACGGGACGCCATCGGGTCGAGGTACTCCATGCCGTCCTGGGTGTGTACCTCCAGCAGCCCGGCGCGGCGCAGTGCCCGGTTGATGTCGACGGGCCGGTTCACCCGGGTGATGCCGTACTCGGAGAGGGCGACGACGGTCCGTCCCTCCGCCCTGGCGTCGTCGAGGAGCGGGGCGACGGCCGCGTCGAGGTCGGCGGCCGCCTGGCAGGAGCGCGGGTCGTCGGGGCCGAAACGCTGCAGGTCGTAGTCGAGGTGAGGGAGGTAGCACAGGGCGAGGTCGGGGTGGCGGGTGTCGATGATGTGCCGGGTGGCGTCCACGATCCACCGGCTGGACACGATGTCCGCGCCGGGTCCCCAGAAGTGGAAGAGAGGGAAGGTGCCGAGTTTTTCGGTGAGTTCGTCGTGGAGGGTGGGGGGCCGGGTGTAGCAGTCGGGTTCTTTGCGGCCGTCGGCGTAGTAGACGGGGCGGGGGGTGACGGTGAAGTCGGTGTCGGCTCCCATGGCGTACCACCAGCAGATGTTGGCGACGGTGTAGCCGGGGTGCGCGCGGCGGGCGGCGTCCCACAGCTTGTCGCCGGAGACGAGCCCGTTGTGCTGGCGCCACAAAAGTACGTCGCCGAGTTCGCGGAAGTACCAGCCGTTGCCGACAATGCCGTGCTCGGCGGGGTGGGTGCCGGTGAGGAAGGTGGACTGGGCGGCGCAGGTGACGGCGGGCAGGACGGTGCCGAGCGGGGCCCGGGAGCCGGACTGGCCGAGCCTCTTGAGGTTCGGCATGTGGTCGAGAAGGCGCGGGGTGAGGCCGACGACGTCCAGGACCAGCAAGGGGGTCGGGGTCATGGGAGTTCCTTGAGGCCGAGGTCGGTCAGGAGGTCGCGGGCGAGGGCGAGTTCGGCGGCGATGCCGTCGGCGAGCTGGGGGCGGCCGCGCGGGCGCAGCTCGGGTGGGAGCGCCTGCCAGGTGTAGGTCTCGACCTCGAGGTGGCGGGTGAGGGGGGTGGGTGCGCCGACGAGGCGGGTCAGGACGTCCTGGAGTACGGGGAGCGTGGAGGTGAGGGGCGCGGCGGGGGCCGCGTGCAGGGGGACGTGGAAGTGGGCGCGCCAGGGCGCCGTGTCGGGCAGGGCGCCGGCGGTGAGCGCTTCGCCCAGGTCGTCGGTGCCGTGCAGGCGGGCGCCGGCCAGGGTGCGGGTCTGGTGGAGGAAGCGGGGTTCGTCGAAGGCCGCGAGGGCTTCGCGTACCTCGGGGAGATGGGGGTGTTCGGCATGGAGCGCGGCGGACAGCTGCGATTTGACGACGGGGATGCCCGCGGCGGCGAGGGCGTCGAGGGCGGTCCCCGGGTCCTCGAAGGAGGTGGCGAGGTGACAGGTGTCGACGCAGACACCGATGCGGTCGTGGCCGATGGCGGTGAGCGGGGTGATGGCGTCGGCGGTCGTCTCGACGGTGCAACCGGGTTCGGGTTCCAGGCCGATGCGGATCGAGCGGCCGGTGAGCTCGGCGAGCGCGTCCAGTCGTTGGGCGAGCGTGGTGAGGGCGGTGCGGGCGGCCTCGGCGTGGACGGCGTGGAAGGGGGCGCGCCAGGCGAGCGGCAGCGTGGAGATGGTGCCTTCGGTGACGTCGTCGGGGAGGAGGGCCGCGAGGAGGCGGGCGAGGTCGGTGGTGTGGCTCAGACGTTCCGGATCGGTCCAGTCCGGCTTGTACACGCGGTACTTGACCTGTTCGGCGCCGAAGCCCTCATAGGGGAAGCCGTTGAGGGTGACGACTTCGAGCCCTCGCCGGTCGAGTTCGCTCCGCAGGCCACGCAGTGCGGCCGGGTCGGTGACGAGCGCGTGGGCGGCGTCCTTGGCGAGCCACAGCCCGATCCCGATGCGGTCCCTGCCGAGGCGCTTGCGCACGGGTTCGCAGTGGTCGCGGAGCTGGGCGAGGACACCGTCGAGAGTCTCGGCCGGGTGCACGTTCGTGCAGTAGGCGAGGTGGACGGTGGACCCGTCGGGGTGCCTGAAGCGCATGGTTCACGCTCCGCCGCGCAGGATGGAATTGCCCTCGTGAGTGGCCGCGTCCGGTTCCCGCGCGTCGAGCCGGAGCCGCCCGCTGAGTCCGTAGAAGTCCACCGGGTTGCGCCACAGCACGAGGTCGACGTCGTCCTCGTCATATCCGGCCGATAGCATCGCGTCGGCGACCTTGCGGGTCTTGAGGGGGTCGCTCTTCCCCCAGTCGGCGGCGGAGTTGATCAGCACCCGGTCGGGCCCGACGTCGCGCAGGATGGCGACCATGCGGCCCTCGTCCATCTTGGTGTCGGGATAGACGGAGAAGCCCAGCCAGCACCCGCTGTCCTTGGCCTCCTTGACGGTGGTCTCGTTGAGGTGGTCGATCAGGACGCGGTCAAGGGGCAGGGCGGATTCGCGGACGACGTCGATCGTGCGGCGCAGTCCCACCAGCTTGTCGCGGTGCGGGGTGTGGACGAGGGCGGGCAGCTCGTGGTCGGCGGCGAGTTGCAGCTGGGCGGCGAGCGCGGTGTCCTCGGCCGGCGTCATGGAGTCGTAGCCGATCTCGCCGACGGCGACGACGTTGTCCTTGACGAGATAGCGGGGCAGCTCCTTGAGAACCGGTGTGCAGCGGGGGTCGTTCGCCTCTTTGGGGTTGAGGGCGATCGTGCAGTGGTGGGCGATGCCGTACTGGGCGGCGCGGAATGGCTCCCAGCCGAGGAGGGAGTCGAAGTAGTCGAAGAAGGAGGCGGGCGAGGTGCGGGGCTGCCCGAGCCAGAAGGCGGGTTCCACGACCGCGCGGACACCGGCCGCGTACATCGCCTGGTAGTCGTCGGTGGTGCGGGAGGTCATGTGGATGTGGGGATCGAAGATGCGCATCGGGACTCCTACTCCTCGACGGGCACAGGGCCCGTGGGGGCCGAGGGGGCGGCGGCGTGCTCGGGGGCGGTCAGAGACAGCACGCGCTGCAGGTCGCCGGGGACGGTCCGGCCGGCGGCCCGCCGTTCGCTCGCGTAGTCGCCGAGCATGCGGGCGAGTTCGATGTCTCCGCGGGCACGCCTCGGCAGGTCGGCCACAGCGTCGACGGGGACGCCGGTGAACAGGCACTTGAGGACGGCGTGGCGCCAGTCGTGGGGGGCGAGGTGCGTTGCGGCGTACGGGCCGACGGCGGCGGCGACGAGGCGGGTGTCGTTGGTGCGCAGGGCGTCCTCGACCAGCGGGAGGGCTTCGGGGCCGGGCACCAGGTGGGGCAGGGCCCGCAGGACGGCGCGGCGTTCGTCGGCGGTGCCCTGGCCGTAGACACGGCCGAGCGTGGCCGGGGTCACCTTCGCCGCGTGCAGCAGCACGATGCGGGCGGCGTCCGCGTGGTCGGCACCGCAGCGGCGCCCGGCTTCGGCGAACCTCAACTCCCAGGTGGGGAGCAGGCCGGGCACCTCCGCCTCCGATCGCCCGCCATGAGCGGCGGCCTCGGCGACGGCCTGATCGAGCCAGGCCCGGGCGGCGCCGCCGAGGTCGGCTTCGAGACGGGCACGGAGGGCGGCGATGTCTGGGGTGTCGGTCATGGAGTACCTCCTTCGGCGAGGATCACGGAGGCGGCGGCCTGCGCCGAGGTGGCGGCTGTGGCTTCGGGTGCGGGTGGGGTTGTGGCTGGAGGTGCGGGTGCGGGTGCGGGTGCGGCTGCTCGGGTCAGGAAGGCGATGGAGCGGGCGGCGAGTTCGGGGCCGGCGTGGGAGTGGCGGGGCAGTTCGACGACGGTCAGCCCCTGATGGCCGACGGCGGCCAGGGCGTCGAGCACGGGCGCAAAGTCGATCTCCCCGTCTCCGAAGGGCAGGTGCTCGTGGATGCCACGGCGCATGTCCTCGATCTGGACGTGCCGCAGCCAGGGGGCGGCGGCCCGCACGCAGTCGGCGGGAGGGAGCGGTTCGAGGCACTGGCAGTGACCGATGTCGAGAGTGAGGCCGAGGAGTTCGGGGGCGGGCCCGCCGAGTTCGCGGCGCAGGCGGTGGAAGTCGGCGAGTGAGGAGAGGAGGTGGCCGGGTTCGGGCTCGACGGCCAGCGGGACACCGGCGTCCGACGCCGCGTCGAGCACCGGCCCGAGCGCGTCCGCGAGGCGCCGCCAGGCGGTGTCGGCCGAGGTGTCCGGCGGGGTGATGCCGCTGAAGCAGTGCACGGCGTGGGCACCGAGGTCGGAGGCGACCTGCACGGCGCGGATCAGCAGGTCGATTCGGTCGGCGCGCCGTTCCGGTTCGGGGTCGAGGAGGGAGGGGCCGTGTTTGCGACGCGGATCCAGGACGTAGCGGGCGCCCGTTTCGACGGTGGCGGTGAGCCCGAGCCCGTCGAGCCGCCGGGACACCTTGCGGGTACGGGCGGCGAGGTCCGGGGCGAGGGGATCGAGGTGCATGTGGTCGAGGGTCAGCCCGACGCCGGCGTACCCGAGGTCGGCAAGGAGGCCGAGGGCGTCATCGAGCCGCAGATCGGTGAGCCCGTTGGTGCCGTAGCCGAAGCGGAGCGGGGCTGGCGGGGGTAGCGCGCTCGGGGGTGGAGGGGTTGAGGGTGGAGGGGTTGGGGGGCGGGGGTCCAGGGGGTCGTCATTTGAGGGTGGGGGGCCGGGGTGTCGTGGGGTGGGGCCGCTCATGTGACGCTCACCTTCCGTGCGAACTTGCGGGCGGCGGGGGCGAGGGCGGCGGTCAGCAGAGCGGTGCCCGGGGCGCCGGCGCGGGCGGCTAGCGCGGCCTGGAGCGGGATCATGGCGCGGATTCCGCCGCCGACGGCACGTTGGGTGAGGGGAGGCGACGGGTTGAGGGCGGCGTGGAAGAAGGGCTTGGCGGTGGTCCCGACGTAGGCGAGGGCGAGCGCGCCACGGAGTGCCCGCCGGGCGGTGGGGAGGGCGGCACCGAGGCCGCCGGTGCCCGCATCTCGACCTGCCCGGCCGGAGTCTCTCCCGCTCCCGCCCCCGCCCCCGCCACGCCGGTCGAGACCGTCGACGTTGCGGAAGCGGCCGCCTCCCACCAGGCCGGCCAGCGCCGAGGTCACCGCCAGCGCGGCCAGGGGGGCGGCCGAGGAACCGCCCTGGGCCTCGCGGCGCGAGACCACGGTGACAGCGAGCGTGTGGGCCGCGAGGGCAGCCGCGGAAGGCACGGCGGCCTTGGCGCTCCGGCCGACGCCTGGGGGTGGGCCCGGGTGGCGGTGGCGGCGGGTCGGGCGCGCGGCCAGGCTGCCCTGCCCCATTCCTGCTGCCGCTCCCGCCCGCGTTCCCATTCCAGCTGCCGCTCCCGCTCCCGTGCCTGTTGCCGCTCCCGCTCTCGTTCCCGTTGCCACTCCCGTTCCTGCTCCCGCTCCCCCTCCTGCCGCCGCTCCCCTTCCCGCCCTCGCGCTCGCCCCCACCCCTGCGCCCAAGCCTGCGCCCGCCCCCACCCCTACCCCCGCCCATCCCCCAGCCGTAGCCGTTGCGCCGAGGAGTAGGTCCAGGCCTCGGGCGGCGGCCATCGCTGCCGGGCCCGCAGGCGTGTGTTTCAGGCCGAGGTCGTAGGCCCAGACCGTTACGGCCAAGGCCCCCGCCGTCGCCAGCGCCGGTCGGCCCGCTCGGGAGGCGAGGGCCAAGCCGGCGGCGGTGAGGGCGGTTGCCGCCGCGAGGGCCGCGGGGGGTGCGATCCGGCCGGACGGCAGCGGGCGCTCGGGACGTTCGACGGCGTCTTCGGCGCGGTCGGCCCAGTCGTTGAGGGCCATGCCGGCCTCGTACAGGCAGAGGGAGGAGCTGATGGCCAGGAAAGTGCGACGGTTGGGCCGCAGGTGGGTCGCCGCGGCGCCGGCGAGGGCGTCGCCGGGGACGGTGAACAGGGCCGGGAGGCGGAGGAGTTCGGCCCAGGCGCGGGTGGACTTCACCGTTCCGCACCCCCTGCCGGTACGGCACTCGGGGTGGGCCTCGCGGGCCTTGCCACCCACAAGCCGATCCCTAAGGCCACCCACGAGCCGATCCCTGAGACCACCCCCGAGGCGACCTCCGAGGCGACCCCAAAGGCCACCCCAAGACCTCCCCCGCCCCTCATCGGACGCCCTCAAAGTGGGACGCGAACTCGATCAGTGAGGCGTACTGCTCGCCCAGCGCCGCCGGGGCGCCCGGGTCCGGGTCCTTGAAGTAGAAGGCCAGGGCGGGCAGGGGGCCGGAGAGACCGCGTTCGTGGGCGCGGGAGGTGAGGCGGGCGAGGTCCAGGATCAGGGGGGCCGCGAGGGCCGAGTCGCACCCCTGCCACGTGGTCTGCAGAACCATGCGGGTACCGAGGAAGCCGTCGAAGGCGATGTGGTCCCACGCCGTCTTCCAGTCGCCGAGGCAGGGCACGTCGTCGATGTGGACCTCGCCCTCGGGGGCGGCGCCGAGCGTGTCGGCGAGGACGCGTTCCTTGCCGGCGTTCTTCGCGGCCGCGGCGGCCGGGTCGGCCAGGGCGGCGCCGTCCCCGCCGCCCAGGAGGTTGGTGCCGGACCAGGCCCGTACGGCGAGTGCCCGCTGCGCGAACATCGGGCCGAGCACCGAGCGCAGCAGGGTCTGGCCGGTCTTGCCGTCCCGGCCCGCGTGCGGCAGGCCGCTGGAGCGTGCCGCTTCGGTCAGGCGGGGGTGGTGCAGGCCGGTCGACGGGGTGAAGTTGACGTACGGGCAGCCGGCCCGCAGTGCCGCCGCGGCGTAGAGGGAGCTTGCGGGGAGCCGCTCGTCGTCGTCCGCGGGGCGCGGTTCCGTGGAGGCGACGTTCACGACCACCGCGCGGGCCAGGCCCCGGCGACGTACGAAGTCGCTCAGGTCGGCGGCGAAGGTCTCGATCAGCTCCTCGTCGCCGCGGGAGTCGCCCGGCTGGGGTCCGCCTGGTCGTATCTCCGCGTCGGCGGCGGCGAGTTCGGCGCGCACGGCCGCGGGGATGCCGTGCGGCAGGACGCCGCCCGCGGCGAGTTCCTCGGCGCGCTTGGGCAGCGGGCAGCTGGTGGTGTCGTGGCCGCCGAAGACGAGGGAGGACAGGGTGGGCAGGCCGAGGCCCTCGAAGGGGGCCGTTTCGGTCACCATGCCGGTGGGCGGGTGCAGGCCGGCCGTCACCGCCGCGCAGCCCGCGACGGCCGTGGTCGCGACCGAGCCGCGTGCCCCGATCAGCCAGACCCCGACGGGCGCAGCCCCACCTTCCGAAGCCCCGGCGGACGAGGCCTCGGCGGACGAGGCTTCGGAATATGGGGCGTCGGAAGATGGGGCACCGGTGGGCGAGGTCCCGAGGGGGGAAGGTGAGGGCGCGTATGTAGAGGTCGCTGATGTGGACACGGCTGCCTCCTGCCATGGCTCAAGAGCTCGGGACACGACTCGGGAGCTCGAAGGACGTGAGAGCGGTGCAAGACGGCGGGCGGAGGTCCGGCGTCCTCCGCCCGCCGCCGTCTAACGGCCCGCGCCCGACCGGGCCGACGCGGGAGTACCCATAGCTGCCTGCGAACCGGCCACCGCGGAAGGACCGGTCACGGCCTCCGCACCGGCGCCCGCGGGAGAGCTCGTCCCCCGCGCCCCCGCACCCCGCACCGGCAGGTCCTTCAACCGGATGTCGCGGAAGGTGATCTCGTCGCCGTCGCCGTGGTTCTGGATGCCGATGTGGCCTTGGCGCAGGCTCCGTGCCGGGTCGGTGTTGGTGTAGTCGTTGATCAGTACGCCGTTGAGGTAGACCCGAAGGCGTTCGCCCTCGACGCGGATCTCGTAGGTGTTCCACTCCCCCGGCGGGTTCAGCGCCCGGTCGCGCTTCTTCAGGTCGGCGGACCGGAAGCCGTAGACGGAGCCCGTGGTCTTCTCGGGGACGTCGGTGGCGTCGATCTGGATCTCGTAGCCGTTGTTCACGGCCGACCACGGGTCGTCGGAGGGCGGGAAGCCCACGAAGATCCCGGAGTTGTCGTCGCCGGCCATCTTCCAGTCGGCCTTGAGCGAGTACGAGCCGAGTTCGCGCGCGTCGTACCAGAGCATGCCCATGCCGCCGGTGGTGGTGAGCGTGCCGGCACCCTCATCGAGGCGGAAGGAGCCGGGGCCCGCCTGTTTCCAGTGTTCCAGTGAGGCCGCGGTGCCGTCGAAGAGGGGCGTGTAGCCCTTCTCGGGGCGGCAGTCGGCCTGGGCGGCGCCGACCGCCCAGCGGATGCCGCCCAGCAGGTGCTGCCGGAAGGCCGGTTCGGCGAAGGACTCCTTGGTGTGACCGCCTCCGGTGTAGAAGGAGCGGCCGCCCTGGTAGTTCTGGCACCAGGCGATGGGGTGGTCCCCCGCCATGGTGCCGCCCGTGTACGACGACTCGTCGAGCGAGGCGAGGACGCGGGCCCGGTCGCGGGGGTTGGCGCGGTAGTTGTACCACTCGTCGGTGCGGTCCCACGTCCCGGTCCCCAGGTGGGACGTGGCGGGGTGCGCGTGGTCCTCCACGTGCACCTTCGCGGGCTGGATCGCGGGGTGCGACTGGAAGTGGGCGCCCGCGAGCCCGCCGTAGAAGGGCCAGTCGTACTCGGTGTCGGCCGCCGCGTGCACGCCGACGTAGCCGCCGCCCGACCGGATGTACTTCTCGAACGCCGTCTGCTGTGCGGCGTCGAGCACGTCACCGGTGGTCGAGAGCCAGATCACGGCGTCGTACCGGGCGAGGTTCTTGGCCGTGAAGGCTCCCGCGTCCTCGGTGGCGTCGACGGCGAAGCCGTTCGCGGCGCCCAGTTCCTTGACGGTGGCGACGCCCGTGGGGATCGAGTCGTGCCGGAACCCGGCGGTCTTGGAGAAGACGAGGACGCGCTCGCCCGCCCGGGCCGGTTTCGGGTCGGAGGCCGCGGGGCCCGAGGCGCACCCGATGAGCAGGGCGGCCACCGCGGTCGCCGTGATGATGCGGGCTCGTCCGCGCATCGCGGTCACCCCTTCCGGCCGGTGGCGGCCCTGGTGGTGAACGTGAAGTCGTCCAGGTCGTACAGCGCTCCGGTGCCGGTGCCCTTGAAGACCAGGTAGAGCGTCGTGGTCCCCGTCGGCGGCTTGCTGATGGTGGTGCTGACGTCCTTGAACGTCTCCCACGAGCCGGTCGGTTCGACCTTCGTGGAGCCGAGGAGCCTGCCGGTCACGGATCCGCTGCGTACCTCCAGGGTGCCACCGGAGCCCGCGGAGGCGACCCGCGCGGTCATCCCGGTGACATTGCCGAGGATGTACGGCTTGAAGGAGACCCAGTCGCCGTTGTGGATGTCGCCGACGGTCTTGCCGCCGTGCGCCGGGGCGTGGTTGATCACGGAGACGCCCTTGGAGTCGCCGTAGTGCTCGCCCTGGCGGTGCTTGGGCTGGACGACGTTCTGGTCGTGGGTGGTCAGCGCGGGCTGGCCGGCCGCGCCCTTGTCGGTGTACTCGGCGTCGAAGACCCCGAAGATGTTGGCGTTCGGGTCGTGCTCGCCGTCCGCCGACGTCTGGAGGGTCCCCTCGCAGCCGTTGGCCGAGGTGACCGGGTGGCCGTGGCTGTCATGACCGAGGATGTGGGTGACCTTGACCTTGGCGCAGTCGATCGGGCCGTCCTCCTTGTCGGTCACCTTGACCTTGAAGGGCACCTTGTCGCCGAAGGTGAACAGCTGGCCGTCGCCGGGGAGTTCCAGGGTGACCTTGGGCGCGGTGTTGCCGACGGTGACGTGTGCGCTCGCCGAACCGGTGCGGCCGGTGGAGTCCTTGACGGTCACGGTGGCGGTGTAGACGCCGTTCTTCCGGTACGTGTACGTGGGGTTCTGCTGGGCAGACTTGCCGCCGTCGCCGAAGTCCCAGGCGTAGGTGAGCGTCCCGCCGTCGGCGTCGGTGGCCTTGGCGGTGAACCTGGTCCTCAGCGGGGCCTGGCCGCTGGTCACCGAGGCGCTCGCCTCGACGACCGGCGAGTGGCCGCCGGTGGCGTTCTCGATGCGGAAGAGGGCGGAGTTCTCGTCGCCGTTGAAGTAGCCGGTGCCGTAGTCGAGGACGTACAGCGCGCCGTCGGGGCCGAAGGCCATGTCCATGACCTGGGTGCCGGACCACGGGAACGCGTTGATCTTGGAGACGGCGCCGTCGGTGCCCTGTTCGATGCGCTTGATCCAGCGCCGGCCGAATTCACCGGCGAAGAAGTCGCCGTCGTAGGCCTCGGGGAACTTCACCGGGGAGTCGTTGGCGGCGTCGTAGCGGTAGACGGGGCCACCCATCGGGGACTCCGAACCGGTGCCGAACTCGGGGACCGAGCCGCCGTCGTAGGGGATCCAGGCCTCCTGCGCGGGCGGCAGGTCGGTGAGGCCGGTGTTGCGCGGCGAGTCGTTCTTCGGCGCCGCGCAGTCGAAGGCCGCCCCGGAGGTGCCGGTCGCGAAGTCGTAGTCGATGTAGGCGTCGTTCTTGCCGGTGCAGAACGGCCAGCCGAAGTTGCCCGGCTTGGTGACGCGGGCGAACTCGACCTGACCAGCGGGGCCGCGCTTGGGGTCGGCGGCGCCGGCGTCGGGGCCGTAGTCACCCACGTACACCGTGCCGGTGGGCTTGTCGACGCTCATCCGGAAGGGGTTGCGGAAGCCCATCGCGTAGATCTCGGGGCGGGTCTTCTCGGTGCCCTTGGCGAAGAGGTTGCCGTCCGGGACGGTGTAGGACCCGTCGTCGGCGACCTTGATGCGCAGGATCTTGCCGCGCAGGTCGTTGGTGTTGCCCGCGCTGCGCCGGGCGTCGAAGGCGGGGTTGCGGTTGGCCCGCTCGTCGATGGGCGTGTAGCCGTCCGAGGCGAACGGGTTGGAGTCGTCGCCCGTCGACAGGTAGAGGTTGCCGTCCTTGTCGAAGTCGATGTCACCGCCGACGTGGCAGCAGATGCCGCGGTTGGCCGGGACGTCGAGGACCTTCTTCTCGCTGGTGGTGTCCAGCGTGCCGTCGTCCTTGAGGACGAAGCGCGAGAGGCGGTTCACGCCGTCGAACTTCTTGAAGTCCTCGGCCGTGCCCGTCTCCGGGGCGTCGCCCGTCGGGGTGTCCAGCGGCGGCGCGTAGTAGAGGTAGACCGCCCGGTTCTCGCGGAACTTCGGGTCGATCCCGACGCCCTGGAGCCCCTCCTCGTCGTGGGAGTAGACGGGTATCTTGCCCGCGACCTTGGTGTCGCCCGCCGCGTCGGTCAGGCGCAGTGTGCCGTCGCGTGAGGTGTGCAGGACGGAGCGGTCCGGGAGTACGGCGAGCGTCATGGGCTCGCCCATCTCCGGCTCGCCCTTGGCGAGGGTGACCTGCTGGAAGTCCTCGGCGGCGGGGGCGGCCCCGGCGGGCGGACCGGCGGGGACGGCCCCGGCCTGCGGCACGGCGAGGCTGAGGCTCGCGCCGGTGAGCACGGTGCCGGTGAGCAGGGCGAGTGTTCTGCGGAGTCTGGGGCGTTTCCTGTGCACGGGGTTCCTCCGGAAGGGGGGACGGTCGTACGGGAGTGGGTGCGCCGTGCGCCGGGGTGCGCCGTCACCCCGGAGACTTCATGTCCTGTACACCTCAAGGACGGTAGCCACGTTTGTCCCGGGCGGAAAGCCCTTGTGCGGCATGGAAGTTGAACTTTTTCCCGTCAATGGACAAACAGGGTCGGTCCGGTCCGTCGGGTCTAGTCGTTGCCGCCGAACGCCGCGTCGAACGACGCCGTCGGAGCCTCGAAGTCGTACGTCTTCAGGTGCGCGAGCGCCTGCGGGGCGCCCTGGAGCCGGTCCATGCCCGCGTCCTCCCACTCCACCGAGATCGGGCCCTCGTACGCGATGGAGCGCAGCATCCGGAAGACGTCCTCCCAGGGCACGTCGCCGTGGCCGGCCGACACGAAGTCCCAGCCGCGGCGCGGGTCGCCCCACGGCAGGTGCGAGCCGAGGCGGCCGTTGCGGCCGTCCAGACGGCGCCGGGCCTCCTTGCAGTCGACGTGGTAGATGCGGTCGCGGAAGTCGTAGAGGAAGCCCACCGGATCGAGGTCCTGCCACATGAAATGGGAGGGGTCGAAGTTCAGCCCGAACGCGGGGCGGTGGCCGACGGCCTCCAGGGCCTTGTGCGTGGTCCAGTAGTCGTACGCGATCTCCGAGGGGTGCACCTCGTGGGCGAACCGCACGCCCTCGGCGTCGAAGACGTCCAGGATCGGGTTCCAGCGCTCGGCGAAGTCCTCGTACCCGCGCTCGATCATCGACTCGGGGGCGGGCGGGAACATCGCGACCAGATGCCAGATGGCGGAGCCCGTGAAGCCGACGACGGTGTCGACGCCGAAGGTCGCCGCGGCCCGCGCGGTGTCCTTGATCTCGGCGGCCGCCCGGCGGCGTACCCCCTCGGCCTCGCCGTCACCCCAGATGCGGGCGGGCAGGATCGCCCTGTGCCGCTCGTCGATGATGGCGTCGCAGACGGCCTGGCCGACGAGGTGGTTGGAGATGGCCCAGCACTTGAGCCCGTACTTGTCGAGCAGCGCGTGCCGCCCGTCCAGGTAGGCCGGGTCGGCTAGCGCCTTGTCGACCTCGAAGTGGTCGCCCCAGCAGGCGAGTTCGAGGCCGTCGTAGCCGAAGTCGCGGGCGAGGGAGCAGACCTCTTCGAGCGGCAGGTCGGCCCACTGGCCGGTGAAGAGGGTGAAGTTGCGTGGCATGACCGGGCCTCCTCAGGCGGGGATCGGCGTATAGACGGAGTTCTTCGCCGCGCTCTCCTCCACCGCGGCGAGCACGCGCTGCACCAGCAGGCCGTCGGCGAAGGAGGGTTCGGGCCGCGTGCCGTCGGCGATGGCCCTGAGCAGGTCGCGGGCCTGGTGCACGAAGGTGTGCTCGTAGCCGAGGCCGTGCCCCGGCGGCCACCAGCCCTCCAGATACGGGTGGTCGGGCTCGGTGACGAGGATGCGGCGGAAGCCGGAGGAGGACGCGGGCTCGGTGTGGTCGTGGAAGGAGAGCTCGTTCAGCCGCTCCAGGTCGAAGGACAAGGAGCCTTCGGAGCCGTTGAGTTCGACGCGCAGCGCGTTCTTGCGGCCCGCGGCGAAGCGGGTCGCCTCGAAGGAGGCGAGGGCGCCGGAGGGGAACCGGCCGGTGAAGACCGCCGCGTCGTCGACGGTGACCGTGCCGAGCCGGCTGCCGCCCGCGGCGGTGAGCCCGCTGGACGCGCCTTCCAGGAGCGGCCGTTCACGGACGAACGTCTCGGTGAGCGCCGACACGCCGGCCACCGGCTCCCCCACCAGGAACTGCGCGAGGTCCACGATGTGCGCGCCCAGGTCACCGAGCGCCCCGGAGCCCGCGCGGTCCTTCTGCATCCGCCAGGTGAGCGGGAACTGGGTGTCCACCAGCCAGTCCTGAAGGTACGTCAGACGTACGTGCCGCAGCACCCCGAGCCGCCCTTCGGCGACCATCCGCCGGGCGAGCGAAAGGGCGGGCACCCGGCGGTAGTTGAAGCCGACCATGGCCACCTGACCCCGGGCGCGGGCCCGCTCGGCGGCCTCGGCCATCGCCTCGGCCTCCTCGACCGTGTTGGCGAGCGGCTTCTCGCACAGCACGTGCTTGCCCGCCTCCAGAGCGGCGAGGGCGATCTGTGCATGGCTGTCGCCCGGTGTGCAGATGTCGACGAGGTCGACGTCGTCCCGGGCGATCAGGGCGCGCCAGTCGGTCTCGGCCGCGGCCCAGCCGAGCCGGTCGGCGGCGGCGCGCACGGCGTCGCCGTCGCGCCCGCAGACGGCCGAGAGCACCGGCCGCACCGGCAGGTCGAAGACGCGTCCCACGGTGCGCCAGCCCTGGGAGTGGGCGGCGCCCATGAAGGCGTAGCCGATCATGCCCACCCCCAGGGGCCGCTTCCCGGCCGCCCCGGGATCGGCCCCTGCCTCGGTATCCGTCTCACGCATGCGGTACTCCTCCTCGTGAACGCTCGATGGGGGGTGCGGGCGTGCGCATCACTTGAAGCCGGTCGACATGTACTGGCCGACGTTGTCCTTGTCGACGACGGCCGAGTAGCAGGTCACGAAGGAGGGGATCTCGAACTCCGCCATGCCGCTGATGCCCTTGCTCTGGCCGAGGGCGCGCGCCAGGTCGATGGCGGAGGCCGCCATGGTGGGCGGATAGAGGACGGTGGCCTTCAGGACGCCCTTGTCCTGCTCGATGGCCTGGAAGGCGGAGAGCGCGCCCGCGCCGCCGACCATCAGGAAGTCGTCGCGGCCCGCCTGCTCGATGGCGCGCAGGGCGCCCACGCCCTGGTCGTCGTCGTGGTTCCACAGGGCGTCGAAGTTCTTCTGGGCCTGAAGGAGTTGGGACATCTTCGACTGGCCAGACTCGACGGTGAAGTCGGCGGCCTGGCGGGCCACCTTCTTGATGTTGGAGTAGTTCTTCAGGGCGTCGTCGAAGCCCTTGGTGCGCTGCTTGGTCAGCTCCAGGTTGTCGAGGCCGGCCAGCTCCACGACGCGCGCGTCCTTCTTGCCCTTGAGCTTCTCGCCGATGTAGTGGCCGGCGCTCAGGCCCATGCCGTAGTTGTCGCCGCCGATCCAGCAGCGGTAGGCCTGCGGGGTGGCGAAGACGCGGTCGAGGTTGACGACGGGGATGCCCGCCCTCATGGCCTTCAGGCCGACCTGGGTGAGCGCCTTGCCGTCGGCCGGCAGGATCACCAGGACGTCGACCTTCTTGTTGATCAGCGTCTCGACCTGGCCGATCTGTGCCGCCGTGTCGTTGGAGCCCTCGGTGGCCTCCAACGTGACGTCCTGGTACTTCTCCGCCCGCTTCCTGGCGTTGTCGTTGATGGCGTTGAGCCAGCCGTGGTCGGCCTGGGGCCCGGCGAAGCCGATGGTGACCTTCTTGCCCGGCTTGTCGTCGGCGACCTGCCGCGAGGTGGCGTCGGAGTCGTCGTCCTTGGACTCGTTGCTGGTGCACGCCGTCAGGAGCGCCCCGGAGGAGAGGGCGGCGGCTCCGAAGAGGAGCCCTCTGCGGCTCGTGTGGGTTGGCATGGGTGAACCCCTCAGCTCAGGAAGTGTGGGCCGTACGTCGTTGGACGAGCACCGCGGCGACGATGATCGCCCCCTTGGCGATCTGCTGGGTGGCGGTCTCCAGGTTGTTGAGCGCGAAGATGTTCTGGATCGTGGTGAAGATCAGCACGCCGAGCACGGAGCCCGTGATGGTGCCGCGGCCGCCGCTGAGCAGGGTGCCGCCGATGATCGCCGCGGCGATGGCGTCGAGTTCGTAGAGGTTGCCGTTGGTGTTCTGTCCCGAACCGGACAGGACGATCAGCAGGAACGCCGCGATGCCGCAGCACAGGCCGGAGAGCAGGTACAGGTAGAGCCGCTGCCGGCGGACGTCGATGCCGGCGAGCCGGGCCGCCTCCGCGTTGCCGCCGACCGCGACCGAGCGGCGCCCGAAGGTGGTGCGGTTCAGGAGCAGCCAGCCGACGACGGTGACGGCGGCGAAGACGAGGACGAGCGGCGGGATGCCGAGGATGTACGCGTCGCGCTCGCCGAGGTCGAGCACGCCGTCGACGGTGACCATCTGGGTCTTGCCGTCGGTGATCTGCAGGGCGAGTCCGCGGCCCGACGCGAGCATGGCGAGGGTGGCGATGAACGGCACCATCCCGCCGTACGCGATGAGCATGCCGTTCACCAGGCCGCATCCCATGCCGACGATCACGGCCGTGAAGAGGATGCCCGCGAAGCCGTACTCCTGGGTGGCGACCGTGGTCGCCCATACCGAGGCGAGCGCGACGATCGCGCCGACCGACAGGTCGATGCCGCCGGAGATGATCACGAACGTCATGCCGACGGTCACGACGCCGATGACCGAGGCCTGGGTGAGGATCAGCTGGACGTTGTCGGTGTCGAGGAACGAGTCGGGCTGGGTGATGCCGCCGATCACGATCAGCGCGGCGAGGACGCCGAGCAGGGAGAGCGTGCGCACGTCGGCGCGGGCCACCGTGGCGCGCCACGGGCTGCCGCCGTCGGTGGGGGCGGTCTTGCGGGTGGCGGCCTCGGCCGCCGGGGCTGGCTGGGTCATGCCGCCGGGCTCCCTTCGAGGACGAGGTCGAGTACGCGGTGTTCGTCGAGGTCACGGGCGGGCGCGGTGTGCACGACACGGCCCTCGCGCAGGACGAGGACGCGGTCGGCGAGGCCGAGCACCTCGGGTACTTCGCTGGAGACGAGGAGCACGGCGAGGCCTTCGTCGGCGAGGCGGCGGATCACCGCGTAGAGCTCGGCGCGGGCGCCGACGTCGACGCCCCGGGTGGGTTCGTCGAGCAGCAGGACGCGGCAACCGCGCAGCAGCCAGCGGGCCAGGACGGCCTTCTGCTGGTTGCCGCCGGAGAGGGTCCGCACCGGGGCGGAGGGTTCGTCGGGTCGCAGGGACAGCTCGCGGGTCGCCGAGCGTGCGGCCTCGCGTTCGGCTCCCCGGTCGAGCCATCCCGCGTGGCTGAAGCGGGACATGGAGGAGACGGAGACGTTGCGGGTGACCGATTCCAGCATGAGGAGGGCCTGCGCCTTGCGTTCCTCGGGTGCCAGGCCGAGTCCCGCGCGGACGGCGGCCCGTACGCTGCCGGGCCGCAACGCCCGTCCGTCCACGGTCACTTGTCCGGCGGTCGGCTTGCGCGCGCCGTAGATCGTCTCCAGGATCTCGGAGCGTCCGGAGCCGACGAGGCCCGCGAGGCCGACGATCTCGCCGGGGCGCAGGTCGAGGTCGAGGGGTTCGAACTCGCCGTGCCGCGCCAGGCCGCGGACGCTCAACACGGGTTCTCCCGCTCTTTGTTGTGCGGCGTCCTCCGTGCGCCGCTCGGGGAAGACGTACTCGACGTTGCGGCCCGTCATCAGCGCGATGACGTCCCTGGTCGGAGTGGTCTTCGCCGGGAGGCCGCCCGCGACGGCGCGGCCGTCCTTGAGGACGGTGACGCGGTCGCCGATGCGGCGGATCTCCTCGAGGCGGTGCGAGATGTAGACGACGGCGACGCCGTCGGCGGTGAGGTCGCCGACGATGCGGAAGAGGTTGTCGACCTCGTCGGGGTCGAGGGCGGCGGACGGCTCGTCCATGACGATCAGGCGGACCTCGTGGGAGAGAGCGCGGGCCATCGAGACGATCTGCTGCTGCGCGGCGGAGAGTTCGCCGACGAGCCGGCCGGGGTCGATCTCCGGGTGCCCGAGCCGTTTGAGCAGGGCGGCGGTCGATGTCCTCGCCGCCCGGCCGCGGACCACGAACCCGGCGGTGGTGGGCTCGTGGCCGAGGTGGACGTTCTCGGCGACGGACAGCCCTTCCACCAGGTCGAGTTCCTGGTAGATGGTGGCGATGCCGAGCCGCATGGCCGCGATCGGCGAGCGGAGCGTGGTCCGTTCGCCGCGCCAGATGATCTCGCCGCCGTCGGGCTGGTGGGCGCCGGCGAGGACCTTGATGAAGGTGGACTTCCCGGCGCCGTTCTGGCCGAGGAGGCAGTGCACCTCCCCGGCCTGGACCCGCAGGTCGACGCCGTCGAGGGCCCGGACGCCGGGGAACGACTTGGTGATGCCGGACATGGTGAGCAGCGGTGATTCGGGTGCCATGACGGTTCCCCTCGGCGGCGGCCGCAGCAGGGCAGGACGGATTCAGGGCAGGGCTCAGCCGCTGGGCCGGGCCAACAATGATCAGGGCATGACAGGTCGGACAGGGCGTGCGCTGGACTGGACTGTGCGGGCCGGCCCGTCAGGCCGGTGAGAACAGGTGGTCGCTGATGAGCCGGGCGCCGCCGATGACACCGGCGGTGGGGCCCAACTCGCCAAGCACGATGGGGAGGTTGCCGGTCGCCAGCGGCAGCGACTGGCGGTAGACCTGGGTGCGGATCGCGGCGAGCAGCGTGTGGCCGAGGCCGGTCACGCCGCCGCCGATCACCACGAGGCCGGGGTTGAAGAAGCTGACGAGGCCCGCGATGACCTGGCCGGTGCGGTTGCCGCCGTCGCGGATGAGATCGAGCGCGGTGGCGTCGCCCGCGGCGGCGGCCGCCGCGACGTCGGCGGCGGTGAGCCGTCCCGCCTCGTCGAGCCGCGTGGCGAGCTCCGCCGAACGCCCCTGTCCCGCGGCCTCCTCGGCGTCGCGGGCGAGTGCCGCGCCGCTGAAGTAGGCCTCGAGGCAGCCCCTGTTGCCGCAGGCGCAGGGGCGGCCGTCCGGTTCGGACTGGATGTGGCCGATGTCGCCGGCGCTGCCCGTCGTACCGCGGTAGACCTCACCGCCGACGACGATGCCGCAGCCGATGCCCGTGCCGATCTTGACGCAGAGGAAGTCGCCCACGGAGCGTGCGACGCCCGCGTGCTGCTCCCCCATCGCCATGAGGTTCACGTCGTTGTCGACCATGACGGGGCAGCCCAGGTCCTGGCTGAGGGCCTCCCGTACGGGGAAGCCGTCCCACCCCGGCATGATCGGCGGGGCGACCGGCACGCCTTCGGGAAAGCGGACGGGTCCGGGGACGCCGATGCCGGCGCCGTCGAACCCTTCCGCGAGGCCGGAGGCCTTCAGTTTGGCCGCCATGGCGAGGACCTGCTCGAAGACCGCGACCGGGCCCTCGCGCACGTCCATGGGCTGGTTGATGTGGCCGAGCACCTCCAGCTCGGCGTTGGTCACGGCGACGTCGACCGAGGTCGCGCCGATGTCCACGCCGAGGAAGCGGAGGGCCGGGGCAAGCCGGATGTTGTGGGAGCGGCGCCCGCCGCGCGAGGCGGCGAGTCCGTCGGCGACCACGAGCCCGGTCTCCAGGAGCCGGTCGACCTCGACGGCCAGCTTGGACCGGGAGAGGTCGACCTGATCCCCCAGCTGGGCGCGGGAGTTGGGCCCTCCGTCACGCAACAGCCGCAGCAGCCGCGCCTGGTGCGCGTTGGCGGGTCGAGCCGTCATGCGTCTCACGCGCCCCTCCCCGCCTCATCGGGCTTCCCATGGCCTTGCACTGGGGCGCGGTGGCTGCCGCCGGCCTCGCCTTCGTGCCTCCTTCAAGCTTTCGAGGGGAACGTAGCAGCGCCTGCCGGGGCTGGGAAGAAGTTGCGCGCGAATTACCCATGACTTTCCCCAGTCACAGGACAAAGGTGGCGCCGACCTGCCCCCGGCGGCCTTACCTCCGGAGTAATCGACGGACCCGCCCCCGTACCGCACGCTGGTCACCCGTCGCGCTCCCCCGGTGAAAGGTCGGCTCATGTCGGACACCCAGCCTCAGGACGAACTCCATGCCCGGCTGCTGCGCATGGTCCCCTTCGCCGCGCATCTCGGCCTCGTCTTCGAAGAGGCGGGACCCGCGTGCGTGCAGGGCGTCCTGCCCTGGTCGCCGGAGCTCTGCACGGCGGGCGGGGTGCTGCACGGCGGCGCGCTGATGTCGCTCGCCGACACCGTCGGCGCGGTGTGCGCGTTCCTCAACCTGCCGTCGGGAGCGGCCACGTCGACGGTCGAGTCCAAGACCAACTTCTTCCGGGCGGTGCGCTCGGGGACGGCGCGCGCGGTGGCGCGCCCGCTGCACGTCGGCGGCTCCTTCGTCGTCGTACAGACGCAGGTGTACGACGACGAGGGGCGCCCGGCGGGGCAGACCACGCAGACGCAGGCGGTGCTCGCCGCCCGGGAGAAGTGACTTCGGGCCGGGCGGGGAGAGTCAGCCCTCGTCGCGCTGGTGGTAGGTCTCGCGGGTGTGCTCGGTGTGGGCGCGCATGATGTCGGTGGCGCGCCGTTCGTCGCGCTCGGCGATCGCCGCGATCAGCTCGCGGTGCTCCAGCCAGGACTGCCGGCCGCGCCGGCGGGCCACCGGCGTGTAGTACCAGCGGACCCTGCGGTCGACCTGGCCGGCCAGTTCGGCGAGGACCACGTTGCCCGCGAGCTCCATCACCTTGGCGTGGAAGGCGGCGTTGAGGGCGACCACCTGGTCGACGTCGTTGTCGGCCACGGCCTGCTCGCCCCGGGTGCAGAGCTCGTCGAGGGCGGCGATGCCCGCGGTGCCGGTGTTAGCGGCGGCGAGCCGCGCGGCCTCCGCCTCCAGCAGCGTCCGCACGGTGAGGAGCTGGTCCGCCTCTTCCTCGGTCGGCTCGTGCACGAACGCGCCCTGCGCGGGCCGCAGATCGACCCAGCCCTCGGTGTTGAGCCGCTGCAGCGCCTCGCGCACGGGCTGCCGCGACACGCCCAGGTGCCCGGCGAGTTCGCTCTCGACCAGGTGCTGGCCGGGGCGCAGCGAACGGGTCGTGATCAGTTCGAGCAGCGCTTCGTAGACCCGCTCCCTGAGCGGCCCGGGGCGTTCGAGTCTGGGCACCGCCCCCTGCGGCAGTCCTGTGGACAACATCGCGGTCCCCTCATCGACGATTGCCTTTTGTCTACAGTCTACGAGCCATAAGGGCCAGTACCAGGGGGAGTTGAGCCGATCACACGGCCGGACATGACTCATTCATGGGCATCACATGACCCTGTCATGGGTATCGCGCGACCCGTTCAGGGGCAGCGGACGACCTGCCCCGCGTACGACAGGTTGCCGCCGAACCCGAACAGCAGGACCGGGGCGCCCGTCTCGATCTCGCGGCGCTCGACCAGCTTGGACAGCGCCATGGGGATGCTCGCCGCCGAGGTGTTGCCGGAGTCGACGACGTCGCGGGCGACGACGGCGTTGACAGCGCCGATGCGCTCCGCGAGCGGCTCGATGATCCGGAGGTTGGCCTGGTGCAGGACGACGCCGGCGAGGTCGGCCGGGGTCAGCCCGGCGCGCTCGCAGGCCGCGCGGGCCAGCGGGGGCAGCTGGGTCGTCGCCCAGCGGTAGACGCTCTGGCCCTCCTGGGCGAAGCGCGGGGGCGTGCCCTCGATGCGGACGGCGTTGCCCATCTCGGGCACCGAACCCCACAGCACGGGTCCGATGCCGGGCTCCTCGCCGGGCGGGGTCGCCTCGACGACGGCGGCGCCCGCCCCGTCGCCGGTCAGCACGCAGGTGGTGCGGTCCGTCCAGTCGGTGATCTCGGTCATCTTGTCCGCGCCGATGACCAGGGCACGGGTCGCGGCACCGGCCCGTACGGTGTGGTCGGCGGTGGCGAGGGCGTGCGTGAAGCCCGCGCACACGACGTTGACGTCCATCACACACGGCGAGGGGATGCCGAGCCGGGCCGCCACCCGGGCGGCCATGTTCGGCGAGCGGTCGATGGCCGTGGAGGTGGCGACCAGGACCAGGTCGATGGCGTCGGGGGTCAGACCCGCGGCAGCCAGCGCCTTGCCGCCGGCGTGCGCGGCCAGCTCGTCGACCGGCTCCTGCGGGCCCGCGACGTGGCGGGTGCGGATGCCCACCCGGGACCGGATCCACTCGTCGCTGGTGTCCACCATGCCCGCCAGCTCCTCGTTGGTCAGGATCCTGGCGGGCTGGTAGTGGCCGACGGCGGCGATGCGCGAGCCGTGCATGAACGGGTCCCCCTTGTTGCCGAAGATGCGGGACCGTCCAGTCTGGTCAGCGACTGATGAGTAACGGTGCACGTGATGTGACAGGAAAGGGGCGCGCCGTTTGGATGCTTCTCATGATCCGGTCACCCTCCGAAGAGCCGCGTGACCTTGTGTACGAGTTCGTACACTCCGTACGCGAGCGGCAGACCCACCCAGAGCCAGGCGAAAACGGTCAGCGCGCGGCGGTCACGGCGTGGTGTGTTCGGCGGCGTGGTCATCCGCGGCCTTTCTCGGGGCGGGGACGTGGTGGCGGGGGTGGACGGGTCTGACCAGCTCATTCGCGGCGAATCCCACGACCAGCAGGCCGATCATGACGGCGAAGGAGAGGCCGTAGAGGCCGGAGCCGTGCCGGCCCGCCTCCTCCTGGTGGTCGGCGACCCGGTTCACGATCAGCGGGCCGAGGACGCCCGCGGTGGACCAGGCGGTGAGCAGTCTGCCGTGGATGGCGCCGACCTGGTAGGTGCCGAAGAGATCCTTCAGGTAGGCCGGGGCGGTGGCGAAACCCCCGCCGTAGAAGGAGAGGATCACCAGCGCGCAGCAGATGAACAGCGGTTTCGAGGCGTCCCCGAAGCGGGCGATCAGCAGGTACATGAGGGCGCCCGCGCCGAGGTAGACGCGGTAGACGTTCTTGCGACCGATCAGGTCGGACGCCGATGACCAGCCGATCCGGCCGGCCATGTTGGCGGCGGAGAGCAGCGCGACGAAACCGGCGGCGGCGGAGACCGAGACAGGCGTGGCGGTGTCCGCGAAGAAGTCGGTGATCATCGGGGCGGCCTTCTCCAGGATTCCGATCCCGGCGGTCACGTTCATGCACAGGACGATCCACAGGCACCAGAACTGCGGGGTGCGGACGGCCTGGCGCGCCGAGACCTGCGGCCCGTCGAGCACGGCGGGCCCGCCCGGCACACGGGCGCCCTCCGTGCGCGGCACCCGTACGAGCAGCACGCCGAGCGCCATGAAGACGGCATAGGTGAGGCCGTGCACGAGGAACGCGAGCGCGATGCCGCGCGTGTCCGCGCCGAACGCCTCCAGCATCCGCGCGCTCCAGGGCGAGGCGATGAGCGCGCCGCCGCCGAAACCCATGATCGCGATGCCGGTGGCCATGCCGGGGCGGTCGGGGAACCACTTGATGAGCGTGGAGACGGGTGAGATGTAGCCGATGCCCAGGCCGATCCCGCCGACGAAGCCGTAGCCGAAGACGATCAGCCAGTACTGGCGGGTGGCGGCGCCGAGCGCGGCGAGCAGGAAGCCGGAGGAGAAGCAGGCGAGGGCGACGGCCATCGCCCAGCGGGGGCCGTTGCGTTCGACGAGTGTGCCGCCGAACGCGGCGGACAGGCCGAGCATGACGATGCCGAGCTGGAAGGGGAGCGCGCTCTGGACGCCGCTGAGGTGCAGCGACGCTTCGAGGGGCGGCTTGAAGACGCTCCAGGCGTATGCCTGACCGATGGAGAGATGCACCGAGAGGGCGGCGGGTGGCACGAGCCACCGGCTCCAGCCGGGTGGCGCGACGGGGGGCTTCATGATCCCGAACCATAGGAAGTGGAGCGGGAGTTGGGAAGCGTGCGCGAACCCTTGCTGCCCCAACTTCCATACTGTAGACAATATTCCGTCGACGACTTCTCCATACGTTCCACGCCGACACGTTCCTCGGAACCCTCGACCGAATGGAGCGCCCCACCGTGAAAGTCGCAGTCCTCGGCGCCGGTGCGATCGGCGCCTACGTCGGAGCCGCGCTGCACCGCGCAGGCGCCGACGTCCATCTCGTCGCCCGCGGACCGCACCTCGCGGCCATGAGGCGGCACGGAGTGAGGGTGCTGAGCCCGCGCGGCGACTTCACCGCCCGGGCCCGCGCCACCGACGACCCGGCCGAGATCGGTCCGGTCGACTTCGTCTTCCTCGGCCTCAAGGCCACTTCGTACGCGGCATGCGGGCCGCTGATCGAACCGCTCCTGCACGAGACGACCGCGGTGATCGCCGCGCAGAACGGCATCCCTTGGTGGTACTTCCACCGGCACGGCGGACCGCACGACGGCCACCGGATCGAGAGCGTGGACCCGGGCGGCACGGTGAGCGGGGTCCTCCCGCCCGAACGCGCCATCGGCTGCGTCGTCTACGCGGCGACCGAACTCGAAGGCCCCGGCGTCGTCCGCCACTTGGAGGGCACCCGCTTCTCCATCGGCGAGCCCGACCGGTCCCGTTCGCCGCGCTGTGAGGCCTTCAGCGCGGCCATGGTGGCGGGCGGCCTCAAATGCCCGGTCGAGCCCGAACTGCGCGGCGACATCTGGATCAAGCTGCTCGGCAACATCTCCTTCAACCCGATCAGCGCGCTCGCCCGCGCCACGATGGGCGAGATGTGCCGGCACGGCGGCACCCGGCGCGTCATCGAGATCATGATGAACGAGACGCTCGCCGTCGCCGCCGCACTCGGCTGCAAGCCGGACATCTCGGTGGAGCGGCGGCTGGCCGGCGCCGAGCGGGTCGGCGACCACCGCACGTCCACGCTCCAGGACCTGGAACGCGGCAAACCGCTGGAACTCGACGTGCTGCTCGCGGCCGTCGTCGAACTGGCGGACATCACCGGCGTGCAGGTGCCGACGCTGCGCACCGTCCACGCCATCTCGGACCTGCTCGCATCGAGGACCGCCGCATGAGCCCACGCGACCACACCCGGACCAGCTCCCGGACCCCCAAGACCTACGCCCGCCTCACCCATCCCCTGGTCCGCGATGCGCGCGACGAGCCGTTCCGCCGCGCCACCTGGGACGAGGCGCTGACCCGCGCGGCCGCCGGGTTCGACCGGAACCGCGGCGCCTTCGGGATGTTCTCCTGCGCCCGCGCCACCAACGAGATGAACTACGTGGCGCAGAAGTTCGCCCGCGTGGTGATGGGCACCAACAACGTCGACTCCTGCAACCGCACCTGTCACGCCCCGAGCGTCGCCGGTCTCTCGGCCGCGTTCGGCTCGGGCGGCGGGACCTCGTCGTACGAAGAGGTCGAGCAGACGGACGTGATCGTGATGTGGGGCTCCAACGCCCGCTTCGCGCACCCGATCTTCTTCCAGCACGTGCTGCGGGGCATCAGGAACGGCGCCCGGATGTACGCGGTCGACCCGCGCCGCACCAGGACCGCCGAGTGGGCGGAGAGCTGGCTCGGCCTGAACGTCGGCACGGACATCCCGATGGCACACGCCATCGGCCGCGAGATCATCCACGCGGGCCTGGCCAACCACGCGTTCATCGAGCGGGCGACGACGGGGTTCGACGAGTACCGGGCCCTGGTCGAGCCGTGGACACTGACGCTCGCCGAGAAGGTGACGGGCGTACCGGCCGCCGCCATCCGGGAGTTGGCGCACGCCTACGCGCGGGCCGAGCGGGCGCAGCTGTGCTGGACGCTCGGCATCACCGAGCACCACAACGGCACGGACAACGTGCGCGCGCTGATCAACCTCTCGCTCCTCACCGGCCACGTGGGCCGGCACGGTTCGGGCCTGCAGCCGCTGCGCGGCCAGAACAACGTGCAGGGCGGCGGCGACATGGGCGCCATCCCCAACCGGCTGCCCGGCTTCCAGGACATCCTGGACGCGGAGACCCGGCTGAAGTTCGAGTCGGCCTGGAACACCGTCATCCAGCCGCGTTACGGGCTGACGCTGACCGAGATGTTCGAGGCGATGGAGGAGGGCTCCCTCAGGGCCGTCTACTGCATCGGCGAGAACCCCGCCCAGTCCGAGGCGGACAGCGAGCAGGCGGTCCGCCGGCTGAGCGCCCTCGACTTCCTCGTCGTCCAGGACATCTTCCTGACCAGGACCGCCGAACTGGCCGACGTCGTGCTGCCCGCAACCGCCGCCTGGGCGGAGACCGACGGCACGACGACCAACAGCGAACGGCGCGTACAGCGGGTCCGCAAGGCGGTCCGGCCGCCCGGCGAGGCGCGCGAGGACATCGACGTCCTCTGCGAGCTCGCGGCACGGCTCGGCCACGACTGGAAGTACCCGGACGCCCGGGCGGTCTGGGACGAGCTGCGCTCGGTGTCGCCGGACCACCGCGGCATGACGTACGAGCGGCTCGACGCGCTCCAGGGCATCCAGTGGCCCTGCCCCGACGAGGACCGGCTCGAACCGACGTATCTGCACGGCAGGTTGTGGGAGAAGGATCCGGCGCGGCGCGGCGCACCCGCGCCGTTCGGGCTCGTCGTCCACGATCCGCCGGTCGACGCAACCGACGAGCGGTACCCGATCCGGCTGACGACCGGACGGCGGCTCGACTCGTACAACACCGGGGTGCAGAGCGGGAGTTTCGCCTCGCCACTGCGGCGCGGCGAGTACGTGGAGCTCTGTCCCGAGGACGCGGAGCGGTACGGCGTCTCTGTGGGGGAAGAGGTGCGGGTCTCCTCGCGGCGCGGGACGGTGACCGCGCCGGTCTGGGTGGACCCCGGGCTGCGGCCCGGCCTCGCCTTCATGACGATGCACTTCCCGGACGAGGTGGACACCAACCGGCTGACGATCGAGGCCAACTGCCCGATCGCGGGCACGGCCGAGTTCAAGGCCTCGGCGATCCGGATCGACAAGCTGACCGAGCCGGCCACGGGTGTGGGGTGACGTGACGTGGATCTGCATTTCGGCGACAGCAAGCCGACGGACGAGGAACGGGCGGCCGTCGACGCGGTGCTCGGGCCCGCCGAGTCCGTGTGGGAACTCTCCTCGGGGGCGTCCGCGGACCGCGACGACGCGGATCTGCGGTGGGCGCGGGGCGGGCGGGTGGCCCGGGAGCGGAGGGATCTGCTGTTGCCGGGGCTGCACGCGCTGAACGACCGGGTGGGGTGGATCAGCGAGGGGGGCCTCGACTACCTGTGCAGGCGGCTGACGGTGCCGCCCGCCGAGGGGTACGGGGTGGCGACGTTCTACTCCCTGTTCTCGGTGCGGCCGCGGCCCGCGACGGTGGTCCGGGTCTGTACGGACATCACGTGCGGCGGCGCCGCCCTGTGCGGGGAGGTGGCGGAGCGGCTCGGTCCCGCGGCGGGCGTGGCCGTCGAGTCCAGCCCCTGTCTGGGGCTGTGCGAGCGGGCGCCGGCGGCGATGGTGGTGCGGGCGGGGCCCGTGGCCGGCGCCCGAGAGTGGGAGGGCGGCGCGGCCGCCGGGGGCACCGGCACGGACGCCGCTCCCCCACCGCCGCAGGAGCGGAACGCGACGGTCGACACGGCGGTCGACACGGCGCCCGGCGAGGGCGGCACCCGGCCGGACGCCCCCGTGGCGGTGGAGCCGCCGGTCTCGGGCGGGACCGGTCAGAAGACCCACGCCACCGCCACCATCGCCCCCGCCACCCCCGACACCCTCACCCGGGCCGCACTCGCCCCCGAGACGGCCCCCGCCGAACCCCCCGCCGCCCTCGCCGTGCCGCAGGCGGGCCAGGACGGCCTGCTCCTCCTGCGGCGCGTCGGCGCCGTCGACCCGGCCTCCCTCGACGACTACCGCGCCCACGGCGGCTACACGGCCCTGCGCCGCGCCTTCGCCATCGGCCCCGCCGAGGTCATCCGGGAGGTGACCGAATCCGGACTCGTCGGCCGGGGCGGCGCCGCCTTCCCCACGGGACGGAAGTGGCAGGCCACCGCGGCGCAGCCGGACCATCCGCACCATCTCGTCTGCAACGCCGACGAATCCGAGCCCGGCACCTTCAAGGACCGCGTGATCATGGAGGGCGATCCGTACGCGCTGATCGAGTCCATGACCATCGCCGGGTACGCGGTCGGCGCCCACCTCGGCCACCTCTACCTGCGCGGCGAGTACCCGCGCGCGCTGCGCACCCTGGAGCACGCCATCGCGCAGGCCCGCGCGCGGGGGCTGCTCGGCGACGACGTCCTCGGCCAGGGGTACGCCTTCGACATCGAGATCCGGCGCGGCGCCGGCGCCTACATCTGCGGTGAGGAGACCGCCCTCTTCAACTCGATCGAGGGGTACCGCGGGGAGCCGCGCTCCAAGCCGCCGTTCCCCGTGGAGAAGGGCCTCTTCGGCAGACCCACCGCCGAGAACAACGTGGAGACCCTCGTCAACGTCCTGCCGATCCTGACGATGGGCGCCGAGGCGTACGCCGCCATCGGCACCGGGCGGTCCACCGGGCCGAAGCTGTTCTGCGTGTCGGGGAGCGTGGCGCGCCCCGGCGTCTACGAGCTCCCCTTCGGGGCGACGCTCGGCGAACTCCTCGACCTCGCGGGCAACCCCGGCAACCTGCGCGCGATCCTGCTCGGCGGCGCCGCGGGCGGTTTCGTGCGCCCCGACGAGCTGGACATCCCGCTGACCTTCGAGGGCACCCGCGCGGCCGGCGCCACCCTCGGCTCGGGTGTCGTGCTCGCGCTCGACGACACCGTGCCGCTGCCCCGGATCCTGCTGCGCATCGCCGAGTTCTTCCGCGACGAGTCGTGCGGGCAGTGCGTGCCGTGCCGGGTCGGCACCGTCCGCCAGGAGGAGGCCCTGCACCGCATCGCCGGGCGGACCGGCGCGGCGGCCGCCGACGACATCGCGCTCCTGCGCGACGTGGGGCGGGCCATGCGGGACGCCTCGATCTGCGGTCTCGGCCAGACCGCGTGGAACGCCGTGGAATCCGCCATCGACCGCCTGGGGGCGTACGAATGACCGCCATCCCGCTCCAACCGCCGCGCCGCCTGCTGGAGTTCACCCTGGACGGGGAGCCGGTCAGGGTCCCTGAGGGGTCCACGGTCCTGGACGCCTGCCGGGCCGCGGGCAAGGACGTCCCGACGCTCTGCGAGGGCGACACCCTCACCCCGAAGAACGCCTGCCGCGTGTGTGTCGTGGAGGTGGAGGGCGCCCGCACCCTGGCACCGGCCTGCTCGCGCCGGGCCGAGGCGGGCATGAGCGTCCTGACGGACACCGGGCGCACCCGGCACAGCCGCAGGCTCGTCCTCGAACTGCTCGCCTCCTCCGTCGACCTGTCGACGACACCGAAGGTGGCGGGCTGGCTCAAGGAGTACGAGGCGAAACCCGACCGCTTCGGCCCCGACGCGGCACGCCTCGACGAGGAACCGAAGGTCGACAACGACCTGTACGTGCGCGACTACGACAAGTGCATCCTCTGCTACAAGTGCGTCGACGCCTGCGGCGAGCAGTGGCAGAACACGTTCGCCATCTCGGTGGCGGGGCGCGGCTTCGACGCCCGCATCGCCGTCGAGCACGACGCGCCGCTCACCGACTCCGCCTGCGTGTACTGCGGGAACTGCATCGAGGTCTGCCCGACGGGCGCCCTCAGCTTCAAGTCGGAGTTCGACATGCGGGCCGCCGGTACCTGGGACGAGTCCGCGCAGACCGAGACGACGACCATCTGCGCGTACTGCGGAGTCGGCTGCAATCTGACCCTGCACGTGCAGGACAATGAGATCGTCAAGGTCACCTCGCCGCACGACAACCCGGTGACCCACGGCAACCTCTGCATCAAGGGCCGCTTCGGCTACCAGCACGTACAGAACCGGGACTGATCACGACATGGGACGAGTCACTGAGCGACGCAAGGTGATACGGATCCGGGACGGGCACGTCTCGGAGCGGCCCGACACCCTGGTCGCCGAGGAACCGCTGGAGATCCGTCTCAACGGCAAGCCGCTCGCCATCACGATGCGCACGCCCGGTGACGACTTCGCGCTCGCGGCCGGGTTCCTGGTCAGCGAGGGCGTGCTCGGCGCGGCGGACGAGCTGCGGTCGATCGTGTACTGCGCGGGGGCGACCGCGGAGGGTGTGAACACGTACAACGTCGTCGACGTGCGGACCGCCCCGGACGTCGTGCTCCCCGACATCACGCTGGAGCGCAACGTCTACACGACGTCGTCCTGCGGGCTGTGCGGCAAGGCGAGCCTGGACGCGGTCCGCACCACGGCCCGCTTCGCGATCGACGACGCTCCCCCGGTCCGGCTCGGGACCGAGTTGCTCGCGAGCCTCCCCGACCGGCTGCGCGCCTCGCAGCGGGTCTTCGACCGGACCGGGGGCCTGCACGCCGCGGCGCTCTTCGACGAGGAGGGTCACCTTCTCGACGTGCGCGAGGACGTGGGGCGGCACAACGCCGTCGACAAGCTCGTCGGCCGCGCCCTGCGGGACGGGCGGCTGCCGCTGTCGCGCGCGGTCCTGCTCGTCTCGGGCCGCGCCTCCTTCGAGCTCGCGCAGAAGGCCGTGATGGCGGGCATCCCGGTGCTCGCCGCGGTCTCCGCGCCGTCCTCGCTCGCCGTCGACCTGGCCGCCGAGACGGGCCTCACGCTCATCGGCTTCCTGCGGGGCTCCTCCATGAACGTGTACGCGGGCGAACACCGCGTCGCCCTGCGGGCCGCGGCCACTCAGGGCTGACCCGGGCCGCCCGCCGCACGGCGGCGGCGTCCCGGCCGGCGGGGAGCGCCCCCTGCGCCGGCCGGGCCCACTGCCGAGACTTTCGCCGTCAGCCGGGCGGTGCCTCGACGCCCGAGATCCGGCCCAGCATCTCCAGGAACCGCGTCCGCTCGTCGGCCGACAGGGGCGCGAGGAGTTCGGCGTTGGCCCGCTCGGCGGCGGCCGCGCACCGGGCCACGGCACGCCGGCCGTCCACCGTGATCGTGATCGCGTTCTTGCGGCGGTCCGCGGGGTCCGGCGCGCGATCGACGAGCCCCTCGGCCTGCAAGTCGTTCAGGACGCCGACCATGTCCTTGGGGTCGAGCGAGACGCTGCGGCCCAGCTCCGCCTGGGCGACGGGACCCAGGTCGGCGACGGCCGACAGCACCACGTGGTGCCACATCTTCAGCCCTTCGCCGGCCAGCGCGTCGGCGACCAGGGACCGCCCGCGGGCCGCCGCGCGGCCGAGCAGCCAGCTGGGGAGGGTGCGGATGGTGCTGGGAGCGGGGGGTGTCGTGGCCATGGGGAGAGCCTAGCCAAGATCCGCAGAAAACGTTGGACTTCCCAATGGATTCGGGTTTACCGTTGGGGCTCCCAACGATTTCCGACGACTGGAGGTGGTCCGGATGCGCCGTGTCCGGTACGAGCACAGCGGTGGCCCCGAGACCCTGTTCCTGGAAGAGGTCCCCGTCCCCCGGCCGGGCCCCGGCGAACTCCTCGTGCGGGCCGAGGCGATCGGCGTCACCCTGCCGGTCGTCCGCAAGGTGCGCGAGGACCGTCCGCCGATCCCTCTCGGCGGCGAGATAGCCGGGGAGGTCGTCGCGCTCGGCGAGGGCGCCACCGGGTTCGCGCCGGGCGACCGCGTCACCGGCCTCGTCTTCGGGCACGGATACGCGGAGTACGCCCTGCTCCGGACCGCCATGGCCTCGCCCGTCCCGGAGGGCGCGAGCGCCGTCGACGCCGTGGCCCTGGTCCGCTCCGGACTCGTCGCGTACGGCGCGCTCCAGGCCGCCCGCCCGGCGCCCGGCGAGTCCGCGCTCGTCACGGCGGCCGCCGGCGGGGTCGGCCACCTCGCCCTGCAACTGGCCCGGCTGAAGGGGGCCCGGCGGGTCGTGGCCGCCGTCTCCGACCCCGGCAAGGAGGAGTTCGTGCGCGGACTCGGCGCCGACGAGGTCGTCACGTACGACCGACCCCAGTGGGGCGAGCCCGTCGACTACGCCCTGGACGCGGTCGGCGGCGAGCTGCTCACGCCTGCCGTCGCGTGCCTGGCGCCGTACGGCCGGCTGGTCGCCTACAGCTCGGGCGGCGGCACCGTGGCCGCCTATGACCTGCTCGTCGGCGCCAAGAGCGTCATCGGCTTCCAGATGGCGCTGATCGCGCGCGGGCGGCCCGAGGTGTACGAGGCGTGGCGGCGCGAGCTGTGGCAGTTGCACGCGGCGGGTTCCCTGCGGCCCGCCGTGCACGCCGAGTTCGCCCTGGCGGACGCGGCCGGGGCGCACGCGGTGATCGAGGCGCGGAGCAATCGGGGCAAGGTCGTCCTGATCCCCTGACGCCTGCTCCTTGTGGGGTACAGAACCCCGCGCGTAGCGTCTGTGGGCCCACACATGGGACGTGGGATGTCAGCATGTCCGGGTGTCCGGTCGTCCATCCATCCGACCCCGGGGCGCCCCGCACCCGATCCGTCATCGCCATGAGTCGCCGTCGCCACGAAAGGCGGACCGCACCATGCCCGTGAGTCTTCGCGCACGCCTCAGACCGCTGCCCACCGCTGCCGCCGCCCTGACCGCCCTCGCCGTCACCGCCCTGCTGCCCGCGCCCCCGGCGGAGGCGGCGCGGACCGCCCCCGCGCCGGCACCGCCCTTCGAGCAGCAGGTGCTGTTCAAGGCCTCCCAGGACCCGGGGTACGCCTGCTTCCGCATCCCGGCCGTGGTGCGGACGGCCAAGGGCACGCTGCTCGCCTTCGCGGAGGGCCGGGTCAGGGACTGCAGCGACGCGGGGGACATAGACCTGGTCCTCAAGCGGTCCCACGACGGCGGCCGCACCTGGGGCCCGCTCCAGGTGGTCAACGAGGGCGGGGGCGACACCCACGGCAACCCCGCGCCCGTCGTGGACCGCAGGACCGGTCGCATCCTGCTGGCGGAGACGTACAACACCGGTCGCACCGACGGCAGGAACTGCGACGTGCCGTGCGACCGCACCCCGCACCTGCAGTACAGCGACGACGACGGCCGCAGCTGGTCGGCGCCGCGCGACCTGAGCCGGGAGATCCTGCCGCCGGACTGGAACTCCTGGTACGCGACCGGTCCCGTGCACGGCGTCCAGCTGACCCGAGGACGCCACGCGGGACGCCTCGTCCTCACCGCCAACACCGAGACGTGGGACGGCAGTCGGGTCACCGCCAACCACGCCGCGCTGATCGTCAGCGACGACGGCGGCGACCACTGGAAGATCGGCGCCACGGACTCGTACCCGATACCGCCGGACGGCACGTTCCGGCAGAAGCCGTCCGAGATGACCGTCACCGAGCGGCCCGACGGGGCCCTCTACGTCAGCGGCCGCGAGCAGGACGGCACGGACCTCGGCCACCGCACCCACACCGTCAGCCACGACGGCGGCGACTCCTTCGCCGCGCCGTTCCGGGCGATCCCCGACCTCTACACGCCCCAAGTGCAGGGCTCCACCCTGTGGTTCGGCAAGCGGATGCTGCTGGCCTGCCCCGCCGATCCGGACCGGCGCCGCACGATGCAGATCCGCTCCTCCTACGACGGCGGCCGCACCTGGGACAGCGTCGACCGCGGCACCACGGTGACCACGGACTGGTCGGGCTACTCCGACATGGTGCGGGCCGGCGGCTCGCATGTGGGGCTGATGTACGAGGGCGGCGCGGTCGACGCCCGGGACGAGATCCGCTTCGCCCGCTTCACCGAGGAGTGGCTGAAGCCGCGCAGGGGCCCGGACCCGACGACCCCCGACCGCGCGCCCGGCGCCCGGCCCGCGGCCGTGCTCGGCGGGGCGCGCGGGATCGAAGGCCGGTTCGGCGGAGCCCTCACCTTCGACGGGGCCGACGACGCCGTACGCCTGCCGTTCAGCCGCCGACTGCCGCTGTACGAGAAGGACTTCACGGCATCCCTGTGGTTCCGCTACACCGCGGCCGCCGGGGAACAGCCGCTGCTGTGGATGGGCGGCATCGGCACCAACCAGCCGCAGGTGTGGCTGCGCGCCGAACCCGCGGGCAACCGCGTCACCGCCCTGATCACCGCCCGCACCGGCACGACGCCCCCGAGGTCCGCGTCCGTGCGCACGACAAACGCGTACAACGACGGCGACTGGCACCACATCGCGCTGCGGCGCGGCGCGGGACGCCTCACGCTCTTCCTCGACGGCACCAGGACCGAGACGGCCGACGTGCCGGGCTCGGTCAGCCGCACCTCCCCCTTCGGCGTGCACATCGGGCAACGGCTGGACAGCCGCGCCCACTTCACCGGCGCCCTGGACGAAGTGCGGCTGTACGACCGGGCGTTGACGGATGCCGAGGTGGGGTCCCTGCGCACCGGTGATGCGCCTGTGACGCGGGACACCGTGATCCGACTCCCCATGGACCACGTGCGCGACAGCAACTAACGTCCCGGACGTGTCCGCCCGCGAACGTCCCGCCACGGGGCGGCGCAGGATCTGGCCGGTCCTGCTGCTCGTCCTGGCCTGTGCGGCCGTGCTGCTCATCGCCCTCCCGGAAGACGACCGGGAGGGCGATGCGGCATGCCGGCCCCGCACCGTGGCCTCCTGGACCCCCGACGACGAGACCACCGCGGAGTTCGCCCGCTACGGCGACGACACGACGCGCACCGACGACTGGACCGGCGGGGACGGCACCCACTCGGTGCGGCTGCCCGACGGCAAGGTGCTGTGGCTGTTCTCCGACACCTTCCTCGGCCAGGTCCACGCACCCCCCAACCCGGCGGGCCAGGCCCACACCTGGCGCGACGCGAACACCCCGATGATCCGCAACTCCGCGGTGGTGATGTCGCGTTCGGGCACCCTGCTGCGCACCCTCGCCGCGCCGCTCTTCCCCGATCCGGCGCCCCAGCAGTGGCGCTGGCCGGTGGCGGCCCGCGTGGAGCCCCGCACGCCCGACTCCGCCGAGCGGGTCGTACGGGTGCTGCTGTGGAACCGGATGGCGAGCCAGGGGCCCTGGATCTACGGCGTCCCCCTCGCCACCGAGGTCGCCACGCTCTCCCTGCCCGACCTGCGCGTCGAGTCCATCGCGAAGGTCTCCGACCAGCAGGCGGTCGCCGATCCGGAGAAGCGGATCCTGTACGGCACGACGACGGCCGAGGACGACGGCTGGACGTACGTCTTCGGCGGCACGGACGCCCAGGCGAACGCCCGCCCCTCCTCTCACGCCTATGTCGCCCGCGTCCCGCACGGCAGGCTCGCCGAGGCCGACGCCTGGGAGTACTGGGACGGGGAGCAGTGGGGGCACGACGCGACACCCCGGCCCGTGCTCGGTGACGGCGGGCGCAAGGGTGTGGGCAGCGCGTTCACGGTGGTGCGGGACGAGGGGACGTACGTCCTCTTCACCATGGCCGCGGGGACGAAGGGCCTGACCACCGTCACCTCGTACTGGTCCTGCTCCCCCACCGGGCCCTGGCACGGCCCCGCCAAGGGGTTCGAGGCGCCCCTGCCGAAGGACGGCGCGCCGCAGCAGGAGACCGCCGCCTACAACCCGCAGGCCCACCCGGCGCTCGGCGGCGACGGCCGTCTGGTGCTCAGCTACGACGTCAACTGGCTGAACGCGACGCCCGCCACCGCGCAGGCCAACGTCAGCCGGAACGTGTCCCTGTACCGACCGCGGTTCGTGTCCCTGCGGCTCGGGGCGGCTCGCTGACGAACTCCCGCGGGTCCCGCGAGCGGCGCTTGGCGATGACCGCGCAGACCATCAGCTGCATCTGGTGGAAGAGCATCAGCGGCAGCACGGCCAGCGAGGCGTCCGCCCCGAACAGGACGCTCGCCATGGGCAGTCCGGCGGCCAGGGACTTCTTCGAGCCGGCGAACTGGATCGCGATCCGGTCGGCCCGGCCGAAGCCGAGCCGCTTCGCGCCGTACCAGGTCAGCGCCAGCATCGCGGCGAGCAGCACCGCCTCGACACCGAGCAGCGCGAGCAGCCGCAGCGGATGGACCTGGTGCCAGATGCCCTGCACCATGCCCTCGCTGAACGCGGTGTAGACGACGAGCAGGATCGAACCGCGGTCGACGTAACCGAGGATCTTCTTGTGGCGCGTGATGAAGCCGCCGACCCAGCGGCGCAGGAACTGCCCGGCGAGGAACGGCACGAGCAGCTGCAGCACGATCTTCAGGAGCGAGTCGCCGGAGAAGCCGCCGGCGTCCCCGCCGATCAGGGCGGCCGCGAGCAGCGGGGTGAGCAGGATGCCGGCGAGCGAGGAGAAGGAGCCGGCGCAGATCGCGGCGGGGACGTTGCCGCGGGCCATCGACGTGAAGGCGATGGAGGACTGGATGGTCGAGGGCACCAGGGTCAGGAAGAGGAAACCGCCGTAGAG
This sequence comes from Streptomyces sp. NPDC037013, assembly GCF_055607265.1. Classification (NCBI taxonomy): domain Bacteria; kingdom Bacillati; phylum Actinomycetota; class Actinomycetes; order Kitasatosporales; family Streptomycetaceae; genus Streptomyces; species Streptomyces sp. NPDC037013. The sequence continues at coordinate 233,658 of NZ_JBVJRV010000001.1, read as the reverse complement.
CGCGGGCGTCAGGACGTACGGGACGAGCCCGCGGGCCGCCAGCCCAAGCACCGGGAAGACGACGAAGGTGCAGGCCAGCACGGTGACGTGGAGCCGCCAGTGCTTGAGCCCGTCGAGCGCCTCGCGGGTGGAGAGCCGGGCGCCGTAGAGGAAGAAGAGCAGGGAGACGGCCGCGGTGGAGGCGCCGGACGCGACATCGGCGGCGGTGTCACGGGCGGGCAGCAGGGCCGCGAGCCCCACGGTCGCGAGCAACGCCACGATGTACGGGTCGACCGGCATCCAGGACGGCCACTTCAGGCGTTTCACGGTGCTCCATGCTCTCGGTTCGGGGACGTGCCCGGCGCGGGGCGCTCGGCGCGGGCGTGCCCTCTCCATGATCCTCCCGATGCGGGTGATCGGGGAACCCGTACACCGCTCTGACTGTCATCACGTTCCGCGATGACCGGCGCTAGGCTGACCCGCGTGTACGAACCCGCGCAGTTGCGCACCTTCCTCGCGGTCGCCCAGACGCTGAGCTTCACCCGGGCCGCCCGCCGGCTCGGCCTGCGCCAGTCGACCGTCAGCCAGCACGTGCGCCGCCTGGAGGACGCCACCGGCCGGCTGCTGTTCACCCGCGACACCCACAGCGTGGAGCTGACCGAGGACGGCGAGGCCATGGTCGGCTTCGCCCGGCGCATCCTGGCCGCGCACGAACAGGCCGCCGCGTTCTTCGCCGGGACGCGCCTCGGCGGGCGGCTGCGGTTCGGGGCGTCGGAGGACTTCGTGCTGACGCGGCTCACGGACATCCTCGAGACGTTCCGGTACGACCACCCCGACGTCGACCTGGAGCTGACGGTCGAGCTCTCCGGCACGCTCCACAAGCGGCTGGACGCGGGCCGGCTCGACCTGGTCCTCGCCAAGCGGCGCCCGGAGGATCCGCGCGGTGAGCTGGTGTGGCAGGACGACCTGGTCTGGATCGGCTCGGAGCGGCTGCGCCTCGACCCGGAGCGCCCGGTGCCGCTGATCGTCTACCCGCCGCCGGGCATCACCCGCGCCCTCGCCTTCGAGGCGCTGGAGCGGCGGGGCCGCGCCTGGCGCGTGGCCTGTACGAGCGGCAGCCTCAACGGCCTGGTGGCGGCGGCCCGCGCGGGCCTGGGCGTGATGGCGCACTCACGGGGCCTGATCCCGCCGGGCCTCGTCCCGGTACCCGACCGGGCGGGCCTGCCGGAGCTCGGCCGGGTCGACTTCGTACTGCTGCACGCCGAGCGCCGGGCCTCCGCCCAGGAGGCCGCGGACGCCCTGGCGGCAGCAATCCTCGCGGGCGGCGACCGGCTGCACCGGGGCGGACGCTGAGGCGCGGGGCGCGCGAGGGGGGTTACCGCAGCGGCCGCGGATAGGTGAGTTCCTTGAAGCGGCGCAGGTAGGGCGCCGCCTCGACGTGCCGCACCCCGTCGAGCGAACCGAGCCTGCCGCTCAGGTAGGCGTAGAGCTCGTCGGTGTCCCGGGTCAGGACGCTCGCCATCAGATTGGCGGCGCCGGTGATCGCGGAGACGTGGGCGATCTCCGGGTGCCCGGCCATCGCCCGGCCCACCTCGTCGAGGGCGCCGGGGACGACGGTGACCCAGAGCAGCGCGGCGGCGGTGAACCCGAAACGGGCGGCGTCGTACTCGACGTCGGTGTAGAGGGCGCCCGAACCGAGCAGGGCGGCGACGCGGCGCTTGACGGAGGACTCGGAGCGGCCCGTGAGGCGCTGCAGTTCGGGGTAGGTGGCGCGGCCGTCGGCCTTCAGGGCGGCGACCAGCGGCTCGTCGTCGGGGACGATGCGGGCCGGACCGGGGACGGCCGGGGGCAGGGCCGCGGTCAGCGCGGCGACCTGGCCGGCGTCGAGCGGCCGGTGTTTGCCGATCCAGCCGGTGCGGCCGCCGTAGAAGCGGTGCAGCAGCTGGTGGGCGGTGATCTCGATGAGCTTCCGGCTGCGCAGGAGTTTGCCGAAGAGCAGGTCGTCGTAGTCGCCCGGGGTGCGGGGCAGCGTCATGCAGACCACCTCGGTGCCCGCCGACGTGAGGTGGACCCACGCCGTGTCGGGGCGGCGGGCCAGGGCGGCCGCGATGGCCTCGGCGCCGTCGGGCGCGCAGCGCAGCCGCAGCATCCACTCGTCACGGCCGAGCCGCCGGGTGTCGCGGACGCCGATGACGCGCAGTCCTGCCTCGGCGCGCAGGCGGCGGTAGCGGCGGGCGACGGTCTGGTCGGAGACGCCGAGGACGCCCGCGATGCGGCTGAAGGGGGCCCGGCCGTCGATCTCCAGCGCGTGCAGCAGCTGCAGGTCCAGCCGGTCGAACGGTTCGGATTCCACCAAACTTCCCCCGTTCCATGTCGGATTACGTCGAAGTTCTGGGCTGTGGCACCGGGATCGTCCGCCGCCGCCGCCGTCATCGTACGGGGACACGGAGATCCGTGGGACGACGAGCCGAAGGAAACAGGACATGCGTACATGGGGGCCGCTGACCGCGGTGTCTCTGGGAACGTTCATGCTGCTGCTTGACGTGTCGATCGTGATCGTGGCGCTGCCCGAAATGGCGCGGGCGCTGGACGCCTCGCTGAGCGACTTGCAGTGGGTCATCGACGGTTACGCGCTGGCGCTGGCCGCGCTGCTGCTCGGTGTCGGTGCCGCCGCCGACGTGCTCGGCAGGCGGCGGCTCCACGTGATCGGCACCGCGCTCTTCGCGGTGGCCTCGCTGGGCTGCGGGCTCGCCTCGGACGCGGAGCTGCTGGTGGCGGCCCGCGCCGTGCAGGGGCTCGGCGCGGCCGCGATGCTCGCGACGACGCTGCCGCTGCTCGGCGCCGCCTACCGGGGGCGCGACCGGTCGACCGCGCTCGGTGTGTGGGGCGCGGTGAGTGGCGCGTCGGCCGCGCTCGGCCCGATCGTCGGCGGGGTGCTCACCGAGGGGCCCGGCTGGCGCTGGATCTTCTTCGTGAACCTGCCGGTGAGCGTGGCCTCGATCTGGCTGACGCTGCGCGTGGTGCCGGAGTCGAGGGGTCCGGCGGGCCGCCGGGTCGACTGGGCGGGCACGGCGGCGTTCGCGTGCTTCGCGGGGGCGGGCACGTACGGGGTGCTGCGCGGCGGGGCGGAGGAGTGGGCCTCGGCGGCCACCGGAGCCGCCTTCGCGGTCTCGGCGCTCGCGCTGCTCTGCTTCGTCCTGGTCGAACGGCGCGTCGCGCAGCCGCTCCTCGACCTGCGGCTGTTGCGCAAGCCCGCCTTCACCGGGGTGCTGATCGGCGCGGTCGGCTACAACGGCGCCGCCTTCGGCGTCATGCCGTACCTCTCCATCTGGCTGCAGACGGTGCTGGGCATGAGTCCGGTGCGCGGCAGCCTGGTGCTGCTGCCGCTCGCCGCCACCTCGTTCGTGGTGGCGCTGCTCGCCGGGCGGCTGCTGCACGGGGCGGCGCCGCGCCTGGTCATCGGGGTGGGGCTGCTGCTGATCGGCGCGGGCGGGCTGTGCATGGCGGTGCTCGACGCCGGCTCGTCCTGGCCGGCGCTCGCACCGGGGCTGACGCTCACCGGTGTCGGGGCGGGGCTGGTGGCGCCGGGGCTCGCGGGGGCCGCGCTCGCGGCGGTGCCGCCCGCCGACGCCGGGATGGCGGGCGGTGCGGTCAACACCTTCCGCCAGCTCGGATACGCGGTCGGGGTCGCCCTGTTCGGGACGGTGCTCACCGCCCGCATGAAGGGCCCGCTCGGGTCGGAGGCGGCGCATACCGTCGCGGGCGGCGGGGCGTCGGCGCTGCACGGCTCGGTGTCCGGGCACGCGGTGCGCGCGGCCTTCGCGTCGGGGCTGAACGGGGCCGCGCTCACGGCGGGCGCAGTGGGCCTGGTCGCCGGTGTCGTGGTGCTGGTGATGGTGCGGCCCGCGCGGCGGCCCTCGGGGGCGGTGGGCGCGCACGGGGCGGGCGGGGCGTCGGGGGACGGGGTCGCGGAGCCGGGCGGTACATCACGGGCCATGGTGCGGTGAGCACCATCGTGGGGCGGGTGAGCCGAATTTCGGGAAGCAGAAGAATTCCGGCCCCGCCAGGGTTTTATCCGTCAATCCGGGAACGCGCCCCGCTGGAAATTATCGGCCATTCGCGAATTCCGGTACGGGCACCCCTGAATTCGCCTTCCGGGCCTATCACTTCGGCGCTATGGTCTGTTTCCCGGCCGGTCGGCCGGGAGGGGAACAACCGGGACAGAGGAGAGCCACGCATGTCGAAGGTCGACACCTCAGGTACCTGGACAGCGCTCAGCATCAACCCGCCCAACCTGCAGGGTCTGCGCACCGACAACGTGAAGTGGGGCGTTCCCGCAGGTGGGGGCATGAGCGGCTATCTGTTCGCCGGCGGAACGGTCGATGTGCTGCTGGACGGCACGGAGTTCACGCTGGGGACGTTCACCCATCAGAACTTCCCCATCCAGGGGATGTCGCAGAACCAGTTCGAGGTCGAGCTCGCGGCCCGCGTCGTATTCGAGGACCAGGTGCCGCACGACTTCACCTTCCGTTTCCAGCACAACGAGACACCCAACGTCGGCGCGAATCCCGAGGACATCGTCGATCTGCCCACCAAGGTGTCGCCGGAGACCGTGACGATCGACAACACCGAATACGCGGTGGTCATCACCGGGTTCAAACAGGGCGGCCAGATCGTCACCCGCTTCATCAGCCCGGAGAACAGCGCCAACAGCGCCGACCTGGTCGCGGTCCTTGCCCGCACCGGCGCCCCGGACGTCCACATCACCAATGTGCGCTTCAAGGGCGAGGTCAAGCGCACCCAGGCCGACGAGTTCGTCGAGGTGGTCAACCGCGGCACCGCGCCCGCCGACATCTCCGGCTGGGTCCTCGGCGCCGACGACGCGGGGCAGGACTTCACCTTCCCGCCGGGCACGGTGCTGCTGCCCGGCGACCGCATCCGTATCTACACCGACCAGGTGCACCCGCAGTGGGGCGGCCACTCGTACGGCAGCGGGCGGCCGATCTGGAACGACCGGGGCGACGCGGCCAGGCTTCGCGACACCGCGGGCAAGCTGATCTCCGAGTACGCGTACGGCTCGGCGGCGACCACTCCCTGAGCCGCACCCCCCCCCGCCCCGGCGCTCTCGCCACGAGGCGCCGGGGCGCCGGGGCGGGTGGGCGCCAAGGGCCGGAACTGGTGCATGATCATGGAACGTCCGCAGACCGGGGCCGCTGTCCGGCAGGAACCATCTGTACGCTGCGTACAGATTCGGTGGAGATTACGCCACCGAAACTTACTCCGACGTAAGTAAGTTGTCCGGCCCTTCCCCTTGTGGCCGCATTTCCACCGGCTGACCTGTGCCGATGGTCCGTACCGACGGCGCCTGGACCCCCTCCCGAACGCGCGCGGGGTGGGGTACGGTCACGGCGCTGTGCGGAGCGCCACAAGGAGCATCATTGCGCGAGTTCACCAATCCTCCGTTGGCGTCGGTGCCGCTGGTGGGCGGCCTTGCCGACGCCGTGTTCGACCATGCCCTCGAGGACCCGTCGCGCATCGCCTTCGGCCGCAAGACCGACGGACAGTGGAGGGACGTCACCTCGGACCAGTTCCGTGACGAGGTGCTGGCGCTGGCCAAGGGGCTCATCGCCCAGGGGGTGCGGTTCGGCGACCGGGTCGCGATCATGTCCCGCACCCGGTACGAGTGGACTCTCTTCGACTTCGCCCTGTGGACCATCGGCGCCCAGGTCGTCCCGATCTACCCGACGTCCTCGGCCGAGCAGGTCGTGTGGATGCTGCACGACGCACAGGTGTCGGCCGCGATGGTCGAGCACGAGGACCACGCCATGACGATCGGCTCGGTCATCGACCGCCTGCCGCAGCTGCGCAAGCTCTGGCAGCTGGACGCCGACGCCGTCGGTGAACTGGGCGCTGCCGGACGGGACATCGACGACGAGGTGGTGCACCGGCACCGCCGCGCGGTCACGCCCGACTCGATCGCCACGATCATCTACACGTCCGGCACCACCGGCCGCCCCAAGGGCTGCCTCATCTCCCACGCGAACTTCATGTTCGAGGCCGATGTGATGGTGGCGCGCTGGGAGCCGGTCTTCCACTCCAGACGCGACAGCGAGGCCACCACGCTGCTCTTCCTGCCGCTGGCCCACGTCTTCGGCCGCATGGTGCAGGTGGCGGCGGTGCGCGGCCGGGTCAAGATGGGGCACCAGCCCAGCCTCAACGCGGCGGCGCTCCTGCCCGATCTGGCCGCCTTCCGGCCCACGTTCATCCTGGCCGTGCCGTACATCTTCGAGAAGGTCTTCAACGCGGCGCGGCGCAAGGCCGAGAAGGACGGCAAGGCGGCGCCGTTCGACAAGGCGGTGGAGTGCGCCGTGCGGTACGCCGACGCGATGGAGGCCAAGGCGTTCGGGACCGGCCCCGGCCCCTCGGCCGGTCTGCGCATGCAGCACCAGCTCTTCGAGAAGCTCGTCTACTCCAAGGTGCGCGAGGCGATGGGCGGCCGGGTGCGGCACGCGATGTCCGGCGGCTCCGGGATGGACCGCCGCCTCGGCCTGTTCTTCGCCGGCGCGGGGGTGACGATCTACGAGGGGTACGGCCTGACGGAGTCGACGGCCGCCGCGACCGCGAACCCGCCGGAGCGCACCCGTTACGGCACGGTCGGCCAGGCCATCCCGGGCTCCACCGTGCACATCGCGGAGGACGGCGAGGTCTGGCTGCGCGGCGGCAACGTCTTCCAGGGCTACCTCAACGACCCCAAGGCCACCGACGCCACCCTGCACGACGGCTGGCTGGCCACCGGCGACCTGGGGGCGCTCGACGAGGACGGCTATCTGACGATCACCGGGCGCAAGAAGGAGATCCTGGTGACGTCCGGCGGCAAGAGCGTCTCGCCGGCCCAGCTGGAGGAGCGGGTGCGCGACCATCCGTTGGTCGCGCAGTGCATCGTCGTGGGCAACGACCGCCCCTACATCGCGGCGCTCGTCACGCTGGACGCGGAGGCCGTGGAGCACTGGCTGACCATGCGCCTCAAGCCGATGCTGAAGCCGGGCGATCTGGTGCGCGACCCGGATCTGGAGACCGAGGTGCGCCGGGCCGTCGTCGCCGCCAACACCCTGGTGTCCCAGGCCGAATCGATCCGTACGTTCCGCATACTGGCGCACCAGTTCACCGAGGAGCACGGGCTCCTCACGCCGTCGCTGAAGCTGAAGCGGAAGGCGATCGAGACGGTGTACTCGACGGAGGTCGAGGCGCTGTACCGCAGCTAGGCGTGGCCGAGGGCAGACAAGGGCAAGCGTCCGCCCAATTTCTGACGGGCCATCAATTCCCGTCGCGCCCCTTATTGACGGTTCATCAGCTCCCGCACAGAATCAGCCCCACTTCGACTTCAGGGGGCTCGACCGTGTCGCGATCGATCCGCACCATCACCGCAGCCGCCACGGCCCTGCTGCTCGCCACCGCCTGCAACTCCGCCTCCGACAGCGGCGGTTCGGGCGGAACGGGCGACGGAAAGGGCGGCGGTTCCGTGCGCGGCGTGAGCGAGGACTCCATCAAGGTCGGCGGCATCGTCTCCATGACGACCGCCAGCGGGTACAGCAAGAAGGACACCGACCTGGGCGCGCGGGCCCGCTTCGACCGCGCCAACACCGAGGGCGGCGTGCACGGCCGGAAGATCGACTACCTGGGCGCGGAGGACGACGGACAGGACCCGGGCAAGAACCTCGCCGCTGCCCGCAAACTCGTCCAGCGCGACAAGGTGTTCGCCATCTCCCCGATGAGCTCCGTCACCTTCTCCGGCGCCGACTTCCTGCAGAAGCAGAAGGTTCCCACGTTCGGTTGGGGCACCGTCCCGCCCTTCTGCGGCCCGTCGTACATGTACGGCTTCGGCGGCTGCATGGTGCCGATGCCGGGCGGCACCATCACCCAGAGCTGGCCCGAGGGGCTGAAGAAGGTCACCGGCGGCGCCAAGGGCAAGTCGGTGGCGATCCTCGCCAACGACAACGACGCGGGCACCTTCGCCATCCGCACCTACAAGCAGAGCTTCGCCGCGGCCGGGTACGAGGTGACGTACGCCGAGTCGACGGTGCCCGCCACCTCGGTGCCGAACGACTGGTCGGCGTACACCAAGGAGATCATGCGCTCCGACGGCGGGAAGGCGCCGGACGCCGTCGTCTCCGTGATGCAGACCCCGTACAACATCGGCCTGTTCACCTCGGTCAAACGGGCCGGCTTCCAGGGTGTGCTCACCGATCCCACCGACTACGACCCGGGTCTGCTCGCCAAGAGCGCGACGCGGAAGGCCCTGGACGGCGTGCACGTCCTCCTCTCCTTCCAGCCGTTCGAGCAGGACAGCGCGGACATGAGGCGGTTCAAGGCGGACATCGGGAAGGCGGCCGGCAAGAAGGTCCCGCTGAACATGCACATGATGACGGGCTACATGTCGGCCGACCTCTTCCTCGCCATCGCCGACAAGGCCGGGAAGGACCTCACCGTCGACTCCTTCCAGCGGGCGGCCGACGGCTACTCCGACAAGAACACCATGGTCGGCGACCGCCGGCTGCCCGAGGGGCGCAAGGCGTCGTTCGGCTGCGGCGCCCTCGTCCGGCTCAAGGACGGGAAGTACACGGTGTCGTCACCGTTCGAGTGCTACGAACCGATCCCCTTCAAGTAGGGGCGGGCCGCCATGTCGGACCTGCTGGGATTCGTGCTGAGCGGTCTCGTCTCCGGTGCCCTCTACGCCCTCCTCGCCACGGGCCTCGTCCTGTCCTGCTCGGCGTCGGGCCTGTTCAACTTCGCGCACGGCGCGACCGCCTACCTCACCGCCCTCACCTTCCACGAACTGCACTCCGGCTTCGGCTGGCCCGCCGTGCCGACGGCGCTGCTCCTGGTCCTGGTGGCCGCCCCGGCGCTCGGCCTCGGCCTGGACCGGCTGATGTTCCGCAAGCTGGCGCGGGTCGGCGAGACCGCGCAGATCGTGGCCACGATCGGCCTGCTCGTCGCCCTGCCCGCGCTCGGGCTGTGGGTGGTCGAGCTCCTCGCGGACGCGGGGGCCTCCGTCGCGCCCGCCGAGAACCAGTTCGGCCTCCCTGGCGTCGGACCGAGCCCCGCCAGGAACTGGCAACTCATGGACGGCGTCGGCATCGACTCCGACCAGGTGATCACCTGGGTGGCGACGGCGGTGGTCGCCGTCGGCCTGTGGATCCTGCTGCGCCACACCCCGCTCGGCCTCAGGCTGCGGGCCACCGTCGACAACCGCTCGCTCGTGGAGCTGCGCGGCATGAGCGCGGACCGGCTCTCGTCGGTGGCGTGGATGCTGTCGTCGGGGCTCGCGGGCCTCGCGGGGGTGCTCGCCACGCCCCTTTTGGGGCTGTCCGCGCACGACTTCACCCTCTTCCTCTTCGTCTCCGCGACGGCCGCCGTGCTCGGCCGTTTCCTCTCGGTGCCGCTGGCGTTCGGCGGCGGACTCGGGCTCGGCGTACTCCAGAACCTCGTCGCCGGATACGCCGACTTCGCCGGGAACATCACCGGATTCCGTACGGCCGTGCCCTTCCTCATCCTCTTCGCCGGGCTGCTGCTGCTCACGCGGCGGCAGCGGACCGCGGGCACGGCGGCGGTCGACGCGCCGCCCGCCGACTATCTCGCCGGGCGGCCGTGGCGCCGTGTCCAGGGGCCGTGGGCGGTTGCCGCGGGACTCCTCGCCCTCGGCTTCTACACGGTGACGACCCCGTTCTGGAGCGGCCTCCTGGCCCAAGGGCTCGCGATCTCCCTGGTGTTCGTCTCCTTCACCGTGGTGACCGGGCTCGGCGCGATGGTCTCGCTGGCGCAGGCCACCTTCGTCACGGGCGCCGCGCTCGTCGCCGGGCTGCTGATGAGCCACGGCTGGCCGTTCGTCGCGGCCGCCGCGGTGGGCACCTGTGCGGCGGCCGTCCTCGGCGCGCTCGTGGCGCTGCCCGCACTGCGGCTCGGCGGACGCTCGCTGGCCCTCGCGACCCTGGCGCTCGCCTTCCTCGCCGACCAGGTCCTCTTCCAAATGGGCTGGCTGCGGAACGGCGACACGGGCTGGGAGATCCCCCGGCCCGTCTTCGGACCCGTCGACCTCTCCGACGACCGCGCCATGGGCGTCGCCATGATCGTCCTCGTCTCGGCGGTCGTCGCCGGTCTCGATGCGCTGCGGAACTCGCCGTCCGGGCGCGCCATGCTGGCCGTACGGTCGGCTCCCGCGGCGGCGATGGCGTGCGGGGTCTCCGTCGTCCGGACCAAGCTGCTCCTGTTCACCCTGTCGGCGGGGCTCGCGGGGTTCGGCGGCGTGATGTACGCGTCCTTCAACACCCGGATCACCGCCACCGACTTCACCGCGACGACCGGCCTGATCTGGCTGGCGGTGGTGGTCGCGGCGGGCGTGCGCAGGCCGCAGTTCGCGGTGGTGGCGGGCCTCGTCTTCGCGGTCGTCCCGCATCTGATGGCGGAGTACGTCACGGACTCCGTACACCTGCCGGTGATCCTCTTCGGCCTCGCGGGGCTGGCACTCGCCAACGACCCGGACGGATACTGCGCGGCGGTGCCGGTACGGATGCACCGACGACGCCGGGCGAACCGGCCCGGCGGCGGCGCGGCGGCGCGGTCGGCCGCCGAGGGGCGGGAGCGGGGAGAGGCAGCGGGCGGCCCTGCCCCCACCGTGTCCCCGGTGGCGCCGCTCCCGCCTCCCGGCCGCGGCGGACCCGGCGGACCCGGCAGAGCCGGCGGACCCGGCAGACCCGGCAGACCCGGCGGACCCGGCAGAGCCGGCGGACCCGATGGCGTTTGTGGCCCCGGGCAGCCTCCACCCGTGCTCGCCCTCCGCGGCCTGCACGCCGGATACGACGGCGCCCCCGTCCTCCACGGCGTCGACCTCACCGTGCACGCCGGGGAGATCGTCGCCCTGCTCGGGCCCAACGGCGCGGGCAAGTCCACCACCTGCCTCACCGCGGCGGGACTCATCCGGCCCACCGCGGGCACCGTGTACGCGGCAGGGCTCGACGTCACCCGCCAAGGCGCCCCCCACCGCTCCCGCGCCGGCGTCGTCCTCGCCCCCGAGGGCCGCGGCATCTTCCCCTCCCTCACCGTCGACGAGAACCTCGCCCTCCACCTGACGGACCGGGACGCGCGCGACGCCGTGTACGAGCGGTTCCCGGGACTCGCCGCCCGGCGCAAGGTCACCGCCGGTTCGCTGTCCGGCGGCGAACAGCAACTCCTCGCGCTCGCCCCGCTGTTGCAGCGCCCGCCCGACGTGCTGATCGCGGACGAGCCGTCCCTCGGTCTCGCGCCCCGCGTCGTCGACGACGTGTTCCGCCTGCTGGTCGAAGTCCGGGACGCGGGCGCCGGGCTGCTGCTCGTCGAGGAGAAGGCCGCGGAGATCCTCGGGGTGGCGGACACGGTCGCGTATCTGGCGCGGGGCCGCGTCTCATGGTGCGGCCCGCGCTCCGAAGTACGGGCGGACCGGCTCACGGAGGCGTACCTGGGCCTGGCAGCGGACGGCGGGCCGCGTACGCCGGAGGGGTCGGCCCCCACGACGAAGGGTTCGGGCCGGCCATGAGGGAAGAGGTGCGCATCCTGCAGGCGCGGGACATCGGCGTCCGCTTCGGCGGGGTCCGCGCCCTCGACGGGGTGGACCTGACCGTCCGGGCCGGCGAGGTGTGCGGGCTGATCGGCCCGAACGGAGCGGGCAAGACCACGCTCTTCGACGTCCTGTCGGGCATCCGCCGCCCCGACCGGGGAAGGGTGCTGCTCGACGGGGCGGACGTCACGCGCCGCTCCCCCGTCTGGCGCGCCCGGCACGGGATGCGCCGCACCTTCCAGCGACAGCAGCTCTTCGGCCAGCTCACCGTCGCCGACAACCTCGTCGTCGCGCAGGAGTGGCGGGGCGGTGGCGGCGGGTTCGCGGCCGACCTGCTGGCCGCGCCGTCCCGGCGGGCGCACGAGCGCAGACGGCGCGAGCGGGCCGCCGAGGTGTTGCGTGCGTGCGGACTCGACGCGCTCGCCGGAGAGTACGCGGGCGCGCTCCCCGTCGGCCGGGCCCGGATGGTGGAGCTGGCACGCGCGGTCGCGGACCCGCCCGGGGTGCTGCTCCTGGACGAGCCCGCTTCCGGAATGACGGCCGACGAACGCCGCCATCTGTCGGCCGTCATCCGGCACCTCGCCGCCGAGGAGGGCTGCGCGGTGCTGCTCGTCGAGCACGACGTCGCGTTCGTGATGGAGCTCTGCGCCCGCGTCGTCGTCCTCGACCTCGGCCGGGTCCTCGCGCACGGCACGCCCGCCGAGGTGCGCGCGGACCCCGGGGTGCGGGACGCCTACCTCGGCACGGCCCCGGGCAGCGGCGCCGACGCCCGATAGACGACCCGCCAGGCATCAACCCCCATACTGGGCAACAATCTTGGTGAACTCGTACGGCGACTGCGCGATGCCGCTACAGGAGTCCCCCGCTTCGCCGCCGGCCCCGCACGCGCGGTCGCGGTTGACGGACCAGAAGGCGTACCGCGCGATGTGGTGCTGCCGCGCGTACGCGAGGATCTTCCTGAAGTCGGCGGTGGTCACCGTCTCGCCGGCGACGTCGGTCCTGCCGTTCATGGAGGAGATCCCGATGTGCTTGTACGCGTCGGCGTCGCCGTAGCCGTAGGCGCTCTTGACCGCGGACTTGAGCCCTTCCATGGCGCTGACGGACGCGTCACCCATGGTGCCGCCGTGCCCGTCGAAGTCGAAGGGCATGATCACCCAGGCGTCGGCGGCGAGCCCTGCCGTCGCGCCGCGCCTGATGAGGTCCTTGCCGGTGGCGTCGGGGCCGTTCGGGGTGGTGCCCATGGTCACGTAGGTGACGATGCCGGGATTCCTCGACTCGACGATCTTCAGGGCGTCCACGACGCGTTGGCGCACGGTGGCGTTGGCGAACTCGGTGTTCTCGATGTCGATGTCGAAGGCCTTCAACTTGTAGGCGTCGATGACCTTCTGGTACGCGCCGGCGAGCGCGGTGGCGCTGCCGCACTTCTCGCCGAGCTTGGCACCGCTCCAGCCGCCGACGGAGACGACGATGTCCCCGCCGGCACGCCGTATGGAGTTGACGGCGGCCTCGTCGGAACCGCCCTTCAACGGCCGGCTGCCGTCCCAGGCCGGGTTGCAGCCGCCGTCGGAGAGGATGAAGGCGAGCGTGAACCACTTGACGCCTGTAGCGGCCATGACGTCGGTGGGCTTCTGCGGGTTCCCCCAGCCCAGGTACTCGTAGGGGGCTGCGTGGAGGGTGCCGGATGCCTGCGCGGCGGGGGTCGGCGGGGTGGGGGTCGGCGTGGCGGGGGTCGGCGTGGCCTGCGCGGTGGGGGCCGGCGCGGCGGGGGCGGCGGGTTCCGCGGCGAGGGTCGGGGCGGCGGCGCCGGTCAGGGCGGTGAGGACGGCGAGGGCGGTGAGGGCGGCGCGTGCGGCGGTCGTTCTGCGGGAGGTGGGATGTGGCATGACGGTGATTCCTCTCCTTGTGGCTGTATGCGGGTCTGCGTGCGGGTCTTCCTGCGATGTCCGGCCGCTCTGTCGCCGCGGTCGCGCAGCGGTCTCGTTCCGCAATGTCAGGAAGGCTTCCTGACAGTCCGTAGACGCGGTGGGCTGCCAGGGCCCTGGCGTGGAAGGGGGTCAGCGGGGTGTCGCGTGAGTGGTGGGCGTACGGCCGGGGGTGCGGGTGCGGGTTCGGGTACGGGGGCGGGTGCGGTACGCGTAGGAGGGCGGGGACGTCGCGGGGGCGCGCGCCCCGCCCCCCAGGGCGCGGACGGTGGCATGATCGGGCGAACGGCAGCGGACCGGGGCGGTCCGGGCGGCGTCACCGGTCGGCGCGTACGCCTGGCAGCGGCACCCCCGAAGTCGAGGGTGCGCGAGGCGCAGCACCGGCAGGGGTCGCTTGTCCAAGACTCGCCCCGGTAGCGGGCGAAGGCCTCCGACTCCCCCCAGATCCGGGCCAGTTCCGCCTCCCGGACGTTGGGCGCGGCCGGGCCGAGCAGCTCGGCGGCGGCCGGACAGGGCAGCGCCGTGCCGTCCGGGGAGAGGGCGCCCAGCCGCCCATGCAGGGCTTCGCGATGCCGTCGACGTAATCGGGCGCCACCCACACCAGCTCCATGCGGCCGGCGAGCCGCTCCCGCCACCGCCCGACTCGTTCGCGGGCCCGTACCACCTGGCTCCGGCCCGGCATGAGGGCGTCCCGGTCGCGCAGCACCCAGCCGTAGAACTGCGCGTTGGCCAGTTCGACGCGGTCGGCGCCCCAGGCGAGGCCGAGCTCCATGAGGGAGTCCAGCGCGTCGAGGTTGGCCCGGCGCAGGACGGCGTTGAGCCTGAACGGCAGGCCGCCTCCCTGATGAGCCGTGCCGCTCCGCGCACCCGCGATGAGGCGGGCGGACGCAGGGGCGGTGTGCCGCACGGAGACCTGGACGTTGCGCAGTCCGCCGTCGACGAGCCGGGCGAGGCGCTCCCGGTGCAGGCCGACGCCGCTGGTCACGAGCTGCGTGTGGATGCCCGGTGTGTCGGCCGCGGCGACGATGTCGGGGAGAACGCGGCGGAGCAGGGGTTCGCCGCCTAACAGCTGGACCTGCACGACGCCGAGCGCGATGCCTTTACGCAGCACGCGCACCCACTTCATGGTCGTCAACTCACCCGACTCCAAGGCGAGTTCGACGGGGTTGGAGCAGTACGAGGAGCGCAGGGGATAGCCGGGGGTGAGTTCGGCGAGGAGCACCCAGGGCGGGTCGGAATCCGCAGCGCCCCTCTCCCCTACTGTCACCGCAGCCACCCCTCGGCCCGCAGCCGCGCCAGGAACTCCGGCACCTCATCGGCGACGGGCGCCTCCGGGTGCCGACCCATCAGCTCAGCGACGATCTCCTCCACGGAGCGCGAGCCGTCGCAGAGAGCGACGATGCCGCCGGCGGCTCCCCGCAGCACGACGACGCGCTCGGGCAGCACCAGGAGGTCGACGTCGCGCACCCGGTCGTGGCACAGGAGGACCGAGGGGGCCAGCGCGGGGTGCCACACCTCACGTACGACATCGGGAGCGGTCACACGGCACCTCCGGTTCCGCGGTCGCCGACGTCGAGCACCGACCACAGCGGCCACAGCACGTCGCACTGGAACGCGAGGGCGGAGACGGCTCGCCCCTGTTCCCGCCGGGTGCGCGCCCAGGCCAGGACGAGGGCGAGCGCCTCCCGGCCATCGCGGCCGCCCTGCCCGACGGCCGGGTCCATCCACCGGTAGTGCTTCTCGAAGGCGGCGACCCTGGTCCGCATCAGGTCGGGCACGAGCCTGAGCCGGCAGAAGTTGACGTAACCGTCGACGGCAAGCCGCACCCAGCGCTCGATGCCACCCTCGTACATGCGTACGTTGAAGGGATGCCGGTCGTGGTAGCGCGCGGCGGCGACGGCGCGCAGCCGGCCGGTGAGTTCTCCCGGAGTCCAGGGCCGCGCCCCGACCTCATCCCCGGCCGTGCCCTCGCTCGTCATGGCGCTCACCGCTCGATCACCATCCCGTCGGCGGCGACCCCGAGGCCCCAGTCGGCGAGGAGCTTGTGCTGCTCGGCATCGGGGTCGGTCAGGCGCAGGGCGACGGACCGGGTGTCCGCGTCGGGCCCGGCCCCGGCGGCGTACCGCGGCCACTCGGCGGGAGCGGTACGGCGCAGCCGAGCCAGGTCGATCTGGTCGGCGATGTCGGGGATGGCGTTGACGAGGTACCAGCGGTCCTCGCCCGTGTGGACGGCGAGCGCGGCGTGGCGGCGGCGTCGCTCCGGATAAGCGCGGGCCCCCGCGCACCCAAAGCACCAGATGCCGTGCATCGGCTGCCTTCCTGAAGAGGTGGGGTTTCAGGAACAGACCACAGAGACGTGGAGCGGCCCATGCGCTTATAGAGTTCACATAGGTGTCCCGCGTTCAGCGGCGTGGCAATAGAGTCGCGCCCTGAAGGGACACCGTCAATGGTCCGGACCGAACTGCCCGGCCGGCCACCCCGCACACCTGATCCCCACCCGTATCTCCCTCTACATGGTCAGGAATGCAGCATCGGCCCTGATCGTTGACCATGGATAGACCAACCGACGAATGAAGGATCGAAAGCTCGTGAGCAAGGTTCCCCCGATCATCCTGAACAATGGCGTCGAGATGCCCCAGCTCGGCTTCGGCGTGTGGCAGGTTCCGGACGACGAGGCCGAGAAGGCCGTCGCGCTGGCCCTGGAGGCCGGGTACCGCAGCATCGACACCGCGGCCATCTACGGCAACGAAGAAGGCACGGGCCGGGCCATCGCCGCCTCCGGCGTGGCCCGCGAGGAGCTGTTCGTCACGACGAAGCTCTGGAACAGCGACCAGGGTTACGACACGACACTGCGCGCCTTCGACGCCTCGCTGGCCAAGCTCGGCCTGGACTACGTGGACCTGTACCTCATCCACTGGCCGCTGCCCTCCAAGGACAGCTACGTCGACACGTACAAGGCCTTCGAGAAGATCCAGGCGGACGGCCGCGCCAAGTCCATCGGCGTCTCGAACTTCCTCCCCGAGCACCTCGAGCGGCTCCTCGGCGAGACGTCGGTCATCCCCGCCGTCAACCAGATCGAGCTCCACCCGCACCTGCAGCAGCGCGCCTCGCGCGAGTTCCACGCCGAACAGGGCATCGCCACCGAGGCGTGGTCGCCGCTCGGCTCCGGCAAGGGCCTCCTGGAGGTCCCGGCGATCATCGCCATCTCCCGGAAGCACGGCCGCACGCCCGCGCAGATCGTGCTGCGCTGGCACATCCAGCTGGGCAACGTCGTGATCCCCAAGTCCGTGACGCCGTCGCGCATCAAGGAGAACATCGACGTCTTCGACTTCGAGCTCGACCCCGAGGACATGGCGGCGATCTCGGCCCTGAACGAGGACCGCAGGACGGGCCCGGACCCGGCCACGTTCGACGTGGCCTGAGTCTTCGCCTCAAACGTCGGCCGGCCTGCCGGAGCAGGCCGGCCGACGGCATGTCACTTCACCGCCACATGCACCGTCTGCGCCGACAGCAGGAACAGGTCGGGGCGGCGGTGCAGGCTCTGGGGGTCATCCTCCGTCAGGAGGCGGTCGAGGGCGGCGAGGTCATCGGGGGCCAGGCGGTCGGCGTGCATCTCGCGGCGGCGGGTCAGCTCCGTGACCACGTGGGCGCGGGCGTCCTCCGTCAGCGGTGCCGGCAGATCGAGGAGGAAGGTACGGGTGGCCTCGTACCGCAGGCCCGCGTCGGCGAGCAGGGCCGGCCAGTCCTCCGTGGTCTCCTTCGCGCCGTCGAGCCCCGCGCGCATCTCTGCGAACCACTCCTCGTCGGCGGCGTCGAGGCGGGCCAGGAGTCCAGGTCGGCCGAAGCCGATGTCGCGCGGGAGGAAGCGGGGGTTCAGGCCGCCCTCCAGCAGGGCGATGGCTCCGCCCGGAGCGAGGTGGCCGGCCAGCGCGGTCAGCGCCGCGCCCTGGTCGCCCACGTGGTGCAGGGACTTGCACAGCCACAGCAGGTCGGCCACCGGCACCGCGTCGATGTCGTCCGGGAGGGCGGCGCGCGCCGTGGTGAAGCGGTCGGCGAGGCCCTCGTGCGCGGCGCGTTCGCGGGCCCGCTCCAGGAGGGCTTCCTCGGGGTCCGCCGCGACGATCCGCGCTCCCGGGAAGGCCTCGGCGAGCAGGAAGGAGATGGCACCCGGCCCGGAGCCGACGTCGGCGACGACGCCCGGCGCGGGGACCCAGCGCTTCAGCCAGTCGGCGACCTCGCCGTACTGGGGCGCGGCGACCCGGGCGTAACGCTCCAGCATGGCGCCCATGGCCGCCCAGTCCATGTCGCCGCCGTGGCCGTGACCGTGTCCGTGGCTGTGTCCGTGGCCCGCGCCTCGGGTCTGCTCGTCTCCCTGCCCCTGGCCCTGGTCCTGGCCTTGAACCTGACCCTGCTGATGGCCCATCGTTCCTCCGTCGCCTTCCGGTCGGTCGAGCTGTCCTGGGGTGTCGGGGCGTCCTCGCGTGCCGACAGGGCCAGAGTGCTCCCGGTTTCCGGTCTCCGACCAACGGTCTTGCCGGTCCCGCAAAAAATCCGTTCGTGCGGACGGGGTGATTCCTCAGCGCCGTCTGCGGTAGGCGCGCAGACTGAAGTGCGGGTCGGGGCGCGGCACGTCCTGGTCGGGCAGCGCCGCGAGTCCCGCCGCGAACCGGTCGGCCATCGGGCCGTCGGGCGGAATCCGGGTGAACCAGCCGCGGCGCAGGTCGTCGAGTGTGGAGCGGGGCGACCGGCCCTGCCCGTGGCCGGGGAACCGTGCCCGTCCCGCCGGGGTGAGACCGTGTTCGGCGGCGTACGCGTCCACGGCCTCGGCGCGGTCGACCGCGGGCCCCACCGGGCGCGGCGCGAGGACGGTGTCGATGTCGCTGCCCACGTCGTGCGAGGCGGCCTTGTCCACCGTCGTGACGTACACCCCGCCGGTCCGCAGGACCCGCGCGCACTCGGCGACGACCGCCGAGGCGTCCTCGGGCCCGGCGAGCAGATGCAGCAGCCACACGGTGCTGACGGCGTCGAAGGTGCCGTCGGGGAAGGGGAGCCGGCGGCTGTCGCCGAGGACGACGGCGCCCGGTATCCGCTCCGCCGCGAGCCGGGCCATGCCGTACGCGACGTCCACGCCCGTCACCCGCAGCCCCGGCCGGGCGGCGAGACGCCGGGTGACGAGAGCGGTGCCGCAGGCGACGTCGAGGAGTGTGCCGGTGTCGGCGGGGAGCAGGCCGAGGACCGCGTCGGCGGCCGCCTCGGCGCGGGGCTCACCGCCGCGTGAGGCGTCGTACCGCTCGGCTTCCTTGCTGTAGTTCAGCACAGGGCGCTCATTCCGCGCCGTGGCCGGGGGCCAACCCCTCGACCCTGCGGGCGAGTTCGAAGTCGAGGGCGGTGAGCGCGCCGCCCGCGCTGTGCGTGTTCACGGCCAGGGTGACGGTGTTGTAGCCGAGCGTCAGGTCCGAGTGGTGGCCGAGCTCTTCCTGCGTCTGGGCGATGTGGACGACCAGGCCGGTGGCCGCGAAGTGCGAGCCGAGCCGGTAGGAGCGGGTGATCCTGCCGTCCTCCACGGACCAGCCGGGCAGTTCGGCGAGGCGGTCCTCGATCTCCTTCTGCGAGAGCGGTTCGGGGGCCATGGGGCACACTCCTTGTCCAGCGACGGGGTCCGGTGGCCGGGCCCGGTGACGGGGTTCAGTGACGGGTTCAACGGCGGCTCTCTAGTGACGAGCCGGTCTCCGGCTCACCTTGCCACAAACTGTTTCGATTACCGTCTACGTATGACAACCGCCGCGCCCGCCAAGGGGAACATCAGAGGCAAGGCCAAGGGGACCAGCAACGACAACGCCGCCGGAGTGGGCCCGCTCCTGCGCGGCTGGCGCGAGCGCCGCAAGGTGAGCCAGCTGGAGCTGGCGCTGCGGGCCGACTCGTCCGCCCGGCACATCAGCTTCGTCGAGACGGGCCGTTCGCGGCCGAGCGAGGAGTTCCTGCTGCGCCTCGCCGACCACCTCGACGTCCCGGTGCGGGAGCGCAACTCGCTTCTCCTGGCGGCCGGTTACGCGCCGCGCTTCCGGGAGACCCCGCTCGACGATCCGTCCATGGGCACCCTGCGCGAGGGTCTTGAACAGCTCCTGGCCGGTTACGAGCCCTATCCCGCCCTGGTCGTCGACGCGACGTACGACGTGATCGCGGCCAACCGCGGCATCGCGATGATGCTCGACGGGATCCCCGACCACCTCCTGGCGCCGCCCCTGAACGCGATGCGGCTGACGCTCCACCCGGAGGGCCTCGCCCCGAGGATCCGCAACCTGCGGGAGTGGCGGGGGCACCTGCTGCACCAGATGGAGCGGCAGATCGCCCTGCAGCGTTCGGACGCGCTGCGGGAGGTGTACGAGGAGGTCGCGGCGTATCCGGTGGCGGATCCCGGGGTGGACGCCTTCGCGCCGGGGACGGACGTGCCCTACTTCGCGCTGCCACTGCGGATCGAGCACGACGGGCAGGTGCTTTCGTTCATCTCGTCGATCTCGACGTTCAACACCCCGATGGACGTGACGGTCGCCGAGCTGGCCATCGAGACGCTGCTCCCGGCCGACCCGGCGACGGTCAAGTACTTGCAGACGCACATGCCCTAGCGGGCGCACCTTTCCGGCGGCCGGGCGCGCCCCGGGGACAGCGCCCGCGGTTGCGGATTCAGCCCCTGACCGCCCGCAGCGCCCCGTACTGGAGCGCTGCGAAACCGGCCACGACCACGGCCTGGAGCGGGATCCACACCGCTCCGGCCGTGCCGGGCGAGAGCCAGGCGAAGAGCGCGACGACGCTGAGCACCGCCCACGCGGCGTTCATCTCGATGACCGCGCGCACCCCGAACGTCGGCGGGCTCTTGCGCGCGGCGAGGTAGCCGACGCCGGCGGCGTACAGGGTGAGGAACACGCCGACGCCGAGGAGCAGCCCGGAGCCGACACCGAGGAGGTCGCCGAGGGGACCGGAGGCGGCGGCGTACGCGACGCCGTTCCCGGCGGTCACGACGGCGTCGAGGCCGAGGAAGCGGCGCAGCATCGTCGTCGGGTCGGTGGTGCGGGCGAGCGAGGCGAGCGGGTACGCGGACGTGGCCATGACGGATTACCTCCGGGCGGAGAACGGGTTCGGGAGCCGGATCCGGTCCGGAGTGCGCCGGACCGGATCCGTTGCCCTCACTCTGCCGGGCGCCCGAGCCGGGGTCGATTACGTGCGGGGTAATGCCGGGCCGCTCCCCCGGCAACCCGTACGGCGGCGGCCGACAGGTGCCCCGTGCCGCGCGCGCCTAGGTTCGGGGGGAGGCAGACCTAGGGAGCTCCACGGTGACTGAGACGACCGAGCCCGCCGCCGCCCTGCTGCGGGCGGGGAAGTTCTTCCGGCGCGGCACTACCGCCCCCGACCTGCACAGCGTGCGGCTGACCGGCGGCCGGGACGCGGACGCCTTCTACCGGGACCGATGGAGCCACGACAAGGTCGTGCACTCCACGCACGGCGTGAACTGCACCGGCTCCTGCCGTTGGAAGGTGTACGTCAAGGACGGCATCATCACGTGGGAGACGCAGGCGACGGACTACCCGAGCGTCGGCCCCGACCGTCCCGAGTACGAGCCGCGCGGCTGTCCCCGGGGCGCCGCGTTCTCCTGGTACACCTACTCCCCCACCCGCGTCCGCTACCCGTATCTGCGCGGTGTCCTCGTCGACATGTACCGGGAGGCGAAGGCGCGGCTGAAGGACCCGGTGCTGGCCTGGGCGGACATCCAGAATGACCCCGAGCGCCGCCGGACGTACCAACAGGCGCGCGGCAAGGGCGGGTTGGTGCGGGCGACCTGGGACGAGGCCGTCGAGATCATCGCGGCCGCGCACGTCCACACCATCAAGACGTACGGGCCCGACCGGGTCGCGGGCTTCTCCCCCATCCCCGCGATGTCGATGGTCTCGCACGCGGCCGGCGCCCGCTTCATGAGCCTCATCGGCGCGCCGATGCTCTCCTTCTACGACTGGTACGCGGACCTGCCGGTCGCCTCGCCGCAGGTCTTCGGCGACCAGACCGACGTGCCGGAGTCGGGCGACTGGTGGGACGCCGCGTATCTGATGATGTGGGGCTCCAATGTGCCGGTGACGCGGACGCCCGACGCGCACTGGATGGCCGAGGCGCGTTACCGCGGCCAGAAGGTCGTGGTCGTGGCGCCCGACTACGCCGACAACGCCAAGTTCGCCGACGAGTGGCTGCATCCGCACCCGGGCACCGACGGGGCGCTGGCCATCGCGATGGGGCACGTGATCCTCAAGGAGTTCTTCGTCGACCGCACGACGGAGTTCTTCACGGACTACGTCCGCAGGTTCACCGATCTGCCCTTCCTGGTGACGCTCACCGAGAAGGACGGCGCGTACGTGCCGGCGAAGTTCCTGCGCGCCAGCGATCTCGGCGACGAGGGCGAGGGCGGCGACTGGAAGACGGCGGTGCTCGACGAGAACACCGGCCGCCCCGCCGTCCCGAACGGCTCGCTCGGCTTCCGCTGGACCGACTCCGGCAAGGGCAGGTGGAACCTTGAACTCGGCGCCATCGCGCCGCAGTTGTCCCTGTACGGCTCGGACGTGGCGACCGGCGTCGAGGTGCTGCTGCCCCGCTTCGACACGGAGGGCGGCACGCACGGCCAGGGCCGCGGCGAGGTGGTGCGGCGCGGCGTGCCCGCCACCCGGCTCGGCGGGCAGGACGGGCCGCTGGTCACCACGGTCTTCGATCTGCTGCTCGCCCAGTACGGGGTGGGGCGCGAGGGTCTGCCGGGCGCCTGGCCCGCCTCGTACGAGGACGGCACGCAGCCCGGCACGCCCGCCTGGCAGGAGGCCCACACCTCCGTGCCCGCCGCCAAGTGCGTCAAGATCGCCCGGGAGTTCGCGGCGACGGCGGAGAAGTCCCGCGGCCGCTGCATGATCCTCATGGGCGCGGGCACCAACCACTGGTTCCACTCGGAGACGATCTACCGGTCCTTCCTGGCGCTGCTCCAGCTCACCGGCTGCCAGGGCCGCAACGGCGGCGGCTGGGCACACTACGTCGGGCAGGAGAAGTGTCGCCCGGCGACCGGCTGGGCGACGCTCGCGAGCGCCAACGACTGGAGCAGGCCGCCGCGGCAGATGATCGGCGCCGCGTACTGGTTCCTCAACACCGACCAGTGGCGTTATGACAGGTTCGCCGCGGACGTGCTCTCCTCCCCGCTCGGCGAGGGCCGGTTCGCGGGGATGACGGGCGCCGACTGCCTCGCCCTGTCCACGCGCT
This sequence comes from Streptomyces sp. NPDC037013, assembly GCF_055607265.1. NCBI lineage: Bacteria > Bacillati > Actinomycetota > Actinomycetes > Kitasatosporales > Streptomycetaceae > Streptomyces > Streptomyces sp. NPDC037013. The sequence goes on along the minus strand of NZ_JBVJRV010000001.1, from coordinate 210,891 downwards.
CCGGCTGGATGCCCTCGTACCCGACCTTCGACCGCAACCCCCTCGATCTGGGCGAGATGCCCGGCGATCCGGTGGCGGGCGTCGTCGACGAACTCAAGGCGGGCACGCTCAAGTTCGCCTGCGAGGACCCGGACGCGCCGGAGAATTGGCCGCGCGTCCTGACGCTGTGGCGCGCCAACCTCCTCGGCTCGTCCGCGAAGGGCGCCGAGTACTTCACCAAGCACCTGCTCGGCACGCACTCCTCGCTGCGCGCCGAGGAGGCGGTGCCCGGCGAGCGCCCCTCGACGGTGACCTGGCGGGATCAGGCGCCCGAGGGCAAGCTCGACCTGCTCGTCTCGCTGGACTTCCGCCAGACGTCCTCCACGCTCCTCTCCGACGTGGTGCTGCCCGCGGCCACCTGGTACGAGAAGCACGACCTGTCGACCACCGACATGCACCCCTACGTGCACTCGTTCACGCCGGCCGTCGACCCGCCCTGGCAGGCCCGCACCGACTTCGACACCTTCCGCGCCATCGCCGACCGGCTCAGCGAACTGGCTGTGGACCACCTGGGCGTGCGCAAGGACGTCGTCGCCACCGCGCTCCAGCACGACACCCCGGGCGAGACCGCGCAGCCCGGCGGCGTGGTCCTGGACTGGCGCAAGGGCGAGTGCGAGCCGGTGCCGGGCAGGACGATGCCGAACCTGACGGTCGTGGAGCGCGACTACACCGCGATCGGCGCGAAGTTCGCCGCGCTCGGCCCGCTGGTGGAGAAGCTCGGGCTGCCGGTGAAGGGGATCTCGTTCAATCCCGACCATGAAGTCGACGAGTTGCGCGAGCGCAACGGCGTCGTGCGCGGCGGACCGGCCGACGGGCGCCCCGCCCTGGACACGGCGGTGAAGGCCGCCAACACGATCCTCGCGCTCTCCGGCACGACCAACGGCCGCCTGGCCACGCAGGGTTTCCACACCCTGGAGGCGCGCACCGGCCAGGAGATGGCGCACCTGGCCGCCGAGCACGAGGGCAAGCGCATCACGTACGCCGACACGCAGGCCGCGCCCGTCCCGGTGATCACCTCGCCGGAGTGGAGCGGCAGCGAGTCCGGCGGGCGCAGGTACACGGCGTTCACACTCAACACCGAGCACCTCAAGCCCTGGCACACGCTCACCGGGCGCCAGCACTTCTTCCTCGACCACGACTGGATGCACGAGCTGGGCGAGGCGATGCCCGTCTACCGGCCGCCGCTGGACATGAACCGGCTCTTCGGCGAGCCACGGCTCGGCCCGGACGGGGAGAAGGAGGTGACGGTCCGTTACCTCACCCCGCACAACAAGTGGTCGATCCACTCCGAGTACCAGGACAACCTCTTCATGCTCTCGCTCTCCCGCGGCGGCCAGTGCATCTGGATGGCACCGCAGGACGCGGACGCGATCGGCGTCAAGGACAACGACTGGATCGAGGCCGTCAACCGCAACGGCGTGGTGGTGGCCCGCGCGATCGTCTCGCACCGCATGCCGGCCGGCACGGTCTTCATGCACCACGCGCAGGAACGCACCGTGAACGTCCCCAAGGCGGAGGCCACCGGCAGACGCGGCGGCATCCACAACTCGCTGACCCGCCTCATCCTCAAGCCGTCCCATCTCATCGGCGGTTACGCGCAGTTGTCATGGGCGTTCAACTATCTCGGCCCGACGGGCAACCAGCGCGACGAGGTGACGGTCATCCGCCGTCGCGGCCAGGAGGTGCAGTACTGATGCCCCGAGGCGAAGCCACCGGCGGACGACGCGTCATGGCCCAGATCGCGATGGTCATGAACCTCGACAAGTGCATCGGGTGCCACACCTGCTCGGTCACCTGCAAGCAGGCGTGGACCAACCGCGACGGCATGGAGTACGTCTGGTTCAACAACGTCGAGACCCGGCCGGGACAGGGCTATCCGCGCCGCTACGAGGACCAGGAGAAGTGGCGCGGCGGCTGGGAGCTGAACAAGCGCGGCGACCTCAAGCTGAAGAACGGCGGCCGGATCAAGTCGCTCCTGGAGATCTTCTCCAACCCCAAGCTGCCGGAGATCAAGGACTACTACGAGCCCTGGACGTACGAGTACCGCAATCTCACCGACGCCCCGCTCGGCGACGACTACCCGGTGGCCGAGCCGCGCTCCCTGATCTCCGGCAAGCCCATGAAGATCGAGTGGTCGTCGAACTGGGACGACAACCTCGGCGGCACCACCGAGCACGGCCATCTGGACCCCATGGTCGCCAAGACCCGCCAACAGGCTGCCGACAAGGTGAAGTTCGCCTTCGAGCAGACCTTCATGTTCTATCTGCCGCGGATCTGCGAGCACTGCCTCAACCCGGCGTGCGTGGCGTCCTGCCCGTCCGGCGCGATGTACAAGCGGTCGGAGGACGGCATCGTCCTCGTCGACCAGGACCACTGCCGGGGCTGGCGCAAGTGCGTGACGGGCTGCCCGTACAAGAAGGTCTACTTCAACCACCGCACCGGCAAGGCCGAGAAGTGCACCATGTGCTACCCGCGAATCGAGGTGGGCCTGCCGACGGTCTGCTCCGAGACGTGCGTGGGTCGGCTGCGCTACCTCGGCGTGATCCTGTACGACCCGGACAAGGTGACGGCGGCGGCCTCCGAGCCCGACGAACACAGGCTCTACGAGGCGCAGTTGGGGGTCTTTCTCGACCCCGACGACCCGGAGGTGCGCCGCGACGCCGAGCGGTCCGGGATCACCCACGACTGGATCGAGGCGGCGCGCCGCTCCCCCGTGCACGCGCTGATCAGCACGTACAAGGTGGCGCTCCCCCTGCACCCGGAGTACCGCACCATGCCGATGGTCTGGTACATCCCGCCGCTCTCCCCGGTGGTGGATGCGCTCACCGAGACCGGCCACGACGGGGAGGACCTGGGCAATCTGTTCGGCGCCATCGACACGCTGCGCATCCCCCTCGAATACCTCGCGGAGATCTTCACGGCGGGCGACGTTGGCCCGGTGCGCGCCTCGCTGGAGAAGCTGGCGGCCATGCGGGCCCACATGCGGGCCATCAACCTCGGTGACCGGCCGGACGGTTCGGCCGCCGCCGCGGTGGGGATGTCGGGCCCCCAGATCGAGGAGATGTACCGGCTGCTGGCCATCGCCAAGTACGAGGACCGGTACGTCATCCCGACCGCGGCCGTCGCCGACGCCCAGCGCCTGGAGGAATCGGCGCTCCCGGACTCCTGCAGCCTCGACTACGAGGGCGGGCCCGGCATGGGCGACGACGGACCGTTCGGGCAGGACTCCGGCCGCAGACAGCTGCCGCTGGTCACCATCGAGAACTTCCACACGCTGCGGGCCCGGCAGACAGCCGACGAGGAGCCCAGCGCGGTCGAGAAGGCCCACGCCGCCAGGGAAGAGGACGACAAGTGACCCGCCACACCCTGCTCTACCAGGCCGCCGCGCTCTGCCTCGCCTACCCCGACGACGAGTTCCGCGAGCGGTTGCCGCTGCTGACCGCGGCCGCGCCCCCGGAGCTCGGCGGCTTCCTCGAGTACGCCGCGACCACCGGGCCCCGCGAACTCGCCGCGCACTACGTGCAGGTCTTCGACTTCAAGAACCGCCACAGCCTGTACCTGAGCTGGTGGCGGGAGGGCGACACCCGGCGGCGCGGCATGGCCCTGGTCCGCTTCAAGGAGGTCTACCGGGAACACGGCCTGGAATTCACCGGCGAGGAGCTGCCTGACTTCCTGCCCGCGGTCCTGGAGTTCTCCGCGCAGGCGGGGCCGGTGCTCCTCACCGAGCACCGCAGCGGTCTCGAACTGCTGCGGATCGCGCTCACCGACGTCGGCACGCCCTACGCGGCGGTCGTCGAGGCGGTGTGCGCGACGCTGCCGGGCCCCTCGCCCAAGGACCGCGCCGAGGCGCTGGCCCTGGCCCGCTCCGGGCCGCCGCGCGAGGACGTCGGCCTCCAACCCTTCGCACTCATCGGGGAGCGCCCGTCATGAAAACGCTGCTGTGGGGCGTGCTCCCCTACGTCGCCTTCGTCCTGCTCGTCGCCGGCATCGTCTGGCGCTACCGCTACGACAAGTTCGGCTGGACGACCCGTTCCTCCCAGGTCTACGAGTCGAAGCTGCTGAACATCGCGTCGCCGATGTTCCACTACGGCATCCTCTTCGTGCTCGTCGGCCATCTGATGGGCCTGTTCGTGCCGGAGTCGTGGACGGACGGCGTCGGCCTGAACGAGAGCACGTACCACAAGCTGTCGCTGTGGGGCGGCACGGCGGCGGGCGCCCTCGCGGTGCTCGGCATCCTGATGCTGCTCTACCGCCGCCGCACCAACGCGCCGGTATTCCGGGCGACCACCGTCAACGACAAGGTGATGTACGTCGTGCTGCTGGCGGCGATCGTCATGGGCATGTGGGCCAAGCTGACCAACTCCGGCCTGGAGGAGGGGTACAACTACCGCGAGTCGCTCGCCCCGTGGTCCCGCAGCCTGTTCACCCTCCAGCCCGACGTGGACCGCATGGTGGGCGTCCCGCTCACCTTCCAGATCCACGCCGTCATCGGCATGCTGCTCTTCGCGCTGCTGCCCTTCACCCGGCTGATCCACATGTTCAGCGCGCCGGTGCAGTACCTCTTCAGGCCGTACGTGGTCTACCGCAGCCGGGACCCGAAGCGGGTCGGGGCGCGGCCGGAGCGGCGGGGCTGGGAGCGGACGGGTTCGTGAGCCCGGCCGCTCCCCCGCCGTCTACTGCGTGCCGCCCTTGTTCCGGTCGTCCTCGTCCACGATCTCGGCGTCCACCACGCTCTCCTCGGCGCCGGCCTCCGTGGGCGGCTGCTCCGGGGCGCCCTCACCGGCGGCCGCGTACATGGCCTGGCCCATCTTCTGGCTCACCGCGGCCAACTTCTCGATGCCGGCGCGCAGGGCCTTCGTGTCGTCGGGCCGGTCCTTGAGGAGTTCCTTCAACTCGGCTGCTGCGGAACCCACTTCGTCTTTCGTCCCGGCGGGCACCTTGTCGCCGCTGTCCCGCAGGAACCGCTCCGTCTGGTAGACGAGCTGCTCCGCCTGGTTGCGGGTCTCCGCCGCCTCCCGGCGCCTGCGGTCCTCCTCCGCGTGCTCCTCGGCCTCCCGCACCATGCGGTTGATGTCGTCCTTGGGCAGCGCGGAGCCGCCGGTCACGGTCATGCGCTGCTCACGTCCGGTGGCCTCGTCCTTCGCCGAGACGTGCATGATGCCGTTGGCGTCGATGTCGAAGGTGACCTCGATCTTGGGGACGCCGCGCGGCGCGGGCGGCAGCCCGGTCAGGTCGAAGACGCCGAGCTTCTTGTTGTACGCGGCGATCTCCCGTTCGCCCTGGAAGACCTGGATGCCGACCGATGGCTGGTTGTCCTCGGCGGTGGAGAAGGTCTCCGAACGCCGGGTGGGGATGGTGGTGTTGCGCTCGATGAGCTTGGTCATGATGCCGCCCTTGGTCTCGATCCCGAGGGAGAGCGGCGTCACGTCGAGCAGCAGGACGTCCTTGACGTCGCCGCGGATCACCCCGGCCTGCAGGGCGGCGCCGAGCGCCACGACTTCGTCGGGGTTGACTCCTTTGTGCGGGTCCTTGCCGGTGAGTTCCCTGACCAGGTCCGTCACCGCGGGCATCCGCGTGGAGCCGCCCACCAGGATCACGTGGTCCACGGCGGAGAGCTTGACGCCCGCGTCCTTCACCGCTTGGTGGAAGGGTTCCTTGCAGCGGTCGAGCAAGTCAGCGGTGAGCTCCTGGAACTGAGCGCGCGTCATTTTCTCGGCGAGGTGCAGCGGGCCCTCCGCCGACGCCGTGATGTACGGCAGGTTGATGTCGGTCTCGCTCGACGAGGAGAGCTCGATCTTCGCCTTCTCGGCCGCTTCGCGCAGGCGCTGGAGCGCCATCTTGTCCTTGCCGAGGTCCACACCGTGCCCATTCTTGAACTGGCGCACCAGGTACTCGACGATCCGCTGGTCCCAGTCGTCGCCGCCGAGCCGGGTGTCCCCGTTGGTGGCCTTCACCTCGATGACCCCCTCGCCCATCTCCAGGAGCGAGACGTCGAAGGTGCCCCCGCCGAGGTCGAAGACGAGGACCGTCTCGTCCTCGCCCTTGTCGAGGCCGTACGCGAGGGCCGCCGCCGTCGGTTCGTTGATGATGCGCAGGACGTTGAGCCCGGCGATCTCACCGGCCTCCTTGGTGGCCTGGCGCTGGGTGTCGTCGAAGTACGCGGGGACCGTGACCACCGCGTCGGTGACGTCCTCGCCGAGGTAGGACTCGGCGTCGCGCTTGAGTTTCTGCAGGACGCGCGCGGACAGCTCCTGCGCGGTGAGGCGGGTGCCGTCCACGGAGCCCTCCTCCGGGAAGCGCCAACCGCCGTCGCCCATATGGCGTTTGACGGAGCGCGCGGTGCGCTCCACGTTGGTGACCGCCTGCCGCTTGGCGACCTCGCCCACCAGGACGTCGCCGTTCTTCGCGAACGCGACGACCGAGGGGGTGGTGCGCGCCCCCTCCGCGTTGGCGACGACGGTGGGCTCACCGCCCTCCAGTACGGCCACCACTGAGTTCGTCGTCCCGAGATCGATCCCGACCGCACGTGCCATGATCCAGTCCCTTCCGCCGCGAGCTCACGTCCCCCGTATCCAGGTCTACTCCGTTCTCCATCACAAAACTTGAGCGGGTTCTTGTCAATGCCGTACACGACAATGCCGCCACCCCGAAGGGGGTGACGGCAGCGTCAACGGGCGCTGGCTCAGGCCAGCTTGGCCGAAAGCGTGATGGTCGTGCCCGAGAGCGCCTGGCTCACCGGGCAGTTGGCCTTGGCGTCCTCGGCGGCCGAGACGAAGGCGGCCTCGTCGAGGCCCGGGACCTCACCCTCGACGGTGAGGTGGATGCCGGTGATGCCGGTGCCGGGCTGGAAGGTCACGTCGGCGGAGGTGGTGAGCCGGGTGGGCGGGGTGCCCGCGCCGGTCAGGCCGTGCGACAGCGCCATCGAGAAGCAGCTGGAGTGCGCGGCGGCGATCAGCTCCTCCGGGCTGGTCTTGCCGTTGGCCTCTTCGGCGCGCGACGGCCAGGACACCGCCTGCTCCCCGATGCCGGAGGAGTCGAAGGTGACGGTGCCCGAGCCCTCCGTCAGAGAGCCTTCCCAGACCGTGTGCGCGGAGCGCGTGGTTGCCACGATGCAGTTCCCTTCAATGCGGTTCCGTGAATCGGCGCGGTTCCGTGGTCGGAAGTCCCGCGGCCACCATCCGATCACACTCCGCGCCGGGCGCGGAGTACGCGACTGGTTCCGGGGCACTCGGAATCGCGTCACGCAAGACTGGAACGCGACCCCCGAGGAGTATGACCATGTCGTTCTACGGCAACCCGTCAGCGACTTCCGGTTCCCGCACGAACGGCCTCGCGGTGGCCGGACTCGTCTGCGGCATCGTCGGCGTGTTCTTCTTCAGCGTCGTGCTCGGACCGCTCGCGATCATCTTCGGCGCCGTCGCCCTGCGCCAGCACCGGGGCAGCGAGGGCATGGCGAAGGCGGCCCTGGTCCTGGGCATCGTGGACGTGATCCTCTTCATCGTGCTGCTGAGCGTCGCCGCGTCCGGCGGCTTCAGCTGGTACATCGGCGGCTGACCCGGCCCCGGGACGCGGCGCGGCTCACGAGAACGCCTTCACGCGCGCGAGCTCCTTGAGCGCGACCCGCGCCGCGGGCGTGCCGGCCGGCGTCTGCCAGTAGGGATGCGCGGCGATCAGCCGGGAGAGGCCGAGCAGCCGCCTCCGGTGCGCGGCCGTCCCGTCGACGGCCGCGGTGGCGAGCTGCCCGTACGTGACATACCAGGCTGTCTGGGCCTCCAGGAGGTCCGTGGGGAAGGCGTTGCGGTCCATTCCCAGATTAGAGCACCTGTTCGATTTTTTGGGCAAGGCGGCGGCTGGTGCGCGGAGCCCCTCGGGGTGAGAAACGGGCCGCGCCGGGTCAGCGGGGTGTTCGAGCAGGGGCCGCAGGTGCGCGTCGGCCGGATCCGAACACGTTGTGTGCGGCGGCGCGCCACAGAGGCCCCTGGGGTGCGGGAACGGGCCCGTGACGTGGGGCCTATGGCCGGAATGGCAACTGGGCAAGGCGCGGCCGCGGTGACACTTTGAGGCCCCTCGCGCAGGACAGCGAGGAGATCGTCTCAGGGGGTAGGCCCATGCGCATCAACTACTCGGACCGCGGTCCGTCGCCACTCGAACCGGAGAAGCCCGGCGCCGCCGGCGACCGGGACTCGACCTTCGGCTGGTGGGGTGCCTTCAGCATCCAGAAGTTCGTCAACCAGGCGACGCTCTACCACACGCACGAGGACGCCACCGGCTGGCTGGGGTACCTCCAGCAGTTCTACGACCGCAACTTCTGGTTCGCCGACGGCGGCGCGCAGGTGTGGGCGTACGAGGAGACGTACGACAACTGGCAGGACAGGTACGGCATGGACGCCGTCGTCGCCGTCTACCACTCCGGCCACGGCGGCATGGACGGCAACGGCGTCTTCTTCGCGCCGCTCGGTGCCGCCTGGGACGGCCGCAGCGACGCGGTCTCCAACCGGATGGCGCTCGGCAACGAGAAGGTGAACTACGTCTTCTGGTCGACGTGCGACTCGCTCAAGGTCACCGGCGGCCACTCGCCGATCCGCACCTGGGGCGGGCCCAACATCGGCTTCCGCATGCTCTTCGGCTTCGAGACCGTCTCCATCGACAGCGGCGACTACGGCAAGAAGTTCTGGGAGAAGTGGCGCTCGGGGCAGACGTACTGCGACGCGTGGCTCAATGCCAGCTGGGACATCTACCACGGCCAGGCCCCCTCGGTCTGCGCCGTCGGCGCCACCCAGGCCGAGGCCACCAACCGCCTCAACACCGAGCGGAACTTCTACCGCGAGCACGTGCCGGACACCTGGTACGCGTGGCGCTGGTACTACGCCCGCCAAGGCGTCAGGGAGCTGCTCACCCAGCTCCCCGGCCGGCAGCAGATCGTCCAGCTGGCGCCCCGGGACCCGAGCGCCGAACTCGCCTCTCTCGCAGAGCTCGCCGACTTCCCGTCGGCGGCGACGCAGGACGTGCAGATCGAGCGGATGGGCGTGCTCAGCGCGGCCTCCGGCGACCGCGTCATCTCCACCGCGCCGCAGGGCGTCCGCTGGGTGCGGCTCGCCGAGCCCAACCACCGCAACACCCAGCAGCTGCCCACCGAGCGGGCGATCGAGACGGCGCGCGGGTTCGCCGAACGGTACGCCGAGGGCGCCGAGCTGGTCGTCGACAGCGTGCACGACCTGATGCAGAACTCCGGGACGAAGGACGGCTCCGAGGTCGGACGCCCGGTCTCGCTCCAGACCCACGTCACGTTCCGGCAGGTCTTCGACGGCGTCCCCGTCATCACGCCGGGCCGCGGCCTCATCCGCGTCGGCCTCGACAACGACGGCACGCCCGTGCAGGCGCAGATCGCCACCCGCAGGCCCACCGGCGTCACCCGCGAGCCGAGCACCGAGGTGTCGCCGCCACAGCCCAAGGGCGGCACCGCGTCGGCGGCGCCGCTGGAGCGCGACCCGCGCAGGGCGCTCGACGCCGCGCAGCGCACGCTGCTCGCCCACCTCGCCGCGGTCACCGCCGGTGAGGAGAGCGGGCAGGGCGCGGCTGCGGAGCGGCAGATCGACGTCGTGGACGTGCCCGGCACGTTCGAGGTCGGCTATGAGATGGAGGGCAACGAGGCCTATCCGGCGGCCCGCAAGCTGATCGAGATCGGCACGCGGGGCAGCATGTTCAAGACCCGCCGCTGGGTCGTGGCGCCGCTCGCGAGGTAGGCGTGGCCCCGGCAAAAGGACCGGGGGTCCGGCTCAGCCGTTGACGGTGGCGGCCCGCTGCTTGCGGGCCGCCATCCACGCGTAGACGAGGACTCCCGCGAAGAGGAACAGCACGCCCTGGTAGACGGCAGCGTAACCGGAGCCCGCGACCAGCCACATGGAGAACGCGAACGCGAGCCCCGCGAGGACCGCGTCGCGCACAAGCCGCCCGCGGACGACGCGTTCGCGCTGTCCGGAGACGAGGAAGTAGATCTGCGCGGCGGTGGCGAGGAGATACGGCACGGTCGCCGTGAACGTGGTGATCAGGACCAGGGACTCGAAGACGCCGCCGGAGCCCGCCGTGTAGTTGTAGACGGTCAGCAGCGAGGCGAGGACGACGGTGACGAGGACGCCGACGGTCGGCACCCCGCGCTTCTTCCTGCCGAAGGCGCTCGGGAAGAGCCCGTCGTGGGCGGCCGCGTACGGCGTCTGGGCGCTGAGCAGCGTCCAGCCGTTGAGGGCGCCGACCATCGAGACGAGCGCGGCGACGGCGACCGCGGTGCCGCCCCAGGAGCCGCCGAACATCGCGTCGACGGCGTCGGAGAAGGGCGCGGTAGAGGCCACGAGCTTGTCGTGGGCGACGGTCCCGAAGACGGCGAGCGTGCCGAGCAGGTAGACGAGGGCGGCGCCGAGGGTGCCGAGGATGGTGGCGCGTCCGACGTTGCGCCGCGGGTCGCGCACCTCACCGGCGCTGACGGCGGCCGATTCGACGCCCAGGTAGGAGAAGAGCAGGATCGCGGCGGCGGCCGATACGGCGCCCATCGGGGTGTCGTCACTGGCCTGGAAGGGCCCGAGGTTGGCGCTGTCGAAGGAGAAGAGGCCGCCGACGGCGACGAGCAGCAGCGGCAGGAACTTCAGGACGGTGGCGACCAGTTGGACGGCGCCCACGTACCGGGTGCCCGCCAGGTTGGCGAGCGCGGGCAGGAGTTGCAGGACCAGGGCGGCCAGGCAGGCGGTCCACTTGTGGTCGCCGACGGGCAGCAGGACGTCGAGGTAGCCGACGGCGGCGACGGCCAGCGCGGCGTTCGAGACCCAGGTGGTGATCCAGTACGACCAGGCGGCGAGGAACCCCGCGAAGTCGCCGAAGGCCGCGCGGGCGTAGACGTACGGGCCGCCGGTGCGCGGGTCGCGCTCGGCGAGCCGGCCGAAGACCAGCGCGAGGGCGATGGCCCCGGCGGTCAGGACGCCGAACGCGACGAGGCTGATGGTGCCGAACGGGGCGACGGAGGCCGGCAGCAGGAAGATGCCGCCGCCGATGATGTTCCCCATCACGAGGCAGGTGGCGACCGGAAGGCTGAACCGCCGGGCGTGCCTGCTCGGGGGCTGCGCCGATTCTCCCTGGTCGGAGGCCGGAGCCGACTCTGCCACGGTTCCGGTGTCGTGCATGGGGTGGTGCGCCTCTCGTCGTGCCATGGGGCCCGGGACCGCCGGGCGGAAGCCATGGTCGGGCACGGCGGACGCTGCTCCAAATCAGTGTGTTTTGTCCTGCGCGGCGGCCTCGGGAGCCGCAAAAGCTGTGCCCGCGGGCGTATCGAACAAGGAATCGTTCACCGGTACGGTCACGGGGATCTCCGGCCCCCGGTCCGCCCCCAGCCAGCTCCGCAGCACCTGGTGGACCTGCTCGGCGCCGACCAACTCCGCCCCGTCCGCCGACGGATCGCCCAGCACGAGCGGCGACAGCAGGAACGGGCGGGCCTGCGCCCCGCCGAGCCCGCCGTGCGAACCGATCTGCTCCTCGAAGGCGAGGACCTCGCCGTCCTGCGGGTCGTACCAGGAGTTGACCATGATGTCGGCGACGTGCGGGAAGGTGTCGGTGCGCCGCACGGCGTCCGCGGCGCCCGGCCCGAAGTCGGTGAGCGGCCCGAGGTCCTCCGGATCCTCGTCCAGATACACCTCGGCGCCCCGCGCCCCGAGCACCAACGCGCCCCGCCTGGCACTGCGTACGAGGAGGAAGCCGATCCCCGGATGGTTGGCGAGGGTGGGCAGCAGTGCCGGATGGCGGCGGTCGATCTCCTCGCGCGTCATGCGGTGCGGCACGTCGGGGAACGAGACGAGCCCGAGGTTGCCGGAGGCGAGCACGATCGGCTCGGCGCCCCGGGGCGGGCGGTGCTGGTCGGCGCCCTCCTCGACGGGCCTGCGCAGCGCGGCCCGCACGGCGGAGCGGGCCTCCGCGCCGCTGTGGGTGTGCTGCGCCTTGCGCGGCACGGGCAGTCCGCAGCCGGCCCGGACCAGATCGCCCAGGGTGAGGCCGTAGCGGGCGCGGAACGTCTCGCCGGGGCTCTGTCCGTGGTCGGAGAGGACCACGATCCGGTAGGCGCGCGGCGCGTGCTCGGCGACCTGGGCGAGCAGCGCGAGGGAGCGGTCCAGGCGCCGCAGGACCTTCTCCACGTCCTTGCCGGCCGGGCCGGAGTGGTGCGCCACCTCGTCGTAGGCGACGAGGTCGGCGTAGACCGCGCTGCGCCCGGCGAGCATGTCCCCGATGACGGCGGCGACCACGACGTCCCGCTCGACGACGGTCGCGAAGGCGCGGATGAACGGGTAGAGGCCGCCGCGGCTCACCCGCGGACGGCGCCGCTCCAGGCGTGCGCGCGTGGACTCGCCGATCTCGCGGAAAACCTCGGCGACGAAGGAGAGGGCGGTGCGGACGGCGTTGGCGGGGTCGGAGAAGTAGGCGAAGTACCCGGCCCGTGACCGGTTCTCCTTGCCGCGTCTGGCCGCGATCGACAGCACGAGGGCAAGCTGCTCGGCGCCGCCGCTGAAGAGGTTGCCGCGGCTCGCGCCGTCGACGGTCAGGAGCCCGCCGTCACCGGTGCGGCGCACGGCCCGGCGCTGCAGCTCCGCGGCGGAGGCGGGCCGGTTGCTGACCATGACCTCGCCGGTGTCCTTCTCGTACCAGCGGAAGGCGGGGACGTCGTGGTTGGAGCCGTGCAGGATGCCGAGCTGGCTGGCGCCGGTCTGGCTCGACCAGTCGGTGCGCCAGGGTGTCAGGCGGTGCGAGGGCGGGGTGCCGTCCGCGCCGAGCCAGCGGGCGACGGTGGGCATGACGCCCTTGGTGACGGCGGCGGTGAGGACGTCGTGCCCGACCCCGTCGAGCTGGATGAAGACCGTGCCGGGGGTGAGGGGGCCGGGGCCGCCGCCGGGGATGCTTCCCCGGCGTCTGCGGCGGTCGGCGAGGCGGTACAGCCTGCGCCGGTAGGCGTCGTCGTCCCGGACGGCGAGGGCGCCGCCGGTGGCCGAGGCGACGGCGGACATCACCGCGGCGACGACGACGGCGGTCTCGGCCCCAGCCTCGCCGCGGCCCTCCGGGATGAGGCTGAGGGCGAGCAGGAGCAGCGATCCGTTGAGGAAGAAGGCGAGCAGGCCGAGGACGAGGGCGGGCACGAGCAGCAGGGCACGTACGAGGAGCGGCCAGACCAGCACCGACAGCAGGCCGAAGGCGCCGGCGCCGAGGGCCGCGGTGACCGCGATGCGGGTGGCGCTGTCACCGGAGTCCGACTGGAGCTTGAAGTCGGGGAGGATCCCGGCGAGCACGAGCATGGTGAGCGTGCTGACGGCCCATACGGCGACCACGCGCCCCAGCGCGCGGCCCACGCTGCGCCATCGACCCTGCCCCACGCCTCGCCCCTTCACGTTCCACCCCGAACCGGCCCCCAGCCTGACACAGCACGCCGCGGCGGCCGCCGACTCCCCCGATCATGCCCTGCCGACGGCGCACTCACCTGATTGCGTGACCCCGCTCGCGGCCCACGACGGGGGCGACAAGACTCGGCAGCGCCATTCGAACGGCCCCCATGGAGGACGACCCCATGCCAACCACCACTTCGCTCCGGCAGGCGGCGACCCGCGCCACCACCGCCGTCGTGATCACCACGGGACTGCTCGTCATGGGCATCACGACCGCCCACGCCGACGAGGCCCCGCAGCCGCCCCCGGCCCCCGGGCAGAAGACGGACCTGCTCAGCGGTCTGCTCTCGCAGCTGACCGACGTCCTCGGCGGCCTCCTCAACGGGGGCGGGCTCAACACGATCCTGCCGAAGGGTCTGCTGGGAGGCTGACCGGCCCCACCGGCACGTGGAGGCGCGGACCCGCCCTAGCGGCCGTCGTACCCCGCGGTGGGCATGGAGAGCCGCCGGTGGACCCGCGCCTTCATCTGTGAGTCGTACGCGGGCTCGGCGAACCCCGCCGTCTCGACCCGCACCCCGCGGCGCTCGCACTCCGCGGTGAACTCGTCCGCGGAGCGCAGCGCCCGCTCCAGCACCCTGCGGCAGGGCACCACGAAAAGATCCACGAGCCCCGCCTCGACGTCGTCCCACAGCATCGCGTGGTCGGCGCGCAGCCCCCGCACGACGAGCTGCCGGGTGATCACGTACCCCTGCGCCTCGGCCCAGCGCGCGCACATCGCGTGCTGGCTGCGCGAGTCGACCAGGAAGGGGTCGGCGTCGAGCTCTTCCAGGGGCGTCAGACTGGCGATCGCCGCGGCGCGCACGACGTCTCCCCCGGCTCGTCCCACGATGTGCCTCCCGGCCTCTTTCTCGACCTCTTCCACGGCGTTCCCCTCCCTCGGCTCCCTCGGCGTAGGCCGCCGACCCTACTCCTGGCCGTAGGCTCGGAGACAGTCGCACGAAGGAGGAACCGGGTGCCCGTCGAGGTCACATGGTGGGGTCATGCCACTTGTACGGTCGAGGACTCGGGCGTCCGCGTACTGACCGACCCCCTGTTCGCCCGCCGCCTCGCGCATCTGCGGCGCCGCAGGGGCGCACTGCCGCCACCCGACGCGGCCGTCGCCGACGTCGTGCTCCTCTCCCACCTGCACGCCGACCATCTGCACGTGGCGTCGCTCGCCCGGCTCACGCCGGGCACCCGTGCGCTGGTCCCGCGCGGGGCGTCCCGTGCGGTGCCCGGTCTGGCCCGCCGGCTGCCCCATCTCCGCTTCACCGAGGTCGTGCCGGGCCAGACGGTCCCGGTCGGCGACGTCGTCGTACGCGTGGTGCCGGCGCTGCACGACGGACGGCGGCTGCCCGTGGGCCCGCACCGGTCGCCGGCGCTCGGCTACGTCGTGGAGGGCGAGGCGCGCACCTACTTCGCCGGGGACACCGGCCTCTTCGAGACGATGGCCGACGAGGTCGGCGAGGTCGACGTGGCGCTGCTTCCCGTGGGCGGGTGGGGGCCCTACCTGGGCCAGGGCCATCTGGACGCGGGCCGGGCCGCCGAGGCGCTCGCCCGGATCGCGCCGCGCAGCGCGGTGCCGGTGCACTACGGCACGTACTGGCCGATCGGCATGGACGCCGTGCGCCCCCATGAATTCCACGCGCCCGGCCACGAGTTCGTCCGCCACGCGGCCCGGCTCGCTCCCGGGGTCGCCGTCCACCGGCTCGCGCACGGGCAGAGCGTGCGACCGGAGGTGGCGCGGTGATATCCGCCGCGGCGGCACAGGTGCCGCCGGAGAGCACGCAGCAGGCGCTCGGCTATCCGTCGCTCTTCGTCCTCGTCGTGATCGGCGCGCTGGTCCCGGTGGTGCCGACGGGCGCGCTGGTCAGTTCGGCGGCGGTGGTCGCCTTCCATCAGACGGCGCCCTTCTCGCTGCTCGTCGTCTTCGGCGTCGCGGCGTTCGCCGCGTTCCTCGGCGACGTCGCCCTGTACTGGCTGGGGCGGCGCGGCATGCGGTCGAAGAACGGGTCGCGCTGGCTGGCGGCGATCCGTGACCGGGCGCCGGAGGAGCGGCTCGCGCAGGCGCAGGAGAAGCTGGCGGACCACGGCGTGATGGTCCTGGTGCTGTCCCGGCTCGTTCCCGCGGGGCGCATCCCGGTGATGCTGGCCTGTCTGATGGCGAAGATGCCGCTGCGCCAGTTCGCCCGCGGGGACGTCCCCGCCTGTCTGGCGTGGGCGGTGACGTACCAGCTGATCGGCATACTCGGCGGGTCCCTCTTCAAGAAGCCGTGGGAGGGCGTCGCGGTGGCGGTCGCGCTGACCGTACTGATCAGCGGGGCGCCCACGGTGTGGCGCAAGGTCCGGCGCGCCGCCGCCTGACGTCCGCCGGTCTCCCGTCAGGCCAGCACCCGCGACGCGCCCACCGGCAGGTCCCACAGCTCGTCGCGGGGCCGGCCGGTCCGTTCCCAGGCGGCGCGGACCCGGGTGAGCGGTTCGAGGACGGGTTCGGCGGAGAGCAGGAAGGTGCCCCAGTGCATGGGGGCCATCCGGCGCGCGCCCAGGTCCAGCGCGGCGCGGACCGCCTCCTCCGGGTCGCAGTGGACGTCGCGGAGCCACCAGCGCGGCTCGTACGCGCCGATCGGCAGGAGCGCGAGGTCGATGCCCGGGTAGCGGGCGCCGATCCGCTCGAACCAGTGGCCGTAACCGGTGTCGCCCGCGAAGTAGACGCGCTGCCCCTGCGCGTCGGTGAGGACCCAGCCGCCCCACAGGGTGCGGCAGGTGTCGAGGAGGGTGCGCTTGGACCAGTGGTGGGCGGGCACGAAGTCGAGGCGCAGGCCGCGCAGTTCGGCCGCCTCCCACCAGTCGAGCTCGGTGACGTTGACGAAGCGGCGGCGGGTGAACCAGCGGCCGAGGCCTGCGGGCACGAAGACGGGGGTGTCCCTGGGGAGCCGGTTCAGGGTCGGCGCGTCGAGGTGGTCGTAGTGGTTGTGGCTGATGACGACGGCGTCGACGCGCGGCAGGGCATCCCAGGGGACGCCGACGGGTGTGACGCGGGCCGGGGTGCCGAGGATCTTCCGGGACCAGACGGGGTCGGTGAGGACGGTGAGGCCGCCGATGCGGACGACCCAACTGGCGTGCCCCGCCCAGGTGACGGCGACGGTACGGGCGTCGACGCTCGGCAGCGGGCCGGGTTCGACCGGCAGCCGGTGGAGGTCCGCGAGGCCCTCGGCGCGCGGCCGCAGGGCGCCTTCGCGCGCGAATCTCGCCATGGCGCGCAGGCCGGGCAGCGGGGCGGTCAGCCGGTCGGCGAACGACGTGGGCCACGGCCGGGGGGCGCCGGGCGGCCGCGGCGGGGCGAGCGGGCCGGGCGCCGGGGCGGGTGCCGTCCGGCCGCGCGGCGGCCGGGGGTGGTGGTGCTCCTGCGGCTGTACCTGCTGGGTCATCGGGGCGGCTCCATTCGCTGGGCGGCTGCGCGGAGGTCGTCGAAGGCTGCCGCGAACGTGGTCAGCGCCCGCTCGACGTGCGGCAGTTCAAGGGGGTCCGGCGCGGCGAGCGCCGCCAGGCGCTCCGCCCCGGTCGCGCCGAGGAACGGGCCCGTGGAGAGCCGTACGCGCAGGGCGTCGATGTCGTCGCCGAAGCGGTGGCCGCCCGGTGCCGGCATGCCGAGCCGTTCGGTGAGGAAGTCCTCCAGGTCCTGCGCGTCGCCGACGCCGCGCGCGGCCAGCGCGGTCCGCAGCGGGCCGAGGTCGGCGTAGAGGTGACGGCCGGCCTGCGGGGGCCGGGCGAGGGCGCCCGCGGCGAGCACCGCGCGGTGTACGGCGGCGGCCACGCGCGCGTGCAGGCGTACGGCGGCGGTGAGGCGCCCGGTGATCTCGTCCGGTTCGCCCAACGCATAGGAGGCAGCGGCGGCGGCCGGTGCGGCGAGGGTTGCGCCGAGCGCGGTCAGGACGTCCAGGGTGCGGGCGCGCAGATCGGCGCCGGCGCCGGTGGCGGGGAAGCGGGCCACGGCGGCGGGCAGCGCGGGCGGAAGCAGGGAGCCGGCGAGGTCGCACAGGACGGTCACATGCTCGTGGTCCATCTCGGCCGGGCCGATGAGGACGGTGTCGTGGGGGTGGTGCAGGGTGTCGCGCCAGGTCTCGTCGCCGACGACGTGCAGCCCCTCGCCGGCGGCCGCCTCCACGGTCTCGTGCAGCACTTCGGGGGGCGGCACGGTGGCGGTGGGGTCGTCGGCCACCGAGAGCACGAGGAGCCTGGGGCTGCCGCCCTCGTCGCGAACCCGGCGGACGGTCTCCAGGAGGGCGTACGGGTCGGGGACGCCGCCGCACTCGGCGGGCGTCGGCACGTGGTAGACCCC
Organism: Streptomyces sp. NPDC037013; assembly: GCF_055607265.1. Taxonomy (NCBI): domain Bacteria; kingdom Bacillati; phylum Actinomycetota; class Actinomycetes; order Kitasatosporales; family Streptomycetaceae; genus Streptomyces; species Streptomyces sp. NPDC037013. The sequence continues at coordinate 193,068 of NZ_JBVJRV010000001.1, read as the reverse complement.
GCTGCCGAGCAGCCGTGCCTGGGGCGCCCACCAGGCGGGGCAGGGGCGGGGCAGCAGGACGTCGCCACCGAGGGCCGCGGTGAGGGCGAGCAGCAGGGGCGGGGCGCCGGGGGCTGCCACGATCCGGTCCCGTTCGACGGGCAGGCCGCGCCGGGCCCAGTAGCCGCTCGCGGCGTCGAGGAGGGCGGGGCCGCCGCCCGGGGGCTCGCACGGGGAGCGGCCCGCCGCCGCGGCGGCGACGGCCGCGACCTCGGGCAGGACCGGCAGGCCCGGCTCGGGCGGGGGCGGCCCGTACCGGACGGGGCCGTGGCCCTCCGTCTCCGTCCGCCTCATCCGTACCTCCGTGCACTCGCGTGACTCTGTCCAGCTCATGCCCCGTCTGCGCGTCCGTACCCAGGAGGCGACCAGGAGGCGCCCAGGAGGCCAGGAGTTCGCCGCACGCCCCCCATCACAACGCGGTCCCACCCCTCGCGCCCGCCCTGGCCTCCGGCCGGGTGAGCCCTCCGCTCTCCCCGCGGCGGGCGGCAGGGGGCGCGCGGAAGGCCCGGACCGGTCGGCGGTGACCGGTCCGGGCCTGGGGGTCCGGGCGTGTGAGCGGGGGGGTCAGCGGGCCAGCGAGACCAGCTCGCGCTCCAGGCCGCGGCCCTTCGTCTCGACGAGCGCGGCCGCGACGTCGGCCAGCTTGCGGTTGGTCGACTGGGAGATGCGGCGCAGCACGCCGAAGGCGATCTCCGCGTCGCATCCGAGGACGTGCATGACGATGCCGGAGGCCTGGTCGACGACGGGCCGGGTCCGCAGGGCCGTGCCGAGCTGGTCCAGCTCGGCCAGTGCGGCGCGGTAGTGCCGGTCGCGCACGAAACTCGACGTGGCGAGGTCGCCGAGCGCCTGGGCGGGACAGTGTCCGGCCTCGTCGAACGCGCCGGGACGGAAGCTGAAGAGGGTCAGGGTGACCGTGAGACCGCCGCGCTGGAAGGGGAGCGTGAGGCAGGAGCGCACGCCGGAGTCGAGGGCCAGCGCGCGGTACGCGGGCCATCGCTCGTCCCGCAGCAGGTCCTCGGAGTCGACCGGAGTCCCCCTCTCCTCCGCGGCCAGGATGGGTCCGTCGCCGGACCGCAGCTGGACCGAGACGAGCCCGGCGAGGTCGGGGTGGGTGACCGCGGCGGGGTGTTCGTCGCCGCGGCCGAAGACCGTGGCGCTCGCGCCGCAGCAGGCGGGCGTGCACCGCACGGCCCGTTCCGCGAGTTCGGATAGCCTACGGCCGGGCAGGGACGATTCCGGACGGAGCAGGTCAGGGTCCGGCAAGGGCGCCATGGGGTTCCCTCCTCTCTTCTTCGGCTTCCCGGCAAGACCCCCGGAAAACTGTCGCAGCGGTTAGGTTCGACACATGTCTCAAATGGAGGAGTTCGGTGAAGAGCTCGCGGATTTTCTGCGCCGCATCGCGGAGTTGAAATCAGCCCGTTCCGTCCCGCCCGGTGACCTGGGCACCGTGCTCGACGCGGCACTCTTCGAACTCGACCACGTCGCCGGCCAGTTGTGGCCGACGTACGAACGCCTCGCGGTCAACGGACAGTTGGACAACGCCACGGCGGACCGGGACGAACAGCGGCTGCTGCGGGCGCTGTTCCAGCGGCTGCCGCTGCCGGTCGCGCTGATCGACAGGGAGACCGTGGTGCGCCGGATGAACTTCGCGGCGACCGGGCTGACCGGCGTCCGCGCGGGGTACGCCACGGGCCGGCCGCTGACCGGGTTCCTGCTCCACGCCGACCGCGTCGCGTTCCGCTCGCAGACCGCGGCGGTCGCCCGCGGCGAGGGAGACCGCAGCCTCAACGTCCACCTCCAGCAGAGCCCCGGTACCCCCGTACGGGCGACACTGACCGCGCTGCGCCCGGGCACCGAGCCGGGCACCGCCGTCCTCGTCGTCCTGCAGCCCGACGGCGAGCGGGCCGCGCCAAGGCGGCCGAGCGCGCCAGGACCCGCCCCCGACCTCGGCGAGGCGACCCGGCACGCGGCCCAGGTCGACCTGGCGGACGCCATGACCACGGCGCTGCTCGGCACGCCCGCCGGGGACCGCGAGGCCGTGCTCCGGGAGGCGGCGGAGGTCCTGCACCAGCGGTTCGCCGACTGGGTGATCGCCGACGAGGGCGCGGCGCGGCTCAGACGCACCACCGTCCTCGGGCCGCCGGACGCGCCGGTCGCCGACATCCTGGCCCAGGACCCCGCCGGCTGCCCCCTCGTCGTGGAGGCGGCGCGCGGCGGGGCGGCCTCGCTGCAGGTGCGCCCGGAGGACCCGGACGGCTTCGGCAGGGACGCGTCCGGCGCGCACGTCCTGGTCCGCGCCGAGGTCACCTCCCTGCTGTGCGTGCCGCTGATCGCCCATGCGCACGGCCCGGTGGAAGGGGTCCTCACGCTCTTCCGCAGCGGCCCGCGGCTCGCCTTCTCGATGGCCGAGGCCCGCGCGGTCGACGTGCTGTCCCGGCACATGGCGCTCGCCATGCGCCGCGGCACCGCACCCCGCTGAGGAGCGCGGGAGGGCACCGCGGACCGCCCGACCCTCAGGCCGCATCCCGCATGACCTGGTCGCGCAGCCGGTCGCAGCAGCGGCTGATCAGCCGGGAGACGTGCATCTGGGAGATGCCCATCTCGTCGGCGATGCGGCTCTGCGTCATGTCACCGAAGAACCGCATGTAGAGGATGGTGCGCTCGCGCTCGGGCAGCTGCGCGATGCGGGGCTTGACGGCCTCGCGGTCGACGACGACGTCGAGCGCGGTGTCGGGGCCGCCCAGGGCGTCGCTCAGCGAGTATCCGTCCTCGCTGCCCGGCAGTTCGGCGTCGAGGGAGAGCGCGGTGAAACTGTCGAGCGCCTCCAGGCCGGCCTTCGCGTCCTCCTCGCTCATCTGCGCGTGGGCGGCGATCTCGGCGATGGTGGGGGCGCGCCCGGAGACCGTCTGGGAGAGGTCCTGGCGGGCGAACCGCACGCGGTTGCGCAGGTCCTGGACGCGGCGCGGCACGTGCAGGGTCCACATGTGGTCGCGGAAGTGCCGCTTGATCTCGCCGGTCACGGTCGGCACGGCGTAGCTCTCGAAGGCGGTGCCGCGGCGCGGGTCGTAGCGGTCGACGGCCTTGACGAGGCCGAGGGCCGCGACCTGGCGCAGGTCGTCGAGGGACTCGCCGCGGTTGCGGAACCGGCCGGCGAGGCGCTCGGCCATCGGCAGCCAGGCCCGGACGATCTCCTGGCGCAGGGCGTCGCGTTCCGGGCCCGGGTCCATCTCGACGAGGCGCTCGAAGGCCTCGGCGGTGTCCGGGGCGTCGTCGTGCGGGTGACGCTTCGTCCTCCCGGGTACCACGGTGCCGGTCGACCGCGTCGGGGACGCGGGGGTGGTCGTCCGCGCGGTTACTGCTGTGCTGGTGTGGGATCGCATGGTGCGTCGCAACTCCCTTGTCGGTGCCTTGGGTGGGCGGTCACCGTGGGAGTGCGTGCATGTCGAAGGGCAACGGGGCACACCCGGGGCCGAGCGGCACAGCCGCTCCCACGGACGTGCCTCCGGTCCGAAGCACTGTTCTTCCGCCTGCCCCCCGCTTCCGGCAGCAAACACACCGGGGTTTTCCGCCCGTTCCACCGGACATGCGGACGGGACCGCCGTCTGTCAGCCGACCGGAAGGTTCCGTCATGAGCGTCAAGGTCGCCGACCACACCCTGGAGAGGCTGCGCGCCTGGGGTGTCGAGCACGTCTTCGGCTGTCCGGGGGACGGCATCACAGGTCTGCTCGCCGCCTGGGACAGGGCCGGGGACCGGCCGCTTCTCGTACGGGCGCGGCATGCCGGGACGGCCGCTCTCGAGGCCGTCGGATACGCCAAGTTCGGCAGGCGGCTCGGCGTCTGCGCGGCTTCGGGGCGCGGCGCGGTCCAGCTCCTGGCCGGCCTGTACGACGCGCAACTCGACCAGGTGCCGGTCCTCGCCCTCGTCGGGCAGACCGCGCGCGGCGCGACGGCCGGCCCGCGCCGCCAGGAGATCGACCTGCCCGCGCTGTTCAGGGACGTGGCGGGGGACTTCGTCGAGACGGTGACGGTGCCGGAGCAGTTGCCGGACGTCATCGACCGGGCGGCGCGCACCGCGTACGCGCACCGCTGCCCGACCGTCGTGATCGTCCCCGGCGACGTTCAGGAGATGGACCTCTCCCCGGCCGGGCACGACGGCGCGACGGCCCCCCTGCGGCCGGAGCGCGGCGCCTGGACGACGTTGCCCTCGCCGAGCGCCCTGCGGCGGGCCGCAGACGTCCTCAACGCCGGTGAGCGGGCGGCGATCCTGGTCGGGCAGGGCGCGGCGGGCGCCCGCGCCGAGGTCGAGGAGATCGCGGAGCTGCTCGGCGCGGGCGTCGCGAAGGCGCTCATCGGCAAGGACGTGCTGAGCGACGACCTGCCGTACGTCACCGGCGCGATCGGCCCGCTCGGCACCCGGCCGAGCCACGAGCTGATGCGCGACTGCGACACGCTCCTGACCGTCGGGGCCGGCTTCTCCCGCCCGGAGTCCCTGCCGGAGTCCGGCAAGGCGCGCGGCGTGCAGATCGGCGTCGACCCGGAGATGGCCGACATGCGCCACCCGTACGAGGTGAACCTGGTCGGCGACGCGCGGGCGACGCTGCGCGAGCTGATCCCGCTGATCGACGAGGAGCGCCGCGCGGTGAGCCGCGAGTGGCGCGAGGAGATCCGCGCCAACGTCAGGCGCTGGAACGCCGTGCTGGAGCACCGGGCCGCGCTCTCGGCCGACCCGGTCAACCCGGAGTACGTGGCCCGCGCCCTGGACCCGCTGCTCCCCGACGACGCGATCGTCGCGGTCGACTCGGGTCCGGTGACGGCCTGGTACGCGCGCCACCTCACGCTCCGCGGCGACATGCGCGGCTCCCTCTCCGGGGCGCTCGCCGTGACGGGTTGCGGTGTGCCCTACGCGCTCGGGGCGAAGTTCGCGCACCCCGACCGCCCCGTGCTGGCGCTGGTGGGCGACGGCGCGATGCGGATGAACGGCATGGCGGAGCTCCTCGCCGTCGCCGGGCACCGCCACCGCTGGGACGACCCGCGCCTGGTCGTCGGCGTATGGGACGACCGGGACCTCGACCAGTGCCTGCCGGACATGCCGTACACGGAGTTCGCCCGGTCGATCGGCCTGACCGGCATACGCGTGGAGCGGCCCGAGGACGTCGAGGAAGCCTGGCGGGCCGGGCTCGACGCGTCCGGCCCCGTGGTCCTCGATTTCCGCACCGATCCCTCGGTGCCGCCGGTCCCGCCGCACGCGACGTGGGAACACCTGGAGTCCACGGCGTCCGCGATCCTGAAGGGGGACGCGGACCGGACCTCGATGGTGCGGCAGGGCCTCAAGGCGAAGCTGCAGGAATTCCTGCCGGGGGTGGGGCACGAGGACGGGGACGGCGGCGGGGACGAGGTGAACGGCGCCGGATGACGCGGGCCGCCTCAGGGCCTGCCAGCGGCCTCCACCGGGTCGGCGACGGGGGCCGCGGCCGGCGGAGCCGCCTCGGCAGGCGTCCGCTTCCCGCGGCCCGAGCTGAGCGCGGTGATCACCGCGAGGACCAGGCCGCCGCCGCTGAGCAGCGCCCCGACCCAGTTCGTGTGGTTGTACGCGAGGCCGCCGCTGATGGCCAGGCCGCCCGCCCAGGCGCCGATGGCGTTGCCGAGGTTGAAGCCCGCGATGTTGGCGGCGGATGCCAGGGTGCCCGCTCCCGGGGCCTCCTGCATCACCCGGGTCTGCAGCGGCGGCACGGTGCCGAAGACGATGGCGCCCAGCAGGAAGAGCCAGACGGCCGCGAGCGGCTTGGAGTGAGCCGTGAAGGTGAAGGTGGCGAGCACGACGGTCAGCGCGGTGAAGAGGACCAGGATCGTCGCCATCGCGTTGCGGTTGGCTGCCCTGCCGCCGAGCGAGTTGCCGACCACGAAGCCGCAGCCGAAGAGCACCAGGAGCCCCATGACGCTGCCGGCCGCGTACCCGGTGACGTCCGTCATCATCGGGGTGACGTAGCTGTACGAGGCGAACAGGCCGCTGAAGCCGAGCGTGGTCATGGCGAGGGCGAGCCAGACCTGGGGACGCCGGAAGGCCGCGAGTTCCTGGCGCAGCGAGGCCTCCGGGTCGGCGGGCCTGCTCGGCAGCAGCGCCGCCACGGTGAGGAAGCCGATCACGCCGAGCGCGGTCACCGCCCAGAAGGCGACCCGCCAGCTGGCGACCTGGCCGAGCCAGGTGCCGAGCGGGACGCCGACGACGTTGGCGATGGTCAGGCCGCTGAACATCATCGCGACGGCGCTCGCCTGCTTCGTGGGGGCGACCAGGGAGGCGGCGACGACCGACCCGATGCCGAAGAACGCGCCGTGGCACAGGGCCGAGATGATGCGGCCCGTCATGAGGAGGCCGTAGTTCGGCGCGACCGCCCCCACCGCGTTGCCGAGCATGAAGAGTCCGAGGAGTCCCAGCAGGACGTGCTTCTGGTTCACCCGCATCGTGAACGCGATGATGATGGGTGCCCCCACGGCGACGCCGAGCGCGTATCCGGAGATCAGCAGGCCGGCCGTGGGGATGGAGACGGACATGTCCGTCGCGATGTCGGGCAGCAGGCCCATGATCAGGAACTCGTTGGTCCCGATGGCGAAGGCCCCGACGGCCAGGGCCAGTAGTGCGAGCGGCATGACTTCCTCTTCAACTCTTCAATGGGTGGGAAACGGGTTCGGTTCGTGGTGGCGTGCCGGCGTCAGGTGCGTGTACGGCGGATCGTCAGCGCACCGGCCAGCGCCGCGACCGCCGTCACCGCGGCGAAGACGGTGGCGGAGGTGGTGATCCCGGTGGCGTCGCTCAGATAGCCGGTCGCGATGGGCAGTACGCCGGCGAACGCGTAACCGCCCGCGCTCAGCGCCGCGTTGGCCTCCGCGAGACGGTGCTTGGCGACGGCGGAGTTGAGCAGCGAGAACCCGCCGAACTGGCTCGTCCCCTGCCCCGCGCCGGCGAGCGCCGCGGCGGCGGCAAGCAGCGTCAGCGACCGTGCGCCGACGGCGGCGGCCACGCCCAGCATGCCGGCCGCGGTCAGCAGCCCCGCCGTGGCCAGGACCCGGCGCGCCGGCAGCGACCTGACCGCGAACTGCACACAGGTCGAGGTCCCGAACATCAGGAATCCGATCCCGCCGGTCACCACACGGTTGCCGGTGTGCAGCAGGGTGCCGAGCAGGGCGGGGCCGAGGGCCAGGAGCAGCGAGGTGCCCGTCATCCCCGGCATGTACACCATGAGGCTCGTCGTGAGGCTGCGCCGGTTCTCCCGGGGCACCGACGGCACGCGCACCCAGCCCCGCCGCCCGGACGGCCCCTCGGCCGGGGGAAGCACGGTGAGGACGACGGCGAACGCCGAAAGGATCAGCACGATCTCGACGGCGAAGACGGTGACGGTGGGGGCCGTCCAGTACTCCGATACGGTCCCGCCGAGGAGTGGTCCGACGGCGAGCCCGAGCCCGATGGCGGCGGAGCCCGCCAGGGCCGCCGTGCCCCGGCGGCCGGGCCCCGCCACGTCCACGACCGCCGCGGTGCCCGCCGATACGGCCGCTCCCACGGCCAGGCCGGTCAGGACGCGCGCGACGAGGAGGCCGGCGACGTGCTCCGCCGTCATGAACAGCAGACAGGCGGCGAGCGCCGCGGCCAGGGCGGGCACCAGGACCGTGCGGCGTCCGAACCGGTCGGCGAGGACGCCGGCGAACGGCAGGGCGACGAGCAGTCCGGCGATGTAGGCGGCGAAGACGACCGTCGTCATGCCGGTGGAGAAGCCGATGCGTTCCTGCCACAGGCCGAGCAGCGGGGTGGGGATGTTGGACAGCATGAACACGACGGTGATCGGCCACGCCGCCGCCCACACGGCCCACGCCGGCCTCCGGTTCTGTTCCCCGGCCCCTCCCGGCGCCTCTTCCCCTGCCTGGTCCGGTGTCCGTTCCGTCGTGAGGCCGACCCGGCCCGCCGCGCCGCTCACAGCGCGCGCAGGAGCGGCAGCAGCTCCTCGGCCGTGCGGTGGACGGCGGACCGGTACTTCGGCTCCGTCAGCTCGTCGGTGGGCAGCCGGAGGATGAGGTGGCGGGCCCCGTTCTCGACGTATCGCGCCAGCTGGTCGGCGACCTCGTCGCGGGTGCCGCCGAAGATGCCCTGGGTGGTGCGCATGGTGGCCAGCGGGAGGTTGTAGTACGCGCCGAAGTACGACGACAGGGTCTGCTCCGCCCGCCGCTTCGTGTCGTCCACCGCGACGGAGAGGTAGACGGCGCCGGTGACGGCGTCGCCGCTCCGCCCGGTCTCGTCGCGCGCCGCCGCCACCTGCCGCCAGCCCTCGCCGTACTTCTCGGGGGTGGTGGACGTGGGCATCCAGCCGTCGAGTTCGCGGCCGGCGCGCCGCAGCATCTTCGGTCCTGAGTGGGCGATCCACAGCGGCGGTCCGCCGTGGTGCTCCGTCACGGGGAGCACGGTGGCGTCCCGGAGCCGGTAATGCTCGCCCTCGTAGCGGACCGGTTCACCGCGGGCCGCCCAGACGGCGCGGCAGATCTCGATGGTCTCCCGCATGCGTCCGAAGCGGGTGGCGAAGTCCAGTCCGTAGTTGGCGAACTCGGCTTCGGTGGCGGGTGAGTTGAAGCCGGAGCCGATGCCGGCGACGAGGCGGCCGCCGGACATCCGGTCCAGGCAGGCGAGTTCGTGCGCCAGGTGGACGGGGGGCCGCAGCGGCATCAGGACGGCCGTACCGAGCTGGACGCGCTCGGTGGCGGTGGCGGCCGCGGTGAGGGCGAGCAGCGGGTTGAGCCGGGAGCGGGCGAGCGGTGATTCGCCGGCCCACACGGAGTCGAAGCCGCACTCTTCCGCCAGCGCCGCGATCGAGGCGATGTTCCCGGGGTAGGGGCCCTCGTCCACCACGGACTCGCGTCCGGGCAGCACGATGCCCACCTTCAGGCCGCTCACCGGCTCCACTCCGGGCCCGGCACGATGCCCTCGATCTCGACGAGGAGGTCGTCGCGGCAGACGTCGACGTTGAGGTATCTCACCTCAGTGCCAGCACCAAACGCTTCCTCACACGTCGCGCGTACCGCCGGAATGTCGCTGTCATGTCGTACGTACACCTTGATGCGTCGCAGTTCTTTCAACTCGTGCCCCGCGTCGATGCCTTGGGCGGCGAGGTTCTCGCGGGAGATGAGGTGGGCGATGTTGTCGAGGGTCACTCGCGTCTGCCGCTCGACGTCGCCCTTGTGCACCGTCTCGTGGCCGAGGATGGCGGCGGTGCCGGAGACGTAGAGGGTCTCGCCGAGCCAGGTGGCGCGGGCGAAACTGGGCGGCTTTGGCCCGTACTGGTGCGGATAGTGGTAGGCGGGCGTCTGTTTCGGGTTCTCCACGTGCCGGGGCACCTCGTGCCGGGAGGCGAGGAGGAAGAAGGCGATGCCGCGGCCCCGGGTGCCGATGCCGGTCGCGGCGGGCAGGTGCGCCGTGCCGCTCCCCAGGTGGGCCTCGAAGGCCTGGGCGCGTCCCCGGACGAAGTCCTGGTAGACCTCCATGCCTTCGGAGTTGGTCCCGATGATGTCGCCGACGAAGTTCCACATGCGGAAGAGGTGGGGGCAGCCCACCTCGTCGGCCAGGGCGAACGCCTTGCCGTACAGGGCCCGGACCGCCGGGGTGTAGACGTCCTGTTCGGGCAGGAGTCCGGCGATGAACAGGTGCGAGCCGTCGTACGCGTGGGCGAGGTCGCCCTCGATCGCCCACCGCGGCCGCCCCGCCACGGTCCACACCTCGCGGAACGCGTCCTCCTGTCCGGCGGCCATGGGGAGGGTGAGGTCGGGGTGGCCGTGCTCGGTCAGGGTGAGCGCGGCGGTGTCGGCGAAGGTCACGGTGGCCAGGATGTGCCGCCCCTCCCCCGCCTCCGGTATCCGCCCGACGGGGGTGATGTCGGCGCGCAGGGAGGGCGTGGCGGGGGCCTCGGTCCGGGGTCCGCGGATGAGGGCCAGGGCCTCGTCGCGGACCCTGGCCATGGTCGTCTCGTCCCGCGCCTCCACGTTCAGCCGGAGCAGGGGTTCGGTGTTGGAGGCGCGGACGTTGAACCACCAGTCGGCCGCGGTGACCGTGAGGCCGTCCAACTCGTCCAGCGTTACGCCTGGTTGGTCCTGGTACGCCGTCCTGATCGCGGCCAGTCGCGCGGCCTGGTCCGCCACCGTGGAGTTGATCTCGCCGGAGCCCGCGTAGCGGTCGTACTGCGCCACCAGCTCGGACAGCGGGCCCGGCTGCTCCCCGAGCGCCGCCAGCACGTGCAGCGCGGCCAGCATGCCCGTGTCGGCGTTCCAGAAGTCCTTGAAGTAGTAGTGCGCGGAGTGCTCGCCGCCGAAGATGGCTCCGGTGCGGGCCATCTCCGCCTTGATGAACGAGTGGCCCACGCGGGTACGGAGCGGTGTGCCGCCGTTCTCCCGCACGACCTCCGGCACCGACCACGAGGTGATCAGATTGTGGATTACCGCGCCCTTGCCGCCGTGCCGGGCCAGCTCCCGCGAGGCGACCAGCGCGGTGATGGCCGACGGCGGGACGGGGGCGCCGTTCTCGTCCACCACGAAACAGCGGTCCGCGTCCCCGTCGAAGGCGAGGCCCAGGTCGGCGCCCTCCTCGCGCACCCGGCGCTGGAGGTCCACGATGTTGGCCGGGTCGAGCGGATTGGCCTCGTGGTGGGGGAACGTGCCGTCCAGCTCGAAGTAGAGGGGGACGACGTCGAGGGGCAGCCCGTCGAGGACGGTGGGCACCGTATGGCCGCCCATGCCGTTGCCGGCGTCCACGACCACCTTCAGGCGGCGGATCGTCGTCAGATCCACCAGACTCCGCAGGTGGGCCGCGTAATCGGTCAGCGTGTCGCGCCGGGTGAGCGTGCCGGGGACCGCCGCGCTCCTGGGCGCCCCGGACTTCTGCCAGCCCTCCACCAGCGCCCGGATCTCCGCGAGACCCGTGTCCTGCCCCACCGGCGCCGCACCCGCCCGGCACATCTTGATGCCGTTGTACCGCGCGGGGTTGTGCGAGGCCGTGAACATCGCCCCCGGCAGGTCGAGCGCGCCCGAGGCGTAGTAGAGCTGGTCCGTCGAGCACAGCCCGATCTCCGTCACGTCCACCCCGGACGCGGCCGCGCCGCGCGCGAACGCCCGCGACAGGCCGGGCGACGAGGGCCGCATGTCGTGCCCCACCACCATGGCGCTGGCCGCCGTCACCCGTGCGAAGGCCGCCCCGAACAACTCCGCGAGCGACTCGTCCCACTGGTCCGGCACCACCCCGCGAACGTCGTAGGCCTTCACGATGTGCGAAAGATCAGACACCTGTGCTCCAGTCATGCATGTCACGTGCCGCGGCGGGCAGTCGGAGAGTGTGAGTCGGCGGAATCGGAGTCACACGCGGAAGAGGTCCGACGTCTGCCGGTAGACGTCGAGTTGAGGGTCCTGACCGGGAGTGGAGAACAGCCGGCTGTAGGCGTACGCGGCCGACACCAGGGTCATGTGGTGGTGCCAGCCGGGGAAGGAACGGCCCTCGAAGTCGAGTAGCCCGTAGTCCGCTTCGAGCGAGCGCAGCGTCGAGACCGTGCCGCCGTGCATCCGCGCGAGGGCCGTCAGGCACTCGATGCCCCGGTCCACCATGCCGGTGACCCACACGCGCAGCGGCCCCTCCCCCTCCGCGGGACGCTCCGCGAAGGCCCGGTAGAGGTGCCGGCTGCCGGGCAGCCGCATCAGTCCGGACACGACGCGGACCTGCTGCTGGCGGCGGCCCGGCGTGGTGAAGGTGACCGCGTGCGGGTGGCGGGTGCCGTGACGCTGCAGGAAGCGCCGGACGTCGAGGGCGCCCTGCGCGTCGCCGGTGTCGCGGCGTGCTCCCGAGGGACGCGCGGCGGGCAGGACCGGCAGGTCCAGGGGTACGGAGACGACGAAGTCGTGGCCGAGCCGGGAGAGTTGGTCGAGCAGGCAGATGCCGTCCGGGTAGTCGCTCACATCGGTGACGACCGGCACCGGGGGGAACGACGTATGGGCGGCGAGGTTCTCCACCAGGCCGAGGGCGTGGGCCCACAGCGGCAGGTTCCTGGCCGACTCGGGAACGCGTGCGCGCTCGCACAGCCGGGTGTCGTCGCCCCACTGCTCGGGGAGCAGGAGGCGCCAGTCGACGGGCAGGTCCCCGTTCTCCGAGGAGAGGAAGGCGCCTATGCCGAGCTGGCAGTTGACGGTACGGCCGACCGACGGGACGAACCGCCGGTGCACTCCGCAGGAGTGGTCGCCCCGCTTGGGCAGGACGGCCGTCTCGATGACCCACGCGCGCGCCCAGCCGTGCCGCTCGGCCACGCGCATCAGCTGTCTGCGGGTCGGCTCCCAGTCCCACGGGCTCGCGTTGACGAACTGCTGCAGCGACTGGGAGGCCGTGGGCGAGCTGGACACCGACGCCGCGAGGCGGCGCACCGACTTCTTGCCCGGCGTGGCCAGGAGTCCTTGGAGGTAGGCGCGGGCCCATCGACGCTGGTCCGCACGCGGCAGTTGCGCGAAGAGCTCCTCCGCGAAGGAGCTGAGTGTGCCGTCCAGACCTGCGCGGTGTTCCTTCATGATGCCTCCCCTTGGCATTGCAGACCGTCCTGCGGCAAAAATAATAGTAGACGTTCTTTTTTTTCTGGACGGTGAACGGAGCCCGGCGGAGACTTTGCCAAGTCCGTACGGGATTCATGCACCTGCCCGATCGCGGCCCGGCGGGTGGCGCGATCGCGTCAACGACAGGGGCGGGCGACGCGCGGAGCCGCACCCCCGGACGGCCTCCCGAGGGGGCCGCGTTGTGCCGTACATCACCACGGCTGAATACTGGGCGGCACGGAGCCGAACGAGCCGCATGAGCCGCGCCGTCCGCGCGCAACTGCCCTGCGGGCGCTGCCGATGCGGCGGAACGCTATGGCACGCCGGCCCGTTTCCCGTACATCTTCCACGCCCAACAGCCGCTCAGGACTGCACGGGTGTGCGCATCCTGGAGGCAGACCATGACGAAACAGGCACGATCGGCGCGTACGCGGGAGACCCTGGTCAGGGCGGCGGCGTCCGTCTTCGTCGGCGCCGGTTACGAGGGCACGTCCCTCGCCCGGATCAGCGAGGCGGCCGACATGTCCATGGGCGCCCTGACCTTCCACTTCTCCTCGAAGAAGGCGCTGGCCGAGGAGGTGCAGGTGCAGGGCGCGGAGATCACGCGCAGGGTCGTGGAGCAGGTGGCGGCCGAGCGGAAGGCGTCCCAGCTGGAGGTCGTGGCCTCCGTGACCCTCGCGCTTGCGACCCTGCTCAGCCGGGACCCCCTCGTGCGCGCCGCCGCCCGGCTCGCCCGTGAACGGCCGGACTCCGGTTGCGACTGGTCGGACTGCTGGCTCCCCACGGTCGAGCGGGCGATCGCGCTGGTGGGCGAGGGCGAGTGTCCCCGGCGCCGGGACCGCGCCACGGTCCTGGCGCTCGCCCAACTCCTCGTCGCCGGCGCGGAGGCGCACATCCGCGGGGCCACGCCCGCGGAGGGCGGAGCGGACCTCGCGGGTGAATTCGCCCGGATCTGGGAGGCGATGTTTCGCGGCATCGCCACCCGCCCGCCGGTCCGGCTGGAACCAGGCGCGGGCGGCAGAGGGGTGCTCATCGGCTGACTCCCCGACCCCGCGCGCGGGCCCCCGGCCGTCCCGGTCCACGGACGCCGACATCCGAGAGTGTGATCTCTGGACCCTCGGATGTGCCGAAGTCGTCGCTCCGGACGGAGAACCGCTTGGGGGCCGCACGCGGCAGCTCGTAGCTTTTTCGCATGCCTGATACATCTGTTGTCATCTCCAAGGCTGTTATCCCCGTCGCGGGTCTTGGCACCCGATTCCTTCCCGCGACAAAGGCCACCCCCAAGGAAATGCTTCCCGTGGTGGACAAGCCCGCGATCCAATACGTGGTCGAGGAAGCCGTGTCCGCGGGAATCTCCGACATCCTCATGGTGACCGGACGCAACAAGCGCCCTCTCGAGGACCATTTCGACCGCAACTACGAACTCGAAGAAGTGCTGCGGCGCAAGGGCGACAGGGACCGGCTCTCCCAGGTGTCGGCCTCCACCGGACTCGCCGACATCCACTACGTGCGCCAGGGCGATCCGCGCGGGCTCGGTCACGCCGTCCTGTGCGCGGCTCCGCACGTCGGCGCGGAGCCCTTCGCGGTCCTCCTCGGCGACGATCTGATCGACGAGCGGGACCCGCTCCTCGCCCGTATGGCGGAAGTCCACGCGGAGCACGGCGGCAGCGTGGTGGCGCTGATGGAGGTGGACCCGGACCAGATCCACCTGTACGGATGTGCGGCCGTCCAGGCCGGCGCCGAGGGCGACACGGTGCGGATCACGGACCTGGTGGAGAAGCCGGAGCCCGGCAGTGCCCCCAGCAACTACGCCGTCATCGGCCGGTATGTCCTGGCCCCGGAGATCTTCGACGTGCTGCGGCGCACCGAGCCGGGGCGCGGCGGCGAGATCCAGCTCACGGACGCGCTGCGGGAGTTGGCCGTCTCGGAGCAGGGCGGGCCGGTGCACGGCGTGGTCTTCTCCGGGCGCCGGTACGACACCGGGGACCGCGCCGACTTCCTGCGCGCCACCGTGCGGCTGGCGTGCGAACGCGAGGACCTCGGGCCCGGATTCCTGGAGTGGCTGCGGACGTTCGTGGCCGACGAGGCGACGGCCCCGACGGCGCCGGCGGCGAAGACGCCGACCGCGACGACCCCGGCTCCGAAGACCCTGACCCCGACCGGCTGACTTGGCCGGCCCCCTGACCGGCCGACCGGTGAGGACGCCCGGCGGACCTGCCGGGGATGTGGCGACGGTCACGCGGCCGGGCACGGCGACCTGGTCGACTTGCCAATAACGTCCGGGGATTCCCGCTCGGCCATTGCTCCCGGGCAGCCATTGCGTAATGTCGTTGCCCGTGCCAGGTATGTTTCCCGCGCACCAGCGGATACGACCTCACATCGCCGTGGTTTTCGGGGGCCGCAGAATCCCCCACCGTGCAGCAGATGCCCATTGAAGCCCTCCCGCCGGCGCATTACGCCGGCTTGGAGCGCGGCATTGTTCGGCCCGGCCCCGGTTCCGTGCGCAAGGAAGCGCACGCGACCGCCCCGGCCGATCCTGCCCATTGACGAGCCTGAGGATGAAAAAGAAATGCGGACCGTTGCAGTTGTTCTCGGCACCCGGCCGGAGGCCATCAAGTTCGCGCCGGTGATCCGGGCGCTTCAGGACGACCCACGCTTCCACCCCATCGTCATCTCGACCGGCCAGCACCGGCAGATGCTCGACGAGACCCTCGACGCCTTCGACCTCCGCCCCGACATCGACCTGGAGATCATGGCGCCGAAGCAGACGCTCTCCCAGGTCACCTCCCGGTCCTTGCACGGCCTCGGCGAGGTGTTCAAGGACCTGTCGGCGCAGGCCGTCCTCGTCCACGGCGATACGGCGACCACCCTGGCCGCCGCGCTCTCCGGCTTCCACCACCAGATCCCGGTCGTCCACGTCGAGGCGGGACTGCGCAGCGGGCACCTGCGGTCGCCGTTCCCCGAGGAGGGCAACCGCAGGCTCGTGGCGCAGATCGCGGCGCTGCACCTCGCCCCCACCCCCGGCAACCGCACCAACCTGCTGCGGGAGGGGATCGCCGACGACGACATCGTGGTGACGGGCAACACCGTCATCGACGCCCTCCAGTGGGCGAGCGGGAAGTCCTCCTCCTACGGCGATCCCGCCCTCGACGACCTCGACACGGACACCCGCCGCATCGTCGTCGCCTCCGCGCACCGGCGCGAGGCCTGGCCGCATCTGCCCGAGATCGCGGACGCCTTCGTCGACGTGGCGGAGGAGCCCGACGTCCGCGTCGTCGTGCCGCTGCACCGCAACCCCGCGGTGCGCAATGCCCTGCTCCCGAAGATCGGCGACCACCCGAACATCACCGTGGTCGACCCGCTGCCCTACCTGAGCTTCAGCAAGCTCATGCGGCGCGCGGACATCGTCCTGTCGGACAGCAGCGGCGCGCAGGAGGAAGGTCCGGCGCTCGGCAAGCCGACGCTGGTCCTGGGGAACGTGACGGAGCGTTCCGAGGCCGTGGTGGCCGGTACCGCGCGGCTGGCCGGCACCGACCGGGACGGCATCGTCGCGGCCACGACCGACCTGCTGCGCAGCCCCGAGACGTACCGCCGCATGGCCACCGCCACCAACCCCTACGGCGACGGGCGCGCGACGGAGCGCACGGTCCAGGCCATCGCCCACTACTTCGGTGACGGTCCCGCGGCCGAGTCCTTCGCCCCGGCCGTTCCCATCGACGACCTGTCGGTGGAGCTGGCCCGCACCGCCACCCCCACCGCCGCACCCGCCTGAGCGGTGCGTCCCGCAGCATCCACACCGACCGGCAAGGGAAGCAGACCGTGAACGACCCAGCCCTCCTCGTCCGCACCGCGGCCGATGACCGCAACGCCGAGATCCCGCTCGCCTTCACGGGCGGGCACGTCGCGGCCACGCTGGTGCGCGACGCCGAGAACTTCGTCGTGCGCGGCACCGCGATCGTCGTCAACCTGGGCGTCGAGCCGGTCCCCGTCGCCGAGGAGCCCCGCAAGGGCATCCCGCCGCTGTCGTCCACCATCCTGCGCGACACCACCGTCGAACGGGCCGACGCCCTCGTCCTGTTGCGCACGGACGACGACGTGCCGGTGGCGCCGATCGTCGACGAGCCGGGGTGGCGGCTCCTCGGCGACCTGCTCGCCGAGGGCGGCGAGCAGAGCTCCTTCCCGCGCGAGACCCCCCTGTGGCGCAGCCCGCAGGACGACGCCGGAACGATCCGCTTCGACCCCGCGTACGTCCTCGGGCAGAGCCGACTGCCGGAACACGAGCGGGAGTTCCAGATCAAGGTGAACCTCTGGTTCGCGCCGGCGGGCACCGACTGCGCCATTCACGACCGGCACGACTTCATCGAGGTCCACACGCAGGTCCACGGCCTGGGCAGCATGCAGAAGTTCCGCGCCCAGGACCACGGGACGCTCTACGAGGACCTGCGGATGAGCCCCGGTTACACCACGCCCGACCCCTTCTGCGTCCAGGAGCCGGACGGTTCGTTCCGCTACCCCTGGCACCAGTACCGCGCCGACACCGACTGCGTCTGGCTCGCCGTCGAGTACCACGCCATCACCCGCTGAGAAGTCCTGGAGAAAGACCATGTCCCCCACTGACGCGACCCCGTTCCGCGCCCCCAGGTTCACGCCCGAGATCGTCGCCGACCAACTCCGCGACGGCTACTGGCTGGAGGCGCCGGACATCGACGGCGACGGCAGGCCCGACCTGTTCGGCTACGGCCTGAGCCTGGGCGAGATCTACTGGTACCAGAACGGCGAGGAGTGGACCCGGCGCCTGGTCGCCGACCGGATCAAGATGCCGGTCGGCGCGGACTACGCGGACGTGAGCGGCAACGGCCACCCCGACATCATCGTCTGCTACGACCTGTACGGCCCCATCGGCACCATCTACGACGCCAACGACGCCGGCGGCAAGATCGACTGGCTGGAGAACCCCGGCAGCCCGGACAAGGACGAGTCGCGCTGGAAGCGCCACTACATAGGCCGCACCACCGGCATGCACCGGCTGCGCGTCGGCCACTTCACCCAGAACGAGCGGCTCGAGATCATCGGCCTGCCGATCGTGGCCAAGGAGGACGTCCACGCGGTGCTCCCCGTCGTGCTGTTCACGCAGCCCGACGACGTGCACAGCGCCGAGGAGTGGCCGATGACGGTCATCGACGACACCCACTTCCGGATGATCCACGGGGCGGAGAAGAAGCAGGGCCTCATCCCCGGTTCGGACCGTGACTCGCTGCTGCTCGCCTCCGACGAGGGCGTCACGTGGATGTACTGGGACGCGGACAGGCGGGAGTGGGTGCGCAAGCTCATCGGCACCGGTGAGCTCACCCAGTTCGAGCAGACCGGCTTCCGGGGCAGCGGCGACCTCAACGTCGGCCGCGTGGGCGACGATCCGATGGCGTACGTCGCCGCCATCGAGCCCTTCCACGGCAACACCGTCGCCGTCTACACGAAGGCCACCGACGGTCCCGCCGACGAGGTCGAGTGGAACCGCGTCCTGCTCGACGTCTACGGCGACCCCAACGAGAACGGCGAGGGCCCCGGCCACCAGATCGTCACGGCCGACTTCGACGGAGACGGCGAGGACGAGTTCCTGGTCGCCCTGCGCGGCCCGTGGCCGTGGCAAGGGGTCATGTACTACAAGGCAGTCGACCTGAAGAACGGCATCTGGACCAAATGGCGGGTCTCCGACGAGTCCGTCGCCCGCATCGCCACCGCCGACTTCAACGGCGACGGCCGGCTCGACTTCGCCACCATCGCGTACTCGGTCCAGAACTACTACGTGGCCAAGGACGCCAAGCTCATGGTCTACCGCAACGAGATCGACATCCCGTAACGGAGCCCTCGCTCCCCCTCCCCTCGCGGCGACCTCACGTCACGCCATCCACGATTGCACACGACTGCAATATGCGCAGTCCTGTAAGGTGCGTTGGCGGGTATGAGGCGTGTGCAATTATTACTCCGTTGTCCGCACCCGGCGGCACACACCTGACAGGAGGTTGTCCATGCCCCTCGCCCTGTTGGCCCTGGCCATCAGTTCGTTCGGGATCGGTACCACCGAATTCATCATCAACGGCCTGCTGAACGAGGTGGCCGGCGACCTGGACGTATCGATCTCGACGGCCGGCCTGCTGACGTCCGGTTACGCGCTCGGCGTCGTCGTGGGCGGCCCCGCGCTCACCGCTCTCACCGCGCGCATGCCCCGCAAGGTCATCCTCCTGGCGCTGATGGCCCTGTTCATCGCGGGCAGCCTGCTCTCCGCCGTCGCGCAGAGCTACGGACTGCTGATGGTCGGACGCATCGTCTCCGCCTTCGCGCACGGCGCGTTCTTCGGCGTCAGCACCGTGGTCGCCGCCGACATGGTCGAACCGGCCAAGCGGGCCCGCGCCATCTCGCTGATGTTCACCGGCCTGACCCTGGCCAACGTGCTCGGCGTCCCCATGGGCACTCTGCTCGGCCAGCAGTTCGGCTGGCGGTCCACCTTCTGGGTCGTCGCGGCCCTCGGCCTCATCGGCTTCATCGGCATCGCCCTGCTGGTGCCGCACTCCCCGGCCGACCCCGCGGAGGGACTGCGCGGACAGCTCGCCGCGTTCCGGCGCCCGCAGGTGTGGCTGGCCTTCGGCATCACGGCCATCGGCATCAGCGGCCTGCACGCCTCGTTCACCTACGTCACCCCGCTGATGACGGACGTCGCCGGCTACAGCTCCGGGGCCATCAGCTGGCTGCTCGTCCTCTTCGGCATCGGCCTGGTGGTCGGCAACCTGCTCGGCGGCAAGGCCGCCGACCGCGCCCTGATGCCCACCATCCTGGTGGTGCTCGCCGGACTCGCGGCGACGCTGGCCCTGTTCACGCTCACCTCGCACAACCGGCCCGCGGCGGCCGCGACCCTCGCGCTGCTCGGCGGCGTCGGCTTCGCGACCCTCTCCCCGCTGCAGATGTACATCATCAAGATGGCCGGCGGCGCCAACGCCCTGGTCTCCTCGGCCAACATCGCCGCGTTCAACATCGGTGTGGCGCTCGGCGCGTGGGTCGGCGGCCTCGCCATCAGCGCCGGCATGGGATACGCCTCGGTGAACGGCGTCGGCGCCCTCCTCACCACCGGCGGCCTGCTCCTGGCGTTCCTCGCCGCGGCCCTCGGCCGCCGCAACCCGGCCCCTGCCCCGGCGGCCGTCCCCACCACGGAACCGACCCCCGCCACCGCGTCCAACTAGGCGCCACGGCACCCGAGTTGCCGCCCCCGATCCGAACCCCTACAAGACCCCTGACAGTCCCCCTGGCAGGCCCCTGACAGAAGGAGACGGAGCAGAGGAGAACCCGTTCCCTCTGCTCGTCCCGTCCATCGCGTATCGCCGCCCGGCGGCAGGAGAACTGGAGACGACCCGTGGGGTCCAACTTGCAGAGACGGCTGCCCTCTTTGACGGGGATGCGCTTCATCGCGGCCTTGCTCGTCTTCCTCGCCCATATCTCCATCGAGAACCTCTGGGACGACCCCGGGGTCAACGACACCCTCACCCACACCGTCAACCGCCTCGGCTGGGTCGGCGTCGGCTTCTTCTTCATCCTCAGCGGCTTCGTCCTGACCTGGTCCGCGCGGCCGCAGGACACGGTCCGCGCCTTCTGGCGCAGGCGGCTGATGAAGATCTACCCGAACCACCTGGTCACCCTGGTGATCGGCGCCCTGCTCCTGGTGTGGAGCGGACAGGCGCTCAACTGGGGCAACACCGTGCCCGGCGCGCTGCTCATCCAGTCGTGGTTCCCCAGCCCGAACGTCTTCTCCAGCACCAACCGGCCGGCCTGGTCGCTGGCGTGCGAAGCCCTCTTCTACCTGTCCTTCCCCCTCCTGCACCGGCTCATCCTGCGCATCCCCCGCAACCGCCTCTGGGCGTGGACGGCGGGATTCCTGGTCGCCGTCGTGCTGGTGCCGGTCTGCGTCCAGCTCTTCGTCCCCGAGCGGCCGCTGGCCCCGTGGGCGGACATCCCGCTGCGGCAGTTCTACGTCGTCTACAACCTCCCGCCCGTCCGGATGCTGGACTTCACCCTCGGCATCCTCCTTGCCCGCCTGGTCAGCACCGGCCAGTGGCTCCCCGTCCGGCTCTCCGCGGCCATTCCGCTGCTCGCGGCGTCCTGCGTCGCCGTCATGTACGTACCGGCGATCTACGGCATGCTCGCCGTGACCGTCGTACCGCTCATGCTCGTCATCGCCGCCGGTGCCCAGGCCGACGTGGACGGGGCCAAATCCCCGTTCCGCGGGCGGGTCATGATCTGGCTCGGCGAGGTCTCCTTCGCCTTCTACATGGTCCACGACCTCGTCCTGCACTACGGCCACCGGCTCATCGGAGCCGAACAGACCTGGTCGACCCCGGGCGCCATCGGGATATCTGTGCTGTTCGCCGTCGCCAGCCTGTTCTTCGCCTGGCTGCTCTTCACCCTGGTGGAGCAGCCCGCCATGACCCGCTGGGGACGCTCGTCCCGGCCCGCCGGCACACCGCGCCCGCGGTCGGCCGACGTACCGGTCCTGCCCGTGGTCCCGCCGCAGGCCGAGCGGGAGAAGGCCCCCGCCGACCGGTGAGCCCAAGAACCGGCCCGCCTCAAGCGTCCCCCGGCTGAGGCGGGCCGAGCGGGGGTCGGCGCCAAGACCGTCGGCCTCCGCACCCCTCCCACCCCTCCCTCCCCGTCGACCGCCCCCGACCACGAACCACCTCGGCCCAGGGAGCGACATCACCGTGACCCCGCATGCCCACACTCCGCATGCCCACCTTCCGCACGGCCACATCCCGCACCGCCACATCCCGCCGGGCGACGGGCCTCCGCCCTTCTGCGTCCTGCTCGGCCCCGATCACGCGGGCAAGTCGACCGCCCTGGACCACCTCGGCCGGTCCGCGCCCCCGTGGCGGCTGCTCTCCGTCGACGACGGCCGCCTCGACCCCGAGCACGGCCTGATCGGCCGGCTGCGCAGGAACGTCGTCAAGGACGTCGCGCCCCACCCGGACGCCTGGTCCCCGGAGTTCCTCGCCACGCTGGTGCAGACCGCCGTCGTCCATCTGCGTGACCAGCTGCTGCGCGACGACGGCTCGGGGCGGCCCGTCCTCGTCGACTCCTACTACTACAAGCTCCTGGCCAAATGCCGTCTCGCGGGAGCCCCGGACGGCCCGCTGTTCGCGTGGTGGCGCACCTTCCCCCGGCCACGCCGGGTGATCTACCTCGACGTACCGCCCGAGACCACCTGGCGCCGCAGCCGCGGGGGACTCGACCTCAATCTCCTCGAGTACTACGGCCCCCGCCCCGAGTGGGACGGCTTCCGCCGCTACCAGACCGACCTCGCCAAGACGATGCGGGACGAGATCCAGTCGCTGCCCGTCACCGTGATCGGCGAACACGACCGCCCGGAGGACACCGCGGCGGCGATACGAGAGGTGCTCACCCATGAGTTCGGCTGAGTCATGGACGGATCCCGAGCGGCTGCGCAGTTACCGCGCCCGTGTGTTCGCCGAACGGCAGGCGCTGCGGGAGTCCTTCGCCGACGCCGCGGGTCACCAGGAACGTGTCCTGCACGACCTGCTCGACTTCAACTCCGGTACTGAGTACGGCAGAAGGCACGGCTTCGACCGCATCCGCACCCTGGACGACTTCCGCAAGGCCGTGCCCATCCAGAGCTACGCGGATCTGGAGCCGTGGATCGAGCGCGCCGCGGCGGGTGAGCCCGGCGTCCTCACCGCCGACCGGCCCGCCGTCTTCTTCACCAGCAGCGGCAGCACCGGCGGGCACAAGAAGATCCCGGTGACGCCGCGCTTCATGCGCACCACCTTCTTCCCCTTCTACTACGCCGCGTGGGCGCCCCTGATCGAGCACTTCCCGGACGTCCTGAGCCACCCGGGCGCGGTGCTCAACCTCAAGCACGACCCGCTGCCGGCCCCGCCGACCACCGCGTCCGGACGGCCCCATGTCGGCGCCAGCCAGGTCGACTTCGGCACGGCGTTCGGCGAGCCGCTCTCCGCGGAGCCCGGCACCGGTGCCCCCTGGGCGACGCTCCCCGTCCCGGTCGCGGCCGACGCGCACCTGGAGAAGATGTACCTGCGGCTGCGCCTCGCGGTGGAGAACGACGTGCGCTGCGTCATCGGCATCAACCCCGCGATGGTGGCAGCCCTCCCCCATCAGCTGCGCCAGTGGCTGCCGCGCATCGTCAAGGAGGTGCGCGACGGCACCCTGGGCGGAGTGCCGTACGGCTCCCCCAACCCCGAGCGGGCGGCCGAGCTTGAACGGATCGAGCGGCGGTACGGCACCGTGCGCCCTGCGCATATCTGGCCGCACATGCGCGCGCTGTTCTGCTGGACGACGGGGCTCGCCTCGCTCTATCTCCCCCGGCTGCGCGAGGAGTTCGGGGCGGGCGTGACAGCGCTGCCCGCTCCCGTCGCCGCCTCCGAGGGGCCGGTGGGCGTGGCCCTCGACCGACACCGGACGGCGGGCAGCCTCGTCGTGACCGCCGCGGTGTACGAGTTCGCCGACGCGGACCAGGACCTGCGCCCCGACACCGCGACGCTGCGGCCCGACGAGCTGGAGCCAGGCCGCGACTACCACGTCGTGTTCAGCCACGTCGGCGGGCTCTACCGCTACGCCGTGGGCGACGTCGTACGGGTCGTCGACCACCAGGAGGGCGTGCCCCGGCTGGAGTACACGGGCCGCGGCAACAACCGCTCCGACCACGCCGGGGAGCGGCTGCGCGACGCCCAGGTCATCAGGGCTCTGCGGAGCGCTCTCGACGCAACCGGCCTCGAACTGCGCAACGCCGCATGCCGGGTGACGACGGACGAACGGCCGCCCGCGGCCTACGAGTTCGCGGTGGCCGCGACGACGCCGTGGAGTCAGGACGAGTCCGCCCGCTTCACCGGTCTGCTCGACCGGGCGCTGCGCCGGGAGTCGGCCGGCTACGACGCGGCGCGTGCCACCGGCCGGCTCGCCGCCCTGTCGCTCCGCCTCCTGGACCCCGATGCGTTCCTGCGCGACTGGCAGGACCAGGTCGCGAGCGGCATCCGCCCCACGCAGGTCAAGGACCGGCTCTTCCGGCAGGACCCGCGGCAGTGGGCGCGGCTCACGGGCCCGGCCCGCGACTGAACCCTACGCCTGCCTTGCGCGCCACAAGAAGCACCGCGCACCCCGAGCCCCCGAGAGAACAAGGACTGCCATGACCGCATCACTGGACGCCGTCGAGCGCACCGCACTGCTCACCGCCGCCCTGCGCGCCGCCGAGACCCAGCGCCCGGACCGGCTGTACGAGGACCCGTACGCCGCCGCGCTCGCCGGGGACATCGGTCCCGGACTGCTCGCGGAGGTCCGCGCGGCCACCTTCCCGCCCGGCCTCGAACGGACCCTGCCGAGCACCCCGGACTACAACGCCATCCGCACCCGGTTCTTCGACGACTACCTCCAGGAGGCGGCGGCCGACCCGGAGACCACCCAGATCGTGCTCGCGCCGGCCGGCATGGACTCGCGCGCCTACCGGCTTCACTGGCCGGCCCGCGTGCGCTGGTTCGAGGTCGACCGCCCGGCGGTCCTCGCGTACAAGGAGGAGCGGCTGCCCGACGTCGAGCCGCGCACGGACCACCGCAAGGTCGCCGTCGACCTCACCTCCCCCTCGTGGGAGGACGATCTGCGGGCCGCGGGGTACGACCCCGCCGTCCCCTCCACCTGGCTCCTCGAAGGGCTGCTCTACTACATACCCGAGCCGGACGCCCACCGCATCCTCGAACGGGTCGCCGCGATCTCCGCGCCCGGCAGCCGGATCGCCGCCGACATCGTCAACTCCGCTGCTCTGACGCTCCCTCAGATGCGGGGCCTGCTGGACGTGTTCGACGGCTGGGGCTGCCCCTGGCTGTTCGGCACGGACCAGCCGGAGGCCCTCTTCGACCGCTACGGCTTCACCGTGCGCGCCCCCCAGCCCGGGGAGCCCGGCGCGGACTTCGGGCGCTGGCCCGACCCGGTGCCGCCGCGCGAGGTGAACGACGTGCGGCGGGTCTTCTTCGTCCACGGACGGCGGCGCTGACATGCCGTCGGCCGTCATCGTCGGCGGCAGCGTAGCCGGACTGGCCTCCGCCCTTGCCCTGTCCGGCATCGGCTACCGCGTCCTGGTCCTGGAACGGGCCCCGAGACCTCCCCAGTGGTCCATCGCCGAGGCCGTCTCCTGGTGGGAGCGCCCGACCGTGCCGCAGGGGCTGCACTCGCACACCCTCACCTCCCTCGGCGTACGCGTCCTGCGCGAGCGGCTCCCGCAGGTGCTCGCCGCGGCCCGGGTCGCGGGCGCCCCCACCCTCGACCTCACCGACGCCCTGCCCGCGGGCGCGACGGACACCGCGCGCCGGCCCGGCGACGACGAACTGGTCGCCCTCGGCATCCGCCGCGCCGGCCTGGAGCTGATGCTCCACCGGGCTGCCGACGGGCAACCCGGCGTCACCCTTCGGCACGACACCACCGTCTCCGGCATCGAACTCGACCGGACGGCACGCCGGGTGTGTGCCGTCGTCACCGGCGACGGCACCCGTGTCCCCGCCGACATCGTGGTGGACGCCACGGGCCGGCGCGCGCTGTCCCGCACGTGGCTGCGCGACGCGGGCCTGCCGCTCGCAGCGGACCGCACGAGCCCCGCCGGACTCACCGGATACACCCGCTTCTACCAGCTCAAGGCCGGCACCTTCCCCGGCCCGCTCAACCGCGGCAACGCCGTCGGCGACATCTTCGTCCATTACGCCGGAGTCCTGCACCCGGGCGACCACGACACCTTCTCCATCGCCCTGGCCACCCTGCCCGGCGACCGCGCGCTGCACGGCCTGCGCGGCAGGGCGGGGTTCACCGCGGCGGCCCGTGCCACCCCGGGGCTCGCCGCCTGGCTGGAGAGCGGCGTCAGCTCGCCGATCTCGCCCGTCCGCGTGATCACCGCTCCGCCCAACACCCTGTGGGGCACGGCGAGCACCCGGCAGCTCCCGGTCGCCGGGCTCTTCCCGGTGGGCGACGCGGCCTGCATCACCAATCCGTTGTTCGGCCGCGGGATGTCGCTCGCCCTCGAACACGCCTTCCGGCTCGCCGACCTGCTCCAGGAGCGGCCGGATGTCGACGTCGCGCAGCGCGAGGCCGTGGCCCGGATGACGGAGGAGCTGCTCCTCCCCTGGTACGAGCAGTCCGCCGCGTCGGACCGGCTGCGCATCGCCCGCTGGCGGGCCGCGGCCGACGGGACGCCCGCACCAGTACCGGCCCGTTCGCCGGACGGCCCGCCCGGCTTCGACGAGATCGCGGCGGCGGCGCGCGGCGACGGCATGGTCTGGCGGGGGCTGACACGCATCCTCATGTCGCTCAGCACCCCCGCGCAGGTGCTCGGCGACGCGGAGTTCGTCGCCCGCGTCCGGCGGGCGGGGCCACCGGCCGGGGTGGACCCCGCAGGGCCCGGCAGGAACGAGCTGGTCCGCGCGGTCACGGCGGCCGAAGAGACTGCGGCCGAGCGTGCTGGGGCCAAAGGGGCTGCTGCCGAGGGTGCTGCGGCCGAGGAGGCTCTCGTATGACGACCCTCCCCCTGGAGCAGCCGAGACCCCGCCCGGCGGCCCCGCTCCCGGACCGCCGCCGCGTCCTCCTGGCGCCGATCACCGTCACCCCGTCCAAGCCGCTGACCCCCAGCCATCTCAAGGGGCTGCTGTGGACGGACGTGATGTACCGGGCGACCCTGCCGCTGGCCGACGTCACCTACCGCTACAGCCACACCACGTACCACCCCACCGAACAGACCCTGGGCTTCTGGGAGTTCCTCGACCGCACCCGCGGTGAGGCCGACTACGCCGACCTCACCGAGGAGGGCATCGGCGAGCTGTACGTCGCCTTCCGCGCGGCGCCCCGCGCCCCGGCCAGGGCCCTCCGCCCCTACGCGGAGGCGGTCGAGCACGGCTGGGTGCACCCCGCGGGCACCCGCGTACTGCGGCTGTGGAGCGAGCACTACGCCGCGCTCGGCCTGCACGACCCGGGCCTGCTGCGCCACCAGCCGCCCGGCCTCACCCTCGACGCCGCTCTGGAGCGCCTGGCCGGCCTCGGCATGTGCCTGGACCTGCGTGCCGTCGGCGGCCCCGTCCACCTGGACCTCACCCGTTTCGGGCTGCCGTTGCGCCAGCTGGTGGCGGCCGACGGCCGCGCCAACTACCTC
Source organism: Streptomyces sp. NPDC037013 (assembly GCF_055607265.1). Classification (NCBI taxonomy): domain Bacteria; kingdom Bacillati; phylum Actinomycetota; class Actinomycetes; order Kitasatosporales; family Streptomycetaceae; genus Streptomyces; species Streptomyces sp. NPDC037013. Next base: position 166,244 of record NZ_JBVJRV010000001.1, on the reverse strand, counting down.
GCCTGCGCCCTGCGCGAACTCCTGCCCATGGCCGCGGACTTCGACGAGGTCGTCCTGGTCTACGACAGCGAACTCGACCCCGACTACCAGCAGCTGGCACGGGTGCTCACGGCGCTCGGGCCAAGCGTGCGCCGGGTCAGCCTGGGCCGGGTGCCCATCGACGGGGAGATCCGCTCCGCGCGGCAGGGCGGCTGGCACGACGTGCACGCGGGCGCGCTCCTGCGGGCGGTGGGCGACGGGCACGACCCGGCCGCCGTCCGCCTGGGCATGCGGCTGTACTTCATCGCCATGCTCGGACCGGGCAGGCAGCAGTCCTTCCGCGCCGACCTGCTGCACCAGAGCGTCAGGCGGGCCGGGCAACTCCTCGCGTCGGCCCGGTCCGACGCCCCGGATCCGCTCGGCGAGCGCCTCGCGCGCCATCGCAAGGACCACCAGTACGTCGACCCGTACCGGCTGGTCTCCGGGCTGCTCGGCAAGCGCCGTGCCGCGCCCGCGTCGGACCTCCTGAGGACGGTGTTCCCATGACCCTGACCCAGCAGGACCTGCGCGAGCGGACGGCCGCCCGCATCCGTGCGGTACGGCCCGGCCTCGGCGCGCGGCACGACCTGGAGAGCCACGACGGCCTCCTGGCGGCCCAGCGCGACATCGCGTCGGAGGACACGGACGCGGGCGCCGTGGCCGTCGTGGTGCTCCGCGGCTTCGACCTCGCCTCATGGGTCCGCGAGACCTGCGCGTTCGCCCTGGGGGTGGAGCCGGAGCGGGCCGACTCCTGGCGCGCCTCCTTCACCCGCACCGTGTTCCTCGCGGGCAACCCGGCCCACCTGCGCGACCGGTTCGGCTTCGCGCACCTGGCCCCCGACCTGTCGGCGGCGTGGGCCGGCCCCGGGCCCGCGGCGGAGACGGCCGGGCTGCGACGGCTCCTGAAGCTCTTCGAAGGCCCGGCCCCGCTGCCGGACGCCCCCGACACCGTCGTACAGGTCCCCGGCAGGCCCCCCGGCGGCCGCGGCACGCACCGCGAGTTCTACGTGGCCACCGCCGACCGCACCGTCTCCGAGGCCCTCGTCCACGTCAATCACGTGCTCGTCGAGGCGGTCCTGGACGGACTCATCGGCCCCGGCGACCTGTTGACACTCCGTCAAGTGCCGTGCCTGTCCTGGGTCCAGGCACCGCTGGCCCGCGTGCGCGCGGTCACCGATCACCATTTCCCCGGCCGGCTGAAGGCCGCCGCCGGGCTCACCGAGGAGGCCCTCCTTGCCTGAAGCGACCGCGACCGCGACACGTGCCCCTGCCGTCGCCCCTGCCCCTGCCGGTACCGGGGTCATCCGGTTCGGCTATCACGGCTCCCCCGCGGTGGCGTCCCACATCATCGGTCTCGCCGGCTGGGACGAGGCCGCGGTACGGCTCGGCGAGTACGACGTCGCCGATCCGTTCAGCGGCGTCCGGGCGGACGAACTTGACCTGATGATCGTCAAGTTCGGGCTCAGAGAACCCGACCTGGTCACCAGCCGCGTCCTCACCGAGGACGCCCGCGCGGTCGTCGTCGGCGCCGGGCACCCGTTCGCCGCCCGCGCGTCGGTCTCCGTGGAGGAGCTCGCCGACCACGACACCTTCGCACGGCCCGGCACCTTCCCCGCGTACGTGTGGGACGAGGTCGTACCGCCGCGCACCCCCGCGGGACGCCCCCTCCGCCGCAACCGCCTGGTCAGCGCCATCCCCGAGATGATGGCCCTGGTGGCCCGCGGCGAGGCGGTCCACCTCTCGCTCCTCTCGCTGGCCGACGTGGCGCCGCCGGGCATCCGGGTGGTGCCCGTCCACGACCTGCCGCCCGCCCCGGTCACCGTGGCCTGGCGCCGCGGCCGTGAACTCCCGGAACACGTAAGGACGTTCATCACCACGGCGGAAGCGGCGGCGTCCCGATGACCACTGCCACGCCCCCCATACCCGTCGTACTCCTGCACGCCCTGTCGCTCCACGCCACGATGTGGGACGCCCAGGCGGAGGCGTTGCGCGCGCTCGGCCACCGGGTCCTCACCCCCGACCAGCGCGGCTTCGGCGCCACCCCGCTCGGCGACGGGCCGCCCAGTCTCGACACCGTCGCCGACGACCTGGCCCGCACCCTCGACGAACACGGCATCGAACGGGCCGCCCTGGCCGGATCGTCCATGGGTGGATACGTGGCGATGGCGTTCCTGCGCCGCCACCCCCACCGGGTCGCGGGGCTCGCCCTGATGTCCGCGCGGGCCACCGCCGACACTCCCGAAGCCGCCGCCCAGCGCCTCCTGTTCGCCGATGCCGTCCAGGACGAGGAGGCCGGGCGGGCCCTGGTCGAGCGCGTCACGCCCGCACTGCTCGGCGCCACGGCGCGGCAGCGCGACCCCGGACTCCTCGCCCGTGTCCTCGCCGACGCCCGCGCGGCCGACCCCGCCGCCCTCGCCTGGGCACAGCGCGCCATCGCGGCGCGGTCCGACTCCACCGGCGTACTGCGCGCCGCCCGGGTGCCCGCCGTGGTGATCGCCGGGGCCGAGGACGAGCTGGTGACCGCGGACGAGTCCCGGCACACGGCCGACGCCCTGCCGCTCGCGCGACTGGTCACGGTGGCCGGGGCCGGTCATCTGCAACCCCTGGAAGCACCCGGCCCGGTCACGGCGGCCCTGACCCGGCTCCTCGACGACATCGCCGCGGCCCCCGGCCCCGGCCGGGCCGCCCGCACGGAGAACCACCGCCCCGCACCCCTCGGCGCCGACGCCGGAGACAGAGGTCCCGCATGCTGACCGAAGACCACAAGGACTGGGGCTACACCACCTCCACGGGCCTCGGCTTCACCCACCACTCGGTCGTCGACACCCACTTCCGCGCCTGCGAGCAGCCCTACCTCGACCTCCTCCACGGGGCGGGCATCACACCGGGACAGCACGTGCTCGACGCCGGGTGCGGCCCGGGCGACTTCCTGCCGCACCTCGGCGCCCTGGTGGGCGCGGGCGGCCGCGTCACCGCCGTCGACCTCGCCGAGGAGAACGTCACGCTCGCCACGGGCCGCGCCGCGGAGTGGCGACTGCCCTGCCCCGTCGAGGTGCACCGCGCGAACCTGCTCGAACTGCCCTTCCCCGACGACTCGTTCGACACCGTGTGGTGTGCCAACACCGTGCAGTACCTCGACGACGACGAACTCGCCGCCGCACTCGCAGAGTTCCGCCGCGTCGTACGTCCGGGAGGCACCGTGGCCGTCAAGGAGCTCGACGCCCACCTGATCACCGCACGGCCCGCCGACCCCTACCTGTTCGGCGACTTCTTCCGTACCGCGGCCGCATCGCCCGGCTACGCCCGTCAGCTTCTGCGCACCCGCGAGCTGTACCGCCACCTCAGGCGGGCCGGTCTCACCGAAGTGCGCCAGCGGACCGTCCTGATCGAGCACCACACGCCCCTGTCCCCCGCCGCGCGGGACTTCTACACCGCGGCCTGCGCCCAGCTCGCCGCGCAGGCTCTGGCGCTCGGCCTGAGCGAGGAGTGGCGGCACTTCACCGACCCCGCCGCGCCCGGCCACCCGCTCGACTCCCCCGACGGATACATCAGCGAGGGCAACGCGCTCGCCGTCGGCACCGTGCCCGCCGGACGCCCCTGACGCCCCTCCCCGACCGCCCCACGAGGAACCGAGACCACCCATGCCGGCGACCGCCACCGCACCCTGCCCGCCCGCGCCGGGCCGGGTTCCCCTGCTCGGACACGCGCCCGCCCTGCTGCGCAGACCGCTCTCCTTCTTCGAGTCCGCCCGCACCGCCGACCCGCTGGTCCGCGTGGGCTTCGGCCCCTTCCACCTGTACCTGGCCAACCACCCGGACCTGGTCCACCGCATCCAGGTGGACACCGGGGCCTTCGAACGCGGCCGTTTCTTCGAGGGCCTGGCCGGCCACTTCGGCAATCCAATGATCGCGTCCGACGGGGCGCCCCACAGCCACCAGCGCCGGATCGTCACGCCCGCCTTCAGCCGGCGCGGCGTCCGCTCCCACACCCGGGACATCGCCGAACAGGCCGACCGGCTCTTCCTCTCCTGGCGTCCCGGCACGCCCGTCGCCGCGGACGAAGCCCTGTCCGACCTCGTGGCGGCCGTCGTGCTGCGCGCCCTGTTCAGCGCCGACCTGCCGCACGACGTCGTGCGCGACATCCGGCAGACCCTCTTCCTGATCGCCCGCAGACTGATCCCGATGACGGTCTTCCCCGGCTTCCTGATGTCCCTGCCGACGCCGGGCAACCGCCGGTTCGACGCGGCCGTGCGGCGCTTCCACGCCACGGTGGACGCACTGATCCAGGACCGCCGCGCCCACCCCGCGGCCGCCCCCGACCTCCTGGACGCACTGCTGACGGCGACCCACCCGCTGACCGGACTGCCCTACACCGACGAGGAGGTCCGCAGCGAGTTCCTCATGCTGCTCTTCGCCGCCCTTGAGACCACCGGCACCTCACTGACCTGGGCGGTGTTCGAGACGACCGTCCGCCCCGAGGTGCAGCAGCGGATGTACGAGGAGGTCTCGGCGGTGCGGGCGGACGGGCCGCTCGACTACGACCACCTCAAGGACCTCTCGTACACCCGCAAGGTCGTCGACGAGACGCTGCGGCTGCACGCGCCGATGCTGTTCACCCGACGGGCCCGGCACGACGTGGAGCTCGGCGGGGTCCTCGTCCCCGCGGGCGCCGAGATCGGCTACAGCCCGCGTGCCATGCACCGCGATCCGGCCGCGTACGACCGCCCCCGGCTCTTCGACCCGGAGCGCGGTGAGCCGGCGGCCGGCCGGGACCGGCCGCGTGGCGCCTATTTCCCGTGGGGCACCGGGCCCCACCGGTGCGTCGGGGAGCACCTCGCCGAGACCACGATGACGGTGACCCTGGCCACCCTGGTCGGCCGCTGGCGGCTGGCGATCGCACCGGGCACCCGAAGGATCACGGAGTCCAACAGCTCCCTGCCGCACCCGAGCAGCCTCCCCCTGGTGGTGACGGCGCGCACCTGACGGCCCACCGGCCAACGCCCTCGTCCCCACCTACCCCCACCCTCCCCACCGTTCGAGAACCGGAGCACCATGGACCTCAACCTCACCGCCAAGACGGCCGTCGTCACCGGCGCCGGCCGGGGCATCGGCCTCGCCACCGTCCGCAGGCTCGTCGCGGAGGGCGTCCGCGTCGTGGGCGCCGCCCGCACCATCACGTCCGAGCTGACGGAGACCGGCGCGTTCACCGTCTCGGCCGACCTGAGCACCGCCGAAGGCGTCTCCTCGCTCATGGCCGCCGCCCTCGCGGAACTGGGCGGCATCGACCTGCTGGTGAACAACGTCGGGGCCGGTGACGAGCTGCGCGCCGCCGGTTTCCTCGAGACCGACGACGCGCAGTGGCTGCGCAACATGGACATCAACCTGCTCAGCACCGTGCGGGCCAGCCGGGCCGCGCTGCCCAGCCTGATCGAGCGCCGCGGCGCGGTGGTCAACGTCTCGTCCGTCTCCGCCCGGCAGCCCGGTGGCAGCCCGGTCGCCTACAGCGCCGCGAAGGCGGCGCTCACCGCGACGGGGAAGGCCATGGCCGAGGAGTTCGGTCCGCTGGGCGTGCGGATCAACACCGTCTCGCCGGGCGTGGTCCGCACCGCCATCTGGGAGGCGCCCGACGGCTACGGGCAGCAGGTGGCGGCCGAGGCGGGCGACGAGCTCGCCTCGTTCGTCCAGGGCATACCGGAGACCTTCGGCCTCACCACCGGCCGCATCATCGAGGCCGACGAGGTCGCGGCGTTGATCGTGTTCCTGCTCTCCGACGTCGCGGGCAGCGTCACCGGTGTCGACCATGTGATCGACGGCGGTGCGATCAAGGCGCTGTGACCGGCTGACACACCGACAACCGGCGGCGGGGGGGGGAGGGGGGGAAGGGGGGGGGGGAGGAAAAAGACAAAAGGGGCACAACAGGACAGACCGCCACACCCCCCCCCACAAAAGAGGGGGTGGATTTCTGGTTCGTCCTCCCCCCCTCGGA
>NZ_JBVJRV010000001.1:0-160231 GCF_055607265.1 Streptomyces sp. NPDC037013 | reverse complement strand
TTGGCCGGAAGTTTGTGCCCCCACCTACCCCCCCACTCCCCACCACAACCACCCCCTTTGTCCGACCCCACCCTCGACCTCCCCCCCCCCCCCGCCGGCGTGAGCGCGCACCCCCGCTTGGATCCCCCCTGCCACCACGCTAGAATAATAGTGGTTTCTATGTTTTCGCCTCCCCGTTCAGGGCCGGCACAGGCAGGACGAGAACACCTTCCAGGAAGGGTCACAGTGAAGCAGGAGAGAGCGGGCCGCACCCGCCGCGCACTGTTGAGAGCGGCCGCCGGCGAGTTCGACCGCCTCGGGTACTCCGGTTCGTCGCTCGCCCGGATAGCCCGGGCGGCGGAGATCTCGATGGGCGCGCTGACCTTCCACTTCGCCTCGAAGGGAGAGCTGGCGGCCGCCGTCAGGGAGGACGGCGAAGCCGCCACCCGCGCACTGATCGACCGCGTCGCCGCGCGTCAGGAACCCCCCTTGCAGTACGTGGTGTCCCTGACGCTCGCCCTCGTGGACCTGCTGGAGCGCGACCCTTCGGTACGGGCCGCCGCGCGCCTGGCCCGGGAGGGCTCCGAGGGGCAGCCCGCCTGGCAGTGCCTGTGGGCGCCGGTGATCGGCGCGCGGCTGGGGGAGGCACCGGCCGACAGCCTGCCCGGCGTGGACCGGACCGCGATCACGGACATGGCCGTGCACCTGGTCTGCGGGGTGGAGGCGACCCTCTGTCACCGCTGCTGTCCCGACGCGCCGGGCAGCAACGTCACCATGCTCGCCCGCATCTGGCGGCAGGCCCTGCCCGGGGTGGAGCCGGGGCGGGAGGCGGGCGGCGAGGCGGCGATCGCCGCGCTCAGCGCGGGCGAACCTTGAACGAGGAGGACGCGACCCCGGACGAGGACAACACCAGCGCACCGGGGCCGCCCCGCCTCCGTGCCCGGCCGCGCGTCACACGGCCCCACGTCACACGGCGCTGCATCCCCCGTCGACGGGCACCCCGGCCCCGGTGATGAACGACGCCTCGTCGCCGCAGAGCCAGGCCGCCGCGCGGGCCACCTCCACCGGGTCGGCGAGTCGCCGCTGGATGGCCCGGGCCACCGCCGCCTGCTCCAGCTGCGGCACCTGCTCCATGGCGGTCTCCATCAGCTCGGTGCGGGTGGCGCCCACCATCAGGGCGTTGACCCGCACGCCGTGCGCGCCGTACTCGGCCGCGGCGGCCTTCGTCAGCCCGAGCACCGCGTGTTTGGCTGCCACATAGGGGGCGATGGCCCCGGTCGCGTACGAGCCCGCGGTACTGCAGGTGTTGACGATCGACCCGCTCCCCTGCCGCTTCATCACCGGGATCTGCTGCTTCAGGCAGTTCCACACGCCCAGCACGTTGACGTCCATGATCTGCCGGAACACCGCGTCGTCCGTCTCGTGGATCGGCGTACCGATGGAGCCCCAGCCGGCGTTGTTGAACGCCCCGTCGAGCCGCCCGCATGCGTCGACCAGCGCGGTGACCGCCCGCTCGACGTCCTTCGGGTCGGTCACGTCCCCGGCCGTCACCACGGCCCGGCCGCCCGCCGCCGCTATCTCGTCGGCGAGTTCGCGCAGCTTGTCCTCGCGGCGGGCCATCAGCCCCACCGCCGCGCCCTGTTCGGCGAAGAGCCGCGCCGCCGCGGCGCCGATGCCGCTGGAGGCTCCCGTGACCATCACGGTCTTGTCCCGCAGCGGCCGGTGGGTCGTGTCCAAGGTGTTTCTCCTGTGCCGGGTGCGCGCGTGGCCGCCGGCCACGCGCGTCACGTGAAGTACGGGACGTGATCGGTGGCCCACGTCCGATAGGTGGTGGCCGGCCGCCCCAGGAGCCTCTCCAGGTCACCTTCGGTGCCGGCCGAGGCGTCGGCGGAGCGGCGTTCGGCCGCTTGCGCGAGGGCCTGGGCGAGGGGCTCGGGCAGCCGCTCACGCCACCGCGCGAGCGCCTGATCCAGCGTCAGCTCCTCGAATCTGAGCGGGCGTTGCAGGGCCTCGGCCAGCTGCTCGGTCTGCTCCCTCGGCGTCAGGGGGTGCGGCCCCGTCAGCGCGTACGCCCGCGCCTCGTGGCCGGGTTCGGTGAGCGCGCGCACGGCCACCTCGGCGACGTCGCGCGGGTCGACACACGCCGTACGGGCGTCGCCGCCGGGGCTCCTGACGACCGACTCCTCGCGGATCGAGGAGGCCCAGGACAGCGTGTTGCTCATCGGCGAACGCATGCGCAGGACCGTCCAGTCGAGCCCGGAGTCGCGCAGCAGGGCCTCGCTTTCGCGGTTCCAGCGCGCGATCAGGTCGTCGGCGCCGGGGTCCGTCACGGCCGTCCAGGAGATCTTCACCGCCCGCCGTACGCCCTGCGAGCGGGCGGCCGCCAGGATGTTCCCGTCGTCCTTGGGCCGCAGCGGGTTGGCGGTCACCACGAAGACCGCGTCGGCCCCCGCGAACGCCTCCTCGAGACGTGCGAGGTCCTGGTAGTCGCCCGTGACGATCTCACCCGGCAGCTCCATGCGCGCGGCCTTCTCCGCGTCCCGCACCACCAGCCGCGCGGCGACGCCGCGCTCGCCCAGGATGCGGGCGACATGCCGCCCGACCGCACCCGTGGCACCCGTCACCACGACCTTCGGGCCTTCCTCCGGCCCGGACCACTGCTTCACGACGCCACTCCCCGTTCCTTGCCGAACTGCATCTTCTTGACCGTGCCGGGTGCCGCGATCGCGGGCAGCAGGCAGTGCCAGGCTTCCTCGACCCGCTGGGGCAGGTCGCTCCGGGAGGTCTCCAGCTGCGCGTGCATCTGCGCTCCCGTACACGCGTTGACGACGAGGCGGGCATACGCCTCCACGTCAACGCCGGCCCTCAACTCCCGCCGCCGCTGGGCCTCCTGGAAGTCCCGCAGGAGGATGCCCATCCACTGCTGATGGGAGTTCTCGCTCTTGGGCACGAAGTGCTCCTGGTCCATCACCAGGCGGGCGCCGGCCTGCAGGACGGGATCCTCGAGGAGTTGGTACGCCCAGGTCAGCGTGGTGTCGATGGCGTGCTGCAGGCCGTGCGATTCCTGCGGCGGCACCACGAGATCGGGCTGCGCCTTGACGATCTCGCGGGCCAGCTCCTCCTTGGACTTGAAGTGGAAGTACACCGCCCCGAGCGTCAGCCCCGCCCGGTCCGCGATCCGCGCGACGCTGGCGCCGGCGAAGCCGTACTCACCGAACACCTCGGCCGCCGCCAGAGTGAGGGCGGCCCGCGTCCGCGCAGCCCTCTCCTGCTTCACCGCTCGCACCGCCATGTGCACCCCGCTGATCAGCTTCGACAAGAAAAATACTATTCTTTATCTTACTGCAGGCGGGGGGAGACGCAGTACCTCCTCATGCCCAAGTTCAGCACGCAGTTTCAGGGGAGAGAACTCGTCATGGCACTCACCGTCACCACTTCGGCGACCGATTCGACCACCACCAAGAAGCTGGTGCGCAAGTCCATCCAGGACGAAGCCCTCGTCACCGACTGGCGGCCGGTCTCCGAAGAGTGCCAGATCGTCACCGCGCGCTGGCCGCGGCAGCACAGCTTCTACACCGAGGGCGCCGCCTACAGCCCGCTGCTCGTCACGGAGACGCTGCGCCAGGCACTCGCCCTGCTCACGCACGCCGCACACGACATCCCCCTCGACCACCGCCTGGGCTGGGAGCACATCCGGTCCACCGTCGACCCCGATGCGCTGGGCACGGACGCGGGCCCCGCCGAGGTCGAACTCACCATCGTTCACACCCGGGTCAAGCGCCGGCGGCTGGGCTCGGTCCAGCTCGCCTCGCAGGTGGAGGCCAGCCGCGGGGGCAGGCCGCTGGGCACGGCCTCGCTGGAGTACACCACCCACCCCCCGGCCTTCTACGACCGTCTGCGCGGCACCTACGCGGACGCCAAGAGCGCCTTCGCCCGGGCGATCCCGCTCACGCCCCCGGTGCCGGCCTCCCACGTCGGCCGCACCGACCCGCGCAACGTGGTCCTCTCGCCCACGACCGAGCCGGGCACCTTCCAGCTCCGCGTGGACACCTCGCACACCGTGCTCTTCGACCACCCGCACGACCACGTCCCCGGCATGGTGCTGCTTGAGGCCGCGGCCCAGGCGGCGCAGGCGGCGACGGGGCACACGGCGGTCCCGGTCGCCTTCGACACGTCCTTCTTCCGGTACGTGGAGTTCGACCGGCCCTGCCTGATCACGACGGAGCTCCTCCCCCGCCCCGACGAGCACCACGTGTCCCTCGCGGTCAGCGGCCACCAGTCCGACCTTCCCGTCTTCACCACCACGGTGACGCTGAGGAGCGCGCCGACGGCCTGACGGCCGCCGGACCGCCGGCTCACACGCTGGGATCCTGGCCCGGCGGGGCAAACCTCCATGGCCCCGCCAGGCATGGGCCGTTGACACAGGGGTACTGCGCGAAGTCATCACGAGGAACGTACGACGAACGTATGCAGGAAGGGCCTCAGCCATGGCTGAATTCGTAAGGGACGTCATGACGCCCGGCGTCGTGGCGGTACGCCCCGACGCCTCCCTCGTCGAAGCGGCGCAGCTGATGCGCGCCCAGGACATCGGCGACGTGCTGGTCGCCAAGGACGGCCGGGTCCTGGGTGTGCTCACCGACCGGGACATCGCGCTGCGCGCCGTCGCCGACGGCGCGGATCCGCTGACGGTCAGCGCGCAGGCCGTCTGCACGCCGAACCCCGTGGTGGTGGCCCCCGACGACGCGGTGGCCGACGCGGTCGGCCTGATGCGCGACCACGCGGTGCGCCGGCTGCCGGTGGTCGAGGACGGCCACCCGGTCGGCATGGTGAGCCTCGGCGATCTCGCGCTGTCCCAGGACCCGTCGTCGGCGCTCGCGGACATCAGCCGCGCCGCCCCGGACGCGGGGCCCGGCACGCCCTGAGGCCGGTCCGCGGGCCCGGGGTGCGCCGTGTCGTTGCCCCGCCCGCACGGCGAAGAGCCGTACAAAGGCTGGACGACGGAGCGGACCGGAACCGAGGTGTCGCGGTTGTTCTCCCGTGAAGTGCTGCTCTGGACCGTGCTGTTGCTCGCCCTCTACGCGGTCTTCGTCAGCACCCTCTCCCCGCTCGAACTCGTCGTCGGCGCGGCCATCGCCGTGTTCGGCGCGGTGGGCGCGCGGGCCGTGCGGCGGGCGGCCGGGGTGCGCGCCGACGGCCTCGTGCGGTGCCTGGGCGCCCTGTGGGCCTGGCCCGTCACCTGCGCCGCGGAGACGGCCGGACCTTGCCGGGCCATGGCGCGGGCGCTGCGGGGGCGGCCGCCGGGCGGCGGGTTCCGGACGGTGCGGCTCGGTCCCGGCGTCGGTCCCGCCTGGGCCGCCACCCTGCTGTCGTCGACACCGGGAACATATGTGCTGGACGCCGACGACGACGGGCTGCGGGTGCGCGCGCTGGACGGGAACCCCTCGCGGATGGAGCGGACCCTGTCGGCGGGAGCGGACGGCAAGCCCGCGCACTCCCCCACCGGTCCACCCGCACACCCCGGGGGCGGGGCGCCGTGAACGGCTGGCTGGGCGCCGCGCTCGTCCTGCTCGTCGACGGGCTCGGTCCCGCGCTGTGGGTCGCCTGCCGGGGGCCCGCGACCGAACGCCTGGTGGGGCTCGCCCTCGCCTCCACGTTCGCGCCCGCCCTCTTCCTCGCCCTGGCCCAGGGCTTCGACCGCTCCTCGTACCGCGACGTCGCCCTGGTCACCGCCGTGCTCGGCCTGGTCGGGGTGCCCGCCCGGGGCTGTTCCCGCACCGCCTCGTCCGTCCCCTGCCGCGCCTGCACTCGGGCCAGCCCGGCGACTACGTCAGCTGGCTGGCGGCCGGCCTGACCGCCCTCACGCCGACCCTCGTCGTGGCCCTGCGCTGAGGCAGGCGGTCAGGTGGTGCAGGGCGTAACGGCCAACTGCGCCTGCACTCGGGCCAGCCCGGCGACTACGTCAGCTGGCTGGCGGCCGGCCTGGCCGCCCTCACCCTGACCCTCGTCCTCGCCCTGCGCTGAGGCAGGCGGTCACGTGGCGCACGTGCGGCGGCCAGCCGCGCCTGCACTCGGGCCGGCCCGGCGACTACGTCAGCTGGCTGGCGGCCGGCCTGACCGCCCTCACACTGGCCCTCGTCCTCGCCCTGCGCTGAGGCGGGCGGTCAGGTGGTGCAGGGTGTGGCGGTCAGCCGCAGGGACGCCGGGCCGGCGAGGGCGCCCTCGGCGGTCTCCGCGTCCTGGCTCGCCCACCAGTCGGCGTCGCCGTCCTCGATGTAGCGCAGCAGGATCCCCTCGCGCAGGGCCCACGGGCAGACGGTCACCGTCTCGGTCCCGGTCAGCTTCATGGCGGTGTGGGCGACCACCGCGCCGGCCACGGACTGCCCGGCGCGCGCCGCCGAGATCCCCGGCAGCTGGGCGCGCCGGTCGGCGGGGAGCCGGGCCAGCTCCTTCAGCGCCTCGCCGAGGGCGCGGCGGTCCAACTGCCGCTCGACGAACGGGCCGTAGCGGCCGGGTGCCGCGCCGCACAACCGGGCGAGCTGCTGGAACGTGCGGGAGGTGGCGACGGCGGTGTGCGGCATCTCCCAGCGGATCCGGGCGGCCACGTCCCGCAGCTGGTGGCGCACTTGGCGGCGTACGGCCTTGAGATCCTGCTCGCGGGGCGGGTCCTGGCCGTCGAAGAGCTCGCGCGTCAGGCGGCGCGCGCCCAGGGGCAGCGAGGCCGCGTAGTCGGGCAGCCGGCTGCGGCCGAAGGCCACCTCGAAGGAGCCCCCGCCGATGTCGAAGAGCACCAGCGGGCCCGCGCGCCAGCCCATCCAGCGCCGGGCGGCGAGGAAGGTCAGCTCCGCTTCCGCCTCACCGGAGAGGGTGCGCAGCCGGACCCCCGCCCCCGACTCCACCGCCCGGAGCACCTCGGTCCGGTTCGGCGCGTCGCGCACGATCGACGTCGCGAAGGCGAACGGCTCCGCCACGCCCCACCGTCTCGCTTCCTCCTGTACGTCGCGCACCGCGTCGACCAGTGTCCGCACCGGTTCGTCGCCGAGCCGCCCGTCCGCGTCCACGTGCTCGGCCAGCCGCAGCCGCCGTTTCGCCGTGTGCACGGGCAGCGGCACCTGGCCGTCGGCGTCCGCGACGACCAGCCGTACCGTGTTCGATCCCACATCAATCACGCCAACTCTCATGCACACAAGGTTCCCTCAGTGCGCGGGAGCAAGCCGTCGGTGTCACACCCGGCGTCCCAGGAGGCTCAGGAGTCTCGTCTGGGCATCGGCCCCCGTGGGCGGTTCCACCGAGGGGGCGAAAAGGCCGCTCTTCGCCAACTCGGCGGCGTACGGCGAGACTTCACGTACGGCGAAGTCGACGAGGTCACGGGGGAGGCCCTCGTCGGCGCCGATCGCGCGGGAGAGGTCCCAGGCGTGCACGACGAGGTCGGTGATCATCTGGCCGCAGTAGAAGGCGGCGGAGGTGTCGCCGAAGGAGAGGTGGACGGTGTGGTCGAGGGCGCCGGGCTCCTGGAAGGCGGCACGGGACGCGGCGGCCGCGGTGTCCCAGGACGCGACCGGGTCGGGGCCGAGCACGTCGCCGTCGAAGGCGTCGCCGACGGAGTCGACGGTGGCGCCGTCACGGACCAGGGCCGGCACCCACAGCTGCTCGGCCGTGAGGTGCCCGACCAGGTCGCGCACGGTCCACTCGGTGCACGGCGTGGGCTCGTCCCACTGGTCCGCGCGGATGGCGTGCACTCGGTCGGCGAAGAGGTCCAGCGCCTCGCCGTGCCGGTCGAGCAGGGCCGGGCGTGCCCCGTCGGCCCGTCCCGCCGCCCGCGCGTCGCCCGCCGTGCCCGTGCCGTGGGCCGTATCCGTCTCGTCGCCGCTCATGAGGGCGTGGCCCCCGTCTCGCGCTCGCGCGCGCCCGCCCGGGTCCGCCCGCCCGCCACCGACCTGTGCGGGTGGCGGCGCAGATACTCGCCCTCCAGCTGCGCCATGCGTTCGTCGTGGGTGCGCAGGGCCTCGTCCGAGCCGTGCAGCAGGGTGTTGTGGCGGGTCCGGTGGATCGTCTCCAGCTCCTTGATGAGCTGCTGGTCGTCCAGCCGGCCCGGATCGACTCCGGTCATGGATCGCTCCGATCGCTCTGTCGCGTCGCTCCCTTCCCCCACGGGTACCCGCTCGCCCCGTACTACCCAGGATGCACCGCGAGCGGTCCGCGCGCGCTTCGGGTCTAGCGGGCGCGCTCGACCCGCCGCTCGTCCCATACCGGCTCCGGGGTCTCCCGGACCTGCCCGTCGCTGCCGAAGACCAGGTAGCGGTCGAAGGAGCGGGCGAACCAGCGGTCGTGGGTGACGGCGACGACGGTGCCCTGGAAGGCCTCCAGGCCTTCCTGCAGCGCCTCGGCGGACTCCAGGTCGAGGTTGTCGGTGGGCTCGTCGAGGAGCAGGGCCGTGCATCCGGCCAGTTCGAGCAGGAGGATCTGGAAGCGGGCCTGCTGGCCGCCGGAGAGCCGTTCGAAGTTCTGCTCGGCCTGCTTGGTCAGCTCGTACCGCCGCAGCCGGGACATCGCGGCGCCGCGGTCCTGGGCGTGTTCGCGCCAGAGGATGTCCAGGAGCGGACGGCCCATCAGCTCGGGGTGCGCGTGGGTCTGCGCGAAGTGTCCCGGCACGACGCGCGCGCCGAGCTTCCAGCTGCCGGTGTGCGCGACGTCCTCGCCCGCGAGCAGGCGCAGGAAGTGCGACTTGCCCGAGCCGTTCGAGCCGAGGACGGCGACCCGCTCGCCGTAGAAGACCTCCAGGTCGAAGGGTTTCATCAGGCCGGTGAGCTCCAGCCGCTCGCAGGTCACGGCCCGTACGCCGGTGCGCCCGCCGTGCAGGCGCATGGTGATGTCCTGCTCGCGCGGCGGCTCCGGCGGCGGGCCCGCCTCCTCGAACTTGCGGAGCCTGGTCTGCGCCGCGTGGTAGCGGGAGGCCATCTCGTGGCTGACGTCGGCGGCCTGGCGCAGCGTGCGCACCAGCTTCTTCAGCTGCTCGTGCTTCTCGTCCCAGCGGCGGCGCAGCTCCTCGAAGCGGGCGAAGCGCTCCTTGCGGGCCTCGTGGAACGTGCCGAAGCCGCCGCCGTGCACCCAGGCGTCGGCGCCGCCGGGGCTCTGCTCGACGCTGACGATCTTCTCGGCGGTGCGGGCGAGCAGTTCCCGGTCGTGGGAGACGAACAGGACGGTCTTGCGGGTCTCGGCGAGCTGCTCCTCCAGCCACCTCTTGCCGGGCACGTCGAGGTAGTTGTCGGGCTCGTCCAGGAGCAGCACCTCGTCGCCGCCGCGCAGCAGGGCCTCCAGGACGAGGCGCTTCTGCTCACCGCCGGAGAGCGTGCGGACCTCGCGGAACTGGGCCTTGTCGTAGGGGATCCCGAGCGCGGCCGTGGTGCAGATGTCCCAGAGCGTCTCGGCCTCGTACCCCTGGACCTCCGCCCAGTCGGAGAGGGCCTGCGCGTACTGCATCTGGGCGGCCTCGTCGTCCACCGTCATGATGGCGTGCTCGGCGGCGTCGACGGCCTCGGCGGCGGCCCTGATCCGCGGGTGGGAGACCGAGACGAGCAGGTCGCGCACGGTGCTCTCGTCGCGCACGGAGCCGACGAACTGCGGCATCACGCCGAGGCCGCCGCTGACGGTGACGGTGCCGCCGTGCGGCTGGAGCTCGCCCGCGATCAGCCGGAGCAGCGTGGTCTTGCCCGCGCCGTTCGCCCCGACGAGGGCGACGACCGCGCCCTCGCCGACCCGGAAGGAGACATCACCGAGCAGCGCCCGCCCGTCCGGCAAGTAGTACTCGAGATGTGCGGCTTCCAGATGTCCCATGTGCGGGATTGTCCGTGGCCGACCGCCACCCGGGCAAACCGATTCCGCGGCCGGGCGGTGAGGTCTCCCTTACACGGCTCCCACCTGCGGGTTCTGTGCGCCGGAGCCTGAACGACGGGGCGCGGGGTACGCGGGCGCCATGAACGCTGACACCCCGGACGTCTCCGGCCTCGACATGTCCCGGCCCGCCGCCGGGCACCACCCGTTCAAGGCCCGCCTGGTCGCCGCCGACAACCGGCTGTTCGAAGCCGTCGCCAAGCGGCACTGGCCCGGCGCGGACCGGGTGCTGCCCGGGCTGAGCCAGAGCGCCAACCACGGCGTGCTGTGGTTCGCGACGGCCGCGGGGATCGCCGCGACACGTACGCCGCGGGCCCGGCGGGCCGCCGTGCGCGGGGTGGCCTCCCTGGCCCTCGCCTCCGCGACCATCAACACGCTGGGCAAGCGCTCGGTGCGCAGGGCCCGGCCGCTCCTCGACGCGGTGCCGCTGATCCGGCAGCTCAAGCGGCAGCCGATCACCACGTCGTTCCCCTCCGGCCACTCCGCGTCCGCCGTCGCCTTCGCCACGGGTGTGGCGCTGGAGTCGCGGGCCTGGGGCGCGGCCGTGGCGCCGCTCGCCGCCGCGGTGGCGGTCTCCCGGGTCTACACCGGCGCGCACTTCCCGAGCGACGTCCTGGTGGGCGGCGCGCTGGGGGCCGGCGCGGCGTTCGCGGTGCGCGGCCTGGTGCCGACGCGGGCGCAGCTGGCCCCGCCCGGCCGCCCGCGGGTGACGGCGCCGTCGCTGCCGGGCGGCGCGGGCCTGGTGCTGGTCGCCAACGCGGGCGCGGGCACCGCCCAGCGGGTCAAGGCGCTGCACGACGTGCTGCCGGAGGCGGAGGTCGTGGTGGCCGAGCCCGCCGGTCTCGGCACCGAGCTGGAGAAGGCGGCGGCCCGCGCGCGGGTGCTCGGCGTGTGCGGCGGCGACGGCACCGTGAACG
Source organism: Streptomyces sp. NPDC037013 (assembly GCF_055607265.1). Classification (NCBI taxonomy): domain Bacteria; kingdom Bacillati; phylum Actinomycetota; class Actinomycetes; order Kitasatosporales; family Streptomycetaceae; genus Streptomyces; species Streptomyces sp. NPDC037013. Next base: position 149,447 of record NZ_JBVJRV010000001.1, on the reverse strand, counting down.
CGGCGGCCACCGTCGCCCTGAAGCACGGGCTGCCGCTTGCGGTACTGCCCGGCGGCACGCTCAACCACTTCGCGTACGACCTCGGGGTCGAGGACGCCCGTGACCTGTCCGGTGCGGTGGAGGCGGGTGACGCGGTCGCCGTCGACGTGGGCCGCTTCACGGCCTGTACCGGTGAGGGTTCGGAGGAAGGGACGGGCCGGAGCGTGGAGAAGTACTTCCTCAACACCTTCAGTCTCGGCGTGTACCCGCAGCTGGTGCGGTTGCGCGAGCAGTGGTCGAAGCGCATCGGCGGCAAGCCGGCGTCGGTACTCGCGGCGCTGAAGGTGCTGCGCTCCGACGAGCGGCCGATGGTGGCCCGGTTCCGGGGCAGGGAGCGGGCGCTGTGGCTGCTCTTCGCGGGCAACTGCACCTACCACCGGCCGGGTTTCACCCCGGGGCGCCGGCTCGACCTGGCCGACGGGCTGCTCGACGTGCGCATCGTGCACGGCGGCCGCAAGCCGGGCGCGCGGCTCCTCGCGGCCGCGCTGACGGGTTCCGAGGTCCGCTCCCCCGCCCAGGCGGCCGTGCGGCTGCCGCGGCTGCGGGTGGACGGGCTCGGCGAGGACACGGTCGTGGCCTACGACGGTGAAGTGACGCGCGTCCAGGGCACGTTGACGGTCGACAAGCTGCCGGAGGCGCTGACGGTCTACCGCCCCCTGAACCCCATACGTTGACCCCCGTTGTCCACATCCTGATATACGGGTCTCATCATTCGGCACGGCGGCGTACATTCCCGGTACACGTACACCCGGTACACGTACACGAAGGGGTTCCGCCATGCCGAAGGAGACCGCCGTCTACACCCACGGGCACCACGAGTCCGTGCTGCGCTCGCACACCTGGCGCACCGCCGCCAACTCGGCCGCCTACCTGGTCGGTTCGCTGAAGCCGCACATGAAGGTCCTCGACATCGGATGCGGTCCGGGCACCATCACCGCCGACCTGGCGGCGCTGGTCCCCGAAGGGCGGGTCACGGGTGTGGACCGGGCCCCCGGCATCCTCGACCGGGCGCGCGCCACCGCCGCCGAACGCGGTCTGGACAACGTGGAGTTCGCCGTGGCCGACGTCCACGATCTGGACTATCCCGACGACACCTTCTCCGTCGTCCACGCCCACCAGGTGCTGCAGCACGTGGGCGACCCGGTGCGGGCGCTGCGCGAGATGCGGCGGGTCTGCAGGCCGGGGGGCTTCGTCGCGGTCCGCGACGCGGACTACTCGGCGATGACCTGGTATCCGGCGTCAGCCGGCCTGGACGACTGGCTGGAGCTGTATCTGCGGGTGGCCCGCGCCAACGGCGGCGAGCCCGACGCGGGCCGCCGCCTCAAGGCCTGGGCCCTGGAGGCCGGGTTCACGGACATCACCGCGACCGCAGGCACCTGGTGTTACAGCTCCGAGGAGGAACGGGCCTGGTGGAGCGGGCTGTGGGCGGACCGCACGGTCGCCTCCAGCTACGCCGAGCGCGCCGTGAGCGGCGGACACGCCGAGCCGGAGCGGCTGCGCGCCGCCGCCGAGGCGTGGCGGGAGTGGGGCGACCGGGCGGACGCCTGGTTCACGGTCCTGCACGGGGAGATCCTCTGCCGGAAGTGACCCGCGCGGCCCCTGCGCGCCGGACGCCTCACTCCCGGGGGAGCAGGGGGCCGAGCGGCCCGAGGTCCAGGTTCAGGTCCTCGGGGCGCAGCCCGTACCGGTTGCGGAGTTCGGCCATCCGGTCCTCCAGGAGCATCAGCGTGAGGCCGATGCGCTCCTCCTGGTCCTCGCTCAGCTCGCCGGTGTCGAAGCGCCGTACCGCCTGGCGCTCCATCAGCTGGCGCAGCAGCTCGACGACGGTCAGGACCAGCTTCACCAGGTCCCGCTCGACGGTGTCGGGGTCGAGGTCCATGCGCCCCCGGCGGTCCGTGGCCCTGGCACCGTCCTTGGCGGGGGCGGTCGTGGGTGTCTCCGTGTTCGTGTCCGTGTTCGCGTTCGTGTCCGTGTGCGTGTCGGCGTTCATGCGGCTCACTCCGTCTCCGGCCACGGCGCGGGCACGTTCTCGTTGACCGAGCTGATCAGTGCGTTCAGGTCGATGCGCACGAGATCGACGTCCGCGATCCGCAGGGTGATGTCGCCCGCGATGACGACGCCGCCCGCAAGGAGCCGGTCGAGCAGGTCGACCAGGGCTATTTCGCGGCGTTCGACGACGGTCATGCGGGAGCGTCCTTTTCGTCGCCGGTGAAGGAGTACGCGGCCCAGGGCCCCGTCAGTTCCACCCGCAGGCCACTCGTCCCCTGGTCCTCGTCCTTGGTGCGGTCCACCAGCTCGACGAACTCCTCGGAGTCCGCGCGGGGCACCAGGTAGGCGGCGTTCAGGACGTTGCGGCCCGGCGTGCGGGACAGCTCGGAGTTCTGCGGCGCGTGCAGCCTGCTGTCGTCGGCCCGCTGCGAGAGCGACTCGTGCAGCCGGCGGGCGAAGGCCTCGGCCCGCTGCCAGTTCTCCTCCTGGGCGGTCCGCTGGCTGCGCCGGCGGCGCAGGTAGTCGCGGCCGCTGCCGGGCCCACTCGGCCGGGGCGCGGCGGGAGCCTGGGGTTCGACGGACTCCGTGCTCTCCATGTGGACCTTCACGCCCCACTCGACGCGTCCGTCGATCCGCTCCAGGACGCGGTGGAAGCGCTCGGCCCCGTCCTCCAGCATGGCGCGTACGCCGCTGTCGTCCCGGAAGACGGTCGCGAGGCGCAGCGGCAGCGGGCAGGTGACGGAGGTCAGCGCGTCGATCACCCGCTGGTGGGCCCGGGCCGTGGCGGCGAGCCAGTCGAGGTCCTCGAGGTGGGCGCGGAGCGGCGCCTCCGCGAAGTCCCGCTCCGGCACCGGGCCGACCAGTGCCACGAGCCCCGCATGGGCGAGCTGACGGGGCGGGACGCCGCCGACCCCCGTGAGGTCGGCGGCGAGCGGTGCGGTGAGGGGGCGGCAGACCGCGTAGACGTACCGCAGATCGTCGTGGTGCGGGCCGTCGTTGGGCGGTCCTTCGCCGCATCCCTCATCGTTCACGGCGTTCATGTGTCTCCTTTTCGGCCGGCTCCAGAGATGTGCGTTCCTCCAGTTCTGCCAGACGTTGCTTCAGCTCGGCGTTCTCCCGGGAGAGTTCGGCGCGGCGCGCTCCCGTGGAGAGCGCCGGGTCGTCCTCCCACCAGTCGATGCCCATCTCCTTGGCCTTGTCGATGGAGGCGACGATGAGGCGAAGCTTGATGGTGAGCAGTTCGATGTCGAGCAGGTTGATCTTGATGTCGCCGGCGATGACGATGCCCTTGTCCAGGACACGTTCCAGAATGTCGGCGAGGTTGGCGCCGCCGCTGTGGCTGCCGTAGGGGCTCGGCAGTCCGCTGCCCGAAGAGGTCGTCATCGACGGTCCCGTCCGCCGCCGGCCGACTCGGCGTATTCGCGCTGCTTCTCCTCGTCGGCGTCGGGCTCTTCCTCGTCCTCGTACTCGTACTCGTCCTCGGGCTCGTCCACGAGGTCTTCCTCGGGCTCGTCCTCGTCCTCGTACTCCTCGGCCGGCTCGTCCTCGCGCTCCTCGACCTCTTCGCCGTCCTCGTCCTCGTCGTACTCGGCCTCGGGCTCGTCGTCCGGCTCCTCGCCGGCCTCGGCGCCGGGCTCGTCCCGCCGGTCCTGCTCGTCGTACCCGTCCTGCTGCTCCTGCTCCTCCTCCTCGGCGACCGCGTCGTCGTGGCTGCGGACGACCTCGCCGTCACGGATCTCGCCGCGCCAGCCGTCGCTCGCCTCGCCGCGCAGGGTGATGTGCCGGGCGAAGTGCTTGAGGTCGAGGCGGGCCCTGCGGCCCTGGGCGCGCCAGATGTTGCCGGTCTTCTCGAACAGACCCTTCGGGTAGTACTCGATGACCAGCAGCACCCGGGTGAGGTTCTCGCCGAGCGGGTGGAAGGTGACGACGCCCTTGGTCATGCCCTTGGCGCCCTCCGAGGTCCAGCTGATCCGCTGGTCCGGCACCTGTTCGGTGGTGTGCGCCTTCCAGCTCCGGTTGGACCAGAAGACCTTGAGCTTCCAGTCGGACTCCGTGTCGTTCACCACGGTGGCGCCCTTGACGCCCTTGGCGAAGGTGGAGAACTCCTGGTACTGCGTCCACTGGTCGTAGGCCTCCCGCACCGGGACACCGACATCGATGTACTCCAGGATGACGGTGGGCTTCTGGCCCGCGCCGCCCTTCTTCCGTCCGCCGCCGCCGAAGCCCTTGACGGCGTCGGTGACCTTGTCCTTGAGGTGGCCGCCGCCGAGTTCCAGCGCGCTGCGCACCGGACCCTTGCCCTCGGCCACCTTTCTGCCCGCCTGTGCCGCCAGCTTGCCGAAGCCCGGACTCTTGCCGTCCGCGATGTCGTTCAGCTTGACGGTGGCGTCACCGAGCCGGTGTCCGACTCCGATGAGCATGCGCTCGACCTGGGCCATCAGGTAGGCCTGCGCTTCTTCCTTCAGGCGGTCGGCGGCCGGGCTCTTCGTGATGTCGCTCAGGGGTGACTCAGCCATGGTCGCTGCCTCCCTTCGTCCTGCCACCGCCGGTGCGGGCCGATGAGGCGGCCCTGCGGGCGGTGCCGCGCGCCGCCGACGTGGTCTTCTTCTGGGCGGTCTTCCGGGCCGTCTTCTGCGCGCCCTTCTGCGTCTTCTGCGTGGTCTTCTGTGCCGTCTTCTTCGCCGGGGCCTTCTTCGCGGCCCCCTTGGGGGCGGACTTCGCGTCCGCCTTCGGCTCGGACCGCTTGGCCGGGGCCTTCCTGCGCCGCCCGGACCGCTCCGCGCCGGCGTCGGCGTCCCGGTCCCCGCCCTCTTCGGCGTCCCGGTCGTCCTCCGCGTCGTCGTCCGCGTCGTCGTCCTGTGCGCCCTTCACGTCGTCCGGCACCACACCGGCGATGCGGTCCTGGACGTCGAGGGTGCGGTCGTGCAGCCGGTCGGCGAGGCCTTCGAGCTGCCGGTTGAGGAGTGAGCCGGTCGCGGCCTTGCCGACGCCCCGCAGATCCTGGCGCAGCTGATCGCCTATCTCCTTGAACTGCGGGTTGTTCTCCAGCTGTTGTGTCACCAACTGGCCCAGCGCCTTGGGGCTCAGGTTGAGCCGCTTGCCGGCCACCATGGTGCCGACGGCGAACGCGAACTTCGCCTTCTTCGTACGTCCGAGGACATATCCCGCGCCCACGGCGAGGCCCACTGCCATTCGGTTCATTCTCAGAAGTCCTGTCCTGTGCTGTGCTGCAGTCGGTCGAGAAGCTGGTCCTCGCACCGCTCGAACTCGGCCTCGTCGATCTCTCCCGCCTCGAGGAGCTCCTCGAGGCGGGAGAGTTCACGACGGATCGCCGAGGGGTCGTAGTACTGCCGCTCCGCCTCGTCGACCACCTGCCCGAGCACCCAGAGGGAGCCGCGGGCCGGGGCCAGAGGCAGCAGGAGCAGTTCGCCGATCAGTCCCATCGCGGCTACTCCGCGGGTTCAGCCGGTCCCGGATCCACGAAGCTGTACGGGGGCAGCGGGCCGTGCACCCGAAGTTCCAGGTGCGGCTGATCGGCCCGCAGCTCCTCGACGGCGGCGAGGAAGCCCTCGGAGGACTTGCGGCTCACCAGGAACGAGACGTTCGCCAGCCAGCCGGTGCCCTCGGGGCCCCCCTCGACGGCTTCGGCCGCCGGTTCCAGGGCGCGCCGCACCTCGACCGCGTCGCTCTCCTCGCGGGCCCGCACGTGGGAGGTGATCGCCTCGCCGAGCTGGAGCTTCTGCTCGTGGGTGCCGCCGCCCTGGCGCTGGTTGGCCTCGACCATGGCGCGCAGCTCGGGGTTCTCGGCGAGGACCTGGTGCAGCACGGCCTCTTCGTTGTGCGTGGCCTTCACGTTGTACTCGACCTTGCCGTCGAGGGTGCGCAGCCGCTCCTCGTAGTGGTCGGCCCGCTCGCCGAGGACCGAGACGACCGTCTCGTCGTCCGGGGCGAGGCTGCCGAAGCGCATCGGCAGCACGGAACCCGCGGCGCCGGCCTCGGAGAGGACGTTCTGGTGCGCGAGCAGGTCGCGCCGTTTCGGCTTGAGGTCCTCGGGAGCGTCGCTCACGATGGCGGCGAGCTCACCGTTCTTCAGGATGCGCACGGGGCAGGCCGGCCGGCCGATGCCCTCCATGCCGTCCGGCAGCGCCCGGTGGGAGCTGCTCGCGATGCCGTAGACGTACGTGGTCACTCGTTCTCCTCCTTCCGGCGCGAGGTGGAGCGCCGGGCACGCGGCCGGTCCTCGCTCTGCCGCTGGCCTTCCTCGCGGGACTGCTTGAAGGCGTCGGATATGGTCTCGGCGGCTCCGGAGAGCGCGCCCTTGGACTTGCCCTTGGCGCCGGACTCCGTGATCTCACCCACGAGGTCGGGCAGGCCGGGGTCCTTCTTCTGTCCGGTCTCCAGGTCGAGGCGGTTGCAGGCCTCGGCGAACCGGAGATAGGTGTCGACGCTCGCGACGACGACACGGACGTCGACCTTCAGGATCTCGATGCCGACGAGCGAAACGCGTACGAAGGCGTCGATGACGAGTCCTCGGTCGAGGATGAGTTCCACGACGTCGTACAGGCCACTGGTGCCGCCTCCGCCGCCGGACTGTTGTGCCGGGACTACGGTCATGCCGACTCTGCCTCCTTGGCTCTTGTCTTCCCTGGTTAGGTCTTGGGTCCTGTCTGCTCTCTCTGCCGTGCCGGGCTAGTGGCCGGTACCGCGGGGTTCGGAGCGTCCGCGCTCGTAGCGGCGCAACCGCCGGTAGCCGGTGAGCTCACCCTGTGAATCCAGTTGGACTTCGTAGCTGGCGAGGAGACTCATCGTGTCCGGTACCCGGGACAGTTCGAGGACTTCGATCTCCAACAGCCAGCCCTCCTCGGTGCGTTCGAAGGACGACACCGATTCCGGCGTCGCGCCGGTCAACTCGGCGAGCTGCTCGCGGGCGTTGCGGAGAACGGCCACGGGGCCCGGCAGCGCGCTGCCGCCGCCCGATCCGTGCCGCTCGGCGTCACCGTCGCGCTCGCCCGATGCGGCGGTCGTCTCGCTCTCCGACGTCTTCGCCTCCGATGCCTTTTTGCCCGATGTCTTGCTCTCTGTCGTCTTACGCGTCGTATTGGCCATGTTCACCTCCTTCACCGGGTTACCCGAAGAGCCTTGGCCAAACGTGATCGCTACGTATGCGACCGGGGTGCCGTGGTGACGCTCAGCCGCGCAGCGCGCGCAGCTTGCGGCGGGCCGGCCCCAGCGCCCGACCGGAGCGCAGGACTCCGGCCCACGGGTCGGTACGGGCCTGCTCCACGGCGTCGTCGATGGTCCAGCGGCGGGCGTGCACCGCCGGGTCGTCCAGCTGCTCCCACGCGATCGGTACGGCCACCGGGGCGCCCGGCGCGGCCCGTACCGAGAAGGGCGCGACGGCGGTCTGCGCGTACGCGTTGCGCTGCACGTCGAGGTAGAGCCGGTCGCCGCGCGCCTGTTTGCGGGCGGCCGTGGTGAACCGCTCGGGGTGGGCCGCGGCGAGGGTCTCGGCGACGTCCTTGGCGAAGTCCCGCACGTCGTCGAAGTCGTGGCGGCCGTTGAGCGGGACGACGACGTGCAGGCCGCGCGAGCCCGTCGTCATCAGGGCGGACGGCAGGCCCATGTGGTCGAGGAGCTCGCCGAGCAGGCGCGCCGCGTCCCGCACCACGTCGAAGTCGTCCTTCGCCGGGTCGAGGTCGAAGACCATCCGGTCGGGGTGGTCGACCCGTCCCGCGCGGGAGAGCCAGCGGTGCAGGGTCAGACACGCCTGGTCGGCGAGGAAGAGGAGGGTCGCGGTGTCGTCGCACACGGTGTGCGTGACGGTGCCGCCCTCCTTGGCCACTTCGGCTCGGGTGATCCACTCCGGGTAGTGGTCGGGGGTGTCCTTCTGCATGAACCGGGGGCCGCCGACACCGTCCGGGTGGCGCTCCAGCATGAGGGGACGGCCGCGCAGGTGGGGCAGCATGAAGGGGGCGACGGCCCGGTAGTAGTCGAAGAGGTCCTGTTTCGTGTGGCCGGCTCTTTCCACCGCACCGGCGGTGCCGGTCCCGCCGTCGCCGTCGCGGCCCGGCAGGAGGACCTTGTCGGGCCGGTGCAGCTGCACGGTGCGACGGCCGGCCCGTACCGTCCGTACGTCGTTCATGGTGCTCCCTTCGCCTCGCTTCGCCGGGTCCGATGTCCCTGCCGGGTACCCCGGGCCCGGGCCGGTAGTCGTCGGGGGCCGTTCGGACGGGGTGGTGTTCACCCTGGTGGGAAGGGTGGCTGGCACCACCGGCAAGTGGGGGGAGGACGGGCGTGTCCGCGGGCTGCGTGCCCGGCAGGATCGAGGGACACCGACCGGCCGTCCCCTCCTGTGAGGTCCGCCATGACGACGCACGAACGAGATGTCCCGCACCACTCGGACACCCCGCACCCCACCGGCTCCGCCGCCCCCTCCGGCTCCGTCACGACGACGCGCCGCTCCGGGCGCCCCGGACCCGGCGGGTCCGGGCCCTTCCGTGACATGACTCACGGCTCCGATCCGCCGCGCACCCCGGACAGCCCCGGCCCCGCCCCGCACTCGGGACTGCCCCGCCTCCCCCGCCCCCGGCCCCGCTCCCGGGAGCGGCGACTCCTGTCCCACGTGCTGCCGGGCACCGCCGGGCCACCGGCGCCGGACGCCGTCGGGGCCGCCTTCGCGCTCTGGCTCACCGCGGTCGCGGCGGGCGTCTTCGGGACGGTGCTCGCCGTGGTGCGGGAGGTGTCCGGGGCCCGCCCGGAGGCCGCCGCCGAGGCTCTCGCCGCTGGGCTGCTGCTGCGCATGACCGTGTACGCCGCGACTGTCCTGGTAGCGGTACGGATGCGCCGCGGCGCCGGGCGGGCGCGCCTCGCCCTGGTCGGCGGGGTCGGCGCGCTCACCGTGCTCGGCGCGTTCGGCGCGCTGCCGCCGCCGGCCGGGGCGGTCCACCGGGTGCCGGGCCCCGGCGCGTTCGCGGCCGCGCTGCGGGACGCGGGCGCCGTCGACGTACTGCTCGGCGCGGGTATCGCGCTGCACGTCGCCGCCGCCCTGACGGCGACGGCGCTGATGTTCCGCCCCGAGGCGAACGCCTGGTTCAGGTCGGCGCGGCGCCGCTGACCGCGCTCACCGGACGATGCCTTCCTCCACCAGCAGCCGGGCCGCGGCCGCGATCGACCCGGCGTCGATGCCCGCGGCGCGCAGCTGCTCCTCGGGCGAGGCGGAGCCCGGCATCGTCCGCACGGCGAGCCGCACCAGCCGCGGGACGGGCCGGCCGTCGGTGAAGGCGTCGAGGACGGCGTCGCCGAGGCCGCCCTGTTCCCGGTGGTCCTCGACGGTCAGCAGGCAGCCGGTGGCCTCGGCCGCCTCGCGCAGGGTGTCGCGGTCGACGGGTTTGACGGAGTACAGGTCGACGACGCGCACCGGGATGCCCTCCTGGCCGAGCGCGTCCGCGGCGGCCAGCGCCTCGTGGACGGTGACGCCCGCGGCCACGACGGTCAGCCGGTCCGCGTCGCTGGAGCGCAGCACCTTGGAGCCGCCGATCGGGAACTCCTCGTCCGGCCCGTAGATGACGGGCGCGTCCCCGCGCGACGTGCGCAGGTAGCGGATCCCGTCGAGCCCGGCCATCTGGGCGACGAGCCGCCCGGTCTGGTGGGCGTCGCACGGGTACAGGACCGTGGAGCCGTGCACGGCGCGGAAGAGCGCCAGGTCCTCCAGGCCCATCTGGGAGGGGCCGTCCTGGCCGATCGCGACGCCCGCGTGCGAGCCGACGAGGTTGATGTCGGCGCCGCTCACCGCGGCCATCCGCACGAAGTCGTGGGCACGGGTGAGGAACGCCGCGAACGTCGACGCGTACGGCACCCAGCCGCGCGCCGCCAACCCCACGGCAGCCGCGACGAGTTGCTGCTCGGCGATGTAGCACTGGAAGTACCGGTCGGGGTGTTCCTTGGCGAAGTACTCCGCCCGCGTCGAGTCACCGACCTCGCCGTCCAGGGCCACCACGTCGCCGCGCGCGGTGCCCAGCGCGGCGAGCGCCTGCCCGAAGGCGGTACGGGTGGCGACGGCCTCCCCCAGCTCGTGGCGCGGCAGTTCGAGGTGGCCACCGCCCACCGCGTGCGGCGTCCGCGCGGCGGCGGGCCTGTTCACCTCCACGTGTACGTCGCGTACGCCGCCCAGCTCCGCGACGGCTTCCTCGGCGTCCGGCAGCGGCTTGCCGTGCAGGCCCTCGCGGTTCTCCGCGGCGGCGACACCCTTGCCCTTGACGGTCCTGGCGAGGATCACGGTGGGCTGCCCGGCCGTGGAACGTGCCTCCTGGCAGGCGCGGTCGACGGCGTCGACGTCGTGGCCGTCGGTCTCGACGACGTGCCAGCCGAAGGCCTTGAAGCGGTCGGCGTAGGCGCTCAGCTGCCACTCGTGGCGGGTCGGGCCGCGCTGCCCGAGGCGGTTGACGTCGACGATCGCGGTGAGGTTGTCCAGGTGTTCGTATCCGGCGTGCTCGGCGGCCTCCCAGACGGAGCCCTCCGCGAGCTCGCTGTCGCCGCACAGCACCCAGACGCGGAACGGGATCCGGTCGAGCCGCTTGCCGGACAGGGCCATGCCGACGCCGACGGGCAGCCCCTGGCCCAGCGAGCCGGTGGCGACCTCGACCCAGGGCAGCGTGCGCGGCGTGGGGTGCCCTTCGAGGCGGCTGCCCTCCTCGCGGAAGGTGAGCAGTTCCTCGTCGGTGAGGGCCCCGGCCGCCTTGTACGCGGCGTACAGCAGCGGCGATGCGTGGCCCTTGGAGAGGATGAAGCGGTCGTTGCCGGGGTGGTCGGGCCGCTCGAAGTCGTAGTGGAGGTGCCGGCCGACGAGTACCGCCATCAGGTCGGCGGCGGACATCGACGAGGTGGGGTGGCCGGAGCCCGCGGCGGCCGCGGCCCGGACGGAGTCGACCCGCAACTGCCGTGCGAGAGCGTTCAGTTCTTCGGTGCCGATGGTCATGGAGGGTCCTCCTTGGACTGCGGGTTCCGCGTCGGCTCCGGGGTCTTCGCCGGCCGCGGTCGTGCGGGGGCCCGGGGCGACCACGGGTGACGTGGCCGGTCCGGGGGCAGCGGGGCGCGACCCGTCCGGTGCCGGGTCGGCAGGGGCTGCTGCGGGCCGTCGGCGGATCCGGCTCCGCCGACGGCGGTGCGGGATCGGCTCATGGTGCGCCTCCGGCGGGTCGGTTCCGGCGGGTCGGGACCCCCCGCGTGCCCCAGCGCGATGGCCGCCAAACTCCGCGTACGGGTGACCGGCCGTCCCGGCCGGAACGCTCGGGCAGGGCCGGTCCGGCGCCGTTTGCCGCGGCGCGGCGGGGTTACCCGCAGTCGTATCCGTTCCGTCCGGCTCCGCCCCTCGCTCCGGAGGCGCACCCCCACCGACGCCGCGCCACTCGGAGCGGCTGGGGCGCCCCCGCCCGGTGGCGGCGGCCTTCGACGATGACGTAAACGCTGACGTACGCGGCACGGCGGGACCGCGCGCACCTCCCCGCCCGCACGATCCAGGAGATCCGAGGACAGACCGATGAAGCATGAAGTCCCCATCGAACGGCCCGCCGTCTCCGCGTACACGGTGCCTGCCGACGCACCCGAGGCCGATGGCACTTTCGCCTGGGACACCACGACCATCGTCGTCGTCGAGATCGCGGCGGGCGACGCGACGGGGACCGGCTGGACCTACGGGCCGGCCGCCGTGGCCGCGCTCGTGGAGGAGCAACTCACCCCGGTGATCAGGGGACTCGATGCCCTGGACATCCCCGCGGCGCACGACGCGATGATGAAGACGGTGCGCAACACGGGCCGGCCAGGCGCCGCCGCGTGCGCGGTCTCCGCGGTCGACATCGCCCTGTGGGACCTCAAGGCCCGGCTTCTGGAGCTTCCTCTCGTACGTCTGCTCGGCGCGGCCCGCGACGAGGTCCCCGTCTACGGCAGCGGCGGCTTCACCACGTACCACGACACGCATCTGGCGGCGCAGCTGAACGGGTGGGTGCACGGCCAGCACATCCCGCGCGTCAAGATCAAGGTCGGTGAGGCGTGGGGCAGGGCGGCCGCCCGCGACGTGTCCCGGGTGCGCACCGCGCGCGACGTGATCGGCCCGCAGGCCGAGCTGTATGTGGACGCGAACGGCGGCTACACGCGCAAGCAGGCGGTGCGGGTGGGCCGGGTGCTCACCGAGTACGGCGTGGGCTGGTTCGAGGAGCCGGTCTCCTCCGACGACCTGCGGGGGCTCGCGCTGGTCAGGGACGCGCTGGTGTGCGACGTGACGGCGGGCGAGTACGGCTACGACCTGCCGTACTTCGCCCGCATGATCCCCTCCGTGGACTGCCTGCAGGTGGACGCGACGCGCTGCGGCGGCCTGACGGAGTGGCTGCGCGCGGCGGCGCTCGCGCAGGCGCACGGCCTGGAGGTCTCGGCGCACTGCGCGCCGCACGCGCATGCCGCGGTCGCCGCGTGCGTGCCGAATCTGCGGCACATCGAGTGGTTCCACGACCATGTGCGGATCGAGTCGATGTTCTTCGACGGCGCGCTCGACCCGACGGGGGGCGTGGTCCGCCCGGACGGCGGCGTCGGGCACGGGCTGCAGCTGCGGACGGACGAGGTGGAGGAGTTCCGGGTGGTGTGATCCGCGGCCGTCACCGCGTGAATTGTGGTCGCGCCGGGGCGCGGCCCGCTGCCAGGCTCGTCGCATGGAGAGACGGGTCGTGGAGAGACGGGTTCAGGGCGGTGCGGGCGTGGGCGGGCGTACGGAGGTGCTGCTGATCGGGGGCCGTTCCGGCGTCGGCAAGTCGTCGGTGGGCCTGGAGGTCGCGGCGCTGCTGCGGGTGGCCGACGTCGGGCACGCCCTGATCGAGGGCGACGCCCTCGACGCGGTCCATCCGGCGCCGCCGGGCGATCCGCACCGCTCCCGGATCACGGAGCGCAACCTCGCGGCGATCTGGGCCAACTACCGTGCGCTCGGCTGCCGTCGGCTCATCTATACGAACACGGCGAGCGTCCTGGCCGACGAGGAGGGGCTGTTCACCAGGGCGCTGGAGGGCCCGCGCGTCATCCGCGTACTGCTGACGGCGACGGACGCCACGGCCAAGGAGCGCCTCGGCTCCCGCGAGCTTGGCTCGGAGCTGGCCCGTCAGCTGCACCGCAGCGAGATGATGGCCCGCCGCCTGGACAAGCACGCCGCCCCCGACACCCACCGCATCGCCACGGACGGCCGGGCCGTGGGGGACATCGCGGCGGAGGTGGTGGGGGTGACGGGGTGGCGGTGAGCCGCCCCCGGTGGGCGACGGGCGCCGCCACGGTCCGGGCCGGGTAGGCCGGGGCGTGCGCCTGGGACCGGGGCGGGGTGGCGTGGTGGCCGGCGCGTCACTCCGCCGGGCGCCGTGGGCGGTCGACGGGGGCGCGGGCACGCCGGACACGGGTGCCCGGGACCGGGGCGAGTGCCGTCGTGGCCGGCGCGTCACTCCGCCCGGCGCGACGGCGCCTCGAAGTCGGTGCGGTCGCGGGCGCCGGGTCGGGTGCCGTGGGCGGCATCGGCGGGGGCGCGGGCACCCCGGACCCGCCGGGAGCCGTCAGCCCGCCGGACGTGGCCGGCGCGTCACTCCGCCCGGCGCGACGGCGTCCCGGGGTCCGGTGCGGTCGCGAGGGCCGGACCGGGCGCGGTGGGCGGGGGCGCGGGTACGCCGGGGCCGCCGGGTGCCGTCAGCCCGCCGGACGCGGCCGGTGCGTCACTCCGCCCGGCGCCGTGGACGGCATCGGCGGAGGCGCGGGCACGCCCGGCATGCGCCCGGAACCGGGGCGGAGTGCCGTCGTGGTCGGCGCGTCACTCCGCCCGGCGCGACGGCGCCTCGGGGTCCGGTGCGGTCGCGGGGGCCGGGACCGGTGCCGTGGGTGGCATCGGTGGGGGTGCGGGCACGCCGGGGGCCGTCAGTCCGCCGGGGGCCGTGCCGCCGTCCGGGGCGGTGACCCCGCCAGGGGCCTGCAGCGCCTCGGCGGCGGGGACCCCGGCCCCCGTCCCCCGGCCGTCGCCGCCCCGTGCCGCGTTGCGCAGCAGGAACGCCGCCACGCCCAGCGCGGCGGCCACGATGAGAGCCGCCGCCCAGTCGGGCAGGCCGAGGTCGATGACGAGGCCGATGGCGAGCGCGAACGCGGCGCCCGCGTAGAGGGCCGCGGCGCCGGACGCGGCGTACAGCGTGGCCTTGCGCCGCTGCTTCTTCGTCTGTTCCCGCAGCTCTTCGCGCAGCTCGGCGCGGATCGTCCGGACCAGTTCGTCGGTCAGGCCTTTGTCGAGGCCGGTCAGTGGGTTCTCGGGACCAGTCATGGCGCCCGGGTACCCGGACCCGCGGCCGGGTAACGGCAGGGCCCGGACGCCCCGGCCCGCCGTCCACCCGATCCGGTGGTCGGGGGTGACGCAGGCCACACCATGGCCCGTCGCCCGCTAGGGTAGGCGGCGCATGATCGCCCGGCTTCGCAACCGGGAAGCACCACTGGAAACACGGAGGTACCCATGTCCTCGAAGCGACGCCGCAAGAAGAAGGCCCGCCGCAAGAACGGCGCGAACCACGGCAGCCGTCCCCAGTCCTGAGGGCGGGCAAGCACATCGGAGGGCGGCACCATAGGGTGCCGCCCTCCGATGTGCTTGCGGCCCAGGGGAGTTGGCGGCCGGCGAGCGGTGGAGGATCTTCTCGCCGGAGGCGGTGGCGGGCGGGCCGCCCGCCGTGAAATCGTTGCGGGGCCGGTGGCAGGTCGAAGAGGTGAGGGCGTCCAATCATGGAGATCCTGGGAACCACGCTGCGGATCTGCGTCGAGGACCTGGAGTCCTCGGTCGCGTTCTACGAACGACTCGCGGGCGCCGAGGCCATGCGCTTCGAGCGCGGCGGTGTCTCCGTCGCGGCGATCGGCTGCTTCCTGCTGATGAGCGGCCCGGAGCAGGAGCTGGAGGTGCTCCGCAAGGTGACGGCGACCATCGCGGTCAAGGACGTCGACGAGGCGTACACCGTCCTGAACGCCTCGGGCGCGCGCATCATCGCGGGCCCGGTCCCGACCCCGGTCGGCCGCAACCTCATCGCGATGCACCCGGACGGCGCCGTCTTCGAGTACGTGGACCGCCGCGCCGTCGGGAGCTGACCCGTATCCCCCACCGCCGGACGGACACCCCGCCGGGCCCGCGCGGCCCGGACCGAGCGGAGGACGGTGTTCGCGGCGGGCGGTACGGCGCTGCTGGAGCCCCTGCCGCACAGCGGGGTGCGCGTGCGTCGGCCGGAACATGCCGACGTGCGGCACCTGTACGAGGTGTGAGCCCCTCGCCGTCCAGGCGGCCCGGCGCGCGGCGCGCCGGGGGCGTGCCACGCGCCGGAGGAACCGCCGGGACTCACCCCGCTCCGCGCCGCCCTGGGCCACGCCAAGCGGGGGCCTCTCCAGCTCCTGTTCGGGATGCGGCCGGAACCGCGCGCCGTCAGGCGGCGGTGGTGACCTTCCACAGGTGGCCGTCAGGGTCGCTGAAGTAGCCGTAGTAGCCGCCCCACTGGGTGGCGGCCGGCTCCTTGACCACGGCGCCCCCGGCGGCCTCCGCCGCCCGCACGGTCTCGTCCACCTCTTCGCGCGAACCGGTGATGAAGTGGAACGAGGCGCCACGGAATCCGGACCCCTCCGGGGAGACCCCGGCGTCCTTCGCGGCGGCCTCCCATTCGTACAGCGCCAGCATCGACGACTCCGCCCCGAGGCGCAGTCTGACGAAACCGGGGTGGTCCTGGTCGATGGTGCAGCCCAGGCCCTCCACGTAGAACTTCTTGGCGCGGTTCATGTCCTCGACGCCGAGCATGACGGCGTTCATCTGCAGTGACATGTGTTTCTCCTCAAGGTCCGAAAGGTCCAAGCCCGATGCCGTCACGCTAATGGCGGCGGATACCGCCGGGCTTCTCCATTCCTGACCGGTTCGCCCCTCCGGCCTCGCATACCGAGGCGTGCGGTGTGCTCGCGCGGCCCGTTGCGCACCGCGCCCTTCGGAGACGGCGGCCGGCTCAGTCCTCCGCCGGCCGCATGCGGAAGTCGTAGCGCGCCGGTACGTCCCGCTCCCCCGTCGCCGCCCGCCACAGCTCGCCCAGGGTCTCCGCGCCCTCCCGCAGGTCCGCCACCTCGAAGCCCGCCTCGAAGACGGCGCGGACCGCCGCCATGTCGCCCTCCGCGTAGAGGATCTGGGCCTCCAGGAGGCGGAAGCGGCCCTCGGCCCGGGTGGCCTCGCCGAGGCGGGTCCAGACCGCGCGGGCCGCTCCGGGACGGCCGGCGGCGAGCAGCGCGGTGATCGCCTCGCGGCCGAGCGCCGCGGTGGCCGCCGTCCAGATCGGTCCGTCGTCGCGCCGCTCCTGGCACAGGTCGTCGAAGGCCTCGGCGTACCGGTCGGCGGCCCGCTCGGTGTTGCCCTCCGCGCGGTCGGATACGGCGAGGCAGCGCAGCAACGGCCAGCGGGAGGGCGCCAGTTCAAGGCCCCGCTCCCAGCTGCGGACGGCCTGTGCCCGGTCGCCCGCGTGCCACTGCGCGACGCCCAGGTGGTACTCGGTGAGCGGCCGCGCGGGCGCGGTCTCCAGCATGTCCCGCCAGTGCCGGGCGACCAGCGTCGGGCCGGGCGGTGCGACCTTGCGCGGTTCGGGAACGGCGCCGGTCTCCAGCAGCTCCCGCCACGGCACCTGCTCCGGCCCGAGCGTCGACTCGGCGAAGGGCGTGCCGGGCAACTTGTACTCAGCGCGCAGGACTTCGAGCGCGCCCCACCCGGAGCCGACGGCGAGCACCTCGCCGGGCTCGGTGTCGGCGCACCCCAACCACGCCTCGTACGCGGCGTCGACCGCCTCCCGGGGCAGCGCCTCGGCGAGCCGGGCCGCCACCTCCTCGCGCGCGCCCGCCCACGCGCCGTGCACGCGGTCCGCCGGCGCGGACAGCGGCCCGTACGACTCGAGCCAGCTGAACTCGGCCCCGGCGTCCAGGCGTACGTGCTCCAGTTGGGTGCGGGCGAGACCCGACTGGATCTCGGCGTAGCCGCCGGTGCCCGGTTCGGTGAGCCACTCCTGCCAGCGGCGGCCGCCGGTGCCGGTGCCCCAGAGGAAGAGCTTGCGGCCGCGCGGCAGGTCGGTGGAGGTCTGGACGAGGCCGTACCCGGCGCCGTCGAGCGCGGCGATCCAGCGGCGGGCGCCGTCCGGCACGTCGTAGAAGTAGTCGGCGGGGTGTTCGCTGCGCTCGGGGTACGTGCGGTCGACGCCGTCGGACTCCGGGACCGGAACCTTGTGCAGCCCGCCGGTGTACGCGAAGCGCCAGGCCTCGTCGGCGGGGGCGAGCACCCTGCACTCCTCGGGCACCGCGGTGTTCGACCACCAGTAGACGGGTGCGGGCTTCTCGTGCGGATTGCGGACGCGGACGCCGACGTGGAGGAAGTCGGAGTTCTCCGGCAGCCACAGGTCGACCTGGAAGGGCAGGTCGCGCAGCCGCTCCCACTCCCACAGGCGCAGCATCTCGCCGCCGTCGGGCGCGGGTACGCGGGCCGCGTGCACGGGAGCGCAGGACAGGGTGGTGTGGCCGGTGGCGCCGATGTTCCACTCGATGCCGCCGGAGATCCAGGCGCCGTTGAGCGCGAAGGCGGCGGGCTGCAACACGGGGTTGCGGTAAACGAGTTCACGTCCGGTCGGTTTGTGCAGGAGGGAGTGGACGCGGCCGCCGTAGCCGGGCAGGACGGTGGCGCGCAGCCGGTCGTTCTCAACGACGATCACGTCGAGTGTGGTCTCGGTGCGCTCGCGGCCGTACCCGTCGAGGATGCGGGTGGGCAGCGGTGAGCGCAGCGGCTCGTACCCGAGCTGCCGCGCCATGTCGCGCGGCAGCCCTTCCTTGGCGCGCTCGTCGAGGGTGTGCACCTCCCTCAGCGGCAGCAGCGGCGGCAGCGGGTTCTCGGGCCCCGGCTCCGCAGCGGGCAGGGTCAGTACGTCGCGTCGCACGGTGGTCTTCACGATCACCATGGAACACGGTCGGCGGGGCTCCGGCCAGGGCCCGCCCAGGTCAGGATTGCGCAAAGGCCGCCACGACCACGTCGGTGAGCATGTCGCCCGCCTTGCCGTCCGGGTCCAGGTCCGGGTCGTAGATGGTCACGTTCATCCCGACGCAGCGCGGCGAGGTCACGAACGGCCGCAGCAGTGCGACGAGTTCGTCGGGGAAGAGGCCGCCGGGGTCCGGGCTGTCGACTGCGGGCATCACCGACGGGTCGAGGACGTCCGCGTCCAGGTGGACCCAGAATCCGTCCAGTTCGGGGGCTTCCAGCGTCGGGGCGACGGCGCGGGCGACGTTCTCCGGACCCCACTTCCTGAGTTCGCCGACGGTGGCGTTGGCGATCTTCAGCTCGGTGAACTCGGCGCGGTCCTCGTCGCCGTCGCGCATCCCGAAGAGGCAGACGTCCTCGTCGCGCAGGTAGGGCCGCAACCCCTCGATGTCGGTGAGGTCCCGCTGGCCGCGGCCGGTGGCCAGGGCGAGCTCCTCGCCGCCCGCGGCGCCGATCCGGTCGGAGTTGCCGGGGTGGCGGAAGTCGGCGGAGCCGTCCACGGCGGCGATCCCGTACCGCCCGATGCGGCGCAGCGCGAGCGCGGCGCCCAGCTGGATCGAGCAGTCCCCGCCGAGCACGAGGACGAAGTCCTCGGCACGCACGTGGTGTTCGACGCGGTCGGCGAGCTGACGGGTGTACGAGGCGATGGCGGCGGCGTTGAAGACGCCGTCGCCCTCCTGCCAGTCGCCGCGGTCGTAGCGCGGGGGCACCACGACGCCCCCTTCGAGGGCGCCGAGCCGGCGCAGGATGCCGCGTTCCCGCAGGGCTCCGGCGAGTTTGTAGCAGCCGGGCACGGTGCCGGGGGCGGGCGGGCGCAGGCCCAGGTTGGAGGGGGCGTCGACGATGACGATATTCCGCATGGCGCCCATCCTCCGCGACGTACGCCGACGCTTTCAACACTGCCATCGGTGCGGGGCTCGGCGAGCGGGGCGCCAGGGCCGGGAAGATCAGCCGGACGTCCCGGCGCCGCCGTTCCGGGCGGCCGCCATCTCGGCGGTGAGCGCCCAGCGTTCGTGGTCGCGCCAGGCCCCGTCGATGAAGAGGAAGTCCGGCGAGAAGCCCTCGAGCCGGAAGCCGGCGCGCCGGACGAGCCCGATCGAAGGGGCGTTGCCCGGTTGGATGTTGGCTTCGAGGCGGTGCAGGTCGAGTACGCCGAAGGCCTGCTCGACGACGAGGGCGAGTCCTTCGCCCATCAGGCCCCGGCCGGCGGCGTGCGCGAAGGCGCCGTAGCCGAGGGCGCCGCTGCGAAAGGCGCCGCGCACGATGTTGTTGATGTTGATGAACCCGGCGATGGCTCCGCCGTCACGCTCGTAGACCAGGAATCCGGCCCTGTCCTGGGCCTCGATGAGCGGGGTGGCGTAGGCGTGGTAGGCGTCGTCCGTGGCGGGCGGGAAGAGCCAGGGGTGGTGCAGCTCCCGGCTCTCTCTGGCGCGTGCGGTGAACTCGGCGCAGTCGGCGAGGGAGAGGGGGCGTATGCCCGCGCGGGGGCCTTCGGCGAGCGGGACGGCATGATCGGACATCCGTCCACGCTATCTCCTGCCGCACCCCGCGCATCGGGGGTGTCGATGGCGGGCGGTTCCGGGGCGGTCGCCTCTCACCTGCGCCGTCTCATGAAGTAGGCGCCGCACAGCGCGCCGATCAGTCCGGTGCCGAGCAGCGCCATCCACAGGGGCACCGTCACCTCGGGGATGAGCAGCCGGATCTTGGTGCTGCGGGTGTTCTCGAAGATGAAGACGAGCGTCAGGACGACGATCGCGGCGACGGCCACCCTGCCGGGTGTCATCAGCCCGCCGCCCGGGCCGCCGCTCTGCGAGCCGCCCGTGGAGGTGTTGGGGCTCATGGTGTGGACCCTTCCGTCGGAGGTACGCCGGCCTCCCCCGCCCCCAGCATGGGCAGCAGGGGGGCTCGGCGCGCGGTGGGGGTGCCTCCGGGGTGGGTCGGTGGGCCGTACGGGTGACGTCAGTGGCCGACGACGGGCAGGTCGAGGACGCCGGTGTCGCCGGGGGCGCTGGTCACCGTGACGGGTTTGATACCGCGGTTGCCGCCGTACGCCCCGTCGCTCGCGGCCACCACGAACCGCAGCCGGTGGCCCTTCTCGTAGCGGTGCACGATGCCGGGCAGCGACACCGTGAACGGCTTCGTGACGTCCGGCACCCGCACGGGCGCGACGAGGCGGTGGATGAGGGTCTGTCCGCCGTCGGGCGCGACGTCGTACAGCTTGGCGAAGAGGACGAGCTTGTCGGCCGCGTCGCCGGAGTGCTGCACGCGCTCCGTCTTCGGCGAGCTCACCTTCAGGGTGGCCCGGGGCGCGCCGACCACGTCCACCAAGTCGCCGAGGGGCGGTGTCGTCCAGTCGAGGTAGGTGCCCCTGGCGTCGTGGGGCGCCGGGTCGGGCAGGCCCAGCATCCCGGCGAGGGAGGACTCCGAGTGGCTGGTGGGGATCAGCAGGTTGCGGTACTCGCGGCTGCCGCGCGCCACCTTCTCGCGGTCGTCGACGAGCTTTCCGTCGCCGGAGAGGTACAGCCTGCGGTTGAGCGGGGGGAGGCCGGGGGCACTCGCGTAGGCGGTGCCGGGGTCGCTGATCCAGTCGCGGTGGTAGGCGAGGGCGGGGCCCGTGTCGACGTCCTTCTTCCGCTGGAGGTAGCGGTCGAACCAGGCGAGGATCCTCTTGCCGACGTAGGAGGAGTCCAGGTTGCCCCGGCTCAGGTCGAGTTCGCCGGAGGCCGGGTCGGTCATGCCGCCGCTGTGGCCCCAGGACTGCCAGATCATCTTGGCCGTGGTGCCCTGCTCGCGGAGCGTCTTGTACGTCGCCTCGGCCTCGTTGAGGTTGAAGAGCGTGTCGGCCTGCCCTTGGACGAGAAGGGTCGGTGCCTTCACCTTGCCCAGGTACGAGACGGGCGAGACGCCGCGCGCGTACTCCTGGAGCGCCTTGGTCCTGTCGGCCGGGTACCGGCCGGAGTTGAGGGTGCGGATCGTCTCGCAGGCGTCGGTGACGAAGTGCAGGCAGCCGAGCCGGTTGACGCGGGAGGGGTCGAGGTTCGGGACGAGCAGCGGCTGGCCCTCGCCGATGAGGTAGAAGCCGTTCATCCACTGCCATTTGGCGGCGCCCGGGACGGTGCGGTCGGTGGCGTTGTTCGGGTCGAGGGAGTAGGCGAGGTCGTTCCAGGTGATCATCGGGACGAGGGCGTCGACGCGGTGGTCCGTGGCGGCCGTCGCCAGCTGGACCGCCCCGCCGTAGGAGCCGCCGATCATGCCGACGCGCGGGTCGCCGTCGCCGTCGGAGGTGACGTAATCCGCCGTGGTGCCGTCGTCGGCGGCCCGCTCGCCGCCGAGGAAGTCGACGAGTCCGGCGGCCGCCCTGCCGTCGATGCCGGGGTCGTCGAGGGAGATCAGACAGCCCGACCTGCCGAAGCCGAGGCCGGAATAGACGAGGGAGACGTAGCCGCGTTCGGCGAAGGCCTTGCCGACGGCGGCGGTCGACCCGTCGGACTTGCTGCCGCCGAAGCCGTTGGTCGAGAGGACCGCGGGCGCCGGGTGGGCGGCGTCCACGCCGGCGGGCCGGTACAGATCGGCGTCGACCGTGCAGTTCCTGCCGCCCGCCGGGACGGTGAACTTCAGCGCGGTGACGGTGTACTGGCCCGTCGCGTGGGCCGGAGTGGGGCCGGTGAGCGCGAGCGGGGCGGCGAGCGCCGCCGCGGTGGCGAGGGACAGGGCACGGCGACGGGACAAGGGGACCTCCACGCTGAGGGCGGCCGGCGACTACCGACCGGTAAGTACCGGCCGGAGCCATCGTGTGACACGTGTCATGTCGGGGTCAACGCCCGTGACGGCGGTTTCTGCCGGGAGACCCAGGGGCGCGGACGTCAGACGAGCGCGGGCTCCGCCAGGGTCAACGTCCCCGCGTCCGCGTCCAGTTCGCCCGCCACACCGAACGGCACCGTCAGCGCCCCTTCGCAGTGCCCGAACCCGAAGTCGTCGACGACCGGCACACCGAGCCCGCCGAGCCGGTCCGCGAAGAGCGCCCGCAGTTCGTCGCGGTCCCCGCACTCCTCCCAGGAGCCGAGCGCGATCCCGGCCACGCCGTCCAGCCAGCGGGCGCGCAGGAGTTGGGTGAGAATGCGGTCCAGGCGGTACGCCTCCTCGCCGGTGTCCTCCAGGAAGAGCAGGCCACCGCGGGCGGATCCACGCGCCGCGGGCGTGCCGAGGTCGGCGGCGAGCAGCGACACGCAGCCGCCGAGCGTGACGCCCCGCGCCCGGCCGCCGGCCAGCACCGCCGTGTGCGGGGAGACGGCCTCGATGACCTGGGCGTCCTCGGGTGTGAAGAGGGTCGTGCGCAGATGCTCCTGCGCCCGCGCGTTCTTCAGGAAGTCCGCCGCCGCGGTCATCGGGCCGTGCAGCGTGGCGACGCCCAGGCGCACGGCGAAGGCCTCGTGCAGCGCGGTCACGTCGCTGTAGCCGACGAACACCTTGGGGCCGCGGGCCGCGGTCGCAGCCCGCAGCGCCGCCCAGTCGACGAGGTCCACCATTCGCTGGGCGCCGTACCCGCCCCGGGCGCAGAGCACGGCGGACACGGACGGGTCGCACCACGCCCGCGCCAGGTCCCGGGCCCGGTCGGCGTCGGCTCCCGCGAGGTAGCCGAACTCCCGGTGCCGGTCGCGCACATGGGGCATGACGACGGGATCCAGGTCCCAGCCGCGCAGGATGTCCAGGCCCGCGTCGAGACGCTCGGCGGGTATGGGGCCGCTCGGCGCGACGACGGCGACCCGCGCGCCGGGGCGAAGGCGCGCGGGCCGTATGAGAGGTGTCACTTGGCGAGCTCCAGGGTGGGGACGCGTCCCGCGAGGTCGATCCTGAACACCTGCGCGTACAGGGAGAGTTCGGCCTCCAGGGCGCGGGCCATGGTGTCGGCTCGGCGGAATCCGTGCCCCTCGCCCTCGAAGGCGATGTAGGCGTGCGGGATGCCGCGCCCCTCCATCCTGGCGAGGAATCGTTCCGACTGGGCGGGCGGGCAGACCACGTCGTCCAGCCCCTGGAGCAGCAGGAACGGCGCCGTGATCAGCTCGGCGTGCCGGACCGGCGAACGCTCGGCGTACCGTCCGGGGACGTCGTCGAGCCGTCCGACGAGCGACTCCAGGTACCGCGATTCGAGGTCGTGGGTCTCCCCCGAGGCGAACGCCGCGAGGTCGAGCACGGGATAGATGATCGTCCCGCAGGCGTAGACGTCCGTGCTGGTCAGCGAGACCGCCGTGGTCCAGCCGCCCGCGCTGCCGCCGCGGATGGCGAGCCGGGAGCGGTCGGCGGTGCCCTCGTCGGCGAGGGCGAGGGCGACGGCCGCGCAGTCCTCGACGTCCGCGATCCCCCACTGCTCACGCAGCCGGTTGCGGTACTCGCGCCCGTACCCCGTGGAGCCGCCGTAGTTGACCTCGGCGACGCCGATGCCGCGCGAGGTGAAGTAGGCGATGCCCAGGTCGAGGACGAGGGGGGAGCGGCCGGTGGGGCCGCCGTGGGCCCACACCACGTAGGGCGGCAGTTCGTCGTCTGGCGCGATGTGCCCCGGGTGGTGCGGCGGGTAGATGTGGGCGTGGATCTCGCGTCCCGCCGGGCCGAAGAAGGTGCGGATCTGCGGTTCCGGGTAGTAGGCGGGATCCACCGGGTCGTCGTGGGCGGCGCCGATGACGCGGGCGTGGCCGGTGCAGGTGTCCAGCTCCACCACTTCGTACGCGCTGCGCGGGCTCGCCGCGACGCCGGCCACCCGGGAGCCGTGCGCGGCGACGGTCGCGGACCACTCCGTCCAGGGGCCCGCCGAGTCGACGACCTCACCGGTCTCGGGGTCGAGTATGCCGAGGGAGGTGGCGCCCTTGCCGTGCACGACGGCGACCAGTCCGCTCTCCAGCGGCGCGAACCAGTTCAGGCCGGTCTGCCAGAGGGGCCCGGCGAACTCCTCCTCGCGCGGACAGAGCGGGTGGACGGTGGCGGCGTCGTCCGGGTCCGCCCGGTACAGGTTCCACCAGCCGGTGCGGTCGCTGGAGAACAACAGCCGCCCGTCATGGGCCCATTCGACCTGTACGACCGACTCCTCGGGGCCGCCCGCGACGGGGCGGGCCGCGCCGAAGGTGCCGTCCCCGCGCACCTCGGCGAGGACCAGCTCGGTGCCGTCCCACGGCATGCGGGGGTGGTCCCAGGCGATCCAGGCGGCCCGGGTGCCGTCGGGCGAGAGGCGCGGTCCGGTCAGGAACCGGTGTCTGCCGTCGGAGAGTTCGCGGACGGCCGTGCGGTCCCCGGCCGCCGAGCCGTCGAGCGGTACCGCGGCGATGACGCGCCGCACGTCGGTCGGCGCCTCCCCCGTGAACTCCTCCAGGACGCACCAGACCTCGCCCTGGTCGGGGCGCAGCAGCGGCTCCGCCCAGCGCAGGCCGCCGCCCACGTCCGAGAGCGGGGTCAGCGGCCGGGGCTCGGCGCCGGGGGTGTCGGGCTCGTACGCGTACAGGCGCTGGTCGGCGAAGTCGACGAAGACCACGAGCGGCCCGCCGGGGCGCTCGGTCCCGGCCCACGGCCGGCCGCCGTACTCGACGACGCGGCTGCGCACGTTCCACGGCGCGGGCAGCACCGTGCGCTCCTCGCCGTCGGGCAGCCTGCGCACCAGCGCGCGCCGGCCGGACTCGGTGGGCCGCGGCTCGGTCCACCAGGTCTCGGCGCCGACGAAGCCCACGTACCCCGGAGCGCCGTCGTGGGTGGCGGCGAGCCCGGCGTCGATCGGCGACGGCCATGATCCGTACGCGCTGGTCTGCATCATGTCCTTCTCTTCCCCCATTTTTTCTAGGCCGTACGCAGAAAGCGGTCGAGGACGCGGACACCGAAGTGCAGCGCGTCGATGGGGACGCACTCGTCGACTCCGTGGAACAACGCCTGGTAGTCGAAGCCCTCCGGTGTCCTCAGCGGCGAGAAGCCGTAGCCGGTGATGCCGAGCCGCGAGAACTGCTTGGCGTCCGTACCGCCGGACATGCAGTACGGCACGACATGGCCCTCCGGCGCGAACTCCTCGACGGCCGCCCGCATGCGCGCGTACGTCGGCGAGTCGACCGGCGCCTGCAGCGCCACCTCGCGGTGGTGGAACTTCCAGTCGACGTCAGGGCCGGTGAGCCGGTCAAGCGTGCGGCAGAACTCTTCCTCTCCCCCGGGCAGAAAGCGTCCGTCGACGTACGCCACTGCCTCACCTGGAATCACATTCACCTTGTAACCCGACTGCAGCATCGTCGGGTTGGCGCTGTTGCGGACGGTCGGCGCGACCAGGTCGGCGGTCGGGCCGAGCTTCTCCAGCAGGGCGTCCACGTCGAAGCCGGGCGCCTGGGGGTCGGTCTCCAGGCCGTACAGCGTGGCGAGTTCGACGAGCGAGGCGCGCACGGTCGGGGTGAGCCGCACCGGCCACCGGTGCTCGCCGATGCGGGCGATGGCGCCGGCCAGCCGGCTGACCGCGTTGGCGTGGTTGACCTTGGAGCCGTGGCCCGCCTTGCCGCGCGCGGTGAGCTTGAGCCAGCCGGTGCCGCGCTCGCCCGCGGCGATGGGGTAGATCTGGTTACCGCGACCGTCGTGGAAGGTGAAGGCGCCCGACTCGCTGACGCCCTCGGTGCAGCCCTCGAAGAGCCCGGCGTGCCGGTCCGCGAGGAATCCGGAGCCGTCGGCGGCGCTGGCCTCCTCGTCGGCGGTGAAGGCGATCACGATGTCGCGCCGGGGCCGCACCCCGGCCCGCGCCCATCTGCGCACGACCGCCAGGATCATCGCGTCCATGTTCTTCATGTCGATCGCGCCGCGGCCCCACACGACGCCGTCGCGGATCTCCCCGGAGAAGGGGTCCACGCTCCAGTCGGCGGCCTCGGCGGGCACGACGTCCAGGTGGCCGTGGACGAGGAGCGCGTCGGCGCCCGGGTCGGTGCCCTCGATGCGGGCGACGACGTTCGTGCGGCCCGGGGTGCGCTCCAGGAGCGTCGGCTCCAGGCCGGCGTCGGCGAGGCGTTCGGCGGCGTACTCGGCGGCGGGCCGCTCGCGGCAGTCGCCGCCGCCGCGGTTGGTGGTGTCGATGCGGATGAGGTCGGAGGTGAACGTCACGACCTCGTCGAGCGCCCGCGCGTCGAAAGGTTCACCGCGCTCCCGGTCCTGGTCCTGGTCCGGGCCCTGCTCCTGGTCAGCCATACTGCTCCTCCACGGCGGCGGAGGCGATCGTCGTAACCGCCTTGAAGGTACGGATCCCCTCGTACATCGTCCCGCTGTCGTAGGCGACCTTGCGCTCCCCCGTACGGCGCACACCGGGGACGACGGTGGCCGCCATGGACAGGTGCTCGGCGTCGAACTCGACCTCGACGGTGAACGGCCCGCCGGCCACCGGTTCGTGGCGCACGGCGAGCGCGGCGGCGTCCTTCGCCGCGGCGCGGATGTCGGCGGCGGTACGGGCCGGGGTGCGGCAGACCGCCGCGTACCGCGAGACGTGGTCCTTGACGGCGACCTTCAGCGCGCCGGGCGCGTAGCCGAGGGCGTCCTCACAGGCGAGGTCGTCGCCGGTGACGAGGACGACGGGGACGCCGTACTCAGCGACGACGTGGGAGTTGAGCAGTCCCTCGCTGGCCCGTACGCCGTTGACCCAGACGCCGGTGATCTGGTTGGCGAGGTAGGTGTGCGCGAGGACGCCCTCCATGCCGGCGCCCGCGTGGTACCCGATGAAGGCGATGCCGTCGACGTCACCGTGCTGGACGCCCTCGACCATGGAGAGCGACTTGTGCCGCCCGGTGAGCATCTCGGCCCGCTCGTCCAGCTCCTCCAGGAGCAGATTGCGCATGGTCCAGTGCGCCTCGTTGATGAGCACCTCATCGGCGCCGCCGTCGAAGAAACCCAGCACGGCGGCGTTGACGTCCGACGTGAACATCGCCCGGCACCGCTCCCACTGCGCGGTCCCGGGCAGCACGTCGGCCGGCCAGGTCACTCCGGTGGCGCCCTCCATGTCGGCGCTGATGAGGATCTTCATGAATCACAGTCCCATCACAGGGGTCGGCGGCTCGTCGAGCGTCCCATGACAGCAGACGGACCCCGCCATCGCCCGGCGATGACGGAGTCGGCGCTGCCGCGGATCTTCACGCTACGCATCCCCGGAGCCCAGGCCAAGATCCCCTGGCACGCGGGGGCCGGCACCCACTGGCCAGATCCTTGCGCTCCATGACCATCTGGCCACTCGTGGGCCGCCGGGCCCCCGGCACACGATCGGGGCATGAAGATTCTCTGGGTATTCGCGCATCCGGAACGGCGCTCGCTCGCCGGCTCACTGCTGGACGAGGGGCTGGCCACGCTGGATCGGCTCGGCCACGAGCACCGCGTGTCGGATCTGTACGGCATGGGCTGGAAGGCCGTTGTGGACGCCGACGACTTCGAGGGCGCCTCCCCGGAGCGGCTGTTCGTCGGCCACGAGCAGGAACGCGCCCACCGGGAAGAGGCGTTGAGCAAGGACATCCGTCTGGAGCAGGAGAAGATCGACTGGGCGGACGCGCTCGTCTTCCACTTCCCGCTCTGGTGGTTCGGCCCGCCCGCGATCCTCAAGGGCTGGTTCGACCGCGTCCTCGTCCAGGGCTTCGCCTTCGGCCTGCGGGGTCCGGACGGCCGGACCCTGCGGTACGGGGAGGGCGGTCTGGCCGGGAAGCGCGCCCTGATCGTCACGTCGGTCGGCGCCAGGGAGTCCGGCTTCGGCCCGCGCGGGATCCACGGCCAGCTGGATGAGGTGCTGTTCCCGCTGCTGCACGGCACGTTCTGGTACACCGGCATGGCCGCGCTGCCGCCCTACGTGGTCTACGGCGCGGACCGGCTCACGGAGACGGGCCACGCACGCGCCACGGCCCGACTCCGCGACCGCCTCCGGACCTTGCCCACCACGGACCCCCTCCCCTACCACCACGAGAACGGCGGCGCCTACGACGAGGACCTGGTCCTTCGCCCGGAACTCGCGCCGGGGCGGACGGGGTTGGGCGTCCACGTGTAAGTCACCCGGCACGGGCACGAGGGGGGCGGCTTTCGGTCAGTTCTTCGCGTACGGTGCGTCGGCGTCGGGTGCCGGGGCCGGTGCCGGGGCGGGAGCGGCCTCGCTGAGGCCGAACCGCGCGTGGAACGTGCGCAGGAAACCCGGCGCGTACCAGGCCGAGCGGCCCAGGAGCCGCATCGCGGCGGGTACCAGGATGCCGCGGACGGCGAGCGCGTCGATGAGGATGGCGAGACCGCTGCCGAGGCCGAACAGCTGCATGAAGCTGATCTCGGCCGTCCCGAAGGCGAAGAAGCTCAACGCGATCAGCACGGCCGCCGCACTGACGATGCCCCCGGTGTGGCCGAGGCCGTCGGCCACGGCGGATTCGTTGTCCTCGCCCAGCTCGTGGAGTTCCTTGATGCGGCTGGTGACGAACACCTCGTAGTCCATGGAGAGGCCGAAGGCGACGCAGAACATCAGCACGGTCATCGAGGTCTCCATCGGCTGCGGGGTGAAGCCGAGCAGGCCGGAGAGGTGGCCGTCCTGGAACATCCACGTCATGACGCCGATGGTCGCGCCCAGGCTGAGCGCGTTGAGGACCAGGGCGCGCAGCGGCTGCACGACGCTGCCGGTGAAGAGGAAGAGCAGCAGGAAGGTGGTGACGGCGATCAACCCCACCGCGAGCGGGAGCCTGCCGCCGATGGAGTCGTTCGAGTCGACCAGTTCGGCGTCGCCGCCGCCGACCAGCGGGTGGGTGCCGGGGGGCGGGGTGGCGGCCCTGACCTCTTCCACCAGTTCCTTGGCCGCATCCGACTTCGGGGTCAGGGTGCTCACCACGTTGAGCTGCTGTGCGTCGGGGCGGGCGAGTGCCGCGTTTCCCGGTCCCGTCGGTTCGGCGCGGCCGCCGGTGTGGACGCCGGTGCCGGTCTCGACGCGGGCGACGCCGTCGAGCCCCGACAGGCCGGCCGCGTACGACCTCAACGCGGCCGTGCCGACGGCCTCGTCGATGACGACGTGCAGGGCGGCGGCGTCGTTTCCGTTGAAGTTCTCCCGCAGCGCCGCCGAGACCTGGCGGCTCTCGGCGCCCTCGGGCAGCACCCGTTCGTCCGCCGTGCCGAAGGTGATGCCGAGCAGCGGACTCGCCGCGAGGAGCAGCACGGCGAGGACGGGCAGCGCGGTGAGTGCGGGCCGGCGCATGACGGTACGGGCGAGGCGTCCCCAGGCGGATGTGCCGGACCGGGTGCGGTCCGGCTTCACCCACGGCAGCCGGCCGCTGTTGACCCGGTGGCCAAGGACGTGGAGGAGGGCCGGCATCACGAACAGGGTGGCGAGGGCCGCGATGACGACGACGCCGACGCCCGAGTAGCCGAAGGAGCGCAGGAAGTACTGCGGGAAGACCATGAGCGCGGCGAGTGCGGCCGCCACGGTCGCGGCGGAGAACGCCACCGTGCGGCCCGCGGTGCTCATCGTCCCGCGCACGGCGTCGTCCACGCTCGCGCCCGCCGCGAGCTGTTCCCGGAAGCGGCTGACCATCAACAGCGCGTAGTCGACGCCGAGTCCGAGGCCGAGGGCGGTGGTGAGGTTGACGGCGAAGACGGAGACGTCGGTGACGCTGCCGACGACGTAGAGCTCGGCGAAGACGCCCACGACGGCGATGAGCGCGACGGCCAGCGGCAGCAGCGCCGAGACCACGGTGCCGAAGACCACCAGGAGCAGCAGGAGGATCAGCGGCACGGCGATGGTCTCGGCGAGGACGAGGTCCTTCTCGGTCTGCGGCCCCATCTCGTGGCTCACGCCGGTGCTGCCCCCGGCCTTGACCGTGAAGGTGTCCGCGTAGGTGCCGGTGTAGGCGTCGATGACCTTCCCGGCGTTCTCCTGCCGTGCCATGTCACGGCCCTTCACCCGGGCCAGGACCAGGGCCTCGCGGCCGTCCTCGGAGCGGAGGCCGGGGCTGTTCGTGTCCCAGTACGAGACCACGTTCTCCAGGCCCTTCTCCTTCTTGAGGTCGGCCACCAGGGCCCGGCCGTCGTCCCGGGCGGCCGGGGCGTCGACGCGCCCCCGTTCGGACCGGACCAGGAGCACCAGGTCGGTCTCCCCGCCGAACTTCTCGTCGATGACGGCCCTGGCCCGGGAGGACGGGGACGCGGGGTCGTCGAAGCCGCCTCCCAGGAGCTTCCCGAACGCGCCCGCGCCCAGGACACCCATGAGGGCCACCGCCACGGCGGCGACGACGAGGACCAGCCGGGACCTGCGGATCGCCAGTTCGGCCATACGTTCGAACACGGGCTCGCTCCTTGGGTGCTGCGGTGAGAAGGACATGAGGCGGCCGGGCAGGAGGGGAACGGGAAACGCGTGCGCTCCGCTGCCGGCACCGGACGGACGAAGCGGGCCGTGCCCGGAGCGCGGTGCGCGCTCCTCGTCGCCGTCACCGACGCTAGCGGGGCACAACTTGATTTGGCAGTGTCAGATTTTCTTCACGGGATGGCCGATTCGGTACCGCGGCGTGGACATACGGCCGTACCGTCGCCCCATGTCCCCAGACGAAGCCCCGCCGGTGCGGCCGTCCCTGCGCGAGCGGCGCCGGGCCGTCGCCGCCCAGGAGATCGTGGGCGCCGCCGAGTCCCACATCGTCGAGCACGGCCCCCACGCGCTCTCCCTGCGCGCGGTGGCCCGCAGCCTCGGCATGACCGTGCAGGCGCTCTACCACTACTTCCCGAGCCGCGACGATCTCGTCACAGCGCTGATCACCAAGGCGTACGACGACCTGGCGGACGCCGTGCAGGCCGCGACGGACGGCCCCCGGGACGACGCGGAGCCGCCGGGGATGGTCATCGCCGCGGAGGCGTACCGGCGTTGGGCCATCGACCATCCCGAGCGGTTCCAACTCCTCTACGGGGCACCGCTGCGGCATTACCACGCGCCGGTCGACGGGCCCACCACGGAGGCGAACCGCCGGATGAGCGCCGTCTTCGAGAGGGAACTGTTCCGTGGCTTCACGCCGGAACAGCTCGCCGCCACCGACGTGCGCTCGCTCTCCCCGGCCTTCCTGGAACACCTGGCGGAGCTGGCACCCACGGGCGGTGGCGAGCTGCCGCCCGCGGCGACCGCCCTGATGCTGAGCGTGTGGGGGTACGTGCACGGGATGGTCGTCCTGGAGGTGTTCGGGCACACCGGTTTCCTCGGGGCGCACCAGGCCGAGCTGTACCGCATGGCGATGCGCAACCTCCTGGCGGACACCCACCGCCGCATTCCGGCGCGGGGCGGCCGGACAGCCCTGGCGCACACCTGACTCGCAGCCGGCGCCCGGTGCGAGGAAGGTGGAGAGGGCACGCGTCACCCGCCCTCTCCCCGAAGGACAGGCCACGTATGCCCGACCGTCTTCCTCCCGTCGGCGTCGAGGAGGAGTACTTCCTCGTCGACGCCTCGCACCGCGCCGTCGTCCCCGCGGCCTCCCGGATCCTGCCCCGCCTGAAGCCCGTGGTCGGGGACCTGGTCACGGGTGAGGCATCCCAGTACCAGGTGGAGGGCAAGACACCGCCCTGCGCCACCCGGGCCGACCTCCTCCACCAGCTGCGCCGCGTCCGCCGGGCCATCACCGCCGCGGCGGCCTGCGAAGGCCTGCGCGTCGTCGCCTCCGCCACCCCGCTGCTCGGCATGCGGGCGCCGGTCCCGCTCAACAACGACCCCCACTACCGCGCCCAGGTCGAGACGTTCCGGTCGCTGTACGACACCTTCGCCTTCTGCGGGCTGCACGTCCACGTCGAGGTGCCCGACCGGGACCACGCCGTGCTGGTCAGCAACCATCTGCGGCCGTGGCTGCCGGCCCTGGTTGCGCTGGCCGCGAACTCGCCCTTCTGGGAGGAACGGGACAGCGGCTACTGCAGCTGGCGGACCCTGGGGGCCACCCGGTGGCCCGTCGCGGGCCCTCCGCCGCACTTCTCCTCCGCCGCCCAGTACGACGCGCTCGCCGCCTCGCTCCAGGAGGCCGGCGCCACCCTCGGCGAACGCTCCCTCTACTGGGACATCCGTCCCTGCGCCCACCTGCCGACCGTCGAGATCAGGGCGATGGACGTCGTCACCGGCGTCGAGGACGCGGCGGCCCTCGCCGTCCTGGTACGGGCCCTGGTCGTGCGGGCGCTCGACCGGGTGCGGCGGGGCGACCCCGGGCCCGCGGTGGACGACTCCCTGCTGCGCGCCGCGTACTGGCGCTGTGCCCGCGACGGCCTGAGCGGACACGGCCTCGACCCGTGGACGAGCCGGCTCGTGCCGGCCCCTGAGCAGGTCCGCCGGCTCCTCGCCCACGCCCGGCCGGCCCTCGCGGAGCACGGCGAACTGGCGGGCGTGACCGCGGCGTTGCGGCGGCTCGTCGCGGGCGGCGGGGGCGCGGGGCGGCAGCGCTCCGTCCACGCCCGCACGGGCAGCCTGCTCACCGTCGTCGACGACCTGGCCGACCGCACCGCCGTGCGCCCCGCCGCGACGGCGCCACCCGCCGCGCTCCGGGTCCTGGACGGCACGGACTGAGACCGGCCGGCCCGCAGGAACACCGGCCGCCGACCGGGGCCCGAGGAATGGTGGCCGGGGTCAGCCCGCGTCGTCGCGCGGGGGCAGGTCCCGGCTGCCGAGCCGCAGGTGCTCGATGTGGTAGACGGCCTCGTCGAGCAGCTGCGCCACGTGGTTGTCGTAGAGGCTGTAGACAATGCGGCGGCCATCGCGGGCGCCGGTGACCAGGCCGAGCGCGCGCAGCAGGCGCAACTGGTGGGAGACCGCCGACTGTTCCATGCCGACCGCGTCGGCGAGCGCGCCGACGCCGCACGGGCCCTGGCGGAGCTTGGTGAGGATCATCAGCCGGGACGGGGTGGCCAGCGCCTGGAGGGTGGCGGCGATCGTGGCGGCGGAGTCCGCGTCGAGGTGCGTGACAGGGCTGATCTTGCTGTCGACTCCGTGTCCCATGCGGCAATCCTACTCGTCATACACTTGAAGACCTCTTCATGTGTTCCGCTATGGTGATGCGGACCGCGCGGCCCCACCCGGCCCGCGGCCGCCGTGCGGCTCCTCCCCCTCGCCGCCCGGCTCCTCCGCCCTGCCTCCGTCCCCGAAGAGGTGTGCCCCGATGTCCTCCGCCCTGGTGGGCGACCGGCCGACCCCGGCCCCCGCCCCTCCCGTCCCCGGCCGGCCGCGCCGCTCCCGGCTCCTCGCCCTGCCCGAGGTCCGCTGGGCGGCGCTGGCCACGGCCGCCTTCCTGCTCGCCTGCCCGCTCGACCTCGCCGGGGCGCCCGGCCTGCTGTGGGGCCCGCTCTACGCCCTCTGTTACGCGGCCGGCGGCTGGGAGCCGACCGTGGCCGGGCTCAGGGCGCTGCGGGAACGGAGCCTCGACGTCGACCTGCTGATGGTGGTCGCGGCTCTCGGGGCCGCGGCCATCGGCCAGTTCCTCGACGGCGGTCTGCTCATCGTCATCTTCGCGGTCTCCGGGGCGCTTGAGGCCCTCGCGACCCGGCGCACCACGGACTCCGTGCGCGGACTGCTCGACCTGGCCCCTGCCATGGCGGTACGGCTGACCGGCGCGGGCGGCACGGGCACCCCGGACGGCGGGTCCGACGGCTCCGGCGAGGAGCGGGTGGCCGCCGGTGAACTCCGCGTCGGCGACACCGTTCTCGTACGGCCCGGTGAGCGGCTGCCCGCCGACGGGACCGTGCTCGACGGCAGCAGCGAGGTCGACCAGGCCACCATCACCGGCGAACCCCTGCCCGTGCCGAGGACGGCGGGTGACGGGGTGTTCGCCGGGACCCTCAACGGCACGGGGGCGCTGCGCGTCCGCGTGGACCGCGACCCCGCGGACTCCGTCATCGCCCGCATCGTCGCCATGGTCGAGGAGGCCGGCGAGACCAAGGCGCCGACGCAGCTCTTCATCGAAAAGGTCGAACAGCGGTACTCGGCGGGCGTGGTGGCCGCCACCCTCGCGCTCATCGCCGTCCCGCTCGCGTTCGGCGCCGGCTTCACCGGGACGCTGCTGCGTGCCATGACCTTCATGATCGTGGCCTCGCCCTGCGCGGTGGTCCTCGCGACCATGCCGCCGCTGCTCTCCGCCATCGCCAACGCCGGCCGGCACGGGGTCCTCGTCAAATCCGCCGTCGTGATGGAGCGGCTCGGCACCGTGACCAAGGCCGCCTTCGACAAGACGGGCACGCTCACCGAGGGCACGCCCCGGGTCACCGCCGTGCGGACGCTGCCCGGGACGGGCCTCAGCGAGGACGAGGTACTGGCGCTCGCCGCGGCCGCCGAACACCCCAGCGAGCACCCGCTGGCCCGCGCCGTGGTCGCCGCGGCACGCGAACGCGGGCTTCCCCTGGAGAGCGCGCGGGAGTTCGCCGCCGCCCCGGGCCGTGGCGTACGCGCGGTCGTCGCGGGCCGCACGGTACGGGTCGGCAGCCCGGACCGGCTCCTGGACGCGCCCCTGCCCGGGGCGGCGGAGGACGACCCGCGCACCGTCGTCGTGGTCCTGGTCGACGGCGCCCCCGCGGCGACCCTGCACCTCACCGACCTGCCGCGCCCCGGAGCGGCCGAAGCGGTCGCCGCCCTCGGTCAACTCACCTGCTCCGCGCCGGTGTTGCTCACCGGCGACACCGCACGGTCCGCCGCCCCCGTGGCCCGGCAGACGGGGATCGATGACGTACGGGCCGGACTGCTGCCCCAGGACAAGGTGGCGGCCGTACGCGAGTGGGAGGAGCGCGGCGAGCGGGTCCTGGTCGTCGGCGACGGCGTCAACGACGCGCCCGCGCTCGCCGCGGCGCACAGCGGCGTCGCCATGGGCAGGACCGGGTCGGACCTGACCCTGGAGACCGCCGACGTGGTCGTGGTCCGCGACGAACTCGGCGCCGTGCCCGCGGTCGTGGCCCTCTCCCGGCGGGCCCGCCGGGTCGTGGTGCAGAACCTCGTCATCGCCTCCGTCTGCATCGCCGCGCTCGTGGCCTGGGACCTCGCAGGCCACCTCCCGCTGCCACTCGGCGTCGCGGGCCACGAGGGCTCCACGGTCCTGGTCGGCCTCAACGGCCTCCGCCTGCTGCGGCGTTCGGCGTGGCGGGCGGGAGCGGATGCTCGTGGGGGTGACTGAGGGAGATCCGGGGGTTCGGGGGCCCTCCAAGGGGCGGGTAGTCGGCAGTACGGCTGGGGCCACCCGTCACAGCACCCCCTCCCCCGCCGACACCGGCACGCACCCCGGCCCGCCGGGGATCGCGCCGCATCCGGGGCGGAAGCTCAGGGTGCGGTAGACCGCCACCTGGCCCGCGAGGTCCGCGCAGGCGCGTGCCGCCGCGGTGACGCGTCGCGTGTACGCGGGGTCCGTCGCGTCGAGGAGTACGCCCAGGGTCGTACCGCTGTGGCCGACCGCCACGCCGAGGCCGCCGACCTCGCGACAGATGGCGCGCATCGGCTCCAACGACCGCTTGTGGCGCAGCGATTGGTTCATCAGCGCGCTGCGCGTGGCGATCCGGCCGACCTCCGCGAGGTCCCGGCGGCCCACGGCGTCGGTGAGGCGCGAGAGCAGGCCGGCGTAGACGCGCCGGTCGGCGGCCGTGAACGGTTTCGGGATGCGGTTGAAGTCCACGGTGTCCACCGAGCCGCCCTCGTCGATGCCGACCACCGCCATCGCGGGCAGCGAGCCGAGGACCGCGCGGAGCCGGACGCTGCGGTGGTGGAAGGCGACGATGGCGGGGTAGAGCACGCCGTCGGTGGGTTCGATGCGGCACAGAAGCCGTTCGATCGCGGCGGGCGGCATGGGGACGCCGAGCGCGCGCCCGACCGCGCGTGCGGTGGCGACGAGGTCGGCCGAGGAGCTGGCGAGCCCCTTGCCCTCGGGGATCACGCTGCTGACGTTGAGCACCCCGCCGCGCGCCGGTCCGGGCCGGGGCGGCGCCAAGTCGGCGATCATGCGCGCCAGTCGGAGGGCCTTGGTCTTGTGCGCGGGACGGACCTCGAGCTCTCCCGAGGCCGACCCGGGCCGGAACGTGGCCATCGTCCACCGCGCGACGGGCAGCGTCACGAGGAAGTCGCCATCGTCCTCCGGCAGGGCCCCCTGGAGCAGTTCGCCGAACGTGCCGAAGGCGGTGCCGACCCCCGTGCCCGGCGGCGGCCCCTCTCGCGGCGGGCGGGCCATGGGCCGGGGCCCGGCCTCCTGGAACAGCTTCACGCGACTCCTCTCGACATCGCGGGGTGCCCGTCTCGGCACCCCGCGGCCATCAGTGTGCCGAGATTAACCGCTCTTGACAATCATTTTCATCTAG
Organism: Streptomyces sp. NPDC037013; assembly: GCF_055607265.1. Taxonomy (NCBI): domain Bacteria; kingdom Bacillati; phylum Actinomycetota; class Actinomycetes; order Kitasatosporales; family Streptomycetaceae; genus Streptomyces; species Streptomyces sp. NPDC037013. The sequence goes on along the minus strand of NZ_JBVJRV010000001.1, from coordinate 113,071 downwards.
TGTGATGCTCTCGGCGTTCCCGGGGGCCGAAAGCCGCTGCGCTCCCCCGGGCCCCGTCCCGCCCTGCCCACACGTCCCGCACGCCCTACGGGGGATCTCAGCCATGCACGCCCACATCGCCGAAGCGGTGAAGAGACCCGATCTCATATCCCTCGCCCCGGATCTGACCTGCCTCCGCTTCGAGACCATGAAGGTCTACTCGGCCCTCGGCGCCGTCCGACACCTGCTGGAGACGGGCGCCGTCCGGCCGGGCGACACGCTCATCGACAGCTCCAGCGGCATCTACGCGCAGGCCCTCGCCCTCGCCTGCCACCGCCACGGGATGAAGTGCCACATCGTGGGCTCCACCACCGTGGACCGTTCGACCCGGGTCCAGCTGGAGATACTCGGCGCCACGCTGGAACAGGTCGCACCCTCCAAAGACCTGCGCCTCGACCAGGAGACGAGGGTCCGGCGCATCGCCGAGATCCTGGCCGAGAACCCCTCGTACCACTGGATGCGCCAGTACCACGACGAGATCCACTACTACGGCTACCGCGAGGTGGCCGACCAGCTCGACGAGGAGCTGCCCGCGGGCCCGGTCGCCCTGGTCGGCGGCGTCGGCTCGGGCGCCTCCACGGGGGCCCTCGCCACCTATCTGCGCGAGACGGGCCGCGACGTGCGTCTCGTCGGCGTGCAGCCCTTCGGCAGCGTCACCTTCGGCTCCGAGCACGTCGCCGACCCGGACATGATCATCGCCGGGATCGGCAGCGCCATCCGGTTCCGCAACGTCCGGCACGAGCTGTACGACCGCGTGCACTGGGTCAACTTCGACAGCGCCCTCTCCGGTGCGGTCTCCCTGCTGCGCACCAGCGGCATCTTCGCCGGGCTCTCGGCGGGCGCCGCCCACCTCGCCGCCCTGTGGGAACGGCGCCGGGACGACTCGCGCACGTACGTCTTCATCGCCGCCGACACCGGCCACCGCTACGTCGAGAGCGCGTACGCGCACCACCAACAGGCCCCGGACATCGACACGTTGAAGCCGCACGAGATCACCTCGCTCGACGAGCTGAAGCACCCCTGGTCCACGACGGCCTGGCCGCCCGTCACCGCGCCCACCGCCCCCTGAACCACCCGCCCCCGAGAGAGAACAGCAAACACATGTCGCACCCCACGCCCCACACCGTCGCGGAGCTCACCGAGGCCGTCCTGTCGGGCGCGCACGGCCCCGACCCGGGCGACTTCACCGTCACCAGCGCGTTCTGGCTCTACAACACCACCCGGCTCGCCGGGGGCGAGGTCACGTACCACAACCACTACCTGCTGCTCCGCGTCGGCGACGCGTTCGGCGCCTGCTCCTTCGAGGCGGGCGAAGTCGCCCCGGACTTCTGCGAGAACGCCTCGGGGCACTCGCTGGACAAGCTCCTGCGCGACGAGTGCGCACCGGTGCGCACCGCGGCGCTCGACGCCTACCTCGCCCGGGTCCGCCCGCACCGCGACGCAGACGACGCCGAGCGCGTCATGCTGCCGGCCGGGACGCCCGAACGGCGCGCCGAGGCCCGCGACGCCGCCGTCGCCGGACTGCTCGACATCGCGCCCGGCGCCCGGGTCGCCCTGATCGGCGTGGTCAACCCCCTTGTCGCGGCGATACGCGAGCGGGGCGGCGTCTGCCTGCCCTGCGACCTGAACCTGCGCACGACCGCGTGGGGCGACCCCGTCACCGACGACATGACCGAGGTCCTCGCGCGGGCCGACGCGGTGGTCGCCACCGGCATGACCCTCAGCAACGGCACCTTCGACCTGATCCTGCGCCACTGCGTCGAACACGACGTGCCGCTGATCGTCTACGCCCAGAGCGGCAGCGCCGTCGCCCGCGCCTTCCTCGGCGCGGGTGTCACCGCCCTGAACGCCGAACCGTTCACGTTCTCGCAGTTCAGCGCGGACCCCACCCCGATGTACCGGTACCGGGCCGCCCTTACGAGCGGGGCGGCCGCGTGAGCGCCGACGCCCCCACCAAGGACACCGCCGCCGAACCCGTGCCGGGCGACCTGCGGATGGCCCGCGCCCTGTGGCCCGTCCTGCTCGCCGCGGCCGTCGGCCTGCTGCCGTTCACCGTCTTCAGCACCTACCTCGTGCCCATAGCCGACGAGGCGGGCAGCAGCGTCGCCGCGATGGGCGGCCTGCGCGGGCTCGGCGGGCTCGCCGCCCTGCTGGTCGGCACCGCACTGGCCCCGCTCATCGACCGTGTGCCCAGGGAGTGGGCGGCGGCGGGCGCGCTCGCCGCGCTCGGCGCCTCCGCCGCACTCGGCGCGGGCGGCCACTTCGTGCTGCTCGCCGCCTTCTGCCTGCTGGTCGGCGCCAGTACGTCCGTGCTGAACCCGGCGCTGACCGCGGCGGCCGCCGACCGCTTCGGCACCGGCCGGGCGGCCGGGCGCGCGGCGACCCTCGTCACGGCCACCCAGTCCATGACCGCCATGCTCGCCGCGCCGGTCATCGCGCTGCCCGCGCTCTTCTGGGGGTGGCAGGGCGACCTGCTGGCCGTGACCGCCGTGTCGCTGGCGCTCGCCGCGGTCTTCGTGGCCCGGCGCCGGCGACAGCGGGACGACGGCGCGGCGCGGGCCGCGCGGACCGGGCCGCGCCTCGGCTACCTCGCCTCGTTCAAGGCGCTCGCGGCGGTCCGCGGCGTGCTGCCGCTGCTCCTGATCGGATTCCTGCGCACCGCGGTCTTCATGGGGTACCTCTCCTACCTCGCGGCCTTCTACGAGGAGCGGTTCGGCCTCGACGCCGGGCTGTTCGCGTTCGTCTGGACGCTCAGCGGCGCGGCGTTCTTCGTCAGCAACCTCCTCACCGGGCGGGTCACCAACTCCGCCGCGCCGCGCGTCGGCACGGAGCGGATGCTCGCCGCCGGGCTCGTGGCCGCACTCCTCTCGGTCATCGGCTTCTACTTCACGCACTGGCTGCCGCTCGCCCTCGCGCTGACCGCGCTGCACGCGGCGAGCCACGCGATCGTCGCGGCCTGCGTGGTCAGCCTCATCGTGCGCCGCTGCGGGACCACGCTGCGCGGCTCGGCGCTCAGCCTCAACGCGGCGGGCCAGAGCCTCGGCGTGTTCGCCGGCGCGGCGCTCGGCGGCGCGGGCCTCGGCCTCGCCGGCTACCCGGGCACCGCGGCCGTCTTCGGCGCGCTGGTGCTCGTGGCGCTCGGCGCCGTCGTCCGGCTGCGGCGCGCGGGCCCCGTGGACGACGAGGCGGTGACCGCGTGAGCGTCCTCGCCGGGGCACCCGCCGAGGGTGCGCCGATGACCCGGACCACCGTCAGGGACCGGCTCGCCTCGACCAGGGCCCTGGTGCTGACCTGCGTCGCGCTCGGCCTCCTGCTGATCGTCTCGGTCGTCGTGGCAATCGGCCTCGGCGCCGCCTACGTGTCGCCCGCCGAGACCGCCCGCTATCTCTGGGCGGCGCTCAGCGGCGGCCGCATCGGCGCCGACGAGTCGACGACGTACCAGATCATCTGGCAGATCCGGACGCCGCGCGTGCTGCTCGCCGCGCTGGTGGGCGCCGGACTCAGCGCGGTCGGCGTGGCCGTCCAGGCGATGGTGCGCAACGCCCTCGCCGACCCGTTCGTCCTCGGCGTCTCCTCGGGGGCGTCGGTGGGCGCCGTCGGCGTGACGGTGACCGGCGGCCTGGCCGCGCTCGGCGTCTACGCCGTGTCGGCCGGCGCGTTCGCCGGCGCGGTCGTCGCGTCCTTCCTCGTGTACGCGGCGTCGAGCGAGCGGGGCGCGCTGTCGCCGCTGCGCCTGGTCCTCACGGGGGTCGCGATGTCGCTCGGCTTCCAGGCCGTGATGAGCGTCATCATCTACTTCTCCCCGGACAGCGAGGCGACCGCCATGGTCCTTTACTGGACCATGGGCAGCTTCGGGGCGGCCAGTTGGGGCGCGCTGCCCGTCGTCTCCGCGGCCGTCCTGGCCGGTCTCGCCCTGCTGTACCGGCAGAGCAGGGCGCTGGACGTCCTGGTGCTCGGCGACGAGACCGCGGCGAGCCTCGGCGTCGGCGCCGACCGGCACCGCAGGGGACTGCTCGTGCTCGTCTCCCTGGTCACCGGGGTGATGGTCGCCGTGAGCGGGTCGATCAGCTTCGTCGGGCTCGTCATGCCGCACCTGGTGCGGATGGTCGTCGGGGCCACGCACACCCGGGTCCTCGCGGTTGCCCCGCTGGTCGGCGCGGTCTTCATGGTCTGGGTGGACCTGCTGTCCCGGACGGTGGTCGCGCCGCGCGAACTGCCGCTGGGCGTCATCACCGCCCTGGTGGGTGTGCCGGTGTTCATCACGCTGATGCGCCGCAAGGGCCATGTTCTCGGGGGGCGTTGAGATGGAGCTGCGCATCGACGGGCTCGGCGTCGTCGTCGACGGCAGGAGCCTCGTACGCGATCTGTCGCTCGACGTGCCGGACGGGCAGGTGGTCGGCCTGGTCGGGCCGAACGGCAGCGGCAAGTCGACCGCGCTGCGCTGCGTGTACCGGGCGCTGCGGCCGACGACGGGCACGGTGCGGGTGGGCGGGGACGACCTGGCCCGGCTCTCCGTGCGGCGCGGCGCGCAGCTCGTGGCCGCCATGACGCAGGACGGTTCCGTCGGCCTCGACTTCACGGTGGAGGAGGTCGTCGCGCTCGGCCGGGCCCCGCACCAGCGCGGCAACCAGGCGCTCACCGCACGCGAACGGGAGCTGTGCGCACGGGCGATGGACCGCCTGGACATCGGCCATCTGGCCCGCCGCGGCGTCCTCACCCTGTCCGGCGGCGAGCGCCAGCGCGTGCTGCTGGCCCGCGCCCTCGTCCAGGAGCCCCGGGTCCTCGTCCTGGACGAGCCGACCAACCACCTCGACGTACGCCACCAGATCGAGGTCCTGTCCCAGCTGCGCGGGGCCGGACCGACCGTCCTCGTCGTCCTGCACGACCTCAACCTCGCGGCGGCCGCGTGCGACCGGATCGGCGTGCTGTCGGCGGGCCGTCTGGTGGCGTCCGGGACCCCTGCGGAGGTGCTCACCGAGGAGCTGGTCGCCGACGTGTTCGGCGTCAAGGCCAGCGTCGTGCCGCATCCGCTGACGGGCGACCCGCAGCTGCTCTACTCCCTCCACCCCTCCCTCTGAAAGGCACGACTGCCCATGTCCCATCCCCGATCCCTCGCGGCCGGATCCGCGCTCGCGCTGACGCTGCTCACCGGCTGCGGCGCCGAGGTCGACGCGGACGGCGGCGCCGAGGCGTCCGAGCGGACCGTCGTCGAGCGCTGCGGCGAGCCCGTCTCCTACAAGGTGCCCCGGCGCGCGGTCGCCTACGAGGGCGGCAGCGCCGACAAGCTGTTCAGCCTCGGCCTGACCGACCACGTGCAGGGGTACGTGATGCCGCCCGGCCTGCCGCCGGTGAGCGAGTCCCCGTGGGCGAAGGAGTACGCCCGGGTGAAGAAGCTCAGCGACGACCTGCTCAACAAGGAGGTCGTCGTCGAGGCCAGGGCGGACCTGGTCGTCGCGGGCTGGAACTCCGGCTTCAGCGACCAGCGGGGCATCACCCCGAAGATCCTCGACAAGCTGGGGATCCAGAGCTTCATGCACACGGAGAGCTGCTTCAACTACCCGGGATTCCCGCAGCGCGTCACCCCGTTCAAGGCGCTCTACAGCGACCTGGAGCGGCTCGGGAAGATCTTCCACGTCGAGAAGAGGGCCGAGCGGGTCGTCTCCGGGCTGAAGAAGCGGGTGGCGGCCGTGGAGGCGAAGGCGCCGAAGGGCGGCGAGCGGGTGCCGGTCTTCCTGTACGACTCGGGCACGGACCAGCCGTTCACGGCCGCCCGTCAGGTGCCGCCCAACGACATCATCGAGAGCGCGGGCGGCAGGAACATCTTCGCCGGTCTCGACGCGCGCTGGACGCAGGCCAATTGGGAGGCCGTGACGGAGGCCGAGCCGGAGGTGGTCATCATCTTCGACTACGGCGAGCAGTCCGCGGAGAAGAAGATCGAGTTCCTGAAGAAGTCGCCGCACACGAGGGAGTTGCCGGCCGTCAGGAAGAACAACTTCTTCGTCCTCGACTACAACGAGGGCATCAGCGGGCCGCGCAACATCGACGGTCTGGAGAAGTTCGGGAAGTACCTGCGGAAACTGGACCGCTGAACGGGGCGGCCGGGCCCGGCCGTTGAACCGGGCCGCCCGGGGCGCTCTGGCATCACCGCCCCGGGCGGCCTACCTTGGCAGCGGACGCACCACTCGAACGGCTTGTCATGCACTTGTCCATTTTATCCCGGCAAGAGGCACGAGGTGAGCCATGTTCCTCCGTCACAGACGCCCCGCGCGCGGCCACCGCACCCGTCCGCGCCGACCGGCCCGTCGCACCACCGTCGTCGCCGCCGTCCTCGCCACCCTGGCGGCGGCCGCCGTCGGCACCGCCCGCGCGACACCGGGCGAGCCCGCCGCATCCGGCGGGCCCGACCGGGCCCGGCCCTCCCTGATCCGCCCCATCGACCCGCAGAACTGGCGCAACCCCGACGACATGACCTGGAGCGAGTACCGCTCCGTGCCCGGCACCGACTGGGCCGACCCCGGCCTGGAACCCACCGAGCGCACCTTCAAGGGCGCCCTGGTGCTCCTCGACTATCCCGACGAGGAGTTCACGCTCAGCAGGCCGCCCGGCTCCACCGTCTTCGGCAACCCGCAGCCCACCGCGTCCGGCGTACCGCGCGACCGGCTCCCCGCGTTCTACCGCGACTTCCTCAACAAGCCCGGCACGCTCAACCACGGCCACACCATCAACGAGTACTGGATGGAGGACTCCGGCGGCCGCTTCGGCGTCGACCTGACGGCGTACGGCGTGTACCGCATGCCGTACAAGTCCTTCCAGTACGGCATCGAGGCGAGCATGAACCCCGACGCCTGCCCGGCGCGCACCACCTGCGGCAAGAACATCCGTACGGACGGGAAGGCCGCCTGGATCGCTCAGGTCGGCGAGGCGGAGGCCGCCAAGTACGACTTCGTCTTCTTCCTCACCGCGGGGCAGGACGAGTCCTCCACCTGGCAGGAGTTCGGCCAGATGAAGTTCGCCGGACCCCGACAGGTGCCCGCGGCCTGGGGGCCGCCCGCCCCCATCGCCTCCGGCGGCAACTCCGCCGCCACCCGCTACGTGCCATGGACCTCCTGGCAGGCCGCGGCCCGCATCTGGCCCAACGCCGTCACCGGCTCCTCCACCCAGGCCGAGAGCTCCGGCATGGGGGTGTACGCCCATGAGCTCAGCCACATCCTGGGCATCGGCGACAACTACAACAACCCCTACGGCACGCCCCTGAGCCGCTCCTACACCGGCATCTGGAGCATGCTCTCGCGCGGCTCGTTCAACGGTCCCGGCGGACCGCACACCCGCTGGAAGATCCCGGCCACCGAGGGCGGCTCCATGGGCTCCCACCACGTGCTGCGCGACAAGCTGAAGCTCGGCATCGTCGACGAGAAGAACGTGCTGCGCCTGGACCGCGACGCGCTCGACGACTCCGGCACGGTCGTCGCCCGGGTCACCGCACGCTCCGCGCCGCCCGGCGCCGACGGCCTCTCCGGCGTCAATATCGCCATGTCCCGCGACCTCTCCCCCGCCTGCGACCGCGACACCGATCCGCTCTGCGACGGCGGCGGCTACCAGAACTACACCGTCGAGGTCGTGGACCGCATGGGCATGGACTCCTTCACCCCGGACAACGGGGTGCTGATCTCCAAGACCAAGAACGAGGACCGGGCCCCCTTCGCCTGGGTGATCGACGCCCACCCCGAGGACATCGACATGGTGGACTTCACGCGCCCCGACGGCACCCCGCAGAAGATCACCATGGGGGACTACCGGCAGCTCAGCGACGCGCTCTTCCACGCGGGCGCCGACTCAGGCAGCTCCTACGAGTACGTGGACCGCGCCAACCGGCTGCACTTCTACGTCACCGACATCCGGCGGAGCCGCTCCGGCGTCCTGTCGTACACGATCGCCGTCAAGTCCCTCGACGGCTCCGGTCCCCAGCGGCGCGGCGCCGCGCTCGGCCGCGGCGAGGCGTCGGGCGACCCCGGCAAGAACCGCGCCACCTGCACCTTCCCGCTGACCAACACCGGCCGCGCCGTCGCCGACCCGCCGGGCGGCCACCCCGAGAACGTTGCCCGCTACCTCCGCTCCGACGTCTACCGGCTCTCCGCCGAGGTATCGGGCCGCGGCTGGTCCGCCTGGCTGCCCAGCAAGCTGACCACGGCACGGGCCGGCTCCACCGTCGAGGTGGACGTCGCCGTCGCCGCGAAGCCGAAGGCCGGGCACGGCAAGCTCACCCTCACCGCACGCTCGGAGAGCGACCCGCACAAGAGCGCGAGCGCCGTCTGCACCCTCGCCGGGAAGCGCTGAGTCAGCCCGCGAACGCGACGCCCGGCAGGCCACGGCCCGCACCCGGCACGACCAGGACCGAGCCCGAGAGGGGGTGCGGCCGGTCGAGGCCGGTGCGGGCCGTGGTGATGTACAGGTCGGTCAGCTCGCGGCCGCCGAAGGCGCAGGCCGTGGGGCGGCGCACCGGCAGCTCCACGGTGCGGTCGAGCCGTCCGTCGGGGGTGTAGCGGCGGACGGCGGCGCCGTCCCAGAGCGCGACCCAGACGCAGCCGTCGGCGTCGACGGTGAGCCCGTCGGGAAAGCCCGCCCCCTCCTCGATGTGGACGAACGGCCTTCTGCGCACGGCGTCGCGGCCGTCGTGGTCGAGCACGTCGACGCGGCGCGTGGTGCTGTCGACGTAGTAGACGAGCCGCCCGTCGGGGCTCCAGCCGGTGCCGTTGCTGACGGTCACCCCGCCGAGCAGTTCGGTGGTGGTGCCGTCGGGGGCGACGCGGGTGAGACTGCCGCCGCCCGGCGCCTCGTCGGAACGCATGGTGCCCGCCCAGAGCGTGCCGTCGGGCGCGACGGCCGCGTCGTTGCCGCGGCGGCCGGGCACCGGGTCGCGCACCAGCCAGCGGAAGGGGGCGCCGCCGGGCCCGTACAGGCCGATGCCGTCGCGGAGGTTGACCACGAGGCCGCCGCCCGCGCGGGGCTTGGCGGCGCCGACGTGCTGTTCGGTGGCCATGACGGTGCGGCGGCCGTCCCCGGGCGCGTACGTGTGGACGCGCGCGCCGAGGATGTCGACCCAGATGAGCCGGCCGGTGGCCGCATCCCAGGTGGGGCCCTCGCCGAGCGCGGCCCGCTCGTCCACCGCCACGTCGTACGGACGGCTCATCGCCGGCCCCGGTGGCCGAGGCGGGCCGAGAGGTCGGCGGCGCCCTTGACGGCGAGGTCGGCCAGCTCGCGCTCGCGCTCCTCGCTCCAGCGGATCATCGGCACGGAGATGGAGAGGGCCGCCACGACCTGGCCCGCGCCGTCGCGCACGGGCGCCGCCACACAGCTGACGTCGGGGTTGGACTCCCGGTGCTCGACGGCGACGCCCCGCTCGCGGATCCCGGCGAGCGCGGTCAACAGCGCCCCGGGATCCGTGATGCTGTCGGGCGTCATGGCGGTGAACTCCCGCCCCTGGATGCGGGCTTCGAGCTCGGCCGGGGGCAGCGAGGCGAGCAGCATCTTGCCGACCGAGGTGCAGTGCGCGGGCAGGCGGCGGCCCGCCGCGGAGACCATGCGCACGGCGTGCGTGGAGTCCACCTTGGCGATGTAGATGACGTCGGTGTCCTCCAGGATCGCCACGTGCACGGTCTCGTCGCAGGTCTCGGCGACCTCACGCGCCACCTGCCGGCCCTCGGCCGCCAGGTCGAGCTGTTCGGCGTAGCGGCTGCCGAGCTGGTAGGTGCGCACGCCGAGCCGGTAGCGGCCCGGCTGGTCCGGGGTCTGGACGAGGTACGAGCGGGCGGCCAGGGTGGTCAGCAGCTCGTGCACGGTGGTCCGCGGCAGCTGGAGCTTGCGGGTGACCTCCGGCGCGGAGAGCGTGCCGTCGCCCTCCAGGAAGAGTTCGAGTATGTCCAGCGACCTGGTCACCGCGGGCACCAGTCGTCCCATGAGTTCGGCCTCCCACCCTGCGCGTCCGAAACTTCGGTCGCTGATCGGTATGACGAACACAGGGTAGGCACGGCGGAGTTCGCGGCGCAATGGCCGCCGGCGCCCGGCAGCACGGCCGGCGCCTCGCCACAAGACCGTTCCGCGCGACCCATTGACACCTTCCGGCCACCGTGAATAACGTCACGCCAACATTTCGAACGTGTGACGAAATACCGAACAAATCGAGGGGCAACTGCCGTGCGCATTACGGGAATCAGCACGCATGTGGTCGGTACGCCGTGGCGGAATCTCACCTACGTCCAGGTCCACACCGACGAGGGGCTGACCGGCGTCGGCGAGACGCGCATGCTCGGCCACACCGACGCGCTCATCGGCTACCTCCGCGAGGCGGAGGCCAACCACATCAAGGGCTCCGACCCGTTCGCGGTGGAGGATCTCGTGCGCCGGATGAAGTACGGCGACTACGGCCGGGCCGGCGAGATCGTGATGTCGGGCATCGCCGTCATCGAGATGGCCTGCTGGGACATCAAGGGCAAGGCGCTCGGCGTCCCCGTCTGGCAGCTCCTCGGCGGCAAGGTCACCGACCGGGTCAAGGCGTACGCCAACGGCTGGTACACCACCGAGCGCACCCCGGAGGCGTACCACAAGGCCGCGCGGGGGGTCATGGAGCGCGGCTACCGCGCCCTGAAGATCGACCCGTTCGGCACCGGCCACTACGAGCTGGACCACGAACAGAGCCTGTACGCCGTCTCGTTGATCGAGGCGGCGCGGGACGCGATCGGACCCGACGCGGAACTGATGCTGGAGATGCACGGCCGGTTCTCGCCCGCCACCGCGATCCGGCTCGCGCGCGAGCTCGCCCCGTTCCGGCCGGCCTGGCTGGAGGAGCCCGTGCCGCCGGAGAACCTCAAGGCCCTGGCGAAGGTGGCGGCCAAGGTGGAGATGCCGGTGGCGACCGGCGAGCGCATCCACGACCGGATCGAGTTCCGCGAACTGTTCGAGAACCAGGCGGCCGACATCCTGCAGCCCGACGTCGGCCACATCGGCGGCATCTGGGAGACCCGCAAACTGGCGGCCACCGCCGAGACGCACTACATGCTGGTGGCCCCGCACAACGTGGGCGGCCCGGTGCTGACCGCCGCCTCGCTCCAAGTCGGCTTCACCGCACCGAACTTCAAGATCCTCGAGCACTTCAACGACTTCGCGGACGCGGACATCAAGAAGGTGGTGAAGGGCGCGCCCCGGGTGGATCCGGAGACGGGCTGCTTCCACCTGTCGCACGAGCCGGGTCTCGGTGTCGAGCTCGACACCGACGCGGCGGCCGAATTCCCGCAGCAGCAGGCCCGGTTCGACCTCTGGGCCGAGGGCTGGGAGAAGCGGGCGCCGGGCGGGGCGCAGGGGTGAGCGGCAGCCGCTCGATCGTCGTCGACCGGCCGGGCGGGCACCGGCTCGTCACCGGTGACGTCCCCGTGCCGGGCTTCGGCGAGGTCCTCGTCCGGGTCGCCGCCGCCGGGATCTGCATGAGCGACCGCGAGGTGTACGACGGACACCGCGACGCCGCCTACGTCCGCTACCCGGTGGTTCCCGGCCACGAGTGGTCCGGGACCGTGCTGGCCGTGGGCGAGGGCGTCGATCCCGCCCTCGTCGGGCGCGCGACCGTCGCCGAGGGGTTCCGGGCGTGCGGGGTGTGCGAGCGCTGCCGGTGCGGCGAGACGAGCCTGTGCACCGGTGGCTATGCCGAGACCGGGTTCACCGAGCCGGGCGCCTTCGCCGACCATCTCACCGTGCCCGCACGGCTGTTGCATCCGCTGGGCGACGACGCGGACCTGCGCGCCGCCGCGCTGCTCGAACCGGCCGCCGTGATCGCGGCGGCCGTACGGGCGGGCCGGCCGCGGCCCGGTGAGCGTGTCGCGGTGGTCGGCGCCGGGACGCTCGGGCTGCTCGCCGTGCAGTTGCTCGCCGCGTCCAACCCCGCCGAGCTGACCGTCGTCGACCCGCGCGCGGCCCGCGGCGAGCAGGCGCTGAAGTTCGGGGCGTCCCATGCCGTCTCGCCCGAGGAGGCCCGGTCCGCCGAGGGTGCCTTCGATCTCGTGGTGGAGACCGCGGGGGCGCCCACCACCGCCGCCTCGTCCTGTCTGCTGGCCCGCAGGGGCGGCCGGGTGGTGCTCACGGGCATGTTCGCGCCGGGAGCCGTCGGCATCGACCCGGTCCATCTGTCCCTCAGCCAGCTGGAGGTGCGCTCCGTCTTCGGGGCGCCGTCCTCGGCCTGGTCGGAGGCGGTGCGGGCGTTCGGGCTCGGACTGCTCGATCCCGCCCCGCTGATCACGCACGAGTTCGATCTCGAGCGGTTCGGGGAGGCGATCACCCTCGTCGGCGGGGGCGACCCGAAGACCGGGAAGGTGCTCCTGCGGCCCTGAACCCTCCGGCCGCGAACCCGCCGACACCCACCGGCCGCGCCGAATGAATCGAACCGCGCCCCCCCTTCTGCCGAACGAGTCGAACCTCGTTCGATATACCGAACATTGGAGTCACGTGACCGGCCCCTCCCTCCCCCGCCGCCCCGGCGTCGACGCCCTCGCCCGCATCGGACACGCGGTGCCCGCCCCCGACCCGGCGACCGCCTCCCCGCACGCCTTCCCCGACGGCGGCACCTGGCGCACCGAGATCCCCTCCGTCGAGGGCCCCGAGGCGCTCGCCGTCGTCCTCAAGGAGAGCGCGCGCCTCGACGTCCCCGTCCACCGCATCAGCCAGGGCAGCGGCGTCTGGATGCTCACCGACGTCGAGATCACCGAGATGGTCGAGGCGTGCGCCGAACGCGACATCGAACTCTGCCTGTTCACCGGCCCGCGCGGCACCTGGGACACCGGCGCCTCCACCCGTACCGACTCCGGCGGCGCGGGGCTGCGCGCCCGGGGCCACGCCGCGCTCGCGGGCTGCGTCGAGGACGCCGTGCGCGCCACCGGTCTCGGCGTGCGCTGTCTGCTCGTCGCGGACGAGGGCGTCCTGTGGACGCTGCACCGGCTCCGGGTGGCCGGCGTCCTGCCCGCCGACACCACCTTCAAGCTGTCCGCACTCACCGGCCCGGTCAACCCCGCCTCGTACGCCGTGTACGAGCGTCTCGGCGCCGACTCCCTCAACGTGCCCTCCGACCTGACCCCGGACCACCTCACCGAGATCCGCCGGGTGAGCCGGGCGCCCATGGACATGTACGTCGAGGCCCCCGACGACCTCGGCGGCTACGTCCGGATGTACGAGGTCGCCGAGCTGATCAGGCGCGGCGCCCCCCTGTACGTCAAGTTCGGCCTCTCCAAGTCCGCCGGCATCTACCCGTACGGCGCCCATCTGCGCGAGCACGCCCTGGCCACCGCCCGCGAGCGGGTCAGGCGCGGCCGGCTCGCCCTCGACCTGCTCGCCCGGCACGGCGCGGACGGCGGCATGTCGCCGCTGGGCTCGCACCACGCCGGTGAGCTGTGCCGTTTCCCCGTCCCGGAAGGGGACTGACCATGCGCACGAGACCGCGTACCCGCACGCTCGGCGTGGCCCTGACGGCCGCGCTGCTCACCGTCTCGCTCGCCGCCTGCGGCCAGGAGGCCAAGGGCGGCAGCCGCTACAAGGCGGAGACCGGCAAGGGCGGCACGATCGGCCTCGCCATGCCGACCAAGGCGTCCGAACGCTGGATAGCCGACGGCAAGAACATGGCGGAGCAGTTCGAGAAGGCCGGTTACGAGACCGATCTCCAGTACGGCGACGACAAGGTGGAGAACCAGGTCGCCCAGTTGGAGAACATGATCACCAAGGGGCACCGGCTGCTCGTCGTCGCCGCCATCGACGGCTCGGCCCTCACCGACGTCCTGAAGCGCGCGCATGAGGCGGGGATCCCCGTGATCTCGTACGACCGCCTCATCCTCGGCACCCAGAACGTCGACTACTACGCGTCCTTCGACAACGAGCGCGTCGGCGAGCTGCAGGGCAGTTACATCGTCGACAAGCTCAAGCTCGGCAAGCCGGAGGCGGGCTCGGGCGAGAAGCACACCATCGAGTTCTTCGCGGGCTCGCCGGACGACAACAACACCAAGTACTTCTGGAACGGCGCCATGAAGGTGCTCCGCCCGTATCTGAAGACCGGGCAGCTCGTCGTCCGCAGCAAGCAGACGCGGATGAACCAGGCCACCACGTTGCGCTGGGACGGCGGCACCGCGCAGAAGCGCATGGACGACCTGATCAGCAAGAGCTACGGCGAGCAGCGCGTCGACGCGGTCCTCTCGCCGTACGACGGGATCTCCATCGGCATCATCTCCGCGCTGAAGAGCGCCGGATACGGCGGCAAGAGCCAGCCGCTGCCCGTCATCACCGGCCAGGACGCCGAGCTCGCCTCCGTGAAGTCGATCATGCGGGGCGAGCAGACGCAGACCGTCTTCAAGGACACCCGCAAACTGGCCGCGCAGACGGTGCAGATGGGCGACGCGGTGCTGACCGGCAAGAAGGTGCGGGTCAACAACACCAAGGACTACAACAACGGCAAGAAGACCGTGCCGTCCTACCTCCTCAAGCCCGTCAGCATCGACAGGAAGAACACGCGGCTCCTCGTCGACGAGGGGTACTTCACGGCGGGACAGCTCTCATGAGCGGGGCCGCGCGGGAGAGCCGGCCGCTTCTGGAGATGCGCGGGATCACGAAGACGTTCCCGGGCGTCAAGGCGCTCTCCGACGTGAACCTGACGGTGCGGGCGGGCGAGATCCACGCGATCTGCGGCGAGAACGGCGCGGGCAAGTCGACGCTGATGAAGGTCCTCAGCGGGGTGCACGAGCACGGCAGTTACGACGGCGAGATCCTCTTCGAGGGCGAACCGATCGCCTTCAAGGACATCCGTGCCGGCGAGCGGCACGGCATCGTGATCATCCATCAGGAGCTGGCCCTCGTCCCGTACCTGTCGATCGCCGAGAACATCTTCCTCGGCAACGAACGGACCACGCGCGGCTTCATCGACTGGAACGACACCCTGCGCCGGGCGGGCGCCCTGCTGAAGCGGGTCGGCCTGCACGAGAAGCCGCAGACACCGGTCTTCGACATCGGCGTGGGCAAGCAGCAGCTGGTGGAGATCGCCAAGGCGCTGTCGAAGGAGGTGAAGCTGCTCATCCTCGACGAGCCGACGGCCGCGCTCAACGACGAGGACAGCGGCAAGCTCCTCGACCTGATCGTGGAGCTGCGCGAGCAGGGCGTGGCGAGCATCATCATCTCGCACAAGCTCAACGAGATCCGGCGGATCACCGACGCGGTGACGATCCTCCGCGACGGGCGGACCATCGAGACGCTGCCCGTACGCCGCTCCGCGGACGGCGACGCGGAGCTGTCGGAGGACCGGATCATCCGGGGCATGGTCGGCCGCGACCTGGACCACCGCTTCCCCGACCGCACGCCGTACGAGGGCGTGGACGCCGGTGAGCTCGCCCTGTCGGTGGAGGGCTGGACGGTGCGCCACCCGGTCGACCACCAGCGCACCGTCGTCGACGACGTCTCGCTGACCGTGCGGCGCGGGGAGATCGTCGGCATCGCGGGGCTGATGGGCGCGGGCCGCACCGAACTCGCCATGTCCGTCTTCGGCCGCTCGTACGGGCAGTACGTCGCGGGCACCGTGGCCGTGAACGGCCGTCCGGTGGTCACGAAGACGGTCCCGGCGGCGGTCGGCGCGGGCATCGCCTACGTCACCGAGGACCGCAAGCGCTACGGCCTGAACCTCATCGACGACATCAACCGCAACGTCTCGCTGGCCTCCCTGACCGGTATGCGGCGGCGCGGCATCGGCGGCCTCGGGGGCTTCGGCGGCTTCGTCGACGAACACCACGAGCGCCAGGTCTCCGAGCGCTACCGGAAGTCGATGAACATCAAGACGCCGACGGTCTTCGAGCAGGTGGGCCGCCTCTCCGGCGGCAATCAGCAGAAGGTCGTCCTGAGCAAGTGGATCCACGCCGACCCCGAGGTGCTGATCCTCGACGAGCCGACGCGCGGCATCGACGTGGGCGCCAAGTACGAGATCTACACCGTCATCGACAAGCTCGCGGCGCAGGGCAAGGCGGTCCTGTTCATCTCCTCCGAACTGCCGGAGCTGCTCGGGATGTGCGACCGGATCTACACGATGGCCGAGGGCCGCCTGACCGGTGAGGTCAGCCGCGCGGAGGCCACCCAGGAAGTCCTGATGCGCCACATGACCAAGACCAGAAGCAGCAGGAGCTGAGGCCGCCATGACCACCACGACCACTCCGCCACGGGACTCGTCCGCCGCGCCGCCGCCCGCCGCCCCGTCGGCCGGGGCGCTGCTCGTGCGGAGCATGCGCTCCAACATGCGCCAGTACGGCATGCTCGTCGCCCTGGCCTTCATCGTCGTGCTCTTCCAGATCTGGACGGACGGCACGCTGCTGCTGCCGAACAACGTCTCCAACCTGATCCAGCAGAACGGCTACATCCTCATCCTCGCCATCGGCATGATGATCGTCATCATCGCCGGTCACATCGACCTCTCCGTCGGCTCCCTGGTGGCCTTCGTCGGCGCCATGTCGGCGGTGATGATGGTCAAGCACGACATGCCGTGGGTGCTCGCCCTCGTCCTCTCGCTGCTGATCGGGGCGGTCGCGGGCGCCTGGCAGGGCTTCTTCATCGCGTATCTCGGCATCCCGTCGTTCATCGTGACGCTCGCCGGCATGCTGCTCTTCCGCGGTCTGACGCAGATCGTCCTGGAGGGCCAGTCGCTCGCGCCCTTCCCCGAGGGGTTCCAGAACATCGCCAAGGGCTTCATCCCGGAGATGGGCCCGTACACCCAGTACCACAACCCCACGCTCGTCCTCGGTCTCGTCACCGTCGCCTTCCTCCTCTTCCGCGAGTGGCGGGACCGCAAGCGGCAGGCGGCGTTCGACCTGGAGGTGCTTCCGGCCGGTCTGTGGGCGGCGAAGTGCGTGGCGATGACGGCGGCGGTGGTCGCCTTCACCCTGACGCTGGCGAGCTTCCACGGCGTGCCGGTCGTCATGCTCATCATGTGCGGGCTGCTGATCACCCTCGGCTACGTGATGCGCAACGCCGTCGTCGGCCGGCACGTGTACGCGCTCGGCGGCAACAAGGCCGCCGCGATGCTCTCGGGCGTCAAGGACAAGCGGGTCACCTTCCTCGTCTTCGTCAACATGGGTGTCCTCGCGGCGCTCGCGGGCTGTGTGTACGCGGCCCGGCTCAACGCGGGCACCCCCCAGGCGGGCCTCAACTTCGAACTGGAGGCCATCGCCGCCTCCTTCATCGGCGGCGCGTCGATGAGCGGCGGCGTCGGCACGGTGATGGGCGCGGTGATCGGCGGCCTGGTCCTCGGCGTCCTCAACAACGGCATGTCGCTGGTGGGCATCGGCACGGACTACCAGCAGGTCATCAAGGGGCTCGTGCTGCTCGCCGCGGTCGGCTTCGACGTCTGGAACAAGCGCAAGGTCGGCCGCTAGTCCCCCGTCCCCCCTCTCTGATGGAGCTGAACTCTGATGGAGCTGAACCTCTGATGGAACCGCAGATGGCAACGAGCAGACGCACCGTCCTGGCCGCGGCCGCCGCCACGGGGATCTCCGCGGCCGCCGCCGGCACCGCGCACGCGTCGGCGGGGCGCCGCCCCACGAAGGAGCTGTTCGGCAGGCTCGCCGACGGCACGAAGGTGTACCGCTGGTCGCTGGCGAACGGCGGCACGAGGATGAAGGTCCTCTCCTACGGCGGCATCGTCCAGTCCCTCGAACTCCCCGACCGGCACGGCCGGTACGCGAACGTCTCCCTCGGGTACGACACGATCGAGGCGTACGCCGCGGGCACCACGTTCTTCGGCGCGCTCATCGGCCGCTACGGCAACCGCATCGCCCGCGGCCGCTTCACCCTGGACGGCACCACGTATCAACTCTCGGTCAACGACGGGGAGAACAGCCTGCACGGCGGGGCGAAGGGCTTCAACACGCGGGTGTGGGACGTGGAGCCGTTCGCGGACTCCACGGGTGTCGGCCTCGTCCTGCGCCATGTGAGCGTCGACGGTGACATGGGTTATCCGGGGACGCTGCGGGTGAAGGTCACCTACACGCTCACCGCGCCCGGCGACTGGCGGATCGACTATGAGGCCACGACCGACAGGGCGACGGTCGTGAACCTCACCAACCACACGTACTACAACCTCGCGGGCGAGGGCAGCGGCGGCATCTACGACCACGAACTCACCCTGGACGCGGGCCGGTTCACGCCGACCGACAAGGGCCTCATCCCGACGGGCGAGCTGGCGCGGGTGGCGGGCACGCCCTTCGACTTCCGGCGCGCCAAGAGGATCGGCGAGGACATCCGCACCGCCCACCCGCAGCTGGTGACCGCCAAGGGCTACGACCACAACTGGGTCCTCGACAAGGGGATCACCCGGCGCCCCGAGCCCTTCGCGACGCTCCGCGATCCCGGGTCGGGGCGCACGATGCGGATCGCGACGACGGAGCCCGGCGTGCAGTTCTACTCGGGCAACTTCCTCGACGGCACGCTCACCGGCCCCTCCGGGCGCACCTACCGCCAGGGCGACGGTCTGTGCCTGGAGACCCAGCACTTCCCCGACTCGCCGAACCGGCCGTCGTTCCCCTCGACGGTGCTGCGGCCCGGTGAGCGGTACCGGTCGAGCACGGTGCACGCCTTCTCGGGCCGCTGAGCCGGCCCCGCCCGCGGCGCCCGGAGTGCGACGGCACTCCGGGCGCCGATCGCTATGCGGGGCCGTCCGCCACGGGGACGCCGAAGTCCGGTGTGCCGTCCGGCCGCCAGCCGAAGGGCTGGACGCGGGTGTGCCGGTTGGGGTCGTCCAGCGGGTCGCCGACGATGTCCTTGTACGGGCGGGCGTGGTAGACGAGGACGTCGGTGCGGCCGTCCTCGGCGACGGTGAACGAGTTGTGGCCGGGGCCGTACTGCCCGGTGGTGTCGTTGCTGGTGAAGACGGGCAGGGGTGACTTCGTCCAGGAGCCGGGGTCGAGGAGGTCGCTGTCCGCGGCGGCGGTGAGCAGTCCCATGCAGTAGTGGGCGTCGGTGGCGCTCGCGGAGTAGGTCATGAAGACGCGCCCGCCGCGCCGGAGGAACGAGGGGCCCTCGTTGACCTTGAAGCCGATGTGCTCCCAGTCGTACTCCGGTGTCGTGAGGCGTATTTGAGGTCCCGTCAGGGTCCAGGGGTTCGCCATCCGGGAGAGGAAGACGGCGCTGTTGTGGTCCTCGGCGGGGTCCTTCTGCGCCCAGGCGAGGTAGCGGGTGCCGCGGTGGGTGAAGGTGGTCGCGTCGAGGGAGAAGGTGTCCCAGGCGGTGGTGATCCGGCCCTTCTCCGTCCAGCTGCCCTTGAAGGGGTCGCGGTGGGAGTTCTCAAGGACCCACATGCGGATCTTCCACACGTCGTGCGAGGGGGCCGCGGCGAAGTACAGGTACCACTTGCCGTCGATGTGGTGCAGTTCCGGCGCCCAGATGTGCGCGGCCATTTCGCCGTCGGTGTGCCGCCGCCAGACCACGGCCTCCGTCGCGGTGGTGAGGCCGCGCAGGGTGCGGGAACGGCGCAGGATGATGCGGTCGTACTCGGGTGCGGTGGCCGTGAAGTAGTAGCGGCCGTCGGTGTGGCGGTGGATGTGCGGGTCCGCGCGGGTGCGGACGAGGGGGTTGACGAGGGGCGCCCTTCCGGCGGCGCCGTGCGGGGTGCCGGCGCGGGCGGTGCCCGGCGCCAGGGCCAGCGCCCCGGCGGCGCCGACGGCTGCCGTGCCCTTCAACAGCGCTCTGCGGCCGGGGAGTTCACTGCTCGTACTCATGGGGAGTTCTGCCTTTCCGAAAGGGGCGGCAGCGCGGGAGCCACCGCGCGAGACGTTCGAGATACCGGACAGGATCTGTCATGTCGAACGCCGAAACGGTAAGGGCACGACAGAGGCAGGTCAACGGGTCCTCAGGCCGGCCTCGATCACGCAGAAGGGGCTGCCCGCGCCCACCGGCGTCACGGACAGGACGGTCAGCCCTGCCCGGCCGCACAGCTCCTCGAACTCGGCCCTGGTGCGCTCCCTGCCGCCCACGTTCACCATCATGTTGAGGTCGCTGAGGTAGCTGGCGCCCACCTGCTCCGGGTCCCCGGCCTCGGGCAGCACGCACTCCACGATCAGCACCCGCCCGCCGGGCGGCAGCGCCGCGCGGCAGTGGCCGAGGATGACGGCGCACCGCTCGTCCGGCCAGTCGTGGATGATGCTCTTCAGGAGGTAGAGGTCGCCTCCCTCGGGCACCGACCGGAAGAAGTCCCCGGTCACCGTCGAGCACCGGCCCGAGAGCCCGTGCCGCGCCAGCGTCTGCGGGGCCTGCGCCAGACCTTCCTCCGTGTCGTACACGATGCCCGTCAGCCCGGGGTGGGCGCGGGCCACCGCCGCCAGCAGCGTTCCGTCGCCGCCGCCGACGTCGACGAGCGTGCGGTATCCGCCGAAGTCGAAGGCCTCCGGCAGCGCCTCGGCGATGGCCTTGGTGCCCTGGCTCATGGCCGCGTTGAACTGGGCGGACTGCTCCGGGTCCGTCTTGAGGTAGGAGAAGAAGTCCTTGCCGAAGGCCGCGTCGAAGGTGGGCTTGCCGGTCCGCACGGCGACGTCCAGGTCCTCCCAGGCCCGCAGCATGAGCGGCTCGGTGAAGAGCCCCACCAGGGCCGCCACCGAGTCGGGGTGGTCCGGGTGGAGCAGGGCGCCGGCGGACGTCACCGCGAAGGTGCCGGGCGCGCTCTCCCGGACCATGCCGAGGCTCGCGAGGGCGCGCAGCAGCCGTGTCATGCCCTGGGCCCGGGCTCCCGCCTCCGCGGCGACCTCCTCGGCGGGGCGTTCGCCGTCGCCGAGGAGTTCGGCCACCCGCAGCCGCTGGGCGGCGCGCAGGGTCTGTGCCGCCATGCTGCCGAAGACGAGCTGGATCATCCGCATCCGGTCCTCGGCCTCCGCCGCCGCGTTCCGGGCTTCACCGTTGGTCACAGCCGTTCCCCTTCCGATCCGGACGGAGCGCGGCACCGCCACCCGACGGGCCGCGCAAGTTAGGTAAGCCTAACTCGCGCTCCCCGAGCGGGGATTGATCTCAGCCGGTCCTGATGCGCAGGAACGTCACCGAGTTCCCCGGGAAGGTGTACGAGAAGCGGTCGTCGACCCCCTCGAAGGTCGACGTCCTGGGTGCGACGGGATGCGCGTCCCCGGTGTTCTCGGCCGCCGGGTCGGCGGTCAGCGTGGTCACGCGCGCCGTGGCCGCGGGCTTCGCTCCGGCGCCGAGGTCCAGCCGCGTACGGGCCGCTGCCGCCTGGGCGTTGACGACCTTGACGATCAGTTCGCCGGTGGCCTTGTCGCGGGTGACGACCTGGCGGAAGGGCTCGGCGGGCCTGTCGTCGGTGAAGGAGCCCCACTTGGCGCCGTCGAGGTAGAGCGTCACCTGCCGGCCGCGCACCTCGACGCGCAGGTCGTATGCACGGCCCGCCTCGATCCTCGTGCCGTCCTCGATCATCGTCTGCTTGCCGCCGTCGGTCGTCTTCTCCACGGCCGACCGGGTGTTGTTCCAGCCGCCGAGGTTCCACCAGTAGAGGTTGCCCGTGTCCTTGACCCCGAAGGCGACCATGAAGCCTTCCTTGCCCGCCTTCTTGGTGGCCCTGACCTTCAGGTCGTAGTTCTGCCACCCCTGGTCGCCCGCGGTGACGAGGGTGTTCTCGGCGCTCTCGTCGGACTGGACGTACGCACCGTCGCGGACGGCCCAACTGCCCCTGCCCGCGGCCCTCGTCCAGCGGTCGTCACCGGCCGAGAATTCGTCGTCGAGGAGGGTGCGGCCGTCGGCGGACGTGACCTTCACGTCGTCGTAGGCGGCGCTGGTCGCCCAGGTGGAGAGGCCGACGGCGCCGGTGATCGGGCCGGACGCGGCCGGGGTGCCGGAGGCGGTGGACGGCACGACCTCGTCGCCGACGTTGCGCATGAAGAGCTTCTGCGTCTCGTAGTTGGCCGAGCCCCAGGAGCGGTGGTTGTCGAACCAGATCATGTTCGGCTTCCACTGCACGTAGTCCTCATTGGCGAGCAGCGGCGCGTACGAGGCCAGCTTGACGACGTCGGCGTTGCGCTCCAGGCCCGTCATGTACGCGGCCTCGGAGAGGGCGTTGGCGAACCTGTTCCCCTGTGAGGCGTACTCGCCGAGGAAGACCTTCGGGCCCTTGCGGTCGTAGGAGTCGTAGCGGTCGTTGTTCTCCAGGAACCACCGGGGGCTGTTGTAGTAGTGCTCGTCGACCATGGAGACGTCCGCGTCGCGGTTGAGCCGCCACGCCCTGTCGAAGATGGAACCGCTGTCGTCGGGGCCGGAGTTGGAGATGACCGTGATCTCCGGATGCCGGGCCTCGATGGCGGCCCGGAACTCCTTGAAGCGGGCGAAGAACTCCTCGGGGAGGTTCTCCTCGTTGCCGACCTCCAGGTGGGTGAGGTGGAACGGTTCGGGGTGTCCCATCGCCGCCCGCTTGCGACCCCACTCCGAGCTCACGGGGCCGTTGGCGAACTCGATGAGGTCGAGGGTGTCCTGGATGTGCCGCCGGAGCAGGGCCGGGTCGTCGGTGGCCTTGTTCTGTCCGCAGCCGGTGACCAGGGCGGGCACGACGGGCAGCGGCATGGCTCCGATGTCCTCGGCGAACCGGAAGTACTCGTAGTAGCCGAGGCCGTAACTCTGGTTGTACCCCCAGAAGTTGGCGTTGGTGGCGCGCTGTTCGACGGGGCCGATGGTGTCCTTCCACTGGTAGGAACGCTTGCGCTGCCAGCCGGACTTCTCGTCGTACCCCTCGTGGCTGCCGGTGTTGACCAGGCAGCCGCCGGGGAAGCGGAGGAAGCCGGGCTTCAGGTCGGCGATCTTCTGGGCGAGGTCCTTGCGCAGGCCGTTCTTACGGCCCTTGTAGGTGTCGCGGGGGAAGAGGGAGATCATGTCGAGTGCGGCGGGGGCGCCGGCCGTGACGGCGAGCCGGCCGGTGGTGGAGGTACGGGTGGCGGCGAAGGTCGCCTCGTACCTGGCCCAGCCGCCGCGCGCGGTGACGCGGCGGGCCGTGGCCAGGCCACCTGCGCCGTCCCGGAGGGCGATGGTCAGGGGCGCCCGTGACGTGCCGTCGGCGCGGGCCCACACGGAGAAGTCGTACCGCTCGCCCTGCGTGACCGCGATGCCGGTGTTGTAACCGGAGTTGGTGACGGAGGCGCCGCCGCCCAGGGCGAGGTAGTGGCGGTTCCGGGCGTTCAGGCGGCCGCCGTCGTCACGGACCCGCGCCGCGCCCGAGGTCTCCCAGGAGGTCAGCGGCGTATAGGACGTGTTGTCGGCGGGGCCGTACTCGAAGGACCTGTTCTGCACGAGCTCCGCGTAGAGCCCGCCGTCGGCCGCGCGGTTGATGTCCTCGTAGAAGACGCCGTACATCGAGTCGTCGATCTTCGCGCCGGTACGGGCCGTGTCGACGTCGATCGTGTAGTCCACGACCGGCTCGTCCGATGCCGGCGGGTCCGCCGTCGCCCCGGGGCTCGCGGCGAGGGTTCCCGCGAGCAGGGAGCCCAGCGCCCCCAGGGTGAGCCCGAGCCGTCTCCGCCGCCCGCGCGCCATGTCCACCGTTCGCACCATGCGCACCATCCGCCTTCGTCTCGTTCGAAATATCAGACAGCGATCAGGATTACGAACGGCAACTTAGGCAGCACGCAGGACGGCGTCAACGCATCGCGCAGAAAAGGGCGTTGGGTTCGCAGGACCGAACGAGACTCGGGCCGGGAAGGGACTTTCGGGGAACTACCGGGCGGGGCCCATACTCCGGTCGAGGAAGTCGATCACGGTCCTGGCCAGGGCCACGCGGTGGTCGGACAGCGAGTGGTCGGTGGCGAAGACATGGTGTTCGAGGCGGGGCACCGGGTGGCCACGGTACGCGGCGACGACGGGGTCGTGGTGGATGCGGACCGGCGCCACGTGGTCCCGGCCGGCGCCCACCAGGAGCACGGGCCGGTCGGCGAGGTGCGGGGCCAGCCGGGTCAGCCGCCACGCGTCCCCGGCGGCCTGGGCCTCCGCCACCAGCGCCTCGCCGCTGGTGCCCCGCAGCGGGAGCAGCTCCTCGTCGAAGGCGCCCACGAACGCCTCCCGGGCCGCCGGGTCCTTCCGGCACCTGGCCCCGACCGCACCGAGGTCGAACCCCGCCAGAGAGGCGACGGCGCGGAGCCGCGGATCCGCGGCGGCGGTGAGCAGCGCCGCGAAACCGCCCATGCTGTGGCCGACGACCGCCATCCGTTCGGGGTCGAGCCGATGTTCGGCCGCGGTGCCGGGCTCGCGCAGCGCGGCGACGACGCGCGCGCTGTCCTCCAGGAGGTGGCGCCAGGCGTAGGTGCCGCCCACCCCCCAGGAACCGCGGTAGTGGAAGACCACCGCGGCGCGCCCCGAACGGCGCAGCGCCTGGGCGAGGTCGAAGTTGCGCTCGTTGCCCGGGAAGCCGTGCAGCAGCACCACCACCGGGTGCGGGCCGGGCCCCGGGGGCAGGTGGAGCAGCCCCAGGAGGGTTTCACCCGCGCTGCGTATGTGCAGCGGCGGCGTGGCGGCGGGCACCCCCGTCCCGGCGGCCGGGTCCGTCGCGAGGGGGTCGGGCAGCGACCCGCCCGCTCCAGGCGCCTCTCCGGTGTCGGACATGGTCCCCCCCGTTCCTGCCGGCCGCCGACGGCTCGGGGCGCCGCCCTCCCCCACTCCTTCCCTTCTCGGTGCGGATGCAGTGATACGGAGCCCAACCGGTGGGGCGACCCCTCATTTCAGTTACCTCACGTATTACCGGAATTGCGTAACGTGACGACCCCAGGGCCCGATGAACTGTCCGACGGAGCGGGTCACGGCCGGGGCCGGGCCCTCCGAGAGCGGGCGGACCGTGGGGAGTTGGGGACGATGACGACCGAGGCACTGGCCGGCCTGGCGGCAGCGGGCGGAGCGGCGCTGGTCGGGGCGATGGCCACGGACGCCTGGGAGACGGCACGCACCCGCTTCCTCGGGCTCTTCGGCCGCGAGCCGGGACTCACCGACGTGGCGGACCGGCTCCGGGCCGAGGCCGCCGTGGTGGAGCGCGCCGCCGACGGCGAGAGGGCGGACGTCCGCGCGGCCGTACTCCCCGGCTGGGAACGGCAGTTGCTGGCTCTGCTGCAGCAGCACCCCGACGCCGCAAGGGAGTTGCGGCAGGCGATCGAGCAGGTGCGCGCCGAACGGCACGGCCCCGAGTCGCCCGTACGAGAGCCAGAGGCGCGTATCGAGGTGCGCGCCGGAAGAGACTCCTACACCGCCGCACACGACATGACCGTCACGCACCACCACGGAGACCGCTCCTCGCCATGACCGCACCGCACCCGGAACAACCGGGCATCTGGATCGGATCCGACCGGGACACCTACGCCGCCGCCAACAACCTGCACGTGCACCACCACGGCGAGAACTTCGGCCCCGCGGGCCAGGTGTCCATCGCGCCCCGCCAGCTCGCCTATCCGGTCCGGGGCCGCCGGCGCGTCGTCGACGCCCTGCTCGCCGCACCGGGCGGCACCGTGCACGTGGTGTGCGGCACCGGCGGATCGGGCAAGACGACGGTCGCGCTGGCCGTCGCCGCGCAGGCCAGGGCCCGGGGCGCCGAGGTGTGGCAGCTGTCCGCCGTCGACGCCGCCACGTTCGACGCGCACCTGCGCGCGCTCGCCGTCCGCCTCGGAGTCGGCGTCGAGCGGCTCAGGCTCGCCTGGTCGGGCGCGTCCGGTGACGCCCCGGACCTGGTGTGGGAGGCACTGGAACAGCGCGTACGGCCCTGGCTGCTGATCGTCGACAACGCCGACGACCTGGGCATCCTGGCGGCCCCCGACGGCCATGTGGAGGACGGCAACGGCTGGATCCGCCGCCCGCCGCCACCGGGCCGGCTGCTGATCACCAGCCGCAATCAGAACCACGAGGCGTGGGGGCCCTGCGCGACCCTCCACCCGCTCGGCGCCCTCTCCCGCAGAGCGGCGACCGACCTGCTCCTCGACCGCGCGCCCGCCGCCGGCCCCGGCGCGCAGGCCGCCGCGCTCTCCGACCGGCTCGGCCACCTGCCCCTCCTGCTCCACCACGCCGGCCTCTACCTCTCCCGCGCCGACCGCAACCCCTCGTGGCCGGGCGCGCCGCGCTGTCCCCGGACGTTCGACGCCTACCACGTCGCGCTCGGCGACCGGCTCCACGAACTGCTCGACAGCCCGACCGGCCGGCCGTCGCACCTGCCGCGCCAACGGGCCACCGCGACCTGGGAGGTCACGCTCGACCTGCTGGCCCGGCGGCAGCTGGGCCACACCAGGCCGCTGCTGCGGCTCCTCGCGCACTTCGGGGACGCCCCCATTCCGTACACGGAGGTGCTGCCCTGCCCGGCCCTGCACGGTTCCCCGCTCTTCCGGCTCCGGCCCGGCGCCGACCTCCAGCAGGCCATCAACGCGCTCGCCGACTACGCCCTGGTCACCACTCAGGCCCCCGAGGGCGACCCCGACCCCCGGGCCCTGTACACGGTGAGCCTGCACCCGATGGTCGCCGAGGTGACCCGGCAGCTCGACGAGGTCCGGCGCAGCCGCGGCGACTACCTCGCGCTGGTCGCCCGGGGCCTGCACGACGGCGCCGGCCGGCACGACCCGCGCGACCCCGCCGACTGGCCGTTCTGGAACCTCGCGACCGCCCACCTGCACCATCTGCTCGACCAGTTGGGGAGTGGGCCCGGGCCGGCCCCGGACGCGGAGTCCGTGACCTCCGTGGCCCTGTCCTGCATCGAGTACGCGCGGGATGCCGGCCTGTACGACCTCGCCGCCGCCACCGCGGAACGCGCCGGTGCGGTCTGCGCCGCGCTGCCCGACGACGGCAGGACCGCCCTGAGACTGCGCCGCGAACGCGCACAACTCACCTGTCTGGCCGGTGACTTCGCCGGGGCCGAGACGGAGTACCGAGCCCTGCTCGGCCTCCAGCGCAGGACGCTGCCCGGCACCGACCCGCAACTCCTGTGGACCCAGCACCTGCTGGCCCACGTGCTCAACCTCCGCGGGGACCTGGACGGGGCGGAGGCCGAGTACCGTGCGGTCCTCGATGCCCGCCGACGCGTCCTCGGCGCCGACCACATCGACACCCTGTGGGCCCGGCACAACCTGGCCTGGATCGCCGGGCAGCGGGGCGACCTCGCGGCGGCGGAGACGGAGTACCGGTCCGTACTCGCCGACCGCGCCCGGTCGTTGGGCCGCGACCACCCGCACACCCTGTACACCCGGCACGCGCTGGCCTGGGTGCTCGGCCAGCGGGGCGACCTGGCGGCGGCGGAGGCCGAGTACCGGGCCGTACTCGCGGACCGCTCCCGGCTGCTGGGGCCGGACCACCCGCACACCCTGCACACCCGGCACGCCCTCGCCTGGGCGCTCGGCCGGCGCGGTGCTTTCGCCGCCGCCGAAGCCGAGTACCGCGCGACGCTGGAGGGCCAGACCCGGCTGCTCGGCGAGCACCACCCCACCACGGTGAGCACGGCGCGCGCACTGGGCGAGCTGCTGCGCCGCCTCGAGAGCCCGTCGGCCGCTGAAACAGCCGAGCAGGCGGACGAGGACGCGTACTGGCGTGGTTCCAGCGGCGGGGGCAGTTAGGCCCTGCCCTTGGCGCGTCAGTCCTCGGGGTACCAGCGCAGCTCCACCGTGTTGCCGTCGGGGTCCCGCACGTAGAGGGAGATGGCGGTGCCGCGGGCGCCGAACCGCTCACCGGGGCCGCCCACCACCGTGAAGACGCCGGAGTCGATGACCTCCTGCCAGTCGAGCGGCTCGACGACCAGGCAGATGTGGTCGACGTTCGAGCCCCTGGGCTGTCCCTCGGGCCCGTTGACGAGGTCGATGATGGTGGTGGGGCTCACCCGCACGGACGGGAAAGGGACCTCGCCGGCCCGCCACTCCTCCACGCGCACCGGTTCAAGGCCCAGCGGCCCGGTGTAGAAGGCCAGCGAACGCTCGATGTCGGTGACGTTGAGGACGAGGTGGTCGAAGGCGATCACGCGCATGGGGGGTCTCCGAGGGTCGGGCGCCGGGGCCGGCGCCGGGGGTGCGTACGGGGACGGCGGCCGCCGTTTTCCGCCGTCTTCCGCCGTGGGCTTCAGCATCACCCACCGGGCATCCATCGGTCCAACACATGCTTGTCATCCGATCCATCGCGTTCCACGATGGATCGGATGGAACTCCAGCAGATGCGCTACGTCCTCGCGGTGGCGGAGACGATGAGCTTCACGCGCGCCGCCGAGCGGTGTCACGTGGTGCAGTCCGCGCTCAGCCACCAGGTGGCCCGGCTCGAAAAGGAGCTGGGCGCCCGGCTGTTCGAGCGGACCAGCCGCCGGGTGCGGCTGACGCCGGCCGGGGAGGCGTTCCTGCCCGCGGCCCGTCAGGCCGTGGAGGCGGCCGAGCGGGCGCGGGCCGAGGTGGCCGCGGCCACCGGGGAGATCCGCGGGAGGC
Source organism: Streptomyces sp. NPDC037013 (assembly GCF_055607265.1). Taxonomy (NCBI): domain Bacteria; kingdom Bacillati; phylum Actinomycetota; class Actinomycetes; order Kitasatosporales; family Streptomycetaceae; genus Streptomyces; species Streptomyces sp. NPDC037013. Next base: position 84,587 of record NZ_JBVJRV010000001.1, on the reverse strand, counting down.
TGGCCGTCGGCACGATCCCCACGGTGGCCGCCCTCGACCTGCCCGCACTGCTGCGGGACTACCGCGTGCGCCATCCGCAGGTGCGGATCAGCCTGCGGAGCGCCCCCAGCGAGCGGCTCGCCGAGCAGGTGCGGGACGGCGCCCTGGACGCGGCGTTCCTCGGCGTCCAGCCCTGGTTCCACCCGCAGGGCGTCCGGGAGCTCGAACTCGCCCAGGGGCGGCACGTCGCCGTGGTCGCCCCGGACCATCCGCTGGCCGCCAGGACCGAGGTGGACCTCCGCCTGCTCGCCGCCGAGGTGTTCGTGGACTTCACCGAAGGCACCGCCGCCCGCGCCCAGTCGGACGAGGCGTTCGCCGCCGCGGGCCTGCCGCGCGAGGTCGCCTTCGAGGTGTCCGGCGTCGAACTGATGGCGCGGCTCGTCCGCCACGGCCTGGGCGTCGCCCTGCTCCCCGCCGCGTTCGCCGCCGAACTGCGCGACCTGCGGAGCGTGCCGGTCACCGACGGACCGGTGCGGGTGGAGCGGCTGGTGTGGAGCCGGTTCGCGCCCTCCCCCGCGGCCGCCGCCTTCCTCGCCCTGCTGGGCGTCGGCACGCCGCCCGACGGCCCGGTCGATCCCTGAGCAGGGGCGGGACCGGCAGGACGCTCGCTGTCCTGCGGGCGGTCGCGTCCGCGCTCGCCGGGCGGTACGGATCCTCGGTCGGCGTCAGTCGGCGCGACCCAGCACCAGCCACCTCGACGGCAGTTCGATGCGGGCACCCTCGGCGGTGAACTCTGTGGTCAGCAGCGGCAGTTCCCCCTCGGCTACCGCCCTCAGACCGGCCGCCCCGATGTGCTCGCCCACCGCGGTGTCGACGACCTCGGCGGGGGTGAGGCCGTGCGCGAAGACCGGGGCCAGCTTCGGCGGCGGCCCCGTCGGACCCTGAGCCAGGCCCTGCAGGACGGCACGCGCCGCCTCCGAGAGTTCGACGACGAAGGCGCGGCCCCGGTCGCCGAGGAGCGTGGCGATGTTGTCGAGCAGCGGCTGCCGGTCGGCGGGCTCGCACTGGTGGAGGACGCCGCGCATGTAGACGTTCACGTCACCCAACTCCGCGTGCAGTTGCTCCGCCTCGCTCTTCTCGGCCACGTCGAGCTGCCGGAAGTCGGCCTGGCCGGCCGGGTCGGCGCGCCGGGCGTGGTCGAGGGCCGCCGCGGACAGGTCGATGCCGAGGACGCGCGGGAAGCGGTCGGCGAGGAAGCGCGTCTGGGTGCCGTTGCCGCAGCCGACGTCGACGAGCGGCAGGCCCACCGCGGTCAAGTGCGGCTCGAAGAGCGCGAGATGGACGCCGGCGGTGAGGGCGGGTTCGGCGTCCCAGAAGACGGCTCCGGGATCCTCGGGCGCCTCCTGCCAGAACCCCTCCCACGCCTCCCTGTACCGACTCGTGACGCTCATGTCCGTGCTCCCCAGGGTCCGACGAGAGCCGCCGAAGCCGGCGACAAGATCGGTTTACCGCGCCAGGGGCGCACGGACAAGGCACCCGCGCATTTCCTTCACCGTCATTCGACACGCGTCCGCCGGGTGCGCCCCGCATCCGCCGTGCCCGCCGGAGCGTGCGCCCACGCGACGCCATCTACCGCCGGGGCAGGGCCAGTTCGAACCAGACCGTCTTGCCGCGCCGCGTCCGGCTGGTGCCCCACTCCTTCGCCAGGGCGCTGACGACGCGCAGACCGCGGCCGAACTCGTCGCCGGGGCCCGCGCTGAGCAGCGTCGGCAGCGTCTGGTCGTCGTCCTCGACCTCGCAGACCAGCGCCCCGGCGCGGACCAGGCGCAGGTCGATCCTGGTGCTGCGGGAGTGGCGCACGACATTGGTGACGAGCTCGCTGACGAGCAGTTCGGCGGTGTCGCTCAGGGAGTCGAGGGACCAGGCGCGCAGCTGGGCGCGGACCAGGTCGCGGGCCCGGCTCACCTCGCTGGGGTCGACGGCGAGCCGGCGGTGTGCGACGTGCTCCTGCGGGATGCCGTTGAGCCGGGCCATCAGGAGCGCCACGTCGTCCTTGCGGCCGCCCCGGGTGTTGAGGGCGCGGATGATCGTGTCGCAGGCGGCGTCCATGGAGGCGGCGGGGTGTGCGGCGGACTCGGTGAGCGTGGCCAGGCCGACGCCGATGTCCTCGCCGCGGACCTCGACGAGGCCGTCGGTGCACATGAGGAGCCGGTCGCCGGGTGCCACCCGGACCACCACCGACTCGAAGGGCACGCCGCCGACGCCGATGGGCGCCCCCGTGGGCAGGTCGAGGAGTTCGCTGCGGCCGTCCTCGGCGCGGACGAGGACCGGTGGGATGTGGCCCGCGTTGGCGAGGTGCAGCTCGCCCGCGATCGGGTCGTAGACCGCGTACAGGCAGGTCGCCAGGTAGTGCTCGCCGAGGCGCTGCGCGAGGTCGTCGAGGTTGCGCAGGAGCTGTTCGGGCGGCAGGTCGAGGGCGGCCATGGTCTGTACGGCCGTACGCAACTGGCCCATCATCGCCGCGGAGTTGAGGCCGTGGCCCATGACGTCGCCGACGACGAGCGCGGTCCGGGAGCCGGGCAGCTTGACGGAGTCGAACCAGTCGCCGCCGACCCGGCCGAGCAGCGTGCCGGGCAGATAGCGGGTGGCGATGTCGCAGCCGGACATCCGGGGCTGGATCTGCGGCAGCATGCTGTCCTGGAGAGTGTCGGCGACGCTCTCCTGGTAGGTGTACATGCGGGCGTTGTCGAGCACGAGGCCCGCGCGGGCGGCGAGTTCGGCGCCGGTGACGCGGTCCATGTCGTTGAAGACGGGCCGCTCCTGGTGGCGGAGCAGGATCATGAAGCCGAGCACCACATTGCGCGCCTTCAGGGGCACGACGAGCATCGAACGGTGGTTGATCAGCGGCCGGATGTCGCGCTTCTCGAACTGGGAGGCGATGGCGTTGCCCATCTCCTCGGTGATGCGCGGCACGAGCACCGGGTCTCCCGAGGTCATGCACTGGAAGAACGGCGTGTGCGCGGGGAACGGCATGGACTCCCCCACGGGCACCACGTCGTCCCAGCGCCCCGGCTCGTCGGTGTGCTCCAGCGCGACCCGGTGCCACATGGTGGTCTCGTCCGGCACGCCCTCGGGGAAGCCCTCACCGGCGACGACCTGTTCGCGCAGATAGGTGCCCGCGACGTCCGTGAAGCGCGGCACGACCGCCTTGCTGACCTCGACGATCGTCCGCGACAGGTCGAGCGAGGAGCCGATGCGCCCGCTCACCTCGTTGAGGAATTCCAGGCGCTCGCGCACCGCGGCGTACTCGAGGTCCTCGCCCTCGTCGTCCACCGCCTCCGGAGCCACCGGGGCGCCGTGGGCGATCGCCTCCGCGGCGCGCTGCCTGCGCTCCTTGCGCTCGGCCCGCCGGGCGACACCCCAGTCCGGTGTGACGGGGACCCGGTCGTGCCGGCTGAACTCCAGGACGGGATAGCCCAGTTCGAGGATCTGGGAGACGATGCGGGCGCTTTCGTCCACGCTCATGCTGGGCAGGATCTCGGGGAGCCTCGCCGCGAGTTCGTCCGCGCCGGGGAAGTCGGTGTGCAGGGCGAAGCCCGGCGCGATCCGCTCCACCTGCTCCTCGCCCTCGCCCCGGTCGCCCCGCGGCCCCTCGGACGCGGCCAGCCGGGCGGCGTCGGCGGCGAGCACGAGGAGCCGCTCGGGTCCTGGGCCGACCAGCGGATACGCCCACCACAGCACGTCGACCCGGTCGCGGCCTCCGCCGTCGCCCGGGCCGGCCAGCCGCGCACGCCCCGCGGCCGGATAGGAGATGCGCCCGTCCAGGGAGGTCTCCAGGTCGGGTCCGAGCCCGTCGTACGCCTCGTAGGTCTCGCGGTCCTCCTGGATCGCGCCGTGCACGGGGAGCAGATCGCCCACCGGGCGGCCGACCGCCTCCTCCTTGCCGACGCCGAAGAGGCGGCGCGCCCCGACGCTCCAGTGCGAGACGAGGCCCGCTCCGTCGACGACGACCACGGCCAGGGGAATGCGTCCGGACGCGGCACTCTGCGTCACCGGCTCCTCTGGAGTGCCTCGGTCCATGGCTCATGCTCCTTCCCGTGGCGGCGCAAGATCTGGGTCGCCACCAACCACCGTACGACCGGCGCGGGTTGCCGTGCGGGGCAATGGGGGAATTGCCCCGCACGCCGGGCCACCGGCGCACGCCCCCCGGGAGGTCGGGGCTCAGTCCTCGTGGCCGAGTTGGAGGTCCCGCTCGGTGCGTCCGCCGCCGGCGACCTGGAGGACGGTGGCGACCGGCGGGTAGCCCGCCGCGATGACGGTGTACTCGCCGGACGACAGGTCGACGAAGCGGAAGGTGCCGTCCGCTCCGGTGGTCAGGGTGTCCACGACGTTGCCCGCCGCGTCGAGCAGCGTCACGCGCGCGTCCTCCACGGTCCGCCCGCCGCCGGCCCGTACGGTGCCGCGCAGCACGGCGCCGCCCGCGAGCTCCACGTCCTGGCGGGTCTCGCGCGAGGCCTGCACGGTGACGGGGAGCGCGGCGGGGCGGAAGGCGGGGGCGCTCGCCGCGAGCGTGTACTCGCCGGCCACCAGCTCCGTGATGACGTAACCGCCCTCGCGTCCGCTGCGGGTGGTGGCGACGACCTCGCCGCGGACGTCGGTGAGGGTGACGGCGGCGTCCCTGACGGGCGAGCCGTCGGCGGTCACCACGGTCCCCGCGAGGCGTCCGGCGCCGCCGAGGACCACGTCGAGTTCGACGGGCCGTTCGCCGACGGTGACGGTGACGGCCTGCGGCTGGTGCCCGCCGGCCGCCGCGATCAGCACAAAGGAGCCGGTCCCCGGCGTGGAGAGCGCGTACCGCCCGTCCTCGCCGCTCGCGCCGCGCCCGATCTGCTGTCCGGCCACGTCGATGAGGGTGAGGGCGGCGCGGGGCACCACGGTGCCGTCGGGGTGCTGCACGGTGCCGCAGACCGGGACCCCGGCGGCGTACGGCGCCGTGCGGGCCTGGGGGACGCCGACGGGGTCCGCGTCGGGCTCGGTGGCGGTTGCGTTGTGGGAGGCGGCGCTGGACAACAGGGGGGTCTCCTTGAGGAAGAAGGCGAGCAGCATGCCGAGGGCGAGCACCGGCACCAGGTAGAGGAAGATCCGTGGCATCGCGTCGGCGTAGGCCTGGATGTAGCCCTCGCGCAGCGGCGCGGGCAGCGTGTGGACGAGCTGCGGGGTGATGGATTCCGCGTCGGGCAGGGCCGCGCCCGCGGGGAGCCGCTCGTGCAGCGCGTCGGCGAGGCGGTCGGCGAAGAGCGTGCCGAAGATCGCGGCTCCGACGCTGCCGCCGATCTGCCGGAAGTAGTTGTTGGCGCTGGTGGCGGTGCCCAGGTCGGCCGGGCGCACGGCGTTCTGCACGGCGAGCACCAGGACCGGCATGACCATGCCGATGCCCGCGCCGAGCACCGCCATCCAGATGCTGTACTGCAGCCGGGAGGTGTCGGCCTCCAGCCGCGACAGGAGCCACATGCCGACGGTGGAGAGGGCGCCGCCGAGGACCGGGTAGATCTTGTAGCGCCCGGTGTGGCTGATGAGCTGGCCGGAGACGATCGAGGCGCCGACGATGCCGCCCATCATGGGCAGCATCAGGAGGCCGGACTCCGTGGCGCTGGCCCCGCCGACCATCTGCAGGAACGTCGGCAGGTAACTGGCGGCCCCGAAGAGGGCGATGCCGATCACCATGCCCACCAGCGAGGTGACGTTGAAGACCGGGTCGCGGAAGAGACGCAACGGAATGATCGGTTCTGCCGCGAACCTCTCGGCGACGAGGAAGAGCACGCTCGCCACGACGGCGCCCGCGCCGAGGCCGAGGATCACGCGGTCGCCCCACTCGTACTCCGTCCCGCCCCAGCTGGTGAGCAGCACGAGGCAGGTGGAGGCGGCGGCGAGCAGGAGGGCGCCGAGGACGTCGATCCGTGCCTTGACGGTACGCCGGGGCAGCTTCAGGACGAGGGTGACGACGAGGAGGGTGACGAGCCCGAAGGGCACGTTGAAGTAGAAGCACCAGCGCCAGGAGACGTGGTCGGTGAAGAAGCCGCCGAGCAGCGGTCCCGCGACCGAGGCGAGGCCGAACGCGGCGCCGATCAGGCCCATGTAGCGGCCGCGCCGCCGGGGCGGCACGATGTCCGCGATGATCGCCTGGACGCCGATCATCAGGCCGCCCGCGCCGGCGCCCTGGAGCGCGCGGAAGGCGATCAGCTGGTCCATCGTCCGCGACCAGCCGGCGAGTGCCGAGCCGATGACGAAGACGACGATCGCGAACTGGAAGACGCCCTTGCGGCCGAAGAGATCGCCGAGCTTGCCGTAGATGGGCAGGCCGATGGTGGAGGTGAGCAGGTAGGCGGTGATCGCCCAGGACATCTTGTCGAGGCCGTGCAGCTCACCGACGATCTTCGGGAGCGCGGTGGCGACGATCATCTGCTCCAGGGCGGCGAGCAGCAGGGCGAGCATCAGCCCGACGAACACCATCCGCACCCGGCTCGGGCTGAGCCCGTGCCCCGCCGGATCGGGGGCGGGTGGCGGCGGTTGGCCCGGCCCCCGTTCGCCCTGCGCCGCGGGCGCCCCGGCCGCGTCACCACCTGCCGCGTCCCACGCGATCCGCTGATCCCGCTGCGACTGCTGTTCCCGCTGTTCCTGCTCGGCGACCTTCACCAGCGTCGTCCCGCCCACGTCTGCTCCCCTCGTCGCGCCTGCGCCGCCCATTTCTCGCATTACGCGACAACAGCGAGCAAGCGCGACGAGTCGCCCCGCCACGGGGCCTCGGGGGCGTAAGTGCCGGTGGGAGCCCTACGGCGTACAACGGGACCGAACAGAAAACCACTCGAAACGGTGAGCGTGAGAACAACCCGGATGGGTCGCGCGGGAGTTGGGGGCCGCGCGGGAGTCGGGCGGGCGGCCTACTTCTCGACCTCGGCGGCGAGCCTGGCGAGCACGGCGTCGTAGATCCGCGCGAGGCCCTTGGGCGCGAACGTCTTCTCGAAGAAGCCGCCGATGCCGCCCGCGCCGTTCCACACGGTGGTGACGAGCACGCGGGACCTGCCCTCGCCCGCCGGCGTCACCGTCCAGGTCGTGACCATGGAGGAGTTGCGGTCCTTCTCGACGAGTTCACCGTCGTTGGGCTCGCTGACCTCCAGGAGGCAGTCGCGGATGCGCTTGCTGGTGGCCTGGAGCTTCCAGTGGACGAGGGTGCCCTCGCCGTCGCCGCCCTCGCGCACCTCGTACTCGCTGAAGTGCTCGGAAAGGATCTTCTCCCGGGTGCCGTTGTAGTCGGCAAGGGCGTCGAAGACGTCGTCCGGCCCTGCCGTGATGATGCGCTCCGCGACTGCCTCGACCTGCGCCATTGCACTTCCTCCAGCATGTGTGTTTCTCGGGGTGTGTTTCTCGGGGCCTTCGCGGAAAGCCAACCACCCGGCGTACCGGCCGCCCAAATCGGGTCCCCGGTCGGGGTCTTGCTCATCCCGCTCATCCCGGCAGGAGCCGGAGCGACATCCACAGCGCGAGGGTGGCGAGGACCAGGGCGGCGGGAGTGGTGAGGAGCCCGAGGCGGGTGAAGCGGCCCAGGTCGACCTCGTGGTCGTGCTGGTGGGCGATGCGGCGCCACAGGAGGGTGGCGAGGGAGCCCGCGTAGGTGAGGTTGGGTCCGATGTTCACGCCGATCAGTACGGCGAGCACGGCACCCGGACCGGTCGGCGCGGCGAGCGGGACCAGGGCGAGGACGGCGGGCAGGTTGTTGATCAGGTTGGCGAGCAGGGCGGCGACGGCGGCGGTGCCGAGGAGCGCGGGCAGGGCGGTGCCGTCGGGCAGGACCCGGCCGAGCGCGTCGCCGAGGCCGTTGTCGACGACGGCCCTGACGACGATGCCGAGGGCGAGGACGAAGGCCAGGAAGGGCAGCGACGCCGAGCGCAGGATCGCCACGGGTGTCGTGTGCCGGCGCACGAGCGCCCGGACGGCCAGCACGGCGGCCCCGGCGGCGGCGGCCCAGGCGGGGTCGACGCCGATCGTGGAGGCCACGGCGAATCCGGCGAGCGTGAGCACGACCGTCACCAGGGCGAACAGCGGCATCTCGGGGGGTTCCGCGTCCTCGCCGCCCTCGGTCGGGGCGTCGAGGTCGGCGGCGAAGAACCGCCGGAAGACGGCGTACTCGACGGCGATGGCGACCAGCCAGGGCGCCGTCATGAGCAGCGCGAACCGCGTGAAGCTCAGCCCGCTCGCGGTGAAGGCGAGGAGGTTGGTCAGGTTGGAGACGGGCAGCAGCAGGGAGGCCGTGTTGGACAGGTGGGCGCTCGCGTAGACGTGCGGCGCCGGCCGGGTGCCCATGCGCGCGGCGGTGGCGAAGACGACCGGGGTGAGCAGGACGACGGTGGCGTCCAGGCTCAGGGCCGCGGTGATCAGTGAGGCGAGCCCGAAGACGGCGTCGAGCAGCCGGTGGGGCCGCCCTTTGGCGCGGCGCGCCATCCAGGTGCCGCAGGCGTGGAAGAGCCCTTCGTCGGCGCAGAGCTTGGCGAGCACCAGGACGCCGGCGAGGAAGCCGATCACCGGGCCGAGCCGGGCGGCCTCTTCCCGTACGTCGTCGAGCGGGATCGCCCCGGTCAGGATCACGACACCGGCGGCAGGCACGGCGAAGACGGCCTCGGGCAGGCCTCGGGGGCGGATGACGGCGCAGACGAGGACGACGACCAGGGCGGCGACGGACAGGGACTCGACGAGCATGTCCTCGATCATCCCTGCCCCGACGCCTCCACCGGGCCCCGGCCCCTCCCGCCGGGCGCGACGGGGTACGGCTGGGCCGGTGGCCCGGGGCCGGCGAGCGGGCGTCGGTGACCCGCCCGCCGGCCCGGGGTTCCGCTGGCGGCGGGAGGGCTCCGGCGTGTCCGTGCGGTACACGGCGGTGCTCCCGTCACTGCTCCACCGGTGCATCCCGGCCTTCTCCAGGACGCGGACGGAGGCCGGATCGGCGAGTTCCACGCGGGCGTGGACGGTGGTGGCGTCCGGCGCGGTCAGGGCGTATGCCACCAGGGCGCTGACGGCTTCGGGGGTGTAGCCGAGGCCGCGCCGGGAGGGGACGACGCCGTAGCCGATCTCCACCGAGCCCTCGCTCGGCGGCCCGAACAGGCTGATGGAGCCGACGACGGCCCCGCTCGCGCGTTCGACGATCAGCCGGCGGCCGTGCGCGCCGGGATAGGCCGGACCCGCGGCGATCTGTTCGGCGATGACTCCCGCGATGACGCGGTCGCCTTCGGCGGGGAAGTCCCGCGCCCAGAGGGCGCGGCGGCGGCCCGCGAGGACCGCGTCGACCTCGCCGACGATCAACCTCCCCGGTCGCGGCGGTGACATGTGCGGTGTCGCGCCTCTCGCGCTCGGCGGAACGCCACCCCATGGACACGGCACACCATGGACACGACACACCTCCGTCCCTTCTCCCCGCAGACCCTCTCGGGGTCGATGCGCACGATCAAGGGAACATGTGTTCTATTCTGGGGCCAGTGCTACCGAGGAGGCGTCATGCGCTGGGAGAACCTCTCCGACGGGCCGCTGCCGGGGACCACCGCCGATGCCGCGCTGTTCGGCGCGGACAGGGTGGTCAGCAGGACCTTCGACACCCCGGAATTCCGGGGGATCACCTTTCACGAGGTCCGGGCCAGGTCGATCGTGAACCGCGTGCCGGGCGCATCCCGCATGCCGTTCGAATGGACGGTCAATCCCTACCGGGGGTGCACGCACGCGTGCGTCTACTGTTTCGCCCGCAAGACGCACAGCTATCTGGACCTCGACACCGGCCTCGGGTTCGACAGTCAGATCGTCGTCAAGATCAACGCCGCCGAGCTGCTGCGGCGCGAGCTCGCCTCGTCGCGCTGGCACGGCGACCACATCGCCATGGGCACCAACGTGGACTGCTACCAGCGCGCGGAGGGCCGCTACCGGCTGATGCCGGGCATCATCGAGGCCCTGCGCGACCACGGCAACCCCTTCTCGATCCTGACGAAGGGCACGCTGATCCTGCGCGACCTCGACCTGCTGCGACAGGCCGCCGCCGTGACCGACATCGGGATCTCGGTCTCGGTCGGCTTCGTCGACCAGGAGCTGTGGCGCACCGTCGAGCCGGGCACCCCCGCCCCGGAGCGACGCCTCGACGTCGTGCGCACCCTGACCGGGCACGGCATCGGCTGCGGCGTCCTGATGGCGCCCGTCATCCCCTTCCTCGGCGACCACCCCGACCAGCTGCGCGCCACCGTGCGGGCCATCGCCGCGTCCGGCGCGACCTCCGTGACCCCGCTCGTCCTGCATCTGCGGCCGGGGGCACGGGAGTGGTTCATGGCCTGGCTGGCCCGCCACCACCCGTATCTGGTGCGCCGGTACGAGCGGCTGTACGCGGAGGGGGCCTACGCCCCGAAGTGGTACCAGCGCCGCGTCACCCGTCAGGTGCACGAGCTGGCCGAGGAGTTCGGCATCGGCCCCTCGCGCGCGGGCGCGTCGCGTCGGGTCCGTGTCCCCGAGCCGCCCGCGCCCGTGGCGGGACCCACGCAGCTCACGCTGCTCTGAGCGGCTTGCCCCTTTCGGGTCATTTCGTGGTGGGAGTGCCTCCTCCGGCGCCGCTTTCCGGAAACATGCGCCGAGGGCCGCGGCCTGCGGGCCCCGATCCACCGCTCCGGGAGGCCGGATGAAGAAGCGCGCCGTCGTACTCTGCGCGGTCGCCGCCGCGGCCGGAATGGTCGCGATGGTGCCACCCGCCTCGGGCGCCCCGGCCGGGCGCCCGCACACCGTCCGGGCCGCACCTTCCCTCGTACCCGCTCCGCTCGCGTGGCGGGAGTGCGCCACCCGGGACCACCCGACGCTCCAGTGCGCCTCGCTGAAGGTCCTGCTCGACCACCACGACCCGGCCGGCAGACAGATCACCCTCGCCCTCTCCCGCGTCCCGCACACCGCGGGGACCTCGCAGGGGCCGCTCCTGGTGAACCCCGGCGGGCCCGGCGGCAGCGGGCTCGCCATGGCGGGGTTCGTCGCCTCCTCCCTGCCCGAGCGGGTGGCCGCACAGTACGACGTCATCGGCTTCGACCCGCGCGGAGTCGGCAAGAGCGAGCCGGCGCTCAACTGCCGCCCCGGCCACTTCTCCCCCGGGCGCCCCGCCTCGGTCCCCGCCACCCCCGCCCTGGAGCGCGCCAACCTCGACCGGGCACGCGCCTTCGCGCAGGCGTGCTCTACGAAGTACGGGGAGATCCTGCCGTTCATCGACACGGTGAGCACGGTCCAGGACATGGACGCCATCCGCGCGGCCCTCGGCGCGGAACGCATCAACTATTTCGGGTACTCGTACGGCACCTACCTGGGCGCGCTCTACGGAAAGCTCTATCCGCACCGGGTGCGCCGCATGGCGCTCGACTCCCTCGTGGACCCCACGGGCGTCTGGTACGCGGACAACCTCCGCCAGGACCACGCCTTCGACGCCCGCCACAAGGCGTTCATGGCGTGGATCGCCCGGCACGACGCCACGTACGGTCTCGGCAGGGACCCCGCGAAGATCGAGGCCGCGTGGTACGCGATGCGGGACGCGCTCGCCGAGAAGCCCGCGGGCGGGAAGGTGGGCGCCGCCGAGCTGGAGGACACCTTCATCCCGGGCGGTTACGCCAACCGCTACTGGCCCACCCTGGCCGCGGCGTTCGCCGCCTACGCGAAGGACCACGAGAGCGCCCCGCTCGTCCAGGCGTACGAGAGGCTCGGTGCCGTGGACGCCGGGGGCGAGAACAGCTACAGCGTCTACACGGCGGTGCTGTGCCGGGACGCGCAGTGGCCGCGCGACTGGCGCACCTGGCGCGCCGACAACGACGAGGCGCACGGCAAGGCGCCGTTCTCGACCTGGAACAACGCCTGGTACAACGCTCCGTGCGCGTTCTGGCCGACGTACTCCCTGTTCCCGCCGGACGTCGCCAACTCCCAGCTGCCGCCGGTCCTGCTCTTCCAGGCGACCGACGACCCCGCCACCCCGTACGAGGGCGGCGTCGCGCTCCACCGCGCACTGGCCGGCTCCCGTCTCGTGGTCGAGCGGGGCGGCGGCAACCACGGCGTCACGCTGAGCGGAAACGCCTGCCTGGACCGGTACTTGGCCGCGTACCTGACGAGCGGCGAGGTGCCCGCGGGCGGCGGCGAGGCCGACGCGGAGTGCGAGGCGCTGCCGGATCCGAAGCCGGCGGGGGCGGCGGGTGCCGCGGGCACCGGGAAGGCCGGGCGCGGAGGGTTGTCACACCCGTGGTCCACCATGGGGGCATGAGCCGACTGACCCACATCGGCGCCCCCGAGGGCGTCTTCCCCGCCACCGCGTACACCCACGTCGTCATGGGCACGGGCCGCTTCGTCGCGGTCTCCGGCCAACTGGCCCTGGACGAGGAGGGGAAGCTGGTCGGCGCGGGCGACGCGACGGCCCAGGCCCACCAGGTCTTCGAGAACCTGCGGCGCTGTCTCGCGGCGGCAGGCGCGACCTTCGACGACGTCGTGAAGCTGACCTATTTCGTCACGGACATGGCGCACATGCCGGCCGTGCGGTCCGCGCGGGACGCCTTCCTGGACCCGGAGCGGCTCCCCGCGTCCTCGGCGATGCAGGTGGCCTCGCTGATCTCCCCCGAATTCCTGATGGAGATAGAGGCGTTCGCGGTGGTGCCGGAGTAGCCGAGCCGACACGGACACGGACACGGATCATGCCGACACGAACCACGCGGATACCCCCCTTGCGGATACGCCCCGTGCGCGATGCCGACTGCGAGGCCGTCGCCCAACTACGCGTCCTGGGCTGGCGGTCGGCGTACGCCTCGCTGATGCCCCAGGGGTTCCTCGACGCCCTCAGCGCCGAGGACGAGGCGGCGCGGCTGCGCGAGCGGCTCGCGCGGAGCCACGCCACGGTGGATCTGGTCGCCGAGCGCGCGGGCCGGGTCGTGGGCTGGGCCGCCTTCGGCCCGGCCCGGGACGACGACGCGCCACCGGACGAGGCCGAGCTGTACGCACTCTACGCGCACCCCGAGGAGTACTCCACGGGCGTGGGCCGCGCGCTGCTCCTGGAGTGTCTGGCGCGCTGCACGGGCGAGGGCCGCACCGGGCTGCGCCTGTGGGTCATCGAGGGCAATACCCGTGCGCGCCGCTTCTACGAGCGCTTCGGCTTCGCCCCGGACGGCGCCATCGACCCGCAGACGGTCGAGGGGATGGCCGTCCCCGAGCTGCGCTACCGGTGCCGCCTCACCTGACCGCGCCGCGCCCCTCTGCCACCCCCGGTCCGGTCCGGCCCCGCCTCACTCCGGGAGCCGCGCCAGCGCCGCCGAGGCCGCCGCCGCGAGGCGGGGGTGGCCGCGCGCCGCCATCAGCACCGGCCTGGCCCGGCCGTCCCCGAGCGCCCCGAGCCCCTCCACGCAGGCCAGGGCGATCTTCCCGTACGGGTCGTGCGGGGCGAGCCTGCGCTGCAGCGTGGTGATCAGCGCGGGCGCCGACTCGGGCGCGCGCAGCTCGGTCAGCAGGCGCACGGGGTAGAACGCGTAGGCGATGCGCAGCTCGTTCGTCGCGAGGGCGGCCGCCGCGCGCGCCGTGCGCGGGTCGCCGAGCCGCGCCAGGGCGTGGGCCGCCGCGGCACACCGCGGCGGATCCCGGTGGTTGAGGAGGAGGACGAGCGACTCGAAGGCCCTGCGGTCGCCGGCGACGCCGAGCCTGAGCGCCGCCAGTTCCCGGGCCCACAGGGGCTGTCCGGGCGAGACGAGCACCTCGGCGAGTTCGTCGAGGTCGCCGGTGGCGACCAGCCTCTCGTACTCCGGCGATCCCCCGGCCTCGGCCCGTAAGCGTTCCGTCACCGTCCGCAACTCCTCATCCATGGCGTGAGCCTAAGCCTTCCGGGTGGTCGCGATGTAGATCACAGACATCGGTGAACATCGCGGGCTGGCGCGCTCGTTACTCGCCGGTTAATCTCATGTGAGCGGGGCACACTCCCCGCAGCAGTTCCTTTTCTCGTGGCGGCCTGGTGACGCAGCCGCCATGGGGGTACCCCCACACCCTCCGGGGCAGTGGGGGAGTTCGGTCGGTTCGGTACTTCAGGTACCTCAGTACGACCCGGCTCCGGGACAGAGCCGGTCGGATCCCTCACCGGGTGTGCCCTGTGCGCCGCCCGGCCACGGCAGGCCCCATCTCCCGCTCGTCGTACGGCAGTTGCCTTCGCGTTCGCCATCGCATGCGCCCCCGCACGTGCCGTATCCGCGCGCCCCTCAGTCGTCACTCTCTTCCAGGAGTCCCCGCATGGACACTCCCTTGAACACTGTCGCCGTCATCGGTCTCGGCACGATGGGCACCGGCATCACCGAGGTCCTGGCCCGGGCGGGCCGCGAGGTCATCGGCATCGACATCAGTCAGGCGGCGGCCACCCGCGCGGTCGGCTCCCTGGAGGCCTCGACCGCCCGCGCCGTGCGCCGGGAGCGGCTCACCGAGGAGGAGCGCCGCACCATCCTCGCCCGCGTCCGCACCTTCACCGACCTGCGGGCCGCGGCCGACGCCGACCTGGTCATCGAGGTCGTCCCGGAGTCGTACGAGATCAAGCAGCAGGTCGTCCGCGAGCTCGACGCCGTCGTGCGCCCCGACACGATCATCGCGACCGGCACCAACGCGCTCTCCGTGACCCGTCTTGCCGCCGAATCGGCGCGCCCCGAGCGGGTGTTGGGCCTGCACTTCTTCAACCCGGCGCCCGCGATGAAGCTCGTCGAGGTCGTCTCGTCCGTGCTGACCGCGCCCGCCGCCGTCGCCTCCGTCACCGAGCTCGCGTACGCCCTGGGCAAGGAGCCCGTCGCGGTCGGCGACCGGCCCGGTTTCGTCGCCGACGGGCTGCTCTTCGGCTACCTCAACCAGGCCGCCGCGATGTACGAGTCGAAGTACGCCTCCCGCGAGGACATCGACGCCGCGATGCGGCTCGGCTGCGGCCTGCCGATGGGACCGCTCGCGCTGCTCGACCTGATCGGCGTGGACACCGCCCGCACGGTCCTTGAGGCCATGTACGCGGAGTCGCAGGACCGGCTGCACGCGCCCGCGCCGATCCTCAAGCAGCTGAGCGAGGCGGGGCTGACCGGCCGCAAGGCGGGCCGCGGCTTCTACACGTACGCGGAGCCGGGCGGCGCCGAGGTGGTGCCCGACGCGCTGACCCCGCGCGAGGACGAGGTGCGGGGGCCGGGCCGCACGGTCCGTTCGGTGGGCGTCGCGGGCTCAGGGACGATGGCGTCCGGCATCGCGGAGGTCTTCGCCAAGGCCGGCTTCGACGTGGTGCTCGCCGCCCGCAGCGAGGAGAAGGCGCAGACGGCCAAGGCCCGTATCGGCACGTCGCTCGCGCGGTCCGTCGCCAAGGGCCGGATGACGGAACAGGCGGCGGAGCAGGCACTGGAGCGGATCACCCCGGCCGGGTCGTACGAGGCGTTCGCCGACGTCGATCTGGCCCTCGAGGCCGTCGCCGAGGACCTGGAGATCAAGCGGCAGCTCTTCGCGGCGCTCGACAAGGTCTGCAAGCCGGGCGCGATCCTCGCCACCACGACGTCCTCGCTGCCGGTCGTGGCCTGCGCCCGCGCCACCTCGCGGCCGCGCGACGTGATCGGCATGCACTTCTTCAACCCGGCCCCGGCGATGAAGCTGGTCGAGGTGGTCCGCACCGTGGTCACCGCGGACGACGTGCGGGCCACGGTCCGCGAGGTCTGCGCGAGGATCCGGAAGCACCCGGTGGACTGCGGTGACCGCGCCGGTTTCATCGTGAACGCGCTGCTGTTCCCCTACCTCAACAACGCGATCAAGATGGTGGAGGAGCACTACGCGACGCTGGACGACATCGACGCCGCGATGAAGCTCGGCGGCGGCTACCCCATGGGCCCCTTCGAGCTCCTGGACGTCGTCGGCCTGGACGTCTCGCTGGCGATCGAGAAGGTCCTGCACCACGAGTTCCGCGACCCGGGCCTGGCCCCGGCGCCGCTGCTCGAGCACCTGGTGGCCGCGGGCTGCCTCGGCCGCAAGACGGGTCGTGGCTTCCGCGAATATGCCCGGCGCTGAGCCGGCCGAGGGGCACCTGGGCGAACGGACGGACTGGGGCGGGCTGCTCGAACCCTCGGGCGGCCCCATCCCTCAGGAGCACCTCACCGCGCATATGCAGTACGTTCATGGCATGTCCAAGGCCGCCAAGTCCTCACGCAACGCAAGCCCCGACGCTCCGGAGAGTGCCGCGGGCAGCCGTGCCGCCGCCCAACGGCTCAAGATGCGCAGGGAGCTGGCGGCCGCGGCGATGGAGCTCTTCGCGTCCAAGGGGTACGAGGCGACGACGGTCGACGAGATCGCCGCCGCCGCGGGCGTCGCCCGGCGGACCTTCTTCCGGCACTTCCGCTCCAAGGAAGAGGCGATCTTCCCGGACCACGACGACACCCTGATCCGAGCGGAGGCGGTGCTCAACGCGGCGCCGCCGCACGAGCACCCGCTGGACACGGTGTGCCGGGGCATCAAGGAAGTCATGAAGATGTACGCGGCCTCCCCCGCGGTCTCCGTGGAGCGCTACCGCCTCACCCGTGAGGTGCCCACGCTCCGGGAGCGCGAGATCGCCTCGGTGGCCCGCTACGAGCGCCTCTTCACCCGCTATCTCCTGGGCCACTTCGACGAGCACGCGCACCACGACGGCAACGACGATCCGCTGCTCGCCGAGGTCGCCGCCTCCGCCGTGGTCACCGCCCACAACCACGTCCTGCGGCGCTGGCTGCGGGCCGGCGGCCAAGGCGACGTGGAGACCCAGCTCGACCACGCCTTCGCCATCGTCCGCCGCACCTTCGGCACCGGCATCGGCGCGGGGCGTGACACCCTGCCCGCCTCCGTGCCCGCGACGGCCTCGGCGCGGGGTGAGGTCCTGGTCACGGTGGCCCGTACGGACGCGCCGCTCGACGAGGTCATGCGGACCATCGAGAAGGCGCTGCGCGAGCATTCATAGTCACCTGTTTGACCCGTTTCGTCCTTGGCTTTCGAGGGGGCGCTACCAGCCGGTAGCGCCCCCTCCGCCATGTCTCCACCCCCTCTGACCTGCACTGATCGATCATCGGTCAAAAATTGATGGCACCCAGTGTCTTGCCCGTTGGCACGCGGTGCCATACGTTGAGGGTGTCCGGGCGGCCGGCGTACAGAGAACTCCCGTACGCCGGCTGTCCCCACAAGCCACGGCTCGTGCGCCCGGACGCCTGCGTCACAGGCACCTCCCGCGCCCCACCAAGGCGTCGCCGAGCACCACCCCCTTCGCCGAACCGACGGCACACCTCCACCGCAACTTCAGCACCCGACGCAATCCTCAAGAGCGTTCCCTCAGACGCTTCTTCGCCGGAGGCAATACCGTGAAGGAAATCCTGGACGCGATTCAGGCCCAGACCGCGACCGCGAGCGGCTCAGCCGCGGTCACGTCCGCCGACTTCGCCGCTCTCCCCCTGCCCGACTCGTACCGCGCGATCACCGTGCACAAGGACGAGACGGAGATGTTCGCGGGCCTGGACACCCGCGACAAGGACCCCCGCAAGTCGATCCACCTGGACGACGTGCCGATCCCCGAACTCGGCCCCGGTGAGGCCCTGGTGGCCGTCATGGCCTCCTCGGTCAACTACAACTCCGTGTGGACCTCGATCTTCGAGCCGGTCTCCACCTTCAGCTTCCTGGAGCGGTACGGAAGGCTCAGCGAGCTCACCAAGCGGCACGACCTGCCGTACCACATCATCGGCTCCGACCTGGCGGGCGTCGTCCTGCGCACCGGCCCGGGCGTGAACGCCTGGAACCCCGGCGACGAGGTCGTCGCGCACTGCCTCAGCGTCGAGCTGGAGTCCTCCGACGGGCACAACGACACGATGCTCGACCCCGAGCAGCGGATCTGGGGCTTCGAGACCAACTTCGGCGGCCTCGCGGAGATCGCCCTGGTCAAGTCCAACCAGCTGATGCCGAAGCCGGGCCACCTCAGCTGGGAGGAGGCCGCCTCCCCCGGCCTGGTCAACTCCACCGCCTACCGCCAGCTGGTCTCCCGCAACGGCGCCGGCATGAAGCAGGGCGACAACGTCCTGATCTGGGGCGCGAGCGGCGGGCTCGGCTCGTACGCGACGCAGTTCGCGCTGGCCGGCGGCGCCAACCCGATCTGTGTCGTCTCCAGCCCCCAGAAGGCGGAGATCTGCCGCGCCATGGGCGCCGAGGCGATCATCGACCGCAACGCCGAGGGGTACAAGTTCTGGAAGGACGAGCGGACCCAGGACCCCAAGGAGTGGAAGCGCTTCGGCAAGCGCATCCGTGAGCTCACCGGCGGCGAGGACATCGACATCGTCTTCGAGCACCCCGGCCGCGAGACCTTCGGTGCCTCGGTCTACGTCACCCGCAAGGGCGGCACCATCACCACCTGCGCCTCGACCTCGGGCTACATGCACGAGTACGACAACCGCTACCTGTGGATGTCCCTCAAGCGCATCATCGGCTCGCACTTCGCCAACTACCGCGAGGCGTGGGAGGCCAACCGCCTGATCGCCAAGGGCAAGATCCACCCCACGCTCTCCAGGACGTACCGCCTGGAGGACACCGGCCAAGCGGCCTACGACGTCCACCGCAACCTCCACCAGGGCAAGGTCGGCGTCCTCGCCCTCGCGCCCGAAGAGGGCCTGGGCGTGCGCGACCCCGAGATGCGCGCCCGGCACATCGACGCGATCAACCGCTTCCGCAACGTCTGAACGCACTGAGGAGCAGCGGAACATGACAGAGCGTCAGAAGGACCGGCCGTGGCTCATGCGGACCTACGCCGGTCACTCCACGGCGGAGGCGTCCAACGAGCTGTACCGGCGCAACCTCGCCAAGGGGCAGACGGGCCTCTCGGTCGCCTTCGACCTGCCCACGCAGACCGGTTACGACCCCGACCACATCCTCGCCCGCGGCGAGGTCGGCCGGGTGGGCGTGCCCGTCTCGCACCTCGGCGACATGCGACGGCTGTTCCAGGACATCCCCCTGGAGCAGATGAACACCTCGATGACGATCAATGCCACCGCCATGTGGCTCCTGGCGCTCTATCAGGTGGTCGCGGAGGAGCAGGGTGCGGACATCACCAAGCTCCAGGGGACGACGCAGAACGACATCGTCAAGGAGTACCTCTCGCGCGGGACGCACGTCTTCCCGCCGGGACCCTCCCTGCGGCTGACCACCGACATGATCACGTACACGGTGGCCCACATCCCCAAGTGGAACCCGATCAACATCTGCAGCTACCACCTCCAGGAGGCGGGGGCCACACCGGTCCAGGAGATCGCGTACGCGATGTCCACCGCCATCGCGGTTCTCGATGCCGTACGCGACTCGGGGCAGGTCCCCGAAGAGAAGTTCGGGGACGTCGTGGCCCGCATCTCCTTCTTTGTGAACGCGGGTGTCCGCTTCATCGAGGAGATGTGCAAGATGCGGGCGTTCGGGCGGATCTGGGATCAGGTCACGCGCGAGCGGTACGGCATCGAGAACCCGAAACACCGCCGGTTCCGCTACGGCGTGCAGGTCAACTCGCTCGGCCTGACCGAGGCCCAGCCGGAGAACAACGTCCAGCGCATCGTCCTGGAGATGCTGGCCGTCACCCTCTCCAAGGACGCACGCGCGCGTGCCGTGCAGCTGCCGGCCTGGAACGAGGCGCTGGGTCTTCCCCGGCCCTGGGACCAGCAGTGGTCGCTGCGCATCCAGCAGGTCCTCGCGCACGAGAGCGACCTCCTGGAGTACGAGGACATCTTCGAGGGCTCGCACGTCATCGAGGCCAAGGTGGAGTCCCTGGTCGAGGAGTCCCTCGCCGAGATGGACCACATCGAGAAGATGGGCGGCGCGATGGCCGCCGTGGAGTCCGGCTACCTCAAGTCGCAGCTGGTCTCCTCGCACGCCGAGCGCCGGGCGCGCATCGAGTCGGGCGAGGAGAAGATCGTCGGTGTGAACTCCTACGAGTCCACGGAGCCGAGCCCCCTCACCTCGGATCTGGACGCGGCGATCATGACGGTCGACCCGGCGGTGGAGGCGCGCGTCGTCGGCGCCCTCGCGCACTGGCGCGACAACCGCTACCAGCCGCCGTTCAACCACCCGCGCCCCTGCAAGGCCCTGGAGCGGCTCAAGGGGGCGGCCGCCGGCACGGAGAACCTCATGGAGGCCACCCTGGAGTGCGCACGCGCCGGTGTGACGACCGGAGAGTGGGCGGGGGCCCTGCGGGAGGTCTTCGGGGAGTTCCGGGCGCCCACGGGCGTCTCCAGCGCTCCTGTGGCGGTCACCGCGGAGGAGGGCACGCCGCTCGCCCTGGTCCGCGAGAAGGTCGCGCGGACGGCCGAGGACCTCGGCGGCGGCAGGCTCCGCTTCCTGGTCGGCAAGCCCGGCCTCGACGGGCACTCCAACGGCGCCGAGCAGATCGCGGTGCGCGCGCGGGACGCCGGCTTCGAAGTGGTCTACCAGGGCATCCGCCTCACGCCCGAGCAGATCGTCGACGCGGCGCTCGCCGAGGACGTGCACGCGGTGGGCCTGTCGATCCTCTCCGGCTCGCACGCCGAGCTCGTGCCGGACGTGCTCGTGCGGCTCCGCGAGGCCGGCGCCCACGACATCCCCGTCATCGCCGGCGGCATCATCCCCAACAGCGACGCCGAGGACCTGAAGGCGGCGGGTGTGGCCGCCGTCTTCACCCCCAAGGACTTCGGCATCACCGAGATCATCGGCCGTATCGTCGACGAGATCCGGAAAGCGAACCACCTCGACCCTCTGGAGGTCCCCGCATGACCCACCCCGTGAACCGTCTGCGTCCGCGCCGCTCCTGTCTCGCGGTACCGGGTTCGAACCCGCGCTTCCTGGAGAAGGCCCAGGGCCTCCCCGCCGACCAGGTCTTCCTCGACCTGGAGGACGCCTGCGCGCCGCTCGCCAAGCCGGAGGCCAGGCACACCATCGTCAAGTTCCTCAACGAGGGCGACTGGACCGGCAAGACGCGCGTCGTGCGCGTCAACGACTGGACCACCGAGTGGACGTACCGCGACGTCGTCACCGTCGTGGAGGGCGCGGGCCAGAACCTCGACTGCATCATGCTGCCGAAGGTGCAGACGGCCGACCAGATCGTCGCCCTGGACCTGCTGCTCACCCAGATCGAGAAGACCATGGGGTTCGAGGTCGGCAAGATCGGCATCGAGGCGCAGATCGAGAACGCGCAGGGCCTCAACAACGTCAACGCCATCGCGGAGGCGTCCCAGCGCGTCGAGACGATCATCTTCGGCCCGGCCGACTTCATGGCGTCGATCAACATGAAGTCGCTGGTCGTCGGCGAGCAGCCGCCCGGCTACCCGGCGGACGCCTACCACTTCATCCTGATGAAGATCCTGATGGCCGCGCGCGCCAACAACCTCCAGGCGATCGACGGCCCCTACCTGCAGATCAAGAACGTCGACGGCTACCGCGAGGTCGCGAACCGCGCCGCGGCGCTCGGCTTCGACGGCAAGTGGGTCCTGCACCCCGGCCAGGTCGAGGCGGCCAACGAGGTCTTCTCGCCCTCCCAGGAGGACTTCGACCACGCCGAGCTGATCCTGGACGCGTACGAGTACTACACGTCCGAGGCGGGCGGCAAGAAGGGCTCGGCGATGCTCGGCGACGAGATGATCGACGAGGCGAGCCGGAAGATGGCGCTGGTCATCTCCGGGAAGGGCCGTGCGGCGGGGATGACCCGCACGTCCAAGTTCGAGGCCCCGGAGGCGTAGGACATCATGCAGTTCGGCCGCACCTACGAAGAGTTCGAAGTCGGCGCCGTGTACAGGCACTGGCCCGGAAAGACGGTCACCGAGTACGACGACCACCTCTTCTGCCTGCTCACCATGAACCACCACCCCCTCCACATGGACAGCAACTATGCGGAGAAGACGACGGACTTCAAGAAGAACGTCGTCGTGGGCAACTACATCTACTCGCTGCTCCTCGGCATGTCCGTGCCGGACGTCTCCGGCAAGGCCATCGCCAACCTGGAGGTCGAGTCGCTCAAGCACGTGGCGCCGACCTTCCACGGCGACACGATCTACGGCGAGACGACGGTCCTCGACAAGACCCCGTCGAAGTCCAAGTCCGACCGCGGGATCGTCTACGTGGAGACCAAGGGGTACAAGCAGGACGGCACGCTGGTCTGCGTGTTCCGCCGCAAGGTGATGGTGCCCACCGAGACGTACATCAAGGAGCGCGGCGGCGAACAGCCCGGCCGCCCGGAGCTGAAGTCCCAGGAGAAGTGAAGCCATGAGCCGACTCGCGCAGACCGCCGGTCTCACCGACGTCCAGCAGGAGATCCTCTCCACCGTCCGGGACTTCGTCGACAAGGAGATCATTCCTGTCGCGACCGAACTGGAGCACCGCGACGAGTACCCGCAGCAGATCGTCGACGGCCTCAAGGAGTTGGGCCTCTTCGGGCTCATGATCCCGGAGGAGTACGGCGGTCTGGGCGAGTCGCTGCTCACCTACGCGCTGTGCGTCGAGGAGATAGCGCGTGGCTGGATGTCGGTCTCCGGCATCATCAACACCCACTTCATCGTCGCCTACATGCTCAAGCAGCACGGCACCCAGGAGCAGAAGGAGACCTTCCTGCCGCGGATGGCGGCCGGCGAGGTGCGGGGCGCGTTCTCGATGTCGGAGCCGGGGCTCGGCTCCGATGTGTCGGCGATCACGTCGAAGGGCGTGCGGGACGGCGACGAGTACGTCCTCAACGGTCAGAAGATGTGGCTGACCAACGGCGGCACGTCGACTCTGGTGGCCGTTCTGTGCCGGAGTGACGAAGGACACCCCGAGGGCACCGCGCCGCACAAGTCGATGACGACGTTCCTCGTGGAGAAGGAGCCGGGCTTCGGCGAGGTCCGTCCCGGCCTCACCATCCCCGGCAAGATCGACAAGATGGGTTACAAGGGCGTCGACACGACCGAACTCATCATGGACGACCTGCGAATTCCGGCCAATCGCGTGCTCGGCGGGGTCACCGGCCGAGGTTTTTACCAAATGATGGACGGCGTCGAGGTCGGCCGCGTCAACGTCGCGGCCCGTGGCTGCGGCGTCGCTCAGCGTGCCTTCGAGCTGGGCGTCTCGTATGCCCAGCAACGCCACACTTTCGGCAAGCCGATCGCCCAGCACCAGGCGATTCAGTTCAAGCTGGCCGAGATGGCTACCAAGGTCGAGGCCGCCCATGCGATGATGGTCAACGCAGCCCGCAAAAAGGACTCCGGGGAACGAAACGACCTCGAAGCAGGGATGGCGAAGTACCTCGCCTCCGAGTACTGCAAGGAAGTCGTGGAGGACGCGTTCCGGATCCACGGTGGTTACGGCTTCTCGAAGGAGTATGAGATCGAGCGTCTGTACCGCGAGGCTCCGATGCTGCTGATCGGTGAAGGTACCGCCGAGATCCAGAAAATGATCATTGGCCGACGACTACTCGAAGAGTATCGATTCCAGGGCTAGATGCCCGGTTTGGGCCACTTTCGCCGAGAAGAAGATCACACCCTGTCAACACTCTTCGGCCGCCGACTCGGCTTCCTGGCTTGCCCAGTTGTGGCTCGCAACCGATAGCATCCGGAAAAAGCCGCCGTCCCCCGTTCACTGCGCGGCATCATCCGCTACGAAGGTCATCCATGCCCCACAGCCAAACCTCTGCACCACGCGACGGCATTCTTAAGGGACGCCTTGCTCGCGGAGCATCGCCGTGGCTCCTGCCGACCGTCGCAACCGCGGCACTCAGCCTCGCCCGCGCGCGCCGCTCCAAGGGCGCCGCAGCCGTCGCCGTGCCCGCCACCGCTCTGGCGGCGGGCATGCTGTGGTTCTTCCGCGACCCCGAGCGCGAGATCGCTCAGGGCCGGGTCATCTCCCCCGCCGACGGCGTGGTGCAGAGCATCATGCCGTGGAAGGACGGGCGTACCCGCGTCGCCATCTTCATGAGCCCGTTGAACGTCCACGTCAACCGCGCGCCCCTCGCGGGCACGGTGACGTCCGTGGAGCACATCCCCGGCGGGTTCGTCCCGGCGTTCAACAAGGAGAGCGAGAACAACGAGCGCGTTGTCTGGCACTTCGACACCGAGCTCGGCGACATCGAGATGATCCAGATCGCGGGCGCGGTCGCACGGCGCATCGTGCCGTACGTGCCGCAGGGCACGAAGGTGGAGCAGGGCGAGCGGATCGGCCTGATCCGCTTCGGCTCGCGCGTCGACATCTACCTCCCCGAGGGTGTCGAGGCGGACGTCGAGGTCGGTCAGAAGACCGTGGCTGGGGTGACTCGCATTGACCGTGGTTGATCCTGAGACACAGGCGGGCTGGGTGCCCGAGGCGGCGGAGGACGAGGCCGACGAGGAGATGCCTCTCTCACTGCGGCTCTCGATAGCGGACACCCTCACGCTCGGTAACGCCACCTGCGGGTTCATGGCGGTGTACTTCACCACCACGGGCATCCTCATCCCGCACCTGCAGGGCAGCGAGGAGACCGGCATGGCGCGGCACTCCGCCGCGACCACCGTGATCCTCATGCTCTGCGCCGCCGTCTTCGACCTCTTCGACGGACTCGTGGCCCGCAAGCTGCGGTCCTCGCCGATGGGCGCGGAGCTGGACAACCTCTCGGACCTGATCAGCTTCGGGCTCGCCCCCGCGTACTTCGTGCTCGTCTACGGCATGGTCGCCAACGACGCGCATCAGCGGGTCGCGGCGGTGGGCGCGATCGTGGTGCTCCTGGCGGTGGTGCTGCGGCTTGCGCGGTTCAGTTGCGTGACCGTGAAGGACGGCACCTTCCAGGGCATGCCTTCGCCCTTCGGGGCGCTCACGGTCGTCTCGATCGTGCTCCTGGAGCTGCCCTTCTGGGCGACGCTCCTCGCGATCATCGGCACGGCCTGGCTCATGGTCAGCCGCGTCGAGTACCCCAAGCCGCGCGGTCCCCTCGCGGTCGCCATGCTCGCGTGGATCGTCGCGGCCATGGGGCTTCTCGCGGCCTGGGCGTTCGACGCCCCGGGCGGCCTGCTGCTCCTGCAGACCGGCTGCGCGCTCCAGGTGGTCCTCGGCGCGGTGATCCCCCTCTTCGCCACGGCCCGGAGGGTGAACAACTTCCGCGGCAACCGCAGGGAGGCCCGGGCCGCGCAGCTGCCCTAGCCTCGTGTACGACGCCCAAGGGGGCCTGAACCGTCTGGTTCAGGCCCCCTTCGCGTGCCGCCGATTCAGCCGCCCGCCGTGTACTTCTCCGCCGCCGCGGCCGTGCCCGGCCCGCGGACCACCCGCATGCCGCCCGTCGCCTTCTTGTCGGGCTTGAGGATCACGCTCGCCCTGGACGAGGGCGCCTTCGGGTCGGTGAAGTCCTGGGTGACGCCGAAGCCCGCGTCGAAGTCGTCGATGGTGAGGAGGGCCTTGTCCACGCCCTCACGGGTGAGGTCCTTGTCCGCGCAGGCCTTCTTCAGGGCCTCTCCGAAGACGGACGCCGCCGTCCAGCCCGCCACGACGCCGTTGTCGAGGGAGTCCTCGGGGTGCGCCTTCCGGTAGTCGGCGACGAGCTTCTTCGCCGCCGCCGTGTCGGCGCCTATGGGCAGCGTGGGCGAGGCCACGTAGTAGTTCTTCATGAGCGCCGGGCCCGCCTGGGTGGCGAGGAGCTGCGGGGCGAACGCCGAGTTGTTGCCGATGACCGGGACGTCGAAGCGGACCGCCGCGGCGACGCCCACCAGGGACGCGGCCTGCCGGGGGCCCGCACTGATCACGACGGCCTTGACACCGGCCTTCTTCAGGGCGGACACCTGGGCGGTCATGTCGTTGTCCGTCGGCTTGATCTTCTGCTCCACGACGGTGAGGCCCGACGCGGCCGCCATGTACGTGGAGCCCTTGAGGGCGTTCTCCCCGTAGTCGCCCTCGAAGTAGACGTGCCCCAGCTTGTCGCCCTTCCTGAGCCCCTTCTCCTTCATCAGGAAGTCGATCGCGTTGATCGTCTCCAGGTCGTACGTCGACCCGATGACGCGTACGTAGGGGCTGCCCAGCAGATTCGCCGACCAGGCCTGCGGCAGGACCAGGCCCTTGTTGCCGGCCACGCGCTGCTTGACGGCCGCGACGAACGGGGAGCCGATGAACTGGGCGAAGCCGAGGACGTCCGGCTCCAGCTCGGTGTAGGCGGCGACGGCCTTCTGCGGGTCGTAGCCGTGGTCGCGGACGGTGAGCTTCACCTTGCGGCCGCAGACGCCGCCGTCGGCATTGAGCCGGTCGACGTAGAGCTGCTGGGCCTGGGTGACGCTCTTGCCGAGGGTGGCGTAGACGCCGGTCATGTCGGTGAGCACGCCGAGCCCGATGGTCTTGCCCGTCACACCGGTACCGGTCTTCACCCCGCCCTTGTCCTCGCCCCCGCCGCCGCCGTCCTTCGCCTTCGAGCTGCACGCGCCGAGCGCGAGCAGCGCGGCGAGGGCCGTGGTGGCCGCCGTGGCCCTGGTCAGTCTCTTCATGCTTCCTCCCCTGGAGTGCCTGGACGTGGCCTGCTGCGCCGGTCGGCGATCCGCGCCAGGCCGCCGGGCAGGAAGAGCACCACCGCCACGACGGCGGCGCCGTACAGATACCGGGACGCCTCGCCCGGTGAGACCCCGCCGGTGCCGGGTGCCGAGACGAGGGGCAGTGCCTCGCTGTAGCGGCTCAGCAGCTGGGGCAGCAGGGAGACGAGGGCGGCGCCGGCCACCGCGCCCGCGACCGAGCCGAGACCGCCGATGACGATCATCGCGAGGTACTCCAGGGAGAGCGTCATGCCGAAGTAGTCGGGCACGGTCCGCTGGAAGACCAGGGCGAGCAGCACCCCGGCGAGGCCCGCGTACATCGACGACAGGACGAAGACGCCGGCGCGGTAGCGGGCCACCGGCACACCGATCACCCCGGCGGCGACGCGGTGGTCCCGGATCGCGTTCATGGCGCGCCCCGGGCGGCCGCGCAGCACGCCCCGCGCGAAGAGCCCGCACGCCACGAGGAGCACCAGGCCCACGTACCAGAGCTTCTCGGCGGAGCCGAACGGGACGGCGGCGACCACCGTCTCGCGCTCGTCGAAGGTGAGGCCGAAGAGGTCGAGGGGCGGTACGTCACGCCCGTTGGAGCCGCCCGTCAGGTCGTGCGCGTTGAACAGCACGTGCTGCCCGATGAAGATCAGCGCGAGGGTCGCGATGCCGAGGTAGGCGCCGTGCAGGCGGCCCGCGATGGGGCTGAAGAGCCCGCCCGCGAGCCCGGCGACGGTCACCGCGAGGACGGCGGCGAGCCAGGTCGGCAGGCCGAGCCCCGTCAGGCCGTCGCCGCCGTCACCGGCGAGGGCGCAGTACCCGTACGCCCCGACGGCGAGGAAGAAGGCGTGCCCCATGGAGAGCTGGCCGGTGGCGCCGGTGAGGAGGTTGATGCCGATCGCGCCGATGGCGGCGGCCATCGCGAAGAGGCCCGCCTGGAGCCAGAAGCGGTCGACGTAGAAGGGCAGGGCGAGCAGCAGGACCGCGCAGGCCGCCCACAGGTACGTACGGCCGCCGGTGACCAGGGCGTGGCCGCGGGAGCGCGGCGCGCCGGTGCGGGTGTCAGACACGGGCGAGCTCCTTCGTGCCGAAGAGCCCGGCGGGCCGGATCAGCAGGATCGCGGTCATGACGAGGTAGGGCGCGAGGTCGCCGAGGCCGCGCCCGAGGAAGGTCAGGTCGCTCTGGTAGCCGGTGGCGAGGGACTCGGTGACGCCCACCACGAGGCCGCCGACGAGGGCGCCGGTCGTGGAGTCGAGGCCGCCGAGGATCGCGGCGGGGAACGCCTTGAGCGCGGCCAGGGAGGTGGCGCGTTCCAGGCCGGGGGTGGGGAAGACGGTGAGGAACAGCGCGGCCACGGCGGCGAGGGCGCCCGCCACCGCCCAGGCGCCGAGCGAGACCCTGCCCAGGCGCACGCCCATCAGGGCGGCCGTCTCGGGGCTCTCGGCGGCGGCGCGCATGGCCACGCCCCACGAGGTGTGGCGGAAGGCGAGCAGGAAGGCGGTGATGAGCAGCGCGGCGGCGGCGAGCGCGGCGATGCGGGTGTGGGCCAGGGAGATCGGGCCGAGGGTCAGCACGCCGTCGCCCCAGGGGTCGCCGAGCGGCAGGACGTCCGTGCCGAGGCGGCGGGTGAGCTCGGTGGTGAGCAGGATGTCGACGCCGATGGTGACGATGGCGAGGACGCTGTGGTCGCTGCCCCGGTAGCGGCGCATCACCAGGAACTCGACGGCGGCCCCGACCAGGGCGGCGCCCGCGATGCCGACGAGCAGGGCCGGCCAGAAGCCGAGGTCGTCGTGGAGGGAGGCGGTGATGTAGCCGCCCGCGAGGAGCAGCGAGGCGTGCGCGAAGTTCACCACCTCGGTGGCGCGGAAGATGACGACGAAGCCGAGCGCGATGAGGGCGTAGACGGAGCCCAGGGAGACGCCGTTGAGGAGGAGTTCCGTGAAGGTGGTCATGGGCGGGGCTCCTCTTCGCCGGTACGGTCGCGCTCGCCGATGCGGTCGCCCTCTTCGGCCCGGTCGCTCTCGCCGAGGTAGGCGCGGATGACCGCCGGGTCGTTCTGTACGTCGGCGGGGGCGCCGTCGGCGATCCGGCGCCCGAAGTCGAGTACGGTCACCGCGTCCGCGAGCCGCATCACCACTCCCATGTCGTGTTCCACCAGGACGATCGAGATGCCGAGGCTGTCGCGGACGCCCGCGATGACGGCCGCGGTGCGGCGCCGCTCGTCGGCGGTCATGCCGGCGACGGGTTCGTCGAGGAGCAGCAGGCGCGGCTCCATGCACAGGGCGCGGGCGAGTTCGGCGAGCTTCTGCTGTCCGTACGGCAGGGAGCCCGCGGGTGCGTCGAGCCGGTGCTCCAGGCCGACGAACGCGGCGATCTCACGGACGCGTTCGCGGTGACGGCGCTCCTCGCGGGCGGCCGAGGGCAGCCGGAGCCCGGCGGCCACGAACCCGGCGCGGGTCAGCCGGTGGCGGCCGAGCAGCAGGCTCTCGGCGACGGTGGCGCGCGGCGGCAGGGCGAGGTTCTGGAAGATCCGGGCGACGCCGAGGCCGGCGATGCGGTGGGGACGCATGCCGGTGAGTTCGCGGTCGCCGAAGCGGACGCTGCCGCCCGAGGCACGGTAGACGCCGGACAGCACGTTGAAACAGGTCGACTTGCCCGCGCCGTTGGGGCCGATCACCGCGTGCACGGTGCCGGGGCGGACGGTGAAGCTGACGGCGTCGAGGGCGGTGAGCCCGGCGAAGCGGACGGTCAGGTCGCGCACCTCAAGCGGCGGCACGGGTCTCCCGGTGCTCATCGCGCGTCCTCCCACCGGGGCAGGACCGGCGGCGCGCCGAGCCCCTGGGACACGTCGGCGGCCGCGTCCTCGTCGACCACGCCCAGATAGCGCCTGCGCACCTCGTCGGAGGCGGCGAGCTCCTCCGCGGGGCCCGCCAGGGCGACCTCGCCGACGTCGAGTACGTAGGCCGTGGAGGCGAGCCGCAGCGCGAGGGCGGCGTTCTGCTCGACGAGGAGCACCGCGGTGCCCTGCGCGTTGATCTCCCGGATGGTGTCCGCGATGCGCGCGGCCATCAGCGGCGCGAGGCCCAGGGAGGGTTCGTCGAGGAGCAGCAGGCGCGGGGACGCCATGAGGGCCCTGCCCACCGCCAGCATCTGCTGTTCGCCGCCGGAGAGGAGTCCGGCGCGCTGCGCGCCGCGCTCGGCGAGGACGGGGAAGAGGTCGTGCACGCGCCGCAGGGCGTCCGCCTTGGCCGTGCGCGAGCCGGTGGAGCCGAGCGCCCCGGCCCGCAGGTTGTCGGTGACGGTCATCCGTGCGAAGACCCGCCTGCCCTCGGGGACCTGGGAGATCCCGGCGGCCACCACCCGGTCCGGCGCGAGGCCGTCGGTGCGGCGTCCGTCGAAGCGGATGTCGCCCGAGGTGAGCGTTCCGCCGTGGAAGGAGAGGGTGCGCGAGATCGCGCGCAGCAGGGTCGACTTGCCCGCGCCGTTGCCGCCGAGCACGGCGACGACGGCGCCGTCGGGCAGCCGCAGCGAGACCCGGCGCAGGGCCCGTACGGGTCCGTAGCCGACCGACACGTCGCGCACGACGAGCCCGCGGCCGCCCGGCCCCGGACCGTCACCGCCGACGTCCTCCCCATCGGACCCGCCCACCTGTCGCCCCTCTCGTCCCGCCGGCCGTCCGCCGTCGCGTGGCGCTCACCCCAGCACCGCGGGAGCGGCCCGTCCACGGGCGGCGGGCGAAACGCTGCGGGAGACCAGCGGCGACGCCCCGCCGTTGTGCACGCGCACAACACCGCGTGTCAGGGGCCTGCCGGAGCGGCCCGCCCCATGGCATCCTCCGCAGCGACGCCGTCCCGCGCACCGTCGGGACGGCGCCCGTGCGGCATCCTTGCGACATCCTCTCGACGTCCCCCACGACGTCCCGGAGCGCGGCGACGGAGGGAACCATGACCGGGCCCACGAACGGACGCAGGCCGCGGACCGGGCACGACTGGAAGCTCCTCAAGGAGGCGTGCACCGCGCTGCTGCCCCGCCTGCCCGAGCTGGTCGACGAGCATCTGCGCCAACTCGGCGAGCACTCACCGGTGTACGGGCGCGTCCTGCCGTACGACGTGCAGTGGCGGGAGGCCGAGGAGGCCATGCGGATCGGCATCGAGGCGATCTCGGCGCCGCGGGCGTCGCCGCGCCGCGACCTGGAGTACGCGGAGGAGGCCGGGCGGCGCCGCGCCCAACAGGGCCTGCCGCTCGACCTGGTGGTGCACTCGTACCGCAACGCGGGCTACCTGGTGTGGGATTGGCTCCTGGAGGGCACGGCGGGCAAGGAGCCGGAGAAGCTCGCGGTCCTGATGCGCTCGGCGACGATGGTGTGGTCGGCGGTGGACGCGCAGGCCGCGGTGGCCTCCGACGCGTACCGGGCGACGGAGCTGGAGCTGCGCCGGCGCACCGACGAGCAGTTGCAGGCGCTGCTCGACGCGCTGCTGGAGGGCCGGTCGGCGCCGGGGCTCGCGGCGCGGGCGGCGGCGGGGCTCGATCTGCCCGAGCACGGACCGTACGCGGTGGTGGTGCTGCGGGTGGAGCGGCGGGACGGGCGCGAGGCCTTCCACCGGCAGATCCAGCGGGCGGGGTTCCGTTTCATCTGGCGGATGCGGACGGACTGCGAGGTGGGCGTGGTCTCGCTCGGCCCGGCGGAGGACCGCGCGGAGGACGGGAAGGACGGCGGCAGAGACGGCGGGAAGGACGGTCCGAAGGGTGCCGCCGCGGGGGGCGGTCTCGACAAGCTGGCGCGGTTGCTGGAGGGCCGCTGCCCGGGGCCCGGCGGGATCAGCCCCGTGGTCGGCGGCCTCGCGGAGCTCGGCCGGGCCCGGCGCCTCGCCGAGCTGGCGCTGCGCACCTGCCCGCCGGACGCGACCGGCATCGTACGGCTCGACCGGCGGATGCCGACCGCCCTGGTGGTGAGCCAGCCGGAGCTGGCGGGGCGGCTGGTGAGCGAGGTGCTCGGCGAGGTCCTCGCGCTCGAACCTGCGGACCGGGCCGTGCTGTTGGAGACGCTGGACGCGTGGCTGGCCTGTGAGGGGTCGGCGGGCCGGGCGGCCGGGCGGCTCTACTGCCACCGCAACACGGTCTTCAACCGGCTTCGCCGTCTGGAGCAGCTCACCTCGCGCTCGCTGGCGCGGCCGCGGGACCTGGTGGAGGTGGCGCTCGCGGTGGAGGCGCACCGGCTCGCGCAGCGGGCCCGCCCGGCGTGAACCACGGGCGGGCCCGCGGTTCACACGCTGAGCAGGTCCTGGAACGCCGTCGTCGACTCCGCCGCCGATCTGCCGAAGGGCGCGTCGAAGTTCCAGACGAGGAAGAGCAGGAAGGCGATGAGGGCGCTGAAGGTGCCGGCCAGCAGCAGCTCTCGCGCGGAGCGTCTGATCTGCAGCGTGAAGATCAGGCCGACCGTGACGAACGCCCCCGTGACCAGGCCGAACCAGACCACTCCGGGGAGGGTCTCCTCCGCGTTGTCGGCCCGCGCCCTGCGCGCCTCGTCGGCGGCGGCCACCTGGTCCAGCAGCGGCTGGTACGTCTGTGCCTCCAGCTCGTTGGCGGGCGGGCGCGCGGCGATGTCCCGGCGCAAGGTGTCGAGGAGTTCGCCGCCTCGGTCGGTGAGGCGGTGCTCGTCGATCATGCGGGGCCACTCGACGCTGGTCACGTGCTCGCTGTAGCGGCGTACGTCCCGCTGGATGCGCTCCCGCTCGTCCGCCGGGTAGACCTGCACGCGCCTGCTGATCTCGTGCAGGGCCTGGGCCTCGTCGCGGGTGCCGTCCTCGGCCGCGCCGCGGGCCTCCCAGACGCCCGCGATGGCCAGGCCGAGGACGATCGCGTAGACGACGCCGACCATCATCACCATGTACTCGAGGACGTCGGGCGTCTGGCTGGGGTCGTCGTCCTCCGGCACCCGGCGATGTCTGATCACGGTGACGGTCAGCACCACCGCGCAGGCCAGCACCATGGCCAGGCCGAGTACGAACCATTCCGTCACGAGGGGCCTCCGGAGGGAGAGTTGGGGCGGGATCGGGCGCCGGCCGCGGAGCGCGAGCGCGGGCGCAGCAGGGCCGCGGCGAGGACCGCGGGGGTGGTGACGACCATCGAGGTGGTGACCATGGACCGCCCGCCCGTGCGCTCCCGTTCGGCGGGGGCGCGGTAGCCGGGCGCCCCGAAGGACGGCCGGGGCGGCGGGGCGGGCACGGGCCGCGCGTGACGCGGGCCGGGCTCGGGGCGTGCCGGGGGTTCCGGGCGTACGGAGGGTTCCGGGCGTACGGGGGTTTCCAGGCGTACGGGGATGATGAGTTCCCGGACGCGGGGCGCGGCCCGTGGCGTGGGCGGGGCCGTGCGGCCGGGGGGTGGCGCGGCGGCGGGCGGCCCGGGGTGGGGCGGGGTGGCCGGGGCTGCGGGCGGGGCGGGGCCGGGCGCGGGGGCCGGGTCGTCCGTGGCCGGCTGGTCGGGGCGGCAGATCTCCAGCCGTTCCGACAGGACCGCGCCGGCCGCCTCGACCTGTGCGTGGACGGACAGGGAGCCGACCGGGCACAGGGTCGCGACGATGCCGATGCCCCCGCCGAGCTGCACCCACCCGGTCAAGATCGAATCCTCTTCACGTAGGGAAGAAACGATCAGGTGCCGGGTTCGACACGGGCGCCCGGGAGTGGTCCCGGGCGCGGCGTCGCGGGGCGCGGGCGGGGTCCGCCGGAGGTCAGACGAGGAAGTCCCGGGCGATGCCCTCCGCCACCGTCTCCAGGATCGGGCCCGCCTCGGCGATGCACCGCGCCACGTCCGGCTCGACGTCGGTCAGGGCGTACGCGCGGCGGATGCCCGCCCTGCCGAGGACCTCCGGGGCGAGCGCGAGGCGGCCGCAGACCGCGACGACCTCGATGCCGGCGGCCCGTGCGGCGGCGGCCACCCCGGCGGGCGCCTTGCCGTGCAGGGTCTGCTCGTCGAGCGAGCCCTCGCCGGTGATGACGAGGGTGGCCCGCTCCAGGGCGGGCGCGAAGCCGAGGACGTCGAGCATGACGTCGATGCCGGGGCGGAAGCCCGCGCCGAGTCCGACCAGCGCGCCGTACCCGATGCCGCCCGCGGCGCCCGCGCCCGGCGACTGCGCGTACTCGGCGGCCTTGGGGCCGATGGACTTCTCCAGGACCGCGGCGAAGTGGGCGAGCGCGGCGTCCAGCGCGGCGACGTCGTCCGGGGATGCCCCCTTCTGCGGGCCGTACACCGCGGGGGCGCCCTTCGGCCCGGTCAGCGGGTTGTCGACGTCGCTGGCGAGGACGATCTCGACGTCCTTCAGGCGGGGGTCGAGGCCCGACAGGTCCGCGCTGGCCAGCTCCTTGAGCGGGCCGCCGCCGGGCGCGACGGGCTCGCCGTCCGCGTCGAGGAAGCGCGCGCCGAGCGCGGCCAGCATGCCCGCGCCGCCGTCGGTCGTGGCGCTGCCGCCGACGCCGAAGACGATGGTGCGGGCGCCCGCGTCGAGCGCCGCGCGCAGCAGCTCGCCGGAGCCGTACGTCGTGGAGGTGAGCGGCGCGAAGACGCCCTCGGGGAGGAGCTGGAGGCCCGAGGCCTCGGCCATCTCCACGACGGCGGTGCCGTCCTTCAGCGCGTACGCGGCCGTCACCTCGTCGCCGAGCGGGCCGGTGACCCGCACCTCGCGACGCTCGAAGCCGCCCGCGACGGCCGCGGCGACCGTGCCGTCGCCGCCGTCGGCGACCGGCAGTGCCTCGACCCGCACGCCGGGCGCGACGCGCTGGAGGCCCGCCGTCACGCGCTCGGCGACCTGCACGGCCGTGAGCGAACCCTTGAACTTGTCCGCGGCGATGAGCACGCGCTGCGCCCGCTCGTTCCGGGCCTGCGCCCGCCGTCCGTGTCCCGCCGTCCCTGCAGCGTCCGCCACCTTGGTTTCCCCTTGCTTCTTGGGCCTTGCTCGCGTCAAGGCAGTCGCGCCGCTGCGACCATAACCGCAGAGGGGGCCGGATGCCCATGGCCGGCCGGGGCGCGAGACGGCGCGTCCCGGCGAAAAATCCCCCCATATCGCTCCATAGTGGTGCGCCATGAGCACGGAAATGATCGATCAGCCCCTTCCCGGCGAGGGCCCGCCGGACCCGCCGGCCGACCGGGACCCGGCGGACGGCTCGCCCCCGGACGGCACACCCGACTTCGTGGTCGTCGGCATCGGCGTGGCGGCCGTCCTCGCCGTGGTGGCCTGGGCCGCGATCGGCAAGAAGTCCTTCGAGCACGCCTCCGGCACCGCGCTCGGCTGGGTCCTGGCCAACTTCGCCTGGCTCTTCGTGATCGCCGCCGACTTCTTCCTCGTCCTGTGCGTGGTCCTCGCGCTCAGCCGCTTCGGCGGCATCCGGCTCGGCAAGGACGACGCGCGGCCGGAGTTCACCAACCTGGCGTGGATCGCGATGATGTTCAGCGCGGGCATGGGCATCGGCCTGATGTTCTACGGCGTCGGGGAACCCCTCACCCACTATCTGAACCCTCCCCCGTCGACGGGCGGCGAGCCCCGCACCGGCGGCGCGGCCCGCACCGCCCTGGAGTACTCCTTCTTCCACTGGACGCTGACGCCCTGGGCGATCTACGGCATCGCGGGGCTCGCCCTCGCCTACGCGGGCTTCCGCAAGGGCCGCGGCAACCGGCTCAGCGCCGTCTTCGTGCCGCTCATCGGGGCCCGGCGGGCGGCGGGCCCGGCCGGGCGGCTCATCGACCTGCTCGCCGTCTTCGCGACCGTCTTCGGCACGGCGACCAGCCTCGGCGTCGGCACCCTCCAGGTCGCCACGGGACTCAACCTCACGACGGGCGTGGCGGACACGACCACCCTCGAACTGATCATCATCGTGGCGCTCGGCGCCGCCTTCGTGGTGTCGGCCTTCTCCGGGGTGCACAAGGGCGTCAAGTGGCTCAGCACCCTCAACATCGTGCTTGCCGCCTGCCTGATGCTCTTCGTCTTCGTCCTCGGGCCGACCGTCTACGTCCTCGACGCGATCCCGTCCAGTGTCGGCGGCTACCTCCACCAGCTGCTGCCGATGGCTTCGCGCACGGGCGCGTTCACCGACGGCTCCTGGCTCGGCACCTGGACGATCTTCTACTGGGCGTGGTGGCTGTCCTGGGCCCCGTTCGTCGGCACGTTCATCGCCCGCATCTCGCACGGGCGCACCATCCGGGAGTTCCTGATCGGCGTGCTCCTGGTACCGAGCGGCGCCACCATCGTGTGGTTCTGCGTGATGGGCGGCACCGGCATCCGGCTGGATGCGACCGGCAAGGTGGACATGGCGGCGAAGGTGGAGGAGGGCGCGGAGGCCTCGCTCTTCGCGATGCTCGACGCGCTGCCGCTCTCCACGGTCACCTCGTGGGTCGCGATGATCCTCGTCATGACGTACTTCGTCACCAGCGCCGACTCCGCCTCCCTGGTGATGGGCTCGCTGAGCAGCCGCGGCTCGCTGCACCCGCCGACCTGGCTGGTCGTCACCTGGGGCGTGCTGATGGCCGCGGTGGCGGCGGTGCTCCTGGTCGCGGGCGGGCTCAACTCCCTGCAGAGCGCGACGATCCTGGTGGCGCTGCCGTTCGTCGTGGTGATGCTGACGCTGTGCTGGGCGCTCCTGAAGGAGTTGCGCGAGGACCCCGGGGCGGGGCCCGCTCGCGGCCAGGCGCTGCACGGGCTGCGGGACGCGGTCCGCACGATGGTCGGCGACGCCATGACCGAGCAGAGCCCGGGACGCCACCACCGGCTGCGACGGATCGTCAGGTCCCGCAGCAGGGAGGAGGAGTGAGCGGTCCTGCCTCCAGCTGGGGCGGGGCCGGTGTTCCCCGGGGGCGGGCCGCGCGGGGTCGGCT
This sequence comes from Streptomyces sp. NPDC037013, assembly GCF_055607265.1. Lineage (NCBI taxonomy): Bacteria > Bacillati > Actinomycetota > Actinomycetes > Kitasatosporales > Streptomycetaceae > Streptomyces > Streptomyces sp. NPDC037013. Next base: position 48,221 of record NZ_JBVJRV010000001.1, on the reverse strand, counting down.
CCGGGCGGGCAGGCTCCGGCCGTGCGGGGTTCGGTGAACTCTCCGCGCGTAACCCCACGTTGGCCGCACAATGACCTCATGCCTGAGTACCTGGAACTCGACCTGGCCGGGGCCGCGCTGCGCGTCGAGCTCGCCGACGTGGGGCAGGCCCCGGAACGGGACGGTCTGCCGCCGGAGTTCGGCGTGCCTGACCCCGTCTCCACCGGCCGCGGGCGGGTCGCCGCCTTCGCCGCCGACGCCCTGCGGGCGACGCTGAGCCCGCTCGGGCCCCTCCTCGACGAGGTGCACGCCTCCGTCTCGCGGGCCCAGCGGCCGCCCGAGGAGTTCACGGTCGAGTTCGGCATCGAGGTGGGCAAGGACCTCAAGCTGGGCATCGTCGGGCTGAAGGGGGCGGCCACCATGACGGTGTCGGCGACCTGGCGGCGTACGGAGGAGGCCGGGGACCAGGGCGTCGGCGTGGCGGCCGGGGACGGAGGCGACGGGACGCCCGGCGGCGCCACCAGGGCGTAGCGGTGGGCTGGTTCAAGGGGCAGCAGAAACCCCCCTCGGTGGTCGCGGTCCTCGGCCGGCACGGCGACGAGGCCGTCGGCGCCGCCGCGCTGCTCTCTTCCGGGCGGGCCCTGACCTGTGCCCACGTCGTCAACGAAGCGCTGGGGAGGCCCCTGTTGAGCGGTGTGCGGCCCGACGGCGAGGTGCTCCAGGTCGCCTTCGCGCGGCGCACGGTGCGGATCAAGGCGCAGATCGAGGTGTGGGTGCCGCCCCGGCGCTCCACCGCGGTCTGGCAGGGCGACCTCTGCGTCCTGAGCCTCGCCGAACCCGCCCCGGCGGGCGCCGACCCGGTCGTCTGGACGGAGATGACGGAGGGCCAGTCGCTGCGGGCCTGGCACGGCTGCGGTGAGCCGATCACCTTCGCGGACACGGTCCTCAAACTGCTCGACGGACAACTGGGCTATCTCGACGCGCCGTTGGCGGGCGCTCCGATCGGCCCCGGGTTCAGCGGCGGACCGCTGTGGACCGACACAGGGGACAGCGCCGCCGGGCTCGTCGTCGGCCGGCTCGGGCAGCCGGACGCCCCCGTGGACCCCAACAGGACCCTGCGGCGCACCTGGGCCCTGCCCTGGCAGGCGGTGCGCGAGCAGCTCCACGCGGCCGGGGCGGGCGCCGTCGTGGACGACTGCCGCACGGCGCGGGCCGTCGCGCAGGACGACCCGCTGGGCGCCGAACTCTCCGACGTACTGCGCGCGTTGCTGCCCGACCGGGCGGCCCGCGCCGAGCACGCGCGGCGGCTCGCCGCCGAACTGGGCCTCGCCGCACCGGCGGACGGCTCCGCACCCGGCATCGAGGAGCTGACCACCCTCCTGCTGACCCGGCACCGCGCCCTGCCCACGCTCAGCGAGTCCCTGCTCACCGCCGGCCCCTACGGCGCACGCCCCGACCGGCTGACGGACCTGCTCAGCACCGGCCGGGCGGTCGAGGCCGCGAGCCTGCTCTCCCGCGCCGAGCACACCTTTCTCCACAAGCAGCTAGGCCGTGTCGTCCTGGCCGACCCGACACTGCCCGGCCGCGCGGCCCAGGAGGCTCTGCGCTACACCCCGCTGCCCCCGGCGCTGTGCACCGCCCGGCTGCCGGCACAGGAGCTGGAGCGGGTCATCGTGGAGCTGGAGGAGTACCAGGACGGCGGGAGCGTACCGGCGGGGACACCGCGGGTGCCCGCGCTGGTGCACCTGGTCGAGTTCATCGCCGCGGCCTGCGGCGGCGACCTCGGCGAAGGGCTGAGCCGCTGGAGCGAGCGGGTCTGCGCCCGGCTCGGCGTGCACCCCGCGGCACGCGACCAGCGAAGGGCCGACGCCGTGCACTGGGCGGGCGCGCGGACTCCCCCGGTCACCCGGCTCCTGGCCCGCCTCTCCAGGAGCGAACCGGAGGGTGAGGGCGCCGAGCGCTACCGTTGCCGGCTCTGGCAGCAGCACGCGGACGGCTCGGTGCGCCGCCTGGAGACCGTCCCCGGCGACGCGCCCCTCACCCCCGAGCAGGTCGGCGCGGTGATCCGGGAGGGCGCCGAACGCTCCGGTGACGGGCTGCCTGCGGTGGACATCGAGGTCGACCGCGCGGGGCTCCATCTGCCGGTCGACGAGTGGGACGCGGGCAGCCCCAACGAATTCGTGCCGAGTCTCCCGCTCGGCGCCTCCTTCCCGCTCACGCTGCGCTGCCCGGAGATGAGCCGCCGGGTGCCGCGGCGCGACACGGAACACCGCAGGCGCTGGGGCGACGGGCACGTCAGGCCCCTCGTCATCGACCCGAGCTGCGCGGACGGCAGACAGGTCGCCGCGCTGCTCGGCTCCACCCACCGGGACGCCAACCACGTCGTCCTGCACGGCCCGCCCGCGCTCCGCGCCCAGCTCCTCGACCTCTGCCTGGCCCTCGGCATCCCGGTGGTGCTCTGGGACCGGGCGGCGGAGGGGCACGACCACGCCCACCGCCTCGACCCCCTGGCGCCCGCCGGGCGATTGCAGGACCTGCCCTTCCGGGTGCACCGTTTCCGGGCGTCGGCGCTGCCGGATCCGGCCGGTTTCCCGGTGCGCCCCTCCCTCGTGTGGGAGGACCTCGCCTGGCAGGACCGGGTGGGCGCCGAGCACGAGCCGAGGCTGGCGGACCCCGATGCGCCGCATCCGCTTTCCGACGAAGGAGCACGCAGTTCATGACGGCACCCCAGCAAGGCGACTGGCGGCTGTTCCGCGGCGACGGCGACGCCCGGCGCGTCGACTTCCCCGAGGCCCCGCCGTGGCGCCGCTTCACCCCGGACCGGGGCACGCCCCGGCCGCGCCCGTACCTGATCGGCCCCGACGAGTCGGAGGTGGTCAACGCCGCGCTGCTGCTGCGCCGCCCGCTCCTGGTCACCGGCCACCCCGGCACCGGCAAGTCCTCCCTGGCGCACGCCATCGCGCACGAACTGACCCTGGGCCCCGTGCTGACCTGGCCGGTCAACAGCCGCTCGACGCTGCGCGACGCCCTGTACGGCTACGACGCGATCGGCCGGCTGCGGGAGTCCAATCTGCGCCGCCGGACGGAGTCCGACGCAGCTGACATCGACGGCCCCGACATCGGTTCGTACGTCCGTCTCGGTCCGCTCGGCACCGCGCTGGTCCCGGGCGAACGCCCGCGCGTGCTGCTCGTCGACGAACTCGACAAGGGCGACGTCGACCTGCCGAACGATCTCCTGACGGTCTTCGAGGACGGTGAGTTCGAGATCCCGGAGCTGGCCAGGCTCCCCGACGAGCAGGCGAGGGTCGACGTGCTGACCGCGGATCCGCGGGTGCGGACGCCGGTGACGCGGGGCAGGGTGCGCTGTTCGGAGTTTCCGGTCGTGGTCATCACCAGCAACGGCGAGCGCGAGTTCCCGCCGGCGTTCCTGCGCCGCTGTGTACGCCTCGATCTCGCGGAGCCGGACGAGCAGCGGCTGCGTGACATCGTCGAGGCACACCTCGGCGACGCGGCACTCGACGGCGTCGACGACCTGCTGCGCGCCTTCCTGGGCCGCCGGGCGCCCGGCGAACTCGCCACGGACCAGCTCCTGAACGCCGTGTTCCTGCGCAAGGGCGGCCTCGATCTGCCGCCGGGCGCCCTGCTCGACGCGGTGCTGCACCGGCTCGGCGGGGCGGTGTAGCGGTGCCGGACGAACCCTCCGGGCACGACCCGGTCGCCCGCCTGCTCAGGAGGGCCGCGGCGCACGCCGGGGCCGAGCAACTGCTGCGGGCGGTCGGGGCGTTGGCCGGGGCCGGGGCGGAGCTGACCCAGGAGGAGCTGCTCGACGCGCTCTGGCTGGCGGGGCGGCTGCCCGAGGGCGCGTCGACATCCCTGGCGCGGGCCTCCGCGACGATCGCGTCCGCCCGGCAGGCGCCCGGCGACGGATGGGAGCCACTGGCCGCCGAGCCCCGGGTGGCGGATCCCGACGGAACCGCCCTCTCCGGCCCGACCCGGCAGGACGGGGACGGTGCCGTCCCCGACCCGGTTCCGGGGCAGGCCACCGCGGACCGCCCGGCGCCGGACGCCGACACCGAGGACCCCCTCGTGCTGCGCTCGACACGGACCGTCCGTATCCGCCGGCCCTCCGGCAACACCGCCCTGTTCGGCGGCACCGCCCCCGAGCGGGCCCCGCGCCACCGCACCGTCCCCGTCCGGCCCGTCCGCGCCCCGGGCACCCGCGCCCTCGCCTCCTGCCAGCTGCAACTGGGCCGGGCGCTGCGGCCGTTGAAGCAGACCGTGGCGGACCGCCGCCGGTGGGAGCTCGACGAGGGGGCCACCGCCGAGTCGACGGCCCACAGCGGCTTCGGCGACGCCGTGCTGCGCCCCGCGCGCGCCCGCTGGCTCGACCTGACGCTGCTCGTGGACGACGGGGCCTCCATGCTCCTGTGGCAGCGGCTCGCCACGGAGACGCGGCTGCTCCTGGAGCGCAGCGGCGCCTTCCGTGACGTACGCGTGCACGGCCTGGACACCCGGACCCCCGGTGCCCCGCTGCTCGGCCGCCGCCCCTTCACGCCCGGCACCGCCGTGCTGCCGCCCGCCACCGTGACCGACCCGGGCGGCAACACGCTGATCCTCGTCCTCAGCGACGGCGTCGGCACGGCCTGGCGGGACGGCCGGATGACCGAACTCCTCGCCCAGTGGGGGCGGTTCGGCCCGACGGCGGTGCTGCACGCGCTGCCCCGGCACCTGTGGGACGGCTCCGGGATCCGCGCCGAGCGCTGGCGGGTCACCACCAGGCGGCGCGGCGCGCCCAACCTCAGCTGGGACGTGGAGGATCCGGTGCTACCGCCGGGGCTCACCGCCTTCGACGGCGTACCGGTCCCGGTGCTCGCCCCGGAGCCGGCCGCGGTCGGCGCCTGGGCGGGGCTGGTCGCCTCACCCGGGGCGAGCGCGGTACTGCCGCTCCTGGCCGCCCCCTTCGGTCCGGGTCCCGAGCCGGAGCCCGAACCCGACGCCGGGCGGCGGGTGTTGCGGTTCCGGACGAGTGCCTCCCCGGAGGCGTACCGGCTCGCCGCCCACCTCGCCGCCGTCGCCCCGGTCTCCGTGCCCGTGATGCGCCTCGTCCAGGACGCGCTCGGCCCGGACGTGACGACCGGGCATCTGGCGGAGGTGTTCCTGAGCGGCCTGCTGCGGCGCTGTGACGACTCCGCCGCTCTCGCGCCGCAGCACCGCGGTTACGACGTCACGGACGAGGCCCGCGACATCCTCCTGGGTACGGCCCCGGCCCGCGAACTCCTGCGCACCAGTAGGGCGGTGACCCGGCGCCTCGGTGAACTGGCGGGCCGCTCCGCCGACTTCCCCGCGTGGCTCGCCCACCCCGAGGGGACCGGGCGGGCCGACGGCGGGGCCCGGCCGTTCGGCCGGGCGGACGAACGGCTCCTGCGGAGGCTCGGCGTGGGCGTGCCCCGGCCGGCGCCCGCGCCGCCCGCCGGACCGGCCGCGCCCGCCGAACCCGCCGTGCCGTCGTACGTGGCCGCGCCGGGCTCCCCGTGGCTGGCCCTGACGCCCGTCAACCCCCGGTGGGCGGGCCCCTGGCGGCTCTTCGCCCGGCACACCCGCGCGAGGTCGACCAGCGGGATGTTCCTCGGCCGGCACGAGGACGGCAGGGTCGCGGCGATCCGGCTCACCCGCCCCGGTTCCGCGCGCCGCGCCGCCCTCCCCCGGCAGGCGGCGGCGCTGGCCCTGCTGGAGGGCGTACAGGCACCCCGGCTGCTCGCCGTGGACCCCGCCGAGGAGCCGTCCTGGCTGGCCACCGAGGTCCGCATGCGGGACGGGCGGCCCGCGCCGCACCTCGAAGAGCGGATGCCGGACGGCCAACGGTATGACGACCCGAGGGAGTTCGCCCTGCTCGGCCACAGGCTGGCCCACGTCGTCGCCGGCGCCCACATGCGGGGGATCCTCCACGGCGACCTCAGGGCGAGAAGGGTACTGCTCACCCCCGATGACGTGTGCGTCACGGGGTGGTGCGTGCGGGACCACGCGGACGGCACCTTCCACGACGTCTCCAAGCTCGGCCACGCCCTCCTGGAGGTCGCGGGTGACGGCCTCCCCGACTCCCTGACCGCGATCCTGCGGCGCTGCTCCACGCCGCTGCTCGGCGAGCGGCCCACCGCCGCCGAGATCGCCGCGCACTACGAGGCATTCCTCCGGTCCACCGACCTGCCGGCCGTGCCGTCCGACGGGACCAGAGGCGCTCTGACCGTGTGCCTCGGCCGCGACGAGCGCGGGGACGACGTCCTGCTGGACTTCCGCGCCATGGGCCCGCACGGCGTCCTGCACGGCACGGAGGCCGAGTGGTCGGCGGTGCTCGACCAGATCGTGCGCGGCCTCGCCGAGCGGTACTCGCCTGCCGAGGTGCAGTTCCACCTGCTCGGCTCGACCGCGCGGTACCTGCGCGCGACGACGGGCACCGCACTGCCGCACATCGTGACGGCCGCGACGCAGACCCTGGAGCACGGACTCGACGCCGAGCGCGACCGCCGCCGGGCGCTGCTCGCCGACGCGCGCGGGAGGGGCGCGCCGCGCCCGGCCCTGACCAGCCTGGTCGTGGTGCTCACCTCGGACGCCCTGCCGGGCGACGTGAGCTGGCTCGAAGACCTCGACATCCACCTCCTGCTGCTGCACGACTCCCGGGAGAGCCCGCTCGACCTCGACTTCGGCATCGACTTCCCCGACGGGCACCCCGTGCTCCACCATGCGGGCGTGCCCCGCAGTGGCATCCCCTTCTGGCTGCCGCTGCCCCGCCGCGTCCCTCACGAGGCCGTGCTCGCCGACGAGTTCCACGCGGCCGTCGACCACGGCCGCCAGGGCAACCACCGCGCGGCGCTGGCCTGGCTCGAGCGGATCGCCACCCGTCAGCTCGAACATCTCGGTCCCGGCCACCCCCATCTGCTCGCCACCCGCTGCGAGATCGGCACTCTGCAGCTCGCGCTGGAACGTCTCGATGCGGCCCTGGAGACCTTCACCGCCTGCGCCACGGCCCGTGACACGGTGCTCGGCAGGGAGCACCCGGACACCCTGACCACCCACCAGCTGCGCGCCTACGTGCTCTTCCGCACGGGGTGCTACGACGAGGCGTACACGATCTGCCGGACGGTGCTGCGCGTATGGGAGAAGGTCCGGGGCCACCACCACCCCGACACCCTGCTGTGCCGCCACAACCTGGCCGCCGCCCTCACCGCCCTGCACCGCTACGAGGAGGCCGTCTTCGAGGCCCGCGCCACCCGCATGGGCCGGACCCTCACCCTCGGCGCCGACCACCCGGACACCCTCGCGAGCGGCCACGAACTGGCCCTGGCGCTCAGCGGCGCCGGGCAGCGGACGGAGGCGCTCGACGTGGCGCAGACCGTCCATGCGGCGCGCGCGCGCGTGCTGGGCGGCGATCACCCGGACACCCTCGCGACCCGGGACCTCCTGACGGCCCCCTGGCCCACCGGGAACTGACCTGAGCGGCGGGCCTAGGCTTTCCCCCGTGACCATTCAGGACTACGCCACGTACATCGCGGGCCTCCCCCGCGTCCTCGTCGGGGCCGCCGCCCTCTTCCGCGACGCGGAGGGCCGGGTGCTGCTCGTCGAGCCCAACTACCGCGAGGGGTGGGCGCTGCCGGGCGGGACCGTCGAGTCGGACGACGGAGAGACACCCCGGCAGGGGGCGCGGAGGGAGACGGCGGAGGAGATCGGGCTCGATGTCGCGCTCGGGCCGCTGCTCGCGGTGGACTGGGTGCCGGCGGGCCCCTCACGGGCGCGCCCGCCGCTGGTGGCCTACCTGTACGACGGCGGGGTGCTCGGCACGGACCAGTTGAAGTCGATCAGGCTGCAGGAGGAGGAGCTGATCTCCTGGCGGCTGGTCGCTCCCGAAGAGCTCGCGGAGCACCTGCCCGGCTCGCTGGGCCGCCGGGTCGCCGTCGCGCTCGACGTGCTGGCGCGGGGCGGCGGTCCGGCGGAGCTGGAGGACGGGTACCGGGTCGGCGTCTAGAACAGGACGTCGGCCCCGGCGCGCGCCGCCCCGCCCTCGAAGGCCAGCAGCCGCTGCTTGCGGTCGAGCCCGCCGCCGTAACCGGTCAGGCTGCCGTTGGCGCCGATGACGCGGTGGCAGGGCACGATGACGCCGATCGGGTTCTTGCCGTTGGCGAGGCCGACCGCGCGGGAGGCGGCCGGCTTCCCGAGGAGTTCGGCGAGTTCGCCGTACGTACGGGTCTCGCCGTAAGGGATCTCCTGGAGCGCGCGCCAGACCGTGCGCTGGAAGGGGGTGCCGTCGAGCCGCAGCGGCACGTCGAACTCGGTCAGCTCACCGGCGAAGTAGGCCTCCAGCTGGGCGGTGGCCGCGCCGAAGGGTGCCGGGTCGCGGTCGCCGAAGGTCTCCTCGGGCGGACGGTGGCGCTGGCCGGTCATGTAGAGGCCGCTGAGGACGCCGTCGGTGGCGACGAGGGTGAGCGGCCCGTAGGGGCTGTCGATGTGGGTGTGCAGGCGGTCCATGGGTGATGTCTGTCCCTAGGTGTACTTGGGTTACTTGGTGTCCCTCACGCGGGGATGGAGTTGATGGGGTGGGCGTCGGTGGCCCACAGGTACTGGACGGCGTACGCGCGCCAGGGCCGCCAGGCCGCGGCGCGCGCGGTGAGCGCCGCGGGGGTGTGGGGCAGGCCGAGCCCCTGTGCGGCGCGCCGGATGCCGAGGTCGGTGGGGAGGAACGCGTCGGGGTCGCCGAGCGCCCGCATCGCGATGACCTCGACCGTCCAGGGCCCGAAACCGGGGAGTGCGGTGAGCCGGGCGCGGGCCTCGTCCCAGTCGTTCGCCACGCCGAGGCCGAGACGTCCTTCGGCGAGTTCGCGCACGAGCGTCGTGAGGGTGGCGCGGCGGCTGCGGGGCAGGGCGAGCGCGTCGGGGTCGAGTGCGGCGAGCGCGTCGGGGCCGGGGAAGAGGTGGGTGAGGCCGCCCTCGGGGTCCTCGACCGGGGTGCCGTGCGCGGTGACGAGGCGGGCGGCGTGGGTGCGGGCGGCGGCCGTGGAGACCTGCTGGCCGAGGACGGCGCGCACGGCGAACTCGGCCTCGTCGACGGTGCGCGGCACACGCCGTCCCGGCGCCTTGTCGACGAGCGGCGCGAGCAGCGGATCGCACCTCAGCTGATCGTCGACGGCGGCCGGGTCGGCGTCCAGGTCGAGCAGGCGGCGGCAGCGGCTGATGGCGATGGTCAGGTCGCGCAGGTCGGTGAGGGAGAGCCGGCAGCCGATGTGGTCGGGGTGCGGGGTGAGGGCGACGGTCCCGTGCCCGTAGGGGAGGCTGAGGGTCCTGCGGTACGCGCCGTCCCGCCACTCCTCGACGCCGGGCACCGCGGTGGCGATGAGGTGCCCGAAGAGGTTGTCGGGGTTGAGCGGGGCGCGGAACGGCAGCCGCAGCGACAGGACGCCACCCGCGGCGCCGGGCGGCACGGTGCCGGGCCGCTTCGGCGCGCGGGCGCGGAGTTCGCCGGGGGCCAGCGCGAAGACCTCGCGCACGGTGTCGTTGAAGGTGCGGATCGAGGAGAATCCGGCGGCGAAGGCGATCTCGGCCATGGGCAGCGCGCTGGTCTCGATGAGCAGCCGCGCGGTCTGCGCGCGCTGGGCGCGGGCGAGGGCGAGCGGGCCCGCGCCGAGTTCGGCGAGAAGCTGCCGCTCGACCTGGCGGGTGCTGTAGCCGAGGCGGTTCGCGAGGCCGGGGACGCCTTCGCGGTCGACCACGCCGTCGCCAATGAGGCGCATGGCGCGGGCCACGAGGTCGGCGCGCTGGTTCCATTCGGGGGAGCCGGGGCTGCTGTCGGGCCGGCACCGCTTGCAGGCGCGGAAGCCGGCCTGCTGGCAGGCGGCGGCGCTGGGGTAGAACGTCATGTTCTCGGCCTTGGGCGGCACGACCGGACAGCTGGGGCGGCAGTAGATCCGGGTGGTGACGACCGCCGTGAAGAACCAGCCGTCGAAGCGGGCGTCCTTCGACTGAACAGCGCGTACGCAGCGCTCCGTGTCGGTGTGCATGCCTTCAAGGATCGCGGGTCGCGCCCCGGGTGGCTGGCGAGAATCCGACATCGACATCGCGCCTGCCGGGCCCGGGCCCGTCCTACTCCGCCTCGGCCAGCGCGGCGGCGAAGGCATCGTGGGCCTCCTCGCCGAAGAGGACGAACCGCACCTCGTCGACGTGCGCGGGGTCGGCGTACGCGCGGACCGTGCGGACCGCGATGCGGGCGGCGTCGTCGAGCGGCCAGCGGTAGACGCCGGTGGAGATCGCGGGGAACGCGACCGTCCGCGCGCCGAGCTCGGCGGCGACGCGCAGCGACTCGCGGTGGCAGGAGGCGAGGAGCTCCGAGCGGTCCTCGGTGGCGGACCAGACCGGGCCGACGGTGTGGATCACGTGTCCGGCGTCCAGGCGGCCCGCGGTCGTGGCGACGGCGCGGCCGGTGGGCAGCCCCTTGCCGAGGTGGGAGGCGCGCAGGCGGCGGCAGTCGGCGAGGATCTCGGGGCCGCCGCGCCGGTGGATGGCGCCGTCGACACCGCCGCCGCCCAGCAGCGAGGAGTTGGCGGCGTTGACGATGGCGTCGGCGTGCTGCCGGGTGATGTCGCCGAGGACCAGGGTGATGGGGACGGTCACCGTTCTCTCCTGAGCGTCTTCCACACGGCCTTCGCCGCGTTGTGCCCGGACATGCCGTGCACACCGGGGCCGGGCGGCGTCGCGGACGAGCAGATGAAGACCGCGGGGTGGTGGGTGGCGTACGGGAAGAGGGTGGGCCCGGGCCGCAGCAGGAGTTGCAGGCCGCTCGCGGCGCCGCAGGCGATGTCGCCGCCCACGTAATTGGCGTTGCCCGCGGCGAGTTCGGGCGGGCCCGCCGTGGCGCGCGCGAGGACGCGGTCGCGGAAGCCGGGGGCGAAGCGCTCCAGCTGTCGTTCGATCGCGTCGGTGAGGTCGCCCCGCCAGCCGTTCGGGACGTGGCCGTAGGCCCAGAAGGTGTGCCGTCCCGCCGGGGCGCGGGAGGGGTCGACGACGCCGGGCTGCACCGTGATCAGGAACGGCGGGTCCGGTGCTCGCCCTTCGCGGGAGGCGGCGCGCAGCGCGGCGCCGATCTCCGCGCTGTCCGCGCCGACGTGCACCGTCCCGGCGCGCCGTGCCTCCTCGGCGGTCCAGGGGACGGGGCCGTCCAGGGCGTAGTCGATCTTGAAGGCGGCGGCCCCGTACCGGTATCCGTCGTAGGCGCGGCCGAGCCCCGCGATCCTGGCGAGGGCGGTCGGCGAGGTGTCGAAGATGTAGGCGCGGGCGGGCGGCAGGTCGTCGAGCCGCTTGACCTCGTAATCCGTGTGGACGGTGCCGCCGAGGTCCTTCAGGTACGCGGTGAGCGCGTCGGAGATGGACTGCGAGCCGCCGCGGGGAACGGGCCAGCCGCGGGCGTGCGCGGCCAGCGCGAAGACCAGGCCGACGCCGCCGGTGATGATGCCGTCGAGCGGCGCCATGACGTGCGCGACGAGGCCGGAGAAGAGGGCGCGGGCGCGCTCGTCGCGGAAGCGCCGCATCAGCCAGGTCGACGGCGGCAGCCCGGCGAGTCCGAAGCGGGCGAGCGTCACGGGGTCCCGCGGCAGCGAGCTCAGCGGCAGGGACATGAAGTCCCGCAGCAGGACGTCCCACTTGGGCAGGAAGGGCTCGACCAGTCTCCGGTACGCTCCCGCGTCGCGCGGCCCGAAGGAGGCCGCGGTCTCGGCGACGGAGCGGGAGAGCACGGCGGCGGTGCCGTCCGGGAACGGGTGGGCCATGGGCAGCGGCGGCTGCAGCCACTCCAGTCCGTACCGGTCGAGGGGCATGGCGCGGAACGCCGGGGAGTTGACGCCCAGCGGGTGGGCGGCCGAGCAGGGGTCGTGGCGGAACCCGGGCAGCGTCAGCTCCTCGGTGCGCGCCCCGCCTCCCACGGTGCTCCTGGCCTCGAAGACGGCCACGGAGAAGCCCCGGCGGGCCAGCTCGACGGCGGCGGTCAGCCCGTTCGGCCCCGCCCCCACGATGACGGCATCAAGCATCGACGGCACCTTCGGACTCCTTCGTCAGCCGATGGCCACTGCCGCCAGGATAGGCCGGGGCATCCGCGCCGTTCCTCGAGCCCCGCTGCAACCGCGCGGCCCGCTCAGGCACCGCCGGCCAGCAGGTCCGCGACGCGCCGGGCCGTGGCGGCGTCGCGGGCGGCGGTGAACGGCAGGGTGTTGCCCCCGCCGATCCGGAACGGCTCGCCGCTCAGCGTCAGGTCGGCGCCGCCGGCCTCGGCCACGAGCAGCAGGCCCGCGGCGTGGTCCCAGGCCAGCTCCCACGAGAAGGCGACGGCGTCCAGCTCTCCCCTGGCGATGGCGAGGTACTCCAGGCCGGCCGAGCCGCACGGGCGGGGGCGCACGCCCTCCACCGCGAGCCCGAGGAGCGCCCGCTTCTGCTCCGGAGTGGTGAAGTCCGGGTGGGAGGTGGCCACTTCGAGGTCGGCGCCGGCCGGGCGCGGTCCGGCGGTCAGCCGCTCGCCGTTGAGCCAGGCGCCCCGGCCGCGTACGGCGACGGCGAACTCGTCCAGCGCGGGCGCGTACGTCCAGGAGGCCTGCACCACACCGTCGACCGCGAGGGCGACGAGCATGCAGAAGCCCGGGTCCCCGTTGACGAACTGCCGCGTGCCGTCGACGGGGTCGACGATCCAGACGGGCGCGGAGCCGCGTATCGCCTCGTACACCGTGGGGTCGGCGTGCACGGCTTCCTCGCCGACGACGACCGAGCCGGGCAGGAGGGCGGCGAGGTCGGCGGTCAGCTGCTCCTCGGCGCGGCGGTCGGCGACGGTCACCATGTCGTGCGGGTCGCTCTTCTGCACGACGTCACCCTCGGCGAGCTGCCGGAAGCGGGGGGTCACCTCCGCGGCGGCGGCCTTGCGGAGGGCCTCTTCGACGTCGCGCACCCCGTGCGTCAGAAAGTCTTCGATCATGCGTCCATGAGAGCACGTTCCACTGACATCCCGTGCGGCCCCGGCCAACGCGGCCTAAACCCCCGGCGAACCCCTGGTGTCACCGGTAACAGCGTCCTCACCTGCACCGGTCCGGGCACTGGGGGGCGAGGCCCGCCCCTCGGGACCGCCCCCTCACCGCCCCACCGCGTACCCCTGCGCCCCGCGGGCGTTCGCCGCCGCCGAGAGGATGCCGCTCCGCGGATCCCGTGCCACCGCGCACAGGCGCCCCTCCGACCACGCGCCGCCGACCACCACGTCGTGTCCCCTGCGCCGCAGCTCCTCCACCACCCCGGGGTCCATCCGCGCTTCCACGGCGAGGCTGCCGGGCGTCATCCGCCGGGGATGGAAGGAGCCGGGGAACGCCTCCGTGTGCCAGTTGGGCGCGTCGATCGCCCCCTGCAGATCGAGTCCGCCGCGCACGGAGTCCCGCAGGACGGCCCCCAGGAAGAAGTGCACCTGCCACTGGTCCTGCTGGTCGCCGCCGGGCGTGCCGAAGGCCATGACCGGCACCCCGTCCTTCAGCGCCAGCGACGGCGTCAGCGTCGTGCGGGGGCGCCGGCCGGGCGTGAGCGAGTTCGGCAGGCCCTCCTCGAGCCACGCCATCTGGAGCCGCGTCCCCAGCGGGAACCCCAGTTCGGGCACGACCGGGTTGGACTGCAGCCAGCCGCCGCTGGGCGTGGCGGACAGCATGTTCCCCCACCGGTCGACGACGTCGAGATGGCAGGTGTCGCCGCGCGTCGCCCCGTCCACGGCCACGGTCGGCTCGCCGGCCCCGGCCGCCGCCCCTGCGCCCGCGTCGAGCCCCTCGGTCCGGCCCGCGGCCACCGCGAGCGCGTGCGCGGAGAGCCTCGGCTCGCGCCCCCCGGGCGCCCCGGGCCGCAGCTCGTACGAGGCCTTCTCGCCGATGAGCCGCCGCCTCCGCTCGTTGTACGCGGCCGAGAGCAGCTCCGCCACCGGCACGTCCCGCGCGCCCCGCTCCCCCGCGTCCCCGTACCAGGCCTCCCGGTCCGCCATGGCCAGTTTGCAGCCCTCCACGAGGAGGTGGACGTAGGCGGCGGACCCGTACCGGGGAAGCTCCGCGGCGGTCGGCGGCAGCAGCGCGAACTGCTGCAGGAACGCGGGGCCCTGGCTCCAGGCGCCCGCCTTGCACAGGGTCCAGCCGTCCCAGTCGTACGTGACGGGGTTCTCGTAGGAGGCCTCCCAGCCGCGCAGATCCCGCGCCGAGAGCGTCCCCACGTGCCGCTCGCCGCTCGTGTCCATGGTCGGCCGTCCGGCCTGCCGCACGAGGGCCTCGGCTATGAACCCGTCGCGCCACACCTCACGCGCGGCCTCGATCTGCGCCACCCGCAGGTCGGTTCCGGCGCCGCTGTGCGCCTCGGCCCGCTCCTCCGCCTCGGCCGTCAGGCGCCGCCAGGTCGCGGCGAGCGCGGGGTTGCGGAACAGCTCTCCGGGACGCGGCGACCGGCCGCCGGGGAGGTAGACCTCCGCCGACGAGGGCCACTCCCGCTCGAAGAGCTCCCGTACCGTCTCCACGGTCTCGCCGACCCGCTCGACGGGGGCGTGGCCGTCCTCCGCGTACCCGATGGCGTACGTGAGGACGTCGGCGAGCGACTTCGTGCCGTGGTCGCGCAGGAGCAGCATCCACGCGTCGAAGGCGCCGGGCACGGCGGCGGCGAGGGGGCCGGTGCCGGGCACCAGTTCAAGGCCGAGGGAGCGGTAGTGGGCCACGGTGGCGCCGGCCGGGGCGCAGCCCTGCCCGCAGAGCACGCGCACCTCGCCGCCCGCGGGGGCGAGGATGATCGGGACCTCGCCGGCGGGCCCGTTCAGGTGCGGCTCGACCACGTGCAGGACGAACCCCGCGGCGACGGCGGCGTCGAAGGCGTTGCCGCCGTCCTCCAGTACGGCCATCGCGGACTGGGAGGCGAGCCAGTGGGTGGACGAGACCATCCCAAAGGTGCCCTGGAGGGTGGGTCGGGTCGTGAACACGAACTTCCACCTCGCTGCTTCTTGGCGCCGTCCCCGAAGTCGGGCGCTCGGGGCGGCCGTTGGGGGCCAACCGGGGAGCCGGTGTCGGAGGTCTCCTTCTCCCGCTCCCCGGAAGGCTATCCACTGCCGTGCGCCCACCCGCCCCACCTGCCCCAGGGGTCACGGGGGTTCGGTGTGGCCGGCCACGGTCAGCCTGCACCGGCCCTCGTCGCAGGAGCGCCGGAGACGGCCCCGCGAGATCGTCTGCATCAGCCCGACCGTCCAGCACATCGGGCAGCCGCGCAGGAAGAGCAGGCCGACCGGGACGAGCACCAGGCCGACCGGTCCGAACACCGGGATGAGCGCGACCGAGCCGGCCAGCGAGCCGAACCCCACCACCCCGCGCGCGATGTGCTCGGCCAGGGACTTGCTCGCGTAGTCGGGACCCTTGGTACCGGCGGCGGTGTCGCGCCGTTTCCCGGTCATCGTTCTCCTCCGGATACTGGTGCGGGGGCGGCCCGCAGCGTCTGCTGGACCGCCGAACGGGCCCGGTGCAGGCGGGACTTCATCGCCGCCGTACTGAGACCCAGCGCGTCGGCGGTCATCCGGCCGCTGTACCCCTGGACGTCCCGCATGATCAGTACGCGGCGCTGGTCGGGAGGGAGCGCGGCGACCGCGGCCGCCACCCTGCCCGCTTCCATGCGCTGGAGGACCTCGTCCTCGGCCGAGGCCACGGGCGACTCCTGAGGCGGCGGCGCGGTGGCGTCCCGCAGCCTGGCCCGCGCGCGCCGGACGCACTCGTTGCGGACGATGCGGAACATCCACGACGCCAGGGCGCCGGAGGCTCGCAGCGTCCCGATCTTGCGGTACAGGATGATCAGGGCCTCCTGCGCCGCGTCCTCCGCGTCCTCCGGCGAGGCGCAGAGCGAGCGGGCGAACCGCCGCACGTTCGGGTGCGAGCCCGACACCAGCGCCGCGATCGAGTCGGGGTCGCCGCTCTGTGCGGCGGCGACCAGTTGTTCGTCCGGCCACACGGAGTTACCCACGCCCGGCTCGCTTCCGCTTGACGACGAGCATGCAGGTGCAGAGCAGTACGAGCCCGACCGCGATGACTGTCCCGGTGACCACGATGACCTCCAAATCCGTGCCGACGTCTGACGGCACGCGTATAAGAGGCACGGGCCACCGAAAAGGATTCAGCCGGAGGCGCGGGGCTCCGCGCAAGGCCGATTCCCCCGGCCGCCCCGGGGGTCCTGTCCGCGCCGGGACCTCAGCGGATGATCTTGACGCCGAAGCGGGTGCCGAGGGCCAGGCCGATGGCAGTGTGGAGGTGGGCGTACATCTCCATGCCGCGGGCGGCGGCCAGCGGGCCGAGGTCGATGACGTCCCGCCAGCCGTAGGAGCGCAGCAACTCCTCGGCGACGGCCTTGGCTCCGGCGTCGTCACCGGCGAGGAGCATGGTGTGGTCGCCGTCGGCGAACTCCTCGGGGCGGGTGACGGTCTCCTGTTCCTGGGTGACGAAGGCCTTGACGACCCTCGCGGCGGGCAGGGCGCGCTGGATCCGCTCGGCCAGGCTGTCGGTGTCCACGGGGTCCAGGCGCGGCATCACGCCCCAGGGGGTGGGCCAGGGCCGTTCGACCTGACCGGGCTGCTGGTAGACGTAGGGGACGGCGTAATCGATGACGACCTTGCCGGCCAGCGCGGCGCTCGGGAGGGCGCCCAGGTTCTGGACGGCGTGGGCGCCGTCGATGCCGTTGATGACCAGCTCCCCCTCGGACGCGGCCTCGGCGAAGGTGTGCAGCGGGATGCCGGTGTGGGTGGCGTGGAAGTCCCGGTAGGGCGGGGTGCCCATCATGTCCGGCTCCGATCTGGCCAGGGTGGCATGCGGGTCGCGGGTGCCGACGACGACCTGGTGGCCGAGGCCGGTCAGGCGGGCGGTGTGGCAGCGGGCTCCGGCGCCGGTGCCCAGGACAGCGATCTTCATGACGGATTCTTTCGTCGTGCCGCAGGGGGGTGGCGGCGGGGGCCGGATGTTCAGGCTGCGGCAAGGGCCGGGGGTTCAGGCCGGCGACGGGCCGGTCCGGCGGGGGCCGTTGACCTTTCGGTCGAGTTCGAGGGTGAGCTTCAGGGCGTCGAGCACGCTGTCCGGGGCGATCCGGTTCTCCGCCGTGCCGTTCAGTACGTCCATGACGTGGCCGATCATCGCCGTGTACTGGTCGGCGGCGGGCAGCTCCAACACGCGGGCGCCGTCGGCGGTGTAGGCGGTGACGGTCCCCGACGGCTTGCCGTCGAAGCCCATCGTGGAGTCAGCGTCCAGCACGCCGTGCTCGAACGTGGCGGTGTAACCGCCCCTGGCGCCCCACGCCTTCGGCATCAGCGAGGAGACCGAACTGCCGGCCTCCGCGCCGTCGTAGCGGAAGGTGGCGTCGACGGCCCCGGAGTCCTCGTCGCGCGCCACGGTGGTCACGGCGAGGTCCCGCGGCAGGCCGAGAGTGCGCGTGATGATGTCCATGTCGCTGTGCATCGCGTCCAGCGGCAGCACCTTCAGTCCGAGGGAGGCGCCCGGCCACAGGTGCGCGGTGAGGTTCCACAGCGTCAACTGCTCCAGCCGCCCGTACGTGTGGTGGCGGACGGCGTCGAACAGGGCCTGGTTGGCCGGGATGAACCGTTCGAACATGTCCACGAACACGTGCTTGTCGCTGCGCGCGGCGGCCTCGGCGACGCGCTCGGCGTCCCGCACGCTGTCGGCCAGCGGCAGCTCGACCAGCACGTGCTTCTCCGCCTGGAGGGCGCGCAGTACGTACGGGGCGTGCAGGCGTGTCGGCAGGCAGATGTCCACCAGGTCGAACGAGCCGTCCTCGAACGCGGCGTCCAGGTCGGTGGAGGCGGCCAGACCGAACTGGCCGGCCGCCTCCTCCGTCTTCCCCGGATCGCGGCCGAACATCACCACCTCCGCGTCGCCACGGGCGGCGTAGACGGCTGCGTGCGCCCGGCCGAAACCGGTTCCCAGCAGTGCGATCTTCATCGTGTGTGCCTCCTTGCGGTGCTGCGTGCGGTCAGTCCAGTGACCTGCCGTTCACGCTAGGGGCCTTTCAGGACATACCGTGTCCGCAAAGTCGGGCAGTCTGGAAGGCATGACCAGCGACCTGCCCGCCCGGATGCTCCGCCTGCTCTCCCTGCTGCAGACCCGCCGCGAATGGTCCGGCGCCGAACTCGCCGAGCGCCTGCGCGTCACCTCCCGCACCGTCCGCCGCGACATCGACCGCCTGCGCGAGCTGGGCTACCCCGTCGAAGGCACCACCGGTCACGCGGGCGGCTACCGGCTCGCCTCCGGCACCGCCATGCCGCCGCTCCTCCTCGACGACGACGAAGCCACCGCCGTCGCCGTCGCGCTGCGCACCGCCGCCGGCCACCTCACCGGCATGGAGGAGACGGCACTGCGCGCCCTGGCCAAACTCGAACAGGTGCTGCCCGCCCGGCTGCGCACTCAGGTCGCCGCCGTGCAGCAGGCCACGGCCGCCATCGACTGGGAGTCCCGGGCCCCGCGCGTCGACCCGGAACTGCTCGCCCTGCTCGCCGTCGCCTGCCGCGACCACGAGAGCGTCACGTTCGGCTACACCGCCCGCGACGGCGCCTTCACCGCCCGCCGCGCCGAGCCCCACCACCTCGTCGCCTCCGGCGGCCTCTGGTACCTCCTCGCCCACGACACCGGCAGGGACGACTGGCGCGTCTACCGCCTCGACCGCATCACCGACCCGGCTCCCACCCGTCACCGCTTCACCCCCCGCCCCGTCCCCGGTGACGACCCGGCCGCCTACGTCGCCGACAAGATCGCCACCGCGCCCACCCGCTACCGCGCCGTCGCCACCGTCCACGCGCCCGCCGCCACCGTCCGCCGCCGCACCCGGGCCCTGGCCCACCGCGTCCGCCCGCTCGACGAGAACAGCTGCACCGTCGACTGCTCGGGCGACCACCTGCCCGCCGTCGCCCAGACCCTCGCCGCACTCGACGCGGAGTACACCCTGGACGCGGGCCCCGAGGTCACCGCCCACCTCCGCCGGACAGCCGAACGCCTGCGCCACGCGCTCGTGAGCGGGCCATGATGGCTCCGTGGCGGCAGAGAACGTGCGGTACACCGAGGACGGCCACTTCATCGTCGTCAAGGGCCGGCGCTGGCGGGCCACCGACCCGCGCGTGCCCGACGACGTGAAGGAGCGGCTGGTCCACCACCTGATGGCCGCCCGCCGTGCCGTCGCCGCCGCGCGCGACGACGAGGCGGCACGGCGCGCCGCCCGCGCCCGCGTACAGCTCGCCAAGACCGGACTGGGCGAACGCGGCACCGCCTGGTGGGAGCAGACCCTCGCCGAGCGGCGCCGACGCTGGGACGACTGCCTGCGCCTCCTCGACCGGGACGAGCCGGCCGACCGCGACGAGCGGACCGCCTGACCGGCCCGGCCCACCGCGGGGCGCGGTCGGGGGTGCCGCGGTTGTGCCCGCCCCGGGGACAGCGGATTCTGTAAGCGATGAACGGGGCTGATGCGGCGCCATGAGCGCATGGAACGCGGAACAGAGTGCTGACTTTCGTGGTCCCCTCGATGTCACCAGGGCGGCCACGGCGATCGTCGACGCCCACGACACGGTCGTCGGCTGGAGCCCCGCGGCGGAGCGGCTCCTCGGCTACGGGCCCCGGGAGACCGTCGGCCGGCCCCTGGCCACGTACCTGTCGTCACCCGAGACCGCGCCGCGCCTGCTCCCCCTCTCCCCCGGGTTCCGGGGCAACGAGATCCGCGTGGCCCGGCACCGGGACGGGCGCGAGCTGATCGTCGCGACCGCGGTCTGCCCGCTCGCCGGTGCCGACGCGCCGCTGCGCGTCGTCGTCGCGACGGAACTGTCCGACCTCCGGCTGTGGGAGGCCCGGCAGTCCCTGCTGCACGGGCTCGCCACGCAGTCACCCGTGGGCCTCGCCATCTATGACACCGATCTGCGCCTGACCTGGTGCAACGCGGCGTACGAGCAGGACATGGGGCGCCCGCTCGCCGAGTTCCGCGGCTCCCGGGCCGACGAGCTGTACTCGGAGGGGAAGTTCGTGACCAAGGGCCACCCGCCCACCCTCGACGCCGTCATGCGTCACGTCCTTGCCACCGGCGAGCCCTTCCTCGACCTGCACTTCCAGGGCAGGCCGCCCAGCGACCCGGAGACGGACCACCTCTGGTCCTGCGCGTACTACCGGCTCCAGGACGCCGACGGGCACGTCTTCGGGGTCTGCGAGGACGCCTTCGACATCTCCGACCGCTACCGGGCCCAGGCCCGGCTCGCCCTGCTGGTGGAGGCGGGCCGCGGCATCGGGACCGCGCTCGACGTGCTGGCCACCGCGGAGAAGATCACCGAGGTGGCCGTGCCGGAGTTCGCCGCCACGGTCACGGTCGACCTCGCGAAGGCCGTCCTGGAGGGCGAGGCTCCGGCCACCAGCGGCGCGGCGGCGATGTCGCTGGTGCGGGTGGCCCGCTGCCCGGCCGATGAGCCCGGCAGGACGGACCCGGGACCGCCGGCCGCCGCCGTCCCGCGCCACCCGCCCGTGGAGTATCCCTCCGGGTCGCCGCAGGACCGCTGCCTCTCCTCGGGCGGGCTCGTACTCGACGACATGACCCTGGTCGTGCCGCTGCGGGCCGGGAACAGCGTGCTGGGTCTTGTCACCTTCCTGCGCGGCCCCACGGCGACCTTCGACAGCGGTGAAGTGGCCCTCGCCGACGAGCTGGTCGCCCGGACGGCCGTGTCCATCGACAACGCGCGCCGCTTCACGCGCGAGCGCACCGCCTCCCTCGCCCTCCAGCGCCAGCTGCTGCCGCAGCAGCTGCCGGAGCAGTCGGCGGTCGACCTCGCCCACCGCTATCTGCCCACGGACGACGTGACGGGGGTCGGCGGCGACTGGTTCGACGTCATCCCGCTCTCCGGCAGCCGGGTCGGACTCGTGGTCGGGGACGTGGTGGGGCACGGTCTGCAGGCGGCCGCGACCATGGGGCGGCTGCGCACGACCGTCCGCGCGTTCGCCCAGATGGACCTGGACCCCGTCGAACTGCTGTCACGGCTCGACGACCTGGTGGCCCAGTCGGCGGAGGAGGACGGGAGCGCGCGGGGGACGCCGCAGAGCGCCTACACCGACGTGACCACCGGGGCGACCTGCCTCTACGCGGTGTACGACCCGGTCTCGCGGCGCTGCGTCATGGCCAGGGCCGGGCATCTGCCGCCGGCCCTCGTCGACCCGGACGGACAAGTGACCTTCCCCGCGCTGCCCGCCGGGCCGCCGCTGGGCCTCGGCGGTCTGCCGTTCGAGTCCCTGGAGGTCGAGCTGCCCGTGGGGAGCCTGCTCGCCCTCTTCACCGACGGGCTCGTCGAGGCCCGTGACCGGGACATCGACCACGGACTCGACACCCTGGGCCGGGTGCTCGGCGACCGGCACGCCTCCCTGGAGGAGCTGTGCGACCGGGCCGTAACGGAGCTCCTGCCCGGCGGTTCGACCGCCGACGACACCGCCCTGCTGCTGGTCCGCACCCGCGCACTCGACGCCTCCAGGGTCGCCGAGTGGGAGCTGCCCGCGGAGCCGGTCGCCGCCGGCCTCGCCCGGGACCTGGCCACCCGGCAGCTGGAGCTCTGGGGCCTCGAAGAGCTGTCGTTCACGACCGAACTGGTCGTCAGCGAGCTGGTGACCAACGCGGTCCGGTACGCGGAGGGCCCGATCGACGTACGCCTCATCCGCGACCGCACCCTGCTGTGCGAGGTCGCCGACACCGGCCACACCTCACCGCACCTGCGCCACAGTGGGGAGGACGACGAGGGCGGGCGCGGCCTGTTCATCGTCGCGCAGCTCGTCCAGCGGTGGGGCACGCGCTACACGCCCTCGGGCAAGACGATCTGGACCGAACAGGCCTTTCCCCGGACGCGGTGAGGCGCCCCTCACGCCGGTCACATCCATCACGCCGGTCACGCCGGTCACGCCGCGAAGAGTGATCCGATCCGGTCCGCCGCCGTCCGCAGTCCCGTCAGCCGCTCCACCCCCGGCGCGTACGCCCCCGCCGCCGTCGACCAGCCGGGTCCCGCGACCAGCACGGCGGGCCGGCTCCTGGCTCCCCGTACGCCCCACTCCGCCTCCGTGACGAGGTGCACAAGCGCGCGGTCGGCGGTGTTCCGCGAGTGCGCCCAGAGCACCACGGCCGAGGGGCCGATGCGCCGCACCGCCTCGTACAGCGCCTCCGCCGGGAGGGCGGCGCCGAACATCCTGGTGGGCAGGGACCGTTCGCCGAGCACCGCGGTGAGCGCCTCCAGCGCGAGGGTGTGCTGTTCGCCGGGGACGCAGGCGAGCAGCACCGGCGCGCGGGGCACCGGCGCGCGCGTCCCCGCGTCGTCCGCGTCGGTGTCCGCGCCGGGGTCCGGGACGCGGCGCAGCACGGAGGAGACGTGCCAGGAGAGCAGGTGCTCGACCTCGACGTACCGCTCGCCGCACGACGCCCATTTGCGGCCGATGGCGTGCAGCGCCGGGGCCATGACCTCTTCCCACCCCGTGGTGAAGCCGTACGCCTGCACCGTGGTCCGCAGCTGTGACTCCACGGCGGGCGCGTCGAGCCGTACCGCCGCCCTGGCGAGGCCGCGGCACTCCTGACGGACGTTGCCGAGGGAGAGGGCGCCGGGGTCGCCGCCCTGCCTCGCCCGCGGCACCTCGGCCCCGGCCTCCCGCAGGGCCAGGCGCGCGGCCTCGCCCGGCGGCACGCCGAGCGCGGTGAGCCGGCACATCTCCTCCACCCGGCCCACGTCCTCGGGGGTCCAGCGGCGGTGTCTGCCCTGCTCCCTGCGGTCCGCGGGCCCGATGCCGTAGCGCCGCTCCCACGAGCGCAGCGTGGTCGGCGCGACGCCCAGTCTGCGGGCGACGGACCCCGTGGTCAGCGCGGGGTCGGTCTCGTTCGGCCGGGAGGGGTCCGGCTGCCCTGTTGCGCCCATCCCGCGACGATACGACGCACAAGCGCTGCAAGTTGTCGTCTCTCGCGGGCTGTCACCAATCTGAGGGCAACTCCGGCCCCTGTACGAGGAGTACACATCATGGTGGCGGTCGACACCGGGACCTTCGCCGGCTTCCGGCACCCCGAGGACCTGCTCGGGGACGATCAGCTCGCGGCGGGCTTCGCCGCCGGTGACGCGCTCTGCCTCGCGGCGGCGTACCGGCGCTGGGGGCGGCTCGTGCAGGGGCTCGCGGGGCGCGCCCTGGGGGACGGGCCGGACGCCGAGGACGTGACGCAGCAGGTGTTCCTCGCCGCCTGGCGCGGCCGGCACGGGTACCGGGCGGGCGCGGGTGACCTGGGCGGCTGGCTGGTGGGCATCGCCCGGCACAAGATCGCCGACGCGCTCGCCGCGCGGGCCAGGCGTGCCGTGGTCGTGGCGGCCGTGGGCGCCCGGCAGGAGACGGCCCACGGCGCCGGGCCACGCGCCGAACACTCCCTGGAGCACGTCATCGACCGGATCCTGGTCCGGCGCGAGCTGGCGAACCTGCCCTCCGCCCAGCGGCTGGTCATCGGCCTCGCGTTCTACGCGGATCTGACGCAGACCCAGATCTCGGAGCGGACGGGGCTGCCGCTCGGCACGGTCAAGAGCCACACCCGGCGCGGGCTGCGGGCCCTGCGGGACGGCCTGAAACCGTCCGCCGGGACCGGGGCCCGTGAACCGTCCCGCCTGACGTCCCCGGCGGCCTGAACCGGCCGGTTCCCGGCCCTACTTGGAGGCAGCGAAATGGACATCTCGGGAACCCGCGTCCTGGTGGTCGGCGCCACCGGGGTCCTCGGCGGTCTCGTGGCCTGCGCCCTGGCCGAACAGGGTGCGCAAGTGGCTCTCGCGGGCCGCAATCCGGTACGTCTGGCCACGCTCGCCCAGGATCTCGGCGACTGCCCCTCCCGGAGCTTCGAGGCGTGCGACCTGGACCAGTGCACCGCCCTCGGCCCGTGGGCGGCCCGCGTGCTGCCGGGGCTCGACGGGGTCGTGGCGACGGTGGGGGCGGCGGGTTTCGGTGCCGTCGAGGAGGTGTCGAACGCGGCGGCCGGCCATCTGCTCACGGTGAACGCACTGTGCCCCATGGCCGTCCTGCGGGGCGCGGCGCCGGTCGTGGCGGACAAGGGGTTCCTGCTGGCGGTCACCGGCCCGCTCGACGCAGGTCCCGTCGCGGGCACCGCGGACTACACCGCTTCCAAGGCGGCGTTGAGCGGCTGGCTCGGTGTGCTCGCCGAGGAGCTCGTGCCGCGGTCGGTGGCGGTCCTCGACTTCCGCGCGCCGCACCTGGACACCGGCTTCACCGACCGGGCGCTCATCGGCCTGCCGCCCGCGCTCCCGCCGGGCGCCGACGCGCTCACGGCAGCCCTCTCTGTGGTGGAAAGGATCACCTCGGCGTGAGAGCGTCCGGCCTCTGGCCTGAAGTGGCCCCAGGGCAGGCCGGGTTGGGCATGCTGGAGGCTGACCCGCTCCACCGCGGCGACAGGGGGCCGGCCGGTGTTACGCATCCACTTCACGGCGGACGACCTCACCCGGACCCGGGTGGCCGCGACGATCGGGGTCGCGGCGGAGGTCTACTACAGCCTGGAGCTGCTGAAGGAGAGGCGGGCGCTGCCCCACCTCGGCGCGTGGCGTTCGGCGGTCGCGGGCCGGATGGGGGCGGACACGCGCCCCCTGACCTCCCTGATCCCGGTGCGTGGGCCCGGACTTGACCTGCTGGCGCTGATGGGCGACGTACCCTCCCTGGACCATGCCGTGGACAACCTGCTGCACGCCCCGGCGGCCCGGCTGCGGCGCGAGTTCGAGGGGCTCGCCTTCCACCCCGGCCAACTGCCGTGGGCCAGGCGGGTCTCGGAGGGCGACCGCGACGCGCGGCGGGAGCTCGCCGACGCCGTCCGCGCCTGCCATCGGCTGACCGTGGAGCCCTACTGGGACCAGGGGCGGTCCGACCTGGTCGCGCTGACCACCAGGTGCGCGAACCTGCTGGTGGAGGGAGGCATCGACCTGCTGCTGCGCTCGGTCTGCGCGCCGCTGGTCCGCTGGCGCCCACCGGTCCTTGAGGCCCCCTACCCGCGACGGGTCGAGGTGCGCCTGCAGGGCAGGGGGCTGACCATCACGCCCACGGTCTTCTCGAAGCATCCGGTGAGCCTTCTGTGGGACCCGCTCGACACCGCCCAGCCGCCCCGGCTGACCGTGCCGGCCCTCCGGGGGCCGCTGACCGGTGCCGGTCCTGCGGAAGCCGGCGGCTCCGCCACCCGGAACCTGCAGTCCCTGCTGGGCCGCACCCGGGCCGCCGCCCTGCGCGTGACGGCGGAGGGCTGCACGACGAGCGAACTGGCCCGCCGCCTGGACGTCACGGCCGCGGCGGCGAGTCAGCACGCGACCGTGCTGCGGAACACGGGTCTCATCACCACCAGCCGCCGGGGCGGCTCCGTGCTGCACCTCATCACTCCCCTCGGGCTCGCCCTGCTGCGGACCGGCGTCCCGGCACAGCCGTGAGGCCGCCGTCGGCCCTCCCCCTTTAAGCCGTGGCTTAAGAGGTGGGCCGCGGGGTGAACGGCCGCCCAGGATGGGAAGCCGCAACCGGTTCACCCAACCGATCCCCTCCTGGAGTTCGCATGCAGACTCGTCTCGCCGCCGCGTCCGGTTCCGTCCTGCTGACCGCGGGCGCCCTGCTGGGTGCCCCCGCCGCCGAAGCTCAGGTCACCTCCTACCCCGTCACCCCGTACGGTCCCGTCGCCGTCGGGAACACGTGGACGAAGGGCACGATCACCTGGTACAACCGGTCGGTCGTGGTGAAGGGGGCGCACAAGTCGGTGAGTTCGGCGGGCCCGGAGTACTGCCGGCGCACCTGGGTGTACACCTACAGCGCCTCCGGCGCGCTGCTGGGCTCGGCCGGCTCCGCCCCCGCCGACACGGCCTGCGGTACGACCAAGGAGTTCAGCCCCATACTCGTTCCGGCCGATGTCCCCGGCGGGGCGGCGCTGGTGCGCGTCTGTCTCGACGACGGCAACCTCAAGGATCTGCTCTGCCTCCCCTACCGGCGGCCCTGAACCGTCCGGCGTGGTCCTCACGTCAGTCCCCGGGCCTGTCTGAAGCGGTCGAGTCCGTCGGCCAGTTCGAGGAGGGGCTCGGGGTAGTCGTAGCGCGCCCGTTCGGCGGCCGGGAGTTTCCACGGTTCGTGGACGGCGGGGCCGCGCAGGCCGGCGAGTTCGGGCACCCAGCGGCGTACGTAGGCGCCGTCCGGGTCGTACCGCTTGGCCTGGAGGACGGGGTTGAGCACCCGGTTGGGGCGGCTGTCCGTGCCGGTCCCGGCCACCCACTGCCAGTTGAGCTGGTTGTTGGCGAGGTCGCCGTCGACCAGGAGGCGGCGGAAGTGGCGGGCGCCCACCCGCCAGTCGACGTAGAGCGTCTTGGCGAGGAAGCTCGCGGTCAGCAGCCTGCCGCGGTTGTGCATCCACCCCTCGTGCAGGAGCTGGCGCATGGCCGCGTCGACGATCGGGTAGCCCGTGCGCCCCTCCTGCCAGGCGGCGACGTCCTCCCTGGCCGTCTTCGCGGAGCGCCAGCGGTCGCCACGGGTGCGGTAGTCGCCGGTGGCCGCGCCGGGTCTCGCGGCGAGCACCTGGTGGTGGAAGTCGCGCCAGCACAGCTGCCGCACGAAGTCCTCGGCGCCCCGGGAGTTCCGCTTGCTCGCGTCGTGGACGAGTTCGACGCAGGACAGGGTGCCGAAGTGCAGATGCGGGGAGAGCCTGGAGGTGGCGTCGCCCGCCAGGTCGTCGTGGGTCGTGTCGTAGGCGTCGATACCGTCGCGCAGCCACGCCTTCCACCGCGCGCGGCCGGCGCCCTCCCCGCCCTCGGCGAGCCCCGGCGAGAGCCCCCGCACGTCGTCACGGACCGGCAGGGGGTCGGAGGGGATGTGGTCCGGCACGCGCACGGTGCGGGGCGCGGCGAGGACGGCCCGTACGCCCTCGGCCGACCAGCGGCGGTGGTACGGGGTGAAGACGGCGAAGTGGTCCGACCCGGCGGGGGTCACGGCGCCGGGCGCGACCGCGGTGATCACGGCATCGTGGACGTGCAGGTGCCTGCCGTCCGCTTCCAGCGCCTCGCGCAGCCGCCGTTCCCGCTCGTGGGCGTACCGGCTGACGCCGGCCGCCAGGTGGACCTCGTCGGCGTCGGCGGCCCGGACGACGGCCAGGACCTCGTCGACGGGGTCGCCGGAGCGCACCACGAGCCGGCCGCCGCGCTCCCGCAGCCGCCGGTCGAGGTCGGTCAGGCAGTCGGCGAGGAACGCCTCGCGGTTGGGGCCCGAGCCGCCGACGTCGTCGATCGCCGGGTCGCGGACGAAGAGCGGCACCACCGCGTCCGCGCGTCTGGCGGCGGCGCGCAGCGGCGGATGGTCGTGCACCCGCAGGTCGGAGGTGAACAGGACGACCGAGATGTGCATGGTGCGGACTCCAAAGGGGGGTGCCGGGGAGGGAGCCAGGGCGGGCCTGGGCCGGATGCTGCCACCCACTCTCTTCGGCCGGAGGGGCCGCCGGGGATGCGCCGTGCCGTGCGCGTTCCCCCATATGGGGTGCGCAACGGGACATTCCCCCGCTCGGCTAGCGTTGGGGGACGATTCGGCACATCGGACGGGGGCGGCCGCTCCCCGCGGGCATGGAGGAAGCAACGGTGCACGGTGAGTACAAGGTCCCCGGCGGCAAGCTCGTCGTGGTGGACCTGGACGTCGAGGACGGCGAGCTGCGGCACACCCGCGTGGCCGGTGACTTCTTCCTCGAACCGGACGAGGCGCTCGACGCGATCAACGGCGCGCTGGACGGCGCGCCCGCCGACACGGACGCGGCGGGGCTCGCGGCCCGCATCGACGCCGCGCTCCCCGAGGGCACCGTCATGTACGGCCTGACGTCGGAGGGCATCGGCGTCGCCGTCCGCCGCGCCCTCGCCCATGCGACCGACTGGACCGACTACGACTGGCAGCTGGTCCACGAGGGGCCGCAGCCGCCCGCGCTGCACATGGCCCTCGACGAGGTGCTGACCCAGGAGGTCGCCGCGGGCCGCCGTCCGCCGACGCTGCGCGTGTGGGAGTGGGCGTCCCCCTCGGTGATCATCGGCAGCTTCCAGTCGCTCGCCAACGAGGTCGACGCCGAGGGCGCGGCCCGGCACGGCATCGAGGTCGTGCGCCGGATCTCGGGCGGCGGGGCGATGTTCGTGGAGCCGGGCAACACCATCACGTACTCCCTGTCCGTGCCGGACGCCCTCGTCCAGGGGCTCTCCTTCCAGGACAGTTACGCCTATCTGGACGACTGGGTGCTGGGCGCCCTCGCCGACATGGGCATCAAGGCGTGGTACCAGCCGCTCAACGACATCGCGACGGAGGCGGGGAAGATCGCGGGCGCCGCGCAGAAGCGGACGGTCGCGGTCGGCGGCGGGGCGGGCGCCGTGCTGCACCACGTGACGATGTCGTACGACATCGACGCGGACAAGATGCTCGAAGTGCTGCGCATCGGCAAGGAGAAGCTCTCCGACAAAGGCACGAGGAGCGCGAAGAAGCGCGTCGACCCGCTGCGCCGCCAGACCGGACTGCCGCGCGAGGCGGTCATCGACCGCATGATCGACTCCTTCCGCTCCCGTTACGGCCTGACGGAGGGGAAGGTCACCGGTGAGGAGCTGGCGCGCGCCCAGGAGCTGGTGCTGACCAAGTTCGCGACCGCCGAGTGGACCGCGCGCGTGCCCTGAGCCGGGCCGGGGCCGGAATCACGGCCCGGATTCACGGTCCGGATTCCCGGTGCTGTTCAGGGCCGCTCGGGGCCTTCCGCAGGGCTGCGCTGCCACGCCGTCGTGCCGAGCATGCCCGTCTCGCCGATGTCGAGTCCGCCGTCCGGTTCGATGGTCTGGCGCGGGGCGCCCTTGGCCGCGCCGATCTCGACGTAGACGCCGCTGCCGCGCCGGGTGGCCGCGTCGACGGCCGAGTACCGCCAGACCAGGGAGGTGTACGCGGACTCCCCCGGTCTCAGGGCGATGCGCCTCGGGCCGGGGTCGTCCATGGTGGTGACGGGCTCCGTCCCCTTGAGCACGTTCACGGCGAAGAGCGCGCGGTCCAGGCCGCGGACGCGGATGTCGGGGTAGCCGCGCACCTCGCGCGCGCCGTCGCCGCAGTTGGTCACCGTCACCGACATCGCGCGCAGCCCCGTCGCGGCGGTCACCATGCCCGGGGACATCCGCAGGCCCGACTTCGGGCATCGCGGGGTGTCCGGGCCCGGGGTGGCCTGGATGTCCGCGCCGGGCGGCGCCGCCGTGGGGCCGGACGTGGCCGCTTCGGTCCGTGTCGCCCCGGGGCCCGGGGCGCGCTCCGGGCTCACCTCGCGGTCCAGCTCCGCGGAGAGCCCGCAGCCGGCCAGGAGCGCCGCGGCCGCCGACAGGGCCGCGGCGCGGCTGAGCGATCTCGGTACGACGGTCACGCCGAGATCATGCCATGTACGCCTACTCCCGCGAGCCGCACGGGAGTTGTACAGTCCTCCCACTCCGCGTGAGCTCGCCGGCATCCGCGCAGCGCCTTTGTCCCTGTCGAGAACGGCCTGCCCATGAACGACGCACGCCCATGAACGACGCCCGCCCTCCCGTCGTACGGGAGACCACCGCCCAGCACCTCACCACGGCACCCGACCCGCGCTTCGCCAACGAGGACCTGCTCCCCGTCCCCGCGGAAAGGCGCACCTGGGGCGTGTACAACTACGCGGCCCTCTGGGTCGGCATGGCCCACAACATCCCGTCCTGGACGCTCGCGTCAGGCCTGGTGGCGCTCGGCATGGACTGGAAGCAGGCCGTGCTCGTCATCGCGCTGGCCAACGTGATCGTGCTGCTGCCCATGCTGCTCACGGGGCACGCGGGCCCCAAGTACGGCATCCCGTTCCCCGTGCTCGCCCGCGCCTCCTTCGGGCTGCGCGGCGCCAACCTGCCCGCGCTGATCCGGGCGGCCGTCGCGTGCTGCTGGTTCGGCATCCAGACCTGGATCGGCGGCCAGGGGATCTTCCTGCTGATGGGCAAGATCTTCGGCGGCTGGGCGGAGGCCGCCGAGGTGGGCGGCCACCCGTGGACCCTCTGGCTCTGCTTCGTCGTCTTCTGGGCGTTCGAACTGGCCATCATCTACCGGGGGATGGAGGCGCTGCGCCGGTTCGAGAACTGGGCGGCGCCCTTCGTGCTGGTCGGCGCCGTGGCGCTGCTGGTGTGGATGGCGGCGAAGGCGGGCGGGTTCGGGCCGCTCCTCGACCAGCCGTCGCGGCTGGGCTGGGGCGCCGACTTCTGGCCGGTCTTCTTCCCGTCCCTCATGGGGATGATCGGTTTCTGGTCCACCCTGTCCCTGAACATCCCCGACTTCACGCGGTTCGGGAAGGGGCAGCGGGCCCAGGTGTGGGGGCAGACGCTGGGGCTGCCGACCACGATGACCGCCTTCGCCCTCCTGTCGGTCTTCGTCACCGCCGGTTCGCAGGCGGTGTACGGGGCGGCGATCTGGGACCCGGTGGAGCTCGCGGCCAAGACGGACAACGTCTTCGGTCTGCTCTTCGCGCTGGTGACGGTGTTGATCGCGACGATCTCCGTCAACATCGCCGCGAACGTGGTCTCCCCCGCGTACGACCTGGCCAACCTCGCCCCGAGACTCATCGACTTCCGGGTGGGGGCGCTGATCACGGGCGTGGTCGGTGTCCTGGTCATGCCGTGGAAGCTGACCGCGACGCCGGAGCTGTACATCTTCACCTGGCTCGGTGTGGTCGGCGGGCTGCTCGGCACGGTGGCCGGCGTGCTGATCGCCGACTACTGGATCGTCCGCCGTACCGTCCTCGACCTCGCGGACCTGTACCGGCCGCACGGCCGCTACTGGTACGCCAACGGCTGGAACTGGCGGGCGCTGCTCGCCTTCGGCGTGGGCGGAGCCCTCGCGGTGGGCGGCTCCCACTCCGCGCCCGGCAAGGGCCCGTTCCCCCGGGACGGGCTGATCCCCGCGCTGAAGCCGCTGGCCGACTACGGGTGGGCCGTGGGCCTCTTCGCCGCGCTGGTCCTCCACTCCGTCACGAGCCTGCCGTGGCGGCGCCCCGCCTCGGCCGACGTCAGGAGAGCGCCGGGATGACCGAGGAGCCGTACGCGTCGATGACGTCCTCGCGCGCGTCGTGCATCGCGTACACCGCGAACTGATCGACGCCCAACTCCCTGAGCTCCCTGAGGCGTTCGAGGTGGGACTCGACGGGGCCGAGCAGACAGAACCGGTCGACGATCTCGTCGGGCACGAAGGCGGTGTCGGGGTTCCCGGCCCGGCCGTGGTGGCTGTAGTCGTACCCTTCGCGGGCCTTGATGTACGCGGTGAGGGCCTCGGGCACCATCGAGGAGTGCTCGCCGTACTTGGCGACCAGGTCGGCGACGTGGTTGCCGACCATGCCGCCGAACCAGCGGCACTGTTCGCGGGCGTGCGCGAGGTCGTCGCCGACGTAGGCGGGCGCGGCCACGCAGATCTTCACGTCGGCCGGGTCGCGGCCCGCGGCGGCGGCCGCGTCCCGCACGGCCTTGACCATCCACTGCGTCAGGTAGGGATCGGCGAGCTGCAGGATGAAGCCGTCCGCCCGTTCCCCGGCGAGCGCGAGCGCCTTCGGCCCGTACGCCGCCATCCACACCGGCAGCTTGCCGTTCCGCACCCACGGCAGCCGCAGCGTCTGTCCGTCGACGTCCGCCTCGCGGCCCTCGGCGAGGTCGCGGATGACGCCGATCGCCTCGCCTAGCCGGGCGAGGGTGTTGGGTTTGCGCCCCGCGACGCGCATCGCCGAGTCGCCGCGCCCGATCCCGCACACGGTGCGGTTGCCGTACATGTCGTTGAGGGTGGCGAAGGTGGAGGCGGTCACCTCCCAGGTGCGGGTGCCCGGATTGGTGACCATGGGGCCGACGGTCAGCCGCGTGGTGTGTTCGAGGATGCGGCTGTAGATGACGAACGGCTCCTGCCACAGGACCGCCGAGTCGAAGGTCCAGCCGTAGCGGAAGCCGCTCCGCTCCGCGCGCCGCATGAGGCCGACGACCTCCGAAGCGGGCGGGTCGGTCTGCAGTACGAGTCCGAAATCCATGGCCCCGGCTCCTCACGCAGGTCACGCAGGTCGAATGACACCTCTGACGTCCCAAAGCCGTCCGAGGAGGGACAATCCTCGGCTTCTTGCCGGAGCTTGGCAAGAGGGACTCGGCGGGCGTCCGGCTACGGTTTCCGGGGCCTGTCGGCGCCCATGACGAAGCGTCAGGGAGCTGTGGCGGCAAGGCCGTCCGACACATCCGGGACTCGGGCGAGGTCCTCGTGGTCGACGGCGCGGAGGCGGCCGCGGTCCATCGTGAGGATCTGGTCGGCGGCGGCGAGGCCCGCCCGCTCGTGCGTGACCAGGAGCGTGGTGCGGCCGCGGGTGGCGTCGAGGATGTCGGCGAGCACCGCGGCCGCGGTCTCCGGGTCGAGCCCCTCGGTGGGTTCGTCCAGGACGAGGACGGGCGGGTCGGCGAGCAACGCGCGGGCCAGGAGCAGCCGTTGGCGCTGGCCGCCGGAGACCGTGGCGCCGTCCCCACCGACCAAGGTCTCCCAGCCGTCGGGCAGCGACTCGATCCACTCCAGGACGCGGGCCCTGCGGGCCGCGTCGCGCAGCTCGGCGTCGGTGGCGCCGGGACGGGCCAGGGTCAGGTTGGCGCGGATGCTGGCGTGGAAGACGTGCGCGTCCTGCGTCATGCCGGTGATCGCGCGGCGGACGTCGGCGCCCGCGCACTCGGCGAGTTCACGCCCGCCGACGCGGATGCTGCCCGACTCGTACGGCACGAACCGCATGAGCGCGGCGATCAGCGTCGACTTGCCTGAGCCGCTGGGTCCGAGCAGGACGACGCGCCGGCCGTGCGGCACCCGCAGGCTGACGCCGTCCAGCGCGGGCGGCGCGTCCGGCAGGTGACGCACCCGCAGGTCGGTGACGGTGACGTCGAGCGGCCCCTCGGCGGGCAGCGGGGCCGGGGCGGGCGGGTCGGCGACCGGCGCCGGGGTGTCGAAGAGGTCGGCGAGCCGCCGCGCGGAGGCCCGCACCCCGGCGAAGTGCCGGGCGGCGGCGGGCAGCGGCGCGAGCGCCTCGAAGGAGACGAGGGCAAGGACCGCGAGGACGGTGAGCTGGACGGCGGGCAGGTCGCCCGCGGTGTGGGCGCGCAGCGCGAGCCAGGTGACGCCGACCGTGGCCGCGCCCTGCAGGCCGAGCACCACGGCCTGGGCGAGCGAGGTCGTCAGCGCCTTCTGGCGCTCCAGCGCGGCGATGCGGGCGGCGACCCGGCGGGCCCGGTCGTCGGTACGGCCCCGGGCGCCGTAGGCGGCGAGGTCCGCGGCGCCCCGGGTCAAGTCCACGGTGACGGCGGCGAGTTCGGCGCGCGCGGCCTTCTCCGCGCGGCCACCGCGGCGGGAGAGCGCGAGCACCAGGGCGGGCACGAGGATCCCCGCGACGGCGAGCAGCACGCCGAGCAGCAGCCCCGCCGCCGGCAGCAGCAGGGCGGCCAGGCCGGTGGCGGTCGCGGCGACCAGGCAGGCCGCGGTGACCGGGATCATGACCCGCAGGAGCAGGTCCTGTGCGGCGTCGACGTCGTCGACGAGCCGGGTCAGCAGGTCGCCGCTGCGGTAGGCGGGGGTGCCGGCGGGGGCGAGCGGCACGAGCGCCTCGTACACGCGGGTGCGGAAGCCGGCGACGGCCCGCAGCACGCCGTCGTGGCCGAGGAGCCGGTCGACGTAGCGCAGGGCACCGCGCCCCAGGGCGAGGGCGCGCACGGCGACGATGGCGACACTCACCGCGGCCAGCGGCGGCTGCTCGGCGGCACGCGTGATCAGCCAGGCCGCGGTGGCCATGAGGGCGGCACCGGCCAGCTCACTACCGCCCGCGGCAAGCGCGGCGGGCAACAACCGACGCCAGTACGGCAAGAGGTACCGCAACAACCGCACGGTGGGCCGCGACGACCGGACCTGTCGGGGGGCAGCGGCCTGTCGGGGGCCGGGGGCCGAGGTGTACGGAGTCATGAGGCCGCCAGCCTTTCCGTGGACGCCGTGCGGGGGTGGGAGGGGAGGTCCGGGTGGGGCGGGAGGCTCGGGGCAGCGGACAAGCTCTGGTCGGCGCGGAGGGTCGGAGTGGAGAGGGAGCCCTCTCGTACCGTGATGATTCTGTCCGCGTGTGGGAGCAGGCTCGTGCGGTGGGCCACCACCACCGAGGTGCGGCCGCGCATGAGGGCGACGGTGGCGCGGGTGACCGCGGCCTCGCTCTCGGGGTCGAGGTGGGCGGTCGGCTCGTCCAGGAGCAGGACGGGGGCGTCCTTGAGGAAGGCGCGGGCCAGGGCGATCCGCTGGCGCTGGCCCGCGGAGATCCCGGCGCCGTGCTCGCCGAGCACGGTCTCGTACCCCTGGGGCAGTTCCTCGACGAAGAGGTCGGCGAAGGCGGCGCGGGCCGCCTGCCGTACCTCGTCGTCGCTCGCGTCGGGCCGTCCGAGGCGGATGTTCTCGGCGACGGAGGCCGCGATCAGGTGCGGGCGCTGCGGCACCCAGGCGACCTGGGCGCACCAGCCGTCCGGCGCGAGGCCGGCGAGGTCGGTGCCGTCGGCCGTGACCCGGCCCGAGGTGGGGGTCACGAAGCCGAGGAGCAGCGAGAGGAGCGTGGACTTGCCCGCCCCGCTGGGGCCGATGAGGGCGACGTGCTCGCCGGGGGCGATGGCCAGGGAGACGTGGTGGAGGGCGGGCGCGGCCCGGCCCGGGTACTGGACGGTGACGTCGTCCAGGCGCAGCGGGGCGGTGCGGGCGTCGGGGACGGCGGGGCGGTCGGCGGACGCCGGGCCGGCGTCCTCCTCGTCGAGTGTGGCGAAGACCCGCTCGGCGACGGTGACGCCCTCGGCGCTGTCGTGGAAGGCCCCACCCATGGCGCGTAGCGGGAGGTACGCCTCGGGGGCGAGGAAGAGGACGACCAGGGCCGTGCGCAGGTCCACTTCGCCGTGGAGCAGGCGCAGTCCGACGGGGACGGCCACCAGTGCCACGGAGAGGGTGGCGACGGTCTCCAGGATCAGCGAGGAGAGGAAGGCCACGCGCAGGGTGCGCATGGTGGCCCTGCGGTGGGCGTCGGCCATCTCGTGCACCACGGTGGTCTGATGCCGTTCGCGGCCGAACGCGCGCAGGGTGGGCAGTCCGGCCACCACGTCGAGGAAGTGGCCGCCGAGCCGGGACAGCAACTGCCACTGGTGGGCGGTGCGTTGGGCGGTGTGCATGCCGACGAGGGCACCGAAGACGGGGATCAGCGGCAGGGTGATGACGATGATCAGTGCCGAGGTCCAGTCGGTCCACCCCACGGCGGCGACCACGGTGAGGGGCACCACGGCGGTGGCCGCCTTGGTGGGCAGGTAGCCGACCACGTAGGGGTCGAGGGCGTCGAGGCCCCGGGTGAGCAGGGTGGCCGTCTCACCGTGGCGGCCCGCGGCGAGGCGCAGGGGGTTGGTGTGGCGCAGGTGTCCGGTGATGCGGTCGCGCAGGGTTCGTTTGGTTTCGGCGGCGGCCCGCTGGGCGAGGACGCCGCGGACCCAGGTGAGCAGCGCGCGCAGCGCCATGACGGCGCCGAGCGCGGCCAGCGTGCCGGCGCGGAGCCCGTGTCCGGCGAAGCCGTCCGCGAGCGCCGTCGCCAGCAGGACCGCCTGGGTGACGATGAGCCCGGCGCCCGCCAGGGCCAGTACCGAGGAGTACGTCATGTGGCGCCGCAGTACGGGGATCTCCCGTGTCAGACGGCGTTCGACGGGCTTCATCGTGGGTCCCTCTCGTCGCTTTCCGGGGTCAGAAATAGCTGGGGTGACGTTGGCCCGTCCGCCCCCGGAAGGCCCACCAGCTCCAGAACTGGTAGGCGAGGATCGTCGGGATCACCAGGACCCCGAACCCGCTGAGGATCTTCAGGGTGGCGTCGTCCGTGATGGCGTGGTCGATGTCGAGCCCCGCGCCGGCCCCGGTGGTCAGGAGGTACGGGTAGTGACCGGCCCCCAGGAGCAGCACCGGCAGCGCGGTCGCGACGCAGGTGGCGGCGAACGCCAGGACGTGACGCCCGCGGTTGAGGTACCACCAGGCGGTCGCGAGCGCCGCCGCGAAGACCGCGGTGATGACGACCGAGGTCGCGCGGTTGGTCATCGAGGCGCCCGAGCCGGCCAGGGAGAGGACCAGCGCGAGGGCGCCGGCCGCTCCGGCTCCGGCGATCAACGTGGCGCCCATTTTCCGTGCCCTGGCGGCGACTTCAGGTGCCGAGCGCAGGGCTACGAAGGTCGCGCCGTGCGCGGCGAAGAGCAGCACGGCGGCCGCTCCGCAGACCAGTACGAACGGCGTGAAGACCTCGCCGAACCCGATGTGGAAGCTGCCGTCGGCGCGGCGGGGCACACCGTGGAGCATCAGCCCGACGACGAGACCCCAGCAGACGGCGGGCACGGTGCCGCCGAAGACGATCAGGGCGTCCCACGTCAGGCGGCCGCGCGCGCTGTGGGAGCGGCGGCGCAGCTGGACCGCGGCGTTGCCGAGGACCAGGCCGACGAGGATCGCGACGATCAGCGGGTACATGCCGGCCAGGAGGGTGCCTTCCAGGTGCGGGAAGGCACCGAAGAGGACGCCGGCGAAGGCGACCAGCCACACCTCGTTGCCCAGGAAGAACGGCGCGATGGCGTCGAGGGCGGCGTTCCCGCTGGTGCGCTGCTCCTCCTGACCGTCGCGGCCGAGGAAGGGATGCAGCATCTGCGCGCCGTAGTCGTAGCCGCCGAGCACAAAGTACCCGGCGAGTAGCAGGCCCAGGAGGGCCAGCCAGACGGTCTCCAGACTCATCTCGCTCAACTTTCCGTTACAGCAGGGGACGTCATGTCGTGGGTGCCGGGCGGGCCCGGCTCAGAAGGTGGGCACGGGCTGCTTGTCGCCGGCGCTGCCCTCCGGCAGGTCGGGGAGCTCGTCCGGGAGCGGCTCGGTGACGCCGAGCTGGGTGGCGTCGGGGCCGCGGAGGGCGAAGCGGGTGATGAGGGTCCAGTTGGTCACGGCCAGCGCGAGGAAGATGGCGATGAACAACGTGCAGGAGATCAGCAGCGAGGTCCTCCCCACGTGGGAGAGCGCGTCGTCGACCGTCAACTGGCCGTAGACCAGCCAGGGTTGGCGTCCGACCTCGCGGACGATCCAGCCGCCGACGGAGGCGATGAAGGGGAACGGGATCGTCGCCACCATGATCCAGGAGGCCCACCGCCAGCGGATCAGGCGGTCCTTCCAGAGCAGGATGACGGCGAGGAACGTGATGGTGGAGACCGTGTTGCCGATGAGCGACATCGCGTCCATCGAGATCCGCATCGTGTCCTGCCAGGGCACGTAGTTGCCTGGCCCGAACTCCTTGACGAGCTGCGCCTGCACCTCCGCGACGCCGCTGTTCTCCAGGACCGCGTCCTTCATCGGCTGGGTGCGCTCGATGATGGGCCGCTGCATCTCGCCGACGATGACGACGAAGAACGAGGCGACCATGGAGACCCAGACGCCCAGGCGCAGGGAGCCGCGGAACAGCTCGGTCTCCTTGGTGTGGCGCAGGAAGTGGTACGCGCTGACACCGGCGACGAAGATGCCGCCCGTCGTCAGGGCGCCGAGCGCGAGGTGCAGGAGGGCGACCAGGGCGCTGGAGTTGGTGAGCAGCGCGCCGAAGTCGGTCAGGTAGGCGGCTCCGTCGCGCACCTCGTATCCGACGGGGTGCTGCATGAAGCCGTTGGCGATCAGGATCCAGTAGCCGGAGGCGTACGCGGTCAGGGCGACCAGCCAGATGAGCGTGACGTGCACGCCCCTGCGCAGCCGGCCCCAACCGAAGATCCACATGCCGAGGAAGGTGGACTCGGCGAAGAAGGCGATGAGGGTCTCGAGGGCCAGCGGTGCGCCGAAGACGTTGCCCGCGAACTTGCTGAGGCCGCTCCAGCTGAGCCCGAACTGGAACTCCATGACGAGGCCGGTGACGATGCCGACCGCGTAGTTGATGACGTAGAGCTGACCCCAGAAGCGGGTCATGCGTTCCCGGACGGCTTTCTTGGCGGGATCGCGGGCGTATGCGGCCCGGGTGTGCATGATCGCGACGATGGGGACGAGCCCCATGGTGAGGATCACGAACAGCCAGTGGATGCCGGTCGTGGCCGCGAACTGGAGCCTTGCCAGCTCCGCAGCGCTCATGATGGGACCTTCCTGGGGAGGGGTGTCGAGCGGTGAACGGGTGTGCGCCGGGGCCCTCGCGTCGCGTGTGCGGATGCCGGGCTCCGTTGCCCGTCACCCGCGCGGTGACCCCTGGTATGACCGTAGAGAAGGATGCTTATGCATTTCCAAGACCGGTTTTGCCATGTGACGATGCCTCGACAGGCATGAGTGAAGGTGAATCGTGGATCTACTGCAGTTGCGCTACTTCCAGACCGTCGCCCGCTTCGAGCACATCAGCCGCGCCGCGGAGG
Organism: Streptomyces sp. NPDC037013; assembly: GCF_055607265.1. Lineage (NCBI taxonomy): Bacteria > Bacillati > Actinomycetota > Actinomycetes > Kitasatosporales > Streptomycetaceae > Streptomyces > Streptomyces sp. NPDC037013. The sequence goes on along the minus strand of NZ_JBVJRV010000001.1, from coordinate 9,745 downwards.
AGCTCTGCGTCGCCCAGCCGTCGCTCAGCCGCACCATCGCCCGCCTTGAGGCCGAACTCGGTTCCCCGCTCTTCGAACGGCAGGGCCGCGGCATCAGGCTCAATGAGTACGGCGCGATGTTCCTGCGCCACGTGGACCGTACCCTGAGCGGGCTCGACGACGGCATCAGGGCCGTGCGGGAGGCCGGTGACCAGGGGCTCGGCCGGGTCAGCATCGCCAGCGAGACGCTCCTGACCATCACCACGGTCCTCGGCAGCTTCCGCACCACGCACCCGCGCGCCGAGGTGCGGCTCTACCAGTCGAACGCGGAGGAGATGCAACGTCAACTACGCGTCGGCGAGGTCGACTTCTGCGTCGCGTCCCAGCCACTGACCGGCTCGCACCTGGAGTCGATCGAGCTCGCCCGCGAGGAGGTGCTGCTCGCGGTGCCGCGCGGGCACTGGCTGGACGGGCGCGAGAGCGTGACGATCCCCGAGATCGCCGACGAGCCCTTCGTCACGACGCGCAGGGGTCACTGGCAACGCACGCTGCTGGACCGGCTGTTCGCGTCCGAGGGGCTGTCCGCGCCGCTGCTGTCGTGCGAGGGCGACGAGCCGGGCGCGAGCCAGGTGCTGATCAGCGCCGGTCTCGGCATCGGGCTCATCCCCGCGATGTCCCGGCAGGCCGGCACCGACACCCGGGTCCCGGTCGCGTGGGTGCACGTGGCCGCCCCCGCCTGCTACCGCGTGCTCAACCTCGTCTGGCGCCGTGACGGCTATCTGTCCGAAGCCGCCGTGCAGTTCCGGGAGTTCATCACCGCGCGGCCGTTCATGACCCACCGGCTGCCCGACCCGCCCCGGCCCCGGACGTGACGCGGCGGGCACGGCCCGTTCCTGGCGCGCGGGGACGACCCTTTGGTACGGTCCGTCCTGCCGCCCTGTCTCCGGATGTGGTCCCCCACGTCCCGACGGCCGGTGTGTGAAGGCGAGTTGGCGAGGGTGTCGCGTCCCCACCCGGCTCTCCGAGCGGCACTCCACCCCTCTTCAACGGCCGCTCGCCCGGCGCTTGTGCCCATGAGCCCGCCGGCGCGCGGCCCCGCGCCTTCAGAGGAGTTCCTCCCATGCCCAAGATCACGTACATCTCCGTCGACGGCACCGAGCGGACCGTCGACGTGCCTACCGGGACGAGTGTCATGCGCGGCGCCGTCTTCAACGACATCGACGGGATCGTCGCCCAGTGCGGCGGCAACATGCAGTGCGCCACCTGCCACGTCTACGTCGACGAGAGCACCCTGGACAAGCTGGAGCCCCGCGAGCCGGGCGAGGACGAGATGCTCGGCTTCACCGCCTGCGAGCGCCGCCCCAACAGCCGGCTCAGCTGCCAGCTGAAGTCCAGCGACGCCCTGGACGGCCTGATCGTCCACACCCCCGAACGGCAGAACTGACGTCAGCGGAACTCGGCTCTCCAGGCCTCGCCGCCGGAGTCGGGCAGGCTGAGGACCATCTCGCCCTGGGCGCCCGTGTAGGTGCCGGTGCCGCCGGTGACCACGCCGGTGATGCCTCCGCGGCCGCTCCGGGCGCCTTCGGTGAGGGGCCGGGAGGCCTGGTAGCTGATCTTCCCGTCGTCGGCGAGGTCGATGATGCCCGAGCAGTAGACGGTGACCGCGGCGCGCCCGGTGCCCTCCTTGGCGCAGGTCTCGAACCCACCGCCCCGTCGAGTGCCGTCGACGTCCCTCGCCGTGAAGCGCCAGGCGGTGCCGGGGCCGTCGTCGGCGGACGCGGCGGCGTTCTTGCCGCCGGCCGGACTCAGCAGGAGCGTGGGAAGGTCCCGGCCGGCGTTCTGTTCCGCCATGGCCGGGTCCATGACGAGCCATGCGCACGCGGCCGCGGTGAGCGTCAGGCCTCCGGCCGCCGCCAAGAATCGAACCACAGTACTGTCCTGGTGTTTCGCGGGAGTACGAGCGTTATGTGGCGTCAACTTAGCAGCGGCGGCGGAAGGCGTTCTTCCCTTCCGGCGGGGGCGGCAATAGGACGCGAATTCGACGGACTCCCGGCCCGGGGCACCACGGGAGCGGTACGGCGGGCGGCCGTACCGCTCTCTCGCGTCAGGACGTGCGCTGCGTCGCGTTGATCGCCATCTCGGTGAGGCGGTCCTTCGCCTCGTCGGTGGCGCTGCTCTCCCGCAGCGCGGTGAGGGCCCGCTCGGTGCGCAGGGCGATGTCGCGCTCGATGTGGTCGACCGCCCCCACGTCCGTCATGACGGCGCGCATCGCGGTGAGTTCCTCGTCGGTGATCGGGGTGCCGATCCTGGCCCTGAGGAACTTCGCGCCGTCCGGGTCCCGCTCGTCGGCGTACTTCAGGGCCGTCGCGAACAGTACCGTGCGCTTGCCCTGGATCAGGTCGCCGCCGGACGGCTTGCCGGTCTCCTCCGGGCTGCCGAACACGCCGAGCAGATCGTCGCGCAGCTGGAACGCCACGCCGATGTCATGGCCGAACGCACGGTAGGCGGCGATGAGTTCATCGTCCGCGTCGGCGACGGCGGCACCCAGGTGCAGCGGGCGCGCCACCGTATAGGAGGCGGTCTTGTACTCGTTGACCCGCAGCGGCGTCTCGATGTCCTCCTCGGCCGACGCCTCGGCCGTCAGGTCGAGCAGCTGCCCGTGCAGGACCTCGGCGCGCAGCGCCGACCAGACCGGGGAGACCCGCGCCAGCGCCTGCGGCGACAGGCCGGAGGTGTGGAGCAGGTCGTCGGCCCAGCCCTGGGCCAGGTCGCCGACCAGGATCGCCGCCCCGGTGCCGAACAGCTCCGCGTCGCCGTTCCAGCACCGCTCCCGGTGCCGGCCGGTGAACGTCATGTGGGCGGCGGGGGCGCCGCGGCGGGTCGGGGCCGCGTCGATGACGTCGTCGTGGATCAGCGCCGATGCGTGGAACAGCTCCAGTGCGGCGCCCGCGCGCACCACCGCGTCGGCGGTGGCGCCGTGGGCCTCTCCCCCGGCGCCGATCCAGCCGAGCCAGGCGAAGGTCGGGCGCACGCGCTTGCCGCCGCGCAGGACGTAGGTCTCCAGCTCGGTGACCGCGTCGGCGCAGGCCTCACCGATCTGTGCGGCCTCGTCCCGGCGGGCGGCGAAGAACCGGCGGAGCGTGTCCTCGACGGCCTCCACGGGGCTGATGGGGGTGCTCGTCATAACGTCAACTTCCCTAGTTCTCATCGGAGTCGGGCAGCGGCGAGCACCCCGTCGGCCGGGGTTGCCGCTGGAGGTGGGTCCGCAGCGCGCTGCGCTTTGGGGGCCGGTCGCCGTCACACGGGCGCGGGGGCCGTGGGGAAAGACCTGCCGTCGGTACGGGCAGGCCTGCTGGACACCGCCGGCGACGGCCGCGCCGCGAGGACCGCTGTCCTCGGGGCCGGCGGTGTCCTGGCCGCGCCGGACGGGATCGGTGCGGTATACGGGCGATGAAGCCCGGTTCGAGTATGGGCGGGGGGACTTGAGCTCCGGTCGAGCTCCGTTACCCGGCCTTGGCCGCCTCGACGACAGAGGCGTGCGAGGAGGTGTCCATGACCCGGGTGACGGTGAACCCCGCCGCCGTCAGCAACTCCTCGTACTCCGCGCGGGTGCGGCCCCGGCCGTTCAGGACCGTCATCATCAGGATGTCGCCGGTCTTGCCCGCGTGCGGTTCGTTGCCCGGCGGGATCAGGGCGTTGATGACGAGGAGCCGTGCGTGGTCGGGCATCGCCGCGTGACAGGTGCGCAGGATGCGCACGCACTCCTCGTCCGGCCAGCTCGCCAGGACGTGCTTGAGGAGGTAGACGTCGGCGCCGGAGGGCACGGCGGTGAAGAAGTCCCCCGGCTCGGCGCTCCAGCGCCCGGCCAGTTCCGGCAGGTCAAGGACGTGGCCGGCCACGACCGACTCCAGGTCGACCAGGGTGCCGGTCATGTGCGGGTTGCGCCGCAGGACCTCGCGGAGCAGGCCGCCGCGTCCGCCGCCCACGTCTACGGCGGTCTTGAACCCCGAGAAGTCGAAGGCCTCGACGATGCCGTTGCTGAGCGCCTCGGAGAACGCGGCCATGCTGGAGTTGAAGGCCCGGCTCAGCTCCGGATCGGCCGCTATGTGGTCGTAGAAGGGGACGCCGTACACGTTCTCGAAGGCGGTGGTGCCGGTGCGCACCGCCTCGTGGAGCTGGGCCGCCGACTGCCAGAAGACCGGCTCGCCGCGGACCATCACGTAGCTGCGCAGCGAACGTTCGCCGTCGGAGCGCAGGTGCTGCGCGAGCGGGGTCAGGTGGAAGCGGCCCGCCTCGTCCTCGCGGAAGACTCCCTTGGTCGCGAGGAGCCGTAGCACCCGGTAGAGGTAGGGGCCGTTGACGCCGGCGGCCTCGGCGAGTTCGTCGGCCGTCCGCGGTCCGTCCGCGAGGTGGTCGGCGACGGCGAAGCGGGCGGCGGTGTGGAGGGCGGCCGAGTACAGGTAGCCCAGGGAGAGTTCGAGCAGCTCGTCCGTCACGTGCTCGGAGTCGGCCGGGGAGCCCGGGTGCCGCTCTTGTGCATCGGTGCCGTGCGCGGTGGTGACCGCCTCCGAGCTGTCCGCTCCCCCGTGCCGTGCGGATGTCATGGGTGGGGTGTCCCCTCTCTCTTTCCTGCGAGGTGTCAGGGCGCACGGATCGCGCACGAGCCCCGCCTGTACGTCTCACCCTCCGGCTGGAATGTCGCATTTCGCTGGAGTCGCACTCGTGCACCTGTACGGATGCCCGTCAAGCGGGTCGAGCGAGCGTCCAGCCGGTGCCGAGCACCGCTCGTGATGATTCGCTTGATCACGTCAGGCAGCACGAAGGAGAAACACCATGATCGGCAGACGCCGTGTACTCGGTGCCGGAATGGCCGTCACATCCGTAGGATTCACCGGGGCCGCCCTGGCACCCCTGTACAACGCCCGCGACGCCGAGGCCGCCGACACGCCTGCCGCAGCGGTCCTTCCCGCCATCGAGCTCTTCAAGGTGCCGATGCCGCTGATACCGGTGGCCAGGCCGATCTTCACCGACGGCGGCATGGACACGTACGAGATCACCACGCGCAAGATCACCAAGGAGATCCTGCCGGGCATCCGCACCGAACTGCTCACCTACGACGGGCAGTTCCCCGGCGCGACCATCAAGGCGCGCCGGAACCGACCCGTCTCCATCATCCAGCACAACGACCTGGACGTGCCCATCTCCCGCCACCTGCACGGCGCTTCGGTCGCCCCGGACAGCGACGGCGGCCCGATGGACACCATCGACCCGGGCGAGACCCGCGTATACCACTACCCCAACAAGCAACCGCACGCCTCGCTCTGGTACCACGACCACGCCCACCACGTGGAGTCGGAGAACGTCTACCGGGGCCTGCACGGCAGCTATCTGATCAGTGACGCCGAGGAGGAGGCCCTGCCGCTGCCCAAGGGCAAGTACGACGTCGTGATCGAGCTGCGCGACGTGGACTTCGAGCCGACGGGCCAGCTCCTGTACGCCATGGGCGACCGCAACCGCAACACCCTCCTGGTGAACGGGGCGCCCTACCCGTACTTCGAAGTGGCCGCCCGCAAGTACCGGCTGCGCTTCGCCAACACGTCCAACATGCGCTTCTTCGAGCTGCGCCTCGCGGACGGCGGCGACCTGGTGCAGATCGGTTCGGACGGCGGGCTGCTGCCGCGCCCGTCCACCACCAAGTCGGTCTACCTGTCGTCGGGCGAACGCGCGGACATCGTCATCGACTTCTCCCGCTACCCGGTCGGCAGCCAGATCGTCCTGCAGAACACCGCAGGCCGCGGACCCGTCGAGCAGGTCGGGCAGGTGATGCGCTTCGACGTGACGCGCACCGCCGACGACCCGAGCTCGGTGCCGTCCGTGCTGCGCACCCTGCCGCCGCTGCCCACCCCCACCAACAGCCGCACCATCGTGCTGCGCATGGACGAGGACGGCCGCACCAACCCGCAGGCGTACATGGACGAGAAGGTGTACGACCCCGAGCGCGTCGACGCCATGATCCGGCACGGCGCGAGCGAGGTCTGGACCGTCACCAACGCCAACGTGAAGGCCCCGCACAACTTCCACATGCACCTGGTGCAGTTCCGGGTACTGGAGCGGAACGGGGCCGCGCCGGGCCCTTCGGAGTCGGGGCTGAAGGACACGGTGGTGCTCCAGCCCGGTGAGACGGTCAAGCTGCAGGCGACCTTCGACACCTATGCCGGCGAGTTCGTGTACCACTGCCACATGCTCGACCACTCGGCGATGGGCATGATGGCGACGATGAAGATCAGCTGACGCCCTGCCGGCGGGCACCAAAAGACCCGCCCGCCCGACCGCGTGGAACGAGCGGTCGGGCGGGCGGGTCGCGGCGTGCGGGCCGCGGTGTGCGGACCGCGGCGTGCGTCAGCTCACGGGGCGGACCCGGTCGTGGGCCGCGGCGGACATCCGGTGGTAGGCCGCGAGCTTGAAGTACTCCTCGCTGCGCGAGAGCGCACCGGCGTAGACGAGGACGCAGTCGCCGTCGTACGTGTGCGGCACGTTCCGCGCGAACTTCCCGAGCAGCGGCTCCGCGCGGGCCGGGAGCGCCGCGGGATCCGTGGTCCTCGTGGAGAAGCTCATCCGCTCGACCTTCGAGGAGTCCCAGCTGAAGCTCGGGTAGAGCGCCGAGGAGGTCTCGATGAAGTCGAGCATCCGTGCGCTCGGCTCCGGCAGCCCGAACGCGTCGAGCATCGAGCGGACCGTCTTGCGCTGGACGTAGTCGGAGGAGAGCCCGTTGAAGTAGACGTTCCAGGTCCGGCGCCCGTAGTCGATCGCAAGCGCCGAGACCTTGTCGCCGAGGCCGAACTCGGTGAACGTACGGAGGTTCTCGGAGAGCCCCGGCGGCATGGCGGGGACCTCGGCCAGTGCGGTCAGTTCCTGCAACTGCCCCTGCGGGAAGAAGGTGTAGGTCTTGCTGAAGCCGCCGCCGAGCCGCTGGTCGACACCGAAGGTCTGCACGGGGAAGCGCTTCAGGACCTCCGTGAACAGCCCGCGGATGGAGTGGTCGGTCTCCTCCGCGAGGCCGTTGGCCACGGCTGTCTCGTAGGGGTCACCGGCGCTCGGCGGCACCATGAAGTCGAAGGAGAGGTCCCCGATCCGGCCCCCGCTGGTCACCATGTTGAAGACGATGGGGTCGGTGATCATGTCCTGGAAGGCGGTCAGGGCCGGCCACATCTTCTCGCGCGAGCAGGCCACGCCCAGCAGTCCGGCCGCCTCCTCGACGGCCGTGTACAGACTCTCTATGTCAGCTTTACCGGACATCAAAATCCCCCACATGTCGATACGGAGTTCAGTCGAGCGGGCCCCTCGGGTCCGCGGGGTGCCGTCTGCGAGGACCTCCCCGACCAGCGAGTCCAGGCCGTTCGAGCTGAATGATGGTGACCGCGGCTCGGGGCCGGGTCGAGAATCGCTGCACCGGTTTCCGGGGCGCGCGGCGGGGCACGGGAGGGCCCGCCCGGCGGCCGGACGGGGGAGGACGGCCGCCGGGCGGGAGTCTGGTGCGGCTGTGCGCCGCGTTCCCGCCTCGGTAAGAACAGTAGAGAGAACTTCTCATGCGTTCCAAGACCGGTTTTGCCATGTGCAGATATCCCCGGAGGCATCAATGCGTGCCTCCCGGCTGTCCCTGGGAAGGCCCCCGGCCGCCCGGCGCTTCCTGGCTCCGTCACGGGCTCCTTTGGTACGCTCCGAACCAGTCGCCATGCCCGTGGCCCCGGACGTCGCGTGTCCGAACGGCCCGCATGCGACGGTGCGTTGAGAGGGACGTCGCGTTCCCCCTCGCCCACGGCCACGTCTTTTTCCTGCGTTGCTCTGTGCGCGTCTTCCGTGCGTCTCTCCGTGCCTTCTTCCGTGTGTTTCCCGTGTGTTTTCCGTGTGTCTCCCCCTTCGAGGAGCCCTTTGCCATGCCCAAGATCACGTACATCTCCGTCGACGGCACCGAGCGGACCGTCGACGTCCCCGCCGGGACGAGCGTCATGCGCGGCGCCGTCTTCAACGACATCGACGGGATCGTCGCCCAGTGCGGCGGCAACATGCAGTGCGCCACCTGCCACGTCTACGTCGACGAGACCACGCTCGACAAGCTGGAGCCGCCGCAGGAGCGGGAGAACGAGATGCTCGACTTCACCGCGTGCGAGCGCCGCCCCAACAGCCGGCTCAGCTGCCAGCTGAAGTCCAGCGACGCCCTGGACGGCCTGATCGTCCACACCCCCGAACGGCAGAACTGATGAAGGACAGCACCCACCCGCCGTCCGTCGTCATCGTGGGGGCCGGGCAGGGCGGCCACCAGACGGCGGCCTCCCTGCGCGAACACGGTTACGAGGGCCGCATCACGCTCATCAGCGCCGAGGACGCCCTCCCCTACGAGCGTCCGCCGCTCTCCAAGGCCTACCTCAAGGGCGAGGCGGACGAGGCACAGCTCTGGCTGCGCCCCGCGACGTACTACGTGCGCCAGTCCATCGACCTCGTCGCCGGGACCGTGGCCGGGATCGACCCGGCCGCCCGCACGGTGCGCCTCACCGACGGCACCACGTACGACTACGGCCACCTCGTCCTGGCCACCGGCGCCGCGCCGCGCACCCTCGACGTGCCGGGTGCCGGGCTGCGCGGCGTGCACACCCTGCGCACCGCGCAGGACGCCGCCGCGCTAAGGGCCTCACTCGCCGGGGCGCGGCGCGCGGTCGTGGTGGGAGCCGGGTTCATCGGCCTCGAATTCGCCGCCGCGGCACGGGAAGCGGGCGTCGAGACGACCGTCGCGGAAGCCCTCGACCGGCCGCTCGCCCGCGCCGTCTCGGCGCGGACCGCGGAGTACTTCACGCGGCTGCACCGCGACCGGGGCACCCGGCTCCTCTTCGGACAGGGCGTCGCGGCCCTGCACGGCGGCCCGCGCTCGGGCGTCACGGCGGTGGAGCTTGCCGACGGCAGCCGGCTCCCCGCCGACCTGGTCCTCATCGGCGCCGGCGTCACCCCGCGCACGGAGCTGGCCGCCGAGGCCGGTCTCCCGGTGAACGACGGCATCGTCGTCGACTCCCGGCTGCTCACCGCCGACCCGCACATCTCCGCCATCGGGGACTGCGCGGCGTTCCCGCAGGTGCGTTCCGGGAACCTGCTGCGGCTGGAATCGGTGCAGAACGCCGTCGGCCACGGTCTGGCGGTGGCCAGGCGGCTGACCGGCACGACCGGCTCGTACGACGAACTGCCCTGGTTCTGGAGCGATCAGTTCGACACGACCCTGCAGATCGCGGGGCTCGACGAGGGGCACGAGACCGAGGTGGTGACCGGCGACGACCCCGGCGCGTTCTCGGTGCTCCTCTTCCGAGGGGAAGCCCTCCAGGCGGTCGAGTCGGTCAACCGCCCCGCCGACCACCTCGCCGCGCGCCGGCTCCTTGCGGAGGGTGCCGTCCTGACGCCCGCGGAGGCCTCGGCTCCGGGGTTCGGCCTCAAGGAGCACCTCCGGAGGTTCCTCAGGGGCGGAACGGAGACGCCCGTACCCCTGTGAGGGCGTCAGGAAACACGTACGGACCCGCCCCGCGCCACCGAGCCGGGGCGGGTTCGGCGTGATTCCAGCAGGAATCCGTTCCCGCCAAAGATTGACCGCGCATCGTGGGCTTCGACCCGAAGGACGAGCGGAGAACGGAACAGATGCACACCTATGTAGTGGTCGACGCGTTTGCCGAAAAGCCCCTGTCCGGTAACCCGGTGGCGGTGTTCTTCGACAGCGACGACCTGAGCGGCA